>NZ_OY782038.1:2297500-3700000 GCF_963677575.1 uncultured Draconibacterium sp.
CCAATCAGTAGCTCTACCTCTGCTAAACTATCACAAGGCTGCACCTAAATGCATTTCGGGGAGTACGAGCTATTTCCCAGTTTGATTGGCCTTTCACCCCCACCCACAGGTCATCCAAAAGCTTTTCAACGCTTCCTGGTTCGGTCCTCCATGTTGTGTTACCAACACTTCAACCTGCCCATGGGTAGATCACAGGGTTTCGCGTCTAGCGCCACTAACTTCTTCGCCCTATTCAGACTCGCTTTCGCTTCGGGTACGTCTCTTAAAGACTTAGCCTCGCTAGTGACGACTAACTCGTAGGCTCATTATGCAAAAGGCACGCTGTCATCCCGATAAATCGGGACTCCAACCGCTTGTAAGCGTACGGTTTCAGGTACTATTTCACTCTCCTGTTCGGAGTGCTTTTCACCTTTCCCTCACGGTACTTGTTCGCTATCGGTCTCTCAGGAGTATTTAGCCTTACCAGATGGTCCTGGCAGATTCAGACAGAATTTCTCGTGTTCCGCCCTACTCAGGGTACTGCTAGGATCATATTTATTACCTGTACCGGACTGTCACCGTCTGTGGTAGGCTTTTCCAAAACCTTTCCAGTTTTAAATAGTTCTCCATATTGCAGCCCTACAACCCTGGCATTGCCGAAACAATACCAGTTTAGGCTGTTCCCAGTTCGCTCGCCACTACTATGGGAATCATTATTATTTTCTTTTCCTCCGGGTACTTAGATGTTTCAGTTCCCCGGGTTAGCCTCCTTGCGGATACCCTTGCGGGTGGGTTGCCCCATTCGGAAATCTTCGGATCGAGTCATATTTGCTAATCCCCGAAGCTTATCGCAGCTTGTCACGTCCTTCTTCGCCTCTGAGAGCCTAGGCATCCTCCGTACGCCCTTAGTAACTTTCTTTTTAGAGAATCCTCGTATTGATTCAATTGTATCTCTGTAAAATTGTCGTCTCTATCTTGTGATTTGATTTGACTCTCGATAATTACTCGCGTAATCATCAAAATTTTTTCCCAACATGCCAAAGAACTTTTTAACTACCAGTAATCAGTCTCAGTACGCAGTACTTTTCCCGGTGTTAACCGTAGATAACCGGGGAATCGAACCCCAAAACCAGGCGCCAGCCTTATCTTGTGACAGTTTTAAGTTGTAGTTGCCTACTTTTATATAAACTTAGCCTGTCTTTCAGTATTTCATTTTCTGTTTTGAACGTTTGCCATTTTCATGGACTTTTTTTGTTTGACTTCCGACTTTGCGTCTTCTGTCTTCCGACTTATTCAGCCTCTCGTGGAGAATAAGGGAGTCGAACCCTTGACCTCTAGAATGCAAATCTAGCGCTCTAGCCAACTGAGCTAATCCCCCGAACTTTGAAGATCAGAATGCTGGAGTTTTGAAGATTAGAATGGTTTCGACTTTCGCTTTTCCCATTCCTCCATTCTCATATTCCTTCATTCCAATATTCCAGTAGTCCCGCCCAGACTTGAACTGGGGACCCCTACATTATCAGTGTAGTACTCTAACCAGCTGAGCTACGGGACTCTCTTATAGAGTTCCGTGTTTCGAGTTTAAAGTTTCGAGTTGCAATTCTTTGAACTTTGAACTTTAAACTTTGAACTCTATCAGTAATATTATAAAAAAAGCAAGGACAACTTTTGTTAATCTCTTCACCGAAAACTTTTGTAAACCTCGGCTCCAGAAAGGAGGTGTTCCAGCCACACCTTCCGGTACGGCTACCTTGTTACGACTTAACCCCAGTTACCAGTTTTACCCTAGGACGCTCCTTGCGGTCACATACTTCAGGTACCCCCAGCTTCCATGGTTTGACGGGCGGTGTGTACAAGGCCCGGGAACGTATTCACCGCGCCATGGCTGATGCGCGATTACTAGCGAATCCAACTTCATGGAGTCGGGTTGCAGACTCCAATCCGAACTGGGATCGGCTTTTGGGATTGGCATCCAGTTGCCTGGTAGCTGCCCTTTGTACCGACCATTGTAACACGTGTGTAGCCCTGGACATAAGGGCCGTGCTGATTTGACGTCATCCCCACCTTCCTCTCACCTTACGGTGGCAGTCTCGCTAGAGTCCTCAGCATTACCTGCTAGCAACTAACGATAGGGGTTGCGCTCGTTATGGGACTTAACCCGACACCTCACGGCACGAGCTGACGACAACCATGCAGCACCTTGTAAATAGCTCCGAAGAGAAAGACTGTTTCCAATCTATGCAATCTACATTTAAGCCCAGGTAAGGTTCCTCGCGTATCATCGAATTAAACCACATGTTCCTCCGCTTGTGCGGGCCCCCGTCAATTCCTTTGAGTTTCAACCTTGCGATCGTACTCCCCAGGTGGATCACTTAATGCTTTCGCTCAGCCGCTTACTGTGTATCGCAAACAGCGAGTGATCATCGTTTACGGCGTGGACTACCAGGGTATCTAATCCTGTTCGCTCCCCACGCTTTCGTGCCTCAGCGTCAATCGTAGCTTAGTAAGCTGCCTTCGCAATTGGCGTTCTGTGTCATATCTATGCATTTCACCGCTACACAACACATTCCGCCTACCTCAACTACATTCAAGAACTTCAGTATCAATGGCAATTTTACCGTTAAGCGGCAAGATTTCACCACTGACTTAAAGTTCCGCCTGCGCACCCTTTAAACCCAATAAATCCGGATAACGCTTGGACCCTCCGTATTACCGCGGCTGCTGGCACGGAGTTAGCCGGTCCTTATTCATTTGCTACCGTCAAATACCTACACGTAGATACCATTCTTGGCAAACAAAAGCAGTTTACAACCCATAGGGCCGTCATCCTGCACGCGGGATGGCTGGTTCAGGCTTGCGCCCATTGACCAATATTCCTCACTGCTGCCTCCCGTAGGAGTCTGGTCCGTGTCTCAGTACCAGTGTGGGGGATAATCCTCTCAGAACCCCTAATGATCGTCGGCTTGGTGAGCTGTTACCTCACCAACTACCTAATCATACGCATGCCCATCTTGTACCGCCGAAACTTTAATCACAATAACATGCGAAATTGTGATACTATGAGATATTAATCCACGTTTCCATGGGCTATCCCTCTGTACAAGGAAGGTTGCATACGCGTTACGCACCCGTGCGCCGGTCGCCATCTGTAGCAAGCTACAATGCTGCCCCTCGACTTGCATGTGTTAGGCCTCCCGCTAGCGTTCATCCTGAGCCAGGATCAAACTCTCCGTTGTAAATATAAAAAGTTTAATATCTTTCGCTCAAGGTTTACTTGTCTCTCAGAAATCAACAAAGTTGTTTTTTTATTAACCTTGCTTTTTTGTGCTTCAAAATTTTAAAGAACTTGCGTAAAAAAACCAGCATCTTAAATTTTACCTCTTAATGCCGGTCATCTACTTTTCTACTATTTTTCTCTGGCGCTTCCTTCTTCTCAAAATCACTCTCACCACCAGAACTCGTTTCCCTTTTAACGGGGCGACAAAGGTAATTACTTTTTCAAAACTCCCAAAACTTTTTTTAAAGTTTTTTCGAAAATTTTATTGCTAAAATCTCGCAGCTCCGACGTGATCTGCAGTGCCGTTCCACCAGCCTTTCAATCACTCTGCTCTTACCATCAACTTGTCTTTGAACGTCGCTTTATCTCTTAAGCGGGTGCAAAAGTAATCAAGACTTTTAATAATGCAAGCACTTTGGCAAAATAAATTGAAAGTATTTTTCGATTAAAATCGCAAGTGACTGATAATGTGAATGGAGAGGATTAATAAATTTTTAGCGAGGCTGATTTAAAAAGACAGTACACCCGCTGGCCTTTCTCCAGGCACATACTTTTTTGCGAGGCTTCCGTTACTTCTACTATGATGTTTTCGCCCACATCGACTACACAAAAGGCAAGGCCGTCTTTTAAAAATACCTCTTTCATCGTCCCTTCCACCTGGTTGCGGAGTGAAATATTTTGGACCGGCTCCTTCGATAAAGCTATGCTTTCGGGCTTGATTAAGACTTTTAAGGACTGGTTTACCTCCACTTCTTTTCCAATGGTTTGTGTAAGCGCTTGTATCTGCAGGTTACTTTTATTGCTCTTCAGCAACACCATATTCTTCGATTCAAGGTGCGCAAATACCGATAAGTGCATGACATTATACCAGCCCGACTCGTGCATCAATTCCAAATTCTCCGGTTGATCCAATAAATCGGTGAACTTTCCGTGTCCGAGCAACTGCCCATTTTTCAGCAGCAGCAAATTATCGGTAAGACTTAAAAGATCGGGAAGATCGTGGCTTACTATTAATATAGGGAGCGAAAATTTCTGATGCACCCGGTTTAAATAAGGAATGATCTCGCGACGCAGGTTTACATCGAGTGCCGAAAACGGCTCGTCCATCAGTAGTATTTTCGATCCACTGATAATGGCACGCCCAATTGCCGTACGTTGTTTTTCTCCACCAGAACACTGTTCGGGTTTCTTATTTAATAAATGTGCGATCTGCAACGTATCGACCACCTCATCGAAAAATTCCTGATTGGGATTCTTTTCTCCATACAATAGGTTCCTCTTTATAGTATAGTGCGGAAAAAGTCGTTCGTCCTGAAAAACGTAGCCCACCTTTCGCTGTCTGATCTTAACATTTAGCTTATTATTTGTATCAAGAAGTGTGTCGTCATTCAGATGAATATAACCAGAATCGGGAGTAACAATTCCGGCAATGGAATTCAGCAAACTGGTTTTTCCATGACCCGACGGTCCGAAAATGCCGGTAATCCCGTTTGGAATATCGGCTTTTACATCGAGCGTAAAATCATTTCGCTGCAGTTTTATATGGAAACTCAATGCCGGATTCATGCCGTTTTACTTTTAATTACACGTCGGTTTAAGAATTCGGCCGCGATCATTGCCAGCAGTGATAATATAACAGACACAACAACCAAACGCATGGTTGAAGCTTCTTGTCCCGGCACCTGCATTTCGGAAAAAATGGCCAGCGGAAGTGTTTGTGTTTTACCTTCAATGTTTCCGGCAAAGGAAATCGTTGCCCCAAATTCCCCCAGACTTCGTGCAAATGAAAGAATGAATCCGCTGATCACACCGGGCAGTGCCAACGGAAGTGTGATAGTAAAAAACACGCGTAGATTTGAAGCTCCCAAAGTGCGTGCTGCTTCTTCCAGTTTCTGATCAACTAATTCTATTGATAAACGAATGGAACGCGTAACCAACGGAAACGAAACAAAAATGGCTGCGATTACAGCGGCATAAAACGAAAAGGCGATTTGAATTCCGAATGTTTCGTAAAAGAATTTCCCGATAAACCCGCGGTTTCCGAAAACCAGTAATAATAAATAACCGGTTGTAATGGGTGGTAAAACCAGTGGTAAATGAATGATTCCCTCAACCACCGACTTGCCAAAAAACCTTTTTCGGGCCAGAAACCACCCCACGGCAATAGCTAACGGCAAGGTTATCACAGCACAAATTAGCGCAACACTTAATGATAATTGTATTGCCGACCACTCGCTTGCTGTATATTTAAACAATTCACTCAATCTTAAATCCGTGTTTTATCCAGATGTCTTTTGCTTCTTTCGAGGTCAGAAAATTATAAAAAAGCTTGGTTTGTTCGTTGTTTTTGTTCTTTAAAATGGATGCGTAAAAACCAATTGGCGGATGCAGTTCATCAGGCACAATAGAAACGATCTTTACTTTTTGCGATTTCAAGGCGTCGGTTTTGTACACGATTCCCATTTCTACTTCACCCAATTCTACCACCATTAATGCCGAGCGTACATCTTTTGCAGGCAATATCCGGTCGCTTAAAGCGTCAGCGTAACCACCGTTCTCTATTGCTTTCCATGCATAGTCGCCGGCCGGCACATGTTTTGGGTCGCCAATAGATAACCGACGTTTAAATTGCTCCGGGAAATCATTAAAAAATGTAATTGAGTCTGTTTCACTATCCGAAGGAACAATCACTGCCATTGACGTTCCGACAACTTTTTCTTTTGATTCGGGAACAACCAAATCCAGGTTAATTAGATAATCCACCCACTTTTCGTTGGCAGAAATGTATACTGATGGTTGAGCTCCCTGTTCAATTTGCCGGGCCAGTGTTCCCGATGAAGCAAAATTCAATTTGATATCGACGCCATCTTTTGCTTTATAGATTTCGGCCAGTTCGGTAACCACATTTGTTAATCCGGCTCCGCTAAAAACCAACAGTTCTGTCGACTGCTTTTTCTTTGATTTTTGGGCGCATCCAAAAAACAGGAATACTATTAATATATATAGTAATGCTTTTCTACTCATTTTGCTTCCGCTAAAGTTATACCAATTCTGAAAATGATTCGAATTCCCGCTAATTATTTTCAAGTTGGTTAAATGCCGATTTATAAAAATAAAGCTATTGGGCACGTATACGAACCAATGGCTCAATATTTTTAATAATCGGTATTAGATATTTTGTGGGTTCAATAAATAAAGAAGCCGCGTTTAAACAAAAACCGACAGCTCTAATTTCTGTTTAAAAATCCTAAACCGACTGTTCTTCTGTTAATGCCGCACCACAATATTCTTTTAGTGAAGTGGTAAAATCGAGCATTCTCGACAATTCTTCGCGTGTAGGTTCCTTTGTTTCCAGCACTTCCAGCGAGCAGAAATTCATGAAGCGATTAATAAACCGAGCCTCCACATGAAACGTTTCCGGAATTTCCATTTTCTTACCAATCTGCTTTAACATGGCTGTTATTCCCGAATGCTCAGGCATATCGCCGGTACTTACACACAAAGCGGTGAGGTAGTTCTCCACTGCCATGCTCAATACATTATATACTACCAGGCTTCCCAATTTCTCTTTTTTATACGAACCAACTGCTGCTTTTGCGTAGCTGTCGGCCTCATCCATGTACTTTGTCCAGTTTGCCATAATTTCAAATTTTAGTTAACCAACCTTTTATATTATTAATTGTAATCCCAGCGAAATGTAATTCCCCGGGTACGTTGTCTTTTTAATGTAGCGGTTCTTTATTCCGTCGCCATCGTGATATACGTAGTGAAGATTCACTTTCACCTTCCTTTTGGCAGATATGAGGTTCACTCCAAAATCAAGCTTTGTATCGGTACCGTCGAAAAACGAAACATCTTCAAAATTTTCGTCACCAGAGAACTTTTCAAACATTACAGTGGGCTCCAGCACCCAATCCTTTTTCAGGAATATGTTGTAACCGGAGCGAATCATAAAACAGTCAGCTTTATATTCGAGGTTATTTTTTCGAATCAGATGATTGTATTCACCATCGATTTTGAAATGCCCGAGATAAATGGTTGCATCGGCACTTATAGTTTGCGTGCTTTCAAAAATATCGGTTTTCCCTTGTGTAGAAAAGCCGACTCCGAAAGTTGCACTTGTTTGTTTTTCCAGCAGGTTGTTTGAGAAACAATATTTGTATTTCGAAAATTCTTTATCGCCGAAGTTGAGCATAACATGCCCCAGCAAAACCGGTGACCAGTTTATTTCCATAATGCTCACCACATCCTGGCGATTGATAATAGCTATATTATATATAAGTGTTTGTTTTCCCAGTTCGCCCAGACCACCCAAATTAATTCCGGGACTTATTCCATTTGCTTTTCCGGTAACCAATTGGCGCAGGTAACAGGAGTTCTCCGTTTTGTCGAGCGAACTTGTAGTCCATGGCGAAGTAGTTGATTCGCGGCTCACATGTGGCAGGAAATAACCACCTGTCACATTCAGCCAGTCACTTTCGGGAAGAAGATCGTAGGTAAAGTATGCACTCCAAAGAGCAACTGCTCCGGCATTCACCACACCTTTTGTGGATGAAAAACCATCTTTTGCCAGGTTATCGAACGACAACATTACATCGTACGACAGCTCGGGCAGCACATTTCCTTTTACTCCCAAACGGCCGCGTCTGAAGTATGATGCAAAGCGATCGGCGGCCTCTGCTTCATCAGTAGTCACTCCCTGGCTGACAACATTCCAAAACTGCAGCTTTATATAAGGAGTGATGGTTGGCTTGAACGGTTTTTCCTGAACCGTTTTTCCTGCCGAAGCCACAAGTCCTGCCAAAAGCAGCAATATGAGAATTCCCTTAAATTTCATTGCTGCAGAGTTAAATGTTAGACGAAATCAGATTTTTTACCTCGTTAAAATGCAGGTCACGCTTTAACTCGGTCGACAGCTTTTTAATTTTAGCTACAAGAATGGCCAGTTCATTTTTAGGAAGGAATATATTTCGTTTTTGCAGCATCTCGTCCACTGCGCCCATTCCCGAGTGTTTTCCAATAACCAGCTCGGTTTGTCGGCCAATTTCATTTGGATTAAATGGCTGATAAGAAAGAGGATTCTCTTTTAGGCTGCGGCAGTGAATTCCGGATTCGTGCGAGAAAACCAAGTCTCCCGACACCGGTTTCGACAATGCCAACTTACGTTCTGAAGCCTGTTCCACCAGTTTCGAAAGCTGAACCATTTTTTCTCCCTCGAAATTAAAATCGTAACCACAGGAATATTTCAGGGCGAAAGCCACTTCTTCCAAACAAGCATTCCCGGCTCGTTCTCCCAAACCGTTAACAGTTAAGCTCACACTTTGTGCACCCGACTGTAGCGCAACAACATGGTTGGCGGTTGCCATTCCCAAATCGTTGTGCCCGTGAAATTCAAAATCTACATCAGCAAAATCGCTGCTTAAACGGGTAAACAGATTCTGTACAGAAAGCGGATTCAGAATTCCAACAGTGTCGGCAATGCGCACACGTTTGGCGCCATATAAAGTTGTTAGATAGATGTATTCTTTAAGGAAATTGTAATCGGCACGCGAAGCATCCTGCGCACCAACGGCCACAAATTCGAAATGGTTTGTGGCAAAATTCATGATCTCGGGAAGGTTCTTTCGCACCCAATCGCGCGACTTCCCAAGCGTTTCAAGTTGTATATCGGAAACCGGAAAAGAAAGGTTGACTCTTTTTGCTCCTGTAGCCAGGGCAGCTTCCAGGTCGTTGAAAGTTGCCCTGCACCAGCAGGTTGAAGCGAAGGAAAATCCCTGGTTGATCAAACAGTGAATGTCGCTCTGCTCTTTTTCGCCCATGGCCGGAGTGCCGATCTCTAATTCAGGCACGCCAATTTCATCAAGCTTTTGAGCAATTTCGAGTTTCTCTTTCAGTGAAAATACTACACCCGGCGCTTGTTCTCCGTCACGCAGCGTAGTGTCGATCAAATATGGGAACTTCTCATCCTTCATAATATATAATTGTTATTGGTAAGCAATCCGATAAAAGTACCCCCGGCATAAGCCGGGAATACGGTACAAGTTGAAGTTTGATTAGTTCTGGTTATACCGATGAGTGTTTATTCAAACTTTTATCGGCATTAACCATTATAATTTCATAGTTTCGCCGAAGGCTCACTCTGAAAACAATTTGGATAAGAGGGGAAAAACAATTGAGCACGCAGTTTAACTTACTCGCTTATGAGATAATCCTCAACGGCCTCCCCCTCTTCCAGTGCATCTAAAATTTCGTCGATTTTCTCTTCATTAATTCCTCCGTACCAATAGTTATTCGGATGAACAACCATTACCGGCCCCTGTGAGCAAACATTTAAACAAGCGGTGGAAGAGACCGCAACATCGAGGCCACGGTCGTTACACTCTTCCATTATATATTGAATTAAATCGGATGACCCGTTTTTGTTACAATAACCTTGTGCATCGCCGGCAACCCGGTACGAGTTGCATACTAAAATGTGAAATTCTGGTTTTTTCATGTCGTTTTATATTTTAAGTTGATACTATTTCTATTCGATGTCATTTCGACGACGAAGGAGGAGAAATCTATTTCAATGCAGCAGATTTCTCAGTCATGCTTCCTTCGAAATGACAGCTATTTATTATTTACATTTTCCGCTACACCCGGGGATTTTATCCACCTGGCAAGTACAGTTTTGTACAGCAATTCCAATGATATCGAGTTGCTCTTTGGGTTTTTCACCAATTTGAACGGTGTACAGCTTTTCGCAATCCTCGAGTTTTTCTTTTACAGTTGAAAATCTATCGGATGAAAATTTGTGATCGGCAACGGGCTGACTTCCTCCGCTGCAATAAGAATCCACTTCGCGTGTTTCCACGAGTTTCATCTCATCGCCATCCACGTCGTACACATCAAAGCGGGTAGCTTTTCCAAAATGCTGATCTACTTTTTCTCCGTTACTTGTTGTTACTGCTATTCTCATTTGTTCTGATTATTATTATTCGTCATTTCGCCCGTCAGCTGACGGATTCGGAATCTGAAAAATGTTTACCGAAAGATGCTGAAACAAGTTCAGCATGACGTTCTGATGAACCTTCTATCCGCAACCGGTTCCTTTTCCTGAACATTCTGAACCGCATTTGAAAACATCGGCTTTTTTCAGTGTCCGGAGTTCTTTGCCTTTGTAAACGGCATCCAAACCTTCATCGATCAAACCGGTCATTTCTACGATCTTAATTCCTGCACGACCAATAATCGACGATGGCGATGGTCCTATTCCGCCAACTAATAAGGCTCTGCAATCATCGATCACATCTGCCAATACTGCCCAACGACTATTACCGGCTCCGGGTTTTGGTGTTGCACGTTGCTCAACCATTCGATAGCCATTTGGCGTTTCTCTGAAAATGTATAACTGCGATGCCTCTCCAAGATGCTGGTTTACCAACAATCCCTCATGACTGGCAACTGCTACATATGGTTTTGTTTGGTCAACATTCACCGACAGATTCGACACTTCCGACAAAATTTGTTTTGCCTCGGCATCGTCTTTACCCAGCAGTCCTACTGCATCGGCACGGCAACGGGCACAATGTGTCATTGGCGGTAAATATTCTTTTATCCCGTTCTGTAATTCTTTCATTCGTTTTGGCGAAGGCTCTTCAAAATCCTCGAAAGGAGTTCCTTCAACCGGGTAAAGCGGAATGGTATTCATAATATCCACTTCCATCTCTTTCATTTTTTTTGCGATATCAACGATCACATTGTCATTGATTCCGGGCACTACAATGGAATTGATTTTTACGGTAATACCTGCACGTTTTAATGCACGAATTGCTTCCATCTGGTTTTTCAGCAGAATTTCAGCTGCCTGTTCTCCAAAATATCCACGTTTCTCGAAACGCACCCATTTATATAGTTGCGACAATGTTTTTGTCTCTGTTCCATTAAGCGTAATGGTAACGTGACTTACTTCCAGCTCCTTCAATTCATCAACATACGGCAATACATTCAGCCCGTTTGACGAAAGACAAAGGATCATTTCCGGAAATTCTTTACGAATTAAACGAAGCGTTGTCATCGTTTGAATTGGATTGGCGAACGGATCGCCGGGGCCTGCAATACCCACAACCGACAAATGCGGCATTTTTTCTTTTAACCTGATGGTGTAGGCCAGTGCCTGCTCAGGCGATAGTACTTCGCTGGTAACACCAGGGCGGCTTTCGTTTACGCAATCGTAATCGCGCTTACAATAATTACAATGAATATTACATTGTGGTGCCACCGGAAGATGCACGCGGGCGTATTTGCCTTTTGCATCTTTATTGAAACAGGGATGTGTTTTAATGTCGATCATAACTTTCCTTTTTAGTTTCGAGCTCCTAGCCTCAAGCTGCAAGCAATGCCCGCCTCTCAAAATCAGTTACTCATTTCTGTTACTACATATATTTATAGCCTACCGGCGAATTACTTTGTTTGTGTTCGATCAGTGCATTCACTACTTTGTCGAATAGTTCCTGCGTACCTGAATAACCAAGGTGCTTAATGCGTTGTCCGCCCACACGGTCGTGAACCGGGAATCCCACACGAACGATCGGGATATTCAGTTCTCGGGCGATGTAGTACCCCTTGCTGTGCCCGATCAGAATATCAGGTTTATTTTCAAGGCTCCATTCGCGGATACTTTCAAAATCGTAACCTTCGCGAACCACAACTTTATCTTTATTTTCAGGACAATATTTTTTTATTTCTTCTTCCAACATGCCGCTTTCGCCACCTGTGGCAACAAGCGCCAGTTCAATTCCAATTTCATCGAGGAAAGCTGCCATGGCGACCACAAAATCTTCTTCGCCATACACCACTGCTTTTTTGCCGAAAGTGTATTTATGTGCATCAACATAGGCATCTACCAGGCGACCACGTTGTTTTGTATATTTTTCAGGAATATCGTTGCCCGAAAGATTTTTAAGCTCCTCGAAGAAGGCATCGGTTTGAGTGATACCAATTGGCATTGGCATATTTACCAATGGCACGTCCATTTCATTTTTCAGGAACTGTGCTCCGGTACGCGATAACTGTTTGCTTTTTACGCGGCCTGATAATTTTCCTTTATTCAGGATCGTACCGAATTCAATACTGGCTTTGGCACTACCACTTTTTACCACATCCTCTTTTGAAGTTCCGCCTTCGGGAATACGGTGATAAGTATCCCAAACCGGGTTGTCAAGGCTTTCAGAGTAATCGGGCATCATTATGTCTTCCAACGAAAAGTCGGCCATAATTTCTTTCAACAAACGCAAATCTTCGGTTGAAACAAAACCCGGGAAAAGATTTACATGCTCCTGAGGAAGATCCTTTTTTGCGTAGCTTTTTACCACTCCGGAGACGGCTTCGTGAAAACCATCGATGTGCGTTCCCTGGTAGCTGGGTGTTGAAGCCATTACAAAATCGGTGTCGATTTCAGGGTGTTTCTCCAGAAAGTGGTGTAGGAAAAGGCTAACATCGTCACCGATGGTTTCGCTCAAACAGGTTGAAGCGATTCCGATAATTTCAGGTTTATATTGATTGATAATATTAAGGACAGCCAGTTTAAAGTTTTCGTCGCCACCAAAAATGGTTGCATCTTCGGTAAAGTTCGACGAGGCAATGTCGATAGGCTCTTTGTAGTGAGAAATCAGGTAGCGGCGAATGTAAGTTGCGCAACCCTGCGAGCCGTGAATAAGCGGTACACAGCCCTTAAAACCTTTGTAGGCTACGCTGGCTCCCAGCGGCGAACAAAGTTTACAGGCATTTTGTGTTGCCTTGTAATTTTCTTTTGCTTTTGGTACTGAATTGAGTTCAAACATCCGATTTGTTTTAAGTCAATATTTTTTCCGATTCTTTAAAGGGTTCCCCCCTTTCTAAAAACACAATCACGGTCTGTAACTAACCGATTTTGTGCTATATCATTTCACGAATTTCCACACCGGGCTTGTCACCGAGGCGAAAACTTCTTTCGCAAAATTCATCATGCCGACATAGCCGGCCAGTGCTTCTTTTCTTTCGTGGTTGTGATCGCAAAAACCAAGGCCAAGTTTATGGGCAATCGGACGTTCTTTCACGCCGCCAATAAACAGATTGGCACCTGTTAGCTTCACAAATTCAGAAAGTTCATTTGGATTGGAATCATCAACAATGATGGTTCCCTCATCACATAAATCTTTTAGTAGTTTATAGTCCTCTGCATTTCCGGTTTGCGAGCCAACAACCACTGTTTTCATTCCTAATAAGCGTAAGGCTTTTACCAGCGAAATGGCTTTAAAAGCACCGCCCACATAAATAGCTGCTTTCTTTCCTTCCAACTTTTGGCGGTAAGGTTGTAGTGCCGGTAACAGTTTTGAAATTTCGTTGGTAACCAGTTCGCGGGCTTTTGCCAGCATTTCATCGTCGTCGAAAAATTTGGCTACTTCGTACAACGCTTCTGACATATCTTCGATTCCGAAATACGAAACCTTCATGAAAGGAATGTCGTATTTTTCCTTCATCTCTTTAGCCAGGTGCATAATCGATCCTGAACACTGAACCACGTTCAGCGAGGCTTTGTGTGCACGTCGAATCTGTTCAACCCGACCGTCGCCGGTCATGCACGAAATAATCTCCACACCCAGTTTTTTGTAATATTCAGCCAAAATCCACAACTCACCAGCAAGGTTAAAGTCGCCAAGAATATTGATTGAATATTTGGGCGCTTCATAATCGTTGTTTGTTCCAACTAATTTAGAAAGTGCGCCACAAGCAATTTTGTAGCCGTCTTTTTTGGTTCCGTTAAAACCTTCCGACATTACCGGAATAACGTCGATGCCTTTTTCTTTTGTAACCTGGCGGCAAACGGCTTCAACATCGTCGCCGATAACTCCGATTATACAGGTTGAAAAAACAAAGGCAGCTTTTGGTTTATGTTTGTCGATTAAATCAATGAGGGCGTGATACAATTTCTTTTCGCCGCCAAAAACCACGTCTCTTTCTTTTAAATCGGTGGTAAAACTGAGGCGGTGTAACTGTGGTCCCGACGAAAGCGAGCCACGGATATCCCAGGTATAAGAAGCACAACCAACCGGACCGTGAATAACGTGCAGTGCATCGGCAATTGGATAAAGCACGACGCGCGATCCACAAAACACACAGGCTCGTTGCGAAACTGACCCGGCCAGACTCTTTTTTTCACAGGATATTTCTGCTGAATCGGTTCCTTTTGTAAGGATTTGACTTTCGCGATCTTTTAGATAGTTGCTCATAATTCAAATGTTAAAAGATGGACGAAGTTGCCTGCAAGCAGGTCTTATCCTAATTACAATTCTGATTTATTATCTCTGATTCTTCTTATGTAGTGCCAGTTATTTCGGGTGATGTTCAGCTGAGAGCGACTCAACTGAACTCACCTCGAAATTATTTTGAATTATATTGCAACTACATTGTAAGTTCGAATGACTCTTCAGGACTTGTAGCATCAATTTTGTCCATGATGGCTCCAAGAATACGCTCCAGAATACGAATACCCCCCATGTAACCTACAGTTGGGAAATAACTGTGACCGATACGATCAATGATCGGGAAACCTGAACGAACAAATGGAATACCTTCGTCGCGGGCAATGTATTTACCGTAAGTGTTACCAATCAGTAAGTCAACAGGTTCTTCCTTTATCCACTGGTGCATCAGATACATATCGGCAGAAGCTCCGTTGCGAACTTTTGCTTCAGGTACTTTTGCTTCCAGAATTTCCATTGCACGTTTCGAGAATTTTTTACCCGGTGTTCCTGAAACCACATAAACAGGTTTCATATCCAGGTCAACCAAAAACTCGATCATTGGTAACAATGTATCAGGATCTCCCCAAAGCGCAACACGCTTACCATAAAAGTATTGGTGCATATCGGTGATCACGTCAACCAGTTTACCGCGCTCTTCGGCAATACTTTCAGGAATAGAAACTTTTCCGGCAGTTGAAAGTGCCTGGATAAAGCGGTCGGTTGCTTTTAAACCAATTGGCACGTCAGTCATGGTAAACGGAACTTTGCATTTATTGTCGAGCATAACGGCTGCTTTTTGAGTAGCCCACTCGCCCATTGCAACAGTTCTCATGCTGTCGCCCATGCTAACAATTTCTTCGCGGGTAGTTCCGCCTTTCGGGTACATTTTGTATGTTCCGTCCATTGGCGTATCCAAAACGTCTGAAGTATCAGGCAGAAGAACTGTTTTCAGTTTCATTAAATCTGCAATACGTTTCAGCTCGCGCATATCCGATGGTTCAACCCACCCCGAAAGCATGTTTACCTGGCGCTTTTTCTCGTCGGTGTTAAACGAAAAGTATTTTACAAACGCCTCCAACATGTTGGCATAACCGGTAACGTGCGATCCAACGTAACTTGGTGTTGAAGCCTGAACAACAAATTTTCCTTCAGGAATTTTTCCATCGTCCTGCGCTTTTTTTACAATCTGTCCAAGGTCGTCACCAATTGTTTCTGATAAACAAGTTGAGTGAACAGCAATGATATCAGGATCGTAAATTCCAAAGATATTGTCGATTGCCTGCAACAGGTTCGCCTGTCCACCAAACACTGAAGAACCTTCGGTGAATGAACTTGTTGCAGCCATTACAGGCTCTTTATAGTGTCTTGTTAAAGTACTTCTGTGGTATGAACAACAGCCTTGCGAACCGTGACTGTGTGGTAAACAACCGTGCACTCCAAGAGCAGCGTACATGGCACCGATCGGCTGGCAGGTTTTTGCCGGGTTAACCGTTAGTGCTTTTCTTTCTTTTACTTCGCTTGTTGTATGTCGTAATAACATGATTTCAATTTTTAATGATTATTGATTATCGATTAATGGGAATCCAAAAATCTTTTATGCCCCGACGAACTCCGTTGTCGGGACTTGTTCGACTTTATGATTTTCAGTCGTCTTCAGACTCCCAAAATCATAGTCTCACTAAGCGTCAACGGTTACACTTCCAACAATCTCCGGCTCGTTCTTCCATGGTGCATCAACCAATTTCCAGATATCGGTAGCCAGCATGCGTTCCATTTCTTTGTAGAAATTTATAGCACCGCCAAAAGCAGCGTAAGGACCACCATAGTCGTAAGAGTGAAGCTGTTTTAATGGCACGCCGTATTTTTGTACCACATATTTTTCCTTAATACCTGCACAAAAAAGGTCAGGTTTGTAGAACTCGATCAGCTTTTCAGTTTCCCAGTGGTTTACATCGTCGATTACCAGCGAGTTTTTCTTCATATCCGGCATCATACCTTTGTAGTCTTTAAACTCGTAGCCACTTTCTTCCAGCTTGGCTTTTTTCTCTACCAGGTCGTCGCGGAAATTTTCTTCGTCTTTGCTAACCACAAGGTCTTCGATGTTACGTGTATCAGCGTCGATTTTAATGTTTGGAATTACTTCACGTCCTTCATAATCGTCGCGGTGAGCAAACTCGTAACCTGCAGAAACCACTCGAACACCCAGTTCTGAAAACAGATCCTGGTAGTGGTGTGCACGCGATCCACCAACGAACATCATTGCCAGTTTGCCTTCAACTTTTGGTTTAACAGCTTCGGCAACAGCTTTCACTTTCAGCTGCTCGCGTTTGATAACCTCTTCAACCTTTGCAGACAGTTCTTTGTCGCCAAAGTAATCGGCTATTTTGCGTAACGATTTTGCAGTAGAATCAGCTCCGATGAAGTTTACTTTGATCCAAGGAATACCATACTTCTCTTCCATCATTTCGGCGATGTAGTTGATAGAACGGTGGCACATAACCATGTTCAGGTCGGCAGTGTGCGAGTAAGCAAAACTTTCAACAGTTGAGTTACCGCTGTAAGTTGAAAGCAGTGTGATTCCACATTCTTCGAAAATTCTTTCGATTTCGAAAGCATCACCACCAATATTGTACTCACCCATCAGGTTCACCTGGAATTTACCAGTACGTTCGCGCTCACTATTACCTACAACGTGTTTGAAAATTCCGTTGTTGGCAATGTGGTGACCGGCCGACTGTGATACTCCGCGGTAACCTTCGCAACTAAATCCAAAGATGTTAATTCCCAGTTCTTCTTTCATTTCGCGGGCAACAGCGTGAACGTCGTCACCGATCAAACCAACCGGACAGGTTGAAAAGATACCGATTGACTTTGGGCTGAAGGCATCGAAAGCTTCGCGGATAGCGTCTTTCAATTTTGCTTCGCCACCAAATACAATGTTCTCGTCCTGCATATCGGTTGAAAAGGCATAAGTCATATAGTTAGGAGCGCCTTCAGCCGGTCTGGTTTGGTTACGTCGGGTTAACCAGGCGTAAAAACTACAACCAATCGGTCCGTGTACCAGATTGATGATGTCACTCGTTGGTCCTAAAACCACCCCCTTACATCCTGCATAAGTACACCCGCGCTGAGTAATAATACCCGGAATAGTTCGGATGTTAGCTCCAATCTCCTGGCTTTCGGCAGGATCATTTACTACCATCGCCTTCGCCCTTTTCTTGGCTACTTTTCGCGGATATTTTGCCAGAATCTCTTCCTTCAGTTGCGAAGGATCGGGCAATCCGTTTGTATAATCTATCTTATTAGGCATAATTTCGTCTTTTTTAATTAAAGGATTGTTGTACCAGTCTCACCCGTACGAACGCGGTATGTATCATCCAGCGGAAGAACAAATATTTTTCCGTCGCCGGGAGCAGGTGTCTGATTAACTTCGATAATCGTATCAATTGTTAATTGAACATTGTGGTCGGAAACCGCAATATTTAGTACACGCTGAGGTCTCAGCCGGGGTTCTTTTCCAAGGTGGGTAAGTGCCTCAGGCATATCCTGTTTAGCACCTTCCATAACCTGTGCATCCCAAAAGCCTTTTCCGCGTCCGAAAACTTTTCCGGTTGCAGTCATCGATGTGATGCCTGCTGCAGTAAGAGCTCTTTTAGTTGCATTCATTTTATCAATCCGGATAATCGCCAATATCATCTTCATAGTCGTCTGATTTTAGGATTACAATTCTTTCGATCCGCGGCTGATAGTGTAGGCCTCATCTACGGCGGTAACAAATATTTTTCCATCGCCGAATGCACCTTTAGGCTCAGTGCGGGCCGCTTCCATTATGGTGTTAATGGCGAATTCTTTGTCTTCGTCTTTAATTACCATAATCAACATTTCTTTTGGAAGTTCATCATAAGTAACATCGCCAATTTTGATACCGCGCTGCTTACCACGACCTACTACCGGGATTTTTGTTACTGCAATGTATCCTGCCTCAAACAGGGCTTTTAATACTTTACTTGATTTCTCGGGGCGTATAATTGCTCTTATCATTAACATAACTACTAAATCTTTAATGGGTTTATACTCTAATTAACCTGCAATACCGAAATCGATCAACAGTTTCTCTAACTCTTCAATTTCCAGTGGCTCAGGAATTACGAATAATTCATTCTCGTCAATAGCTTTTGCCAAGGCTCTGTACTCATCAGCCTGTGGATGCTCCGGTTTAAAATCAATAACTGTTTTACGATGAATTTCAGCTTGTTGAACCATGTTGTCGCGAGGAACAAAGTGGATCATTTGAGTTCCCAAACGTTTAGCCAGCTCTTCGATCATTTCGCTTTCGTTGTCAACTTTACGTGAGTTACAGATCAATCCACCTAAACGAACACCACCAGCCTGGGCATATTTCTTAATCCCTTTACAGATGTTGTTGGCAGCATACATTGCCATCATCTCACCCGATACTACAATGTAGATTTCCTCGGCTTTACCTTCGCGGATTGGCATTGCGAAACCACCACAAACAACGTCACCAAGTACATCGTAGAAAGTGTAGTCCAACTCGAATTTTTCGTCCCATGCACCTAATTGCTCCAACATGTTAATTGAAGTGATGATACCACGACCGGCACATCCTACACCTGGCTCAGGACCACCTGACTCAACACAACGAACACCGCCGTATCCTACTTTTACAATGTCTTCCAACTCTACATCTTCACCTTCTTCGCGAAGCGTGTCCAGCACTGTTTTCTGTGCCAAACCACCCAACAATAATCGGGTTGAGTCAGCTTTAGGGTCGCAACCCACTACTTTTACATTTTTTCCTGCTTCAACTAATCCTGCTACAGTATTCTGGGTTGTGGTTGATTTACCAATTCCACCCTTTCCATAAATTGCAATCTTTCTCATGATTTTTGTATTTTTAAGTTTAAATCGTTTGCTTTCCTTAGTGCCATATTGGTGCCAAAAAACATGCTCGACAACATGTTTTCATGGCTCAAACCACGCCTAACTAGCTGATTTTATGCAGCTAAAAATTTTTCATAATTTTATTTTCAGGAAAATTCACGAGAAAAAATCCTACATTTTTGTAGGATGATACAGTAAAACGCACAATAAGGTGGGAATTTTCAGCAAGCCCATGTTTAAAGGGCATTCGGAGTGTTAACATTGAGGTAACCTACATTTTGGTAGGAAAGCCATATATCTTGATCGACTGGCTACTTTTTCCACTATTGTCATATTATACAGCTATGTTTATTTTGAGTTAACAAACCGATCACTTATTACTACACTAACGATCAACAGATTATGTTCTATTTAGAATTTTTTAAAATAAAATTCACAGAACTAGTTGACTCTTGCAACTAATTTATTTTAGCTTTGTGCCACAGAAACTAGAGAAAGTCATGAAAACGCAGGAACCGTTAACCTATCTACTTGGGCAAACCATGAAATTGGTACGTTACAAGTTAATGGCAAAATTTAAGGAGAATAAATTAGATCTAACCCTGGAACAGTTTGTAGTGATGCACTACATCAACGAAAATTCAGCATCGACGCAACAAGATCTTGCTAATCATTTTTTGCGCGACAAATCAATTATTACACGCCAGATTAACACACTTATTGATTTAGATTTTGTAATGCGTACTCAAGACGATGACGATAAACGGAAGAAACATTTAAAGCTTACCACTCAAGGATTGGAAATATTTGAACTAATGAAAGCCAAATCAGTGGAAGTGTCGTCAGAACTTTTAGATGGGATTTCGCAAGAAGAACTTATACATTTCGAGAATGTCATTGCCAAAATACAACTAAACACAGGTTTTAAAGACTGCCTGTCAGGTTGTTAAACATTGTTATAGAAATTAAAAATTATAGATACGAAAACATGAAAACAATTGCACAATTTACAAGCGTGGCTCTAGTTGCCATTCTTTTAGTTTTTTCTTCCTGCTCGAACAAACAACAGGGAAATAACTCCATGATGGGCAGACAGATTGGTGAGTACCTGGTACAGGAAATTACGCCGCGAAACATTACATTGTATCAAAATTTTCCGGCAACACTCGAAGGCGAGCAAACCGTCGAGATCCGCCCGAGAGTTGCAGGTTACATCGAGAAAATTTTTGTTGACGAAGGCGACTATGTAAAAAAAGGTCAGCTTCTTTTTCAGATAAATGCCAACGATATCAGGGCGCAGGTTCGATCGGCCGAGGCACAAATTAAAGTTGCCGAATCGCAGGTAGCCACAGCAAAAATCGAGTTGGAGAAAACAAAACCGCTGGTGGAGAAAAACATTGTTAGCGACTTTCAACTCGAATCAGCTAAAACCAATTTTCAATCGGCCGAAGCACAGTTGGCACAAGCGCAGGCAAATTTAGCCAATGCAAAAGCCAACCTTGAGTATACGATGATTTCCAGCCCAACAAACGGATTTATCGGAACTTTCCCTTACCGCGTTGGGAGTTTGGTAAGCAGTTCTGTTACTCAACCGCTTACAACCGTTTCGAATACATCGAGCATAAGAGCTTATTTCTCGATTAACGAAAAAGCATTTTTACAACTAACTAAAAACCTGGAAGGTACTACCACCGGAGAGAAATTAGCCAATCTCCCGGAAGTTGACCTGATTTTACCCGATCAATCGATTTACCCGCAAAAAGGTAAAATCGAAATTGCCAGCGGAATTGTTGATCCGCAAACCGGAGCTATTAATATGCGTGCTTCGTTCCCTAACGCAGAAGGAAACCTGCGCTCGGGTGGAAGTGGAAATATTCGTCTGCCAAATTACCTGGAAGATGTTTTGCTGGTTCCACAACCTGCCAGTTACGAAATTCAGGGGAAACATTTTGTTTACGTTACAAACAGCGAGAACAAAGTTGTAAATACCGAAATTCAGGTAATTGCCGGTGATTTGAAAGATGTTTTTGTGGTTACCTCAGGACTTAAAGCCGGAGATAAAATTGTGGTTGAAGGAATTACAACCCTCCGCAACGGAATGGAAATTAAACCCAAATTAGACGGACAAGCGGTAGCCAAAAGCAATGAACCTTCGAACAATTAATAATATAGAAGACAACAGTTATGTTTAGAAAATTTATAGAAAGGCCGGTACTTTCAACGGTTATTTCAATCATACTGGTTATTCTCGGCGTGCTGGGAATTACCACTTTACCCATCGAGCAATATCCCGATATTGCTCCGCCAACCATTCGGGTATCGGCTAACTACACCGGTGCCGATGCACAAACAGTACTGAATAGTGTGGTTATTCCGCTCGAAGAACAAATTAATGGTGTTGAAGACATGATTTACATGAGTTCAACAGCTAGCAACAACGGTTCGGCCACAATTCAGGTGTACTTTAAACAAGGAACCGATCCGGATATGGCTGCCGTTAACGTTCAGAACCGTGTGGCACGTGCCAACGCACTGCTACCCGCAGAAGTTACTCGTGCGGGAGTTCTTACCGCCAAACGCCAGAACAACATGCTAATGGTATTTTCGCTGTACAGTAAAGACGGAACATACGACGAAACTTTCCTGCAGAACTATTCGAAAATTAACCTGCTGCCACAAGTACAACGTATTAATGGTGTAGGTGAAGCAATGGTATTCGGGCGAAAAGACTACTCGATGCGTATTTGGTTAAAACCGGATATTATGTCGATCTATAATTTAATACCTGCCGATGTTGTAGGTGCATTGAATGCACAAAACCTTGAGGCCGCTCCCGGTCGTTTCGGTAGTGAAAACGGTCAGAGTTTTGAGTATGTAATCCGTTACCGTGGAAAACTCACACAACCTGAAGAGTTCGAGAATATTGTAATAAAATCGGATGAAGACGGAAATATTTTACGTCTTGGTGATGTTGCCCGTGTTGAATTTGGTTCGCTAGATTACACGGCAATGACACAAACTCAAGGCCAACCGGGTATTAGTATGGCCATCTTCCAGTCGGCCGGATCGAATGCCCGCGAAGTAATTCTGGAAATCCAACGCACACTGGAAGAAGCTTCTCAATCTTTTCCTCCGGGAGTTGATTATATGGAGCTCATGAACACCAACGAATTCCTCGATGCCTCAATCGAAAAAGTATTACACACCTTGCTTGAGGCTTTTATCCTGGTATTTATTGTTGTTTTTGTTTTCCTGCAAAATTTCAGGGCAACACTTATTCCGGCAATCGCCGTTCCGGTATCAATTATTGGTACTTTCTTTTTCCTTAACTTGTTTGGATTTACTATCAACCTGCTTACCCTTTTTGCACTGGTGCTCGCCATCGGTATTGTGGTCGACGACGCCATTGTGGTGGTAGAAGCGGTTCATGCCAAACTCGATTCCGGGGCACGGAGTGCTAAAAACGCTGCAATTTCGGCGATGAACGAAATTTCAACAGCTATTGTTTCTATTACCTTAGTGATGGCAGCTGTGTTCGTTCCCGTAACGTTTATAACCGGAACCACCGGAGTATTCTACAAACAATTTGGTATTACGCTTACCGTAGCTATTATACTTTCAGCAGTTAATGCGCTAACCTTAAGTCCTGCCCTTTGTGCGATATTCCTAAAACCACACAGCGAAGAAGCAAAAGAACAGAAAGGGGTAATGAAACGCTTTTATGTTGCGTTTAACACAGCATTTGAAAGCATGACCGGGAAATATAAAAAAGTAACCCATTTTTTTATCAATAAGAAATTTCTGGCCGGAACTATGATTATCATTTTTGTTGCGCTGCTGGGCTACCTGATGAAAACAACGTCAACAGGTTTTGTTCCTGCAGAAGATACAGGCCGAATGTTTGTTGATATTGCTATGCCACCGGCTTCTTCGGGAGAAAGAACAGCCGAGGTTACAAAACAGATTGACGAGATACTGGCAACAGTACCCGAAATTAATGGTAGAACAGCCATTACCGGATTCTCATTTATGGGAGGACAAGGATCGCCCTACGCGATGATCATTGCAGGATTAAAACCTTTCGACGAGCGAAAAGGTGAGGGACAGGATTTGAACAGTATTGTGCAAAAATTGTACATGCTGACTTCGCAAATTAAGGGTGCACGTATTATTATCTTCTCGCCACCAATGGTTCCCGGGTTTAGTGTTACCGGTGGTTTCGAATTACAATTGGAAGATAAAACCGGTGGCGATATTCAAGACTTTGAAAAAGTGGCCAATAATTTCCTTGGCGCCTTAAATCAGCGTCCCGAAATTCAATATGCACGTACCGCATTCAACACCAACTTCCCTCAATACCGTATTGATGTTGACGCTGCCCGTTGTATGCGCTCCGGCCTGCAGGTAAGTTCGGTTCTTTCTGCAATGCAAGGATACATTGGTGGATATTACGCCTCTGACTTTAACCGTTTTGGTAAACAATACCGCGTTATGGTGCAGTCGGAAGGAAAATACCGCGGAAATCCTGAAGACTTAAATAATATTAAAGTACGTACCGGCTCCGGCGAAATGGCTCCGATTTCGGAATTCATCACGCTTACAAGAGTTTACGGACCAGAAACGATTAACCGTTTTAATATGTACACTGCCATTACAGTAAACGGAAGTCCAAATTCGGGTTATAGTTCGGGTGACGCCATTGAAGCTGTTCGCGAAGTGGCAGCCGATCTTCTGCCAACCGGTTACGACTACGAATTCTCGGGTATCACCCGCGAGGAGATCAACGCCGGTAATCAAACCATCATCATCTTTATTTTGAGTTTGATTTTTGTGTACTTCCTGCTGGCTGCTCAGTACGAGAGTTATATTATGCCACTTTCGATTATTGTTTCGTTGCCAATAGGTATTGCCGGTGCGTTCATCTTCGCCCGCATTTTAGGTGTTGAAAACAACATTTACCTGCAAATTTCGCTGGTAATGCTTATCGGGCTTTTGGCGAAGAATGCTATTCTTATTGTAGAGTTTGCCCGACAACGACGCGAATCAGGCATGTCGATTATTGAGGCTGCCGTTGAAGGTGCCACTGCCCGACTTCGCCCGATTTTGATGACTTCGTTTGCATTTATTGTTGGTTTGATCCCTCTGGTTATCGGAACCGGAGTTGGCGCCAACGGTAACCGCTCCATCGGAACCGGTGCTGTGGGAGGTTTGTTTATCGGTACGATGATAGGTATTTTGGTTATTCCGGCCATGTTCGTGGTTTTCCAGATTTTGGAAGAAAAAGTGAAGAAACCGAAGGAAGAACAAGAAATTTCAGAAATGAACAGTTTGGGTTAATCCGATAGAAAAGATTAGATATGAAGACAAATTCAATAAAAAATATACTACTGATTGCTGTAGCTGCAGTATTGATAAGCTCGTGTAGTACGACCAATCAATACCAGCGAAGTCAGGAATTAACCGACGGAATATATGGTGAAGCAAAAACTGCCGAAAGCAACCTGGCAAACGAAAGCTGGCAAAACCTGTTTAACGACCCGGTTCTTGACAGTTTAATTGCCGAAGGATTGAGGAACAACTTTGATTTGCAGGCTGCAGTTCAGCGTGTTGTTGCCGCCGAGTCGAATTTCTTACAAAGCAAAGCAGCTCTGGCGCCGTCATTGTCGGGGCAAGCCGGACATACTTACGTTAAAAACTCAGAATCAACCAGTCCGAATGGTCCCGATCATTACAATGCATCGCAAATAGCTTTACAAAGTAGTTGGGAAATCGACTTCTGGGGAAAGCTGAACAATGCAAAAAAATCGGCTTACGCCAATTACCTGGCCACCGATGCAGCACGCAAAGCAGTGCAAACACGTTTGGTTGCTAATATTGCATCGGTGTATTACAGTTTACTGGCGTTGGATGCCAACCTGGCGATTACAAAAGAAACGGTAAAAAACAGTGACAAACTGGTTGAAACCATGAAAGCACTAAAAGAAAGTGGAAGCGTAACAGGTGCTGCAGTCGTGCAAAGTGAAGCCGCACGTTATGCCACCGAAGTAACCATTCCGGATATTGAGCAGCAAATACGTGAAAACGAAAATACACTTTGTATTCTTTTGGGCAGAACTCCCGGAAAAGTAGAGCGCGGAAAACTGGAAAATCAGCAAGTACACGAACTGTTGGAAGTTGGTGTACCGGCCGAACTACTGGATAACCGTCCCGATGTAATGCAAGCTGAATACAGGGTTATCAGTGCTTACCACATGACCAACAGCGCCAAAGCTTACTTTTACCCGTCGGTTACACTAACCGCAAGTGCCGGTTTAGAATCGCTGGCATTTGAAGATTTGTTTGATCCGGCATCGTTTGCCGCCAATGTTGTGGGTGGTTTGGTTCAGCCAATTTTTAGTAAGCGGGCCAACAAAACGCGTTTGGAAGTTGCCAAAGCACAACAGGAAGAAGCGCTGCTAAACTTTAAAAGTACATTGCTGAATGCCGGTGCAGAAGTGAACGATGCGCTTAGTATGTACGACGCGTCGATGCAAAAGATCGATCTACGTAACAAACAATTGGATGCCCTGGAGAAATCGGTTGATTACACTAAAGAATTGCTGGTTTATGGCTCGGCAACCTACACCGAAGTTTTAAATGCACAGCAAAGTTTGCTGAATGCACAACTGAGCGATGTGAACGACCAGATTCAGCAATTGAATGCGGTGGTATCATTATATCGTGCGTTAGGCGGCGGTTGGAAATAAAATTAGAAAGACAACAAGTAGATTCATAACTGAAGGGGTTGTCCGGAAACGGATGGCCCTTTTTTATTCATGTCTGCCAGTGTTCCCAAAATGCATCTCTTTGCATTTAACAATAATCTGTTTTTGGAGTCAAAATAAGGTCTTCGAATTATTCTTATATCCGGTTTTCCCAGAAAAAATTATTAGGCTCGCATTCTTTAAATCCGGCTTTTCGGTAAAGGTTTTGGGCTTTAATATTATCGTGGCGCACCTCCAGGTTTATGCGGCAGTATCCATTTTCTTCGGCATACTTTTCAATGCCTTTTAACAGAAACAGGCCGACTCCCCGCTGACGAAAATCGGGAGATACAATCAAATCGTGGATATTAATAAGTGGGCTGGCTTTCCAGGTAGAAAAATTCAGGTTACAATTGGCAAGGCCTGCAAAATTGGCGCCAATACAAACAAAAAAACCCATGTATGCCGAATGTCGTTTCAGGCCTTCAATAATTTTGGGGCCAAGTCCTTCAGGCATCGGTTCGCTAATTCCCATTTCATCTTCCATGTAATCATTTAAAAGATGAAGCACTTGCTCGCAATGAACAGAATTTTGCAAATCAACCTCAATGAGTTTCTTTTCCATGAATAAATGCTTCAAAAGTTAAATGTTTCAATTTGATAAATATGAAGTTGTTTAAAGTTTCCGCAGTAAAATCACGGTAAATGCTATTAAATTCAGTGCTTTCCAATGTATAGCATTTGTTTCAAACCGTACTAAGATTGCTTTAAATGCATCAAGCCATGCGTTAGTGCGTTCCACAACAAATCTGCATTTATACAGTAAGTCGTCGAATAAGTATTCACGATTTATCCCATTGCGTTTGTTTTGATCAATATTGCCAATAATTTTTGTTTCCGAACAATAACGGCGGAACTCTCCTGTATCGAAGCCAGAGTCAGCATTTAAGAACAATCCATCGGTGTGTATCCCTGAGTTTTCCAGAACGGCAATCATTTTCTTTGCCGTTGGAACCAGGTTGTATGCATCATTGTGGTTCCCGTCAATAGGGTCGCTACAAGTTAGAGGGATGCCTTGGCTGTCCGTTAAAATCAGCATATTACTTGTTTTTGCTTTTTTCCTCCCCTGATAGGCAACTGCTTCTCCTCCACGTTTAGTTGGAGTATGTGTACCATCGAGCTGGATACTTGACAAGTCCAGCAAGTGTTTGTATTTGTTCAGGATGTTTTGCCACATCTCATCCCAGCTTCCGTCCTTGCACCATTTTTGATAGTGGAAATACACACTTTGCCAGTTGTATTTGCAACGGAAGAATTGTTTCATAGGTAATTGCCTCCATTGACACCCTGTTTTTAATCGATATAGTATTGCTTCAAGCACCTGATAATCTCTTACTTTTGCATTATTCTTTGAATTCCCAAATTTTAAGTAGGGACAAATCTCTTTTTTATTATACTTTTACTCAACACGATTTTTTGAAAGAATGATATAAAATGTTGTGTCTCAATATTGAAATATCATTCTTTCTTTTCAACAGTTAACTTTTGACAACTTCTATAAGTATTCTTACATTCCAATATTCTCATACTCCAATATTCCAGTTAAACTTTATATCTCCACGCATCAATTTCGTACTTTTTCAGACGCGTGCCCAGCATCCGTTCGGTAATTCTTAGCTCCTCGGCAGCTTTGGTAATATTTCCTTTTGTTGATGTCAGTGCTTCTCGAATCAACTGTTTTTCAACCTGTTCTACAGTGTACACCATACCACCTTTCGAACTGGTATTCGACGAATCGGCCGTTTGCAACGATGGTGGTAAATTGTAACTGTGAATTACGTTGTCGGCACTTAAAATACATGCCCTCTCAATACAGTTTTCCAGCTCGCGAATGTTACCCGGCCATTTATACACCATTAACATGTCGAGTGCCGAAGTAGTAATTCGTTTAATTTTTGTCTGGTTTTCTTTATTGAACTTGCCAATAAAATGATCTACCAGCTGTGGAATATCATCGCGGCGCTCGCGCAACGACGGAATATAAATCGGGAAAACATTAATCCGGTAATACAAATCCTCGCGAAACTCTTCGTTCTCGATCATCTCTTCCAGCTTTCGGTTGGTAGCGCAAATAATGCGCACGTCAGACTTTATAGTTTGTGTACCTCCTACCCGCTCAAACTCGCGCTGTTGGATCATCCGCAAAAGTTTTACCTGTGTCGAAAGTGGAATATCTCCAATCTCATCCAGGAAAATTGTACCGCCATTGGCCAGTTCAAAACGCCCTTTGCGCTGTGTATCGGCTCCGGTAAACGCACCTTTTTCATGTCCGAACAACTCGCTCTCAATCAATGATTCGGGCAAGGCCGAGCAGTTTACTTTTATAAAGGTTTTTCCTTTTCGGGTACTGGCTTCATGAATGGCATCGGCCACCAATTCTTTACCAACACCACTTTCTCCACGAATAAGAACGGTTGAACTTGTTTTTCCAACCATTTGAACCAACGAAAACACATCGCGCATTTTCCCTGAGTTCCCGATCATATTCATGTGCTTTTGCCCCGATATTTTGCTTTCCAGTTCCAGGTTTTTTTGTTTCAGCATCTCCAGTTCTTCCAGTCTTTCCTGGCGATGCAAAGTTGCCCGTATCACCATCGAACCAATAATCGACAGCAGCCGTGTATCTTCATCAACACTGATATACGGATTATAAACGCGGGCAAAACTCAATGTTCCGGTAACTCTTCCTTCGTCAATAACCGGCACACACACAAAAGTTAATTCTTTGCCGTCTTTGTACAATTCCTGGTTTGTCCGGTTCAAAAACAACGACGACTTAGATATTTTTTCAACCACTACGGCCCGCGCCATTTCAACAACTTTTCCGGTAATTCCTTCTCCCAATTTATATTTTGCACGTGCCTGCTGGCTGGAATTTACGCCGTAAGCCGCTTCCATGTATATACACTCGTTCTCGCGGTTTAGAATGGTTAAAAAACAGCGTTCTGCACCAAGGTACTCCGCCACCATTTTTACAATGGTATTCAAATCATTCTTAAACATTTTGCTCTGAATCAATCGCTGACTTATATCAAAAAGTAAAGTCATTTCACTCAGACCATAACATTCTTCCCCGCCCTTTCTGCATTTAATTTCCATAGAAAACTATTATTCATCCAATTCAACAACACCAAATTTCATGAATTAAACAGACATGTGTAAGCATTCGAGATATTATCACATCATTTTAACACTTAATTAATCTATTAACTATCATATAGAAGCTTATTTGTCTGATATATTATCAAAAACACACAAACTGTTATTTAAATAATGATTGGGAAACAATTTAGAATTAATACAAAAACCTTATTTTCGTTACCATATTCTAATATTTCAAGAAAGTGTCGAAAAATTTAATAATCATTCCAACCTATAACGAAAAGGAAAATGTTGAAAAGATGATCCGCAAAGTCTTCTCTTTAGAAATGCCTTTTCATTTGCTGATTGTAGAAGATAACTCGCCTGATGGAACTGCTGACATTGTAAAAGGAGTGATGAAAGAGTATCCAGATCAACTCCATATTCTGGAAAGAAAAGGGAAACTGGGTTTAGGTACTGCTTATATTGCAGGTTTTAAGTGGGCACTGGAAAGAGATTATGAAGCGATATGCGAAATGGATTGCGATTTTTCGCATAATCCCGACGATTTGCTGAAGCTTTTTAGTGCCATTGAAAATGGTGCTGATGTAGCTATTGGTTCACGTTATATTACTGGAATTAATGTGGTAAACTGGCCCCTCGGTCGTGTACTAATGTCGTATTTTGCATCGATGTATGTGCGTATTGTTACCGGAATGAATGTACGCGACACCACGGCAGGTTTTGTTTGCTGGAAACGAAATGTACTGGAAACCATCGAACTCGACAAAATTAGACTGATCGGCTACGGTTTCCAGATTGAAATGAAATTTACAGCCCACAAATTTGGGTTCAATATCCAGGAAGTGTCGATTGTGTTTACCGACCGCAAGGAAGGAACATCGAAAATGAGCGGCGGTATTTTTAACGAAGCACTTTGGGGCGTATTGAAAATGAAACTTCGCAGCTTCACAAAGAAATACGAACACACAGAATAAAGAATGATGATTTTAGGAGGAGAATTTCAATTGTAAAAATTGATCGAAATTCGCAAATCAAAATATTATTTTGGCTGCCGCGTGCAGCCTTTTTTATTTGCCATCAATAGTCATCGAAAGTGAACAATGCGCCATAAACAAGGTTTGACAAAAGAGTGCTGAATTTCATGCCGTGCAGACAAGAAGGGTTTCGGCGTATTTTAGTAACTTTGTTATAAATCAAAAATCCGGGAAAATGAAAACGCTGATTAAAGACGCAACAATTGTAAACGAGGGATTAAAATTTAAAGGAAGTGTTTTAATTGATGGTGAAAAGATAGAGAAGATATTTCCCCACGTAATCCCTGCCGGTTTTGATTTAAGTCAAACTGAGGTAATTGATGCTTCCGGGCTTTTATTGATTCCCGGCGTAATTGACGATCAGGTACACTTTCGCGAACCGGGATTAACCCACAAAGGCGAAATTGCTACCGAAAGTAAAGCTGCTGCAGCCGGTGGTGTTACCACTTATATGGAAATGCCCAACACCAAACCGCAAGCCGTTACACAAGAGGAGTTGCAGAAAAAATTCGATAGAGCTGCTGAAGTTTCAGCGGTTAATTATTCGTTTTACATGGGGGCCACCAACGACAATTTGCAGGAAGTGCTTAAAACTGATCCGACAAAAGTGTGCGGAATAAAAGTTTTTATGGGCTCTTCAACCGGAAATATGTTGGTTGACGACGATGCAACCTTATCCGAAATTTTTAAAAATGCACCAACTTTGGTTGCCACTCACTGCGAAGATGAAGCTACGATAAAAGCCAACACCGAAATTGCACGCCAACGTTATGGAGAAAATGTACCAATTTCGCGCCACTGCCACATTCGCAGTGACGAAGCTTGTTATAAATCCTCGTCGAAAGCCGTTGAACTGGCATCTAAATTCGATACGCGTTTACATATTCTACACCTTTCATCGGCAAAAGAAATGAGCCTTTTCTCTTCGGGAAAAGTTGGCGACAAAAAAATTACAGCCGAAGTTTGTGTTCATCACCTATGGTTCGATGAGCGCGACTACATTGATTATGGAACGCGTATAAAATGGAATCCGGCGGTAAAATGCGAAAAAGATAAAGTAGCACTTTGGGAAGCTTTGCTGGCCGATAAAATTGATGTAATTGCGACCGACCACGCACCCCATACTTTAGAAGAAAAAAATAACTCGTACTTTAAAGCTCCGTCAGGCGGTCCGCTGGTTCAGCACTCACTGGTTGCCATGCTCGAATTGAGCAAAAAAGGCTTTATCTCAGTGGAAAAAGTGATTGAAAAAATGTGTCATGCTCCTGCTGATCTTTTTCGCGTGAACAAACGTGGTTACATCCGCGAAGGTTATTTTGCCGACCTTGTTTTGGTTGATCCGAACAAAAACTGGATTGTTGCACCCGAAAATATCTTATACAAATGTGGTTGGGCGCCGTTCGAGCGAACTGAGTTTTCAAACCAGGTAGTAAGCACTTTTGTAAACGGGTTAAAAGTGTACGACAACAACCGGATCATTCATTCAAATTACGGACAGGCAATTACATTTAATCTGTAGTCCCGTAGAACCTAAAATATTCCCACAATGAAGCTCCTCGCAGCAAACTGACGAGGTATCACATCGAAAAATCATTATTTTATTCGCACCAAGATGCGGGGAATAAAAACCCATGAGATCCCTCGTCTACCGCTCGGGATCAGTTCGTCTAAATGATTTTGAAAACAAAATCATAGTCTCACTGATTTAAACCTATTTCGCAGTTATACGTTAATGACTGCACAACTTATTCGTTAAATAAGTTACACATTCATAAGGTGGTTTCTCTTGTTAGAAATCACCTTATTCCGTTTTTAATCATCCAACATTTTCTGTGGTAATTCTTTGGTGGCTTTTGCTCCCAGCTTTTTAATATTCTCAACCCGACGCACCAGGTTTCCGGCACCGGTATGCAATTTGTTTACAGCCGATTCATATGTTTTCTGAGTAGTTGACAGGTTCTTACCAATGTTTTCCATATCGGCAATAAAACCCACAAATTTGTCGTAAAGCGCACCACCTTGTTTGGCAATTTCAATGGCATTTCGGGTTTGGTTTTCCTGCTGCCAAATGGATGAAATGGTACGCAAAGTTGCCAGCAGAGTCGACGGACTTACAATCACTACTTTCTGATCCCAGGCAAAAGAGAACAATTCCTGATCCTCCTGAATAGCCACACTAAACGAGGCTTCGATTGGAATAAACAGCAACACAAAATCGGGAGAATTCAGCTTGCTCGCTGTTTGATAATGTTTTTCGCTCAATCCCTTAATGTGCGTTCTCAAACTTAAAAGATGCTCTTTTACGAACTTCACTCTCTCCTCATCGCTTTCTGCATTCACTGCTCGTTCATAGGCAATCATCGACACTTTCGAATCGACAATAATGTGTTTGTTATCCGGCAGGTTAATTACGATATCCGGCTGGATGCGTTTACCTTCTTCGGTAGTATCACTGAATTGTTTTTGGTAGCCCTGCTCACCTTCGTTCAATCCCGATCGCTCCAGAATACGTTCCAAAACCACTTCGCCCCAATTACCTTGTTTTTTCACATCGCCTTTCAGTGCTTTCGTCAGATTGTTGGCTTCTTCGCTAATTTTGTTGTTCAGGTCGTACAATTTTTTCAACTCAGCCTTCAAGTCGGTCTGATCTTTTAATCCCTGTTTGTAAGTATCGTCTACTTTTTTCTCAAAAAGCTGGATTTTTTCTTTCAACGGATTTAATACCTCGCCAATGTTTTTCTGGTTGGCTGCCGTAAATTTCTCACTATTTTTCTCCAGAATTTTATTGGCTACATTTTCAAACTCAACCGTCAACTTCTTCTGAATTTTTTCCAGTTCCTCTTTCTGCTCTTGTAACTTTTCTTCCTGATTTTTAAGCTGCACTTTGGCATTCTCAAGGCGCACATTCAAAGCTTTATTTTCTTCGCGGTAAGCGTGTAATTCCGCTTTCCACTCATCGGCTTCGGTTTTTAGCCCATTGTAACGTTCCTGCCAAACCAGCCCCTGTTTTTCAATTTCAGCCTTTTGAGCTAAAAACTCACTTTCCTTTTCAAAAAGCAATTTCCCAGCGTCGGCCTGTCCTTTTTGCGCTTTCAATTTCAGAAAAAGAAAAGCAACAATACCACCAACTACCACTCCAGCAACCAGATAAATAATCTCCATTTTGATTTTGTTTGAAACTTAAAAGTACAAAAATGCAAAGAAGCTCAAGCAAAGACAAGAAAAAATAGTTTATTGAATTTACAAGGCAGTTAATTTTTATACTTTTAGGTGAAAATTGCGAGAATTTTATGGAGGTTAAAATTGAAGAAGGCTGGAAAAAGCAGTTAAACGAAGAGTTTGAAAAGGATTATTTTTCGGAGTTAAGTACGTTTGTTCGCAACGAATACAAAACAAAACGAATATATCCTCCCGGAAAACTGATTTTTAATGCGTTTGACCAGTGCCCGTTTGAGAAGCTAAAAGTGGTTATCATCGGCCAGGATCCGTATCATGGCCCCGGACAAGCACATGGACTTTGTTTTTCGGTGAACGATGGAATTCCGTTTCCTCCAAGTTTGCGTAATATTTTCAAGGAACTAAACAGCGATGTGGGCAAACCAATTCCCCAAACCGGCGATTTAACCGACTGGGCCCGCCAAGGAGTTTTGTTATTAAATGCCACATTAACGGTTCGTGCACACCAGGCAGCTTCGCACCAAAAAAAGGGTTGGGAACAATTTACCGATGCCGTAATTGAAAAGATAAATGCCGAAAAAGAAAATGTGGTTTTTCTGCTGTGGGGAAATTATGCCATTAGCAAAAGTAAGTTTATCGACCAGGACAAACATTTTGTGTTAACATCGGTGCATCCGTCGCCACTTTCGGCAAGCCGCGGATTTTTTGGCAACAAACATTTTAGTCGCACCAACGAATTTCTTGTTTCAAAAGGACTGGAACCGATAAACTGGTAAAAAAATCAGCGGGTGACTATAAGAAAATACAAATAGTCACCCGCTGATTATTATATAATCATTGCAGTTAAAAACCGCAAATACTTACCACTTATAAACGATAGAGTTGATGTTCATTCCGGCCCCCACCGAGCAAAAAATGGTGTAGTCGCCTTCATTTACTTCATGACCGTCCATTTTTCCTTTAACCACCAAATCAACCAATGTTGGTACGGTAGCCGTCGACGAGTTGCCGAGTTTATTAATACTCATTGGCATAATTCCTTCGGGCACTTCTTTTTGACCATACAACTTTAATACGCCGGCAAGAATCGCCTCATCCATCTTTTCATTGGCCTGATGGATAAATATCTTTTTGATGTCAGCCAGATCAAGACCGGCTTTTTCAATACTATCTTTTACTACTCCCGGCACGGTTGTAATGGCATAAACATATAATTTTCGACCATCCATTTTTACAAACAGCTCATCTCCTTCAAAATCAGGGTTGCTCGATTCGCCTAAAATTAGCAGGTTGGCATATTTAACAGAATCAGAACGACTTGAGTGCGACAAAATTCCGACAGGCTCTTCGCTTTCAACAGCCTCAAGAACAGCTGCACCGGCACCATCGGCATAAATCATCGAATCGCGGTCGTGTGGATCAGAAATACGCGAAAGTGCATCAGCTCCAACAACAACTCCGCGCTTTGCCAAACCACTTTTTATGTAGGCGTCAGCGGTAATCATTCCCTGTGTCCATCCCGGGCAACCAGAAACAACATCATGGCAAAAACAAGCCGGATTTTTTATCTTCAGCTTCATTTTAACCTTGTTGGCCAAACTTGGCAGCACATCAGTTCTGACATTACCATCTAAAATATCGCCAAAGTTATGGCACACAATAATAAAATCCAGGCTCTCCATCGAAACTTCAGCCGTTTTACATGCATCTTCAACAGCCATTGCTGCAATATCCGACGTTACCAGGTTGCTTTCAATGTAGCGTCGCTCTTCAATATTGGTAATCTCTTTTAACTTCTGAATAATCTCCTCATTGCTTTTATCTTCAATCTTTTTCTTCGACGGAGTATAAAATTCATTATTCAAGAAATGTGTATTCTCAATTATTTGAGTTGGAAGCGTACTTCCTGTACCAATAATTCTTGTATATGTTTGCTTTGCCATAATTCGAAATTAAGCTTTCGCTTTGTCTTTATATGTCTTTAATTCAAATTTTTCGCCATCGAAAACGCCATATGAAAACGCTTTTATCCAGTCGCCAAGTATAACAAACCGGGTATTTTCGTTCATTTTTTCATTTACCAGCTGATGCCGATGACCCATTATAAAATAATCTACAGGATTTGTTTTTAAAAAATCCGCGGCAAATTTATACATTCCATCTTTATTTGCCATAAAATCATCGTCATAATCTGCATTTGATAACCTACTGGATGCAGACCACTTATGTGCAATATTGAATGCAAAATTTGGATGCAACCTCGAGAAAAGCCATCGCATGGTATTATTTGTAAAGATCTTTTTCAGAAAAATATAGCCTTTATCCGATGCATCGAGCCCATCGCCATGAGCCAGAAAAAATCGTTTTCCGTGTATTTCGCGTATAATATAATTGTGATGAACTTTGATTCCTGTTTCTTCTGCCAGGTAATCGTACACCCACATATCGTGGTTTCCGGTAAAGAAATGCACCGGAATTCCTTTGTCGGTAAGATCGGCTAGCCGTCCTAAAATACGTGTAAAACCACGGGGAACAACCTTCTTGTATTCGTACCAGAAATCGAAAATATCGCCCATCAGGTACAACTCTTCAACATCATCGCTAATATCGTCGAGCCAGGAAGCGAATAACAACTCACGTTCCCGGTTGTTATTCAAAGCCGGAGCACCAAGATGCACATCGGAGACAAAATATATTTTCCGTTTTTGTGTCAATTTACCGGTTTTATACTAGTCGAGAAGTTGAGCCAACGCTTTGTCTAAAGCCGGCCCTCTAAGGTTTTTGGCAACAATTTTGCCTTCTTCGTTCAGCAAATAGTTAAACGGAATGCTTTGCACATTGTAAACAGCCGCAGCCATTTTGCTTCCTTCCATGTCGCCAACATTTATCCAGGTTAGTTTATCCTGGTCGATAGCATCCACCCACTCGGCACGATTTACATCTACACTTACCTGGTAAATTTCGAAACCTTTGCGTTTGTATTTATTGTATGCTTCAACCAACACCGGGTTTTGAATGCGCGAAGCACGGTCGACAGCCGCCCAAAACTGTACCAAAACAACTTTGCCAAGTAACGACGACAGCGCAACCTCATTTCCATCAGGATCGGGTAAAAGAATATCAGGACTGTTTGAACCTTGCTCCTGAATAAACTTGCGCATTTCCTCCGACTGTTCCTGACGCACAAACTGCAGCGCATTATTGTAAAGTGCCTGGACCTGTTCTGATTTTGGGTAAATCGAATTCAACGCCGAAGCAGCAGTTTTCATTACCTGCATATCGCTGACAATAAAATTGTTATCCAGTTTTTGATACAATGCCAAAACACTTGCCATTGAAAAAGGATTCTCGCGAACAAAGTTTGTAGAGAACTCTACTTGCTCCACAATGATCTTATCGTGTTCTTCAGCCCAGAGTGGTCGTGCATTATCATATTCCGGATTCCCGGCGTACAAATTCTCCAACGATTTAATCGAGTCCAGTTTATGTCGGGTCTCTTTCAGTTTCGAATCCAACAGTTTTACCTGGTCCGATCCGGTCGATCCTTCAACATTGTATTCACGATCGAAATTGGCAGCATCGGCTTCAACGGTTACTGTTTCTGCCGAGTCAACCAGCAGAGTGATAAAACTCTGATCGTTAAGTTTTAAAAGGTAAAATGTAGGAATTCCGGTCATTGCTGAAATTTCAAACTCACCTTTTTTATTGATTTTTGTTTCTGCTATCTTTTTTAGCGAATTGGTGTGCAATTCTTCCAAAACAATAGTTTGATCTTCGGCGTGCGTAATTTTACCACGGATTGTAAACTCCTTTTCTTTTTTACACCCCCCCAACACAAGCAGGGCGGCTACTAAAAAATATAAAACTCTGTACGTCATGTTTTTCATTCGATTAATATAATCTACCAAAAAGGTATTGTAGTAAACGTGCAAATTGGTTTTAAACTTAAGTTATTTCCAAAGATGCCCATATCGTTATAAAGGGCGTAAAATTAACAATTTTGCATACATCGAAAATAGCAATCAAAGAAAATAACAATTTTTATCGTTTCAATTAAATATAAAAGCGATTACAGAGGCATAAACAAAGCGACTGATTTTATTGGATTTTCTGCAAAATCGATAAAAAAGGCATTCCTCATCACATAATTTTACCTCGATTCGACACAGCGACTTTAATAGCTTTAAAATTTTCAATAGGTTTGTAGCGCAAAACATTTTATACAAAACCAGTGAAGATCCATTATTCGCTCGACGATTTTAATGCCATTAACCCGGTGGTAACCATCGGTACTTTCGATGGGCTGCACAAAGGGCACCAGTCGGTTATTGAAGAATTACAACAACTGGCCAAAGAAATTAATGGCGAAACGGTGATCTTTACATTTTACCCTCACCCCCGGGTTGTAACTTCGCCTGACGAAAAAAGCCTTCGTTTGCTGACTACCAAAGAGGAGAAAATTAAGTTGTTTAAAAAGTTTGGCGTCGATCATCTGATCATTTATCCTTTCAACAAAGAATTTGCAGAGCTTTCGTACACCGACTTTGTAAAAGATATTTTGGTAAATAAAATAGGCACCCGTTGTTTGGTTGTGGGCTACGACCACCGCTTTGGCAAAAACCGCGAGGGCGGCTACGAATACCTGCTGGAATGTGCAGAAAAAAATAATTTTACGGTTAAAAAAACCGATGCACTGTCGGTTGAGGCCGAGAAAGTTAGTTCTACAAAAATCAGGGCAGCGCTGCAATCGGGCGACATAAAAAAGGCCAACCAGTACCTGGACTACGAATTTACCTTGCACGGAACCGTTGTAAAAGGCATGCAATTGGGCCGCAAACTGGGTTTCCCCACTGCAAATATTGAGGCATCTGACAAATATAAAATCATTCCGGGCTACGGCGTTTATGCTGTTTTAATTGAAATAGAAGACAAGCAGTATAAAGGAATGCTGAATATTGGCACGCGCCCAACTTTTAACAACAATGCCGACAACCGAAGTATTGAAGTAAATATTTTTGACTTTTCGGGCGATATGTATGGCGACGATATCACGCTAATTTTTATCGACAAAATCAGGGAAGAGCAGAAATTCTCCGGTGTTGATGCGCTGGTTGAGCAACTAAAAACGGACAAAAAAGTAGCTGTCGAACTTCTCACCGACTACTAATCCTGTTTTAACAAACTGCAGCTTATTGGTAAATGATCAGACATTCGGTAATCGAGCGTTTCAAAATTGTACGACTCAAACCGGTCTCCATGCAAAATATAATCAATACGAAACGAAGGCAACTTCCCAATATAAGTGCGGCCTATTCCCTGCCCCGAATTAACAAAAGCATCGGTTAAACCATCGGCTAAAGTGTGGTACGAAAACGAAACCGGCGTATCGTTAAAATCGCCACAAACAATTACGTTGTGAGGCGACTGATCGATGTATTTACGAATTTCGCGTACCTGCTCGGCACGCAATCGGAAAGCCTCCCTAAATTTCGCGCTCATTTCTTTCACCTCTTTAATGTCCTTCTCTTCACTAATTCCAGGCGACTCAATAATTGAATATTTATCCGGATCAATGTGATACGATTGTAAATGAATATTGAAAATCCGAACCGTGTCCGAGTCGATTAAAACATCGGTATAAATGGTAATATTTCTGGAGTTTTCAAATCGAATTTCGCCCATATATAAAATCGGATAACGGGTCATGGTAACCGAACCGTAAGTAGTGCTCGAACGTGCAAACTGGTAGTGTTTTATCGATTCCAGATCTTGAACTGTTTGGGCAAGATTAAAAATGCTGTTCTTACGCAAACGGGCTTCCTGCAAACAAATAATATCAGCGTTTTGATCGGCTAAAAATGAAATGATTTTCGTTGCATTTTCTTTCTGAGTTCCGCTGGTGTCGGCCACAAAATGTTTTACGTTGTACGAAACAACCTTAATATCGGCCTCTTCGCTGCTTTTACCTTTTATCTGCATAAATCGTGTAAAGTAGCCCCAGCCAATTAACACCATCCCCACCGACAACAAGGTGTATCGCGGTTTAAATAAAATCCAGAGCACAATAAACAGGAGATTGCCGCCCAGCAAAAACGGGTAGGCCATTCCGAATATCGACGGCAACCAATACTTATCGGGCGCGATGTACACAGAAAGGTAGGATGCGGCAAGGGCCAGTGCCAAAAGTATGTTGACAAAAAATAATATGTTACGGAGTGCTTTTCTCAAAATGTTGATTTAGTTGTCTGCAAAATAAAAAATCGTTTGCAATAATGAACGCAAAATATTCATTTTCATGATGCAGAAACTGTTTATTTTTGACATCGGAGCATGCGGTTTTTATTATTCAAATCACGACGCAATTCTATCGACTTAAATCCCAATTGCTTAACAAGCGCCACCATTTCGTCTCCTAAATTTTCGTTGATCTCAAAAAACAGGTAGCCACTTTCGTTTAATTGTTTCGCTGCAAACTGCGCAATGGTACGGTAAAAAATCAGTGGATCGCTATCGCTCACAAACAAAGCCAGCTCGGGTTCGTGCTCCAACACATTGGCTTCCATCTGCTTCTTTTCGCGTTCCATCACATATGGAGGATTGCTTACAATCACGTCAAACTGCGGCCACGAAAGTTCCTGCCAATTTAAAATATCTGCGTGTTCAAAAGCAACTTCCAGCTTATTCTTTTGCGCATTTTCGGTTGCGAGCGATAATGCAGTTTCCGATACGTCAACAGCCATTACCACGGTAGTGGGCAATTCATTTTTTAAAGCCAGAGGAATACAACCACTTCCGGTGCCAATATCCAGGATTTTTGCAGACGCCGGAATTTCCGTTTTACATATCCACTCCACCAACTCTTCGGTTTCAGGCCGCGGAATTAAAACTCCCGGTTTCACCTTCAATTGTAACCCGTAAAATTCGGCAACACCCAAAATATACTGAATGGGTTCGTGTGTTTTAAGTCGCTGAACAATGCTTTTTATCCGATCTGATTCATAGTTTTCCAACACCCGGTCTTTTTCCAGAATCATTTGCGTATACGACAATCCCAACACGCTATTCATTATCATTTGTATAAATCCTGAAATTTCGGTTTCGGGATAAAACGGCGCCAATTCTGCCCGGATGTATTGAATAGTTTTCTGCATTGTGTACTTTTGTTGCTGCAAATTTAGTCTTTCCTTGAAAATGACAACCGAAAAAAAATATATGGCTCGTTGTATCGAGCTGGCCCGCATGGGTGCCGGACATGTTTCGCCAAACCCGATGGTTGGGTGCGTTATTGTTCATTCCGACCGGATTATAGGCGAAGGATTTCACCAGAAACACGGACAGGCACATGCCGAAGTAAACGCCATAAACTCGGTTACCGACGCCGGGAAGCTGAAAGAAAGCACCATTTACGTTTCTTTAGAACCCTGTGCACATTACGGCCTAACGCCTCCTTGTTCCGATCTGATCATTCAGAAACAAATTCCGCGTGTGGTAATTGGCAGTATCGACCCGTTTGCAAAAGTGGCCGGTAAAGGAATTGAACGACTAAAGAATGCCGGAATTGAAGTAAAAACAGGTATTCTGAGAAAAGAATGCGACGAGCTGAACCGACGCTTCTTTACTTTTCACCAAAAACAACGGCCTTACATTTTGCTGAAATGGGCACAAACCTCTGATGGGTTTATTGATAAAGACCGAAGTGCTGAAGACTACGGAGAGCCAACGTGGATTACCGGACCGCGCGCATTGTTGCGGGTTCATCAAATGAGGGCCGAAGAAGATGCAATTATGGTGGGTACCAACACCGCCGAAAAAGATAATCCATCGCTAACCGTGCGACTAATAAAAGGGAAAAACCCATTGCGGATTGTGCTGGACCGCCAGTTGCGTTTGGATAAAAAGCTGAACCTGTTCGACAATTCTACCGAAACAATTGTTTTTAACGGGCTTGAAAATCACAGCTACAAAAACACTGAATTCATTAAAATTGATTTCACCGATCAACTTCTTCCACAGATTCTGGAAGTGCTTCATCAAAAAAATGTGCTTTCGTTAATAGTTGAAGGAGGACAGCAATTGCTCTCTACTTTTATCAATGCCGGGCTGTGGGACGAAGCTCATGTTTACACCGGACATACCTGTTTTGGCAATGGTATAAAAGCACCTACATTGCCGGCAAATACAGGGCAAGCTGAATCGACAGGGAAAGACAAGTTGGTAATTTACCGAAATACAGACAGTTAGAATCACTTGAAATTGAGGCAGATTACAATTATAAGGCGACACTAAAAATGTAGTAATTTACTGCCTGCCGGCGTCCTTCATTTTTGTCTTACCACAAAAAGTAAAATCGGCCCGATAGGGCAAAAGCCAGTTTCTTCTGCTTGAACAGAATACTGGTAGGATGAATCATTTCATTTGATTCTTTGTAGGAATCACATGAATCCCACTACTTAAACGTTACGTGCGGGCCTCCGGGAATAATCTTCTTTTTCAGAACATTTTCCACATACATAAAGTAGTAAAACAGTTTGTGGTTCATTTCAAAACCGTAATCTTCAGCAGGGTCATAACCAACAACAGGTTCAAAATTCCAGTATGGCGATGGTGAAGCGCATTTTGCATTCCACGCACTTACATATTGTCGGTTCCAGGTTTCGTAATACGATTTCGACCGATAGCTGGCCGGTGTATTTTGCCGCTGATACCAAATATCGAAATTCGCATTAAATGTCTCCACATCATACTCTACACTGTCCTTTCCTGTTACTTCCACACTTGTATTCTGGCTTTCAGCAACTTGTTTTGTACCCGAACAGGCATACAAAAACATGGCTCCCCCAACGAATATCCACAGTAATATGTATTTTGTTTTTCTCATCGCTACCTTTAACTACGAAAATGAGACAAATATTGTTTTTACTCAAATTAATTTTCGAAATTTACCAGTACAAATAAACAAAATATGTTTGATTGGAGTCAATTCTGGAACTGGTTTTACCTGATTTTTCTTATTACTGCAATTCCGGTTGCTCTGATGATCATTTTAGAAAAAAGATCGCCATTTAAAACCGCCGCCTGGATTCTAGTCCTGATTCTGATCCCCATTTTTGGAATGATTTTTTACCTCGTTTTCGGACAGGAATACCGCAAAAGAAAAATGTTTTCGAGGCGCGGCATAAAAAGCCTGAAAGCATTGCGGCAAATGAGTGCCGAACAACTAAAGAATATCGAACAAAACAAGCTTATTTCGCAGGCCGGACTACACAGCCTGGCACCACTAATTAGGTTATTGCTGAATAATTCCGACTCGTTACTAACTACCGGAAACACACTCCATTTGCTGAAAGACGGGCAACATACCTTTGATAAAATTATTGAAGCAATTGAAAAAGCGAGACACCACATCCACATGGAGTATTACATTTTTGCGAATGATAAAATTGGCAATAAACTGAAAGATCTGCTCATAAAAAAACGGCAGGAAGGTGTTGAGGTGCGTATTATTGTCGACGATGTGGGCAGCTGGGGACTGACACGGAAATTTTTCCGTGATTTGCAGGCCAACGACATCGAAATATATCCTTTTATGGAAGTTCGTTTTCCGCGCTTTACCTCGCGGGTAAATTACCGCAACCACCGAAAGATAATTGTTATTGACGGGAAAATGGGCTTTATTGGCGGCATAAACATTGCCGACCGTTACATTGAAGGGATGAAAGAACTGGGCCACTGGCGCGACACACACCTGCAAATTGGTGGCGATGCTGCTACCACCCTGCAAGTGATTTTTGCTGCCGACTGGTATTTTATTACCAAACAAAATCTTTACGGATATAAATATTTCCCTCCCCTTTCCGATGCTCCGGGCGCTCCGGTACAGGTTTCGGCAAGTGGACCCGATTACAGCTGGAAAAGTATTGAACAAGCCTTTTTTGCTGCCATTACTTCAGCACGAAAAAGAATTTACATTGTTACACCTTACCTAATGCCGCCACCGGAATTAAAGGAAGCACTAAGAACTGCAGCACTCAGCCAGGTTGATGTGCGCATTATTATACCAGAAAAATCGGATGCCTCGCTCTCGAAATGGTGCTCGTTTTCGTATGTAGAAGAATTGCTGGAAGCCGGCGTTCGCATTTTTCTTTATCAGAAAGGTTTTATTCATAGTAAATACCTGTTGGTTGACGATTCTATTTCGAGTATAGGAACCAGTAATTTCGACTTCCGTAGCTTCGAAACCAATTTTGAAGCCAATGCTTTTATCTACCAAAAAGAATTCACCAAAGAGCTGGAGCAACACTTTTTATCCGATTTGCAGCAAAGCCGCGAAGTAAAATACAGAGAGTGGCGCAAACGGTCTCTTCTTGATAAAATACGCGAATCGCTGGCGCATATTATTAGTCCGATGTTTTGATTCTGGATAGTTGAAAATTGATTATTGGATATTCGACAATGTCATTCTGAGCCCAGCGAAGAATCTGTTACAGCAGAGAACAACTTCCCGCAAAATTGCACAGCTATTTTTTTGTGCAAAAGTTGCCCGTTGCAAAATTGCGGGAGCTTATCCGACGCAAAAAGTTACCAGCCGCAGAATTGCAGGGGCAAATCTTTTGCAAAAGTTTAGCTCTCGCTGAATTGCAGGGGCAAATCCTACGCGTCGGGTTGGCTCTCGCTGAGTTGCGGCTGGCAATTCTACGGAAAAAGTTGTTAGCCGCAGATTTACTAGAACCTATATTTCAGCGCTTTACGGTTTTTTACAAAAAAAAGACCTTCAAGGTTTTAAAAACCTTGAAGGTCTGTATGCAACTGAAAACTGATTACTGCGACTCCCTGCTATACCGTGCGGTCGATCAGTTCTTTTATTTTAGGGAGCACTGCCCCAAGCGCTTTGTCGTTGGTCATGCGGTAGTAGCCCGGAAGGATTTCGAGCAGGTCTTTTATGGCTTGTTCCAAATCGCCGCGTACCGCCGTCATCGAACTAATTTGTTCCATTTCGGTATTATGCTCCAGTTGTTCCTGCCGCATAGTATCAAATTCAATTTGCGAAGTGTTGAGCAAATCAACATATTCAGTCATGCCTAACAGGGCCACACGCGCAGCCTGTTTTCCGGTAAGTTCCTTTAACAGGGTTTTCATCAATGCCGACTGTTCATCGTAGCTCTCGCGGTTAAGGTTCCAGCCCACTTTGGCAATTACCTTTTCCAGCTCTACGGCAGCTTCCTGTTTTTCTGCATCGGGGTGCAACAAATAGGCCTGTGTAATGTATTTTACTCCGCGAAACACGTTATCGCGTTTTAAATCGGCAACACCCAGGGCTTCGGTTTGTTGCTGTGCCACCTGCTTGGCAATGGCACTTGCCGAAGTTTCGACACATACCACCAGGGCATGTTTAAACGGATCGTAAATAACAGAAATTGTTTCGCCCAATGGTTCGAGCAGGGCATCGAGGCTTTGTGCAAACGACAGTAATTCGGCATTCGTTAGCCCCGAAAGGTTAAAAGTTAAAATCATAATTTATTGGTTTTTATATGAGTATTTGTGGGCGTGCTTTGGGCAGCCCGGTTAATTGTTTTTGTGTTTCGAGAAACGAGACCTTGAAGGTCTGGAAACTGTTAACTGAGACTGTAAACTTTACCCTGTGAAATAAATCAAAGATTTAGTGCTTCGCACAATTTCACAGGGTAAACTATTTCTTCACTATCAGCTTACCGGTAAGCAGTTCGTCGTTGTATTTAACACGTACCATATAAACCCCCTCTTTCCAGCTTTGGGTATTTATAGTAGTTCTTTTGCCTTTTAGTTTTTGTTTTTTAAGTTTCAGGCTTTGCATATTATCGTATACTTCTATGTCCCACTCTACACTTTCATCGAAAACATTTTCGGTTGTGACAGATTTTAGGGTTTCGTCTTCAGTAACTTCAGGCTCAATACTTACAATCGTTTCGCTGTTGGTTGGGTTGGGGCTTATTTGAAGCATCAAACTTCCGCTTTGGATAAAATAAAAATCCTGAGATTTAATATCTCCCCATCCACATCCGTTGTTGAACTTTAGATTCACAGTATAATATCCTTCATGACTGGCAACAAAAGAACCACCAGTTCCTGAAGGGCACAAAGTCATTATTTGCTGTTGCTCGTCCCAAACTGTCCATATATAATCAGCCGGATCATCCGAAGGGTGTGGTAAACTGGCTCTAAACTCAAAAGGAGTTCCTGTTGTTAAATACCAGTTATAGGCATTTTGGTTTAAATCGAAAGGGCTGAAAACCGTTGCCTCCTCTGTTCCTGCCCAAATGTTTTTTCGTGGCAAAGTTATTTCCTCGCAACCAGTAGTGGTAAGAGTTGCCTCTACCCATCCTCTACCTGAGCCGTTGGCGGTAAAAGTTCCTTCTTCATACGGGTCTTCAGTCAGGTTATCCGATTCTTCCCAAGTAACGGTGGTGCCGTCAGGCGGATTGTTTACGGTAAATGTCCCGGAGGTGCAGATTAGGGAGGGGCCGGAAATAGTAGAATGAAATACATTTTGAAGAATTGTTGTATTATCTATAAAATCTTTCATCCGTTCTATTTGCAATTCAGAGAATAAAATCCGGCAAGGCTTATATGCATATGACATAAGATTAGAGGCATCAGGTGAATACTCATCACCATTAGCATCCGTACCAGTTCCTGTATAAGTACAACTGCTACTTGACCATACGTTGGGATCAGCAGCGGTATCTTCAATATAATCACCACATGTCAGGGAATTATCACCATTAACTAATTCGGCACATTGACCAAGATCACCTCCTCCTTCATTCACAGTCCCGTGATGTGTATGATAAAGGCCTAAACAATGCCCCATTTCATGAGGTAAACTTGATGTATCATAATAATCGCCATGGATAATTAATGCAGTTGAAGGGATGTTATCTGCCATTCCTGCCGCTATCCAACTTGTTGACTCGCCAAGGACATAGATATCAATGGCTTCGCAATGTGAATTAACACCGAAAAGCTGATTTTCTTTTCCACTAAAATTCACATAATAATAGTCATTATCAATAAATTCTGATCCTAACAACGAAAACTGGATATCAGCATCCGAATAATTACTATTTAATGAGTTTACAATTGTTGATAAAATTCCTGTATCAAAACCTTGACCACTACTACTCCTCACAATATGGACAAAAATATTCAATGAGTATGATCTAATAGTCAATAAGGATCTTGCTGATTTATTATAAATCCATTAGGGAGGCTCAGGTGACGTGGTTAAACATTGTTCTTGAGCATTTACAACTAATACATTTAAAATCAATAAAAAGAAAATAATAATTCTTTTCATAAAATTTAGTTTTTAGCGGTTACAATGAAGACAAATTGATAATCATCAATAGTTGCATCAGGTTGGTTATAATTTGCTGGCGATGCTTTTGCCATAAAAATTCGGAATGGTGTATCTTGAATTAACGAGCCTTCACCAAATAGATCAGTGAACGCATCAACGAAGTAGGAACTATCATTTAAGTTTGCCGGAGCAGATTCTAAATCGTCAATCAAATCATTTACATCCTGGATATCATGTCCATCATTTTCATAAAATAAAGCTCCACAAGGTTTGGATGCTATTTTCACTATTTTGTCCTGATTATTTATTTGCAAATAGGAATAAATTCTTACGGCCAAAGGTCCATCTAAGTTATTACTAAAATCAGTTAAGGAACAATCAACATTAACACTATCGTCAACATCTGCAATCGATAGTTCTACTTTTTCTCCGTTGTAAGCAACCTCCATTGAATCGCCATATTTAAGTTCGAAGACACCTACTAAATCACCTATATCATCAGATATACTGGTGTCTAATTCATCATCATCACATCCTGCCCCCAGCAAAACCACACAAAGCGGCAAAAAGAACAGAAGAGTTGTTAATAATCTTAATTTCTTTGGTTTCATATTTTAAAAGATTTTTAGATTGTGAGTATTTAGTACGGAGTACTTTAAAAAACAGGTTCTTTAGAATTAAGAACCGAAAAAGAGCGCGTTAAAAAGGTAGATTTCTGTTGCTTTGGCAACCTGGGGTTTGTGGCAGTGTGGGTGGTTTACTGTACAAACGGTTTGTTTTGTTTTTTTTGAGTTTTACGAGGTATTCATAGTTGGTTTTATTTTTATGTTTATGGAATTAAGATGTTTAAAGGTAAAGAAAGGTTGCGTCAAACGCAATTTTTGGACTTATGTTTGGTGAAAATTATTGAGCCCGGTTAGTATTCATTGGTAATTTGGTTAATTAATATTGATCATTGGAAAAGAAAGGATGCCATCTCTCTCTACATAAAACAGATAAAGATGGCATCCTCAAAGATTGGAAATTTGTCTTTAGATACCAGACTCCATGATCTCTGTGATTTCTCTGCGTTACACTGTGGTAAAAAGACGGTAAGCACTGAGAAGAGAAGAAACTAAGCAAATTGTAAGCAATTACTAAACTGACAAATTGTTAAATTGTAGATGCTGGATGCTCTGAACTTTTGCATTTTAACTTTTGCGTTAATGCACCGGGGAGATCATCTTCGCCTAAAATGGCAATTTCCCCAAGTCAAGGTTTCCTCCTGAAAGAATAATACCCACCTTTTTGCCCTTCACATCCACTTTCTTTTCAAGGATGGCAGCCAGTGGCACTGCCGACGAAGGTTCGATAATAATTTTCATGCGCTCCCAGATCATACGCATGGCTTCCACTATACTTTCTTCCGAAACGGTTACTATATCATCAACCTTGTCCAGAATAATTGCAAAGTTACGCTCACCCAACGAGGTCAATAAACCGTCGGCAATCGTATTAGGATCTTCGGAAGTCACCCAACGTTTCGAATGAAACGAACGATAAGCATCGTCGGCTCCGGCAGGTTCGGCAGCAATTACTTTACAAGAAGGCAACAACTTTTTGCTTGAAATGGCTGTTCCGCTTAACAAACCACCACCACCAACGGGGGCCATTATAATATCAAAATCGCCTTTGTCTTCAATCAATTCTTTGGCAGCTGTCCCCTGACCTGCAATTACATGAAAATTATTGTAGGGGTGTATTTCTGTTGCGCCGGTTTCTTCGATCACTTTTGCCAGCGTACTTTCGCGCGCCTGCAGCGTAGGTTTGCAAAAGGTAATTTCGGCTCCGTAACCGGCTACAGCTTTCTTTTTAATTTCAGGCGAGTTCTCGGGCATTACAATATGTGCAGCTATTCCGCGCATGCGCGCTGCCAGCGCCAATGCCGCCGCATGATTTCCTGATGAATGTGTAGCCACTCCTTTCTGTGCTTCTCCATCATTTAATGAAAACACAGCATTACAAGCTCCGCGAAATTTAAAAGCACCTACTTTTTGCAAGTTCTCGCACTTGAAAAACAGCTCGGCATCAACAATACTGTTAATACTCACCGATGACAATACCGGTGTTCGGTGTGCATATTTTTGTACGATTCTGTATGCCTGTTCAACGTCATTATAATTCGGAATATTCATGGTTTTGTGTTACTCAGTTTTTCATTTAACAAATCGTAGTCGGTGTTGTAAATCGACTGCTTCGACAGCTCGCGCAAACGTTTTAATCCCGAAATGTAGAGATAAACTACAAAGCCTACAAAAACAATAGTTAACCAACCAATTTCGGTAAAAAGAATAAAATCGTAAATGCCGTGTAAAAGTATCGGGAGTAGCAGTGCTTTTTGTTTCAAACTTTGGCGTTGTTTTTCGTAGAACTTTGCCAGTCCAAAATAAAAGCCCATGGTAATTCCAAAAATCGCATGAGCCGGGACTGCCGTTATTGCCCGCACAATTCCGGTACTTAATCCGCCGTCCATTACATAAAGCACATTCTCAACTGCGGCAAATCCCAGTGAAACGTAAACCGCATAAACAATCCCATCAAACTTCTCGTTGAACTCAGGACTTTTCCATATCAGAAGATAGAGTGCCACGTATTTAAACAGTTCTTCAGAGAAAGCGGCAACAGCAAAAGCTTTCCACGCGGCCGCAAGCAACCACGTAAACCGCACGGTAAACCGGTCTAAAAAACCTTCGAGAAATAATATGGGAATTACAGTTAATCCTCCGGCCAACAATGCAAACAACAACAAACGCAAGGGTTCTTTTTCGTATTTATCGCGGAAATAAATGTATGCCGCAATAATAACCACAGGAGCCAGCGCAAGTACCAGAAGGTTCATGGATGTCTAGTTTAGATCGTTAAAATAGAAAGCCGGAACACCTTTCACTCCCGGGCGGAATTTAAAAACACCTCCGGCATATGGATATTTTTCCAGATCTTCTTTGCTGGTAGCTTCTCTTGCCGAAGTAATGTAAAGCGTTGACAGATCCTCGTCGCCAAAAGCACACGAGGTAATATTTTTTGCCGGCACATCAATTTTGTCAATCAGCTCTCCAGTCTTAGTATTCCAGCAGCCCACTGCCGAGCCGCCCCACAAAGCTACCCACAAATTATCGTTTTCGTCGATGGTCATTCCATCGGGCGAACCCAATTCTGCCGGTACATTTACGGCAACTTCGGGATTTGAGATTTCGCCCGTAGCATCATCGTAATCGTAAGCCATTACTTTTTGTGTTGGCGTATCGATGTAGTACATTTTTGTTTTGTCAGCTGACCATACAATTCCGTTTGAAATGCTGACCTTATCCACCATTTTATGGATCGTTGTATCCGAATCAAAACGATACAAAGCTGCCACTTCCATGTCGCCACTCAGGCTTATTGTTCCTGCCCAAAACCTTCCCGACGGATCACATTTTCCATCGTTAAAACGGTTATCAGGCAAATCAACCTCCGGATCAACCAGCAAATATTTCGACCCGGTTTTTATATCAAAGTGATAAATTCCGTTTTGCAAAGCAACCAGCGCATCGCCACTTTCAGTGGGCACTACCGTTCCGATCATTTGCCCAGTAAACATTTCTTTGTTGTAACCGGTAGCCGGATTATAAATGTTCAGAATTTCCTTTTTAATGTCAACCCACATTAATTCTCCGGTTTTGTAATTCCAGATCGAACCTTCGCCAAGTGTCGACTTTGTATCAAGCACCAATTCGGCTTGTTTTGTTTTTGTTTCCGAACAGCTACACAGCAACAATACTGCTAAAAGTAATAAAACGGTATGCTTCATAATTATAGGTTTCCGGTTGTTTGCAAAATCAAATGTACTAAATACTTTTAATGAGGTCCCGCATAATCAGCGTCATTTTAGGTTCGGCTTTCATAGCAACCTCCTGCACTTCTTCGTGCGAAATTTCTACAATCTCGCCGGGCACACCGCTGTCGGTTACAATCGAAATTCCGAAAACACGCATATCCATGTGGCGGGCTACAATTACTTCGGGCACGGTTGACATACCAACAATATCGCCACCCAAAATGCGGAACATTTTGTACTCGGCCGGCGTTTCGAAAGTAGGTCCTGAAACTCCAACATACACTCCTTCTTTTACATCGATGTTATTTTCAAGTGCAATTAGTTTGGCTTTGTTGCGCAGTCGCTGACTGTAAGGTTTGCTCATATCGGGGAAACGCGGCCCCAGTTCATTATTGTTTTTACCGCGCAAAGGATGCTCCGGGAAAAAGTTGATATGATCAGTAAGCAGCACAATTTCTCCAACATGCCAATCAGGATTTAAACCTCCACTCGCATTCGAAACAAAAAGGTTTTTCACCCCCACAAACTTCATTACACGCACCGGGAAAGTCACTTCTTTCATGTCGTAACCTTCGTAGTAATGAAAACGGCCCTGCATGGCCAAAATTTCCTTATCGCCCAGTTTTCCGTAGATTAATCGCCCTGCATGGCCATCAACAGTTGACACCGGAAAGTTCGGAATCTCGGAGTACGGAATAGAATCGATAATTTCAATTTCGTTTACCAGCCCGCCAAGACCGGTTCCCAAAATAATTCCGACCTCAGGACTTGCCTGAATTCTTTCTTTTATGAAGCTCGCGGTTGCTTTTATTTTCTCCAACATAATTCAATATCTTCTTATTAAACGATTTTTTTTCTTCTTCAAGAAAATCAATTTTTACCGGCAAATAATACATGGCCTTTTTCAGTTCATCGCTTATTTCGCCGATGTCTTTAAAACGCATAGCATCCTTTTCGGTTGTCACAATTAACTTTCTTTCTGATTTTATTTCACTGAACTTTTTCTCAATCTCACGAATATCGGCGTTACTGTACGAATGATGATCGGAGAAAGTTAATGTTTCCATATTTGTTCCCATCTTACGAATAAAGGAATGCATTTGTTTTGGCGACGCAATTCCGGTAACCACCAACATGTGGCAGGCTACATTTTTATAACTTGCTTCATCAATTTCAGGAGCATCGAACACCGGTTGCAAAGTACCATAAACCAAGCGCGTAAAATACAAACTCTGGTAAGGCAACAGGTTCACATCGCTTTGTAAAATGCGGCGCATAATTGGCGTTACCTCCTCGGGGCATTTAGTGAAAAGAATAATATTTGCCCGACGCATTTGAGTAACACCTTCGCGCAAACGACCAACCGGCAGCAACGAATCGTTTTTTATCTGTCGGTTGTAATCGATCAATAAAATATTTATTCCCGGCGAAATCCTTCGGTGCTGAAAAGCATCGTCGAGCAACACCACATCAGGCGTTTTTTCGTTGGCAGGTTCGAGCAATTTTTCCACTCCCGAAACCCGGTTTTCACACACCGAAACAGTAGCCTCCGGAAATTTATTTTTTATCTGCAGCGGTTCGTCGCCCACTTCCTGCGCGGTCGACTCCATGTCAACCAAACGGAAACCTTTTGTTTTACGTTTGTACCCTCTGCTTAAAGTTGCCACCTCATACTTCTCTTTTAATAAACTTACCAGGTACTCAACATGCGGCGTTTTTCCGGTACCTCCAACAGTAATATTACCGATGGAAATTACGGGCACATCAAACTCCCTCGAGTTTAGTATTTTAAGATCATAGGCGCGGTTACGCAGAAAAACAACTATTCCGTACAACCAGGCCAGAGGATATAATAAAATTTTCACCATAAATGTTCTTCAAAATAGGTGGCTAAGATAACGTGATTTGGTGTAAACAAAAAGGATGCCCCATAACTTATGGCACATCCTTCAATTTATTGCTGTAAAATCTTAATTCAGATAAATATCGTAAGGCATACGAGCATAAATTCCACTCATCTCGGTTGCTTTTTTCAGGTGCTCGTAATAACGGTATTTTTCACCCAATTCGCTTTTTAAAATGTGTGCTTTTACATTTCCGCCCAGTTTAAACATTTCTTCAAACGGACTGGCTAATTCCGGCAATGAAACAGTTCGGTAATCTTCCAAACCTTCCATTTCAACGGCCAGTTTTATGGCGTCTTCCAAACCTCCAAACTCATCGATCAAACCAATTTCTTTTGCATTTTCGCCACTCCAAACACGGCCCTGACCAATGTTATCCACATCTTCTTTTGTCATGCCACGGCCATCAGATACATGCGACAGGAACGTATCGTAACCAATAGAAATATAATTTGTCATGCGTTGTTTTTCGTACGGTGTCATTGGGCGCATTAACGATACAAAGTTCGAATGTTCGTTGGTACCAACATCATCGGTCGTAATTCCAAGCTTGTCGTTCATCAGCTCGCCAAAGTTTGGAATCTGACCAAAAATACCGATCGAACCGGTGATTGTATTCGGGCTGGCAACAATTTTATCAGCCGGGCACGAAATATAATAACCACCCGAGGCGGCTACATCGCCAAACGATACTACCAATGTTTTTTCTTCGGCAGCCAGTTTAACTTCGCGCCAGATTGTTTCCGAATCAAACACTGCTCCTCCCGGAGAATTTACACGTAAAACAATCGCTTTATACGAACTGTCCTGGCGTACTTTACGAATTTCTTTCCCCAGCTTATCGCCGTTAATTCCTTCGTTGGCACTCACAGTAGTTCCTATTTCGCCACTGGCATAAATTACCGCAACTTTATTTCGGCTATACTTTTTGGTCTGTCCTTTCACCGGAACTTTCACGTAGTCTTTCACACTCACCACCGGAATTCCTTCTGTTCCTTCAATACCGGTAATTTCGCGCATATCGTCAAGCACTTCGTCGCGGTATTTTGCCGCATCGATCAAACCGTTCTCCACCATATCCTTGGCTTTCTTGTAGGTTTGTGCTTCATCAGCCAATTCATTCAGTTTTTCTACCGAAATACCACGCGTCTCCGAAATTCCTTTCAGCATATGATTCCACAAACTATTCATATAAACCAGCCGCTGCTCGCGGTTAGCCTCGCTCATTTTGTCCAGCATATAAGGCTCAACTGCGGATTTAAATTTGTTGTTCGGGCCACGAATGATCTGCATTTCAACACCCAGTTTTTCGAGGGCATTTTTGTAGAACATTAACTCGCTGCTTAAACCCCGAAAATCAAGTGTAACTTCAGGGTGCAAAACAATCTGGTCGGCCACTGTCGCCACATAATAACCTTTTTGGTCTAACATCATTTGGTCGGCAACGGCGTAAATCGGTTTATCACAACTGTCTTTAAAAGCGATCAGATCGTTTCTAATCTCTTCAACCGAAGCAAAACCTCCGTTTGTTACCGACAGTTTCAGGTAAACCCCTTTTATACGATCATCGTTGGCAGCTTTTTTTAACGACTCACTAATATTATCCAGTCCGATTGTTTTTACCGAGCTAAAAATTCCGGGAAGCTCCAGGTCTTCAAAAGGATCGTTCGGGGAGCGGTCTACAATGCTCTTACTTAAATCAATAACCAACATTGATTGATCGGTTACCGTAACCTCTTTATCGGCCGAGGCAATAATTGCCCCGAAAACTATAAACATCAGAAAAATACCAATTAACGATATGGCCAGGAAACCAACAATGGTCGCTAATACGTATTTGAAGAATTCTTTCATATTTTTGTAATTTAATTAATATTCCAATTTAGTGAATGAGTACTATTTTGATCAAGGAATTACAAATATAAGATACAATGAACAAGGTATTTCTTGGAATAGGTGGAAATATTGGCGACAAGCATAAAAATTTTATTCACGTCCTCGAATTGGTGGAAATAAAATTAGGTAAAATAATTCAAAAGTCATCGGTTTACGAAACTCCACCGTGGGGTTTTCATTGCGAAGACGTGTTCTGGAACCAGATTTTAGTTATTGAAACCAAGCTTGAGGCGGAAGAATTGCTTTGGCGTATCCACGAAATAGAAGCCGATTTTGGACGAAAACGTGGCAACGAACGTTACTCTTCGCGCGAAATGGATATTGACATCTTATATTTTAACGACGATTTTTTGGAGTCGCCAGACTTGATCGTTCCACATCCACGCATTCACGAACGACGTTTTGTGCTGGTTCCGCTGGTTGAAATTGCTCCGGAAATGAAACACCCGCTTCGTCGTTTAACCAGCATTGAAATGCTGGAAAGCTGCCTCGATAAATCGGTGATTAAAAAAGTTGAAATGGACGAGGAAACTGAATGATGAATTTCGATTAACGATTTTTGATTTCGGATCGAATAAATAACTCCACGCATTGTCATTCCCAGTGTTAAATCAGTCAAATAACTTCGTTACGTCATGCTGAATTTATTTCAGCATCCTTTAAAGAATAGGGATTCCGAAACAAGTTCGGAATGACGTAGCCGTAACTAAAGACTTGACTTTACACTAGAAACAAAAGCAAATACACCTGTAATTCTAGGCGTAGAATAAAATAACTCTGATTATTCCTGAATTCCTTTAGTCCAGTCTGAATTATACAGGTAATCGTTATACGGAAAGCGTTGCGAATGAATTCCTTTCACTTTCTCATAAAGTTCTACTTTAAACTCTTCAATATTCGTTTTGTCCTTTGCTGAAATAAACAAAGCCGGTGTGTTGCTTTTTGCCATCCACGAACTTTTCCACTCCTCTAAAGTAAAGTTGTCGCGTGTTCGTGGCGAAAGATCATCCTCATCTTTTTCCTCGTAGGTAAAAGCATCAATTTTATTGAAAATGTAGAAAGTAGGTTTATCACCGGCATTGATTTCTTCCAGTGTAGTATCAACCGTCTCAATCTGCTCCTCAAATCCCGGATGCGAAATATCAACCACGTGCAACAGAATATCGGCCTCGCGAACCTCATCGAGTGTTGATTTAAACGATTCTACCAAACCGTGTGGCAGTTTACGAATAAATCCAACTGTATCGGCCAAAAGGAAAGGCAAATTTTCGATCACCACTTTCCGCACAGTGGTATCGAGTGTGGCAAAAAGTTTGTTCTCGGCAAATACTTCCGACTTCGCCATCATATTCATAATAGTTGATTTACCCACGTTGGTATAACCCACCAAAGCTACGCGCACCATTTTTCCACGGTTTTTGCGTTGGGTAGCTTTTTGTTTATCGATTTTCACCAGCTGTGTTTTTAGTCGGCTGATTTTATCAAGAATAATTCGGCGGTCGGTTTCAATCTGGGTCTCACCTGGACCGCGCATACCAATACCACCACGCTGACGCTCGAGGTGAGTCCACATTCGTGTTAAACGCGGAAGCAAATACTGGTACTGTGCCAACTCCACCTGTGTTTTTGCGTGAGCCGTTTTTGCCCGTTTTGCAAAAATATCGAGGATAAGGTTGGTACGATCCAGGATCTTACACTCCAGTTCGCGTTCAACATTTCGTAATTGCGTTGGCGTAAGTTCGTCGTCGAAAATTACGGTATCGGCCTCAACAACCTTTATATATTTATTAATCTCGTCGAGTTTTCCCGGGCCAACAAATGTGGCCTTATTCGGGACATCGAGCTTTTGGGTGAATTTTTTTAATACTTGCGCACCCGCAGTATCGGCCAAAAACTCCAACTCGTCGAGGTATTCTTTTGCCTGACGTTCATCCTGATCCTGGTTGATCAGTCCTACAATAACCGCTTTTTCTGTTTCTGGTGCTGTTTCTATCATTTACTATATTTTTTTCAAAAAAAAACTCCTGCTTCTAAAGAAACAGGAGTGCAAAAATATTGTTTTTTATTATTTACTGCAACACGAAGTTAATTGGTACCGTGTACGATACGTTAACTGGTTTTCCTCGCTGTTTACCTGGCTTCCATGCAGGAAGCGCATTTACCACACGAAGTGCTTCTTTATCTAACGAAGGGTCAACTCCCCTTGCGATTTTAGCATCGGTAACTTTTCCTGTTTTACTTACAACGAAAGTCACATATACTTTACCTTGAATACCGTTTTCCTGTGCAATTACAGGATACTTGATAGCATTGGCAATATATTTACGCAATGCAAGGTCTCCACCCGGAAATTCCGGCATATCTTCTACGATAAAGAATACCTGAGCTTCTTCCTCTTCTTCTTCAGCTGCTGTTTCGATTACAGGAGCTACGTCGATAATAGTTTCATCATCGGCCTCTGTGTCTTCAATTTGCAACTCGTCTTCAATTTCTACATCATCATCAACAATCTGCAGCACCTCGATAACTTGTGGTGGTGGAGGTGGTGGAGGTGGTTTAACCTCTTGTTCACGAGTAATAGGGATGATCTCTTCTTCAACTTCAGCAGTCTCGATTTGACCAAGATCTGCTGCTTTTGTTGGTTTTGTAGTCCACTCAAAAGCCAGAAGCGAAACCCCCAACGCGACAACCAATCCTATCAACCAAAAAGTATTCTTTTTGATTTCCAGATCAGCTTTTGGTGTTTTTTTAAGTTCCATACTTAATTATTTTATTTGTTTTATTTGATTTTTTGCCCTTCAAAATCGGGGCTTAAAGATAAAAAATAATCTTCACATGCAAGTGAAATTTTAATTCATTTCAATTTTCTATTGCAATATAAAATTAATGGGCACGGTGTAGCGCACTTTTACCGCTGTGTTGCCCTGTCTTCCCGGCTTCCACCGAGGCATCGATTTCACTACGCGAATTGCTTCACGGTCAAGCGATGCGTCGACTCCGCGCGCCAGTGTTACGTTATAAATGTCCCCATTTTCATCAACTACAAAGGTCACAAATACCTTGCCTTTTATTCCATTTTCCTGTGCGATTAACGGGTACTTAACATTTTTAGACAGAAAACTTACCAAAGCCACATCTCCTCCCGGAAATTCGGGCATTGTCTCAGCAAAGTTTAAAACGGCATCCAAATCCTCTTCTCCCGGGTCATCCCCATTATCCATAATACTTCCAAGATCAATTGTTACCGGCTCGTCGGGTTCCTCTCCTTTCCAAATTAATTCTTCATGTATTTTTATATCGTCATCAAGAACTTTAAAAACCGGAACTTTGATGATCGGCTTTTCAGGCTCTACTTTTTCTCGTGATGTACTTGGAATAACCAGATCTTCGGGAGGCATATAATCTGCATATCCCTGAACAATCGTGGCTTTTTGTGCAGGTTGTTTCCACTCGAATGCAAATAATATAGAACTAAGTGCGACTACCAAACCGATCAGGAATAAGGTTGTTTTTTTACTTTCAAGATCAGCTTTCTTTGTTTTTTTAGATTTCATGGGTTCTAATTTTAATTGGATTGTCAATAAATAAAAGAACGCCGGCTTCTTGTTTTCTGCAGTTATATTAATAACAGCAAAAACTTTACCAAAAAAAATATTTGATTGATTCTGAAAAATATTTTTATATTTGCGTCCACGTTTTGGGGGATTAGCTCAGTTGGCTAGAGCGCTTGACTGGCAGTCAAGAGGTCACCGGTTCGACTCCGGTATTCTCCACAAACAATATCAAGGAGTTACGAAATAAATCGTAGCTCCTTTTTCTTTTTATACATACAAAGTAGCACACAAAATAATGGATCACCTGAAAAATCCGGTGGATTAATTTAGAAATTGACAATAATTTCATGCCTGCCGGCGGCCTTCATTTTTGTCTTACCCCAAAAACGAAGCAAAAAACGCAAGGCTGCTTTTGGTCACTACCCTGCGTTTTTATAAAACCCAAGTTCGGACGGGTGATCTCCTCGCCTACTCGGAGCTTCCCGCTCTCTCTACGGTTTTATTTTAACTCCGGGCAACGACCAAAAGAGGCCGTCCTCTTATGCAACGTCACTGCATCGGAGCAGGGCCTCGGCCGGTGAGCCGGAAAACAAGTGGTGACGACGTAAAAAAATTACTGCTGTTTGAGGAGGTACGACGAGTTCAGTAATTTTAGTCGGCATCGCGTAGCTTTTCCGAGAGAGGCGGGCGCAGCCTTGGGTTTTCTGTCTATCTCTTTGGGCTAAGCCAAAGAGTAGAATCCGGCTGATAAGCCAAAAGAATGTTGCTTATTTCTGGTAGCTTTTATTCAATATTGAAACTTCCGGGTGAGATATTTTTTCTTCTCCACCTACTTTTTAATGTGATCCCAAATAATCCAACGGTCTTCCGACGGTCTTTGGTCGCTACGAATCTTTTTCTATTAGTTAAAATCAACTGAGATTGACTCCTCATAAAACATTACACCATCTCATATTCACCAGAAGTCTCAGACAAAGCTTTGCTTTTAAACCGAAAGCATAACATCAGTAAGCGAATCTTCTGGCTCAAGGTTGAGCTTTTTCCTCAATTTATAACGATGATTTTCAACGCCACGAATAGAGATACCAAGTAACGGTGCTATTTCTTTCGACGATAAATTCATCCGCAGGTAAGCACACAATTGCAAGTCGCTCGACGTAAGGTCAGGATATTTGTTTTTCATCTTTTGAAAGAACTGCTCGTGTGCCCGCTCGAAATTGTTCTCAAAAATCTGGCGGTCGTCGCGGCTCGATATATTCTCATCGATTTTATTGTTGAGGTAATTATAATATTTGTCGGGGTAGCGCGATCCCAGTTCCTCCTTTTGTTTCCGTACAATGTTTTTTAGGTCGATCAGAAACTCGTTTTTACGAATAATGGCCATCGTGGAGTTTGCCAGCTCTTTACTTTTAAAAAGCACTTCACCTCGTAGTTTGTCGTTTCGCAAGCGAATAAGTTCCCGCTCGCGCTTTTCGTGTTGCAGCTGTTCTTTCTTTAGGGTTTGTTTCACCCCCCACCGACGGAACAGCAAAAGTGCTCCGATTAAAATAAACATATACAGGAATATGGCCACTTTAGTAGCCAACAATGGTGGCAATATTTTAAAATCAAAAGTATAAAGCTGGCTTTCGTTGCCCCAAATATCAACAGCTTTTACTTGTAGCTGATAGTCTCCACGCGGCAATCTTTCAAACTGAAATTCGGGATCAGTCAAACTTTCCGACCAGCCTTGGTTCAAGCCTCGTAGAAGATATTTGTACGAAACCGGAAATTCATTCAGCATCGGAAAGGAGAATCGAAACTTAACGTTATTCAGTGTGTTTTTAATTTCTGTTTTCCTCGTATCTAGTGGCAAAAATACTGATCGTCCACCATTGCTCTGCAGTTCAATGGTTCTCACCTCGGGCACATACCTTCCAATCAAACTTGTGGCAGAGTCGCTTACCGAAGCATCGAGAAATGCCAGGCCGTTTTGCAGACACAAAATACCGGTGTATTGATTTACCGGAAGTATATTTTCGAAACCTTCAACCAACAATGGATCGTTAAACAACGAGGTTGGAAACTCTTTAATCAGTTTTACATCGGATTGAACAATGGAGAACAAACCAATTGATGAAGACTCGATAAACCAATAATAATTATTGGGCGCTTTAACTATTCGGTTGGCGGCTGCATATTTCCCCAAACTGACATTTAACGTGTCGTACGAAAGAATGGAATTGGTAAGATCATCGAAGGTATATAACTTCTCGCCGGTAGTAAAAACAATGCGTTTTTCAATTTTAAATACATGGATCGAATGGTCTTTCCCGAACGTCTCTTCTCCGAAGTATTCAGGCTCTCCTACTGCTTTGGTACGTTCTTCATCTACCTGAATTTTAAAAATTCCGCGGTGCATGTGGCTGGCCCAAATATTTCCTAAATGATCGAATTCAATGTAACGAATCAGGTTATTAAAATCTTCGATGTAGTTTCGGTATTCTATTCCTTCGTTGGTTTTGCGGTATACAATAATACGGTTGTAAGTAGATTGCAACAGCAACTCGGGATGAAAAGGATCCTGCACAAAATTGAACGCTCCGCTTTCAGTCGATATTACTCTCTTCGCCCCATTTTTTAGCGAAAAACTCCCCTGGTTGTGTCCGATTAAAAGTTCGTCGTCAATTACTTTCAAGTCCCATATCTGGTCTTGCGTGCCGGGAACAAGTTTAATCTCATCGTTATCCAAATCAAGCGATGCATCAAATAAACCCTGGTTGGTACCGAGGTACAGTTTATTCTCGAAAATGGCCGTAGAATATATAGCCCCCGCTCCCGGTAACTTTTTTACCACAAAACTTTTGTTATGGTCGTCGGCAACAAAACCAATTCCAATATCGAGTGCCAGCCAGGTATTCTGTCTTTCGTCGGTAGCAATACCCAACACGGTGTTGTTCGGCAAACCATTCCTCGAATTTACTTTTGTTATCAGTTCCCCAAAACGATCGAATACCACAATTCCGTCAACCAACGAACCAATAATATATTGTCCGTTTTTGTTTCGGCTGGCCCGGTTTAATTCGTTCTCTATAAAATACGAGGTCCAGTCCTCATTCCATTGATTTAGTGTTGTGCCATCCCAAAGGAAAATTCCTCTGTCGGCTGTACCAATTAGCAGGTTTTCGTTATTTCCCGGGATAATAAATTTAACCGTTGTCCCGATCAGCGCATCGTCTAAGATAATCCGTTTTACCTCATCGTTTTCAACTTCCCAAATTCCATTGTCTCTGATCGCTACCAAAACACGGTCGTTTACATGGTTCATTACCGAAATTCCATTAAGTTTCAAGTCAACAACAGTGTCGTTGTGATAGGCAAGAATATTCCCAAACGACTGGAAATACACATAATCGCCTTTTACTGCAATGTTCCAAAACTCCAGGTTGGGATTTTCTTCAAAAAATTTTGCTGCTTTTGAGTTTAGTGATTGGTAAATCAGTTCACCTGTTGGAGTTGTTTTCCAAAAACCCAACTCCATATAACCGCCGGTATAAACAACCGAGTCGGCAACGGCTTTTACCGAGCGTACAATTGTATTATTGGGCAGCTTATTCATCGTCCAGTTGGTTCCGTCGAACGACAAAAGCCCGGAATGATTAGCAAAATAAACAATGCCGTTATTGGCAATACTAACACCCCAGTTTTGTCGTGCTCCTTTATAAATCGTTTGGTTAAATTTTACTACTCCCGTTTCCTCTTCCAAAGCGAAAGAAGTGATGGCCCAAACAACTAAAAAAATGGTACCTATGATCGATTTTGTTCCGATTCTGAGCATCGAATGTTAATGTTTTAACAGATGATAAATTGATCCAATTCCTCTATTTTCTACTCTCAACCCCATTATTTGCGAAATAAACAAAATTAAATGTATAAAAAAATAAAAAGAATTCACAAACAAACCATCGTCTTAAGCACTGTTTTACAACTATTTGCAAATACTGTACATTATACAGGATGAGGTAATAATGAGGTTCGTAAAGCGATTCACTTTCGCCGAAAGTATCAATAGTGTATTTATTTGATTGTTTTCCGCCTTGCTGTCGCTGTAACTTTGAGGTCAAACTAATTCAAATTTTAAAGTTATGCGAAAAACATTCTTTATTGTATTTCTTCTTTTTTCGTTTTCAACCCTATTTGCGCAGGATAGAATAGCTATCTCTGGCTCAGTGGTTGATGCAAACGGAATTACTCTGCCGGGTGTTTCTGTTTTGGAAAAAGGAACAACAAACGGATCTGTTACAGACATTGACGGCAATTATACATTGTCGGTAAAACAGGGAGCCACTGTAGTCTTTAGTTACATTGGTTTTTTATCGCAGGAAATAAATCCACAACAAGCCGGAACAATCAACATTCAGTTACAGGAGGACGTTGTTGGGCTGGAGGAAGTTGTGGTGGTTGGTTACGGATCGATGAAAAAGGCCGATCTTACCTCTTCAATTTCCACACTTAAATCAGAAGAGCTGGTAAAAACGCCTGCCGGACAGGCCATGCAGTCGTTGCAGGGAAAAGTTGCCGGGGTACAAATTGTGAATTCCGGATCTCCTGGTAGTTCACCAACAGTTCGTATCCGTGGTATCGGATCGTTTCCTGGAAGTAGTAATTCATCTCCTTTGTACGTTGTTGACGGAATGTATTTCGACAACATCGATTTCCTTAACCCATCGGATATCGAAACCTTATCGGTACTGAAAGATGCATCGGCATCGGCAATTTATGGTGTTAGGGCTGCAAACGGAGTGGTACTTATTACCACCAAAAAAGGTTCGCTGAATACACAAACCAGCATTACCTACGAAGGATACTACGGTATTCAGGTTCCGCAAAACGTTATGCAAATGGCCAACGCCGAACAGTTTGTTGATTACGTTTATCAGACCGGATCGGCTGCCGACATCAGTTTCGTTGAAAATGCGATGCAGCGATACGGCCGTAGCCGCGTGAACCCAAATGTACCAAACGTAAACACCGACTGGTATGCAGAGATCATGAAATCGCATGCTCGTCAGCAAAACCACTCGGTTTCGGTTTTGGGGGGTAACGATAAAACATCCTATTCAATGGGTGTTAGTTACTTCGATCAGGAGGGTTTGCTGGAAGCTGAAGATTCGTACAAAAGGATGAATATTCGTGCTTCAATCGATCATCAGGCAAACAGCTGGTTAAAAACCGGGGTAAACTTTAATGTTAGTAACGGAACCCGCGATATTGCATCCGATGCTGCCTGGTTTAGCGCTTACCATGCCGTACCGATTTTACCGGTATACGATCAACAGAATTACGACGAATTGGTAGCACAAGGAATTGATTATCCAAGTAATTATTCAAGTGCACAGTTGTTGGACTATCGTGGTTCTCAAAACCCGTTTTTAAACCTCGCGTACAACGAAAAAAGACAAAATATTAGAAAAGTACTAGCCGGCGTTTATGCCGAGGTTGACTTACTACCAAATCTTTTGAAGTTTAAGAGTACCTACAATACTTCAATGATGTTTTTAAAAGAACGTAGTGTTGGTTTACCTTATTACATTACCAATTCAACAAGGCGTACCTTGTCTTCAATTGAATCGATACGGACAACAGATGTAAATCATTTCTTTGATAACACATTAACGTACACCGACAGTTTTGGCGACCATAACATTACGGCAATGGCCGGGATGTCTTACCGGGACGAGTGGTATGATTACCTGCGTGGTAATGCCGAAGATATTCCGTTGAATGAAAATGCATGGTACATTAACCAGTCGCAGTCGGAGTCGTCAAAACAAGTTTTCGATGATGGCGAGCGTTTACACGGTGTTTCCTATTTCGGACGTCTTTCTTATAATTACGATAACAAATACATTGCTTATTTCACCATTCGTCAGGAAGGAACACAAAAATACCAGGATAAATGGGGAACTTTCCCGGCCTTTGGTTTAGGATGGGTTGTTACTGAAGAAAGTTTTATGGAAAATGTTGGATTCCTGAATTACCTGAAACTAAGAGGTGGCTGGGGAAAACTGGGTAACGATAAAATTGCCCGCCAGGACGGTGCAAACACAACCAACCCGGTTTATTTGGCTATAGACGATATGCAGGTTGACGGAACAACAACAACCAGTACATTTGGTTATTTGGGCTGGGAAACCGTTACCGGAACCAACTTTGGGTTGAACGCCGAATTATTTGATAACCGTTTAACTATTGATGCCGACTACTTTATCCGCGATACCGAGGATGCAGCTATCCCGGTTAGTTTGAAATTGCAATCGGGAAGCGTTTTGCGTAACGTAGGAACAATTCGGAACTCGGGCCTTGAGTTGGCCGTTAGTTGGAGAAACGAGATTAATAAAGACTTTAGCTATACCGTTGGTGTTAACTTTTCAACGCTTAAAAACGAAGTTCGCGACCTTTACGGACAAACCTACATTAACGGAGGTTCCGCAGAGTTCAGACAACGTTCTCAGGTTGGAGAGCCGCTGCTTTCGTTCTATGGTTACGAAGTTGCGGGCGTATATCAGAACCAGTCTGAAATTGATGCAGATCCTGTTGCAGTAGCCAACGAGTTGGTTCCCGGCGATTTTAAATTTAAAGATCAGCAAGCGCAAGGCGAAGAAGGTTATGGAGTAATCGACGATGACGACAAAGTGTTCCTGGGCTCATACATTCCAACCTTCTCGTACGGCGCATTTGTTGGACTGAACTATAAGAACTTCGAATTCTCGATGAACATTATGGGACAAGGAGGTAATAAGATTCTCAACCGCAAAAGAGGTGAGATTATCTGGACAAACGATACCAATATCGACGCAGATTTGGCCAACGGACTTTGGACTGGTGAAGGGACATCAAACAAATACCCATCGGCTTCGGCATTGCGTCGTGGATGGAACCAGAACTTTAGCGATTACCTGGTGGAAGACGGAAACTTCTTCCGCATCCAGAATATTCAACTTGCCTACAATATTGATGGAGAGAAACTGATTGGTGCAGGAATGCCCGATGCCAGAATATTTGTAACTGCAGAAAAGCCGCTTACAGTATTCAAATACAACGGATTTAATCCTGAGGTTGACAATGGTATCGACCGTCAGTTCTATCCCGTTCCTGCCGTTTATACAATTGGGGTAAATCTAAAATTCTAAACACTTTAAGACATGAATAAGAAACTATTTATAAAATATTTTGCACCCGTACTATTAAGCGGGCTGCTATTGGTGTCGGTAATTGGATGTACCGACAAACTGGATGAACCTTTTGAAAACGAATCGTTTACCAGCGACGTGGATTACTCCATCAGCGAAAACATGGTTTTACCATTAATGGGAGCCTACCAGGGCTTATACTCCCGCTCGTGGGAAGAACCGATCACACTTGGAATTCGTGGCGATGATGTTAATGCTGCAGGCGACCAGGTTCCTATGCAGGAACAGGACAATTATATGTACCAGGCCAGCCACTGGAATCCAAATTCAGTGTGGCAGCTACACTACAACGATATCGTGAATGTTTTTACGGCAATTGATGAGATTAATAAATACCGCGAAGCATCAGGTAACAACGCACTGGCCGATCAGTACATTGCTGAATGCCGTGTGATGCGTGCCTACCTGTACCTGAACATTGCCCGCACTTTTGGTGGTTGTATTGTAATCGATGATCTTGATAACATACAGAATACACCGGTTAGCAACAAAGCAGAGGTAATGCAATATATTGTTGACGAAATGGCCGATGCAATTCCAAACCTTCCTGATGTTCACCCGAATAAACGAACTGATATTCCCGGGGGTATGACCACTTACACTGCTTATGCAATTCAGGCTTTGGCTTACCAGGAAATGAAAGATTACCAGGGGGTGGTAAATGCAACTTCGCAAATTATCAACTCGGGTGAGTTTAGATTATCTGATGACTTTTACCACCTGTTTAAAAAGGCAGGAAAACTGGATGATGAAAACATCATGGAATTCCAATATTCCGATTTCAACCAGGGCGAAGGCGATAGCTTTAATTTCTTATGGGCCCCGTTTGGAATTGGCGGATGGACACCCGTTGTAACCGGTGCCGGAGCAGGCTGGGGATTTTACGAGCCTACTTTAAAATACATCGAATTTATGCTCGACAGAGGCGAAGTTGTTCGTTTGGAAACCAGCGTAATTTTCACTCCTGACGGAATTACCGAGCTGCGAAATGATTATGGCGAGATTCCGGAGTGGATTACAAACTCCAACCGCGAAGGCGATATTTTTAATAACAACGCCCGCATGAATTTTGTGAGTGGAAAACACAGCCAACCTTCTACTGAATTGATTCCCGGAAGAACATCTTACGGAAGTAATAAAAACTTTATTATAATCCGTTACTCCGAAATGTTGCTGACTTATGCCGAAGCGCTTACCCGCGGTGCATCAAGCAGTATTTCAATGAGTGCCGACGATGCAGTGAACATGGTTCGCGCACGTGCCGGATTGACCAACTTATCGGGTGTTACCACACAAGATGTACTGGACGAGAAATTTGCTGAACTGGCAATGGAATGGGGAACACGTTTTTACGATATGGTACGTACGGAAAACACAAGTGCCCTTTCGTATGGTGGAAGAACATTTACGATGGACAAAGCCTATCTGCCATTCCCGGCCGATCAGGTTGCTGAATTACCACAATTGGAAGAAGGAATTGACTAAAACGATAAAACATGAAGACTTATAATAAATTATTTATACTTGCATTGATTCTGTTTGCTTTCAATGCATGCGATCAAAGCTACATCGATGGAATATCGGCTGTAGATCCGGGAGCGGATGAAACAGCTCCACAGGTTACGATTAACTTTCCGCCCGAAGGTTACGAAATTCAGACAAACGATGCCATTGCTTCGGTTGATATTGATTTTGAAGTGCGGGACGACATTGAAATCGGATCCATTTCGGTAAATATCGATGGTGCAGAAATAATCAGCTATTCCGAATTTCTGGATTACCGTGTGGCAATGAAAACATACACCTACGACAATGTTACAACAGGTTCGCACGTATTAAGCGTAACAGCTACCGATCTCGATGGAAAATCGACAACAGTAAGCGTGAATTTTGCAAAATCACCACCATATGTACCGGAATACGACGGCGAAGTTTTCTATATGCCTTTTAATAACGAATTCCGCGAAATGAACAGCCTACAACTGGCAACAACAGTTGGAAGTCCTGCATTTGCCGATGGTATTCAGGGAGGAACAGCGTACAGTGGTGCTGCTGATTCGTACCTCACATTCCCAACAACAATTCTACAAGGAGCGACTGAAGTTAGTGCAAGTTTCTGGCTGAAGGTTGACGCCACTATGGATAGAGCTGGTATTCTGGTTGTATCTCCTCCGGCTGATGATAATAACGATCGCACAAAAGGTTTCCGTTTCTTCCGCGAAAATGCCAGCGGCATGCAGCGTTTTAAATTAAATGCAGGGAATGGAGAATCCGACACATGGTTTGATGGTGGAGAGGCTGCCGATGTTGAGCCAAATACAGGTGAGTGGACTCACTTTGCATTTAGTATTTCAGAAACTCAGGCTGCCGTTTACATCAATGGTGAACTGGTAAAAGACGGTGAATTTAGTGGAATCGACTGGACCGATTGCGATGCGATCTCAATTATGTCGGGTGCTCCAAACTGGACCGGCTGGAGTCACTTCTCTGACGGAAGTTTAATGGACGAACTGCGCATTTTCAATACAGCACTTACTCAGGAAGAAATCCAAACCATCATGCTGAAAGAACAGGCTTCTTTCTACATGAATTTTAACGGCGACTTTAAAGAAGCCATTAGCAGCAAAGATGCAACTGTTGTTGGAAGCCCATCATTGGATTATGGCGGTGGTGTTGAAGGCGACGCTTATCAGGGAGCAGCTGATTCATACCTTACTTTCTCAACTGCTGATGTTGATATTCAGGCCGATGAATTCAGTGCAAGTTTCTGGGTGAATATAAATGCAACTCCGGACAGAGCAGGTATTTTGGTTATGGGACCGGAAGATACTGCTAATCCTGATGCGCAAAACGACAGAACAAGCGGTTTCCGTTTCTTCCGCGAAAATGCAAATGGTATGCAACGTTTTAAATTGAATGCAGGAGATGGAACTGCAGACTCCTGGTTCGACGGTGGTGAAGCAGCCGATGTTGATCCAACAACAGGCAACTGGGTGCACATGGCATTTGCCATTTCGGGTACCGAGGCAAGCGTTTATATTGACGGTATTGAGGTTAAACAAGGTGATTTTTCGGGAATTGACTGGACCGGCTGCAACTTGCTTTCAATTATGTCGGGAGCACCACGTTTTAACGGCTGGAATCACAACTCAGACGAAAGTTTAATGGATGAACTGTACTTATTCAAAAAAGCACTTTCGGCTGACGAAGTTGCTTTAATGATGCAAGACGGTTTATAGCGTAATATAAGGTAGTTTCCAGAATTGGCCCACTGTTTTTAGCAGTGGGTCAATTCAAACTTTTTCTTTAATTTTCAAAAACTCTTATTGCTGATTCTGATGCGCATATTCCATAAATTTTTATTGCTTTTTTTTGTAACAGGAATAACCATTTCCTGCAGTAAGGATGATTCAGAAGGAGAAAAACCAACTGAAGATTTGGCGATTACTTACGCCTACATTGGCGAAACGGCGCTTGCGGCAAGTGGCGCCAATTCAAATGTTGCCATCGACGAAACGATTGAAATCCGTTTTAATACTGCGGTAAATACAGTTTCGGCAGATGCAAACATTAATTTATTCGACGCTGATAATAATCCCCTGGCATTAACATTTTCTTATTTCAACTCCAATCAACTGGTAAAAGTAGATCATCAGGATCTGGATGAAAATGCAACTTATACACTCACTATTTCATCCGATTTGAAAGGAGCAAATGAAGAGCCTTTTAATGGGCAATCGTATGAGTTTTCAACACTCACAACACCATTGGTTTTAGAAAGTGTACAGATCGATGAGGTGGTTTACAATCCTCTGTCGCGGATTCTGGATATCAACCGAAAACCGGTGATCCGACTGCAATTTAATTCAGCCGTTTCAAAAGACGATATTTCCCTTTATTCGTCGTATTCAAGCAATGGAGCGTCAGTCGCTTCAACAGTTAAGCAAGTAGACGAACAAACAATTTCTGTTGAGATTTCACAAGAACTCGAAGGTTTTAGCAAATCTGTTTTCTCCATTTCATCAGACATTGAAAACCGTATTGGCAAGCCTTTCGATGGGCTGGAACTGAACTTTTACACGCAAGCCGATACCACTCCAAAATTTCCGCAGAGTTCGGACGAAGATTTATTAACGCTGGTTCAACAACAAACTTTCAAATATTTCTGGGACTTTGCACATCCGGTTAGTGGATTGGCACGCGAACGAAATACTTCAGGAAATACGGTTACCACGGGCGGTTCCGGTTTTGGAGTAATGTCGATACTAGTGGGTATAGAACGCGGATTTATTACCCGCCAGCAAGGAATCGACAGATTGGAAACTATTGTTGACTTTTTAACAGAAGCCGATCGTTTTCATGGCGTATGGCCGCACTGGTTAAACGGCGAAACCGGACAAACCATTCCGTTCAGCTCGAACGACGATGGTGGCGACCTGGTTGAAACTGCATTTATGATGCAGGGATTATTGACCGTGCGTCAGTACCTGAATTCCGGAAATTCACAGGAATCGTCTCTGATTGATAAGATTAATACCCTTTGGGAAACGATTGAGTGGGATTGGTACACGCAGGGCGGACAAAATGTGTTGTACTGGCACTGGTCGGCCAATAATGACTGGGCAATGAATATGAAAATAAGAGGTTGGAATGAAGCACTAATAATTTACGTTTTGGCTGCTTCGTCTCCAACACACACCATCGACAAAGATGTGTACACCAAAGGATGGGCTCGTGATGGCGACATGATGAATACAGGTAACAATTCGTATTACGGTTACACTCTACCATTGCGCAGCGACATGGGTGGTCCGTTGTTCTTCTCACATTATTCGTTCCTTGGGCTCGATCCGCGAAATCTTTCCGATCAGTATGCCAATTACTGGGATCAAAATGTAACGCACTCAAAAATAAATCAGGCTTATTGCGCCGATAATCCACAAAACTATGTGGCGTATTCCGATGAGTGCTGGGGACTTACGGCCAGCGACGGTTATTCCGGCTACTCGGCGCACTCGCCAAACAACGACCAGGGCGTTCTTACACCTACAGCGGCGCTGTCGTCGATGCCTTACACGCCTGAGGAATCGATGGAAGCTTTGCACTATTTCTACTACACACTTGGAGATAAATTGTGGGGAGAATATGGATTCTACGACGCTTTTGATTTTACCAACGGCTGGGTCGCTGATTCTTACCTGGCAATCGATCAGGGGCCGATTGTAGTTATGATTGAAAACTACCGGACTAACCTGCTTTGGGATTTATTTATGTCGTGTCCTGAAGTACAAGCCGGATTAACAAAACTTGATTTTACATATTAGCATGAAGAAGATTATATTTCCAATAATATTGATTGCACTGATTTTTACCCTGGGCTTTTCGGGGTGTTCAACCGGGAGCAAAGAATCAGTTGAAAAGATGCAGGAAGCCGGGATATCTATTGAAGATTCGTTAATGGACTTGGTGCAATACCAAACCTTTCAGTATTTCTGGGATGGAGCAGAACCGGTTTCGGGAATGGCACGCGAACGCATTCACATGGACAATGTGTATCCACAAAACGATCAGGATGTGGTAACGCTTGGTGGTTCAGGATTTGGCGTGATGGCCATTTTGGTTGGTATCGAACGCGGATTTATTACGCGTGAGCAGGCACTGGAACGTTTTAAGAAAATTGTAGCTTATCTCGGAAAAGCCGATCGTTTTCACGGCGCGTGGCCACACTGGCTCGACGGACCAACAGGAAAAGTAAAGCCGTTCAGCAAAAAAGATGATGGCGGCGATTTGGTGGAAACGGCTTTTATGATTCAGGGATTACTGGCAGTTGCCGAATATTATAAAGATGGAAATGAAGCCGAACAACAATTGGTTGTCGATATTCAACAGTTGTGGGAAGACGTGGAATGGGATTGGTATACCCAAGGCAAAGATGTATTGTACTGGCACTGGTCGCCTAATTATGGCTGGGATATGAATTTTCCGGTAGGCGGTTACAACGAGTGTCTGATTATGTATGTTCTGGCAGCTTCATCGCCAACGCATCCAATTTCTCCGGCTGCTTACGATAAGGGCTGGGCCCTTAACGGAGCCATTGCAAAAGATACCGTTTATTACGGATTGAGCACCGTGCTCAACTTTTACGAACATAATGACGATCCAATCGGACCACTTTTTTGGGCACACTATTCGTATCTAGGTCTGAATCCGAAAGGGCTAAAAGATAAATATGCCGATTATTGGAAACTAAATGTAAATCACGCAACAATTCATTATCGCTACGCATTGGATAATCCGAAGAATTACAAAGGTTATGGCGAAAATCAGTGGGGATTTACTTCAAGTTATTCCATGCGTGGTTATGCAGGGCATCGGCCGGGAAAAATGGATTTAGGCGTAATCTCGCCAACAGCGGCACTTTCATCGTTTCCTTATACCCCAAAAGAATCGATGCAATTTTTGAAATACTTGTATCTGGAGGCTGATTCGTTGGTAGGAGAATACGGTCCGTACGATGCATACAGTCAAACAGAAAACTGGTATTTGCCACGCTACCTGGCAATCGATCAGGGACCGATTCCGGTGATGATTGAAAATTACCGAAGCGGACTTTTGTGGAACTTGTTTATGCGAAACGAAGATGTGCAAGCAGGACTTACGAAGCTGGGATTTGAAACACCGTAAATAAAACAATACAAAGAGATTTAAACCATGCAAACCTTAAAAAAACTTATTGGAACCACATTGTTTGTCCTGTTTTTTCTAAGCAATATTCAGGCACAACCGCTTGTTCCACAAACCTACTGTAATCCGCTCGATATAGATTACACTTACATGGTTTATAATTCAGCCCGAAATATTTCATATCGCTCTGGTGCCGATCCGGCAGTAATCGAGTTTCGCGGCGAATACTACATGTTCGTTACCCGCTCGTTTGGCTACTGGCACTCAAGAGATTTGGTGCACTGGGATTTTATCAAACCTCAACAATGGTTTTTCGAAGGTTGCAATGCGCCGACTGCTTTTAATTATAAAGATTCGCTGGTGTATTTTGCCGGTGATCCGGCCGGTTACGGAAGTATTCTTTACACCAACGATCCGAAAAGTGGCAAGTGGACACCTACCCCATCCATCTCAAATAACATCCAGGATTCGGAGCTTTTTATCGACGATGACGGAAAAACCTATTTGTACTGGGGCTCATCAAACGTATATCCGATCCGTGTTAAAGAGTTAAATAAGGATGATCGTTTCCTGGAAACGGGTGTAACAAAAGAGCTGATAAACCTGGTGGAAGACGAGCACGGCTGGGAACGTTTTGGTGAGAACAACTTTCATCCAACCTTAAAAGAAGGATACATGGAAGGTGCCTCGATGACTAAACACAACGGAAAATATTACCTGCAATATGCAGCGCCCGGAACACAATTTAATGTGTATGCTGATGGTGTTTATGTTGGCGAATCGCCGCTTGGCCCATTCACTTACATGAAAAACAATCCGATGAGTTTTAAGCCGGGTGGTTTTACCAATGGTGCCGGGCACGGAATTACAGTGAAACAGACCAACGGACAGTACTGGCATTTTGGAACCATGGCACTGGCTTCCAACGCTCAATGGGAACGCCGCTTGTGCATGTTCCCAACTTATTTTGACGACGAAGGACTGATGTACTCGAATACTGCGTATGGCGATTATCCGCGTTTTGCACCCGATCATCCTACACAGGCAGGAGAGCATTGCGGCTGGATGTTGTTGTCGTATAAAGGAGCTGTTACTGTTTCATCATCGTTACAACAGATCATGAAATTTACCTCGAATACCGATGAGGTTGAGGTACACGAATTACCCCTTGAAAAGAATGACAATGGTGAAATTACAGCCAATGTATTGACCGATGAAAATCCGAAAACATTTTGGGTGGCCGAAGCCAACAACGATAAACAATGGATAACTATTGAGATGCTGAATCCCGGAAATATTTATGCTTTTCAACTGAATTTTCATGATTACGAATCGGGCATTTATACACGCACCGAAGGTTTGCGCCATCGTTTCGTTATAGAAGTTTCTGCAGACGGCGAAAACTGGCAAACGGCCGTTGACCGAAGCAACAGCTACATAGATTCGCCAAACGCATATATTGTGCTGAATCAGCCGGTGGAAGCAAAATATGTTCGCTATAAAAACATCGAAGTTCCGGGGAACAACTTCGCGATGAGTGAGGTTCGGGTATTTGGTTTGGGACTTGGTAATAAACCTGCCGAAGTAAAAGATTTTCAAATAAAACGCCAAGATGACCGCCGCGATATTTCCTTCGCATGGAAACCGGTAAAAGGTGCGCAAGGATACAGCATCCGCTGGGGAATTGCCCCCGACAAACTCTACCAGTCGTGGCAACTTTACGATACAAACGAGCATTTTATGCGTTGCCTAGATCGCGACACGCCGTACTATTTTTCGATAGAAGCATTTAATGAAAACGGAATTTCGGAGCGAACCGAGCCGATTAGAATTGATTAGTAACTATAAAACACTTTAGATATGTCACGCTTTTTAACTTTTGTTGCAGTGTTATTTTTATTTGCCGGATGTGGAACGTCGACGAGCAACTCGGGTGATTCCGAAATGGATGTTTTTGTTTCTGATCTGATGGCAAAAATGACCATCCAGGAAAAAATTGGTCAGTTGAACCTGATTACGCCGGGAGGTGGAATTCCAACAGGTTCAGTTGTAAGCACCGGGGTTGAAGAGAAAATCAAAACCGGAAAAGTTGGCGGTATTTTTGGTGTTTACGGACCGGAAAAAACGCGCCAGGCGCAGCAGTTGGCTGTTGAAGAAAGCCGCCTTGGAATTCCGATGATCTTTGGTTCGGATGTGATTCATGGTTACAAAACCACATTCCCACTGCCTTTGGGATTGGCCAGCACATGGGACATGGAACTGATTGAAGAAACGGCGCAGATTGCTGCCAAAGAAGCAACGGCCGATGGTATTTTCTGGAACTTCTCGCCAATGGTTGACGTGTCCCGCGATCCGCGTTGGGGACGAATTTCTGAAGGAGCAGGCGAAGATCCGTATTTAGGGTCTGAAATTGCAAAAGCAATGGTGAACGGTTACCAACAGGACGATCTGACAGCGACAACAACAATGATGGCGACCGTAAAACACTTTGCCTTGTACGGAGCTGCCGAAGCGGGGCGCGATTACAACTCAATTGATATGAGTCACCTTCGAATGTTCAACGAATATTTTCCTCCGTATAAAGCAGCTATCGATGCCGGTGTTGGTTGTGTAATGTCGTCGTTTAACGATGTTAACGGCGTGCCCGCTAGTGGAAACAAGTGGCTACTTACCACCGTTTTGCGCGATATGTGGGGATTCGATGGATTTGTCGTTTCCGATTACACTTCGGTGAACGAAATGATAGCACACGGGTTGGGCGATTTGCAGGCGGTTTCAGCCCTATCGTTAAAAGCCGGTTTGGATATGGATATGGTGGGAGAAGGATTTCTGACCACGCTTGAAAAATCGTTGGAAGAAGGTAAAGTTACAGAGGAAGACATTAATAAAGCGTGCCGCCGAATTTTAGAAGCCAAATACAAACTGGGTCTTTTTGAAGATCCGTATCGCTATTTTGATAATGCACGTCCTGAAAATGATATTTTAACCGCAGAACATCGCAAGGTGGCAAGAGAAGCAGCAGCACGATCAATGGTACTGTTGAAAAACGAAAACCAGTTGCTACCATTGAAAAAGTCGGGAACTGTAGCTTTGGTTGGCCCGCTGGTTGATAGTCGCAGTAATATGCTGGGAACATGGGCGCCAACAGGAGATTTCAATTTTGCAGTTACCGTTTTGGAAGGATTCAAAAATGTGGTTGGCAACGATGTAAATATCCTTCACGCAAAAGGTGCTAACATTTGCGACGATCCTGAGTTTGCAGCTAAAGTAAATGTGTTTGGTCCGAAGATTTTTATCGACGAACGTTCGCCTGAAACAATGTTACGCGAAGCCGTTTCTGTGTCGCGAAAAGCGGATGTGATTGTTGCAGTTGTTGGAGAGGCTACCGAAATGACAGGAGAATCATCGAGCCGCACGGATATTACTATGCCACCAAGTCAAAAGAAATTGTTGCAGGAATTGGCAAAAACCGGAAAACCTCTGGTTGTGGTAAATATGAGTGGCCGCCCGATGGAAATTGGCGAAGAAGTTGAACTGGCTGATGCTTTCGTGCAAATGTGGCATGCCGGTGTTGAGGGTGGAAATGCACTGCCCGATGTTCTGTTTGGCGATTACAATCCATCCGGGAAACTAACTGCAACTTTCCCTGTAAATGTTGGTCAGGTACCAATTTATTACAGCGTTCGTAATACTGGTCGTCCGCAGGATGGCGATACCTTCCAAAAATTTAAATCGAATTATTTGGATGCACCAAACTCACCGCTTTTCCCGTTTGGTTATGGTTTGAGCTACACATCGTTTGAGTTTAAAAACTTAAGTGTTGACAAAGCAACAATCACCAATAACGATGAATTGAAAGTTTCAGTTGAAGTAAGCAACACCGGCGATTTTGATGGCGAAGAAGTGGTGCAATTGTATATTCGTGATATGGTGGCCAGTATTACACGGCCGCTGCGTTTACTCAAAGGTTTTGAAAAAGTTTTTATTCCAAAAGGCGAAACTAAAACAGTGGAATTCTCCATTACCAACGATGATCTGGCATTTTATCATGCCGACCTTTCGTTTTATGCAGAACCGGGAGAATTTGAAATTTATGTGGGAGGTGATTCAAATGCCTCGCTGACAACAACATTTACATTGCAATAAGAACCTAAACCAACTAAAATGAAAAGTTTATTTGTACTAACTCTTTTTGCATCTGCCCTGCTTTTTGGAGCTTGTTCGCAAAAAGAAAAAGAACCGCAGCGCCCTAACATTATTTTTATCATGAGCGACGATCATGCGTACCAGGCCATTAGCGCCTACGACGATAAGTTGATCAAGACGCCAAATATCGATCGGATTGCCGATGAAGGAATGCTGTTTACCAACGCCTGTGTTTCCAACTCGATTTGTGCTCCGTCGCGGGCAACCATTCTTACCGGAAAACACACGCACATCCACGGAAAGATCGACAATAACTTTCCTTTCGACACAACGAATGTTACTTTTCCGCAGCTGTTACACAATGCCGGTTACCAAACAGCTATGTTTGGCAAGCTGCATTTCGGGAACAATCCAAAAGGTTTTGATGAGTTCAAAATCCTTCCCGGTCAGGGCGATTATTACAATCCTGATTTTATTACCAACAACGGCGATACAACAATTCAGGGATATGTAACCGATGTGATTACCGACCTTGCGATCGACTGGATGGATAACCGCCGAAAGGACGATGAGCCTTTTTTAATGATGTATCTGCACAAAGCACCTCATCGCGAGTGGTATCCGGCCGAACGCCATTATAAGGAGTTTACCAAAAAGACTTTCCCCGAACCGGAAACATTGTTTGATGACTATAGAGGCAGAGGATCGGCAGCGAAAGAAGCCGAAATGAACCTGCTAAAACACATGACAGTTTCGGCCGATAACAAAATTTACCCGGAGCTGGCAAAAGAACTTGGCGTTGAGGAAATGTCGGAATGGGGATTTAACGTTTTTAAAAGTAAATATGCCCGGTTTACCGACGAGCAAAAAGCCAGCTGGGATGCTGTTTACGAACCGATAAACGAGGAGTTTGCCAAGCTGTACCCAACAATGAACGACTCAGCATTTATGCGCTGGAAATACCAACGTTACATGCAGGATTATCTCGGATGTATTGCATCGGTGGATGAGAATGTTGGTCGTTTGCTCGATCATTTAAAGGAGCAGGGATTGGACGTGAATACAATCGTTGTTTATACTTCCGACCAGGGATTTTATCTGGGCGAGCACGGTTGGTTCGACAAACGTTTTATTTACAACGAATCGTTTAAAACACCGCTGTTGGTAAAGTGGCCGGGGAAAATTGCTCCAGGATCGGTTTCGGATGAAATGGTACAAAACCTCGATTTTGCACAAACTTTTCTGGAGGCTGCCGGAGTTGAAGCACCAGCGGATATGCAAGGCGAAAGCCTGATGCCCCTGTTACTTGGCGACACTGCCGCCTGGACACGCGATGCGGTTTATTATCACTACTACGAATATCCGGGTTTCCATATGGTAAAACGCCATTACGGAATTGTAACCACCGATTTTAAACTGGCACATTTTTACTACGATTTTGACGAGTGGGAATTGTACGACCGCAAAAAAGATCCGCTGGAACTGAATAATGTTTACGACGATCCGGCATATGCCGATATTGTAACTACACTGACAAAACAATTACAGGATCTACGTGTGCAATACAAAGACTCGGAAGAGTTGGATCAATATTTTATTCAAAAGTATAAAGACCGGGGGCTGATAAAATAAGACGTAAAATCACCTTTCTACAAAACACAATATAGGCAAGTTGAATCAATAGCAACTTGCCTATATTTTTTACGGTAGTAAGTATTTCTCACCGTAACCAAATCTCACAAAAAAGTTGAAAGTTGATACTCCCGTTTAAATGCTCAATCTGCTTACAATCTGAACAGCCTCCGCATGATTCAAAGAACATTCCCACTCAGCTTTGGAAAGTAAAAAAGGTAAATTATCGGTTTGAGGTTTTTGTTTAAACACCGGGTACTGAAAGAGAGAAGGTACTCCCTTTACCTTTTGTACTCTCCACCTTAATTGTTGTACCCATTTTTTGTGCCAACTCCTGACATAAAATCAAACCAAAACCACTGCCTGTTTCGCTGGCTGTTCCGTTTGTTGATTTTGTCTTATCTACCCCAAACAAATTGGTCATTCTTTCTTCGTCAATTCCAACTCCATTATCGGTAATTTTCACTACATAAGAAACCTTTCCGTCGACATTCTTCGACTCAACCGAAATGACCACCTCTCCATTTTCAGGTGTAAATTTAATGGCATTCGATATCAGGTTGCGTAAAATTGTTTCAAACAAGTTTACATCGGCAAAAACTCTTATGGTCGTATTAAGTTCATTTAAAAGATGTACTCCTTTTGTTTTAGCCTGTTTCTTATAATAGCCAGACAAATTGTTACAAACCTCCAGCAAATCAAATTCAACCGGCTGCACATCTATCTTTCCAGATTTTGACATGGACCATTTCAGCAGGTTTTCGAGTAGCGCAAATAAGTTGTGTGACGATTCCCGCAAAGAATCTAAAAAGTTTTTACGTGTCTTTTCATCCATCTCGTCATACTGCTCATATAGTAAATCCAGAATACTATTTTGACTCCCCAATGGCCCACGTAAATCATGAGCTAAAACCGATAGAAACTTGTTCTGCATTTCAACTGCATTTTTCAGTTCAGTTTCCGATTTGATCAGGCGGTGTTCCCGTTTTTTGTTTTCAGTAACTTCATGCGAATTAAAAATAACTGTATTGGTATCTTTGTTACTAATTCGCGCCGAAAACCACCGTTCTTCTTTACGAATAAGAACCGGATATTCAACAACTACAAGCTCCCTGTTAGCAATGCATTTACGAATGGCCTCCTTAAAAAAACGGGCTTTTTCCTTATCAAATATTTCATCCACATTTTTACCACGCAATTCATTTTCGGGCAAAACAAGCATGTCCGGATTAATTGATTTAATATCCAGGTAATTACCTTCACTGTCAAATTCAATAATAATACTGTCAAGCGAACTAAAAACAGCCTTTAACTGCTGTTCGCTTATTCTTAATTTAATCACGGCCCGTGCAAACAACCACATTAACACACTAATCACCAAAGCACTAATTACAAGTAAATTAAGCAGCGTTTTATCCTGATTGAAATAAGCATTCCATCCCTTAACCGGAACTGCTGCCAAGGCCCAATGTCCAATTGGAAGATCAATATTAACAAGCACAGGATCTTTATCAAAAATTTCATCATCGCCCCAAAAAGCAGCGCCGTTATTCCCAGATCCGTCGTAACCACGAAGTGCATATTTATAAGGGGAGCTCTCATCGTAGAGCCCCGCTTCATTAAAAAGCATATTTTGATTTATTACAATATCGGTAAGCCCCCAGAAGTCATTTTCGAGGCCTTTGGTTTTATCAAAAATTGGAGTGTAACTAATAAAAGCAGTACCTCCTTCGACCAATTCAACCGGGCCGGCAATAAATGTCAATTGGGTTTCAATGGTCTTTTCAACCATTTCTTTTCGTTCCGGATGATCCAGCAAGTTTAATCCTACCGCTTCTTCATGTCCGTTTAAAGGATAAATTGAACCTATAATACAATCTTTCGCCAACGCCATTGTTCCAATAACGGTATCGCTCTTTATGTATTCTTTAGCTAATTCTGAGAATTCTAAATCAGTAACTGCCGGATTTAGAGCAACATAACCAGCCACTCCTCGCGTGTAGTAGATGCGTGAATAAAGTGCTTTCTCCAGATTGGATTTTTTACCAGTCATTTGGTCTAGTATCTCGCTCCGCACATCTTTTTCCCATTGCCCCATCTTAAATTTATAAAAGGCAAAGGAACACGCAACAAGAACAATAAAAACAAACGTAGCAAGCAAAGCAGGACTTAGTTTAACGGCAAGAGAGTTTCTCTTTCTCATTGAATTTTTGTTTTATCGAACAACTAAAAATGTAAAAATATAAATTAATAACGTAGAGCAATACAGTGTTAATCCAATACAATTCTTGTTAACTAAAATTTACTTTTAATACTTCTTTTAAATTAATATTTGAATATCCGCTTTGTGTCATATCACATATCTTTCGGTCATCTCGAACTTGTTTTAGCATTCAATATGATATATTTATAAGCACTACACAAACGAGCTCAGGAAACAAGTTTAGGGTAACATAACAATTATGAGTGATTACAAAAAACAAAGATTAATATTCATTTCTGCCATTAACTTCCAGAATGTAATCTAACCCAATAATTTAAAGGTATAAACTTGTAGCTCAATTTAAAGAGCAGATGTTGCAGAAGGATCTTCAACCAAAATAACATCGCCTTCTTTAACACCTGAAATAATTTCGCAGTAATCTTTTCCAAAGGTGCCCAGAACTATTTCGGTGCGAATCACTTCATCATCTTTCTGAAGCAACACATCGAAATGTTGCGATAACGCCATTCCCGGCAATTTTCTGATTCGCAGCACATTTTCTTTATCGTTGGCTTTTACCAGAAGCTCAACATTTTCAGCTCCGACCATTTTTTGCTGATCATTTTCGGCAACATAAACATCAAACGACACAGACTCCGAATTTTCATCTTCGTAAACCTGACCGATTGTTCCCGTAAATTTCTCGTTGTTCACGGTCACTTCCACCTCTCCCCCGGCCTGTATAAGAGCGAGTTTATTTTTACCGGCAATTCCAACAATTTTAGAAGTACTTTCATCCGCAATTTTTACCAGCGCCTGATCGAGCGAAACATAATCGCCCACATTTCCGGCAACTTCCAGCAAAACTCCCGAAACAGGTGCTTTCACTTCAGTTTGCTGCAAGATGGAGCGTTGTGTATTCAGGCTCTTTTTAAACAACTGAATTTGTAAGGCCAGGTTTCGTTCATCCATTTCAAGCTGCTGCAAACGTATGGAATTCTTTTCGGCCTGATTATTCAAATCCTGCTCTGCCAACAAAAGGTTTTGTTTTATTTGGTCAACTCTTGCCTGCGATGTTCCGCCTGCTTCCAACAGTTTTTCCTGCTGCTCGAGCGAATGTTTCATATTCTGAACGCGTGTCTTTTTTGCCTCTTCTCCCTGATTCAGATCGAGCTGAATACTTTTTGCATTTAACCGGTTTTTCTCAAGAGCATTTTCTTTTTGTTGTATCTGGTTATTCAAACTTGCAATTTCATCCTGTATTGCAGTTTTTTCGAGTTGCATAATAAGTTCCCCTTTTTCTACCTTCGTGCCGGGCATTTTATAAACGGCGACCACCGAATTTCGTAAAGGATTTATTAGCGACACAATATTGGCTGAACGAACGGTTCCCTGGCACTTAAACGAAGCCACTACCGGGCCACGATTCACAACTTCGGTTTTAATAGTTGATTTATCCGGATTTCCTTTACAGGCAAACAGTACGCTCGCCATAATTGCCAGAAGGCTAAAAACAAATAATCGGGATCTGTTATCCATAATGATTCCAGTTTTATACAAAGTTAACCAAATGTACAAAAATGCAGACATAAAAAAAGGCAACACAAATTCTGCTGCCTTTTGTATTTTGTAAAAAAAACTTACTAATCGATCTTATCAACATATAATTTTTTAATGGCACTTAAATAGTCAATATCCATTTTATCAGAGAAGATACGGACTGCCTCGTAAAGACTACCATCAAGATAAAACGATGCGCTGGCGGCATCAAATTCGTGCCCCTCCCAGTTGTATTTTACATCCATCGACACTTTTGTAAATTCCTCAGAATCCAAATACTTAGGCACTTCAATATACGCAAAAGTAGGATCCTGCACATTCAAGAAAATACCGTCGGCCAGTTTGTTCAGTTCAAGGAACTTTACAATTTTCACATTCGCCTCCAATTTGCCTTTCAGTTTCTTTTTCATCAGGAAACTAATTCCCTGATCAACATAAGCTTCCTGAATTTTTACCAACAGATCGAGCGATGGCAAGTGTTTTATTCGAATAGCATTCAGAAAGGTTGAACCTATTGCCATGTATGCTTTTCCTGCATCAAAATTCCAGTCGTACTTCTTTTCGATGGCTTGTGTGGCCCTCAACACCTCCTCCAGCGGATATTGCTTATCCAGCACCATGTAGATGTACAACGACCCCGGATCAGTCGGCAGGTTATGGTAATATCCGGGAAAGGGATTTAACGATTCGAACACCAGGCTTTCAGGAAGAATCTTTTCCTCAACCGAAACAACCATATCTTTTTTTGTGAGGTTTACGAATACCTCCATCTTTTTATTTCCCATGATTGATATCTTTGATTTTTTATTTTTAACAATAACGTATGGCAAGCCAAGTAGTTCAATTAAAACATATAGGCAAGGTAACATTTTCTCAGAACCAGCGATCTAAAAATATTAAACTTAGCGTAAAACCCGACAAATCGGTGCTGGTTTCTTTTCCTTTTTTTATCACACCAAAGGAGGCGATGGCTTTTGTGGTAAAAAATGAGCATTGGGTTTTAAAGCAGCAGGAAAAAATGCAGGCCCGCTCAACCATCATAAAACCGGGCACCGAGATTGAAACTAAGTTGCATAAAATCCGCATTGTTCAGGGCGAAAAAAACGATGCCAACCGACAAGGCGATAACATAATAATTTCGGTTACTGATTTTGAAAACGAAGACTCGATTGCTTTTATCGATGAGATTGTAACTACTGTTTACCGCCACGAAGCCAAACGTTTACTCCCGGTACGAATTTCCGATCTGGCCAAAAAACACGGTTTTAACTACAACAAAGTTACCATCCGTAACAACCGTCGGAACTGGGGAAGCTGCTCGTCAAAAAACAATATCAGCCTGAATTTGCAAATGATGAAACTGCCCGTAAAGCTGATCGATTATATTCTGCTACACGAATTGGTCCATACCGAGATTAAAAATCATGGACCAAAATTCTGGGAACGACTCAACCAAATTACTGATGGCAAGGCACGCGAACTGGCACGCGAAGTAAAGAAGTTCTCCACTTACACTCTTTAAAGAACACATCATTTCAAAAGCGGAGTTAAATAAACCTCAATTTTAAGTACTATTACAGCGGTAGGGTACCACAACTGAAAAAGAGAATCTAAATTTGTCGTGTAATTTTAAAAGCTAAGTTTTGAGAGCACTATTCATACTGCTTTTAATTTATTTTCTGACAGGGACACTACAGATTACGGGCGACCAGACTTTTGCAAAAAAAGATATTGGTTTTTCAGCAGCAGCTGACACAACAGAGATTGAATGTATTGTGTCATCCGATTTTGATTTGTTCGAATCCTTACTCGAAAATCAGGAAGACAACGACCATAAAACCCTTGCATTTCAGAGAAAAAACACAACTTCCGGAGCATTTCCGAGAAGTAAAAATATTTCAGGAAACGGTTCGATATCTGCTGTTTTTAAGAATATTCTTATTTATCATACCAATCTCCCGCCGCCCAATTTTACTGTATAAAATTTCGGATTGCTGCAATATCCCGAAGTTGATGCTAAGATTTCGATTGGCGAAAGACTATTCCATTTTGTAAATTTATAGAGCCATCGCAACGCATTTAATTCGAAAGCAAAAACATTTTAAGAACGAACTGAAAAATGTAAAGCAGCAACATTATCATCCATTGCCACTTTTTTTAATACCTTTTTGGAATAAATGAAGCACCTGAAAATAAATATCGCTTTAATTTTACACATCATTTCGATCGTAATAACCTTCGAAAGTCTTTTTATGCTCTTTGCGGTTATTGTCTCATTTATTTATAAAGAGAGTGTTTCTACTGATCTGTCGCATACTTTTATGATCACCTTTGTTTTGGGGGTTGCTTTAAACCTGCTTACCAAAAGACAACGGCAGGTAGAACCGTCGTTGCGCGAGAGTTTTATTATTGTTACGCTGGCCTGGGTGGTAATGGCTTTGGTGGGCACACTCCCCTATTTGCTAACCGGAAGTATCCCGAATTTTACGAATGCTTTTTTCGAATCCATTTCCGGATTTACCACAACCGGATCGTCTATTTTGTCCGACATAGAAGCGCTGCCCAAAAGTGTTTTGTTTTGGCGTGCGGAAACCCACTGGATTGGCGGAATGGGAATTATTGTTTTGGTGGTGGCCATTATGCCGTTTCTGAAAATTAACGGTATTTACCTGTTTTACTCCGAAGTATCGAGTGTGGCCACCGAAAAAGTATCGACACGAATACGTAAAGTAGCACGCAGATTATGGCTGATTTATATGGGGCTGACTTTTGCCGAAACTATTATTTTATGGATCGGCGGCATGTCGCTGTTTGATGCCATTTGCCATTCGTTTGCAACCATTGCCACTGGCGGATTCTCCACAAAGAATGACAGTTTGGCCAGTTTCTCTCCATTTATACAATACACCGTTACCTTTTTTATGCTGCTTTCGGGAATCAACTTTGTGGTGCATGTTTTCTGGTTACGTGGCGATTTTAAAACCGCATTCAAAAACGAAGAACTACGACTGTACTTAAAAATCATTTTGGTGGCCGGAACGATCATCACCCTGTCTCTTTTCTTTCATCATCAGGATATGGGATTTGAGCCGGCTTTCCGTCATGCCTTTTTCCAGGTGGTTTCCATTATTACCGCAACCGGTTTTGCCACGACCGATTATTTGCAGTGGCCCTTACAATCCATCGGAATAATTGCTATTCTGATGTTGATCGGAGCATCGTCGGGATCAACAGGCGGTGGCGTAAAAGTTATCCGTCACCTGGTTGTTTTTAAACGCATTCGCACACTCTATAAAGAATATTTTTCGTCAAGCACCGTAGTTCGAGTGGTTCATTACAATAAGAATGTTGTACGACCCGAGCTCATTAACCGGGTATTCACTTTTGTACTTTTTTATTACCTCATCCTTATAATTGGCACGATGATAATGATGCTTTGGACAAACGACCTGAAAACTTCGTTTGGTGCGGTGGCCACAAGTATGGCCGGAATTGGTCCGGGATTCGGTACCGTTGGACCTGTAAGCAACTTCCTGCATTTACCCGACGGAGCCAAATATTTCTTAACTGCGCTAATGGTAATCGGCCGTTTGGAAATCTATTCGGTACTGGTACTTTTCACCCCTTCGTTCTGGCTCGATTAAGGAGAGTTCAAGAATTTCTTATACATTCGTGCAAGAATTTTTGAGACTATGGATTGGAACACACTTCTTTCGCCAAAACGATTGGGCAGCAAGGGCACTTTAGGCCCCGTAACAAACGAAGACCGCACGCAGTTTCAGCGCGATTACGACCGGATCATTTTTTCATCGCCTTTCCGCCGTATGCAAAATAAAACGCAGGTTTTCCCGCTGCCCGAGCATATTTTTGTACACAACCGACTCACGCACAGCCTTGAGGTTGCCAGTGTTGGTCGTTCGCTGGGAAATTTATTGTCGGAATACCTGCTGGAAATCCACCAGGATAATCCCCTGATCCACGAAATTGGAACGATCGTTTCAACAGCTTGTCTGGCTCACGATTTAGGAAATCCGCCGTTTGGACACTCAGGCGAAGCCGCCATTTCAAACTATTTCAACAAAGCAAGCGGCCAGAAATTCAAAGACCAGCTTTCGGAAGGCGAATGGAAAGATTTCACTTGTTTTGATGGAAATGCTAACGCTTTCCGCACACTCACGCACCAGTTTAACGGCAAACGCGAGGGTGGTTTTGCATTAACATACTCAACACTGGCCAGCATTGTAAAATACCCGTTCGAATCGGTAAAAGCTACCAAACCAAAATTTGGCTTTTTCCAGTCGGACAAGGACAATTACTACCACATTGCCAAAGAGCTTGGAATTGCGCAACGCGAAGATGAAAGTTTTGCCCGTCATCCGCTGGTATACCTGGTAGAGGCTGCCGACGATATTTGTTACCAGATTATGGATTTAGAAGATGCTTTTAAACTGGGCATTTTAAACTACGACCGGATTCGTGGTCTTTTCCAGAATTTCTTTGCCGACGAGCGGATCGAACGTTTTGAAAAAACCTTTACCCAGGTAAGCGATATAAACGAACAAATAAGTTACCTGCGCGCCAACGTTATCGGGGAGTTGATTTACCGTTGTATCGATATTTTCAAAACCAATTACGAAACAATTATGGCCGGGACTTTCGCCGACAGTCTTATCGACCAGCTCCCGGAAAAGCAGGCCGCAGCTATGAAAGAAGTTCAGCGCATTTCGTTCAGTGAAATTTATGCTCACCGCTCGGTTGTTGAAATTGAAATTGCAGGTTATAAAATTATTGGTACGTTGCTGGAAGAGTTTGTTGATGCAATGACATCTCCGAAAGAGACATACAGCAAAAAAATATTATCGCTGCTGCCGGAACAATATAAAACCAGTGAAGATTCAGTTTACAAAAAGATTCAATCTGTAGTAGACTTTGTATCAGGAATGACCGATATTTTCGCGCTCGATCTGTACCGAAAAATTAAAGGAATAAGTTTGCCCGGAGTGGTGTAGAAAGTTTACAGTCTCAGTTAACAGTAAGAAACGAACAACTGAAACTGTAAACTGAATACTGCAAACTAAAATCATCCTTCCAGCAAATTATCGAGCAAACCTCCACGTGCTTCTTTACGGGCGTTTCCTCCTGCCGGCGACAATTCAGCAATCAGTTTCCGAATTGGCATACTTTGCAGCCAAACTTTTCCGGTTCCGCGCAAAGTGGCTAAAAATAATCCTTCGCCGCCAAAAACCATCGAACGCAAACCACCGGCCTGTTCAATGCTGTAATCTATCGAAGTTTCGAAACCAACAATGCAACCGGTATCTACACGCAAGGTTTCGTTGTTCAACTGTTTTTCAATCACGGTTCCTCCGGCATGGATAAAAGCTCTTCCGTCGCCATCCAACTGCTGAAGAATAAATCCTTCGCCGCCAAAAAAACCGGCACCCAGTTTTCGGTTAAACGTTATCGAAATTTTCGTACCTAATGCTGCACATAAAAATGCATCTTTCTGAACGATTACCCTGCCTCCGAAATCAGGCAGATTCAATGGAATAATCGTTCCCGGATAAGGAGCCGAAAATGCCACATGCTTTTTCCCCCAGCCCTGATTGGTAAAATGCGTAAGAAACAGCGATTCGCCACTTATTAATCGCGATCCCGCGGATAATACTTTATCAAAGAAACCGACTCTGGGGTTTGATCCATCGCCCATCCGGGCCTGAAACTCGATTCCATCTTCCATGTACAACATAGCACCGGCTTCGGCAATCACCGTTTCTGCCGGATCTAATTCAATTTCAACCAACTGAACATCGTGACCGATGATCTTATAATCAATTTCATGCGAATTCATAGCTTTAATTTTATGTTTGACCTCCGAATTTAGGTGAATTGTCGCAAATAAAATTCCAAATCAGAAAATTTAGCGATCTTTGCACAAAATAATTTTAGCAATGCGCAAGAATAACAACAGCAACCGGGGCAGTTCGCAAGGTAAATCATCCGGCAACAGTTCGAAACGTTCGGTGAAATCACCTTCAGGAAAACGAATTGGGAAATCGCGGGTGGTTGAGAAATCGGAACCCAAAAGAGAATTCAAACCCCGGAAAAATTATGGCAAACCGGCCGATAAGAAAAAAGAGGCCGCTGCACCAAGGCCAAAACTAAAAACGCTTTCGGCCGAAGGGATGCGCTTAAATCGTTTTATCGCCAATGCCGGCGTTTGCTCGCGCCGCGAAGCTGATACTTTTATTGGTGCCGGAGCGGTAACCATTAACGGAAAGATTATTACCGAGCTGGGGACACGTGTATTGCCGGGCGACGAAGTTCGTTTTGACGGACGGAAAATTGAAGCCGAGCGCAAAGTGTATATCTTGCTAAATAAACCAAAAGATTACGTAACCACCACCGACGATCCGCATGCGGATAAAATTGTGATGGACTTGATAAAAGATGCCTGCGATGAGCGCGTTTACCCGGTAGGACGACTGGACCGGAATACAACCGGATTGTTACTGTTTACCAACGACGGCGATCTTTCGAAAAAGCTGACGCACCCAAAACATAACAAAAAGAAGGTGTACCAGGTTACCCTCGACAAACCTGTTGAGCGCGGACACATGGATATGATTGCCGATGGAATTGAGCTGGAAGACGGCCCAATTGCGTCCGACGCCATAAGTTATACTGGAGACGATAAAACCGAGGTAGGCATCGAAATTCACTCGGGTAAAAACCGCATCGTGCGCCGTATTTTCGAGCACTTTGGTTACCGCGTAAAAAAACTCGACCGTGTTCTTTTTGCCGGTCTCACCAAAAAGAATTTGCCACGCGGTAAATGGCGATTGCTTACCGAAAAAGAGGTGAAGTTTTTAAAAATGATGTAAATAATAAATGGAAGACTGAAGCCCGAAGTCGGGAGAAAAGCTTATCCAGCTTAGAGCTTCAAAATTCCCTCATATAATAAAATCTATAGCTGTTTGTTAACCATCAATTGTAATTATTCTCACTACCAGTTACTAATAAACCGATTTTGGAAAAGGAATTCTTACACATAATCCGGAAGAACCAGGGCATCATCCACAAAGTCTGCAACATTTATTGCGACACGGAAGATGACCGAAGTGATCTCTTTCAGGAAATTGTAGTACAGCTTTGGAAGTCGTACCCCAATTTCAGGAGAGAATCGAAGGTTTCTACATGGATGTATCGTGTGGCGCTGAATACCGCGATTACTTCATTCAAAAAAAGTAAAAGAAGACCTGACCAAAGTAGCCTGACGTACGATAATTTTCAGATTGAAGATGAAAAGTACGATACCGAAACCGAAGAGAATATAAAAGTATTGCACAAAGCCATTCAGCAGCTTACCGGAATTGAAAAGTCGATTGTGCTGCTGTACCTCGAAAATAAAAAGTACGAGGAAATTGCTGAGATTACCGGAATCACCCAAAACTATGTGCGGGTGAAAATGAACCGGATAAAAAAGAAGCTGAAAAAGATAATGGTAACAGAAGAGTAGTAGTTATGGAATTAAACGAGCTGAAAAAAACATGGAGCAAAATGACCCCCTCCAAAGAGTTGGACGAAGACCAGCTGCACACTATGCTCAGCAAACGTACCAAAAGCCTGATTGAAAGGATCGACCGAAATATTAGGATTGGTTTTATTATTCTTCTGGGACTAATTGTCTTGTTTACATTTGATGATATTTTTTATTCTCAGGAATCATTAGAAAGTAGCCTCAGCAAAACTCCTCTACCCAAATGGAATACGTTTCTGTCGGTTTTTGTGAACGTACTAATCGTTACCTCATTTCTTTATTTTGCAATAAAATACTATTTGGTAAAACGTCATTGCGATGTCACTTGCGACTTAAAAGGTACGCTAACAAAAATTATAGAGACACTAACTCTCTATCAGCGCCTTTTCTACCTAACATTGGCAAGTATTATTATTACAATGTTATCAGCTTTTACAACTGGAATGTATATCGGGTTACATCAAAAGGCAGAAACGCAAGGGCTTCACATAGAAGAAATGGAAGCCATTAACCTTTTCATTCCTATTTTATTTTCAATTCTTGTAATCGTACTCATTGGGGGCGTATTTCTTTTCCTTCGTTGGGGATTCCGCAAACTCTACGGCAACTACATCAAAAAATTAAAAGCCACGCTGCGCGAGTTGGAAGAATTGGATTAAATCAGTTTACATTATAGACTTTGTAAGGGGCAAATAGCAAAGCGCATGGAGTTTATGGTCTTTATCATCAAGTTACGAGGATCGAGTTGCGAGAATCAAGTATCCAGTTGAGCAACGCGAAATCCCGACCGCAAGCGTCGGGGTATTCAGGATCACATCAATCAAAGCAAATTCTTCCAACAAATTGACTGGTTTTATCATCTAAGCGTCGAAATTCAGAATCGACTTTCTATCTTTACGCCTCAAACTGAACAAAGATTATGACTTTAATAAAATCAATCTCGGGAATACGAGGTACCATTGGAGGAAAACCGGGCGAAGGATTAAGCCCGCTCGACGTAGTTAAATTTACTGCAGCATACGCCACCTGGGCCAAACACAAAGCAAACAAAGAAAAGATTACCGTTGTTGTTGGACGCGATGCACGAATTTCGGGCGAAATGGTAGCATCAATTGTAGTTTCAACACTGTCGGGAATGGGATGCAACGTGGTGAACATTGGTCTGGCAACCACGCCAACTACCGAAATTGCCGTTACCGAAGAAAAAGCTGATGGTGGAATTATCCTTACGGCCAGTCATAATCCAAAACAATGGAATGCATTAAAACTGCTGAATGCTGCCGGAGAATTTCTCGATGCCGAAGAAGGAGCAAAAGTACTGGCACTTGCCGATACTGAAGATTTCAGCTTTGCCGAAGTTGATGACCTGGGAACAGTGGTTGAAAAAGACTACACCGATATTCATGTGCAGCACGTGTTGGATCTTGATCTGGTTGATGTAGAAGCCATAAAAAAAGCCAACTTTTCGGTAGCTGTTGATGCCGTAAACTCGGTTGGTGGAGTTGCCATGCCAGCACTTTTTAAAGCGCTCGACATTGAAAACATCGTTGAAATTAACTGCGAACCAACAGGGCATTTTGCACACACTCCTGAGCCAATTCCTGAAAACCTTATCGAAACAGCAGAAATCATCAGTAAGAATAAAGTTGACGTTGGTTTTGTTGTCGATCCTGATGTTGACCGTTTGGTGATCATTAACGAAGACGGCAGCATGTTTAATGAAGAATACACGCTGGTAGCCGTTGCCGATTATGTGCTGAGCCAGACTCCGGGAAACACGGTTTCCAATCTGTCATCAAGCCGTGCACTGCGCGATGTTACTGAGAAACATGGTCAGAGTTACGCTGCCGGAATGGTTGGCGAAGTGAATGTTGTGGCCAAAATGCGCGAAACAAATGCCGTTATCGGCGGCGAAGGAAACGGAGGAATTATTTACCCTGCCAGCCACAGTGGTCGCGATGCCTTGGTAGGAGCTGCACTATTTCTTACGCATCTGGCAAAATCAGGGATGAAATGCTCAGAACTTCGCAGAACCTACCCTGATTATTTCATCTCGAAAAACAAAATCGAACTGACTCCGGAAATTGACGTAGATGGAATCCTTGTAAAAATGAAAGAAAAGTACGCACACGAAGAGGTAACAGCAACTGATGGTGTAAAAATCGATTTTGCTGAATCTTGGGTGCATTTACGAAAATCGAATACTGAACCGATCATTAGGATTTATGCAGAGGCTAAATCAAGTGCAGAAGCGGATAAGTTGGCTCAACAAATGATCGATGAAATGAAAAGTCTCTTATAACCAACTGTACAGAAGGTTACTCAAACGTTAAGCGCTCCTCTGGAAATAGGGGCAGAAATTAAATTTGAGCTAAATTTATGTTATAAAACATATTTTCATTGTTCTCTTATTTAAAAACAATCTACATTTGAACCGAAAACAATATTCAGTATAAAACTTACTGAAGAAAATAAACAAGCAATGAAAAGAAAAAAGAATATAGCGATCGTAGCACACGATAACCGCAAAAAAGACATTATGGAATGGGTGTCTTTCAACTGGAAAGAACTGGCCCAGCACGACTTGATCTGCACAGGAACAACCGGAAAAATGGTTGAGGAGGCACTGGCAACAAGCTGCCACGAACATAGCACTGTGCCGCCAACTGTAACCCGTCTGAAATCGGGGCCATTGGGTGGCGACCAGCAACTGGGAGCAATGATTTGCGAAGGAAATATTGACATGCTCATCTTCTTTTGGGACCCGATGCAACCACAACCCCACGATGTAGACGTAAAAGCCTTGCTGCGTATCACGGTTTTATACAATATTCCAACAGCGTCGAACCGTTCAACGGCCGATTTTATGGTTACATCGGAGTTATTCCACGAGCAATATGATCCAATTATCAAAGATTACGGGGAGTATATAGCTCGCGATGTTGATATGAAATAAGATTAATTCTTAATTTTTTTAAAAAGACTAGGCGTTATTGGTAATTTTTTTCAATATTTTTGTCGTTATTGTCCGACATTAATAGTGATTGGTCTATGCGAATTATCAGGAATGCCCTCCTCCTTACATTTTTTATTATCAGCAACTTGAACTTGTCGGCACAGGAACAATGGGGGAAGTATGCCCGCTTGTTTACAACTCCAAATACGTACATTGCCGGGCAAAGTCGAGATGCCATTAAGATTGACGGACAAGCCAAAGAGCCGGCTTGGGAAAATGCTGGCTGGACTTCTGAGTTTATAGATATTCAGGGCCCCAACATGCCTCAACCTACTTATTCTACGCGGATTAAAATGTTATGGGACGATACCAACCTGTACATTTTTGCAGAATTAGAAGAGGAAAATATCTGGGGCTACTACGATCAACAGGACATGATCGTTTACCACGAAAATGATTTTGAAGTGTTCATCGATCCCGATGGCGACACGCATAACTACTACGAATTTGAAGTGAATGCCCAAAATACCTTGTTCGACCTTTTTCTGGATAAACCTTACAGAAACGGAGGTAAACCGGATATTGAATGGAATGCCAAAGGATTTAAAAGCGTCATTTATTTAGATGGAACGTTGAATGATCCCACCGACACCGACAAAAAATGGTGCGTTGAGATGGCTATTCCTTTTTCATCCTTAACTACTGATGGCAATTTTATTCACCCTAAAGCCGGCGATATCTGGAAGATCAGCTTCTCACGCGTGCAGTGGCAAACTGAAATTATCGACGGGAAATACACCCGAAAAACTTCTGAAGACAGAAAGCTGATCCCGGAAGACAACTGGGTTTGGAGTCCGCAGGGAGTGATAAATATGCACTTCCCGGAACGCTGGGGACTGATTCAGTTTTCAGCTGAATCTCCAAAACCAACACACCCCTCATTTCAACTGCCTGAAGAAGAATTGTTGGCCCGCCACCTGTGGCATGTGTTTTATGCGCAACGCGATTATCGTAAAGAGAACAAAACATTTTGCAACGATCTTGCGAAACTGGGAATCCAACCAAACGGAAAAGAAAACAATACTAGTTTCTCGCTGGAAATGAACGCCGCGGGAAAAACGTATACCGCAACTTTAAAAACCAACAACAACCTGATGATCTCTATCGATCAGGATGGCTTATTACGCTTACATACTGACAAATAAACAATTAACGATGAACAAAAGAGATTTTATTAAAACCACAATGCTGGCCGGAATGGGCCTTACGGTTGCAAGCACCTGTGCCAATGAAACTACACCATCAACTGCCGACCAAGTATTGAAACACTGGGTTTGGGAAAATCCGAACCACGAGGAAAGCGACGAAGACCTCCAAAAAAAATACAGTAGTTATTACGAGGCCGGAGTACGCGGTATGTTTTTCGAGCACGACAGCGAACGTCATTTTCAAATAGCTAAAAAGGCCGGACTGGAAACACATCGCTGGATGTGGACCATGAACCGTGGCGAAAAAGAGCTGCTTGCCAGTCATCCGGAATGGTATGCCGTTAGCCGCGACGGAAAATCGTGCGCCGACAATCCGCCGTACGTAGGTTATTACCGCTGGTTGTGCCCATCGAAACCGGAAGTTAAAGAATACCTGGCTCAGCGCTCGAAAGAAATTCTTGAAAAGGATTATGTAGATGGTCTGCACCTGGATTATGTGCGTTACTGCGACGTGATTCTGCCGGTAAACCTGTGGGATAACTACGGTATCGACCAGAGCCAGGAATTGCCCGAATACGATTTCTGCTACTGCGACACTTGCCGCGAGAATTTCAAAAAGAAAACGGGAAAAGATCCGTTGGAGATGGAACATCCTGATCAAAGTCCGGCATGGCGGAAATACCGTTACGAGCAGGTGAACGGCATTGTAAATCACCTGGCAGAAATTACTCACTCTTACAATAAGCCCATTACTGCAGCGGTTTTCCCAACACCGGAAATAGCGCGCCGTATTGTGCGCCAGGATTGGACCAACTGGAACCTCGATGCAGTTTGTCCGATGATCTACCACGGTTTTTACCGCGAAACGGTAAGCTGGATCGGCGATGCTGTTGAAGAAGGCATCCATTTCCTTTGTGGAAAATTCCCGATTTATGCCGGTTTGTTCCTGCCCGATTTCAAATCGGATGAAGAGCTGGAAGAAGGAATTCGTGTTGCCATTGCAAACGGTGCTTCAGGCGTTTCTTTGTTTGGAAAGGTAGATGAAAAAACTTTGAGCATATTGAAGAGTGCTTCGATATAGCGTTTTTAAACGCTGTAGTTCGGTTTAAGGAATCAAAAATAAAAGAGATTGCTTCTCCGCCAGTTGGCGGATCGCAATGACGATATTGTGTATGAGTTAGGTAGGGATGGAAGGCGACTGAGCCGCCTTCCATCCCTACTTGTGTAAAAACCGTTGATTTATGCATCATAAAACAAGTAATAAACTAAACCACCCCACCGCTGTAAACGCGGTCTTCCCCTCCTGGCAGGCTACCCTTTATACACATCTTTTATCGATTAAGATATTTGAGAGCGATTTGAAAGCCTTCAAATTTGCTTAAAAAGACATTTAATCCATTCTTAATAGAAATGTATCCGGGTGGGCCATGTGATTTGTAACCACTCCAACCACTTAAGCGAGCTATTGCCCATGCAGCCCATGCCAGGGATTTCTCGGGGTACGGATTTTTTTGTTTTTTTGTTTTTCCTTCTATCTCTGTTTTTAATAATATTTCTATAAACTCTATTTGTTGTGGGCTAAATGCTGATTTAGCCTCAATTATTTCTTTTTTGTTGAGCGATAATTTTAGTGACATGCTTATTAGTGCTACTTGTAGCGCCATAACAACTTGTTTTTTAAGCGCTGCTCCGGTTTCCAATTGACTGGCTTCGAGCTCAAAGCCTTTACTCTTGAGTATCCTGAATAGTTCTTCAATATACCAACGGTTTGCATACCACTCTAAACACTGCATAGCATCAGCAGTGCAATTTATAGGGTGTGTTGTAAGCAATCGCCATATAATAGACGACTCTCCTTTGGGTATACTTTTAGTTTCTCGAGCTTCTATGGCAAATAGTTCTACATGATCGGGAAAATCACCCATGTGCGATTTTCGTGGCTTTTTAATCTTGACTTTCACATAGCGCAACTCCATTCTAACCGTTCTTGATTTTCTTTTTTTATTCCCTTTTACTTCCAGATTATAAGTACTTTGAAGCTCTTGCTGTTCCAGTTTTTCGAAGAGTTTTTCATCGCTGCATGCCAATCGTCTGTTTATACTTGAACGGATCAGCAAATGCGTTTGCTCATCGGGTAGACTGCAAAGCTCTTCGTAAATGTCAGATTTCCTGTCTCCAACTATAGTAACCATAGGGGTTTGTGCTAGAACCTTTCTGGATGTTTGTGCTGTTTCTATCCACCTAAAGGACTCCTTTTGACTAATAGATTGTTCTTTATAAGCACGTTCATGCTTATTTGCTTTATCCCAACTCCGATTCCAGATCTTTACATCGGCAATACCAAGCGGCATTTTATCTTTTGCATCCAGAACCAACATAGGATGACAAAAGAAGCCCCCGTTGTCGTTTTTAGTAACAGGACCTACGTCCTTGTCGCTTTTGCCAATACGACCCAAGTGATGGATGAAATTAAACTCTGTAGTATCCTGTATACAAAGCAAATGTGCTGCATTTTGATTAGAGGCACATTGATTGCTTAAAGCCTTGATCAAATCCTTATATGTAAAACAGTTGTTGCTAAACATGCGATATGCTCCTATTTTTTCGGTGTTGGTCATACAAAACTTATTAACCGTTGCTTTGCCCAAAGTAAACATATCTGACATTACTTTCTCAGCTCTTTTGGCAATTCTGACATCCGGTAAAACATCCCTGCAAAATCCGTTAAACTCCTTGATTATCATACCCTTAAGATAATAAAAAGAAGTCTTATTCATAATGTTATATTATTGATTTTCAGATCTTTATCCTGTTTTGATTATCTGCTCAACATTATTTCAAAGAACGAATATTTGTGTATAAAGGGTAGCCTGGCAGGAGGGGAATTGAAAATTAGCTACGCTGATTTTTCGTGCTACTTAACATTGCTTTTATTAAAAGGCCAAATTGGAATACGAATTTTCTCCTCCTATTCTTATGAAACAGACAAGGGATTAATGTAATTTTGTATATACATTTTTTCATTTTTTATCACTGCGAACATTCTCAGAACTAGTTTAGCCCTAATTGCATTTAACACAGTCATTTTATTTTTACCTTCTGCTACTTTTCGGTTATAGTAATGACCTAAATCTCCGTTTGTTTTACTTGCAGAAAGTGCAGCCATATGTAAAAGAGCTTTAATGCTTTTATCTGCTCGTTTTGAAACTTTACGTTTTGAGCGAACACTACTCCCTGAAGTGTATGAAAATGGAGCCACCCCGGCATGGCAGCAAAACTTTCGAGGATCTTTAAAATCCCTGAATGCATTTGTTTCCAATATCATTTTTAATGCAGTTCTTTCTCCAACGCCATCAATAGAGCAAAGTAAGTAGTGCTGTTTAGACAAGGTTTCATCATTATCGATAATGGACTGTATTTGATCTTCTATTTGTTTTATTGCTTGGTTTAGGTTTTGTATCAGCTGAGACAAGCGCTTATGTTTCTTTGTATAGATTTGTTGATTCATAAAATCCCTTTGGTCGGTCAATTGCCCCTTATATTTGGCCCTGTCGCAAACAAGCATATCTCGTTCACTTACCAATTGTTTTAGGTTCTGGATTGCGTCTTCTGGCATTGAGAACAAACTTACCTGATCCTCAAACCTCTGCGCATAGATGGCTATTTTTCGGGCATCAAGTTTGTCATTTTTCCCTCTTTGCATCCCTGATCTAAACTTGATTTGCACCGGGTTTTCTATCCACAAATCAAGCTCAAGATCCTTGCAAACGCATGATAGCGGATAGATATATTGCCCCGTATATTCGGCGCATATTAAAACCTTTTCTTTCGAGGTATCCTTTAAGATGGATTCCAGGTGGCTTTTTATTGCTGAACTGTGATTGGTCACAACCTCTTCCTTGCAGAACTGTCCATCCTGATAATTGCAAAAATCTAATTTTAACTTACTAACATCAACGCCAATAAAAATCTTCTTCATAACTTTGAATTTAGCAAACATGAAAAGAAGGGAAACTTGAAATAATCCTAAAAACCTTAATTGCAAAAGGCTAAATTCTTATATAGGTCTTTATTTCAAGAAAACCAGAAAGTCTAAATAGGAGGATAAGTTTGTTGCTTACCCCAGGAGATAGTTTACTGTCTGGTTTCCTTTCTTTTTTTAATGTTTATGGTTTATACTCAAAATTAATCCATTCTATTTCATTGGGAATTAATACCTCAAATCTAAGGTTTCAGGAGGAGTACGTCCGCCGTCTGGCGGATGGGAGGTGGTTTTATTCGCCTGAGACCTATTCAATACGACCAAACATTATTGTCATTTCGACGAAGAATGAGGAGAAATCTCTCCCGATAGAACAGATTTAGCTCCACTGATTCTCAATTCTCAGTCGTTCCTTCTTCGAAATGACAGTTTACATGTTTTGTAGTCAACTTAATGACGCCACTAATTGCTTTTTGGGTTTCAGGTTTTTCCATTACATTTGCAGGCCAAAATTTTGAGTACTAATTGAGCAGGTGGCATCACCCTGCACTTTAAAGAATAAAAAAATGCAAAACGAAATCCTTTGGCTGGCGATGTTGCTGGCAAATTTTCTGCTAATTATTTTAGCCTACCGGTTATTCGGGAAATGGGGCCTTGTAATGTGGATTCCCATCTCGGTAATTGTGGCCAACATCCAGGTAATACAAACCGTTGAGCTGTTCGGGCTGGTGGCCACGCTTGGTAACATTGTTTATGCTACATCGTTTTTGGTAACCGATATTCTGTCGGAGAACTACGGAAAGGAGGAAGCTAAAAAAGCAGTGTGGATCGGGTTCTTCAGTCTTATCTCCATGACTTTGCTGATGAACCTGGCATTGAAGTTTCTGCCGCTGGAAGGCGACGAATTTGCGGGTATAACCCACGAAGCTACCAGCACGATTTTTAGTCTTATGCCGCGAATTGCAGTAGCAAGTTTAGCTGCTTATCTACTCTCGCAGCGCCACGATGTTTGGGCTTACCATTTCTGGAAAAAACGTTTTTCGAAAGAAAACCAGATCTGGTTACGCAATAACCTCAGCACTATGATTTCGCAACTGATAGACAGTGTGGTTTTTGTTGCTATTGCCTTTTGGGGTGAATACGAGTGGGCAGTGCTTCTTGAAATTTTTATTACCACGTATTTCCTGAAATGGATTGTTGCCGCTGCCGACACACCGTTTGTTTACTGGGGTAAGAAAATTTATCGACGTAACCGGTTTTGGATGGAGTAGAAATGTTGGTCACTGGACATTAGTCATTGGTTAATAGGAAAAGGCTCCGATCTGTATTTGCGTTAATTCAGATCGGACCTTTCTTTATTACTCCTCATCGGCTAGTACAGCGTCTATTAAAAGCTCCAAGTTTACATCAAAATTCATTGGTGCTTTTCGGGTCGTTCCTTCCACGGTAACCGTTACTTGTTTTTCCTCCGTCAAGGTTTCGCCAAAGGCCATGTATCCGCCACCTAACATTCCGTTTCTCGTAAAAGTAATGGAATCAGGTGCATTAATTTCCATTCTATCGTCTTCTACTGAGATCGTTAAATAATTTATTGAATCACCATCTGCAAGCCCACTTAATCCAAAGTCAACAAATTTGCCGAGAACATGTGTAATATCCTCCAGATTATCCTTTAGGTCATCATTATCGCGAAGGTAATAAGTTCCCGATGCTGTAAATGCATAATCCGTTCTTCCCGACTCATGTTCTATTGCCGATGCTTCGGTTACTTCAATCGGAACCGTAAGAGGGAGACTGGTTTCAATCACTACCGGATCGTCGTTATCACACGAAAAAAGGAAAAGGCTAAAGATTAAAAGTAAAATGGAATTCTGTTTCATGATTTTAATTTGTAATTAATAATTTAAAAGGCTTTTGTTTACTGTTTGATGGATTGATTTAATTGTTTTCTGTATGTAATTTGAGTTTGTCTTAATTTCCAGTTTTATTTAAAATGTTTAAACCTTTCATAGCGCATTTCCATGTACTCTTGAGGCAAATTTCCATCTACACGAATGCATTTACCATGCTCATCAATATAGGCTTTAAAACTCGATGTGTTTTTTTGATAGATCGTATATTCAGGGTCGTTGGTAGTTTTATTTACATTACTGGTGTAAGCCCATTTTTTTGTTTTGGGATTAATCTTAAGGTTCGACTTGTTTGGCGTAAGAAACATGCCCGTTTCTGTAAATTCATACACCATAACTTTCCCGCCAGAGGGCGTATGTATTACTTGTGTCGGACTTCCTACTTTTTTAAGAATTTCTAATTCGTTCTGCCCTACCAAATCGTTGTAGTTCGATTTGTTTACCACCTTTTTGCTGGAAGAACAAGCAGCAAAAATGGTAAAACAAAGTAATGTTATAAGAATTTGTTTCATGATTAAATTATTTAAAAGTTTGGACTGCAATTTATGAACATTTGTTTTTAAGAGCCAATATTTTTAGGTCACTTAACAATTTTGAATCTATTTAACTTAATTTGTGTTAACTACTTTAAATGTTTTAATAAGTTCTGTTTTCAATAAAATATTCCACTACATGTTTACTTGTTGGTTTTTAAGCTTGCTAGTAACGTATGTGTACCCCAACTGTTTGGATTCTTTCTTTATTATCGGGTTGGGTTATCCGTCCATTTTGGGGGTATAACTATACTTTATCTGGAAATTTTCTATTCGGGCGCGTATTCAATGCGTTTTGGTTTTTATTAGGAGTTTAAAGTTAGCATAATAAAAAAAGAAAACAACATAAGTTTAGTTACGGTACCAATCCTCACACATAGTCCATGTCTTCTTTAGCCCTTAGCCTTACTGCAGGCGGGTTTCCGAAGAGTTCACAATCCCACCACCCTTGTAACTCCCTGATTACGGGCTTCCTGCAGCCGTGTAATTGGCCAGCAAACTTGTTGGCTCGCGTGTTGCAGCGCTGCGGCAGGCAAAAAAACTTGTTGGCGAGCCTGTTGCACGGCTGCGGCAAGCAAAAAATTTTGTTGGCGAGCTTGTTGCACGGCTGCAGCAGGCAAAAAAATAGTGTGGCTGGCTTGTCGCATGCGTGCAGCAAAGAAAAAAACCGATTTGCTGGCTTGTTTCACGGCTACGGGAAGGGATAAATTTTTATAACCTCCTGCCCCTCGTTTGTACCTAAAATCCGCAAGTTCTGTTGAAAAAAAGCTATAAAACTATTCAAATGAATGCTTTACAGCTTTGGTACTTTCACCTAAATTGGTGTTGCTACAAATACCAGTTATGAAAGTAATAAATTCTAAACCTGTTTAAGTCTTTGGTGGATTAATTTTTGTTATTCAGGAAGCAATCAATTTAAAGATCAATACTTTATTAAACACTAATTTGCCAGCTCTGCCCAAGCAGTCACAATACAATTGGTTTGATATAATAATGTCTTATTGGTCTGTATTTTTCTGTGGTGGAGATTGTGCTGAAGATCTGTCTATTAATTTGAAAAAAGGACTTCTGAATAACCCTTTTATCAATATTCCCAGCCCGGACAGGATTTTGAACCGGCTTAAATCGTTGTCGGACAGTCCACAATTTTTTACTGCGAAAAGGGGAAAAACAGAGCACCATTTCTCGTTGGCTCAGGAATTGAACAGGCTGAATATAAAAATGCTGTCATTATTGCCGGGATTCCAAAAAGAAAACGTGATTTTGGATTATGACAACACCTTGATATTTACTGAAAAAGCCGATGCACAACGAACCTACAAAAAAGAGCCGGGTTATTATCCCGGTGTTGGAATAATCGGGGAGCATGTTGTTTATCTAGAAAACCGTAACGGAAATAGTACTGCCCATGTGCTACAGCATAAAACCATTGAACGGATGACTTCTTTATTAAAAGAAGCAGGGGTAACAATTGAAGTGATACGCGCAGATTCTGCGTCATATACCTACGAGATAATCAAAACAATGGAAGAAAGTGCCAAGCGTATTTTTATACGGGCAAGGATGACGGATACTCTGGAAAAAGCTATTGCCAATATTAAGGAATGGAACGAAATAAAGCTAGGAGATTCAATATTACTCAGAGGTTCCACTGTTTTTACTCCTTTTGAACGCCATGCCAGAGGAAATAACGCCAAAACCGATTCTTTAAAAGAATACAGGCTGGTGGTAACCAAAGAAGCCCGGAGAGATGGACAAATAAATATTTTTAAAGGAGAGGCTTATCATTACAGTTCTATCATGACCAACGATTTGGAGATGACAGACGATGAAGTGGTATTCTTTTATAATGCAAGAAGAGCAAAAGAAAGGGAATTTGATATTCTAAAAAACGATTTTGGATGGAATAAAATGCCTTTCTCGAAGCTGGAACAGAACACTGTATTTCTGCTGATTATGGCGATGTGCAGAAATTTGTATGCACACATTATTGACGCATTTTCAAAAACAATAACATTTTTATCGGCAAATTACAGGATTAAAAAATTCATCTTTCGTTTTATTTGCATTCCTGGGAAATGGGTAAAATCAGAAAAACAAGTAAAACAAAGATTGTTTGGATCGCTCGATTTCAGAACATAAAACCAGAAAACAGTTAGCCCTTAAACAAAGAATTGAGGAAGAAGTAATTCCAATAAATGCATACGCTCTAAACTCTAATAATCCTAAGTAGAAGGTAAAAAAATCGCACAAAATGAGCTAGTAGACCAGTAATTGAGTCCGGTTTAAATTTTTGAAGCCCAATTATTCAAGAATATTCCCCACAAAATTGAGACATGCGGATTTTAGGTACAAACGAGGGGTAGCTGTGTGACGTTCTAATTGGAAATAATTTTCGACATTCTATTTGCTTACACAGTCAGTTCAATTCCTTCGGGGCGTGTATGTTTCCAGCGGCGGTGCGACCACAGGTAATATTCGGGTGTTTCGCGAATTACTTCTTCCATTTTCCGAATATAAGTGAGCAAAATATCTTTCGATTCTATTTTCGACGGATCATCAAAAAGCTGTGTAAAATTGGCTTCGTAATGCCCACGCTTTATCTTTTTCACATGAAGAAAAAATATGGGCTGATTGGTTTTAATGGCAATTTTTTCGGGGCCAGTAAAAAATGGCGCTTCCCGGTTTAAAAAGATGGTCCAGAAAGGCGAATTGGCAGGTGGTGTTTGATCGGCTGCCAACCATAAAACAGCAGGCTCGCCGCGTCGCACATACTCAATAGCTGTTCGTGCCGATTTGTGCACCGGCACCGATTTGCCGCCCCATTTACTACGCGAATATTCAATATATTTTTCAAAAGCCATGTTCCCGCGAATCGGGTTTACAATCATTAAAAGTTTATGGTAGGCCTTGCTCTGTATTGAGCTGCACCACTCCCAATTATTGTAATGAAAACCCAGCATCATTATACTTCTACCTTCGTCGGCATACGGTTTCATGGCGTCGAGCCCGTTAATCTTCAGTCGCTTTTCCATCTGCTTTTCACTCATGCTGTGCAGTTTAATGGTCTCAAGTGAAAAGTCGCAGAAATGACGATAATAACGGTTCATAATCGTATTGATTTCCTCCCCGCTCTTTTCCGGAAATGAGTGGCGCAGGTTATCCAGAATCACCTTTTTCCGATAGCCGATAACATACCGAACCACCACATAGAAGAAATCGGCAATACCGTAGATGATCCCAAACGGCAATACCGAAATAAATTTTAATAACAACACTACTGCCCCGTTTAACAGGCGTTTAAAAAAACTTTCGTAATAGCGTTTATCTTTTTTGCGTAAGCTCTCGTCAACCATGCTGAAAAATCTATTGAATTAAAGCTGTCCCTTCCGGGCGTTTGTGCTTCCATCGTTTGTGGCTCCAAAGATAATACTCCGGATCTGATTTTATCACTTCCTCCATTTTTTCGATGTAGAGCAACAATATTTCGTTGGCATTTAATTTCGATGGATCTTCAACAAGCAACGAATACCGATATTCGTATTTCCCGCGATCGAGGCGAACCACTTCCTGAAAAAACACAGGCTGATTTGTTTTTCGGGCAATTGTTACCGGCCCCTGAAAAAAAGCTGCTTCGCGGTTCAGAAACATGGCCCACAATGGCGAGCTGGCTAAAGCACATTGGTCGGCAATTAGCCCCAGCACAACCGGCTGTTTTTTTGCAAAATAACGAAACGCCACTTTTGCTGCCCGCCGCATACTCACAGCTTCACCACCCCATTTTTCGCGTGCTTTTTGCAGAAAATCGTCCATCGGTTGGTTATCACGCATTTTGTTGTACACCATCAATAAAGGGCAATTCAACTTTTGCTGCAGCGCACTCGACCATTCCCAGTTATTGTAATGAAATGCCAATAGAATAGCACCATTTCGCTTTTCAGCTAAATCATTTAACTCTTCGGTACCTGAAAATTTCACACGCTTTTTCAATTCCTTTTCCGACAATCGATAAAGTTTAATACTCTCTAACGACACGTCGCAGAAATAGCGGTAAAACTTGTTTCGGAGCTGAAGAATTTCCCTGGCACTTTTCTCTGGGAATGCGTGTATTAAATTATCGGCGATTACTTCGTTGCGGTACTTAAAAAGGCCTTTTAGTAACAGATACAACACATCTGAAAGGAAATACAAACACCCAAAAGGCAGCAAGGCAATTGCTTTTAACAATACAACCACAGCCCATTTTGCGGGTTGCCTGAAAAGCCCTGACGATTTTTGATTTTGAATTTTATTTTTGCTCATTGCGTGTACTGCAAGCCCTGTTAAAATAGCTTAAAAAGCCTTTTCAAAACTACACTTTTAAGCGTACATTCGCTAAAAATATCTTTATATTCGGTACACGAAAAACTAGAATAATGAAAACACTTACACTACTCGTACTCCTTTTTATGGGACTAAATTCAATAGCACAAAATACATTTATCGCACATCGTGGCGCTTCATATCTGGCACCTGAAAATACAGTAGCTTCGGCGAATTTAGCCTGGAAACTGGGGGCCGATGCCGTTGAAGTTGATGTACACTTGTCGAAAGACAACCGCGTGATTGTTATTCACGATAAAGACACAAAACGTACCTGCGCCGGTAAAACAAACCTGACGATTGCGAAAACACCATCGATTTTGTTGCGCGACCTGGATGCCGGTTCGTGGAAAGGAGAAGAGTTTAAAGGCGAGAAATTGCCCTTCTTGTCGGAAATTATTGAAACCGTGCCTGAAGGTAAAACACTGGTTGTGGAAATTAAAGCCGGCGGCGATGAAATTATTCCGGCGCTAAGCCGAATCGTCGACAACAGCGGAAAGAAAGAGCAGATTGTTTTTATCAGTTTTGGCTGGAAAACCATTATTGCAACACATGAAGAGTTTCCCGAAAACAAATGCTACTGGCTGAGCTCTTTAAAACCTGGCTTAAAGAAAAAAATAGAAGAGGCTGCAACGGAAGGGCTAACCGGTATTAACTTAAAACACTCAATTATCGACGAGGAAATTATGGCACAAGCCAAAGACCTCAACCTTGAAGTTCTTTCGTGGACAATTGACGATACGGAAGAAGCACAACGCCTTACCGATATTGGCGTAACAGGGATTACAACCAACCGCCCAAAGTGGTTAAAGGAACAAATGAATCAATAAAAAAGGGGCCTCTCCAGCTTGAGACCCCTTCGTTACCATTTTCAATCACCAGGTGGTGAAATACCATTGAATGGTAAAATCACATTTACAAAATCCGCTCCAAAATTTGTTAAGCACTACTAACAAAATGGAAGAATTGTTAAGGCTTTTCATGAAAAAAGGGCTGCCTTTCGTTAAAAGACAACCCAAAGTTTCTGACGTTTTCTGAATACTGTTTTCTGTATTCTTACAGCTTTAATTACTTAACCACATTCCAAAAATAGACCATAATTCTGTTAAGACGATTTAACTAAGGCAAACTATTGTTAAACAAATTTTATCAATGTTAAAATTGTTAATTAGGGAAGTCAGTATGATGAAACGAGCATATAAAAAGCTTTTTTATACACAACTTGTCCCGGATAACCGGGAGGAGTATGATTATGCGAGTTCCATGAGTTACCAAAAAATAACAATTTAAACGAATGAAAGATATTACAAGGAGTGATTTTGTGCAACCACCAACTGAAAAGCACCTTTCCCGATTAGTTTCGATCGTTTAATTGTAAATCTGTTTTCCGGTAAAATAGTTGCCAAACCACCGACTTGCGTATAGCTTTTAAAATTACGGTTGTGCTCAACTCCCGCCAAAAACTCGGCGACTTTGCTGCCAACACCCACATAATTTTCTGGCAAGGGTACAGCATAATCCAACACTACAATTTTCTCCACTACCTTTTTTACCTCGCCAAGAATCACTGCATGCAACTGCGGATCGAATTGGTGTAAAGCCATGGAAAGGATGGCCACATCAAATTTCTGCTGATAAAAAATGCTTAAGTCGGTAGCATCACCAACTACAAACGAAGCATTTTTAATACTTTGCGCCTCAGCCCTGTTTGCCGCATAACGCACCATCGATGAAGAAAGATCAACGCCGGTTACCAATTTGGCTTTATCGGCAAGCTCAAACAACTGTGCGCCGGTTCCGCAGGCAATGTCAATCACAGTTTCGCCTCTTTTAATTTCCAGAACAAGGCGTTTGCGCAGATTTCTGAGCAGCGGATCGATAATTGTACTGTAAACGAAACCGGTTTCTAACACTTAATTTGTCTTTACTGATTAAAAGAATTCCCAAATCACATCGCAGCCATTTATATCCTGATTTACATTACCGATCATTTTTACAGGCAATAACGCGCTTCTTTCCATCGTTGCGCCAAAGTCAGTTCAGCAAGAAAAACAAACGTTATTGAAAGCAGGATTTTGTACATTTCAGGCAATTGCTTTACTTCATAAACTCTATGAAGTTTTTTTTGTTGTTATCAATGTTTAAAATTAAATATAATGAAGAACTTTCTGATTCTAAATATTCTCTCTTTGCTTTTATTCTCCTCATTTAAATCCGACAAACCGGCTTATCTTCTTTATAATAAAGATGGTAAACCGGTGAAGTACGAAAAAATGCTGAAACAAATTGAGGACGCTGATATTGTTTTGTTTGGAGAATTGCACGACAATCCCATTTCGCATTGGTTAGAATTGGAGGTCACAAAAGATCTGTACCAACAAAAAGGTAAAAACCTGGTTTTGGGTGCCGAAATGTTTGAAAGCGACAACCAGGTGATTATGGATGAATACTTATCGGGAAGAATATCGAACAGGAATTTTGAAGACGAAATACGTTTGTGGCCTAATTATAAAACCGATTACAAACCTTTGGTAGAGTTTGCTAAAGACAGCGGGCTGTATTTTGTTGCCACCAATGTTCCACGCCGCTATGCATCGCTGGTAAACTCAAAAGGATTTGAAGGGCTGGAAGAACTTTCAGACGAAGCGAAAGCTTTCTTGCCCCCACTTCCACCTGCATACGATTCAACACTGAATTGTTATGCCAGCATGATGAACATGGAAGGAATGGGGAGTCACGTTACAACCAATTTCCCAAAAGCACAAGCCATTAAAGATGCCACCATGGCGCATTTTATCCTGCAAGACTGGGAGCCGGGAAAAGTGCTTTTGCATTATCATGGTGCTTATCACTCGCAGAATTTTGAAAGTATTTACTGGTACCTAAAACATGAGAAACCGGAACTGAAAATTGTAACGATACATTCGGTTACACAGGATGACATTTCGGAATTAGCAGAAAAAAACACCGGTCTTGCAGATTTTACAATCTGTGTGGATGAAGATATGACGAGGACAAGATAAAATAAAAAAAGCAGGAGCCTGGAATCCTGCTTTTACAAATTTCGTGTGACCGGAGAATTTCTTAATTCTCGTTCTTTGCACTTTTAAAGCTTCTGCAAGTTATATTAGTAAAGCGTAAAAGTAAATACCTAATATTAGGTATTTTTACGTATCTTGTAGTTTGGAAACTTTTAAGGACGTGTTTCGAAAATGGATGAAAGGAATATTAACAAAATAAAAAAAGCCTGGGAACCTAACAAAGTTGGGCGTCCGGTGAAATCGGAGTTATACCTGAACATCATTGAACAAGTGGCAAACCTGTTCTCGGCCGGAAGTTTCTATTACTACATTATGAATTTCGACACACTTAAAATGGATTATGTCGATCCACGCATAAAAGATGTTTTAGGATTTAACGCCAAAGATTGGAGCCTCGATAAACTGTTTGAATTGGTACATCCCGAAGACTTGAAACAGATGCACAGAAAAGAGGCTAAAGCTGTGGATTTTATTCTAAACCACCTGGCAACAGAAGATATTACTAAATACAAAGTTGTATACGTGTTACGGCTTCGGCACGCCAACGGAAGTTATAAAACCATTCTCCAGCAATCGAAAACCCTTACGGTTTCAGAAGATGGCAAAGTGCAACAGGTTTTAGGAATCCACACCGATGTAACTTACCTGAACATGGCTGTAGACCATAAAATTTCGTTTATCGGCGATGGGCTTCCATCGTACTATTCACAATCTACTGATGATGAATTTCATCCCGAAGAGCTGAATTATCATACACTTTTTACTACTCGCGAAAAAGAAATCCTGGGTAATATTGCCAAAGGAAAAACATTTGCCGAAATAGCAGAAGTTTTAAATATTTCGCCGCACACCATTAATACCCACAAAAAAAATATCCTGAAAAAAACCGACTGTAACAACACAACTGAATTAATTGCCCGTTGCGTTCGGGAAGGAGTGATTTAATTACCGATAAAAATTCATCTCCTCCAAATATTCCCAGTTTTTAAGCGGAAGAAAATGACGAACATCTTTTCCCTCTTTTAGCGCTTTACGGATAAACGAGGATGAGATTTCCATTAACGGTGCATCTTTGGCAATCGTAATATTTTTTCCCACCTGAACATTATCCGGATCAAAACCGGGGCGCGGGTAAACGATTATTCCGTAATCCTCTAAAATGGTTTCATAATTTTTCCACTTATGAAAATTCTCCAAATTATCCGATCCCATCAAAATTTTAAAATGATAGTTTGGATGTTGATCCTTTAAATAAGCCAGCGTATCAACCGTGTAACTTGGTTTTGGCAAGCTGAATTCGATGTTTGATGCCCGAAACCGATCGTCGCCGTCAACTGCCCGATGCACCAGTTCCAAACGCTGGTAATCGTCTAAAAGATTATTTTTCTTTTTTAGTGGATTATGCGGCGACACCACAAACCAAAGCTGGTCGATATCGGTGTATTCAACCATATAGTTGGCAATGGCCAAATGCCCGATGTGAATAGGATTATAGCTACCAAAATAAAGCCCAATCTTTAACTGCAGATTGGTTTTGGGTGCAAGTATGTCGGTAACAATGTTACTCATACGAAATCAATTTGAAGTACCAAATTACAAATAAAATGTCATCTCGAACATCGTGAGAGATCTGTTTCAGGCTAGTTCTAAAGTTACAGATTCCTCTCAGCGTTCGGAATGACAATCGAAGAATTCCTATTTCAAAAAGTCAGTAAGAATCTTTTCGGCCTCTACAAAAGCGTCTTCCAGCTTGTCGTTAATAATCACCACATCAAATTGCGGGGCAAAACTCAATTCGTGCTCGGCTTTGGCAACACGCATGGCAATCTTTTCTTCGCTATCGGTCGATCGTCCAACCAGGCGGGTACGCAATTCTTCCACCGAAGGAGGCCGCACAAAAACAGCCAATGCCTCATCGCCGTAATATTTTTTAATGTTCAGTCCACCAACAACATCCACATCGAAAATCACGTTTTTGCCTTGTTCGCGAATACGTTTCACTTCGCTTTTTAATGTGCCGTAACTGGTTCCTTTGTACACTTCTTCCCACTCCAGAAATTCGTCGTTTTCTACTTTTGCCAAAAATTCTTCGCCCGACAAAAAGTAGTAATCTTTACCGTGCGTTTCGGTGTGGCGCGGTTCTCTGCTGGTGGCCGATATTGAAAATTCAAGATCGAACCCTTGCTGTAATAAATGTTTTACGATAGTAGTTTTTCCTGCCCCCGATGGAGCTGAAAATATGATCAATTTTCCTTTCATTGTTCAAGTAAAAAGGCAAAAGTAGAAAGTAAAAAGGCAAAAGGCAAAAGTAGAATAGAAAAAATAGAAAGTTGAGGACAGCTGTGTTAGACGAAATCCCGATCATAGCATCAGGAGCAAAAGTAAAAAGGAAGAAAGAAAGTGCGGCTATTTATTCCTTTTGGTTTTGGATACAATACTTCCTAAAATCAATTTTAATTCTCCTGATTCATTGATCAGATAGCTTAACTTCTCATCGTCTGTGTTTAAATCTTTGCAAATGGAACGTATCAACCTTAACCAATAATTGCTTTCTCTCATTTCTTTTAACGAAATTTCCGTCTTATAGGTAAAGTCAGCTTTTGATGATGCAGCCTGAGCTTCCTCATAATTTGCACCGGTAGAAGATGCTGCTTTGATTAATTGATACTTTATAACTTTATATTCTTGCGAATCAGGCAAAGTTCTTAGAAAAAATATTACCTCAGTAACAAAATCAAAAATTCTTTTTTGAAGGTTATTTTCCATTTGGTTAAATTTTTTCTTTTGCCTTTTAACTTTTGCCTTTTGCCTTGTTCGTTCTCCCTTTTGACTTTCTATTTTTGCCTTTTGACTTGTTATAACACATTCAACAATTGTTCTTTCACGCGCTCCAAATGGTCTTTCATTTGCACAACTATGCGCTGAATATTGGTTTCGTTGGCTTTTGATCCGATGGTGTTGATTTCTCGACCGATCTCCTGCGAAATAAAACCAAGCTTTTTACCCGATGCGCCGTTTTGTTTGGCGGTTTCGAAGAAATACTCGCAATGATTAGCCAGTCGAACCTTTTCCTCGTTAATATCCAGTTTCTCCAGGTAAAAAATCAACTCCTGCTCGAAGCGGTTTTCATCCACATTACCATTCATTTTCAGCGACTCCAGATTATCCGTTAAACGAACCTTCAATGCTTCAATGCGCTGCTTTTCGAACGGCTCAACCTGTTTTAACAACTTACTGATGCTCTCAACATTACCAAGAATATCCGTCTCAAGTGCCTCGCCTTCTTTTGCCCGGAATTCGTTAATATCGCCGAGTGCGGCCAGAATATTAGCGTAAATGGTTTCCCATTCTGTTTCGTCGAGTGTTTCGTACTCGGTTTTTACCACATCGGGCAAACGCATGGCCGCCTGCAAAGTGCTTTGGTCAACAGCCACACCAAGTTCCTTACTAATCTCACTCAAATGGTTGTAATAACCTTTCAGAATTGGCTCGTTGATTTTTGAATTGGTTTCGTCGCCCAGATTTTCCACGTAAATGTTAAAATCAACTTTCCCGCGTACCAGTTTTTCTGCAATCGCCTTACGAATTATAATATCTTTTTCACGATACAGAGCGGGAGTGCGCGTGTTGATATCGATTTGTTTACTGTTTAGCGACTTTATTTCAATGGTAATCTTTTTGTTGTTCACCTCGAATTCGGCTTTACCAAAGCCGGTCATTGATTTTATCATGTGGAAATATTTTTATTCAAAAATAGCATAAAGTCTGTAAAAACAGCAGAACGAATTCCGGATGTTGGATATTTGATACTGGATACGCGATCCTGGATACTGGATATTGGATGCTGGATTAAAGCATTTATGCATTCAAGCATTTTCGCATTCATTTTACTTCAGTCCTTCAATCCCTCAGTCCCTCATAATATTGCCCCCGATCCAATTAGTTCATCATCCAGATACCAGGCGGCAAATTGCCCCGATGTAATTCCGCGTTGCTCATTTTCGAACAGAAACCAGGCGCCGTCCTCTTTCAGATGTATCGTTCCTTTTTCCAGCGGCTGACGGTAACGAATGCGGATATCAAAGTTGCGTTTTTCACCAACCTGCATTTCCAGGTCAGGGCGTATCCAGTGCATATCTTCTGCGGCCACAAACAATCCTTTGCGGTATAAGCCGGGATGTTCAAATCCCTCTCCCACATAAATAATATTGCGTTTTACGTCGGTACCTATTACAAATAGCGGCTCTTTTCGGCCACCAATATTCAGGCCTTTACGCTGACCAACAGTATAAAAATGTGCGCCCTGGTGTTCGCCTATCACCTCGCCATTCCACGGTTTATACGGAAACTGGAAACACAGCTTTTTATAGTTTTCTTCCGAAACTTCAAGCTGCTTTTTCTTTTCCATAAATTTTGCAGGAATCTCGATTACGTTACCCACTTTCGGCTCCAACTGCTGCTGCAAAAAGGTTGGCAAATCTACTTTCCCCACAAAACAAATTCCCTGCGAATCTTTGCGCTCGGCCGTTGGCAGGTTTTGCTGACGTGCAATTTCGCGCACCTCGGGTTTTAGCAACTCACCTACCGGAAACATCGATTTTGAAAGCTGTTTCTGGTTTAACTGGCACAGAAAATAACTCTGATCTTTATTCGGATCTTTACCGGCCAAAAGCTGATGAATGGTTTTTCCATCCACTTCAACTTCCGATTTCCGGCAGTAATGCCCCGTTGCGACAAAATCAGCATCAAACTTCAGGGCTTCTTCCATAAAAGTGTCGAATTTTATCTCGCGGTTACAAAGCACATCAGGATTTGGCGTGCGCCCGGCCTGGTATTCGGCAAACATATAATCGATTACACGCTTTTTATAGTCCTCGCTCAAATCGACAATATGAAACGGGATATCGAGTTTTTTGGCCACCATTTTGGCAATCAGCGAGTCCTCTTCCCACGTACACGAACTGGTAAGAACACCTTCGCGCTCGCGATAGTTAATCATAAACAAACCGATTACCTCGTGCCCCTGCTCTTTCAGCAGCCAGGCTGCCACACTCGAATCAACACCTCCGGAAAGTCCTACTACTACCCTGCTCATTTATACATTTTTAGGGCGGCAAAAATAACAAGTAAAAAGGACAAAGGCAAAAGGACAAAGGACAAAGGCAAAAGTAGAAAGTTGAGGACAGCTGTGCTGGCCGAATTGAAAATCGGCCAAAGCCAAATCCCGACCGGAAGCGTCGGAAGCAAAAGTTAAAAGTTCCGGGCATTGAGCTGCTATAAGTTTTCAGTCGCAGTTTGCAATTTCACAATTTATCAGTTTTGCAATTAATTTTACCACAGAGAACCGCAGAGAAGTCACAGAGTTTTACTGAGAATAATAGAGTGTGTTAAGAATTACAATTTGAGTAAAAAATTATTTGATATAATATTTTATTCCGCCATAAAAACTGTAAGTAATGTGTTTCAATTCTCCTCCATCTATTGGTCTCGGATGTTTATTGTGGTACGTTATACTTCGGTCATACCTCGCTCCGCAATTAAATGCGATTTTTGATGATAAGCTCAGTTCCAACCCAACATCAACAACTCCGCTAACATCAATTCTTTTTGTGTTATACTCCAACTCCACATCCGAATTCAGTTCTTCTGCATCGATAAGAACAGAAGGAGACAACCCCAAAGAACCATAAACTTTTATTTTCTCGCCATACTTATAACGCAAAAGAATTGGGAACGAGATATAGTTAAAAGATGATTTATTATCAACTCTAAACAAAGATTCAGGTGGAGGTGGAGCAACAGATGAAAGAGATGTGAAATAATGTTCTTCAAATCCTTTTTCCTCGTAGTTTACTTCTATTACGCCAAAGAAATTATTAAATAACCGCAACTCGGCATTTATTCCGAAAGCAGGTGTTAAATGGTTGTCTTTATGCATTGTTATACCTTCCCATGGGTCGGATCTATGAACGGTGGAGAACAATGCTCCTCCATTGATTCCTATTGATAAATCCTGACCGCAGACTATAATTGACGAAAATAAAAAGACCGAAAGCAAAAGTTTTTTCATTGTAATTAGTTTTTCAAGTTTTTTACAACAAGACGTTGTAATTATCATTCCGGTTGCGTTCAGTTTCTCTGATTTATTTTGGTAACTGCACTTTTAAGCAATGTGGTTGAGCGGATTTTAAACAGTGCCGGCGTCCGAAGGACAAAGATGGTCAAGAAAAGAGTGGAGACGACGCACCGCAATGCAATTTACTATTTGCGGCGGGGCTTTCTCATTATCTTTAATCGCTCTTTCTCGTTCTTATCTAATTTCTCAATTGATATAGTAAAAGCTATTGGCGATATATCTCTAATTTTATTTTCCAAATACTGTAAAGTCGCAACAGGGTATACATTATATAACTCTTTGAGTGTCCATCCAACAGCTTTTTGTACATAGTATTCTGAATCATTAACCAATTCATTTACGAGATATATGATGGTATCAAATGGCAATATAATTTTTTTAGTCCTGCTGAAATACAAAAGACTTACTAATGATTGTCTCCTGTCCCAAAGGTTTGTAGATTTATTCCATTGGCGAAGCTGTTTTAATACCTTTTCCGGCATTATCTCAAGTATCTTCGTATAAATTTTTGATAAAGCATCGCACGTTCCCCAGTTATCTACTTTCTTTTGCCAGTTCTTTATAACGTCCCAGGAATCAAGCAGGAACTCTCTGTCTTTCATTTTTAGTTCAAGAAACAAGAATGCCTGGATACAAATCCAAAAGTCATTCGAATTATTCCAAACATAATCCCATATTATCAATTGCTCAGGTAAAGGCTTCTCCGAAAAAGTATATTTTTGTTTTATCAGTTTTCTCTGAGAAGGAGCATTTTTAGGTGTGGCATCTACCCTTTTTTTAACCTCATATAAATAGCTATTTAAATCTTCACTTTTCATATTCCGAAATTTCGGGGCGACCTTACCGCTAGTTTAGTTCTTTAAATATAAAAAGAATAGCAAAAAGCAGGAAAGTACCGTGCGATTATCTTACCGTTCTCGCTTAAAACGAGCTTATTGGTGTAAAAACACTCGTTCGTCTCGTTTTTTTCGAGAAAATCCTCACTTTTTTCGAGAACGTCCTCTCTTTTTCGGAGAATATTCTCCCTTTTTGTTAGAAAAACCTCGCTATTTTCCAGCATGTTCTCCTTTAAAACGAGCCAATTCCCTGTATTTTGGAGGATAGTCTCACTTTTTGTTAAAAGGTTCTCTCTTTTTCGGAGGAAACCGAGTGTTTTAGTTAGCCTTATGCTACTTTAAACAGCGATGCTTTCATTTTTAGCAAGCTTTACAACTAAAAACAAGGAAAAGCGGCAGCTTGAATTTAGTTAACTCTCGGTGGTGGCTGTGCTACGTTTGCCTCGCGGAAAACGGTTGGCCAATTCGCGGGCGGCAGTTTCGGCACCGGGTTGCCCCATGTCGGCAGCATTTTTCAACACCTTGTAAACCGACAGTGCCGAGCTGTAAGCCTCGCTTCCGGCAAGGAGCATACTGTCTTCCAGCTCGCCGGTTAAACGTTGCAGTTGGGTATAAATCCCCCTGATTGTCTTTACTGCAGTAAAATCGAGGGCCGCTTCGGGCACGTCAATAAATCCGGGCATATATTGCGGATATTCCTGCGCATATTCAATGGCTTTCTCAACAAAAGCCACCGATTTATCGCCCATTTTGGGCAGTTCTTTACGCTCATCGGGCGTAAGGGTCATTAATTTCGGTCCAAGAACCGAAATCAGCGTTCGAAGGGCGTTGTTCACATCGCCTTGTTCTTCTTCGTTTAGTTCAAATGAAAATCGATCTTCCATATTATTGGTTTTTAATCAATTAAAAATTGATATGTTTTTGGGTGCCGACCCCGCCAACACCAACATATCGGGTTAAATTTTATGGGGTTACCGCTTTCCTTGCAATGGATTTTAAAGCCGGGGGCAGAAAGAATCCATCTGTAAGTTATGACATTATTTGACTTATGTCAAGTAAAATTATGGATAAACTGACAAATGGTTGAATTGATAAATTGTATCAACGAACAAAACAAAGGGGCAAAGCCCCGGTACGTTACAGCATCGTCCATAAGGGCGATGGTAATCGATTTCCCTGAAAAACACCTCCCTAAAACACAACATCTACCCTTTTGTGATACTTCTGTGATAAACCCAAACTACCTTTCGCCTGTTCAAATTAGAAAACAATAGCATGGAAAAGGCATTGATCATTGAAGACGACAAGGATATTTCCGAACTGGTAGCCATTCACCTAACCGATATGGACCTGGAAGTTGACAAAGCTTTCGACGGGAAAGATGGTTTAATGAAAGCGCTGAACAACCAGTACCGCTTTATTTTGCTCGACATCCGCCTTCCTTTACTGGATGGTTTTGAGATTTGTAAACGGCTGCGGATGGAAAAGGTAAATACCCCGATTTTAATGCTGACATCTAAATCGGAAGAGATAGACAAAGTACTGGGGCTTGAAATGGGAGCCGACGATTATATCTCGAAACCGTTTGGCATTCGGGAACTTTTGGCACGTATTAAAGCCGTACTCCGACGCTACGATTCGGCACAGAAAGGCAATGAAACGGAGGAAAAAGAACTTCGTTTCGATGATCTTTACATTAATGTAGGAATGCGTATTGTTGAATTAAACGGAACCCGGATTGAGCTTTCGCCAAAAGAATTCGACCTGCTGATTCACCTGGCATCGCACCCCGGAAGAACGTATAGCCGAATGCAGTTGCTCAACCAAATCTGGGGCTACGAGTTCGAAGGGTTTGAGCACACGGTTAACTCGCACATTAACCGTTTACGCTCGAAAATAGAAGCCAATATGAACGAGCCGCAATACATTCTTACCACCTGGGGCGTAGGATACAAATTCAGAGAAAATTAAAAGCGAATTATAATGAAAACGAAGATATTCAACCGATTATACATACAGGTATCTGCCATATTTTTGCTGGTACTTTTTATGTTTACAGCTATCGCGCTGTATATTTCAGTACAATCGTCGGCCAAATATTCAGTGGAGGTTAACCAACGCCTCAACCGCAACCTGGCCACCAGTACTGTAGAAGTAGTACAGCCACTGATGAAAGACGACATTGCCAGCGACGAAGCTATTGCCGACCTGATGCACTCGATGATGGTAATTAACCCGATAGTTGAAGTTTATTTGCTCAATCCTGAGGGTAAGATATTAAATTACGTAGCGCCTGAAAAAGTGGTAAAACTCGATCGCGTAAATATGGAACCAATAAAAGAATTTATTGCCGATCCGGATCACAGCATTATTTACGGCGACGATCCCCGGAATCCGGGAGAGTTTAAAACCTTCTCGGCCGCTACCATTACCGAAGGCGATGTGCTGAAAGGTTACATTTATATTGTTTTGGCCAGTCAGGAATATGTTTCGGCGGCGCAAACCGTAATAGGCAGTTATATCCTCGGTTTGTCCATCCGTTCCGTTATTATAATCCTCATCATTTCGGCGCTTGTGGGCTTGCTTGCTATTTGGCTTATTACTAAAAAACTGAACCCGATTATCGATGGAATTCAGGAATTTAAAAAAGGAAACCTGGCTTCGCGCATTGCTGTTAAAAGCGAAGGCGAACTGGATCGTATAGCCCTTGTTTTTAACCAGATGGCTGACACCATTGAACAAAACATCAGCGAACTAAAAGGCGTAGACAACCTGCGTCGGGAGCTGATCAGTAATGTGTCGCACGATTTGCGCACTCCAGTTGCTTCCATACAGGGTTATGCCGAAACGCTTATTCTAAAACAGGATAATATTTCGAAAGAAGAACGAGGGAAATACCTTCAGATTATTTTTAAAAGTTGTGGCCGTCTGCAACGCCTGGTCGAGGAATTATTTGAGTTATCGAAACTGGAAACCAACCAGGTTAAACTTCAGCCCGAGCCATTCTCTATTACTGAACTGGTGTACGATATCGTGAATAAATACCGCATACTTTCGCAAAAAAAGGGGATAAATATCGATACTGTTATCGCGAAAAATGTGCCGGTGGTAAAAGCTGATATTTCCATGATCGACCGTGTGTTGCAAAACCTGATTGACAATGCCGTAAAGTTTTGTAAAGAAGGAGACTCCATTAATATTGAGATTGACATAAAAGATGCACAGAAAGTGGAAGTTCGCGTGGCCGATTCCGGTCAGGGGATTAAGCAGGAAGATTTGGAAAATGTTTTCCAGCGCTACTACAAAGCCCGCGACGATCAGCAAAGTACCGGTTTGGGGCTGGCCATTGTAAAAAAGATGGTGGAACTGCACAACTCCAGCATTCGTGTATTCAGCCAGTTAGGCAAAGGAACCACTTTTGTTTTTGATCTCCCGGTAGCAACAGTTAGCTAAATACCAAATGTGCTTTTAAATTGGTATGAAAAGTTGAAAGCTTTGTGATAATGTCGTGATACTTAATGTGGAATTTTGGGTAGTACAAATTAAAAACATACTACAATGAAAACAAAGTTCAACATTACATTAATTATTCTGACACTTCTTTTCGCATCGTGCAATGATGACGATGAGATGATGATGCCTCCGATGGCAAAAGATCCGGACACGGCAGAGAAAGTTTCGGTCGACCGGTTTAGTGCCGATGCAGGTACTCTGTTTGTTCGCGACGGTTCCAACGGTTTACCCGGAGCCAATGATCCTGTTGATTTTGACCAGGCACCATTTATTACACAAGGAATCGGGCCTGATGGCCAGGTTGTAAAGTATTACAATTTTGATGTTCAACCACTGACCTCGGCGCCAATTTTTGCCTTGTTCAGAGAAGGTGAAAGTTCTCCGGTTTCAGGGCAGCTAAATATTATCGACGTAATTCCCGGCGACGAATATTACAACGACTTTTGGCATGTGCATAAAGTAACGGTTCCGGCAGACTATGTGGCAAATACGGTAACCAGTGTTCAGGAAATTATGGACATGGGGTACACTATTGATAAGACAGATATAGTTGTAAACTGTCCGGTTGTGCCGGAAGGATCGACAGCAGATTTACGTTTTAATGCCAGTGAATCAACAGATCTGACACGTGGGTGGTATAAGGGTAAAGTAGTTTTCTATTTCAACTTTGTAGAAAAAATGCTGACCGTAACACCACCGGCAACCGGACATCCTGAGGTGCCGGTGTCGGATATCCTGGTAACTTTTAATATTAATCCCGACATGACGGGTGGCGGCCCTTCGTCGGGTTTTGTTACCGAAGACGGATCGGCACAAACACACAATGTGGTTCAAACCATTCCTACCGATGGTGATTATTCTCCGCTTTGGGATGTGGATGTGTACGACAACGCCGATTTTAATGATGTGTACGACTGGCCAAGTGCTCAAAATGCTTCGCTATTGGCATCGGGTGTGGCGCTGGTAAATTGCCCGGTTGTATCGGTTCAATAAATAAAAACAGAATGGAATAATTTCCGTGAAACAAGAAAACATAGAGAGATAGTCCAGTTTGGTTCCGGGCTGTCTTTACGAATAACCAGAGAGGAGAAAAAAATGAAACAGCTATTTTATTTGGTCGCATTTTCCCTGATCGCATTTAATGGATGCGCTCAAAAAAGAAGTTCACAAATGGCTAATACCATGGATTCAAAATACTACCGGCCACTAACTGCTAAAGAAAAACGGGTAATCATACATAAAGGAACAGAGCGCGCGTTTACCGGGAAATACGATAAGTTTTACGAAGAGGGAACTTACATTTGCAAGCGTTGCGGAGCCGAATTGTACCATTCTGCCGACAAGTTTGATTCGGGTTGCGGATGGCCCAGCTTTGATGATGAGATTGAAGGAGCCGTTAAACGCACTCCCGACCCCGACGGCATGCGGACAGAGATTACATGTGTAGCTTGTGGCGCACATTTGGGCCACGTTTTTTTAAACGAAGGTTTAACCAATAAGGATACCCGGCATTGTGTGAATTCCATTTCTCTGGAGTTTATTCCCGCAGCAACCTTATCGGACGCAACCAGCGATACAGCCTATTTTGCCGGTGGTTGTTTTTGGGGAGTTGAATACTACCTGGAACAAGCTCCGGGCGTAACTTCGGTCGAATCCGGTTACATGGGTGGAAATAAAATGAATCCGTCCTACAGGGATGTTAGCAGCCATACTACCGGACATGCTGAAGTCGTTCGGGTTATTTTCGACCCATCGCAAACCAGTTACGAAGAAGTGGCCAAACTGTTTTTTGAAATTCACGACCCTACACAAGTGAACCGGCAGGGACCGGATATTGGAAATCAGTACCGCTCCGAAGTATTTTACCGCACAGAAATGCAAAAGAAAACAACAGAAAAGCTGATTGGAATATTGGAACAAAAAGGATTGGATGTAGCAACAAGGGTAACACCGGCAGCTACTTTCTGGAAAGCTGAAGATTACCATCAGGATTATTACGTAAGAAAAGGAGGAACACCGTATTGCCATAGACGCATGCAGCGGTTTTAGCAAGGGATTATCGTTTTAAACGATAGTATGCTTACTTTATCAATACGCAAGAGAAATACAATCAATAAATCCGCCGGTACTTGCCGGTGGACTTATTGACTTCTTTTTTAAGTAGCTGATTATAAACAAGTCATTCCCGTTCCGTAAAACCAACATCAAAACAATGTCAACCCGGCTATCCAATAAAACTTTTATAAAAGCTTGAAATTCTTGTGACCTTATCGTGATACTTTCTTCGGAACTTTGACATGCGTTAACATTTAAAAATCTAAAAAAATGAAAGCATTACGATTAACAATGGCAGCAGCATTAGCTGTATTACTTTTTACGCAATGTGAAAAGGACGAAATGATTGAATCCCAAACAAAAAGCGGAACTTTGCCCGATGTTGTTCCGGCAAAGATGTACACTATAACAGTTGAAAACGTTTCAGTTGCCTACGACTATTTTGAGGCAGGTGCCGAGTTTGGTGTTACCGGCGGCGATGCAGCTCCTCCTGCACATCCCGGAGAAACGATTACAGTTCATTTTCATGCCGGACCAAACCACAAATTATCTTTTGCCTCGATGTACGGCGCATCAAACGACTGGTTTTATGCACCCGAAGATGATGGAATAGAGCTCTTTCCCGGTGGATCGGCACTGGAAGGTGATATTACCAGCATGATCTATCTGTGGGATGCAGGAACAGAGGTAGACGGATCGACAACCGATGAAGAGGAAAGTAACCCAATTGGTATGGTTTCAACCACTGAAGAGAATATTCAGGTACTGCTTGACTATGAAGGTGAAAGCATGTTTACACTAACGATCAATGTACTTCCCGGATCGGCAACACCACTTTCTCCGGTTGCATGGGTTGTTCATTCAATGGATCAGTTTCCGATTTTTATGGAAGGCGAACTGGACTACGGAATGGGATTGGAAGCTTTAGCTGAAACCGGAAATGCAGGACCGCTGGGTGACTACCTTAGCATGCACAGTGGTTATGTATCGCCTGTAGCTCCGGTACTTTGGGCCGTGCACGACAAAGATGACATGCCTATTTTCACCAATAATACACCCGACCGTGGTGAAGGTTTGGAATTGTTGGCAGAAACCGGAAATCCGGGCGATTTGGCTGCCAGCCTGATTGGCATGGGGTATCACGCAGGTGCTTATGCTATTCCTGATGGAAAAAACAGTGCAGGTCCGCTTTTCCCGGGCGATAAATACACTTTTAACATTAATGCCCAACCCGGACAATATTTAAGTATTGCCAGTATGTTAGGTAATTCAAATGATATTTTCTTTGCCTTTGGCGACAGTGGAATTAAACTGAACTTTGGAAGTGCAGGTCAGAACATTACCGATGAAGTAATGTTGTGGGATGCCGGAACGGAGGTGAACGAATATCCTGGAACAAAATCGATGGATGAAGATGAAGGCGGCGTAGTTCGCTTACTGGATGACGGCTTTACTTATCCCGACGTGGATAAAATTATTAAGGTAACAATCAGAAAAAGTAAGTAGAAACAAATAAGCAAGGGGAAATTAAAGGAAGAGAGAATCCGCCGGTGAGCACTGGTGGATTTTTTTATTTCTTTTTTAGGCGATTCGAACCAAAGCAGCCATTTCAGGCTCGGGAAATCCCACATCAAAAAGAATTACGAATGATGATTAACGATTTCAGATTGCAAAAGGCCTGGGAGAACCGGGGCGGTGAGCTCTGAGACTTTGAGAAAGGGAGATGCTTAATTTGAAAAACTGTTTAACTGTTCTATTGTTCCCTATGTGCCTATGTAGTTCAAAAAAATTTGTGCCTTCGGATCTTTGTGCTTAACTCTTCTTTTCAGCGATAATCAGCTAAATCGGTGTTATCTGCGTTCAAACTTTTATTGCTTTTTCAATTGGTTCGTGCCAAAGCATGCCATTCCCCGATCCGGAAATCCCACATCAAAAAGAATTACGAATGAAGATTAACGATTTTAGATTTCAGAAGGCCTGGGAGAACCGGGGTGGTGAGCTCTGAGACTTTGAGAAAGGGAGATGCTTAAATTGAAAAATTGTTAAACGGTCAAATTGTTCTATTGTTCCCTATGCCTATGTGGTTCAAAAAAATTTGTGCTTTCGCATCTTTGTGTTTTAACTCTTCTTTTCAGCGATAATCAGCTAAATCAGTGTTATCTGCGTTCAAAACTTTTATTGCTTTTTCTTTTTCTGATACGACTGGCGGTGTTTGTGCTGGCTGTTCCCTTTTTTATACTTATGAAATTTCCCGTGTTTGTTCTTTTTCTTTTTTGAAGGTGTTCTCCATTCCGGGCCTTCACCAAACTGCTCGGGAAGAGGAATTTTAAACACCTCACGTTCGATCAACTCCTCAATGCGATGAAATTTGTACATGTCGTCTTCGTTCACCAACGTAAGGGCAACACCTGTTGAATCGGCACGCGCAGTACGCCCAACGCGGTGTACATAATCTTCGGCATCGCCCGGCACATCGTAATTGATTACCAGGTTAATGTCTTTTATATCGATACCGCGGCTCATTACATCGGTAGCCACTAAAATCCGAATACGTCGTGAGCGAAATCCGTTCAGCACATTTTCGCGTTCGCGCTGTTCCAGATCCGACGAAATAGCTTCGGCATCAAACCCATTCTTTTTTAGCCTTTTGGCCAATTCATTAGTTACCCGTTTGGTAGAACAGAAAATTATTACGCTGCGATAATCCGGATTCTCTGAAATAAGGTGCGCTACCAGGTCGCCTTTTTGTTTGTCGTAAGTAAGGTAAGCGGCCTGCAACACGCCTTCTGCCGGTTTCGACAGCGAAATATTTATCTCCTTTGGTTTATTCAAAATCTCCGATGCCAGTTTCCGAATTTTAGGTGCCATTGTTGCACTGAACATCAGTGTCTGGCGCTCTTTTGGCAGGTACGAAATAATCTTCGTAATATCTTCGTAAAAGCCAATATCCAACATTCGGTCGGCCTCATCAAGAATCAGAAATTCGATCTTATCAAATTTTACATATCCCAGGTTGAGGTGCGAAATCAGTTTCCCGGGAGTTGCTATTATAATGTCGGCACCTTTGGTCAATGCCCTTTTTTGTTGCCCCCATTCGTCGCCATCGCCACCGCCGTATAGCGCAATGGAATGAATTCCCATAGTGTAACCGATTCCTTGCACCTGCTGATCGATTTGCATTGCCAGCTCGCGCGTTGGCACAATAATCAGGGTAGAGGTTTCGCCGCCGGGTAAATCGGCAATTAAATCAAGGATGGGGAGTAAAAAAGCTGCGGTTTTTCCTGTTCCTGTTTGAGCACAGGCAATCAGGTCGTTTCCATCTAAAATGGTGGGAATTGCCTGCTCCTGAATCGGAGTAGCATTTTTAAATCCCATGTATTCTATGGCATCCAATAAATCGTAATTAATGCCAAGTTCTTCAAACGTCATTCAATACTTTTAATATGTGCTTACAAATGTAGTTAAAATAAACGGCACAGCAGGATTACACAACTTTATGTATGAACCAAACTGTCAACAATTAAGAAGATCATCATAAACAGGTAAAGGAAGTTGAGTTTGTAGAATGATGGGCGCACTTTAAATTCGTCCTGAAGAAATACCGCCATGGTTAGCGACGAAAGCAGGTAAAAAATGTAAAACATCAGCAAAAACATGATGAGTTTGTTGCCGATAACAAAAAAGATAACCAGGAATGCCGAAGCCACTGTTGTAAGTACCCAGGTGTAGGTTACCCGTTTTATTTGCACATCGGAAAACAGCTGATTAAGGCTTGGCATTTTTGCCAGTTTGTATTGCTCGCCGAACATCAATAACAGCAACCAGAAATGCGGTATTTGCCCGATAAAAAAGAAGGCTGCTACCATTAATATAACTTCTGATGTGAGACTTCCGCCAGCTCCTGCCCAACCAATCATTGGGGGAATTGCACCAACCATAGAGCCCGGAATAACAGCAAAAGCCGATACCTTTTTTAGCGGTGTGTAAACGCCGTTGTAGAAGAAAAGTGTTAGCCAGCTTAAAACCAAAGCCATTGGCGGATTGCTTATAATTAGAATACCCGAACCAACAACAGCAAAACAAATAGCAACCAATAAAGCATTATTCGGACTGATTCTACCCGACGGCAGCGGGCGGTCTTTTGTACGAGGCATTTGTGCATCCACATCGCGCTCCTGCCAGTGGTTGAGAACACTTGAACTGCAAGCCATAAAAAATACACCCAGCAACAACCACCAGCCTTGTGCATCAACATTGTGCGTAAAAAGCACATAACCGGTTAGTGCCGACAAAGCAATTGGCAGCGAAATTCGCACTTTGCCCAATTCGTATATTATTTTTAGCTGCTGTTTCATTGTTATTTGAACCACATAAACTCAAAGATTTTTGAACCACATTAGGCACATAGAACACTTTAGAGTTTTGCCTATCGTTTTTTGTCTATTGCCTACTAATTCTGAAATCTTAAATCGTTAATCATTATTCGACATTCATCCTTCGACTCCCGATGCTCTGATCGGGACAAGTACGCTCAGGATGACTCTTTGACTACTGCCTTCTTTTTTCTTTTTACCTTTCTACTTTTGCCTTTTGCCTTGTTGCTACTTCACCGTTTTCAGGTATTCAATAATATTGTCGATATCCTCATCCGAAAGTTGCCCTTCGTACGAAAGCATCAAGCCTTTATTAAAGCCATCAACAATATCTGCGTTCGGATCGTAAATCGATCTCCTGATGTATTCTTCGTCAACCGTAACCTGTCGTTTTTCGCGCCCAGTTTCCACCGTTTGTTCTTCACCCCAAATGCCTTTAAAACTTGGGCCAACCAGTCGTGTACCGTCTAATGTATGGCAGGCAAAACAGCCAATATTTTGCATTATGCGTTTACCCGTTGCAGCCGGAGAATCAATCTCGGCTGCCGAGGCTGCAACATTTGTTGTATCGGCTATCCACGTTTGAAAAGCAGAATCCTCCATCACCTCCACATAAGTGTACATGTACGAGTGCTGCAACCCGCAATATTCGGCACAAAACAGTTCGTAAGTTCCCACTTTTTGCGGCTCAAACCACATGAAATTATCCTTCATTCCGGGCACCATATCCTGCTTTACACGAAATGCCGGAATGTATAGACTGTGCAACACATCCATGGCTACCAGGTTTAATTTAATCGCCTGGTCTTTTGGCAGGAAAAGCGTGTCGGTACGAAGCCCATTTTCGTATTCGAAACTAAAGTTCCACATACGTCCGTAAGCAGTAATTTCCATGGCATCTTTTGGTGCGCGTTGCATGGGTTTCCAGCCTGCCCAACCGTAGTAAAACATCAGCATGGTAATAAGAAAAGGAATAACTGTCCAAATGATCTCCAGTTTGGTACTTCCTTCAATCTGGGTTGCTTTCGGATTCTTTTTCTTATTGTACTTAAAAATGAAGACAAGCATTACCACCGTTAGCCCGATAAGGAACAAAAACGATATGCCCATTATGACAAGAAATGCAGTGTCGACACCCTGAACAAAATTTGAGGCTTTGGTTATTTCTGAGCTATACATAGTTATACTCTATAGAGGTAATCTAAAAAGGTTATCACAATTACAACCACAAAAATGGCAAACACAAAGGCCACCATAAGTTTTATGTATGGTTTGTCGTATTTAAGGTGCATAAAATAAGTGAGCACCAAAATCGATTTCAATACCGCAAATATTAATGCTGCGGCAACGGTAAATTCGCCCAGTTCTATTGATGTTATCCCAATCGAGGCAAATGTTAATACCAGCAGCGCCACCAAAACGATGGCGTATAATCGGTACGGAACGATATGATGATGTTTATCTTCAGACATAGTTTTAGTTTTAATGGATAAGATAAAATAGTGGGAACAGGAATATCCAGATCAGGTCGACAAGGTGCCAATATAATCCGCAGTTATCGAGTAACGACGGGCGTTTGGCATTTACTTTCCCATTGGCAACACCACGTATTGCAAATCCCATGATTACCAGCCCCACAATAATGTGCAGTGCGTGTAAACCGGTCATTACAAAGTACAACCCGAAGAAGAGGATTTCGCCCTGACTCATTTCATTTAGCATCTGTTCCGATCCCGGCCAAATTCCGTGCGAGAATTTTACGCCCCACTCAAAATACTTATTCACTAAAAAGCCAATACCAATAATGAAAGTTATTACAACCAGTGCAATAGCCACTTTTTTATGGCCTTTTTGCAAAGCAGTTGTCGACATGGCAATCGTCATACTACTCACCAAAAGAATAACCGTGTTAAACGCGCCAATAAAAGTATTCAGTTCTTCGGCCGCCAGGTGAAAAGCGTCGGGATTCATATAACGATAAACCGAGTATACAATGAAGAGGCCGCCAAACAACAGTAGTTCTGTAAAAATAAACAGCCACATTCCGATTTTCGACGATTCAGGATCGTACATGTCAGGGTGCTCTACATGTGCATGTTGATGTTCAGCCATATTATTCATAGTTATAAGGTCCGTCTTTTTCTCCGATTACCGGTTCTTTCTCGAAGTTCAATACAGGTGGCGGCGATGGCACTGTCCATTCCAGTGTTTTACTGTGCCACGGATTTACCTCTGCCGGCTCACCTTTACGCACAGAACGAACCAGGTTTACAACAATGATGATAAAACCGGTTACCAATACCCACGAGCCAATGGTGCTCAGGATATTCCCTCCATGGAATTCTTCCAGATAGTCATAATAACGACGTGGCATCCCCATCATTCCGAGATAGAACATTGGCGAATACAAGGCCAGAAATCCAATGGTGAAAACCAGCCAGCCAATATTGGCCCAGGCCTTATCATACATTCTTCCAAATATTTTTGGGAACCAGTAGTGCATTGCCGCAAAAAAGGCAAAGCCGGTACCGCCAAAAACAATGTAATGGAAGTGGGCTACAACAAAGGCAGTATCGTGCACATAAATATCGGTAGCCAGCGAGCCCAAAACAAGGCCGCTTAAACCACCTACCATAAACACAAAAATAAACGACACTGCCCAGTAAAAGGGCGTTTGGATATTGATCGACCCCTTATACATCGTCGATATCCAGTTAAATACTTTTATTGCACTTGGTATGGCAACAATAAATGTGAGGAGTGAAAAATAATATTGTGCAGTTCCGCTCATTCCGGCAGTAAACATGTGGTGCCCCCAGACAAGGTAGCCCACAAATGCAATAGCCAGCGTGGAAGCGATAATTGCTTTATAGCCAAAAATATGTTTTTGCGAAAATGTTGGAATAATCTCCGAAATGGCTCCCATTGCCGGCAATATCATAATATAAACTGCCGGGTGTGAATAAATCCAGAACAGGTGCTGATACAAAACAGGATCTCCTCCCAAAGCAGGATCAAAAACGCCTACTCCAAATACCCTTTCAAGAGCGACTAAAACCAACGTAATACCAACAACCGGTGTTGCCAGTAATTGAATCCAAGCTGTTCCGTATAGAGTCCAAACAAATAATGGAAGTTTTGACCATTTCATTCCGGGGCAACGTAAACGATGAATGGTCACCAAAAAGTTCAACCCGGTTAAAATAGATGAAAATCCCAAAACAAATGCCCCGAATACGGCGGGCAACAGGTTGGTTCCGGTTTTAAAACTGTAAGGTGCGTAAAATGTCCAGCCGGTATCGGGAGTTCCCGATCCGAATAGCAGCGCGCAAAGTACCAAAACCACGCCGGTTACATAAAGCCACCACGAGAGCAGATTCAGTTTTGGGAAAGCCACATCTTTTGCCCCAATCATTATGGGCAGCATCAGGTTTCCGAAAACCGCGGGTAAACCGGGTACAACCACCATAAAAATCATTATAACACCATGAACTGTAAACGTAGCGTTGTAAGTTTGCGCATCCATAATTGTTTTACCGGGCGCCAACAATTCAAATTTCATGGCAAGTCCCAACAAAACACCTGTTGCAAACATGGTAGCTATCGAATACAAATAAAGAAGACCAATACGTTTATGGTCAGTGGAAAAGATCCATCCAAGCAAACCTTTGTATTTTCCCTGATAGGTTAAGTAGTTTGCTCCATTAACAGCATCTGTTGTATGCATAAAGTTTAGTTTAATTTACTTTTTTCTTTGGTTTCAATACCAGGAATAGCAATAAAACCAGTCCAAAAAATATAATTATGATTCCGCTAATTTTAGTTACGTTTAATACATATGTTTGTCCTTGCGGATCGTATGAAAAACAAAATCGCAATACTTTATTCATGGTTGGTCCCGACTGGCCTTTCGAGGCTTCAACAATGGCCATTTTCCATTCAAACGGCAAAAAGTACAGACCATTTAAATAACGGGTAATTTTTTCGTCAGGACTAACAACTATTAACGAAGCGGCGTGCGTAAAATCGTTACCGGCTTTCTTGTATTTAAAACCGGTTGCACGGGTAACATTAACAATACTCGCACTATCTGAAACAAAAAACATCCACCCCGTTTTTGCTTCTTCCACTTTAGCAGGATTATTCATCAGGTTCAGGTAGTTTTTCTTTTTCCTGATTCCCAAATCAATCGTCTCGCCGGGGTCAAAACTAATGGTAAGCACCTGGTAATCCTCTCCAACAACAAGATCCGATTTATCCATCACCCCGGCTACAGCTTCCATTAGTGGGCTGCAAATTCCCGGACAGCGGTAATACACAAAATTCAGAACTGTTGGTTTATCGATGAGGTCGGCCAGCCAAACTTGCTCGCCTGCTTCGTTTATCAACGAAATACTATCGGGTAAATAATCATCGAGATGTTCCACAACCCCGATTTCAACATCATCGTCGGTAGCGGCAGGATTTATTACACTTTGAGCATTTGAAACGTTGGCAAGTAACAAAAAGATACCTGCAAGAAGCATTGTAATATAATTTACAGTCTTTTTCATAGAAGCCAGATCAATACGGCAAGGTTTATTTAGTTTTTAAATCAGTAGTACGTTATTATCGTTTTTAAGTTTTACAAACTCCTGTTTCTAACGAAACACAATAATATCTTTTTACCTTTTTCATATCTTAAAACCACAAAAGACTGATAATGTTTATGTAAAGAATCAGTTTCTTCTGTTTTTTTATCAATCAACTTCTATCGGGCAATTTTTTGTTAGAAAAATAAGATTTAAAGACTTGAATTTTCAGGGAATCCTGTAATTTTATGCCTCTCGACAAACCTAGAAGGCCAATTTAAAATGTATTTTACAGCATATTTTTATGTGACTTTTATCACATTCGCCCAGTATTCCGTCCATCAAAAAAAATCTTTATAAACAACACGAAAATGCAATTGTTCACCTGAAAGAAATATTTTTTTCTGCCCTAAAACCTATCTCTTCAGATATCAAGTTATTATATTAAAAATAAAATTTTACAAATACAGAAAAACACTGTAACTTACTCACTTATAACATTTAAAGTTAATTTTGTCTTTTATTATTCAGATGGCCTGATTAGTTTGCTGCTTTGCGCTTATTTTATAAATTCGTGAAGTTGAGAAACTAAATTTAGCTGAATTGAACATAGTTTTCAGTGCCGTAGTTGTAAAAAAAATGTCTGTTTATGGAAAATAAATCACGCAGAAGTTTCGTGAAAAAGTTGGGTGTGTCAGTTGGTGCAGCCGGACTAGTTGGAGGCTCCAGTCTGTTAAGTTCATGTAACCAGGTGGAGACCGCTTCGGGAGATACAATTAAACTGCTAACCTCTAGCGGAGAGCTTGTTGAAGTAAGCAAGGCACAGCTTAAACCTGCTGATATGCCGAACCTTACGGAGCAACAAAAACGAGGAAGAGAAGGTTTACCGGGCCGTAAATTTGTAATGGTTATCGATTTATCGAAATGCCGAAATGCCCGCGAGTGTATGAAAGGTTGTCAGAAACACCACCAGTTGCGTCCGGAACAACACCATATTAATGTATTGCAAATGCAGGATGCTGAAGACACAGCTCCGTATTACATGCCAAAACCGTGTCAGCATTGCGACAACCCGCCGTGTACAAAAGTATGCCCGGTTAACGCAACATTCAAACGCGAAGACGGCATTGTTCTTATTGATAATGAGCGCTGTATCGGTTGCCGCTTCTGTATTGCTGCCTGTCCGTATTCGGCAAGGGTTTTCAATTGGTTTGAGCCCCGAGATGCCGAAAAATACGAAGGTGTTACCTATAATATAGAGGCCAACGTTCCGCAGAAAAAAGGTACCATTTCAAAATGTCTGTTCAGTGCCGACCGTTTGCGTGATGGGAAACTACCAACATGTGTTTCGTCGTGCCCGAACGGAGTTTATTGGTTTGGCGACCAAAACGAAGATGCGGTTACCAACGGAACGACCCACGAAACGGTAAGTTTTAGCAAGTTGGTTAAAGACAATGCAGCTTATACTTTAATGCCAGAGTTGGGTACCAAACCGCGTGTTTATTACTTGCCACCAAAAGATAGGGCTTTCCCGTTTCAGGGCGAAATTGAAGAACATCACTCATAAACCGACTAATCTTTAAACGATGGAAAAAACAAAATCGCCGGAAGAATCCCGGAAATTATTGGATAAGATAACCTTCGACCTCACCCGCTCGATTGTAAAACGTGACGAGCTCACGCACTTTTGGTATTTCATACTAATTATGTTTGCCGGTGTTGGACTGTGGGGCTGGGGAATACAAATTCGCGACGGACTGGGTGTTACAGGTATGCGCGACTATGTTTCGTGGGGAATGTACATTGCCAACTTTGTATTTTTTGTGGCAATCAGTTTGATTGGTTTTTTAATCAGCTCTTCTCTGCACTTGTTAAAAATAAAGTGGTCGCATCCCATTTCGCGCGTGGCCGAACAGGTGGCAATTGCAGGAGTTGCTTTAGCAGGTATTATAATTGTAAACGATATGGGGCGCCCCGACCGTTTTCTCAACGTATTTTTACACGGTCGTTTTGCCTCACCAATCATCTGGGATGTAACAGTAGTTACTACCTACCTTACTATTTCGGTATTGCTATATTACCTTCCACTTATTCCCGATCTGGCGTTAATACGCGACCGGGGTGGCGACGATATTCCCGCCTGGAAAATGAAAATTTATAAAATTCTGGCACTTGGTTGGAACGGAAATGCCGAGCAATACAAGTTGGTTTACCATGCTATGCGTATTCTTATGATTCTGATCATTCCGGTAGGATTATCAATTCACACCGTAACATCGTGGTTGTTTGCAGCCACCTTGCGTTCGGGTTGGGATACCACCATTTTCGGACCTTACTTTGTTGCAGGTGCATTTGTAGCCGGAGCAGCAGCCGTAGTAATATTAATGTTTGCTTACCGCGTTCGTTACCGTTTAGGCGAATATTTCGAAGACCTGCATTTCGATTACATGGGGAAACTGCTGGTTTTTGTTTGTTTGGTTTACCTGTATTTCAACATCAACGAATTTTGGGTACCTGCCTATAAAATGAAAACTGCCGAAGGAATTCACCTTCGCAACCTTTTTGTAGGAAGTTTTGCCCCCATGTTCTGGTGGACACAAATGACAGGTTTGATTTTACCGATATTACTGATGCTTTTCAGATTTTTCAGGAAACCGTTACCATTAACTATTATATCAGTTTTCGTACTAATAGCATCGTGGTTAAAACGCTACATTATTGTAATTCCAACAATGGAGCACCCGTTTTTACCGGTACAAAATGTTCCTGATTATTTCAAACATTACTCACCAACAAGTATCGAGATAATGATTACCATTTTCTCGTTTGCAGCCGCACTACTTATTATTACGGTTTTGGCTAAAATGTTCCCGGTAATTACCATTTGGGAATATGCTGAAGAAAAAGGTGTAGAAAAAGAAATCCTCTCTGAACCAAAAAAATAGAAGAACATGAAGATCAAATTATTATTTGTAGCATTATTTTTTCTTGCACAGCAGGGAATGGCTCAGGAGTGGTTGGTTCCTGAAAATCAGAAGAGTGTTCAGAATCCATCAGAATATAATCTCGACAACGTTAAAAAAGGAAAAGAAATATACTTGCGCGACTGTAAATCGTGTCACGGAGATCCGGGTAAAAACAACGGATTGCCATTAGTGCCTCCCCCACCCGATTTTACCAGCGACGTAATGCAAGCCAACACCGATGGCGAATTATTTTATAAAATTACGCACGGACGTGGCGGTATGCCTCAGTTTGAAACTACCATTTCGGAAGACGACCGATGGCGCTTGGTGAACTACATCCGCAACTTTAATCCGGAGAATGAGCCGATATTGGTAGAAGAACCACCAAAAAAGGCTAAAATTTTGGCTTCGGTAAATGAAGAAGCACGCCAGGTAGAAGTATTTGCCGAGTACCAGGATAAAGACAGTAATTATGTGGTACTGGCTGAAACGCCAATTTCAATTGGTGCTAAAAAAGCTTTCGGAACGCTACCAATCGGACAAGTACTTACCAACGATGAAGGACGCGCGGAATATCACATTCCTGAAAGCCTGATTGGCGACGAACAGGGAATGGTAACGCTGGTTATTAACCTTGGCGAAGGGTTTATTACCGACGATGTAGTTCTTGACGCCGCAAAAGTAGGCCAGCCAAAACCAACGCCAAAACTAATACAAAAAGAAGTGCTTTGGTCGACTAACGAAAATATACAAATCTGGCTGTTGCTTTCTTACCTGGCAGCTGTTTTGGGTGCATGGGGAACAATTGGCTATGTTGTATTTCAGATTTTTAAAATTAGCAGAGCCGGCAAAAAACAATAGATGAACATTTTTTATCTGCTTATAGGAGTAAGTTTACTGGTAGCACTCATTTTTTTGGGCGCATTTATCTGGTCGGTTCGATCGGGCCAGTACGACGACAACGAAACTCCATCGATGCGGATGCTGTTTGACGACGACGATGTGGAATCGGAATCTGAAACCAATGAAGGAAAAAAGAATAATAAAAAATAATTATCCAACTCATGGAAAATCAAAAATTTAATTACGACAACAAAATAGTTAAGTTGTTTATTCTGGCTACACTGGTTTGGGGTGTTGTTGGAGTACTGGTAGGCATTTTGGCTGCGGCACAGCTGGCCTTCCCGGTATTCAACTTTGGTCTCGAATTTACCACTTTTGGTAGGGTGAGACCACTACATACCAATGCCATTATTTTTGCATTTGTGGGAAATGCCATTTTTGCCGGGGTTTACTATTCTATGCAGAAATTGCTTAAGACCCGGATGTTTAGCGATACTTTAAGCAAGATTCACTTTTGGGGCTGGCAGCTCATTATTGTACTTGCAGCAGTTACCTTGCTGGCAGGATTTACCACCTCGAAAGAATATGCCGAACTGGAATGGCCGATTGATATTTTGATAACCATTATTTGGGTGGTTTTTGGATGGAACATGATCGGGACACTGGTTGTTCGCCGTGTTCAGCACATTTATGCTGCTATTTGGTGGTATCTGGCTACCTTCCTGGGAGTTGCCATGTTGCACGTGGTAAATTCTTTTGAGTTGCCAATTTCGCTGTTTAAAAGTTACTCCATTTATGCCGGTGCGCAAGATGCTGTTGTACAATGGTGGTATGGACACAATGCCGTGGCATTTTTCCTTACAACGCCGTTCCTTGGCTTAATGTATTACTACCTGCCAAAAGCAGCTAACCGCCCGATTTACTCGTATAAATTATCGATCATTCACTTTTGGTCGCTAATATTTTTGTACATGTGGGCCGGGCCACACCACTTGTTGTACCAGGCATTGCCAAACTGGGCACAGGCATTGGGCACCACGTTCTCAATAATGCTGATAGCTCCAAGTTGGGGAGGTATGATAAACGGTCTGCTCACCTTGCGTGGCGCCTGGGACCGTGTTCGCGACAGCGCCGCATTGAAGTTTATGGTAGTGGCAGTTACGGCTTACGGTATGTCAACTTTCGAAGGCCCGATGATGTCGCTAAAATCGGTAAACCAAATTACGCACTTTACCGACTGGACCATCGCTCACGTACACATTGGTGGTATGGGCTGGAACGGTGGTCTTGTATTTGGTATGCTGTACTGGCTGGTTCCAAAACTATTTAAAACAAAACTATTCTCTGAGAAATTAGCCAATACACACTTTTGGTTATCAACACTGGCAATTTTAATATATGCTATCCCACTTTATTGGGCAGCTGTAACTCAGTGGTTAATGTGGAGAAACTTCACTGACGAGGGTTTCCTTCAGTATCCGAACTTCCTGGAAACAGTTACCCAATTGATTCCGATGTACATGGCTCGTGTGGTTGCCGGAATTCTGTTCCTTGTTGGATTCCTGATTATGGTATTCAACCTGGCAAAAACTATGGCTGCCGGAAGTTTTGTTAACGACGAAGCTGCCGAAGCGCCTGCCCTTGTTCTTGCAGGATCACGCAACCCGGTAAAAGAAACTGTTCACCGCTGGATGGAAAGAAGAGCTGTTCGTTTCTCCATTTGGGTATTTGTTGCACTGGCCATTGGTGGAGCTGTTGAGATTGTTCCGATGATATTTATAAAATCGAATGTACCAACTATCGACTCGGTAAAACCATATACTCCGCTTGAACTGGAGGGCCGCGACCTGTATGTAAAAGAAGGATGTTATGTGTGTCACTCGCAAATGGTTCGTCCGTTCCGTTGGGAAACCGATCGTTATGGCGAATACTCGAAAATTGGCGAGTTCGTTTACGACCACCCGTTCCAGTGGGGATCGAAACGTACCGGCCCCGATTTGGCGCGCGCCGGAGTAGTTGGCGGACCGATGTACAAAAATGCGGCCTGGCATTACAACCACTTTATGGATCCGCAGAAAATGAATGAACAATCGATTATGCCGAATTATGCGTGGCTGTCAGTTAAAAACACCGATCTATCGAAAACACCGAAAAAGATCAGGGCAATGCAAACGCTTGGCGTTCCTTATCCTGAAGGATACGATGAAAAAGCTGTTGATGATTACCTCACTCAAGCGGAAGGAATTGTGGCTGACTTAAAAACGTCGGGAATTGAAACCGATGCGAAAAAACAAATAGTTGCACTAATTGCCTACATGCACAAACTGGGAAAAGATATTGCGGAACAGCCAGAAGTTGCGCAAGTTGAGCTACATTCGGAATCGTTTAGTGAAGAAACATCTCAAAAAGAAGTTAAACTTTTAGATAGTGCTGAAGACCTGGCAGCTGGCGAGAAAATTTTTCAAACTACTTGTGTTGTTTGCCACGGAGCAGACGGAAAAGGTATAGGAACATTTCCAAACCTTGTTGACGACGAGTGGCTTCACGGAAATTCTCCTGAACAGGTTTTCAAAGACATCTCGGAAGGGAATGTGACCAAAGGAATGATACCATACAAAACACAGTATTCTGAAAAACAAATTACGCAACTTACCAGCTACATATTAATTACACTGCAAAACAAGGAAAATGAAGATCGTAAGTAATCTATTAACAAGTATCGAAGGAATCCAGATTTTTTATATCATCGGATTACTCATTTTTGTGCTTCTATTTATCGTCATCTTTATTCGAACCATGCGAATTCCTAATCAGGAAATGGAAGATATAAAGAACTCAATTTTAATAGATGGAGATTCCAACGACATAAATATTTCAAACTAAACATTTAGCTATGTCAGATAAAAATAAACAAATACTTGAGCAGGATGAAAACCTGATGGACCACGATTACGATGGTATTAAGGAGTTGGATAATCCGCCGCCGCGATGGATCATGCTAATGTTTTACATTACAATTGGCTGGTCGATCATTTATGCCGCTTACTATTTTTGGTTAAAGGAAGGCAACCTGCAAGATGCAGAATATGCAAAAAAATCGATGCAGCATGATGAAAAATACCAGATCGCGTCAATTTCGGCGGACGACCTTGTAGCTTTTACCGATGACGAATCGCTTGCTGAAGGAAAGCAAATATACACCGAAATGGCTTGTATGGCCTGCCATGGAATGAATGGCGAAGGAAATGCTATCGGGCCAAACCTAACTGATGATTATACACTACATGGATGTGATTTTGAAAGTGCCTTTCATACAATAAAAGAAGGTGTTCCGGCAAAAGGAATGACCGCTTATAAAACACAAATGAGCGACGAAAAAATTCAAAAGGTAGCCAGTTACATCATGACATTGAGAGGTACTAATCCGGCCAATGCCAAAGAGCCGCAAGGAGAAAAATGTGAGTAAAAAATAAATACTTTTAAAAGAGTTGGGGAACAGTGTTTCCCATCTTTTTTACCTGCAAATTGAACATATGGCAACACAAAAACTCGATTTCAGAGACTATCCCATTAACATGAACGAGCGGGGAGGAAGAAAATGGGTATATGCAAAAAAGCCTTCCGGGAAATGGTTCACCCGGCGTACAATAGTTAGCTATATCTTATTGTTGTTTTGGATTGGCGTACCTTTTATTCGGGTGAATGGCAATCCGCTGATTTTACTCGATATTGCCCACCGGAAATTTATCATTTTCGGAGCTATATTTTGGGCACAGGATACATTTATCCTGGCTTTATTAATGCTCTCGTTTGTTCTTTTTATCGTGTTGTTTACTGTAACTTTTGGCCGGCTTTGGTGTGGCTGGACCTGTCCGCAAACCATATTTCTGGAAATGGTATTTCGCAAAATTGAATACCTGATTGAAGGTGATTACCGCGAGCGCCATAAACTCGACAACAGTCCGTGGACCACAAAGAAAATCTTTAAGAAAACACTGAAACACGGCATTTTCATTCTTATATCAATTGCCATGACAAATGTTTTTCTGATGTGGTTTATTGGCAGCGAGCAATGGATTGAAATGATACAGGAACCCGTTAGCCAAAATATTTCAGGCTTTTCGGTAATGCTTCTGGTTTCGGCATTTTTCTATTGGGTGTATTCGTTTTTCCGCGAGCAAATATGTACTATGGTTTGCCCTTACGGACGCATGCAAGGCGTTTTGCTCGATTCGAAATCGATTGCCGTTACTTACGATTATGTACGCGGTGAACCTCGTGGCGGACACGGCGATGGCGATTGTACCGATTGCAAACAGTGTATTTCGGTTTGCCCAACCGGTATTGATATCCGCAACGGCTCGCAATTGGAGTGTATTAACTGCACGGCGTGTATCGACCAGTGTAACAAAATTATGCACGTAACCGGCAAACCTCCGGGTTTAATTCGTTACGCGTCCGAAGCTCAAATTAAAGGCCAGCAAACTTCAATCTGGAATGCTCGTAACCGGGCTTATTCAGTCGTGCTGCTACTTATATTCTCGTTTTTTGTTTACACTCTGTTTTCAAGGCCGGTATTGGAGACAACTATTTTGCGCACACCGGGTTTGCTTTACCAGGAGCAGGATTCAACATTATCGAACGTTTACAACATTAAAATAGTAAATAAAACACACGACGAACTTCCGCTCGAATTGCGTGTTATCTCTCATGATGGTAAAATTCAAATGGCCGGGAACTCGATAATTTTGAAAGATCAGAATATGTACGAATCGACATTTATTCTTTTCTTGCCAAAAAGCGAAGTTACGAGTGATAAAACGGAAGTTGAATTTGGTGTTTTCAGCAATAATGAATTAATTGAAACCTATAAAGCCACGTTTGTAGGGCCATGAGAAAGTTGACAGTTAACTGTCTCAGTTATTAGTAGTGAATTAAAAAGATGCTGTCATTTCGAACAAAGTGAGAAATCTTTAACAACTCAGCTCTGATGTAACAGATTTCTCCTCATTCTTCGTCGAAATGACAGGAATTAAGGAAACAGGAATAATAAATAGGAAAACAAATGAAGTTTAATTGGGGAACAGGGATATTTCTTTTTCTGGCGTTGTTTTTAGCCGGATCGGCTGTTTTTATAGTATTTGCCGTGCGCCAGCCGGTAAATTTGGTACACAAAGATTATTATGAAAAAGGTGTTGACCACACCGAACAAATGAATGTAAACGCCCGATCAAAACCATTTGCCCAATCGTTCGATGTGAACATGAACAGCGAGGCGTTGGTAATCAACATTGAAAAAGACCTGGCTTCGAAAATCGACTCAGGCAATATGCAATTGTATCGCCCATCGGATTACAAAAAAGACATTAGGCACAAATTTTTAGCAGGAAATAGTTCGATCCAATTTCCAAAAACTGAATTAATAGCGGGCAGATATATTTTGAAATTTACATGGTATACCAACGGGTTACGTTATGAGGTTGATCGCCCCGTAAATATTCAGTAAATTCACTACCTTTAAATCAATTATAACCTTTTGTTCGAATTAATAGCGCTATGACAATTTTTATTTCAGCACTTGTTTTAGGATTGATGGGCAGTTTTCATTGTGCCGGTATGTGTGGTCCAATTGCCATTGCTTTGCCACTTCACGGGAATACTGTTCCACAAAAAATATTTGGAGGAACCCTGTATAACCTGGGCCGCACTTTAACCTACGGAGTTATGGGAGCCATTTTTGGGTTCGTTGGGCAGGGGCTTCAACTCATAGGTTTTCAGCAGAAAGTATCAGTGATTATGGGAGCACTTATGATCATTTCGGTGCTATTCCCAAAACTGTTTAAAAACCAATACAAAATGGACAAAAGCTGGTTTTCGGCAGTGGGCAAACTGAAAAAGAAAATTGGCGAAATGTTCTCGATTCGATCATTCCAAAGCTTGTTCTTTATTGGCATGCTAAACGGTCTTCTTCCCTGTGGATTGGTTTATATGGCTATTGCCGGAGCCATTGGTACCGGCGGTGTTGCCGAAGGATCGCTGTATATGATTCTGTTTGGATTGGGAACAATTCCTATGTTACTGGCCATTTCGCTTGCAGGAAACGTTTTGAGTTTAACCGTACGAAATAAAATCAACAAACTAATCCCGGTATTGGTTGTTGTGGTTGGAATTCTATTCGTTTTGCGTGGGTTGAGTTTGGGCATTCCTTATCTTAGTCCACCAAAGCAAAAAATTGAGCAGAAATTTGAAAAAAGCCTGGAGGCAGAAAGTGCTGCTTTGCATACCGAAACAAAGGGAGATTGCTGCGCCGTAAGTGAGCAAGAGTAAAAAACTGACCGTGGAAAATGGCGAAAAAGGAGGAGAATAGCTGCGTACATTGTGGTGCCGATTGTGGGAGCAATCCGGTGGAATGGAACAATCTGATTTTCTGTTGCAACGGTTGCAAAACAGTTTATCAGCTCCTGAACGAAAATAAACTTTATAACTACTACAACCTGGAAGAAACACCGGGGATAAAAGTAGAAACCACCACCGAATTTGGCAACAAATATGCTTTTCTCGATAACGATGAAGTAAAAGAAAAACTGATATCGTTTACCGAAGGCAGCATTTCGAAAGTAAAATTTTATGTTCCGGTTATCCACTGCGCTTCGTGCATTTGGTTGCTCGAGCACCTGCATAAACTACACAACGGCATCCGGCATTCGTTTGTAAATTTTACCCGCAAAGAGGTTGACATTACTTTTGACGAGAAGGAAATCTCGCTTCGACAATTGGTTGAACTGCTTGCATCCATTCATTACATTCCGGATCTGTCGCAAAGTTTAACTGACAAAACGGAAGACAAATCGTACAAGAAACTACTGTATAAAATTGGTGTTGCAGGTTTTGTGTTTATCAACGTAATGACCTACAGTTTGCCGGCCTATTTTAACGGCGAACCGCTGAGCGACAAATTACAATCATTATTTAGCATTCTTAGTTACATTTTGGTAATTCCGGTGGCTTTTTACAGCGGCAGCGACTATTACATTTCGGCCATTAAAAACCTGCTGAAAAAAAACATCAGTATCGATTTACCCATTGCTCTTGGGATTATTGTCCTTTTCCTGGTAACCAGCTACGAAGTAATCTTTACCGGTGGCCCCGGTTATAGCGACAGTTTATCGGGCCTCATCTTTTTTCTGCTGGTTGGCAAATGGTACCAAAGCAAAACCTACGAAGCACTTTCGTTCGACAGGAATTACAAATCGTATTTCCCCATTGCGGTTACCAAAATCAATAAACAGATTGAAGAAAGTATTCTGATTGAAAAAATAGAGGTGGACGATGAACTAATCATTCGGAGCAAAGAACTGGTCCCTGCTGATGCGGAACTGGTTGATGGTGAAGGAAGAATCGATTATAGTTTTGTTACCGGCGAGTCGACACCAATTGTTAAAAAGCCCGGCGATTTTATTTATGCCGGCGGACGCCAAATGGGCGGGATTATTAGGATTAAGGTGAAAAAGGAGGTGAATCAAAGTCACCTCACCAAACTCTGGAACCAGGATAAATCGTACGAAAAACCCAGCGACTCACTAAAAACCCTATCCGACCGGATAAGTAAATATTTCACCCTGGTTGTAATCGCCATTGCAATTATCGGTTTTACTTTTTGGGCAATTCAAGGGGAATATCACACCGCTATTTTTGTTTTCACGGCAGTACTAATCGTGGCTTGTCCGTGTGCTTTGGCGCTTTCTATTCCGTTTACCTTTGGCAACACCATGCGCATTTTTGGCAAACGCGGATTGTACATCAAAAACACCGATGTAATTGAAAAACTTTCGCACATTAACAGCATTGTTTTTGATAAAACGGGCACCTTAACACAACCCAACCAAAATAAAGTGGTGTATTCCGGGACAGAACTTTCAACATCAGAAAAAGAAGCTATTTTCTCCCTTACCCGGCAATCGACACATCCGCTGAGCGCAGCGCTTTCGCAATCGTTTAACGGATCGGAATACCATAATCCGGAACATTTTGTAGAAGTTGCCGGACGTGGAATCTTTGGGAGAGTTAACAACCAAAATCTGAGGATCGGCTCGGAAGAATATGTTACGAATGCGCCTACCACGAAAAAGAAAAAAACATCTGTTGTTTATGTAGCTATTGAAGATAAATTAAAAGGGCATTACACCATTAGCAACCAATACCGCTCAGGTTTTAAAAACGTATTAAGTTCGCTAAAACAAAGTTTTAACCTTTTCCTTATTTCTGGTGACAATGATGCCGAGGCCGAAAATCTTTCATCATTTTTTGATCGTGAGCACATGCTTTTCGAACAAAAACCCGGAGATAAAGCAGCTTTTATAAAATCGCAACAAGATAAAGGAAATACGGTGCTTATGACCGGCGATGGCCTAAACGATGCCGGCGCGCTGATGCAAAGCGATGTGGCGTTAACTATTGCCGACAAAGTTTACCATTTCTCGCCTGCCAGCGACGCCGTTCTTGAAGCCGAACAATTCAACCAGCTGGCTAATTTTATCCGCTTCACCAAAACATCGCTGAACATTGTAAAACTGAGTTTTACTATTTCGTTCTTCTATAACATTATTGGAATTGCTTTTGCATTAAGCGGCAACCTTTCGCCTGTAGTGGCAGCTATTCTGATGCCCATATCGTCGGTTTCGGTTGTAGCTTTTGCAACTTTTGTAACCCGTTTTATGGGGAAGATAAAACTGTGATCTATTTCTTTTGAAGCTTCAGAATTGCTTCTTCCACATCACCCATAGTAAAATCATAAGTTCTGCGAATTCTTCCCAAACGTTCGTTGTTTGAAACAGACGGTGGTATTTTCAGGTTATTTTTCAGACTGTCGGCAGAAACGTCGTATTTTGTCGCCAGGTCTTCTATTGTATTAAATCCCCGAATGTCAAGAATACGTTCATCAGATGAATCTTCAACTTTTTCACGAAGAGGTTCAGCGTATTCCAACTTCGGTTCATTAATATTCTCCAACGAATTTTCAGAGGCAACAATGGTTAAATTCTCAGGTTCATGTTCAGGAAACGAACGTTCCTGGTAAATACTATTTCTTGCAACACCACGCCCCTGGTGCGTAACCAAATCGCCAAGCTGTAACGGAATAAGAAAAGGCAACACCGCAACAATTACAATAATTCCAACAATAGCCCCAACAAAAGTATATCGGATATACATACCCGGCAATATTTTCCGGGTCATTGCAACAATCTGCTTCCAATGAAAAATAAGATGAAGAACCAGTAGCCCAACAAACAGTAATCCAACAATCAGATGAATAAATCCCCACTGATGGCGATCCAATCCCAAAATTGAAAGCTCGACATTACGCCCGAATTTCTCCCACCTTTCCGATCCGGGAATTAAAACATACCGGATTACAAATCCAATGGCAATAATAAATACTGTCGCAATAAGTAAAAGAATATCGATTATAAAGTTTACTTTTTGTCGGGTTACCGGTTTCATTTATCAACTATTCCTCATTCATTATTGCAAGTAATTTTGAAGACGCATTCTCTGCAGCTTTAATTAGAGGATAGCCGGCAGGAGAAGCTGTTAATAGCGGATGACTTCCGATTTGTGCTGTTAAGAGCGCGTTTAAGGTCATCTTGTTTTGAATAATAATTCCGAGCGTATTTGTCAGCTCACCGGCTGAAAGGCCACCTGACACAGCGCCTCCAAGAATTACTCCTGATTCTTTTCCAACAATCAGTTTCACATATTGCTTATGTGTATCGTAAAGCGTTCCCGGGTGACGATCCATACCCTCGAATTTGCCTATTATAAAATCGAAGTTCTCAGCATTTGCCTGTTTTTCTGTAATTCCTGCCACTCCAAAACCGGTATCGCCAATAGCTGTTGAGAAGATCGATATTGTCCCGATAAACGATTTAATGGCTGATATTTTAAACAAGTTCATTCCGGCAATCCGGGCTTCGGCGCAAGCTGTTGAGGCCAACATGACAGGCGAAGGTTTCCGGGTAAAAAAGTCGCGTTTCTCAGCACAATCGCCAACTGCATATACATCCGGATCCTGGGTGCGCATATAATCATCAACTTTAATAAAGCCACGGTCGGTAACCTGCAACCCCGCATCTTTTGCCAAAACAGAATTAGGCTTGTACCCCATGGCCAGAATAACAGCATCCGTTTCTATCTTCTCATCATTTTCAAGTAAAATACCATTGGCAACGCCATTGCCGGTAATTTCTTTTACCCCTGTGCCGGTAAGTAGCTTAACACCACGCTCTTTTAACAAATCTTCTCCGCGCAATGCAATATCTTCATCAAATGCCAATCCCAAAATATGAGGTAGCTTCTCAACAAGCGTTACTTCTTTGCCCAACTTATTTATCTCGTCCGACATTTCGACACCAATAAATCCGGCTCCAATAACAACAACCTTTTCATACCCTTTCAATTTATCATTCATTGCATCAAGGTACTCCTTTCTTTTCGGTACTGTAAATACATTCGGGAAATCAGCACCCGGTAACCACGAAGGCTGATTGGGTAAAGAGCCGGTTCCAATGACTAACTTATCGTAGAAAATTTCTTCTCCTGAAGCATAAACAACTTTTTTTGCGGCCAGATCAATATTTTTAGCTTCATCCACAACCATTTCAATGCCGTTAGTTTCAAACATTTTATCAGCCGGCAAAATATTTTTATCAGAACTTCCAAGTGTTCCGAAAATATATGGGATACCGCATGGTACTAATACCTTTGGGAGCATAGTTGTTACTTTTACACTCTTATCCTTATAAACCCGTTTACCAGTTAATGCAGCAACCAATCCTGCTGCACTACTTCCAATTACTAAAACATCAGTCTTATTCATTTCAAAATGATTTATATTATTATACGTTTTTTGGTTATTCTTCAATGTCAAATTTATATTTTTATATCGACCATTTGTTCGTTTTGTTAAATTTTATAAACACATATGCTCTAAAGCATAGCTTTGTAAAATAATAATAAAGCGACATCTACATCAAACAACTATTGCTTTACCCCAAAATATTTTTGTATTTATTCTGAAATTTTTTCGAACAATTATAATGAAATTATGTTCTTATCTATTAAGTTAGTAAATCAATTCTTGATTAACAGCAATTTTGTTAGATTTATAAGTTATGACGAACCAAAATTCAAATATCTTTATCAAGACCTGGTACTTTTATATAAATGGTTTTAAGAACATGGGGAAGTGGGGCAAACAAGTTTGGATCATTATTCTTATTAAGCTGTTTATCATGTTTGTGATTCTGAAGATATTCTTTTTCCCCGATTTCCTGAAAACAAATTTTAAAACCGACCAAGAGAGAAGTCAACACGTCCTGGAAATTTTAACAAATACTAAATAAAACCTATGAACGAAATTGGAGTTGCTGGAGAAGCACTTGTAAACTGGTCGAGGGCACAGTTTGCACTAACTGCCATGTATCATTGGTTATTTGTTCCGCTCACTCTGGGTATTACTTTTATTCTTGCCTTTATGGAAACCATTTATGTAAGAACCGGAAATGAAGAGTGGAAGAAAATAACCAAGTTTTGGATGACACTTTTTGGGATTAATTTTGCCATTGGTGTTGCTACAGGAATTATTCTTGAATTTGAATTCGGAACCAACTGGTCGAACTATTCGTGGTTTGTTGGCGACATTTTTGGGGCACCGCTTGCCATTGAAGGAATTCTTGCGTTTTTTATGGAGTCGACTTTCATTGCCATCATGTTTTTTGGATGGAACAAAGTGGGCAGAAAAACGCACTTGCTCGCTACATGGTTAACGGCTATCGGAGCCAACCTTTCGGCGCTGTGGATTTTGGTTGCCAACGGCTGGATGCAAAAACCGGTTGGAATGACATTTAATCCGGAGACAGCACGAAACGAGATGAACAATTTTTGGGATGTTCTCTTTTCGCCCATGGCTATTGATAAATGGCTACACGCTACCTCCTCTGGATTTGTACTGGCAGCTATTTTTGTTATCGGGGTTTCGGCCTGGTACCTGTTAAAAAAACGCGAAGTTGTTTTGGCTAAAAAGAGTATGCTTGTTGCAGCTATTTTTGGCTTACTCTCATCGGTTTATGTTGTTTGGACAGGAGACAACTCGGCCAGAACTGTAGCCAGTGAACAACCCATGAAATTTGCCGCCATTGAAGGTTTATATAACGGAAGCGAGGGTGCAGGACTTATTGCAGTCGGGATGTTCTCAACGTCAGACAATGATCCAACTAATGAAAACCTGAAGGACATGACCATCAAAATTGAAATTCCTAATATTCTGTCGTATATGGCGTTTCTTGACTGGGATGCTTTTGTTCCCGGTATTAACGATCTGCTAAACGGAAATGAAAAATATGGTATTATGTCGGCCACCGAAAAAATTGAACGGGGAAAAGTTGCCATTGCCAAACTAAGCGAATTTAAGCAAGCAAAAAATGACGGGAATACTGTTTTGGCTGAGTCGCTTAAAACAGAACTAACAAGCGACAATTTCCAACAGAACTATTTCAAATATTTCGGGTATGGCTACTTTAAAGATGTGCATGAGATGGTACCGAATGTTCCTCTCACCTTCTATAGTTTCCATACCATGGTAGGTTTGGGTTTTGCATTCATTTTGGGTTTTATCCTAATTTTATGGTATACACTGAAAGGAACAATCGATAAAAAGAAATGGCTGCTCAGACTTTCGCTAATCGCCATTCCACTGGCTTATATTGCCAGTCAGGCAGGCTGGATAGTCGCCGAAGTTGGCCGTCAGCCCTGGGTTGTACAAGACATGATGCCAACAATGGCAGCTGTTACACGCATAAGTTCGGGATCAGTGCAGGTAACATTTTGGTTATTTGCAGCACTGTTTACCGTGCTAATGATTGCTGAGATAAAAATAATGCTGCGCCAGATTAAAATTGGTCCTAATCATTAAAATCAGGAGGAAACCTTATGTTTGAAAATTTATCGCTTTTAGCACTACAACAATATTGGTGGATACTGGTATCCATTCTTGCGGCACTGTTTGTATTCCTCACTTTTGTGCAGGGAGGGCAAACGTTAATCTACCAAATCGGCAAAACCGAAGACGAAAAAACAATGCTCCTTAATACGCTTGGCCGGAAATGGGAGTTTACTTTTACTACACTTGTAACTTTTGGAGGAGCCTTTTTTGCATCCTTCCCACTATTTTACGCCACCAGTTTTGGCGGTGCTTATTGGGTGTGGCTGGCCATATTAATTGCTTTTGTTATACAGGCAGTTTCGTACGAGTACCGAAAAAAACCATCCAACTTTTTGGGGCAAAAAACCTTCGAGATATTCCTCGTAATAAACGGAATACTCGGAACTTTGCTTGTAGGTACTGCTGTTGGGACATTCTTTAATGGAGCCGAGTTCTCGCTAAATACCATGAACCAGGTTGACTGGCAAACTCCTTTTCGCGGTTTGGAAGCTGTGCTGACTTTTCACAATGTTGCACTGGGATTAACCGTTCTGTTTCTGTCAAGAGTTTTAGGAAATCTGTATTTCATATTCACCATAGATAACAAAACCATTGTTGAACGTGCGCGAAAAACTTTATTCTTATGTAGTATTCCGTTTTTAGTGTTCTTCCTGTACTTTGTTATTGCATTATTACTAAAACAAGGTTATGCTGTGAATCCTGAAACCGGCGAAGTTTTTATGGAGAAATACAAATACCTGCACAACGTTATTGAGATGCCCGTAAATACTCTGATTCTTTTACTTGGTGTTGTTGGCGTTTTGTGGGGAATTATTTCAACCGTATTTATGAAAAGCAACAAAGGTTTTTGGTTTGCCGGAACAGGAACAGTATTGGTTGTTTTCGCCCTTTTACTATTAGCCGGGTTTAACAACACGGCTTTTTACCCGTCAAACTTCGACTTACAATCGTCGTTAACCATTCAAAATGCATCTTCAAGTAAGTTTACTTTGGTGGCAATGAGCTATGTTTCGTTACTTATTCCTTTCGTACTTGCTTACATCATATATTTCTGGCGAGCAATGAATAAGAAGAAAATTACCGACGAAGAGATGAAATCGGAATCGCATGTTTATTAGTAGAAAAGGCAAAAGTAAAAAGGAGAAAGTTGAGGACAACTTTGCTGGCCGAAATCCCGACCGGAAGCATCGGGAGCAAAAGTTGAGAAAAGCTTTGCTGCACGAAATCCCGGCGAAGAGTTGGGGATAAAATATAAAAACTAAAAAATTAAAATATGTATACAAATGCAATTATAGAAATGCTAACCTGGCCGGTTTTGATTATTATATCGTATGCGGCCATTCGGTTTGTTCTGAAGAAATATGAAAAAGAAATAGAAAAATTAGAAAAATAAATTTAAATCATTTTCGATCTTCCTCCGAGCAACCTTATTAGGTTTGTTAAACAAGAAAAGTAATACCATTTTTTTACTACCGAATTAAAAAGTGGCATTCTTTTTAATAAAAAAGAAATTCTAACAACTCTTGTTATTTTTGTAGTGTAAAACTATAAACCTAATGATTAACAACAAAAAAGTGGTGGTGGTGCTTCCTGCCTACAATGCTGCGAAAACGCTCGAATTGACTTATAACGAAATTGATTTCGATATTGTTGACGACGTAATTCTGGTAGATGATGTGAGTAACGACGACACTGTTAAACTTGGTAAAGAACTTGGCATCAAACACATTGTAGTTCACGAGCAAAACAAAGGTTATGGCGGAAACCAAAAATCATGCTATAACAGAGCACTCGAACTTGGTGCCGATATTGTAATTATGCTCCACCCCGATTACCAGTACACGCCAAAACTAATTCCTGCAATGGCCAATTTACTTGGTAATGAATTGTATCATGTTGTACTGGGATCAAGAATTTTAGGAACAGGAGCTCTAAAAGGAGGCATGCCTCTGATAAAATACATAGCCAACCGTGTACTTACTTTTATTGAAAATATTCTTCTTAATGCAAAACTATCAGAATACCATACCGGTTACCGGGCATTTTCGCGAGAAGTGTTGGAAACAGTAAATTACAATGCTAATTCCGACAATTTTGTATTCGACAATCAAATGTTGGCCCAAACCTGGTATGCCGGTTATGAAATTGCAGAGATTACCTGTCCAACTAAATATTTCGATGATGCCTCATCAATCAGTATTAAAAACAGTACTATTTATGCTTTCGGTGTTTTGAGAACCGCCTGCCAATATCGTTTGCAAAAGTGGGGTATTATTAAGAATGAAATTTTTGCTAAAAACTAATATAACTTGAAAATCAATAAAAATAATCTGGCTATAGTAATTTTAGTCACTTTTTCTGCCTTAATGTTTTTCATGGGCATAATGAATCATTATTATTTCCGCTCATTCGTTTTCGATTACGGGAATTATAATTTTGCATTCTGGGATTACTCTCATTTCAGAATAAGTTCTATACCAACTTATCCAGGGAATTTTCTTCAGGATCACTATTCTTTTCTACTCTTCTACTTCATTCCGGTTTATTGGTTGCTAAACTGGCTCACAGGAACATACACTTTAATTATTATACAAAATTCTCTTATAGTTATTGCGGCTTGGTATTCTTACAAACTCATCCGGCTAAAGTCGCAAAATTTATATCTCACCACCGGTGTTCTGGTTTATTATTTCTTATTACTGGGGCGCTACTCTACATTTGCCTGCGATACTAACCTGGCGGTAATGTCGGCATGCTTTATTCCAATTTTTATCTATTATTTCGAACTCCGAAAATATGTTGTTGCTTCAACCATATTCATTCTTTCTCTTTTTTCACGTGAGAATATTCCTATATGGTTCATCTTCATTTTTATTGTATTGATTATCGAACATAAGGATAATAAAAAAGCAGTTCGATTAAGTTTAGCCGGCATTATAATCTCAGTGTTATATTTTATTTTGCTGTTTAAAGTATTGATTCCCGGGGTGGAAAACGAGGCAAAGCAATTTACCCTTTTTAACTATTCAGCTTTGGGCCCCGATCCTGGTTCGGCCTTAAAATATGTGGTATTACATCCATGGGAAACGGTTAAAATGTTTTTCGTTAATCATCTCGACAACCCTAATTACAAATGGATAAAGGTTGAGTTCTACCAGGTTTATCTTATTTCCGGTGGATTTATCTTATTAACACGCCCCAAATATTTAATTTGGTTTATTCCCATCGTGGCCCAGAAAGTACTTAACGATGCTCCTATTCGTTGGGGAATACTGACCTACTATTCGATTGAAGTGGTTACATTATTACCGCTTTCCGTTTTTCTTGCTCTTTCTTCCATGAAATCGGTCAAGTTGCAAAATAATCTCACATTGGTAATAGTTATTCTTACTTTAGGTACCACCATATACAAAATGGATCGTTCACACAGAATTGTTCCTGACTCTTTCAGACCAGAGAAAGAAAAAGTTTATGACAAACGTTTTTATCAATCGGATTATTATTTACGGAAAACACACAGACTGCTAAAACAAATTCCTAAAGATTCAAAAGTAAGCGCATCTGAAGATTTCTTTCCTCATCTGGCACAGCGCTTTCATATCTATTTTTTCCCCGAAGTGAGAGATGCTGAATATATTGTTTTTTCAGTATCTGACGACTATTTTAGAATGTCTCATATGGAAAATGAAAGACTTAGAAATGAGTATCTGAATAGTTCGGAATGGGAAATTATTGCAGAAGAATTTCCGGTCTTTTTGCTTCATAAAAAATCAGGTAATAGATCGACACAAATTTATGATAAAAAATCTCTTTTCAGAAACGACACAATTAGCTGTGATTTTGAATCAATTGATTCAATTAAACAAATTGTATTGTTTAATAACGGACAGAAAGCTGACGTGGCGAAGAAGATAAGCACTATCCGGGCAAAATCCGAAGTCAATAGTCTACTTCTTACCAACGAGGTTCGATATGGGGATGCGATAAATTTCGAGCAAATTAACCAAATTAGATACCTGGAAGCGAGTGTATGGTGTTATGGTGATATTACGAATGCATATATCACTGCTAAATTAGAAAATGGCAAAGCATATAAAAGCAATCAAATAGTAGAAAAAGACAACGATGGGTGGAACAAAATTGAATTAAAATTCTGGGTTCCATCGAAGAATGCTGATTCGTTTTTCATTCATCTTTGGAATAGTGGTAGAGATTCGATTTATTTCGATAATTTTCAAATCATAACCAAGAAATAAACTCATTTAAAATCCTTATCCCAAACCGTATAAGTTGTTTCGGGAAGAATAAAATATTTTTCATTCATTTGCGAGTAAGAATAACTTGTGCGAAAATGAGCAGCGATAAAATTATCAGCTTTGTCCTTTTTCCCTTCCAAATTCTCATTATGCTGAATACAATAAATAGTTAGGGCTTCTGCTTCATTCATTGAAGTCAACATCAACGTTTCTATTCCCATAGCCCATGTAAATTGTAATTTCCTTGATGTCTGGTCTGATCTAATTAATAGCTTTCTACTATCCTCTTTTTGTGCTTCTGCAATAATTTCCTTCAAATAATCAATTCTCCCACGATATATCGTTCTTGTTTTTACAATTCGCTGAATGCCCACAAAGGCGATTAAAACAATAATTATATTTAAAATAAGATTCTTCTTTTTCAATACATTAACAATGCCGTCGGCAAAACCTACTGATGCAAAAAACACAAGCGGAATAAATATTTTTTCCATTTGCATATTTGCATCTCCATTTTTGAATGAAGTACAGGCCACAACAAAATACACACAATTATATGCCAGCACAAATACCCCGGCTAAACGTTTCCCCTTTTTAACCTGAAGAAGAATAACCGAACTAATAAGAAGCACAATTAATACCCGGTATAATTGTTTAAAATGCCTGTCAAAAAACTTGTACGGATAATAAGTAGGAAGCCCTTTTAAAATTGCAATCGGGGAATGAAATAAATTTCCATATAAACTATCGTGGTGCTGACTGTTAGATCCTAGCAAAACCTTCCCCATAAAAATCAACAAAATCAACAAAACACCAACATAAGGATACAACGTTTTAAATTTTCTTGCTGAAAATGAAAAATAGAACACGACAAAAAACAACGAAAACAAAGCTATAGGATGAGAATAATATCCAAAAACGACAAACAGAAATGTTCCAATTATCTGAATTACAATCTTCCATTTACCCCAATCCTTCTTTTCGCAATAAAATAAAAAAGCAAGAAATAATGTACTGTTTAAAAGCGCAATTGTACTTTCAGAGGTAGGCCGAAAATAGCTTTCTGCAACCCCAATCATAGTAAATGCAATAATTGCAAATCCGGCAGTTTGATTTTTAAAGACCTTCGTGGCAAGTATATAATAAAGTAACCGCACCAAAACAAATGACAACGAATATAGTGGAATTAGAATTCTCAAGGGGACATTCAATTTTACCGCAAATAGCACCAAAATTTGATTAATCACCGTAGTATAACGCGAGCCTGAAATAAAAAACTCAGAATCATTAATAATATTAAAAAGGTAATATGCCGGATCTGTGATTAAAATTCGCGCCTGGGCATCACTTATAACCATAATACCAAATACAATAAAAAACAGAAAAGCTATGCCATCCTGTTGAGAAAACAGCCCTCTTATCCAATCTAAATAAATTTTAAAGAATTTCTTTTGTTTCATTTGCCAGCTAGGTCAAATTTAATTAAAAATAACTTCTCTATGCATCATCTGATACGGCAAGAATAATCAATACTGTTTGGTGTGTTCAATCAATTTTCAATCATTGAAGGGCTAAAATTAAACAATATAATTTAGTAGTTTTGAACCTAATTAAATAAGTTCTGCATAGAAAAAAATGAAAAAAAACGGAATAGCAATAATATTTCTGATGGTGATTGCCACACTGGTACTATTCGTGCAACTTAAACCGGTATTTCAACACCCCAATTCTATTTTATATTCAAAAGGTGGAGATGCACAAAAAAGCTATTTCAATTTTTCGTACTATTTAAAATACGACGATGGCATTCGGCACGGCGGTATCAACTATCCATATGGCGATCATTTGCAATACATTAATTCGCATCCGCTTTATGTGCAGCTTGTAAAGTTTGTCGACAAACATATTTACCCGGTTGCCAACCACGGTGTTGCCATTTTAAACCTAACGATGCTGGCACTTTTTCTGCTGGCACTTCCGTTTATCTTTCTTATTCTCCGGCACTATTCGCTACCACGTTGGTATGCCGGAATTATATCGCTCATTATTCTGTTTCTTAGTCCGCAATTCGATCGGATTCATGGTCACTTTGAAATGGTTTATGCCGTTTTTCTACCCATGTTTTGGTACTTGCTTATTCGTTGGCGACAGGGGAAAAAACGAATGCTGTGGTCAATACTTCTGGTTCTTGCAGCATTAGTCGGTGGTTTTACAAGCGCCTATTTTGCGGCCTTTTATACCATTCTATTATTCGGTGTATTAATCGTTGAATCTTGGAACCATCGAAAAAACCTTTCAGTCTATTGGAAAACCGGCCTGTATTTATTTACAATCGCAGTAATACCTCTGATTATTGTTAAAGGGCTTGTTTTGGCAACCGATTGGGTTTCGGACCGGCCAAATAATCCGTACGGTTTTTACGTATACCATGCCAACTTTTTAAGCATCTTTCTTCCTCCAGGCTCACAACTGAAAAGCATTCTGGGAAATCATATCAATATGGATTTTCAATGGGAAGGACGCGCTTACGTTGGGCTACCGGCAACTATACTCGTTATATCAATGTTTATAACAGGAGTTTTCAACCTGATAAGCAAAAAGAAAAGCAGCTGGAAGTTTTTTAAACCCACAAAAAAGATCGAAGTATTTTTCTACGCGTCGATACTCATTCTTTTATTTTCAATGTGTATTCCGTTTAAATACGGATTCGATTGGCTGTTGGATGTGCTGCCTCCGGTAAAACAGTTTCGGGCCTTGGGGCGATTTACGTGGGTCTTTTATTATGTGTTTACAGCCTACACCGCTTGGTTTATATATCGTTTGTTTCGTTTGCTAAAAATCAGAAAACTGCCTGTAGTAGCAACCATTCTGTTGATCTTGGTAATTGGCTATTGGGCTATCGACGCCGGAGTAAATATTAAGCGTAGCACCCGCAACTTATTAAACAAAAACGACAAGTTTGAATCGGACGACAGCGAATATCGGACACGTTTTCAGGAAGCAAAAGTAAATCCCGACGAGTTTCAGGCAATTTTCTTTTTACCATTTGCCAGCACCTGCGGCGATAAACTGCTGTTTGAACACAGCCTGAATGGTTTTTCTGAGGCCATGAAATGTTCCTATCACACCGGACTACCACTTATCCAAAGTTTTTCGCCAAGACTTTCGTATTCGCAGGCACTTAGCAGTATTCAAATGCTGGCAACGCCGGCCATTCGAAAAACCCGGCTCGACGATATGAACGACAAACCTATTTTGCTGGTCTGCACAAAAGAAAAATTAAACGACCGCGAAAAATGGCTGCAAAATAAGGCAGAAGTATTCTGGGAAGATAAATACATCACTCTGTCGCGACTTCCACTTTCTGTTTTTCATGATAGTTATAATGAGTGGCATAATAGAATTGAAACGGAGATTCCGAATCTACAGTCGTTTGGAGAAATTGCAACTGACACCGCTATAAACTCAATACTTTTTAATGGTTTTGAAGACGGTTCTATGAAAACCATTTTTAGTGGAAACGCCTCTTTTTACAGTAGAAAAGGCCTACAGGTTTTACTCGATAAAAAGATTGATGCTCAATTTCAAGAAGGAAAATACGAATTGTCATTCTGGCTTTACGTCGACAGTAGAAAATACGACATGCCCAAAGCTGAGGTGAAAGTTTTTGATGCAGATGGTAAGCAGAAGTTTTACAAACGAATGAACACACGCCAAGTGCATGATACTTACAACGGCTGGATTCGTGTTTCGGAGATGGTTGAGCTCCGCCCCGAAAACACATTGCAGCTGCTTATTAAAGATGAATATGTATCGGTCGATAACCTTTTGGTAAAACCTGCCGATGCAAAAGTTCTGATAAAAACATCAGGGCAAAACTTTTTTAATAACTACCCGTTATAAAAGCATTTTACATATTTTCTGACACCACTAAATTTTCTAAAATCGTTTGATTTTTCAGAATTATATTTCACCTTTAAAACAACAAACAGAGTTACTATGGCAAAATCGCTGGTAAACACTAATGCAAAATTTGGCACCCTGCCGGTATTTCTAACGGCACTTTCTACTATTCTTGGAGCAATTTTATTTCTGCGTTTTGGCTGGGCTGTTGGCCAGGTTGGTTTTATCGGTGTAATTGGCATTGTTGCATTGGGGCATATTGTAACTATTCCTACGGCTTTTGCAGTAGCTGAAATTGCCACCAACCAACGTGTGCAAGGCGGCGGCGCTTATTACATTATCAGTCGGTCGTTCGGATTAAATATTGGAGGAGCCATTGGCATTGCGTTATATCTATCGCAAGCTATTAGTGTAGCTTTTTATGTTATTGCTTTTGGCGAAGCGTTTGAGCCGGTAATAAAATGGATTGGTGAAACTTATAATTTTTATATCCCCGATCGAAGATGGATTTCCATTCCAACCATGTTTTTGCTGTCCATCCTAATTCTTACAAAAGGGGCAAATGTGGGCATGAAAGCACTGTATGTGGTAGTTGCCATTTTATTGACTTCGATAGCCATGTTCTTTTTAGGCGATTCAACGATAAAACCCGAGACGGTTAATTTTCATAGTAAAATTCCCAATAACCTGAATTTCTTTTTTGTTTTTACTATTATCTTCCCTGCATTTACAGGGCTCGCAGCCGGGTTAGGACTTTCAGGCGATTTAAAAGATCCAAAAAAATCGATTCCCCGCGGAACACTGTGGGCAACAGTAGTCGGGATGTTGGTATATGTTGCCGTTGCTTATAAATTTGCGGTTTCTGCAACACCCGAAGACCTGGTGGCCGACCAGCTGATTATGAGCAAAATTGCCATTTGGGGGCCAATAATCCCGATTGGATTGGCAGCTGCGTCATTAAGTTCGGCGCTAGGATCGATAATGGTCGCACCACGAACTTTACAAGCCATTGGCTACGACGATATTTTTCCGCAGGGACACATAAACCGCTGGTTTGCCAAAGGAAGGAAGAACGATAACGAACCTATTAACGGATCGCTGATTACCATTATCATTGCCTTTGTTTTTGTAATAGTTGGCGATGTTAACTTTGTGGCACAAATCATCTCCATGTTTTTCATGGTAACCTACAGCGCCATCTGCCTTATCTCTTTACTGGAGCACTTTGCCGCTGACCCCGCCTACCGCCCAACATTCCGTTCAAGCTGGCATTTATCGCTTATCGGAACACTTTCATCGTTGTGGTTAATGTTTAAAATGAATGCTACTTATGCAGCTGTTTCGGTAGTAATTATGGCGATGATTTATTACATTATCATGCTAAATAACGAGGAGAACCAGGGACTAAATAAACTTTTCCGTGGCGTAATTTTCCAACTTAGCCGACAACTTCAAATTATGCTGCAACGTGCCGACAGCGAAAAAGATAAAGGATGGCGACCGTTTGGTGTTTGTATTTCGCACGATACTTTCAAGCGCCGCTCGGCATTCGACATTATGCGCTGGATTTCGTATAAATACGGTTTTGGAACCTATATTCACTTCATTAAAGGTTTGCTGAATGAGAAAAATACGGAAGAATCAAAACAGGTTCTCGATCGTCTGATTCAACTGTCGGCAGGAAGTCAAAACCGTGTTTACCTCGACACAATAATCTCGCCATCCTACACCTCGGCAATTGCGCAGGTGGTGCAACTTTCAGGAATTTCGGGCAAAGGAAACAATCTTATTCTGTTTGAATTTTCGCGAACCGATCCGGGCAACCTGAAAGAAATTACCGGCAATTACCAAATTGTAGAATCGGCCGGATTTGATATTTGTATTCTGAATACTTCGTACAAAAGTTTTGGGTATAAAAAGGAGATTCACATCTGGATACGACCGGAAGACTATGTGAATGCGAACCTGATGATTTTACTGGGCTACATCATTTTAGGCCATCCGGAGTGGAAAAAAGGAAAGATTAAAATATTTGCACTTTACCCCGAACAAGACATGGAGGAAAAACGCAAACAATTAATGGAGTTGATAAAGGCCGGACGATTGCCAATTAGCCCGTCGAACATTTCGATGGTGCCTTATGAGTCGGGCGACCGAAAAAGCAAAATCATGAAATATTCGGCCGATGCCGACCTTACAATAATCGGATTTACAACCGATGCACTGAAAAATATTGAAGAATTCAGCGAAGGCTACAACGATCTGGGCAACATCCTGTTTGTGAGCTCAAACCGGGCAAAAGCAATAAACTAGACGCCGCTTTCGTTTTTACAATTAGCATTTTTAGCTAGTTTTGAACCACTTTAAACGATTCAAAATGGAAAGAATAGCCATATTTCCCGGATCTTTTGATCCATTTACGATAGGACACGAGTCAATTGTTCGACGTGCCATTTCAATGTTCGACAAAATTTATGTCATGATCGGTTTTAACGCCAATAAAAAATCGTTCTTTCCAATTGAAAAAAGGCTAAAGTGGATCAACGAGGTTTTTAAAGACGAACCTACTGTTGAAGTTCGTTTGCACGAAGGATTGACCGTAGATTTCTGTAAAGAAGTAGGCGCAAAATATATTTTACGGGGCATTCGCACCTCATCTGATTTTGAGTACGAACGCGCCATTGCCCAGGTCAATAAAAAAATGCACCCGGAGATTGAATCGGTATTTCTACTCACCCTTCCGGAGCATACACCGGTTAACGCAAGTATAATTCGCGATATTGTTTCGCATGGCGGCGATGCCAGCATGTTCCTGCCAAAAGGGCTGGATATGAGCGAATTTAAAGTTGAATAACACCTATGAACAATAGCATACGTTTTTTGATAACCCTCGTTGTTTCGCTGAGTTTTTCGTTCAATGGACTGGCAACAACTATCCGTTGCACCAATCCTGAATACGCCAACGAACAGCTTACTTTTTATGCCTTTGCCGACCCGATTTCGAACACCAATAAAGTGGCTTTTACTTTAAAATTTAACAACGAAGGAATTAGCGAGGCTTCAATACAAGCTGATGAGCCGGTTTTTACTTTTTCTGAATTTGGAATTTACCGCGGAATGCTATTGATTGAACCGGGAAAAACCATCGATTTAAAACTTCCGCCACTAAAAAAGAAATCGTTTGCCGATCAAAAGAATCCTTATTTTCAGCCAATTTCATTCTGGGTTTTTACCAACAACGGCGAAATGCTCAATGACAAAATCAGTCGTTTTGAACAGAAACTAAATGAATTAACCGACAAAGATTTTAACGCCTTATATTTTCAGCAATCCGAAGCTGCTTTTAACCGACTAAAAGCCGGTATCGACGAGGCTTTTCCTGAAAAAGGATCGGAGAGTTTTGAGCTTCACAAAACACTGCGTTTAAAACTTATGGAAGCTGATATTTTTAGAATGAGTCCCGAAGATTATTCTGCTATTTTTCAGTCAATTTCACCGCAGTTCTGGGGACATCAATCGTTTAAAACCTTATTCGACAAAACTTTCGACAAACAGTTGAGCTTTTCGGCAAAAGCCATCGGCGGAGCTAAAGTATCGGCCGCAGTTGCCAGAGAAAACATTAACGGCCTGCTTGATTTTATTTCTGAGAAATATAAGCTGTCGGGGAAAATGGCCGATTTGGTTTTATTGAAAATGCTGCACGATGGTTTTTACTCCAAAGAATTTCCGGAGAAAGCCATTAAAAATATGATTGCCAGCAAACATTTTACGAGCAATCAGGAAATAAAAATCCGTGAAGCCGCGAATAACATTGCTTCTAAAATTTCATTTCTGGAAAAAGGAAGCGTAGCACCGGCGATTTGTTTAAGCGATATTAACGGCAAAAAGGTTTGTACAAACGACAGCCAGGAGAAATTTAAATACATTGTTTTTGCCGATGTGGAAACCGTTATTTGCCAGGAACACTTAAAATACCTGAGCCGCCTAAACGAACTATTTAATAAAAACCTTGATATTTTTGTGGTGCTGCGAAACACGGACAAAACAGGGATCGACAGCTTTTTTGAAGAAAATAAAGTGCCGGCTACCATCCTAATCGACACGGAAAATACAGCCATTGCAGAATATAAAGTCCGGTCTTTCCCACAATGCTTTTTGCTAAACGAAAAACACCAGGTGGTTTTCGATGATGCAAAAGCACCCTTAAACGGTTTCGAGCAACAATTTGGCACGTGGCTGCGCAACGAATTGTTTATGCGTCAACGCAATCAGGAGCGGTAAAGTTCGATGAGAGCTTTTAGGTTTTCATAGGTATTTTCAAGAACTACATCCAACTCATTCGGGTGAAACCAGCGCACTTTGGTAATTCCCTCTTCTTGTTGGGGAGTTGGCGTTTCGTCTCCATTGTACTCCATTTCAAACCAAAACGTCTCCTTAAAGATCCACTGCCCAAATGTTTTTTTATAAGGCGATTTGTAAATGTGATAGGTTGATGGCAACGCTTTTACAATGGAATGATTCGTTATTCCACATTCTTCTTCCACTTCCCGCAAAGCTGCTGTTTCGTTATCTTCTCCTTTATCGATTTTTCCTTTTGGCAGATCCCATTTTCCGTTTCTGAAAATGAAAAGCAGTTTCCCGTCACATTTTACAACACCTCCCGCAGCATCAATCTGCAAAAGTGCCGATCTGAAATTCTGAAACAAAAGCTCAACTTCAGGATGTTCTACAACAGTTTCCGTCATATCGCTGTTTTCAAATTCCGATAACCAGCCCATTATATCGTCAATGCCGCTGTTTTCGGTTAAAATCCGGCATAGTTTACTCAATGTTATATTCGCGCCCGGCATAAAACCGATCCTCTTTTCATTCAAAAAAACTTTATACTTTTGCATTGAATTAAAATTGCACATAATTATGGAAAATATACAAACTGAAGTAACCAAGCGATTACTTGAAATTAACACTATAAAGATACAACCAGATAATCCATTTACATGGGCATCGGGTTGGAAATCTCCAATTTATTGCGACAACAGAAAAACGCTTTCTTATCCTGATACCCGCGCTTTCATTCGCGATGCATTTGTACAGTTGATTCAGGAAAAATACCCGGAAGCAGAAGTAATTGCCGGAGTAGCTACCGGAGCCATTGCAATTGGTGCATTGGTAGCCGACAAATTGGGACTTCCATTCATTTATGTTCGTTCGAAACCAAAAGGTCACGGACTGGAAAACCTGATCGAGGGCGACCTGAAACCATTCAAGAAAGTTGTTGTTGTTGAAGACCTTGTTTCTACAGGAATAAGCAGTTTAAAAGCTGCCGAAGCCGTTAACAACTTTGGTGGCGATGTTGTGGGAATGGTATCGATTTTCACTTACAATTTCCCACTTGCAAAAGAAAACTTCGAAAAAGCGGGTATTGAACTTACTTCGTTGAGCCGTTACCAGATCCTGATCGACTTTTCGCTGGAAAGAGGAGATATTACAAAAGACCAGGTGGAGTCGCTGATGGAGTGGCGCGAAGACCCTGCAAACTGGGGAAAATAACCGAAAATAAAGACATTAAATATTTCCCGCTCCTGATGGCTATTGGGGGCGGGATTTTTTATTAAAATTATGGCACTCAACAAATACGTTAGCGAAGTAAAAGTTATCGAACACAACCAACAGGTGGTTTTTAATTACCTGTCGAATTTCGAAAACCTATCTACTTACCTCAATTCAGGCTTGATAGAGAAAATAACAGAAAAAGTTCCACAGATTAAAATTACCGATTTTGAGTCGGACCAGGACTCCTGTAGATTCAACATCACCGGGCTGGGAGTTGCCGAAATTAAGATTGTTAACCGCGAGCCTTTTAAAACGGTAAAAGTTGAAAGTTCGGGTGGTTTACCGCTGAGTTTTACCTTTTGGATTCAGTTAATGCCCATCGACGAATACAAAACAAAAATGCGCCTTACACTGCACGCCGAAATGAGCATGATGATAAAAATGATGGCCGGAAGTAAACTGGGAGAAGGAATTAATCAGTTGGCCGATACACTTTCGAAATTACCATATCAGTAGCCGTTTTCCAAATTTCGGATGTTGATTAACAATTTTAGATTTTAGAAGGAATAGGCAATTGGCAAAATCTAATGTGTCCTATGTGCCTATTGTGGTTCACAAAAAATGTCAATAACAGTTGAGAGACAAAAGTACTTTTTCTACAATTTAACGGTTCTTCAATTTAGCAATCCCAAAATCAGTCCTTCAATCCTTCACCACTCAGTCCTTCAAATAACAAACTCCACCTCTTTAAACATATATTCGGTTACATTTCCGTCGGACTCCTCTAACTGAAGCTGCCCAAAACTGCCAATGCCTGCAATTCTGGCGCTAAACTCTTTTCCGTCTTTCCTGTATGGGTACAAGCCCTCGTTTCTGAACAAGGATTGAAAATATTCTGCATCTACTTTTTCGAGTCTTCCCTCTCTCAATATCTCAATATAATTCTCCAGCTTCTGCAAAAAAGCTTTTAAAATATCCTGAATATCAAATTCCTTTTTCAAAAGTTGTTTCATCGAAACCGGGTTAGGTGCATTCGAAAGAAATTGTTCCTGATTTACATTCACACCTATGCCAACTATCGAAGAATCAAGCGCGATCCCCTTCACCGTGTTTTCAATTAAAATGCCGGCAATTTTCCTTTCACCCACATAAATATCGTTGGGCCACTTAATTTTCACATCGTTTAAGTGCTGTTTTAAAACGTCGGACAAAGCCAGGCTTACAACTTTTGAGATGTAAAATTGTTTTCCTGCGTCTAAAAAACCGGGGTACAAAATCACACTGAAAAGCAAATTTTTGTTGCGTTCGCTTTCCCAAAAATTACCAACTTGTCCTCGCCCACTTTCCTGGTAATGTGCCAAAACGACAGTGCCCTGTGCCGCCTTTTCTTTTACCAGTTGCTTGGCATAGTTGTTGGTACTATCGAGCTCATTAAATACAATGATATTTTTGTCAATTAAAAACATATAATTTCAAAAGTAAACCATTCTCTTTAAAAATGGTTAATGGACAAAAAGATTATCTTTGTAGGGTACAATAAATTTTTATGAGTAAAGCAGAAGAATCAAAGATTTTAATAGAAGCAATTCTTGAAGGTATTCATCGAATAAAAGGGAAAGATATTAAGCACGTTGATCTGGAAAGTATTGATCATACTGAATGCGGACATTTTATTATATGCCATGGAACCTCCTCAACACATGTTGATTCAATTGCACACACGGTAGAACAAACAGTTAAAGAAATTACCGGCGAAGATGTTTGGCATCGCGACGGCTACCGAAATGCAATTTGGATATTACTGGACTACGGAGATGTAATGGTACATATTTTCCAGGAAGAAGCACGCCAGTTTTATAACCTTGAAGGACTTTGGGCTGATGCAAAAATTACACAAATTGAAGAAGAAGATTAAAAGACCATGACAGATAAAAAAAATAACAAGAAAGATCAGAATAATCTGAACAACCCTTTTGGGAAATTCAATCCTAAAAAAAACGATGGCAAGCCACCAAAATTCAATGCTTATTGGATTTACGGAATTATAGCTGTTGTTTTTATTATTGTACAATATTACATCAGCACCAGCAAAGGCCCTGTTGACACATCGTGGCCCGAGGTAAAACAAATGTTGCAAAACGGTGATGTTAAACGGATTGTAGTAATTAACGAAAAAATTGCCCGGATTTACTTGAAAGAAGACCGGATAAAAAATTACGAATCGCAGTTTGAAGGCAACTTCTCGAAACCTTCTGATGTTGGTCCACATTTTAAATTGAACACCGGACCGATTGAGAAATTTGCCGAGGATCTTACCGTTGCCCAGGAAAATATGCAGGATAAAGTCTTCCCGGTGTACGAAGATGAGCAGAATTGGGCTCGCGACATTATTTGGTCGATTGGCCCGTTTGTACTGATAATACTACTGTGGTGGTGGATTTTCCGTAGGATGAGCCGTGGTGGTGCCGGTGGAGGCGGCGCCGGTGGTATTTTCAATGTCGGGAAGTCGCAAGCCAAAGTTTTTGATAAAGACCAGAAAGTATCGACAAACTTTAAAGATGTTGCCGGACTGGCAGAAGCCAAACAGGAGGTGGAAGAAATTGTAGAATTCCTGAAAAGCCCGGCAAAATATACCAAACTCGGTGGTAAAATTCCGAAAGGTGCACTTTTGGTTGGCCCTCCGGGAACGGGTAAAACCCTGCTTGCAAAAGCAGTTGCCGGCGAAGCAAACGTACCGTTTTTCAGCATGTCGGGTTCCGATTTTGTAGAAATGTTTGTGGGAGTTGGAGCATCGCGTGTTCGCGATCTGTTTAAACAAGCCAAAGAAAAAGCACCGTGTATTGTGTTTATCGACGAGATTGACGCCATCGGACGTGCACGTGGTAAGAACCCAAATATGGGATCAAACGACGAGCGCGAAAATACGCTGAACCAGCTGCTTACCGAAATGGATGGTTTTGATACCAACAGCGGGGTAATTATTCTGGCAGCGACTAACCGGGCCGATATTCTCGATCGTGCATTAATGCGTGCCGGACGTTTCGACCGTCAGATACACGTTGAATTGCCCGACTTGAATGAGCGTGGTGAGATTTTCAATGTTCATTTACGTCCGTTAAAACTGAGCGAAGAAGTAAAAGTTGATTTTCTGGCCAAACAAACTCCGGGATTCTCGGGAGCCGATATTGCCAATGTTTGTAACGAAGCTGCCTTAATTGCTGCCCGCAGAAACAGAGATGCGGTAACCAAACAGGATTTCCTTGATGCCGTTGACCGTATTATCGGTGGTCTGGAAAAGAAAAATAAAATCATTTCTCAGCAAGAGAAGAAAACAATTGCTTTCCACGAAGCAGGCCACGCCACCATTAGTTGGTTGCTGGAATATGCACATCCGCTGGTTAAAGTAACTATTGTTCCGCGCGGCAAAGCGCTGGGAGCAGCATGGTATTTACCCGAAGAGCGATCGATAACAACAAAAGAACAGTTGTTGGATGAAATGGCATCAGCGCTTGGCGGACGTGCAGCAGAAGAAATTACATTTGGTAAAATTTCGTCGGGGGCACAAAACGACCTCGAGAAAGTCACCAAGCAGGCGTATGCCATGGTTAGCATTTTTGGAATGAGCGAAAAAGTAGGAAATGTAAGTTACTACGATTCAACCGGCCAATCTGATTATTCGTTTACCAAACCATACAGCGAAAAAACAGCTGAACTGATTGATGAAGAAGTAAAAATCCTGATCGACAGCCAATACGTACGAGCGAAGCAAGTTTTGAAAGAAAATTCTGAAGGACATACAAAACTGGCCAACTTGCTACTTGAACGCGAAGTGATATTTAGTGAAGACCTGGAAGAGATTTTTGGGAAACGTCCGTGGGATAAAAAACATATAATCTCGGAAAACGGGAACGGAGAAAAGCCAGTGAAAGGAGAGCCTGGCGAAGATAAAAAAGCAAACACTGAAGAAAATAACGAAGAAGAAACAACAACAGAATAAATGGCATCGGCTCGAGAAGAAATACTGAACAAGCTTAAAAAAGCTATTCACCCCGAGCCGGAGAAGCCCGATTTTGATGCTCCCGTTTATCACTCTATTGAAAAATCTTTAGATCGTGCATTTAAAGAAAATCTGGAGGCGGTAAACGGGAGCGTTTATTTGTGTAAATCAGAAGAAGAACTTGCTGAGAAACTAAAAACGGTGTTGCAGAATGTTCCTAAAACAGAAGTTGTTTGCGCTGAAAATGAACTTCAGGAACTGCTGACAAAGAATGGAATTGAACATCAAAATTACCAGGAAAAGCAACAAGCAATTGAAGCCGGAATAACATCCTGCGAGTTTTTAATAGCACACACCGGATCGGTAATGGTAAGTGCAGCTTTGCAGGGAGGCAGGCAACTATCGATATATCCACCGCAACACATTGTTATTGCCCGGAAAGACCAGGTGGTTGACTTTCTTCATACCGCTTATGATAAAATTCAGGAAAAATATCCCGATCAACTGCCTTCGCAAATTACCCTAATTACCGGCCCGAGCCGAACAGCAGACATTGAAAAAACGCTGGTAATGGGTGCTCACGGACCGCGCGAATTGCATGTGTTCCTTTATTAGCTTCACACAATTTAACTTCTGGCAAACCATATTTTGTTAACTTTGCAGCATGGAAAAAGGTTGGGAAATGATTTTTATGACAACACACGAGTACAAAGCCGAAATGGCCAAAGATTTACTTGAAAGTGCAGGAATAAAAATTGTTGTTTTGAACCAACACGATTCGGCATACCAGAATTTTGGAGAGTATAAAATTTATGTTGCCGATGAAAACCATGACGAGGCTATTAACCTAATCAAAGAATTAAAAGGTGAGTAATTTACTTAAACGTTCTCTAACAGGAGTTATTTATATAGCCGTAATGTTGGGCGGAACTCTGCTGCATCCTATCGTTTTTGCAGTAGTGTTTGCAACACTTTTATTTATTACCCAATACGAATTTTATGCCATGGTGGAAAAAGCCGGTCATCATCCTTCGCGAATTATCGGAAGTATTTTCGGCGTTATTTTTTTCCTGATTTGTTTTGGCTTATCCAATAATTACCTGCCGCGCCAGTTTGGCTTTAGTTTTATTGCCATAGTTGTTATTCTGCTTATTGTCGAAATTTTCAGAAGTGACAAAGACACATTAAAGAATGCAGGTTCAAGCACGCTGGGTTTTGTCTACATCGCACTACCATTCAGTTTAATGAATTTCGTTGTGCATACATCTGTTAACGGACAAAATACTTTTTACCCTTGGATAATGGTTGGTGTATTTTTTATTTTGTGGATAAACGATTCGGCAGCTTACCTGGTGGGCACACAATTTGGCAAGCACAAAATGTGCAAGAATATATCACCTGCAAAATCGTGGGAAGGACTAATTGGAGGAGCCGTTTTTGCCATAATTATGGGAATAGTAAATGCTGTTCTGTTTCAGGCTGTGAGTATGGTTAGCTGGATTGCAATTGCAGTACTTACTGTTGCTTTCGGAACATTGGGCGACTTATTTGAATCGAAGATAAAACGCGAAATCGACGTAAAAGATTCGGGAACATTTTTACCCGGACACGGCGGTTTTCTTGATCGTTTAGACAGCCTGCTTTTTGTGATTCCTGCAATTTTTATCTGGCTTATTTTTACCGGAAACGTGTAAAGCGTAGTGACGAATGAAAAACATTATTAAACAGATACCCAACTTTATTACAACCCTCAATCTGTTATCAGGAGTAATTGCTACAATTTTTGCCATCGACGGACACCTGATATGGGCAGGAATTTTTATTTGTGCCGCCTCGGTCTTTGACTTTGCCGACGGACTGGCAGCACGAGCATTAAAAGCCTATTCTGAAATCGGAAAACAACTTGATTCTTTATCCGATTTAGTGTCGTTTGGAGTGGCTCCCGGAGCTATTCTTTTTACTTTACTCGAGTTTTCATTATTTGGAGAAAACCAACCCATACACGAAATAAGTGCTGATTGGTGGCAGTGGATCATTCTATTTTCTGCTTTTCTGGTGCCGGTTTTTGGTGCACTTCGTTTGGCAAAATTTAATGTTTTCCTGAGCGATGAACCATTTTTCAGAGGTTTGCCTATTCCTTCAAACGGAATATTTTGGGCTTCGCTGGGATTGATGCTTGAATTCCCAAAATACCACGATAATTTTCAAATGCTGTATTCCACAAAAAACCTGGTTATACTGGGGATTTTTATGTCGGGGATGATGGTGATCGACTTACCCATGTTTTCGCTTAAAGTGAAAAACCTGCATTTAAAAGACAACTGGTATCGTTACCTGTTCCTCGCTTTATCAGCCATTTTACTTCTCGTTTTTAACGTTTACGGATTAGCGCTGATCATCTTACTCTACATTATTCTTAATGTGATTTTTTACCTTTTTAAGGTGGAATTTTAGCAAAAGAAAAGCCTCTCATTGAAATTTCAGTGGATTAAAATATTGGGACAACAGTAGAATTACTGTAATTTTATGCCTGCCGGCGGCCTTCATCTTTGCCTTAAAGCAAAGATGAAGCAGAAAATTCAAGGCTGCTTTTGATCCTTCCCCTACATTTTCATAAAACCTAAATTCGGACGGGTGATCTCCTCGATTCCTCGGAGCTTCCCGCTCTCATTAAAGTTTTATTTCAACTCCGGGCAACGACCAAAAGAGGCCACTCCCTGCTGTGACGATAGCTACATAAAAGCTTGGCCTCGTCCAGTGAGCCGGGAAACAAGTGGTGACGGCGTAAAAAATTACTGATGTTTGAGGAGGGACGACAGCCTGTCCCGATCGTAGCATCGGGAAGTTTCAGGAATTTTAGCCGGCATCGCGTAGCTTTTCCGAGGGAGGCGGGCGCAGCCTTGGGTTTTCTGTCTACTCTTTGGGCTAAGCCAAAGAGTAGAATCCGTCTGATAAGACAAAAACTTGATTCTTGTGATTGGTGGCTAAATTCATTACTTAAATATTAGGAGTATAACATTCTTTACTTCTCAATCAAATTCTTCTGATACACAAAAGAAAAGCCTCTGAGAACGGAAGAAAATATTTTCCCGAGGGAAAGATTAATAATACGCCATGACAAATTGACTTCCGAAACCAGAGGCTAATATCTTTAATTCATAACTTACATGCAGCGAATAACTGCACTTGTTACATAGTTAACAACAAATGGGGAAAGTTGTTTTTAATTTATCTAAATAATTGAATGAAAACTATTTCAAAGGCGCTGCAAATTTCAGTACATCAGCATCGGTAATTTCCTTATCACAAAGAATTATCAGGCGTTCAATTACATTTCTGAACTCGCGGATATTTCCGGTCCAGTTAATTTTTTGCAACTCTTTAATACCTTTCTCTGAAATCGTTTTTTCCTGCATTCCGTACTCGCCACAAATTTGCTTAACAAAGTGACTGGCAAGTAATGGAATATCGTCGAGGCGTTCATTAAGCGTAGGAACATGAATTAAAATCACACTTAAACGGTGATAAAGGTCTTCGCGGAACTTATTCTGATCGATTTCGTCGGCCAGGTTTTTATTGGTAGCAGCCACAACACGAACGTCAACCTTTATGTGTTTATCGCCGCCAACACGACTGATAATACTTTCCTGCAGTGCACGTAAAACTTTGGCTTGTGCCGAAAGACTCATATCGCCAATCTCATCCAGGAAAAGTGTTCCACCGTTGGCTTGCTCAAACTTTCCTTTGCGTTGTTTTACTGCCGAAGTAAACGCGCCTTTTTCGTGACCAAACAACTCACTCTCAATCAATTCAGAAGGGATAGCCGCACAATTCACTTCAACAAATGGTCCTGATGAACGGTTACTCTGATCGTGAATTCGACGGGCTACCAGCTCTTTTCCCGAACCGTTTGCACCGGTAATTAAAACCCGTGCATCGGTTGGAGCAACACGGTCGGCCATTTCTATAATCTCGGTAATAGCTTTTGACTCACCAATAATTTCAAACTTCTTATTAACCTTTTTCTTTAGAATTTTGGTTTCGGTAACCAGGGTTGATTTATCCATGGCATTGCGAATGGTAATCAGCAAGCGGTTCAAATCAAGCGGCTTTTCAATATAATCGAACGCTCCTTTTTTTATCGAATCAACAGCTGTATCGATATTTCCGTGTCCCGAAATCATAACAATCGGCGTATCGGGTGCAAGAACTACCGCGCGTTCCAGTACTTCAATCCCGTCTAATCCCGGCATTTTAATATCGCACAACACCACGTCGTACTCGCCCGAACGGATTTTTTCAATTCCTTTTGTTCCATCTTCTGCCAGATCTACTTCATATTTCTCGTATTCGAGAATATCTTTTAAAGTGTTCCGAATACTTCTCTCATCATCTATTACCAGGATTTTTGACATGCGTTTCTATTTTAATTTCGAATATAATAAATACAGGAGAATGCTTTACAAAAATGATTCCAATAAAAAATCCTGAAGACAGGATCTCCAGGATTTTTACAATCTCCTCTATATAGTTTTATCACAATCTTAACTACATCCCCCTGTAGCTTTCTTCACTTCCTTGGTAACCGGTTTATTCAGATTCTCGAATGCTGTTTGCAATTCATCCAATTTCCGTGCAGCTTCCGAGCGAAACAAGTATTCTTCGTACACCTCTTTCCCTGCATTAGAATCAGGAGCCTGTGCCTGAAGAATTGTTTGTTTAAAACCATCAGCTGTTTCGCGCAAAATCAGGTTGTTCGATTTTCCTACAAAACGTGCGGTTAAACAAGCTTCTTTATGCGTTGTGGGATCGTTAGAGTAAAAAATATTTGTTTTATGTTTTTGTTTGAAATAATCTTCATACTTACGATCAAGAAATTCATCTAACGGAATATTAATGGCCAACGGCAAGTGATCCTTTTCAAACTCCTCTTTTGTTCGAACATCAATTAAATTGATTTTATAGTAATTATTTACCAGCTCGTCGGCCAGTTTATCAGATGAGATTTCTTTAAAAACACATTTACCTTGTTCTTTTTTATCGGCCACCAGCTTCTGGATCCTCTCGTTGCGCGAAGGAAAAACAGCAGCAAGCAAAATCAACACAAAAGGAATTGCCGACACAACATAAGTGCGATTTAGTGTTAAGCGGCTAAACTTCATTTGTTTATTACGCACACGATATTCTATCCAGGTTGTTCCGTAAAAAGCAAGAATTGCAATGGAAGTTAAAATAAAAGCCCAGGCTACTGGCGATAAACCAAAGAAAACATCAATACGAACCGGCCCCATTGCTTTTGCCATGTACAATGGTTCAAACACCGGATAAAATTCAGAAAAAAACAAGATTCCGATCAATGATCCAAAAATAAATGCCCAGCCATCGAGTTTTCCGATAGATGCCGCACAAACACTTGTTCCGGGACAAAAACCGCCAATAATAAAACCGGCACCCATAATTGCTCCGCCAACAATCGCCGACCACAAAAATGTGGGATTAATATAAATCAAGCTGATATCAAGTAAGCCAAAATGTGCGAGCAGCACAACGCCAATCATCGCGGTTACGCCAGCTGTGAAAAACACGCGCAACACGGTAAAATCGTAGCCATAAAATAAACCTACCAGCTTTTTTGTACTCGAAAATCCGGCTTGTTCAAGTATATATCCGAAAGCGATACCTACAAACAATGCCACTACAAAATTAAATTCATTGCCAATTATATCAGGAACTAATGGTGCCATATTACTATTCTTTTGCCAGTTGTAAAGGTTTATAATTATTTCAGCCACAATCGTCTGAAGAAAAAAGCCAGCATATAAGCCATTCCAAAAATGGCCATCATGGTAATAATACCACCAAACGACATTACTCCCATTCCGCTAAGAGCAGAGCCACTGGTACATCCTCTGCCTAGTTGAGATCCCAATCCGAATAAAGCGCCACCAACGATTGCTCCAATAACCCGCATCGTATTGGTCGCTCTTGGCCCTTTTTCCAGTTTCCAGCCAACGCGGTCGGATATTACCCCTGAAAAGAAAGCACCGATAATAACACCCAACACTTCAATTACCAGCCACGAACGCATAGGGCCATTTGGGTGTTCAGCTGCATAATCGGCATAATATTGGGTATTTTCGGCATGTTGAGGTGCAATTGTGTTTACTCCTTCAATTACAACACTTTTCATAGCTCCGCTTGCCCCAAGCCCACGTCCGGTAATGTAAATACTACCCAACAACGTTAACCCTAAAAGAAAACCTGCCAGGTAAGGATTCATATATTTTCTCGATCTCATCTTTTTAATTTTAAATTGATAAAATGTCTAACATTACTTTTTCTTCTCTTCACTATTTTGTTGCGCAGCCGGTTCTTCTTCATCTTCCAGTTCTTCGTAACCGGTAATCATTGCTTTTATGTTCGACGTATAGGTATGTCCGGTAGTGGTCATGTAAACATGAATAATAACAAAGGCAATCAGTAAAAAGGCACCGAAAGAATGCCAGTTTGCAATACTTCCAAGATTAATATCACGAATTACAATTTCGTTATTGGCATTTACGGTTTTGTGGTACATGTACAACAGGCCGGAAATTACCATCATAGGAACCAAAACCAGCTTAAATCCCAAATAAGTAAAAGCCTGAAGTGGATTCAATTTACGAAGTGGAGTTTTTTTCATCGGATGAGGTTCCTTCCTAAAAATCCCGTTTATGTAGTATTTAATTTGTGCTGATAACATTTTAACATTCGGGATATATTGTTTCCACTCACCTGTTGTTGCATGCCAAAATATGGCAAAAGCAATCAGCACCAGAAAGGCATAAGAAGCCACACGGTGAAAATACACTGCCTTTTCGTAACCAAACAAATGAATTGAGTCGTGAACTTCGAAACCGGTAATTGCCAGAAACAGGATCAGTGCTGCCTGCGACCAGTGCCAGAAACGGTTAAATCGTTTATAAATATATACTTTAGGCATTTGCTTTTATTTTTAATTGGATTGATTATCGTAATCTATTATATCTGTTTCGTACTCTTTATGACTCATTGAATAAAATAATCGAATAGCTGCATGAATAACAACACCCCCAAGTGAAAGGATGATAAGCCAAAATCCAAACTCATCGAGAATCGGATTATTGTCGCGGCCAGGCACATAAAAACCGGTTAACTTTGCAAGCCGTCCGTTGTTTCGTGTATGGCATTCGGCACAAGACACCGACTGCTCTTTTGGTGCAACCATGTGGTTTAACGGCCAGTACATTTCGGTTTTCACAAAACCATATTCTCCACTGTAAGGAAAGCCTAAGCGTTTCATTCCGGCAGCCGAAGCCTGATCCCAGTTAAAGTCTTTCCAGTAGGCACTATCTCCTTTTTCGGCAGCATATAATTTGGGTTGAATCAGAATGTTGTATTTCTTGTCATATATCTGATCACCAACATGAATTTTCACCGGAATAATTTTAGAATTCGGATCATCATGCGCACCAAACAACCTGTTCATTTGCACCGGAATTTCGTTGATTGAGTCTCCCATCATATAATGGTCGGCAGTTCCGTTAAACCAAACATAATCAGGTTGCACATTCCTTTCCCATTTAAACGAACCCTTAATCGACATGTAAGTGTGGTTACCCAACGAATCCTCCTCCATATAAGGTTTTCCATCTTTCAACTTCCCGGCTTCCGACCAATTCCATTGCATTTTGGTAGCATTCTCTTTTGCGTAGGTTGGAATATGGCAGGTTTGACAGGCAATCTTTGCGGTATGCCGGTTTAACATCTGGTTAAAGTGGGGCATATTTGTATGGCAGTCTTCACAGTTTAAACGATTAATGTTTTCCGACGATACCGAGTAAAGTTTACCTTTAATTTCATGATTTTCCGCCGTATGACAATCAACACAACTCATATTCAGCCCATTTGCAGCCATGTGTACATCCACATCGCGGGTACAAGCTGTTTGAGCTGCTTCCAAATCGCCGTGTTTTACGTTATTTCCACCACCACTGTAAAAATGGCACGCACCACAATTATTTTTGGTAGGTTTCCCCACACTTTGGGCTACCTTGCTAAGGTTTACACTGCGGTCGGGGTAACCGGCCATTGAAGCTCCTTTTTTGTATTCTTCTGAATTATCGTGACATACCATACAATCTACATTTTGGGCATTTTTAAAATCAAAATGGTCATTACTCATCCCAAAACCTATATGGCATTTTGCACAAGCCTGTTCATTGGTTTGCGATCCGATACAAAAGTTATTCAACAGGTTCTTTTTTCCAATTGCACGAATTCCACGCCCTTCAACATAAGCAACACGTTCCCAGTTCCAGTGATTTGAAGCCATCACTTCTTTATGCACCTCGGTATGGCAGGTTAAACACGCCTCTGTTACTTCCTGCGGTGTTTCAAATTCGGACTGAAGTATTGTAAATTTACTGTGATCAACAGAAGGAACCGGCTTTATCGCATATTCCTGACGTAGTTTTTCAAGCTTCAAATCATAAAACGGTTTGTTCTTATGAAAAAGCTGGATAGCTGCAATTACTACAACCACAACAACTAAAGGTATTATTATTCTCCTAATCATTGAATTAGATTTTACACATACAAAAGTTCTCAAATATATAGATATTTCCATGTAAAGAATCGCAGAATAGCAATTTATATTTAATTTGAATAGATCATTTGTTCTTTATAGAATTCAACACAAACAATAATACACTCATAATCAAAGCAATCAATTATTGTGTAAAATACAATACAAGATCAATTATGCCGAAAAACATATCTATCATATGTTCTCTTTTGCGCATTTCGATCATTTAAACACAACAAATAGATTCATAATTATTTTTATTTTAATAGAATTGAAATAGCAGGACAGATTAATGACATTCCGAAACCAATAGTATTTAACTTTTATCAGATTCCTGGTTAAATAATATGTGCAAATGCCTACAAGCATAGATAAAACTTTAGCTAACCGGATAGGAAACGACAGAGCGTCTTCGACCAAAATAGTAAAACAATTAATCAATTATAAAGCAACCTCATTCTGCTACCTACCAAAATTGGAGTGTATTCTTAGTAACGAAGTAAAAAATAGAAGTAAACTCCGTTTATAAAAGCAAGGCTACATATTAAAAATACTCTCATGGTTATAATGAATACATCGGAATAACAGTTTTAATTGAGCATTACAAAAATGGAAATTGGGTGAAAACAAAAAAATCCCGATGATAAACTCACCGGGACTTTTTAATGTATAATAATGTAGTTTTTAGCAACCTCCTGCGGCAACACTTGTTTTTTCTCGACGGCGCACCTGCACAGGTTTGTTATCCTGATCAGCATTTAGTTCAGAACCATCTTTTGGCGCAGCCATTTCAGCATAATTAAACCGCGGGAATCCGCTAAAATACGCATCATCGTTAATGGTATTTTCCAGGTTGTCTTCATTGGCTTTGTAGTACTCATAACCACCCAGCAACAGTTTGATGTTGTTAAATCCTACCTGTCGGAAAAACATCCACGGACCATTTGCCTGCAGTTCGTTTTCGCCATATAAAACAATGGTTACGCCCATATCGCGAAGTGCTTCCAAACGTTCTAAATTATCAGGATCGGTTAACGTATTTGCCGATAGATTCTCAGCTCCGGGAATATGTCCTTGTCCGAAAACAAAGTTATCGCGGATATCGAACAATACGATACTGTCGGGTTTATTGGCGATCACATCTACCAGCTCCCACGGGTAAAAATAATCCTCACCATCGAGCAAAGCCTCAATACTTTCGTCCATGCTTTTTTGGTATTCAAACAAAGGTTTTGGCATGGTTAAAAAGCCAATAACGAGAATAACCACAAATACTGATACTGCGATTAATGTTCTCCACGGATTTAGTTCATGTATATGCATGCTATTAATTTTTTCAAAAGTTAGAAATTAGCAACCACCAGCTGCAACGTTTGATTTTTCTCTTCTGCGAACCTGTACTTCAACATTGTCGCCTTCAGGAGTTGCTGCTTCAGCGCCGGTAAAATAAATTTGTGCTCCTTTACGAAATGCATAAAGTTCGTGATCAACAGAAGGTGCATCAGCATTTGGTTGCGCAGGATCGATAATGGTTTGCATCCAGCAATTTAAGCCGCCTTTCATTACATAAGTGCCATCAATTCCCAAACGTTTGGTCAATACCCATGTTTGATCGGCGCGGATATCGTCGTTTGAAATAAACACCACTTTAATGCCCGGAACTCCAAAGTATCCAAGATTGCCATCGTTTAGCAAATCCTCAAGTGGGATATTTAACGAACCCGGCAATGCATATTCGTCATACTCTGCTGCCGGACGCACATCAACCATTAACAACGACGGATCGCCCTGAATGATCATTTTAGCTACCTGATCGGTGGTTACATATCGTGTAGGCTGAATAATTTCCTGCAGCAGTTCCTCAGGAGCAATTTGTTTTGGCTCATCATCTGTGGTTAAAAACAAAGTGCCTACCGCCAACACAAGCATAAGTACGGTTAGTAAAATATAGTTTCTATTCATCTTTTTCAGTCGTTTAGAATTTATATTGCTTCATTAGCGGGCACTTAAAACCCGCTGATTATTAATTGTTTATTTTTTAGTTCTTTGATATTTTTGTAATCGTATTTCGTAAGCACTTCTTTTACAGGAGTTTTATCGAGTAGAGATATGCTAAGGATTTGTAGGATTTCGTAGATTGAGCGGTTAACTTTCAACCTGTTACCAATTAGGGCAACAAGACAGTATGCGATGATCGCACAATACATTTGGATTTTTACAGCATTAATAGTTGTTCCCCAAAAGGATTTTATCTTCAGATGCTGTTTCATCCACTTGAAGAACAGTTCTACTTCCCAACGCTTCTTATACAGATAAGCTATTTCGGTAGGTTTAAGTTCCATGTTGTTGGTAAGGAAAATTAGTTCCTTATCTGATTCACAATCATAGTATTTTACTCTCCTAAGCTTCTCTGGATAATCTTTGCTTGGGTAATAAGTTTCCAACTTGCCGATTTGATCATATTTCACTCCGGTTGCTTTGTCAACGGGGTTTGAATACAACCGCTTAAATCGCATGTTATCTTTTGCCCGTGTAACAAAGAAAGCCCGCTGCTGGTGAAGATGATATAGCCTTTTAAAATCAATGTAAGCTTTGTCGATCACATAAAAGCTTCCAGGCTCATATGAGATTAAATCAAGTGCATTGACATCGTGCATTTTGGCATTTGAGATATACAAGAACGTAGGTATAGATGTTTTAACATCATACAAAGTGTGCAGTTTAATGCCACCTTTTGTTTTCCGAAACTCAGCCCACCAGAATACGCTAAGACAAAGATCTATTGTTGATGAATCAAATGCATAAATATTGCCGTCAACGTTGATTTCAAAATCCGATCTGTAGCAGCTTTTGCGTGCTTCCTCTATGAGAACATAAGCAAAATCTTCAAAGATTTTATAACTACGTTTTTCATTGGCTTTGCCAAGGTTTCTTCGAGTTATTGTTGAACCAAATCCGAGATGATAATATTTAGATTTATGAGCTTCAAGACTTAAGAGTAGATCTCTCATACTGTCTCTTGAAGTTAGCTGTCCAAATACCATACATAGCATTTGATTCCAACATGTAAAAGTTCTCACATACTTATTCCCGTTGTGTTTGCTGACAATTCTGTCAAATACACGTCTGGGTAAAAAATCTGTAAGTTGTGCGAAGATATATTTGCCTTGGTTCATGGATAATTGCTTGTTTGCATGCAAAAATCCGTATTTTCAATTCAAATCGTCACGCTATCAAAAATCGCTACAAGTACGACTAACAAAGAATTTCAAAGAACGCTTATTAATTTTTAATACCCACTAGTGATATTGCTTCATGTTTTTACGAACACGCTTCTCGATAAACATTGTTCCCCAGAAAGCAGCAAGCGCCACCACTGTAAACAGTACAGCAAACACCGGAGCAGGAATACCGGTCAGATCGGTAAGTGTAACGTTTCCGAGGTTTCCACTGGTAAAGAAGTTTTCGAACAATGGAAATGCCAGCGAAAAACCAAAGATTCCCACGTAAAGCCCAATCGCAAAAAATACGGCATCGAGTTTACCAATGGCAATTCCGGTAAAACTGGTTCCCGGGCAAAAACCACCCAATACAAATCCAACTCCCATTATTACACCACCAACGATCATTGGTCCTAAAAATGTGGGAAGAATAAATATTTGCGAGAGACTGATCCAGCCAACATAATCGAAATATAACAGGCCAACCATTGCTACGATTAACGCAGTAAAAAATACGCGAAGCACAACAAAGTTATAGCCGTAAAACACGCCGGCAAGGTTTCTTGATGAAGAAAAACCCGATGCTTCGAGAATAAATCCAAATGCGACTCCGAGTAGAATTGCGATAACAAAATCCCATCCGCCGCCAATTACACCATTAGGAATTAAAGGTCCCATATTTTAATTTTTTAATATTCTATTATTTGAATGATAATTCATCTTTTTGATACCCAGTATTCAGTCTCAGTTCTTAGTCTCAGTTTCCAGAAATTACTGCTAACTGCGACTGTTAACTGTCAACTGTCAACTTTCTTCTATATCCAAAATTTTCTAAAAAAGTAAGCTACCAGGTAGCCTGTGCCAAAAATGGAAAACATTACAATTACGCCACCTAAGGCAAAAGTAGCGGTACCACTTAATGCGGCTCCACTGGTACATCCGCGGCCAAACTGACTACCCAATCCAAAAAGGGCTCCACCGATTAGTGCTAAAATGAGTCGTTTTTTATTGGAAATCTGAGGTCCCTTGTCAATTCTGAATTTCTTCATCCTTCCGAAAACAATACCGGAAAGAATGCCGCCCAGCAAAAGCCCCAGCGACTCGAACACCAACCAGGTATTCATTGGCGAATGATCGTCGCTAAGAAACTGACACATATATGCATTAGCCTCAGTAGCTTTTGGCGCAACGGTATTTGATGTTGTTACAACTGCACTTTTAACTGCTCCGCTGGCACCCAGTCCGCGGCCCGTAATAAATACGGTTGCAAGAACCAGTAACCCGAGTAAAACACCCCCTAAATAAGGGTTGATGTATTTCGGTTCTTTTATATTTGTTTGTTCTGAACTCATATTCGTATAGTTTATTTTTTAGTAGAGATAACGTGTAATTTGCCCGGCTTCAACCATAATGAAACGGAACATAAAACCACCAAATAAAATCATTACCGGAGGTAACCATTTTGGTACGTGCATTCCCCAAATTTCGAGGGTTTCGAATAAGGCCGGGAAGATTAAACCGATGGCTACAACAAACACCCAGAAACTTACAGTGAATTCTCCGCCAAGGAATAAGTTGGCAGCTTCGATTGCTGTTTCCGAGCCGGCCAGAAATCCCATAAAAAGGTGAACGATCAGAAAGATTTCTATGAAAATAAAAACAAGGTCGATCCGGCTTAATATTTTCCGTTCGTTGGCATCTTTACTCATCCAGATAATAGCGGCAAGTCCGGTAGAAAATCCGGAGACAAGGAAAAGCGGCCCAAGAATGGATGTATTCCATAACGGACGTGCATTAAAAGCCGATAGTAATATTCCGGTGTAAACACCCAGAATAATCGCATAGATCATCATAATCCAGGCAAGAGCAACTCTGTTTTTAATAACAAAGGCCTCAAACTTTTCCAGAAAATCAAATTTCCAGTTCCAGCCCGGGATCAGTTCTTTCATGTAACTGGCCACCCAAATAAACGATATTGGAGTAATGATCATCAATGTCCAGGCTCCCCATCCCATTGGCGATTCCAATCGGATAGTTGTGTACAATTGCCAAAAGAACAGTTTATGTTTCAAATCTAAAAACAGCGCAAATAAGCCCAGTACCAATGCAATTGGTGCAATGATCGGAGCAATTTTAACTGTTGTCTTCATTTCGTTTTCTTTTCCCCTGACCACATAATATCCGGCAAAAAACAGGATACCGGCAGCCAAACCACCTAAAAACAAATAGAGTGGAATTTGCCAGTGCCATATATTAAGGTATGGATCAATGTTCGGAATATTTCGTCCGCTTACAAATAATTCTTCTTTCATCTTTCACAAATTAGGTTAGAAAATACAATTGTGGTTTTGTTCCGGCTTCCGGGGCCAGTACTTTCCAAGAACGGTCTTTAATAGCCAGCGAAACATCGCTGTTTGGATCGTCCAAATCGCCAAAATAAAGACACTTTGTAGGACACACATCAACACAGGCCGGATTTTGTCCTTTCTGAACGCGGTGCAAACAGAAGGTACATTTATCAACATAACCATCAGGATGCGAGTAACGTGCATCGTACGGGCACGACTGAATACAGGCACCACAACCAATACATTTATGATGCGTTACCGTAACAATTCCACCCTCTTCAATATGACTTGCCCCGGTTGGACAACATCTCACGCATGGAGAATTATCGCAGTGATTACAACGTTCTGAACGAAATTCAAGACTTAAACTTGGGTAAGTTCCGTCAATGCGTTCAACAATCCAGTCGCGGCAGTAGCCATGCGGTACATTATTCTCAGTTTGACAGGCTACTACACAGTCGCCACATCCAACACATTTTTTTGTGTCGATCGCCATTGCATATCTCATGCTTTAACCTCCTTTTCTTCCAGTGCAGGATCTTCTGTTAAAAATGTTATAAAGTTTCCTCTCATTCCGGTACCGCCCATTATCGGGTCAACGGCAACGTTGGTAATCATTTCGGTATCGGCAGCTCCTTTTCCGAAAGCTCTTGAGAGTTTTTTGTTTTTATGTCCAAATCCGTGAACCATGTACACCGAATCCCAGCGAATTCGTTCTGTTACCCGAACTTTTACAGGGAATGATGTAATGGCATCGTCCTGGTTTTTCAACCACACTTTCTGTCCATTTTTCAGTCCCCACAAATCAGCGACTTTTGGATTTACCCAAACACTGTTCTCGCTCATCAAATCTGACAAATTCGGGTTGTTCGATGTACGGCTAAAGGTGTGCATTGGCGCACGACCATAAATCAAACGATAGAAATTCTGAGGTGGCTCAGGATGTTTGGTGTATTTTGGAATGGCATCAAAACCATGGTCGGCAAAATCAACTGAATACAGTTCAATTTTTCCGGTTGTGGTATTGAAATCATAGTCTTCGCCATCACCCAAATAAAGCGGGCCGGTTTTTCGCGGGTATTTCTTAACCCCGATTTTCTTCATTTCTTCCAGCGAAGTACCCAGCTGTTTTAACTGCCAGTCGATTACTTCCGAATAATCATCGTAGTTAAAGTAATCGTGCAAGCCCAACCGTTCGCCAATTTGTTTGGCAATCCACCAACCCGGTTTCGAATCGTATTTTGGTTCGATTGCCGGCATACGCAGTGCGATGTTTGGCTCGCGGTTGGCTGCCGAACGAATTACATCGTAACGCTCCAGATAAGTTGCCTCCGGGAAAACCACATCAGCATAACCGGTAATATCCATTGGCATGGTATCCATTACTGCAATAAACTCAACTGAATCAGCAGCTTCTTTAAACAACGGCTTATCAGGCATCGACAATGGCAGGTTCGTTCCGGCCACCAACCATGCTTTTAGCTGGTGTTTATAATTATATCTTGGAATTGATGCTTTTAATGCTTCGGTTGTAATTCCCATTGTTGCCAGCGGGTATCTTCCTTCATTCCAGTCTTTCCACGACCATTTTGGCTCCGGGAAATGTGGATGCGGATAAGCAGGAACTGAAACGCCCTCGGGGAAATATAATCCTCCGCGTTTACCCCACGATCCTAACAATGCAGTTAGAATTGCCATGGCACGTCCGCGTTGTGTATCGTCGCCGTACCAAACAACGTGGCGTCCCGGATGAATAATTACCGAAGGAGCTGCATCGGCCATAGCGCGGGCAGTTCTTCTGATTTCTTCCGGCTCAATTGTAGTGATGCCATAAGCCCACTCCGGAGTCATATTTTTCACATGATCTTTTAAATAATCAAGACCAAATGTGTATTGTTCAACGTAATCTTTATCGTATAATCCTTCGTAGATCAGCACGTGAATCCATGCCATTAACAGAGCAATATCAGTTGACGGTTTGATTGGCAACCAGTGATTTGAATGCGCTGCTGCCGTTGAAAAACGTGGATCAACCGTAATAATAGTTGCGCCGTTATCAATGGCATCCGACATTTCCTGCACCTGCGAGTTGTGCATGTTTTCGCCCAGATGCGAACCAATTAAAACAAGACATTTGGTATCTCTGATATCGGTACATTCGGGCGAACCTACGTATGCACCAAAGGTTGAGAAGTAGGCTGATGAACGCGGGCCACGACAATTGGCAAACGCCGGCTCAGCATTACTTTCCGAACCATAAGCGCGCAACAGGTGATGAAAATGCCCACCGGGAGTTCCGTGATTGAACAAACCAAAAGCTTCGGGACCGTATTTTTCTTTCACTTCCTTCATTTTATCGGCAACTTTGTTCAGCGCCTCATCCCAGGTTGCTTCTCTGAAATATTGGGTACCATCTTTACGCGTATCTCTTATCAGTGGTGTTTTTAATCGGTCTTCGTCGTAAACCATACCAACACCACCCGTTCCGCGAGGACATAAACGCCCGTTACAGTGCGGGTCGTTCTTGTTCCCAACAACTTTTCGTATAGTTCCGCTTTTGTCGACATAAGCCCACGCAGCACATTTCCAAAAACATACTTCGCAATAAGTTGGATACGGAGTAAGATCCTCATCACTTACCGGACCTTCGGTTTTCGATTCGAAGAGACCAAAACCTTTTGATCCAAAAGCTTTAAAACTTATGGCTGCGGCTCCGGCTCCGGCAGTTGAAATTTTGATAAAATCCCGTCTTGTCTTCATTCGTCTATATAGTTTATTTTAATGGTAACCCGCCAAATCCTCTTTTTCGTTTACTGAGTAAAAAAGATCTTTACACAGGTTTTATATGTACTTTACTTTATTGTCAATCAAAATTTTCTGCATCATTTTTCTTAAAAAAAACATAGTAAATAATAAGAGCTCTACGTCTTTTATAAGATTGTTATATACAGGTATCTATATTTTTAGATGTGGCAAATATATAAAGGATTGGATTAAACATTATCTCAATACGCTTATTTGAAAGCATTAAAGATAAGCATGTTACGATTCATCACAACCTTTTTGAACTATAGCTAAAATCAACTTGTGATAAATACTTAAAAATAAACCGTTGCGAAAACATTAAAGATCAAATTCTTTATTTACGCAATTTGTTAAATTAGGTTATTAAACATGTCCGTTCGCACGTACAGCATAACTTCTAAAATCGAAACTTTAATCATATTATCTATGTACGTTGTAACTTCCATAAGTTTTCCCTATTAATTCAGCCCTTGAAATGAAATAGATTTGATAATATGCATTTTATTACATTTGTGCCAAAGATATTATTGATGAACACCAAAAACCGAAGAGTATTTTTGAAAATAGCGGCGGTAGGATTTGTTTCGTTTTTTGCATTCATTTGGAATAAATTAACGCTCCGGCATATTGCAACTTCCGGTGCAGAAGAGGCTTCAGTTCCGCTGAATAAGAACAAGGAAGTGCAGTTTTTCGACAAATACATTATTGTTAATTCGGATAATAATACAACGGTGTTTTCATCGCATTGCAGCCATCTGGGATGCAAAATTGATAAAATGGAAAGCGGCAAATTGGTTTGTCCCTGCCATGGTTCGGAGTACGATCTGCAAGGCCAGGTACTAAAAGGGCCGGCCTATAAAAACCTTACAATACTCAACTCTTCGGTTTCCGACGATGGAAAATCAATAACAATTAAAGCATAAAATGGCAAAGAAAAATGATAAAACGACGTTTGGGACATTAGCAGTGGCTATGTTCTGGCTGGTTATTTTATCAGGCGTATTGCTTGCCATTCCATTTAATGTTGAGTCGCCTTACCTGAGTGTAAGCACAATGATCGTTACTAATCCATGGGCAGCACTCATCCGCAATTACCACTACTGGAGCTCTCAGTTCTTCCTTATTTTCAGCATGATTCACCTTTACGATCATTTTCATTACAAAGAAAATATTGGCCTTAAAAAGGGATTGGCATTCCGCTTAAGTATTGGTGTGCTCATTATTTTTCTGGCAATGATCACCGGCTTTCTACTGAAAGGTGATTCCGACAGCGAGCAGGCCAGACAAATATTACAAACGCTGGCCGAGCGCGTTCCGCTAATTGGCGAATCGCTGGCTTTTTCGTTGCTTGGCCAGCCTGAAAGTTACCAGTTAATTTACGTGCACCATATTGCCACTTTTACGGTTTTTATTGCCGTTATAATGATTGAGCACAGCCGAAGAAAATACTGGCCGCCTGTGTTGGATTTTGTTGCATCGGCCATTGGCGTTTTGGTATTTAGCTACCTTTTCAGCGCTCCGTTGCACGACAATCTGAATCCGGCAGTAAAAGGACCGTGGTACTTTGTCGGCTTCCAGGAAATATTACACTGGCTGAGCCACCCGGCGTGGTCGTTATTACTTTTTCTGGCTTTGCTTGTTTTACTTTACCTCGTTAATTCAGCCAAAGGCAAAACCGTATTTTTCAGTAAACGGAGCTTACTTGTTTTTACAGGCTTCTACCTGTTTTTAACTGTTATCGGTTTATTCTTCAGAGGAGAACGCTGGCAGTGGAAAAATCCGTGGCAGGAAAATTACCGCTACGAAGTACTGAACAATTTTAAATCGCCAATAATAAAACTAACTCCCGAATTTGAGCTGGAAACTGCAATCGCGTCCCCCATTATCCAAGGGAGAAAAGAAAGTTGTCTGGCCTGCCACTCAGAAACGCACGGCTTTACCGATTCACACTCGCCCGAAGCCATTGGTTGCGTATCGTGTCACGGCGGGAATCCGTTTGCAACCGGAAAAAAACAGTCGCATAATAACATGATCCTTATTCCGGGAAATCTGGCTACCGCGCCACAATCGTGCGGAACCACACAGTGTCACCCGGAAATTGTTGAGCGCGTACCAACAGGTTTAATGGCCACTTTAAGTGGAATGATAAGTGTTGACCGTTTTGTTTTTAACGAGCAGGATAATCCGGATGAATTGGCCAATGTACATCATCTTGGAAATACGGCTGCCGACGAGCATCTGCGTAATTTATGCGTTCGCTGCCACCTTGGAAATCCAAAAACTGAATATGGTCCAGTTGACGAGAGCAGTCGCGGTGGAGGCTGTCTGGCTTGCCACCTGAATTACAGCACTGAAGCAGAAATAGCACTTGCTTTGGCAAAAGACACCATTGTTAATGCACACCCGTCGGTGAGTCTGACTATTAGTAACAACCACTGTTTTGGGTGCCACAGCCGCTCCGGAAGAATTTCAACCAACTACAAAGGCTGGCACGAAACAACGCTTGAAGCCAAACAAATGCCTCAAAACGATAACAACTACCGCCTGATCGAAGGTGAACGTGTATTTGTAAGAAAACAACAAGACGTGCATCACGAGCTGGGAATGGAATGTATCGATTGCCACCACTCCTACGAAGTAATGGGCGACGGAACTCTTTATGCCCACCAGGAAAATCAGGCTGATGTGCAATGTATTGATTGTCATTTTAATGGCGATGCAAGAACAATAAAAGCTGAAAACCTTGACAATGAGTCGGCAATTATTGCGGCTCTACGCCTTGGAAATATTTCGGGAAAAGAGTTTTTGGTAACAGGCAAACGCAACCATGCGCTGGTAAATACTTTTGTTGAAAACGACACGGCCTTTTTACAAACCAAAAACAGCAATATAAAAATGGCTTTAACCCGTCCGGCAGAAGTGTGCACAAGAAGTAATGCCCACTCCGATTTGGCTTGTTCAAGTTGTCATTCGTCGTGGGTACCAACTTGTATTGGTTGTCACAACGAATACGATCCGAACGAGCCATCGTACAACATGGTTGCCAACAAAGAGCAAACCGGTGGCTGGGTGGAATTTTTTGGCGAGTATGATGCTAAACTTCCGTCTCTGGGGATACGGACTGACGGCGGAAAATCTGAAGTTATTCCTGTTGCACCCGGAATGATTTTAACCATTGACAAAAGCACTTACACTGACGACACTGATAATTCCTCTATTTTTCATCGTCTGTATGCGCCGGTTGCACCACACACCACAACCAAAGAAGGACGCGATTGTAAAAGTTGTCACAACAGCTCGCTGGCATTGGGTTATGGCGAAGGGAAACTGGAATACGAAATTGCAGACGGTAAAGGGAAATGGACTTTTTCTCCGTTATACCAACGCGATGTGAACGATGGTTTGCCTGCCGATGCCTGGATCGATTTCTTGCAAACAAGAACCGGGAAAGTGGCTACACGTTCTAATGTTTCTCCGCTAAGTGTTGAGCAGCAACAGGACATTTTAACCGTTGGTGCATGCCTGACCTGCCACGATGATAACTCGAAAATAATGCAAGCCACGCTTAACGATTTTGAGGGTCAGCTGGAAAAACGAAGTTCTGCATGTATTCTTCCGGATTGGGAATAAAAAAGCGCCACCTGAAAACAGATGACGCTTAACTTCCTCGTATACTAGATTAAGTGAAAATAATCTGGGTACCGTCCCCTCCGGACATAGCGTATAAGTCTCCAACTGTAATTATTGCTTTTACATGCTCACACAGATCATCTTTAGTCAATTTGAACATATCTGCTGCCATTTTACAGGCATAAATTTCGCCACCGCCTGCAGTTATCATATCCAGAAATTCGTCAACCGGCGGAACATCCAGTTCATCCATTTGCTTTTTCATCATCGATGATACTCCGGCTTCCACTCCGGGGATTGCCCCAAGCAAAGTCGGGAATTGCCAACCGTTTGGCATCCGCATTCCCGGATTACCAACTGTTGCCGTGTGTAGCTTATTCATCTGCTTTTTGGTAATGGCATCCAGTCCGAAAAATGTAAAAAACAACTTGGCCTCAATACCTTCCATGACTGCTCCATTCGCCATTATCAAACCTGCATACACATCTTCAATATTGGCTTTGGCTACAATTATCATCACCTTTTTTAAAGGCGTTTCTTTTACTTCAGTCATATTCTTAAGTTTTTGGTTTTAAACGCAACTTGCCGGTTTGGAAATACCGGCATATTTTGAAGATAGTTTCAATGGTCCTCCGGGAAACAGTTGATACAATCCCTTAATATCGACGATACCCGATTTCCCAACTTTCCTGATTGTCAGGGTGGTACCTGCCGCCTCCTGCTCACGCAAATAATCCAACACTTCGTAGTGTTTGTCGGTCAGTTCAATACCATCTTCTTTTGCCATTTCTGCAGCAACTTCCTTGCTCCAGTCCGATTTGTTTACCAAGTAGCCTTCAGCGGTTACCTCAACAGTTTTTCCTGCGAAAGTCTTTTCTGCCATAATTTTATTTTTAATTGTTGTTTTTATTGGTTTCTGCCGCCATGTTCTTCATAAAAGTTACAAAGAATCCCAGCGCGCGTTTCATCTCCGGTTTATTCATTTCGCGCATAACCTTAAAAATGGAATACTCAGGAACATTTTCCATTTCCATACTTCCGTAAATCTTAAGGCCATTGTTCATCGCACTCATCATTTCGGGTTGTGTAGCCGAGCGAACTGTCTCCATAATGGTTACAATGTTATCTGCCAGTTCTTTTACATCCGCCGGCTTGTAATGAGAAATGATGTTATCAAAGATCTGCCCCGCCTCTGCAAAGAATTCGAAGTACCCCTTCTGATCCAGTTCATTCAGTTTTTTGGAGAAATCGATGATCACTTCGTTTAGAATCGGCGAAGCATCTTTAACCAGATCATTCATACTTTCGAATAGCTCCAGGAAACGGTTCATGTTATCGATGTTACGCAGAATTCGCAACATGAGCCCCTTCACTTCATCAATATCAAGATGAACCATTCGGTTGTCCAGGTCTTCCACCGCCGTATCGTACATGTCTTTTCCAACTATCGACAGGTCGGAAATCAAATCTTCAACTTCGTTGGTTTTAAGCCGCTGCTGGTTTACATACTCCAGCAGTAAATCAACCTTTTGGTTCAGCTCCGATATTTGTACTTGTAATGTTTTCTCTTCCATCATCGGGCTCCTTTCGTTAGTTCACCTTCTTTTTCCCGGCCATTGTCATTAGCGGTTCAACCGGCAGTTCTTTGCCTTTTAGCAAAATGTGCCAGTAAATCCAGCGGAACATAACTTTGCCATAGTGGTTGATTTTGGTATTTTCCAGCAAGCCAAACGGCCCGATGCCCGGTAGCGGGAAAGTTCCCGGAAGTGGTTCTGTATCGTAATTGAAATCGATAAGTGCACCTTTCCCAAAACCGGTTTCGATGTAGCAGTTGGCATGACCATCAAATTTTGCGTGCAGCGGACGGCCTTCAATGGCACTCATCAGGTTCTCAAATAAAATCTCGGCGGCAAAGTGAGCCACCGATCCGGCTTTCGAAGTTGGAATATTTGAAGCGTCGCCCAGTACAAAGATGTTCTCGTGTGCCACCGACTGCAAGGTATGTTTATCGGTTGGAACAAAATTCAGATCATCTCCTAATCCGCTTCTTTCAATCATATCGTCGCCCATATTCACAGGCACCACGGTAAGCACATCAAAATCAATTTCTTTCTCGTCGTAGGAAATAAGTTTCTTGGCGTCGTTATCTACCCGTTCGATATAGAAATCAGGAATTACCTCGATGTTTTTCTCGGCTAACAACTCCGAAAGCATTTTTGTAGCTACGGGTTTGGTAAAAGCTCCCGGCATTGGCGTAACATAGGCTATTTCCACCTTATCGCGCATGCCCAGTTCGGTGAAATACGCATCGGCCAGAAAGACAAACTCAAGTGGTGCAACCGGGCATTTGTAAGGCAATTCGGTAATGGCCATTACCAGTTTTCCTCCTTCCCAGCCTTTAAAGAATTTTTGCAGCGCCAACGCACCGTCGATGGTATAAAAGTCGAAGATCTCTTTGTACCACAGCTTGTCTTTCAAACCCGGTGTTTCATCCGGATTGGTTTTGGTACCCGTTGCCACAATCAGAAAATCGTAATTCAGCACCTGCCCGCCGTCAAGGTGTACTTTATTGGCATCGCCCTCGATTCTGTCGATTGCCGAATATATCATAGTCACCCCGGCAGGAATAAAGTCTGCTTTTGGTTTTATCACATCTTCCTTCTGGTAAATACCAAAAGGAATAAATAAAAATCCGGGTTGGTAGTAATGTGTTTTAAACTGATCGACAATGGTAATTGCCCACTCGTCTCTGTCGAGTGCCTTCCGTAGCTTATTAGCCATCATTGTGCCCGCAGTTCCGGCTCCAAGAATTACTATCTTCTTCATTTTAAATCGTTCTATTGGTTATCAGCGATTTAAAGTTACCGGAGCGCGGATAAGATGCTGTAAAACCTGCTATGATAATTATCAGAGAGTAATAAATATCATAAAAAATTGATACATTGCGGGTTAATGAAACACGAGTAAACCGGGCTATGGGAAACACATCTTGTACTTGCGAATATTGTCAGTTAAAAAATATCTTTTTTGCACATGTTGAAAGTGATGAACTCACCAATATTTGTGATTTTAAAGTAGAAAGAGAATATTCAAAAGGAGAATCAATAATACAGGAAGGAGATCCAATAACCGAATTTGTGTACATGAAAAAAGGCTTGGTCAAACTTTCAAAAACTTCAATTAACGGCAAAGATCAAATTATCAGTTTCTCAAAACCTTTCGATTTTGTCAGCCTCTTATCGGTATTTTCATCAAAGGAATATAAATATTCCGTTACTGCCATTGAGGAAACAACGGTATGTATTCTGCAATTGGATTTGGTAAAAAAATATGCTGAGGAAAATGCGCTGTTCGCAATGGACATGATGTCGAATATTAGCCAGATGACTGATAAAATTATTCACGATAGCCTGGAGATAAAACGCAAACACCTAAAAGGACGCATTGCACATGTACTGCTTTATTTCTCCGATTATATTTATAAAAAAGATGAATTTGAACTTCCGATTTCACGACGTGAGATTGCCGAATATATTGGAATGACCACGGAAAATGTAATTCGCACCTTATCCGAATTCCGTAAAGATGAAATCATCAAAATATTTGGAAAGGACATTCTGATTGCCGACAAGAAACGCTTGAAAAGCATTTCAGAGTTTGGATGATTCCAAATCTTCAGGTCGGTTTAAATTGGTAAACAGGCGCTTGTTTTTGTTAAGGTATACACTGGCATCAACCCAATTTGTATTAACACGCTTCAGCAAATTGTGCATTCTGTAATCACCATTTTCCAGCAGCTCTTCCATTTTTGAGATACAAGCTCTGTTGTAAAGTGCAATAAGCGGTTCGCTACCTTTTTCTGAAAACGGAACAACGGCATCAAAATCACCTGTATTTTTTAAAAGAAACTGCAAAAAAGGCGCATCAACAAAAGCGGCATCAACACTTAAAACCAAATTCCAAGCGGAACTCGATTGTTTTAAACCTGAATAAATCCCGCCAATCGGACCACAGTTTTTCACCTCATCGTTAATAACCGGGTAATTAAAACCGGAATGCAAATTATTGTTCGAGCTAATTAACAGTTCTGACGAAAGCGGTTTGCAAAGGTCTATTGCACGTTCCAGCAAAGTTTTTCCTTCGATCTCCAGCAGTGCTTTGTCGGTACCCATTCGTTTGCTTTTTCCGCCGGCAAGAATTATTGTGGTAATTTGCATGTGCTAAATGTACAGAAATAAAAAAAGCTCCAGATAAAATCTGAAGCTTTTATAGGGTGGATGATGGGATTTGAACCCACGACCTCCGGAACCACAATCCGGCGTTCTAACCAACTGAACTACAACCACCATTTTGTTTGCGGGTGCAAATATAAATATTTTATTCTTTTCACCACTCAAAATAAATTAAATTTTGAGTGGTATTTTTGTATACGATTGTTTTCCAATCAAAAAAAAATACATCCTACATTTTGCAACCACTGCAAAATATTCCTGTCATTAAAATTGAAAGATGAACAGTTGAGACAAAAAGAGCACATACATAAAAAAATTATCGAGGCCAGTAAAAACGGAGATAACCGGGCGCGATACGAGCTATATGGATTGTACTCGAAAGCCATGTTCAATATTTGTTACCGAATGATGAATAACAGGGAGGAGGCCGAAGACATGTTGCAGGAAGCATTTACACAGGCATTTACCAAATTGGAATCGTTCCGTTACGAATCGAACTTCGGGTCGTGGTTAAAACGCATCGTTGTAAACACCTGTATTAATGCCATTAACAAACGAAAAGTAGATCTCACCTATTGCGAAGAGATTTACGACTACGACACGGAGGAGGAAAACAACGATTACGAGCCGGAATATACAATAGCAAATATTACACAGGCAATGGAACAATTACCCGAAGGTGGACGAATGATTTTCTCGCTTTATCTGCTCGAGGGATACGATCATGGCGAAATTGCGCAAATACTGGAAATTAAAGAATCAACATCGAAAACCCAGTTTATGCGTGCCAAACGCCGTGTTGTTGAGATACTAAAACAAACCCATGGAAATGCTATGGATAAAATATAAGCCATATGGAGAAGAATAAATTGGAAAAATTTATAGAAGCAAACCGCGAGGAGTTCGATTTCAGAACACCATCGCCGGATGTGTGGGCCAAAATTGACGCAGCCACCAAAAAGACAAAAGTTGTTTCGCTGCGCCATTATTTTATTCGCGCTGCAGCCGTGGCGGCTATTCTAATAGCAACGGGACTGGTACTTTGGCAAAGCAGCGTTAACAGTCCTACCCGACTGGCCGAGAATGCAGATCCAGAGCTGAAAGAGCTTATCGAAGCTGAAGCATTTTACTCGTCGCAGGTGAACCAAAAACTGCAAGAAATACAAAAATGTTACTATACTTTTCCGGAATTGAAACACGAAATAGAAACCGATTTGAACGAACTGGAAGGTATGTACAAGCTGCTTAAAAACGATTTGAAGGAAAATATTTCGAATAAAAGCGTAATCGAGGCAATGATTGAAAACAACCGCTACAGGCTGCAACTTTGCGACGACGTGCTGAACCAAATTAAGTGTTAGACAAGGAGGGAAAATGATAAAAAAACAATGGAAAATAATTGCCGGGCTGTTGGTTTTTCTTGCTCCGTTATTGGTAAATGCCCAGTTTACCGACACCAAAGAGATTCGGAAATCGTATGCTATTACGCCCGAAACTCAAATTGAGATTACCAACAAATACGGTAAAATCGATTTTAAAAACTGGGACAAAGATTCGGTGAAGTTCCTCATAAATATCAGGGTTGAAGAAAAAAAACTGTCGAAGCTGGAAGAATCGATAGAAGAGATTGATTTTGATATTACCAACAGCGAACATTACCTGATCGTGCGCACAGTAGTTGAAAAGAACAAAAGCACACTGGGCCGCGAAATCAAAAAATTTAAAGAAACGTTACTGAATTCGGACGGAAATATTCAGGTGGATTACACGGTTTGGCTACCCGACTCGAACCGCCTAAAAGTTGACAATAAATTTGGCGACATTTACATTGGCGACTACAAAGGCGAAGCGGATATCACGTTGTCGAACGGAAATATGAAAGCGCATGATTTCCGGAACCTGAATCTTACTCTGAATTTTGCAGATGCCACCATCAATAAAATAGAAAAGGGGCGCCTCGACTGTAATTTCAGCGAATTGTACGTGAAAGAATTGGGAACGATTCATCTGCAGAGCAAATCAACCGAATTTGAGTTACAAAAGGTAGAGAGCCTCTCAGCATCGTCGCGCCGCGATAAATTCAGAATCCGCCAAATTGAGCTCCTCGATGCACAAAGCAGTTTCACCACCTTCAGGATAACCAAACTTACCGACCGGGCAAAAATTCAATCGGAATACGGCGATGTGGAAATTGAAGGAACCGTGGCTGATTTTAGTGGCGTAAATATCGAATCGCGATCAACCGACATTAACCTGTATTTTAACAGCAAATCAGCTTTCAGTTTCAATATTCAACATACAAAAGCAGATTTGAGTCTTGACACCGATTTTACAGTTAAAAAGCAAGATACATTGGATGAAAAAGAGAATGAAATAAAAATTATTGGACATTTTGGAGAGACACCAAATCCAACCGAGAAGCTTACTCTCAGGGCGAACTCAGGCAATATAAATCTGCGTACTGCATTCTAAATAGAATTTTTAGCACGCATTTTGCAACCTCTCCCAAAAACACCTGTCTTTAAAAAGCAGAAAGAAAACAATTATTAACCACACGGGAATTATTTGCCAAAGCCATGAAAACAATTAAGCAAGCTTCCCGCCAGAAAACAATTTGAGATGAAAACTATTAAGCTATTCATTTATGGGCTTGCTACGATCTTTAGCGCCACCAGTTGCATCGACGATTTTACGGTTGAAGGAAATGGTATCCGCGGAACGGAAAGCCGGATTGTTACCGACTTTGAAAAAGTAAAATCGTCGGGAAAATTTGAAGTTCACATCTCCGAAGCGCAAAGCAACGATGTGGTAATAAGTGCCGAGGAAAACCTGTTGCAATACATTGAAACTTATGTTTCGGGCGAAACCTTGCACATTGATGTTAAAGGTATCCGGGATCTGAAAAACCGCCTGCCCATGGAAGTGTTTATTTCAACTCCAACTCTGAAAGGCATAAAACAAAGCGGATCAGGAATTATTACCACCGACTATTTTGTGAGCAATGAAATGGATATAGTACTTTCCGGCTCGGGAAGCATAATTACCGCTTTTGAAGCCGAAGAAGTTGATGCTTTACTTTCAGGATCGGGAACGATTGAATTCTCGGGCTTTGCCGACGATGCTGATTTTGTTATCAGCGGATCGGGAACGATTGAATTCTCGGGCTTTGCCGACGATGCTGATTTTGTTATCAGCGGATCGGGAACGATTGATGCCCACCAGCTAGATCTGTACAATTACACCACTTCTACATCAGGTTCGGGCGATATGTATGTTACTGTTTCACGTAATCTTCGCTCCAATATTTCAGGAAGCGGCAATGTATTTTATTACGGAAATCCCGGTATTGAAACCCATATTTCAGGCTCGGGCAGTGTAATCCGCGAAAACTAAAAAACAACCACTATGAAACGTTACCTCATTATCTTCCTATTTTGTATGCCCCTTGCCTTATCAGCTCAAACATTCGATAAAGCAGTTGGTATCCGCGGCGGACATTCATCGGGTTTCGAATACCGCTTTTACACCGATGATGCCAATTCGTACAAATTCCTTTTAGCCACCCGCGACGATGGAATACAGTTCCACGCTTTTAAAGAATTTCACGAATACGACCTGTTTACCTTCTCAGAGCAATTATCGCTTTTTTACGGACTGGGAGCCCATTTTGGGTACGAACAATGGGATAAATACTATGTGCAAAACAACACCAGCTGGTACGAAGAAAGAACAGCGCTGCTGGCAGGTGTCGACGCCGTTGTAGGTGTAGAATACCTATTTTACGAAGTCCCGCTCTCCATCGGATTAGAGGCAAAACCTTATGTTGATGTGCTGGGCCGCGACTTTTTCGACCTCGAACTATTCGACTTTGCCTTTACCATAAAATATCATTTTTAAGCCAAAACAACTATTTAACACATTCAGAAAAATGAAGAAATTAACACTTTTAATGGCCATTTTACTGGCCGCTGGTTTTGCCTTTGCGCAAGACACCTATTACAACAACGAAGTAGAAACCCTTTTTTCTAACCAACGAAGCAACGGTGGTTACGGAGCATTTTCGGTAGGTTATACCCAAATTGACGGACGCGATGCAATGGTTGCAGGAGCACGCGGTGCTTTTATTTTCGACCACTCGTTTGCCATTGGTATTGCCGGATATGGGTTTGTAAACGACCTGGAGTATCATAATTACCAGGCAAATCCCGAAGACCGTTTCTTTTTAGCCGGAGGTTACGGCGGTGTATTTTTCGAGCCAATTGTTGGAGGAACTAAACCGGTACATGTCTCTTTTCCTATTGTTGTGGGAATGGGAGGAATATCGCTGGTAGAACACACCGGATGGGACTGGGATTATTACCACGATGAATACCACGAGTACGACACCGACTTGTTTTTTGTATTCGAGCCGGGCGTGGAACTGGAATTCAACCTCACCCGCTTTTTCCGTATAGCAACTTATGGAAGCTACCGTTTAACATCCGACATAAAATTATATGATACTGATCCGGATGTACTAAGAGGTTTTAATGTGGGAATGACTTTTAAATTTGGAAAGTTTTAAACCTGTCGTAAAATAAAAAAACGGTTGCCTGATTAACTTCGGACAACCGCTTTTTTATTGCTTATAACTCTAGTGTCAAGTCAAGCCTGCTCTATCGCCCCAAGTATTGTTCTTTTTCGTTTTTACTCATCATAAAAATATTCACGTAGCTACGGCTATGCTTACTTTTTCTGATTTCGAAAAATTCAAAAAATAACTTCAACTTAGCCGAAATTTCAGACTTGACTTAACACTCGTTATTCGTAAAAGTCTACGTAATCCTGAGCTTTTAAATATTCCAAACTTTTTGCACAACTTTCAAGTGGTTCGAAATTGTACTCTTCAACCTCTACAATTCCGTATTTGGCACCAGATTTTTCGCGTTCTGCAAACAACGAGGCAAAATCCATTTTACCGCTTTCACCCAGTTCTTTTTCATCTTTTATGTGCCACAGCTCAAAACGTCCGGGATATTTTTCAAAATAATCAAGGGCATTTTTGCCACCTTCTGCAATCCAGTATAAATCAAGCTGAAACATCACTTTCTCCGGATCGGTCAATTCCAGCATCCAGTCATAAAGCGTTTTCCCGTCATACTCAGTGGTAAATTCCTGATCGTGGTTATGGTAGCCAAAACGAATACCGGCCGCATTACATCTCTCTCCAACGGCTTCAAAGTATTTGCAATAGTCTTTTAATCCGTCGAGGCTTTGGTAAGCTGTTTCTCCCATCCATGGTTGAACGATCCATTTTACGCCGGCAGCTTTGTGAGCAGCAATACAGGTGTCCCACCAGGCCATTGTTTCATCCCAGGTTTCTTCGGCTGGAACAGCTTGTCCGGTGTGTGCTCCCAAAAATTTCAGACCATTGCCTTCGCACAGATTTTTAAACTCAACCGGATCGATGCCGTAAATCTTTCCATCGCCGTAACCTGCTGTTTCAACAAATCCGTAACCACTTTCGCCAACCGCTTTTAAGGTAGCCGCTACGTCCTCCCCCATGTTGTCTTTTACCGACCAAAGCTGAAGTCCGATAAAAATCTCCTTTTTCACCTCAGCACTCTTTTCTTCAGACTTTTTTTGAGCCGAATTACACGCCGTAAATCCTTGCATAAACAAAAAAGCAACAGCAATTACAGCCATTAATTTTAAACTAATTCTTTTTGAAATCATTCTAATTGGTTTTAGGTACTTAAATAATTATTCGATAAATGAATAGAATACAAATATGTAGTTTTTCGTGCATTATTCCCATATTTGACTGTTTTAATTTGCTGCCCGTTGGCTGCAATAAAAAGCAGGAGAATTAATTTACGCCAACTATAATTAATGCGAACTTAAACATCTTACGAATGTTGCCTTAGTAAAAATGAATGTTCAACACATGAAGAATAAAGATCTGCTAGCGACCCTTTCGGCACTTGCCGCCGTTTTTTTCTGGAGCTTTTCGTTTGTATGGTTTAAAATTGCTTTTCTGGCCTATAAACCCATTACGGTTGTAATTTTCAGGCTTGCAATTTCAGCGGTTCTCATTATATTGATGGCACTTTCGGTAAAACAACTTCAGAAAGTAAAAAAGGAAGATTATAAGTGGTTCTTTTTCATGGCCTTTTTCGAGCCGTTTTTGTATTTCCTAGGCGAGAGTTACGGGCTTCAATATGTATCGTCGACTGTTGCTGCGGTAATTGTGGCAACCATTCCGCTTTTCACTCCGATAGCAACCTGGATATTCTACAAAGAAAAGATCAAACTGATGACAGTGATCGGTATCACCTTTTCCTTTTTTGGAGTTGGGATGGTAGTAATGAACGGGCATTTGGGTTTTGAGGCATCGCCGATCGGTGTTGCGCTCGAGTCGATGGCAGTTATTGCAGCCATTAGTTTTGCTCTCATACTCAAGAAACTAACAACAGGTTACAATACTTTAACGATTATTGCTTATCAGAATATAATTGGCGTTTTACTGTTTCTACCAATCTGGTTAAGCATCGATTTTCAGGACTTTTTGCAAACTCCATTTCATCCGCAGGCTTTCAGGGCGATAATTCTGCTGGCCGTATTTTCATCTACACTGGCCTTCGTGTTTTTTACCAAAAGTTTACGGATACTGGGAGTAACGCGTGCAAATACATTTATAAATCTCATACCGGTATTTGTGGCAGTGCTGGCATTTTTTATTCTGAAAGATGAATTGGGCATTCAGCAAATAATTGGGATTATTGTGGTAGTAACCGGACTGTTCCTTTCACAAATAAAGAAAAGAGAAACCAACGGACGCAAAAAAGGTGCGGAGATTCATCGTAGATAAATAGGTATAGAATGAACATCAATTATAAAACACCCGAGGAGCTAAAGCTGCTTACCGACAAAAGTAGGCTGGAAACCAACGCGCTTCTGAAGAAATTAAAAAAGAAAAAGCCCAAACGGCTCGACGATGTGGTACATGCCCTGCACTACGAAGCTTTTGATAATTTTGACTGCCTTGATTGTGCCAACTGCTGCAAAACTATCGGACCACGCCTTATAGTCAAAGATATTGAGCGAGTGGCCAAACACCTGAAAATGAAATTGCCCGATTTTACCGAGCAATACATACGAATTGATGAAGACGGCGATTATGTTTTTAAGGAGCACCCCTGCCCTTTTCTGATGTCCGACAACTATTGCATGGTGTACGAAAGCCGCCCCAAAGCATGCCGCGAATACCCGCACACCGATCGTAAACGTTTTTATCAGATTCTCGACTTGTCACATAAAAACTGCGAAACCTGCCCCATTGTACTGGAAGTTTTTGAAAAGCTGAAGAAGGAAAATTTCTAACTTTAAGGCAAACAACACACTGCTTACGAAATACAGATTATGAAAAAACTACTTTTAAATGACGGAAACGAACTACCAATTATTGGTTTCGGAACTTATAAATCCAACGAACAGGAAGGCATAGAAGCAGTTCAATTTGCCCTGCAAAAGGGCTACCAATTGATTGACACAGCCGCATTTTACTTTAATGAAGAAGCCGTTGGCAAAGGGATAAAAGCCAGTGGCATTCCGCGTGAAGATATTATTGTAACCACTAAGTTGTGGCGTGAGTGTTTGGGCTACGAATCCACCAAGAAAGAACTGGAAAAGTCATTAAAGAAACTCGATCTGGATTACATTGATCTCTACCTGATACACTGGCCGGCAAATGCGCGCAATTACGACAACTGGCAAAAGGCCAACGCCGACACCTGGCGTGCCATGGAAGAACTGCAAGCCGAAGGAAAAATAAAATCGATTGGCGTAAGCAATTTCTTTCAGGAACATTTTGAGGCTTTATTTCAGACAGCCAATGTAAAACCGGCAGTAAACCAAATTGAGTTTCACCCGGGATACTGGCAGCCGGAACTGACAGCGTTTTGCAAAAAACACAACATTGTTATTGAAGCCTGGTCGCCACTGGCGCGCGGACGCGTATTCGAAAATGATACCTTGCAGCAAATTGCAAAAACCCATAAGCAATCGATAGCCAAAGTTTGCCTGCGATGGATTACGCAGCACGATGTTGTGGTTATTCCAAAATCAACAACACAAGAACGAATTCTGGACAATCTGAACTTATTCGGGTTTGAGCTCTCTCAGGAAGAAATGAGTTTGATTGACAATCTCCCGGAAATCGGTTTTAGCGGTGAGTTGCCTAATATTTGGCCGGAGAGAGTTTAAGGATAGTAATCCTATCTTAAACACAATTCGTAATCACCTATCTATAAACACCTTATCCCCCGCTTTTTTTTTGATTTTTCCTGTAATTAACAATACTATTATTTAATTTATGTGTAGTTAATTACAAACCTGTTTCTTTAAATTTATGAAACCCAAGCTGGAATTCCAACTGAGGAAAAACAATGCCGGCTAAAGCCGGGACTGCAACATTATTTGTTAAACCGGGAAATTGGGTGACACCCAAAAATCCCACAAACTTTGTAGAACTATGAAAAAATTTGGCTATGAAGTTGTTTAAAGTTTCCGCAGTAAAATCACGGTAAATGCTATTAAATTCAGTGCTTTCCAATGTATAGCATTTGTTTCAAACCGTACTAAGATTGCTTTAAATGCATCAAGCCATGCGTTAGTGCGTTCCACAACAAATCTGCATTTATACAGTAAGTCGTCGAATAAGTATTCACGATTTATCCCATTGCGTTTGTTTTGATCAATATTGCCAATAATTTTTGTTTCCGAACAATAACGGCGGAACTCTCCTGTATCGAAGCCAGAGTCAGCATTTAAGAACAATCCATCGGTGTGTATCCCTGAGTTTTCCAGAACGGCAATCATTTTCTTTGCCGTTGGAACCAGGTTGTATGCATCATTGTGGTTCCCGTCAATAGGGTCGCTACAAGTTAGAGGGATGCCTTGGCTGTCCGTTAAAATCAGCATATTACTTGTTTTTGCTTTTTTCCTCCCCTGATAGGCAACTGCTTCTCCTCCACGTTTAGTTGGAGTATGTGTACCATCGAGCTGGATACTTGACAAGTCCAGCAAGTGTTTGTATTTGTTCAGGATGTTTTGCCACATCTCATCCCAGCTTCCGTCCTTGCACCATTTTTGATAGTGGAAATACACACTTTGCCAGTTGTATTTGCAACGGAAGAATTGTTTCATAGGTAATTGCCTCCATTGACACCCTGTTTTTAATCGATATAGTATTGCTTCAAGCACCTGATAATCTCTTACTTTTGCATTATTCTTTGAATTCCCAAATTTTAAGTAGGGACAAATCTCTTTTTTATTATACTTTTACTCAACACGATTTTTTGAAAGAATGATATAAAATGTTGTGTCTCAATATTGAAATATCATTCTTTCTTTTCAACAGTTAACTTTTGACAACTTCTATTTAAAAAGCTTTGACCGAGATTGGATCAAAGCTTTTTTTTGACATGTCGTTTTCAATTAATTCAGTCGTTTCTTTATACACCGGTTTTAAATGGAGCGATTTCAATTTTCGTCCGGATTAACCATCAGCGTTGTACGACTTTCTTCGCCGGACGATTTACATGACATCCTTTTTCCCGGGGCGATGTAATTCAAAGAATTACTTTCCCCGGGAAAAAATATAACGCACTTTCAGCGCTTTTTATTAAAAGCCCCAAAGGGGCAACAGGCAATAACCCGGTGCGACTGACGGCAATCAGGAAGCGCCGGGAAAGAAAATGAAGTTGATCTCGTCCGGCAAAGACAGTTGAATAAAGATTGTTCGATGTCCCGAACGAAAGAACTCTTTGCTCTATTTTATTACCTCAAGTTTCACTTCCTAATTTTGCCAGTATACAGCCGAACATAGAAGTATGCAATTGTCAGAATGGCATAACTCCCAGCCTGCAGATATAACTTTAGCACCTCTGTTTTAACCTCTGTAATTCCCACACCCATTGTGCGCAAACGCAAATAGGCAGGAATAGTTGTTGTTCCGGGCAGAATCTTGGATAAGCCTACCAACCAATCGGGCATAGCAGACACCGGCCACGAAATACCGCTTAAGAATAAGGCTATCGGCGACAAAAACATCATAAATACAATGGCCGACTCGCGATGTTTAAAGAGCGTTGACAGACCAATTCCGAAGAATATTACCGCCAACAAAAACGGGAACAATAACATCAGAACATCAAACATATTGCCTTTGTCCGGATAGTTGAACCAGTCGTGAATTATGATCAGTGTAAGGCAAATATTAAATGCTGAGATTAGTAAATAAGCTCCGACTCTTCCCAAAACCAGTGGAATGATCTCGCGCCTACGTTTGTTTTCCGGCAATCTAAATGGAGATGTTTTTGATTCGGAAAAAGTACCACCCATAATTCCAATACCAATCAGTAAGGTTTGTTGAATGATGATGATGATTAATCCGGGCATGATAAAACTACCATACGAACCTGCAGGAATGTAAAGCATGTGCGTTTGGATACTCAGCGGACTGGCAGCAACTTTTGCATGACGTAACGATTTCCCTTCTGCAAGATAATGCTTCACTCCTACTCCTGCCCCAAAATAAGCATTTACTGTTTGTGCCGCCGTGTAGAAGGTTTTGTATTTTAACAGGTAACTACCATCGGCGTAAACAGCAACATTAGCTTGTTTTGTCGACAATACGTTTTCCTGAAATCCTTTCGGGATAAGTAAAACACCATCAATTTTGTTAGCCATAAAAAGTTCTTCAGCCTCTTCCAAACTCTGCGGATTATAAGCAACCTTAGCATCTCGCGTCGCATCCAGCATATTCGTGTATTTTCGGCTGGTAGCTGTTTGATCCAAATCAACAACACCAATTGGCAAATCGGTAAGCACTTCGTTAAAGTATCCGAATGAATACAACAAAGGATAAATTAATAATGCCCCGACCAAAATCAGCACAGCCCCGCTATCCGAAAAAATAGCTTTCAATTCATTCTTAAAATGAATCGCCATTAATTCGAAGCTGTTTATTTTATTCATATCTTTTGTCATAGTTCCTATTGTTTTCCCCAGTATTTCGGATCGCTCAAACTCTTCTTATACATTTTGAATGCAGCCATCCCCGACAGCATAAAAATGATGATGTAACACAAATACGGCAAGGCCTCTTTTATTGGTGCGCCGCGTAACGATTGTGATATAAATAGTTTCTCCCACCAGGTAAAAGGGAAAATGGCCGTGAGTGTTTTTACAAATGGCATCATTCCTTCTATCGGAAAAGTAAGTCCCGAGAATGTTATACCCATCATTATATAAGCACTCCCCACCGACAGTGACAAACGCAGGTTTTTTGTTACCGCAACGAAAATTAATCCCAGCATTTGGTAGGCGAGAATCGTAATAAACTGACCGCAAAAAATAATCACAAAACTACCGTTTAACGGCATGCCTTCAACTACGTAAAGCAAATAAGCGATTAACATGGCGAAACCCGAATAAATAACGGTGTACGGAAACAGTTTCCCTACAATTGACAAGCGTACGCTATTGTTTCCGGCTTCCAAAAGACTTTGTCCTGTACCTCGTTTCAGTTCATTTCCGAAAGTGTAAACCGAACTCATAAATGCAAACAAAAACAAGGTAAAATAGAGCATTGCAGAGTTAAGGAAGTAGGCGTAATTTGTATACGGATTGAACAAGACATGCTTTTGAATTTTTACAGGAACAACCCTGGCCATAGCTTTTTGCGCATTGTTACCGTTAAGTGCAAGTTTCTTTATCTGAATTCCGGCCGACAAGGTATTTAATGTGGTTAAAACCGAACGTTGTACAACACCGGCAACCGTTACATTTGTTCCGTTGATATAAACCGGAACAGGTGCTTCCATTCCCTGAAATACCTTTTTCTCCAGCTCATTGGGCAAAACAACAATTGCCTGAACGAGGCCTTGTTTTAACCACTCCTGCGCCTGGAACATATCCGATGCCCCGGCAACAATCTCCACATCGGGCGAGGCGTTTAAAGCATTTCCAACTTTTACGGAAAGTGATGAATTATCCTGATCGACCAAAGCAATGGGTAAACGTTTTGCCGCTCCTTGCTGAAAGATAAAAAAGAGCAGCAGAATACCCGTGATCGGCCCGATTAAAAGCAAAAACCGATAGGCCGGATTTTGCTGAATCCGCCTGGCTTCACGAATCATTACTTCGAAAATAGGATGTCTCTTTTTCCCGTCCATTTTATTTCGTTTCGGGTAAGGTAACAACGGCTGTCATTCCAGGACGCAAACCTTCTATTTCACTCACCGGGCGCGCCTCAACTTCAAACGATTTTAAATCAAATTCTCCCGAAGTTTTTGTTGCATTCCATCGGGCAAAATCGGCAGAAGGGCTAATGTATTTTACTTTAAAATCGAACTCCTGCCCACCTAAACCGGGGATCACAGCTTTAAACACACTTCCCATTTTAAAATAAGTCATATAATCTTCGCGAATGTAAAGTGTTACCCAAATATCGTTCAAATCGAGAATGGTTACTACCGGAAAACCTGTTGAAACAAGCTCGCCTTCCTCAACATTTACGCCCGATACTTCGCCGTCGGCAATGGCATTAATTGTTGTTTCTTCCAGATAAGCTTCCACCTCGGCAATGGCCGCCTCGGCACGTTTTACCATTGCAGCAGCAGCGGCTTTATCTTCTTCGCGAGCGCCCTTTTCAGCTTTCTGCCAAATGGCTTTTGCGGCATTTGCAGTTTCACGGGCAGCTTTCATTTGCGTTTCCACCTCATCGCGTTTTTGTGCCGGTACCACTCCTTCATCGTATAAATTCTGAATGCGAGCAAATGTCTTTTCGGCAAACTGGGCAGCTGCCTCGGCTTTTACATAGGTGCTGTAGGCTGCGGTAATATCCTCTTGCTGCGCTCCGTTTTGTGCTTTTCGGCTTTGCGCACTTGCTGCTGTTCGGGCAGCATTTGCATTGGCCAGTTTTGCATTAATTTCGGGACTGTCGATGGAAAAAATAAAGTCGCCCTTTTTAACTTTCTGCCCTCTGTCAACAGCAACTTTCTGTATTCTTCCCGGCACTTTTGATGCAATATTGTATTGTTGCGCCTCAACCTCTCCTTGCAGAATTACAGGCTCGGGTTTTGTAACAACAATAAATGTGTACACTATAAATGCTACGATAGCTACAAGTACAATTATTGAGCTTAACGTCTTCTTATTCATATTCTATGTTTTTTGCTTTTGTTTTTAAAGTGATTCGGTTACGGTATTGTCTCCACTCGAGAAATCGATGTATTGTTCGGGAACACCCGCTGTTTGGAGGAAATTCGCCAAGCCAACATCGTAATTGTATAAAACACTAAGTCGCAATGTTTTTACCTGCAATACTTTTGTGTTTGCCTCAACGACATCGGTAGACGTTGCAAATCCTTCGTTAAAGGCAGTCTCCGTACTTTGACGGTATTCGTTTGCCAACTCGAGCGTTGTTTCCAGTTCGGTTTTTTGCTCCATCTGCATTTGCAATTCGTTATAGAGCTTTACCAGGTAGGCTTCCAAATCGTTATTGGCTTTTTGTTCCGCGTATTCAACCTGGTTGTGCAAAGTTTCGCTGGCCAGAATGTTGTTTTTGCGACTCATTCCCTGAAACAAGTTCCACTTCATTCCAATTCCCAGTTCCCACTCGGGCATGTACGTCGAAAAGTTTTTGTCGGCAATGTTGTAATTACCCATTGCCGCAATCGTTGGTAGATATTCGTTTTTTTCTACCCGATGTTTTATCTCAACAAGTTCCTTTTTCCCCTGTATTTGTTTCAGTTGAGGGTTTAATTCTTTGGCACGATCTAACCACGAAGCCAAACCGGTTAATTCGTTATTGATAAACAAATTATTAGCCGGAATAACCTGCCCCATCGAATCGGCTGCCAATGTTGCTTTTAATCCGGTGCGTATGATCTCAACATTCCGAGCTGCCTGCTTCACCTCACGTTCTGCCTCATTTTTTGCCACCTCGGCATGAAGCAATTCAACTTTAGCAATCATTCCGTTATCGAACAGCTTTTTTGCATCGTTGTAATGATTCTCCATACTTTTCAGCATTTCTTTGCGAAGTTTTTCCACTTGCAATCCGAGGGCAAGACCATAATAACGCGTAACCAGTTCGGTTAGCAGAACACCTTCGGCATGGCGTAATTCCTGCTGGCTAATATCCAGGTTTACTTCGGCAGCCTGGTTGGCTCCGTTGATTTTGCTTCCGGCATAAATTGGCATTGCAAAACTCGCTGTCAGCAATGCAAAATTCTTTTCCTGAATAATCTCATCCCAGTCGTGGGCTGCAATCTGTTCACCTCCTTCAAGTAATTGCTGACGTACGATTTCGGTACTCATATCGTCGCTTAAGTAAGGATAAAGTGTATTTGTTGCCGGATCGGGATTTGGTACGCCGCTAAAAACACCGTAATTACCAAGTGTTTCGTACAGCGGACTGATGGCTTCACCAACAGGAGTTAAATCGAGATGCAAAGGATCGGACATTGTCACGGCCGTTGCATTTAGCGAAACCTGTGGCAAACGCATTCCTTTCTTCGATTTGATCTCAAATTCTTTTTGCCGAATCTCTTCCTTTTGGCGTAACAGTGCCGGATTTTGTTCCAGCATTATTTGCATCGCCTGATCGAATGACAACAATTGATCCGGTGATTGCCCGTGAACCTTTACTCCCACTGCTAAAAGCAGCAGGAATAACAAGACTGTTTTCTGTTGTTTAATTGTTTTCATTTCTAGTATTGTAAGCTGTATTTTGTTGTATTATTAATTCCATATCTCTGAGGTGTTTACTATTTCAAGAACTTAAAAATCAGTTTTAACAAATGATGAATATCTTCTTCGGCAATAATATCCTGATCGCGATATTTGTATTTTTGATTGATAAACTGAATGGTGGTTATTATCAATATCAGGTACATATCGCTAACGATGAGTGTCTTGTCCAAATCATTTGTTGACCGTCCCATTTGCATAAGTTTATCGAGTAGCATTTGTGTGTTTTCCTGAATATGTTTATCAATTACAAAATTATAATCGTTGGTAAGCACGTATAAAAATTTTACCCGGATTGGCTCCTTGTTCGCAGATTCTACGAAGTGGCGAATTATATTTTCAATGGTTTCATGAAAGGGTTTACCCTGTTCGATTAGCTTTTCGAACATGCCGAACACTTCGCTGTAAACCTCTTGCAAAATGGCATTTACCAGTTCGTACTTACCTTTGTAATGCATGTAAAAATAGCCCGAAGCAACTTGTGCATCTTTTGAAATTAATGCAACCGAAGCTCCTCCAAAACCATAGTCAACAACCATTTTCATGGTCGACTGTTTCAACCTTTCAATTTTTGTTTGATCTGTAATCCGCGCCATATCCCCCAATAAATAAATGAACGTTCATTCATTTATACAAATGTAGTTGCTTTTTGGAAATGACAGGTAGTGTTATTAAAGAAAATATGAGAATTTAGGATGAGATAACATAAAACTAATTTCGATTTTATAGAATCACGTGAAATTACAGGTGGATAGGCAAATAAGATATTTTATTCCGAAGTTTACAAACCAATCATTAGCAAGATGCTGTTGGTATCGGGCGGATTTTACTCTTTGGCTTAGCCCAAATAGTAAACAGAAAACCCAAGGCGACATCCACTTCGCTCGATAAAGCTACTCGATGCCGGCTAAAATTCCTGAAACTTCCCGATGCTACGATCGGGACAGGCTGTCGTACCTCCTCAAACAACAGTAATTTTTTAACGCCGTCACCGCTTGTTTTCCGGCTCACCGGCCGAGGCGAAGCTCCGATGTAGCTTTTGATTTGTGCAAAGGATAAATCAAATTAACGAGCACAAAAAACCGGATTTAAATGAATCCGGTTTTCAATTAAAATATCGTTTGTTTAAACAAAAAGCTTCGCATTAATATTATCGATACTTGCTTTCACTCCTTCAAAAGGTAAGCCGTTACCCTGGTTGTCATCTTCAACAAAGAAGTATTTCATACCCGCAGTTTCGCGTGCATCGTAAATACGCTTGTAATCCGCAACCCCGGCACCAACAGATACAATATCGTCTTTGTCTACGGTGTAAAATGGTTCAACAACCTCGTCGCCCATACCTTTAAAGTGAAGCAGTTGGAAACGTCCGGGATATTTGTTGAACATTTCAACAGGATCCTGACCGGCTTTTATTGCCCAGTAACAATCCAACTCCATGGTAATCAAGTCGGCATCCATTTCTTTCAGGAATACATCATAGTAAGGGACTATTCCGTCGGTTGGTTTAAACTCGAAGTTATGGTTGTGGTAACCAAACTGAATACCTACATTTTTCATGATTTCACCCACTTTATTCCACTCAGCAATCATCCTTTTATAGGTATCTATTTGTCGATCTTTTTCTTCTATCCAAGGCTGAACGCAATACTCAATACCAATTTCGGCATGTGCATCGGCCATTTGTTGAGCACTTGCAGTAGTAATACCTTCAGCTTCAACACTGGTATGGCTACTAACTACTTTCATTCCATTGTCCTCAACCATTTTCTGGAATTCTTTTGGTGCTACGCCATAAAATTTACCATCTGCATAAGAGGCCATTTCAACAAATTTGTAGCCCATGTCGGCAATTTTCTTTAACGAACCAGCCGCATCAGCTGTCATTGCATCGCGGATGCTGTACAGTTGCAGGCCAACTCCCATTCCGGTTGCAGCTTTAACCGCCTCTGCAGCTTGTTCAACTGGTTTTTTACCACCCGAGCCACAAGCATAAGTTCCCAGTGCCAAAACACCAACTGTACCTGCCGTCGAAATTCTCAGAAATTCTCTTCTATTCTTCATGATTCTTGCTTTAGTTAGTTATACTGTATAAAATTTATTTAACTTAAAAACTCTAAAAATAATGAGATATTTTTTTGAAAGGGACTAAAATTATAAAGATTTTGCAGAAAATACCAAAAACGATTCAATATGTCGCTTTAACACAAAAACAATTAATACTGGGTTGCATGCCCTTATCGCACTTATACTTCGGAAAAAGATGCTGATGAATTAAAACGGAAAACCGAGGCTAAAATGAAAACGCGACTCGTTATCCTGATTATTACCCGAAATTAATAACTGTATCGGCCCCATTAGGGAATCGTACTTTAATCCGAAATTATAGCCCCAAATATTATCGCCAAATGGCTGTGTTGTAAGATGATCGAACAAATCTTCATAAGTATCGGCAGTGGCAGCCACATTAACTATTGTAGTTATGTAAAGTCCTGAAGCTATTTCCCAACTTAATGATGATTTCGCAAGCGCATAGTTGTAGGTGTAAATCTCGGCAAGATTATAACCCGCCAGGTCTTTAAACTGTAGTTTACCGGGGCCAAATTGCGATCCTCCCAACATATAAAGTCCGTTGGTACCCGAATCTTCCGTACTAAAACCGGCTCCCACCTCAAAATTATAAGTAAGCTTACGGGCAAATGTTTTATACCAGTTATGATTGATTGTTAAGGTTGCATACGGATCATTAATTTCTCCAATTAAATAATCTTTCGGCTCTACAGTATTTAAGTCCATTTTGCTGTTGGCCGACAAAATATGCTGGAACCCAATATTCAGTTTTATTCCTCTTTTCGGAAAATAAAGATCGTCGGTGGTATTTACCTTATAGTACACCTGATAGCCCCAGTCGTGTGATTTCAGGTTATCGAAATCAGCTTCCGGATAAATCGTCTGCAAGTCAGCACGCGGTGTTAACCGGTTGTATTTATAAAATGCGCTGCCTCCCAATTGATGATTTAGTCCAAACAAATACTCCAGTCCGTAACCTCCACCAAAATAACCTCGCTTATAATTCCCCAAACGTTTTCCGGCATCGTAAAACGGAAGTTTATAGCTGTAAGTATTCATAAAGAAATAGTCGGACAGGCGTTGTTTCTTACCAACAAACTTATTCAGTTTGATTTCCATGCCCGGGTTTTCGGCAATATTAAACGAGATCATCATGCGTGTAGCCGGAGCGATCATATTCCGCAAGGTAAAATTGGTAGTAATCCCAACTCCCAGATCATCATCGTAACGCGGAGCCAGCTTTACCATTGCCCTTGGCCTTTCTTTAACATGAAAAGTCAGAATATACCCCTCACTGTTCCAATCTCTTTTTAACGAATAAGTTAGTTTTCCGAAGTGCATGGAGCCATACATAAAATCGATGGCATCCTTAATATCATCAGAACTTACCATATCTCCAATGTCAATCCCCGATTTCGACAATATAAAATTCTTACTTAAATACTTCAATCCCGTTACCTCTATTCCGGTAATCCTTATCTTTTTAGGTTGCGGAATTCGGTCCACAACTTTGTAGCCTAAATCGTATTTTTCGGCCAGCGCTTTTATTTCGCTCAGTTTTTCGCGGGCGGCATCTTCGCCAATCTGCTGAATCGCCTGTCCTTTCATAAAATCGGCGGCAGAATAATCGTGCAGATCGGGAATGATCAACACAGCGCATTTTGCAAACTGCTCTTTGGCGTCGACAATTCCACCAAGTGCAATCGACCGTTGTAGAACATCTGTCATCGACTTAATATCGTCAACAGTTATATCTTCCTGAAAACCTACATAAACACCAATAATTATGTCGGCCCCCATATTTAGGGCTTCCTGAACCGGGAAATTGCTCGTAACCCCACCATCAACCAATAGCATTGAGTCCATTTGAACCGGTGAAAAAACAGTTGGGATAGACATGCTGGCCCGAATCGATTTCACCAGATCACCGGAGCTGAGCTCAATGGTTTCTCCTGATATTATATCAACCGACATGCAATGAAACGGAACAGGCAGCTTATTAAAATCTTCTTCTTCGGTAAGCGGCCAAAGTAGTTCTGAAAAATAAGCTTCAAGGTGTTGCCCCTCAATAACGCCGGCTGGGAGGTTTATCTTTTTTTCGTGTATAGGAATTTCGAACAGGTATTTTTTTGTTTCGCCCTTTTCGTCCATGGCCACGGATAACAGCCTCACTTTATCGGTTAACAACAAATCCCAGTTGGCGTATTTATTTATATCGGAAAGCTCATCGGCCGTATAGCCTACCGCGTACAAACTCCCCATAATACTTCCCATGCTGGTTCCGGTAATAATATCAGGGCGAATTCCTGCTTCTTCAAGCACTTTGAGCACACCAATATGCGCCAAACCTTTTGCGCCTCCACCGCTTAAAACCAATGCAACTTTGGGCTTTTCAACTTGATTTTCTTCTTGTGAATAAACTGGAAAAACAGCCAATAGTAGAAATACACTGGCTACTAAATGATAAGTTGTGAGGATCGAATTTTTCATGCCCGAATGGCTTAATTAATTTCCTTATTTCCTGTGTTTAAAATAACTCAGGCCCCAAAAACAGTTCAATAAAATCCGGACCAGGTTTACTTTAATCGCATGAATTTAAGAAATTAACCAATTCGTGCACATCTTTTTTCGACGAAAATGGATAACCACCTTTGGTTTGTAAAGAGTAAATATTATGATATAAAATACTCTCTTTCTGAGGAGTAGCATCTTCAATCATTGCAATCGCTTCCTGGTATAACTGGTCTCTGTACTTCATTCTAACTCTGGTTTAACTGACAAATATATCATAATCTTATAGATACTACTCGTATTTTACTTATTTCCCTACCCATTCCTTAAATTCGGTTGCCTTTAAACGGCTAATTGTAATGGGTTCTTCAAACGGCGGAATCAACCTCAAAATTAACTTTCCACCGAAATGATTTTCGAATTTTCGGATGGCATTAATATGCACAATCGTACTGCGGTTGGTGCGAAAAAACAGATCAGGGTCGAGCTGTTCTTCCAGCTTTTCAATGGTTAAATCAATTACATGCTTTTTTCCCTGAAAAGTTACGGCTGTGGTTACGCGGTTTTCGGTATAAAACCAGGCCACATCCTCCACATCGAGTTTAAAATAAGATGTTGCCCCACTTATTAGAAAACGCTTCCGATATTTCTTTTCTCCGGAAGTGATGGCCTGTAGCAACTCTTTATAATCGGGAGCACTTTCGGGCTTTTCATTTGACGCCGAAACCATGTGCTCGAATTTTTCTATGGATAAACGCAGCTTGTCTTCCTTAATCGGTTTTAGCAAATAGTCGATACTGTTTACCTGAAAAGCCCGCAGAGCATATTCGTCGTAAGCGGTTGTAAATATTACCATGCTGGTTACATTTACCTGGTCGAAAACAGAAAAACTAATACCATCGGTTAGCTGAATATCCATAAATAACAGGTCGGGTGCCGGATTACTTTTCAGCCAGGCAACCGTACTCCTTACACTTTCAAACCATTCAACAATTTGCCATTCGGGCCGCAGTTTTTCAACCATTCCCCGTAGCAAACGATAGTTATGCAACTCATCTTCAACAATAATAACTCTCACACTCTGCTTTTTAAATTATTCTTTTAGCTTCGTTCGTTTACACAATTTTGCGACGCAATATCCGAGATCTAATTCATATTTTCTGTAACTCATATCGCATTCACAATAACGGAACTTTCACTTCAAAACGGTTCTCGTCGTATTGAACCACAATTTCTTTTTCTGTTAATATCTCATAACGCCTTACCAGGTTCTTTAATCCTGTTTTGGTTGAATATGAGGCCTCTCTACGGTTTAGACTGTTTGAAACCACCAAATATTCATCCTCTACATAAACTTTTATCTGAAGCGGTGTTTCCCGGCTTGTTATATTGTGCTTAATTGCATTTTCTATGAGTAACTGCCCGGTTAAAGGTGCTACATCCTTGTCCAAAACATTTATGGGGACCAGCGAATCGACATTAATTCCTTCTCCCAAACGCTCTTTATGCAAGGCACAATAGGCTTTCATAAAATCGAGCTCTTCGCCTAACTTCACCAATCGTTTATCTTTACTCTGCAATACATAGCGGTATACATCTGTAAAGTTCTCGGTAAACTCCACTGCCACATCCGGATCGTAAATGATTAACGATTTCAGCACACTCAGGTTATTGAAAAGAAAGTGCGGATTTAACTGGTCTTGCAACGAGTTGTAATCCATACGCAACTTTTCGCGTTTCATTTCGGCGATCTGCTCCTGCGAATCGAACCATTTTTGTGTAAAACGAGCAATGGTAAGCGAGTTAGCCACCATTTGCACGAATGCCAATCCTAAAATTACCCCAAGTATTACACTTGGCCTTGAAGTTTGCCCAACCAATTTCGGATCAACAAAATACATAATAATGCGGTGAACAACATACAGAAATAGTATTCCCACACTAATTTGCAGGAAGAGGCGCAATTTTATTTTTTTGGGAACCGGGAGAAAACGTTCCAGAATATTATCAAGGGCAATTTGTAATTCAGCAGCCCCGTTAAATGCTAAAATAACTACCACATAAATTACAAAAGGAATTTTTGTGTCGAGCTTTACTGGAGCTGCTGTTACGTAAGAAATAAAATGCAGCACACTTACAGCTAAAATACTGATACTAACAAACCGCCACAAAATGCTGACAGGCTCGTAGCTGGGCAACCTCATTACAAGGTTTTGCTTTTTTTTGCTATGTAGTTGCAAACACTTCATCTCTGTATAGGCGATGCTCTAATTCCCTCCTTCGGGCATATACAGGTTGCCGGTTACACTTTGCCATTTGGTTTTTAACACCTCGAAATTGGCAATGGTCTGTGTTAACTGCGCTTTAGCCTGAACCCACTGTGCCTGTGCGTTCAGCATATCGGTGGTTGTATTTAAACCTACCTCAAAACTGGCCTCGGTTTCGTTCATACTTTCCTCAGCTTCTGCGACACTTTTTTGAGCCAAAAGAATGGATTCGTAAGCTTCTTCAACCTGCACTTTTACCTGCATTACTTCAAGATTAATCAAATCATTTGTATGTTGCAAATCGGTTTCGGCCTGTTGCACTTTTAATTGTGCTGCGCGCTGTTTCTTTTTCCCCTGTCCCCACTGGAAAATCGGGATAGAAACCTGCGCTGCCAGCATCGGCTGGAAATCGATTTCCTCGTACAAATCTTTTACCCAGTAACTGGTATATTGTGCGCTAACACCCACGGTTGGCAAATAATCAGCACGTGTTATTTTAGCATCCAATTCTGAAATCTCTTTTTGTTTTTCCAGAATTTTAAGCTCGTTTCGTTTGTTACTGGCTTGCACCAAACCATCTTCAAGATTAAACAATTTTACTTCGGGACTGGTCTCATGACTAATTTGAATCTCGGTATCCAGTGGCTGACCCAAAATCTGGTTCAGGTACATCTTGGCCACTTTCAGTCCGTTTCGGGCTTTTATCAGGTTTAAATCGGCTTCGTTTTTCTGCACAGTTACCCGCAGTTTTTCACTTGCCGGCTGAAGTCCCACTTCGTACATCGCTGTCATTTGATCTTCCAGCTCGGTAAGCATTTTAATGTATTCTTCGGCAATAATGATATTCTCTTCAACGGTTGCCACCTTCCAAAAAGCCTGATCGGTTTGCTCAATCACGTCCGAGTATTTCATATTCAATGCCATATCTGCAATAGAAACACCTGCATCGGCCTGCTGGTTTGAGTAGCGAATTTTCCCGCCGGCGTAAATCGCCTGGTTAACTTCGAAACCACTATTTATAAGCGTTAAACTACCCAAATCAATATTCATTCCGGGACTCCACACATCGCTGGTTCCTGAGAAATTACCATTTAATGCATCTTCCTCGCTGTCGGCCGTTTGTAGAAAATGACCAGGCATACTTATCGGATCCATTCCCGGCCGGTGCATTAACGAAGATGAGAAGCCAACCGAAGGCAAATAAGCTGTTCTTGCCACTTCCTGGTTTACCTGTGCTTCGCGGTTTTGCAGGGCTGCATTTTTTAATTCTTTATTGAAAGCAACAGCCTGCTCGCGGCATTCTTCCAGCGTCATTACCTTTTGCCCGAAAGTGTTGCCAAACACAGTAATCAGCACGAAAACAGTGCCAGCTATATATTTAATTGATTGATTCATCTGTTATATCTTTTTAGATTGAATTTATTCTTTTCTAGAAAAGTTGCCCCCGATTTTTATCTACCCCTAATGGTTAGAAACTGTCGTCCCCCTACTGACAAATAAAAAACAGGGCAACTTTTTCAACTCTCTATCTATTACTGCACAATCACAATTATGCTTTCAATTTACTACCGTCAACACGGTACAGCACAGTGTAAAGTACCGGTACAACTACCAGGGTAATTACCGAACCGACAGCCAATCCGAACATGATTACAATTGCTGTTGAGTTAAACATCGAATCGGTTATAAGCGGCGCCATACCTAAAATGGTTGTCAGCGAAGCCATCATTACCGGGCGCAAACGTGATAATGCGGCATCGATGGTTGCTTTCAATCGATCTTTTCCTTCCCGGATATTCCGGTTTATTTCATCAAGAAGGACAACCGCATTTTTAATCATCATACCAATTAATCCCAAAGCTCCGATAATACCGGCAAACGTTAAATAAACACCTGTTGTTGTTAATCCGAGGACGATGCCAACAAATGCAAATGGCACTATAAGAAATATAATTACCGGCTGTTTCAGGTTATTGAATAAGCCAATGATAATAATAGCCATCAGTCCGATTGACAGAGGCAAAAACATGAACAAAGCAGTGTTTGCTTCTCCTGAACGGGCAGTCGCTCCTTCCCAGCTTAATTCGTAACCTTCGGGCAAATCAATGGCTTCAACTTTTGCCTGAAATTTAGCCTGAACTTCAGCAGCTGTGTGTCCGTTTGCAGCATCGCATTGTGCTTTAATGGCCCGCTTGTTATCTAAACGATGAATGAGTTCGTAGTCCCAGGTTGCTTCCATTGTGTCAACAATTTGCGACAATGGCACACTTGCACGGCTTTGTTGTCCCCAAACCGGTATATTCAGCAATTGCTCAATATTTTCTGCTACTTTATTATCGGTGCGCAAAACGATTGGCATCATTTTATCGCCTTCGTAAATTGCTCCGATTGGCATTCCGTCGGTGGCTACCAAAATCGAGTTCCCCATGTCGGCACGTGATAAACCAAGAGGTTGGGCACGCTCAACCGAATATGCCGGGACAATTTTTTTGGTTTGATTTTTCCAATCATCGGTAACATGAATAGCTGACGGCTCATCCATAAAGATCTTTTTAGCCTGGTTGGCCAGGTCTTTTAATACAGCAGGGTCGGGGCCAATGAACTGGGCTTCAATATCGGCAGCGGCAAATGCAGCACCGTATTCCTGCACCCTGAAAAATGCATTCGGATAATTATTGTTTAAATACTTCTCTATTTCAGGAATAATTGTTGGCACCCGGTCGGTATTTTCTGTTTCAACAATTAAATCGGCATAGTTTGTCCCTCCAGTTTGCATATAACGCATTAACAGGTAACGGGCAGCCGGCCGACCAACTGCTGCGGTAACCGAATGAACTCCATCCATTTTCAAAATATGTTCCTGAATTTGCTGAATATCTTTTTCTACCGCATCAATATCGGCTCCCTGTGGTAAAAAATACTCAATATAAAACTGGTCATAATCAATCTTCGACATAAAGTCAACTTTCACAAAACGGAACGACCAGAGTGCAAAAATAAGAATGGCAAAAGAACCAAGAGCAAACATGTATTTATTGCGTACTGCCCATTTTAAAAATTTTCCAAAAAACCTGTAAACTCCCGAGTCGTAAGTTTCGGCATGTTCTCCTTTCGGGCGTTCTTTGCGGTAAAAATATTTTGCATTGAACGGAGTTTGAATCATTGCAAAAATCCAGCTTAACGTAAGCGAGATAATAAGAACCGTAAACAATGAAGCAAGAAACTCTCCGGCTTCGTTGGGCGACATACGCAATGGCAGGAAAGCCAAAATTGCAACCGCCGTTGCCCCAAGCAATGGCAAAGCTGTTTTTCTTGCGGTATTTACAAATGCCTTATTCCGATCCATCCCGGATTTTAGGTCGACCAGAATTCCATCGGCCACAACAATAGCGTTGTCAACCAACATACCCATGGCCAAAATAATAGCTGCCAAAGTTACCCTGTGCAATGGCAACCCAATGGCCATCATTACAATTAAGGTACCCAGAATGGTAAAAATCAATCCACTGGAAATAAGCAATCCCGATCGATATCCCATGGCAAACATCAGTACGATAATTACGATCCCTACCGATATGACAAGGTTCAGCATAAAATCTTTTACTGCATCATCAACACGGTCGGGCTGGTAATAAACCTGGTTAATCTCGATACCAGCAGGTAATTCTTTTTGTATCTCTGCCAATTTTTTATCCAGCCGGTCACCCAATTTTACCACATTAATACCGCTCTCGTTCGACAAACCCAGCGTTAAACCGGCTTTATTATTGTAAAAAAGCGCCTCATTCTGGGGTTCGAGGTACGATCTTTTTATGGTTGCAATATCGCCCAGGCGGAAATTACCTCCTCCGGGAACTTGTATCAACAAATTTTCAATCTCTTCTATTGATGTTATCTTCTGTCCTACCCCAACACGAATCGACTCTTCGCCGGTAACAATTGATCCCGAATTAATAATGGCCGTTTCATTTTGAATAGCCGCAGCAATATAAAGTGGATTTACACTTAACCCGGCAAGCTTTTCAGGCGAGAATATTACATCAATGGTTTCTGTTTGCTCGCCAAAAATCTGCGAGCGACGAACACCATTCACACTTAAAAGTTCACGCTCAATGTATTCGGTGTATTTTACCAACTCATGATGCGAATATCCTTCGGCAGTAATTGAATACAATATTCCGTAAACATCAGCAAAATCATCATTCACAATTGGCTCCATTGCGCCAGATGGCAACGAACCTTTTGCATCGTTAACCTTTCGCCTCAGGTGGTCCCAAAGCTGTGGCAACTGTGGTGTTTTCACCGTTGGCTGAATGTATACGGTAATGAACGACAAGCCAGGGCGCGAAACGGATTCTATCTCATCAATATTTTCCAGTTTTTGAATCGCTTTTTCCAGCGGGTCGGTTACCTCCAGTTCAACTTCGTGTGCTGTGGCTCCCTGATAAACAGTAATTACTGTAGCTGCTTTGATAGGAATCTCAGCATCTTCCAGTTTTCCAATATTGTTATATGCAATTATTCCTCCCAACAATACTGCTACCAGTATGGTTGAGATCATTGCCTTTTGGTTCAGTAACTTTTCCAGCATTACAACAATCCTCCAATGTTAGTTACCGATGGCGTCTTAATTGGCTGTACTTTCTGGCCTTCTACCAGGTAATGTACTCCGGCAGTAACTATCTGCTCTCCATTCTTCACGCCCGACGCAATATTTACACGTCCCTGTGGTCCGTCAAGTGCAATTTCAACTTTGCGTTTTTCAACTTTACTGTTTGAAGGATTATATACCCAAACATAAGTGCTTGTTTTTTCGTGGAATAATGCCGACGCAGCCACCGACAACTGATTTTCCTCGGCATTACAATAAACAGTAACTTCGGCTGTCATTCCGGGGGCTACTTCCAATTCATTTTTATTTTCGAACGAAAATTTCACTTCGTACAAACCATCCTGCATTGTTTTTTCGCTAATACTGAGTAGTTTTACCGGCAAATTATTAATGCCTGCATTGGCTACATTCAAATAACTTTCTTTATCGCTTTTTACGCGCTGAAGCTGACTTTCGGAAACCGAAACAACCGCTTCAAGATGCGAATTGTCGATAATTGAAACGATCGGTGTTCCTGCTCCAACCGTTTGAAAATTCTCTACAAATTTCTCATAAATATATCCTGAAAAAGGTGCTTTCAGCTCGGTGTCACGCAATTGGTTTTGTGCGTTTTCGTAAGCCGTTTTTGTCATCAGGTATCCCGACTTAATTTTTTCATAAGTATTTTCCGGAATCTTGTTTTGCTCAATCAATTGTTTATAACGCTTATACTCACCTTCGGCTTGCTCAAACTGAGCTTTAGTGGTTTCCACCTGAAGTTTGTAATCGCGTTTATCGATTTCGGCAATAACATCACCTCGTTTTACATAGTCGCCTTGTTTTACATTCAGTTTTAACAAGGGGCCACCAACACGAAAAGAAAGCGAGGTAAGGCTTTTCTCCTTTATCTTTCCGTTTAATGTAAACGAGTTCTGAGTTACCCCATCGCTAACTGTTTCAACCTTTACATTTTTAACCGTCTCGGCCACAGTCTCTTCTCCGGTGCTGCTTTGGCAAGCAGTAAAAGCAACCAGAGCAACTGCCAGTACGAACACAAAGTTTTTGAATTTCATATTATGTTTTTTTTGATTTATAATCTAATCACATAGCAAAATTAATCTTGCTGATTACTAAAGATTTAGAATTTTGCACCGAATGACAAAATACCACCCTGAAATGCACTTATACCGTTTCTACATTTGTAAAAACCTGAGTTCGACTATAAAATAGCTAAAGCTGTGAGCTATCTTATAGTCGAACTCAGGTTATTACGTTCTCTCAGGTGCTTCATATACTTGTTCAGCTGCAACTGAACACTTGAAATGGTTGATTGGGTGTAATTCTGTGAATTCTGGATGTTGTTCTGCACACGCTTCATCATCAGCTCTAAATTGGAGATCAGTGCATGGACAATTTCTTTATCTCCCTCGTGCAGCACGTTAACTTTTTTGCTGTCCGATTTGCGTGCTGCCCGCTCCAAATCGGTTAGTGCTTGGTAGCTAACACGTTTTCCCAATGCCTGATAATAAATGGTGAACAATACTTCAACCCCAAAAAGTATCTCTTTCACATCTTTCAAAATGGGTAGCAAATCGGCTCTCAACATGGCTTTTTCTCCCATAGCCGTTTCATACGGATCGGCACCATAGTTAATGGTAAAACTAGCGGGATTGCCTATAACCATGTCAGCTTGCTGATTCTGAATCGGCGCTAACATAGCAATGAAATGATCTTTTCGCAAATGAATTAAATTGGCGTTGATGAACAGCACAATTTCGTTGCTGGCAAACTCAACGCCACAGGCCATTGCGTAACTCTTTCCATGGTTTTCAGGCAGCTTTAAATACTCGAAGTGATAGTGAGTGGCCAGGGTTTTCAGAACATTTTCAGTTCCATCGGTCGATCCGTCGTCAACAACAATCACCTCGGCGTCAGGGTTGTGTTTGCAACACGAAGCCACCACATTAAATATGGTTTCCTCTTCGTTGTAGGTACAAACAATAATGCTTGTCTTCATCGTTTTCTGTTTTCAGAAGCGAATATAAACCGAATTATTGGGGTTACGCGAAAGGAAATTCGTGAAATGCTAAAACTAACTCATGGAATGTAAACGACTTAGTTTCCAGACTGATGAACTTCGTAGATTTTGATGGAGTTTTTCTTGCCAAAAAACTTGATCAGGTCAACGTATTCAATTTTATATTCTTTGGTGCTTTTTATCAGTTTCACCGCAAATTTGCTGGTTACCAGAATCTTCTTTTTGTAGCGTTTACACTGTTTCTGAATACGCGCTGCAGTGTTTAACACATCGCCGTGAAAAGCCAGCTCACGTTTGATTTCGCCAACTTCGGCAGCCATTACTTTCCCTACGTTTAACGATGCGGTAAAAACAGGCATCATCCCGTATTCCTTCTGAAAGTACTCGCGGCGTTTACTCAAGGCTTTTTCGTACAGGTAATAAAAATCAACCGCACTTTTATACGACGATTCCCGTTTGGTAGTCCACGACACCACCACCTCGTCGCCAACAAACTGATAAACACGGCCTCGGGTAGCCAGCAACGAGTTGGAAACACATTTAAAACAATCCTGAATAAAATAGCTGTACTTTTTGTGCCCCAGTTTTTCGGCTACGGCAGTCGACGACTGTAAATCAAGAAACATAAAAATCAACTCCTCTTCTCGTGGTTTTTGGTAGTATCCCATCATTATTTTTCCAAGAGGTGCATAACCAACCTGCTGCAAAAGCGTGTTGATTAATTGATAAACATAGCCACCAACAAACAATACGATGAGAAAAAAAAGGATGGTCGAGTTGAATAAAAACCGTGGCAAATGCGATATCGATTCGGCAAAACTCAGCTCTTTTGATACGCTGTAATGCACAATCCCCAAAAGGATGCTTATTACCAGGAAAATGATGATGTCGAGAAAAACGACTCCCACGGCCAACCTTCTCATTTTAAAACTTCTTACCAAACGAGGATAAACCATATTAAGCGTAAACCAACTTAAAGTAGCAAAAAGCGAAATCACCACCGACGACCACAAAACCTCATCAACCAAAAAGCTCATGCCTTTCGACAACATATCGCCCATGTAGTCGTCGCGGGCTCCAAGCATGCGCATAAACAGGGCAAAGCGAATTACAACATTCCAATAAATCAAAGTATAAATCAACAGTTGAAATTGATGTCTTCGTACCGAGCCTTTATATGTTCTTTCAAGTTTTGGCATTAAACAGTAGTTACAGGACTTTTGAGAGATACAAGACTAAAAATGTGAGCACGGCAATCACAAAACTTGCCATAAAAACACGGTAAGAATACCGCAGCAACTTATATTTTTTAGCCAGCACTTTCCCCAGGTTGTATTGATCTTTAGTTAATGTTCTGTACAAATAATCGTAATCGTTCATCATTTCTTTAACTCCCTTTTCATATTGCTCGTAGGGCATATTAAAAAAGTTACCAAAAAATAACAAATTAAGTTTTCGTTTTTTCAGGTCTTCATCGCTGTAATTTCCCGAGCCGTATTTTGGAATAACAGAAAGAATAGAAAACACCAACGATATTAAACAACCAATGATTAAAATAATACCAGGAATCAGAAAATTCTGCTCGCTGGTACGCAAAGTTAATGCACTGGTACTCATTATTGCCGAAACCAACACGGCATTAATGGTAAGCATTATATTGGCTTTATTATCGGCTATCGAACTCAGATTAATCTGGTTACGAGCCGTAAGCCGGAACATGGTTTCGATACCGCGCGCTGTACTTTTCTGTGAGTGTTGTGGTAAATCGGGAGTTTTATCTGCCGACAATTTTTTTATGCGTTTTTCTACTTTTCTAATATTCTTCAGGCGAATCGGTTCAAAGGTATTTTTGGCGTACCTGGTATGAAAATTAATGCCCAGAATAAAATCGAGCGTTTGCTTCCAGTATTCCAGTTTCGAGCATTTTCGTTCAACAAAATTGCACATCTCTTTCCGCAGCAAATTCGAGATTTCCATAAAATTATCCATCCCTGCATGCGCATGATCGGCGTCACCAATTATTTCTTCCAGCAATGAATTTTTTGGCGCCCCCATTTTTGTTGCCCCAATACACTTTTCAACCTCAATAATAAAGGCCTCATCCATCCCTTTTTCAGAGAGAAACTGCCGGGCAATTTTACAACCTTCCTCTTCGTGGTCTTTTAACGAAACCGCATGACCAATATCGTGAAACCAGGCTGCCACCACCACAATATCCTTGTCTCTTTCGCTCAAACCTTCTGCTTCGGCAATGGTTTCCGACACTTTTGCCACCAACCGCGTATGCTCAATCGAATGGTAATTCAACAAAGCCGAAACTTTCTCTTCGTAATATCTGGTAGCAAATTCCCTAACCTCTTCAACAATTTTCATCTGTAAGTATTTTTATGACTTCTGAATATTCAGAACCTGCCACGTGGCAAACCGTGGCTCTTATTTAACTTTACTGAAGTTAAAAATAACTACTTTTGAATCAAAGTAAACAAGAATACAGAAACTTTTATTTTTTAATATGTTTCTTAGCCGGGATAATTGTTCGATATTGCAACTATCGACAGATCTGCCTTATGCAAAACTCTAACAACCTTGTTCTGATGAAAAAGGACCTGATTAAAATTAGCATCGTTTTTTTTGCAGTTATTGCAAGCTGCTATTCCCCTGTATTTGCGCAAGACAATATAAGTTACAGTGTATTTTTGGCCGGAAATACAGCTCCCGATAAAGATGCAAAATCCAATGATTTTATTACAGAAATAACAAACATCCCGCAACCACATGCTTTTGTTTACCTTGGGAATTATTCCAATTATATTATCGACGATGATGAAATGGAATTCAGTTTTTACCCACAAATAGAAAATGAAAATACGCCATTACTTTTTGCCAACGGAATTAACGAATGGCACAACGGAAAAAAACAAACAAAAAGGGTACGCAAAGCCGTTCGCAAATATTTCCCGGATAACGAAGTTTTCACCAACGACTGGGGCTGCCCCGGCCCAACTGAAGTTGAGCTAAACGATCAGCTAACAGTAATCCTCATTGATACTTACTGGTGGCTAACCGCACTCGACACCCGCTACGCGAAATGCGGAATGGAAGAAGATGAAGATGTTTTTATCTGGCTGCAGGATGCGCTGCGCAGAAACAAAAATAAAACCGTTATTGTTGCCGGATTTCACCCGATAGAATCAGCTGGTCCACACGGAGGTCGTTTTTCAACCGCCTCAAGTATTCTCGGATTTCCGTATGCCATATACAAAAATACGCTGGGCGGAAAAAATGATCTGGTTCACCCCGATTACAGAAACCTGCGGCAGCAAATGCATGCTGTTTTTCACGAATTCCCGAATGTAATTTATGCCTCGGCACTCGAAAACAGCCTGCAGTATATTAAAACCGACAATATACACCAGATTATCAGCGGTTCGTTGGTTAAACAATCGTACGTCAACACTAAAAAGGCAGATTTTGCAAGCAGCAGCGCCGGCATCTCACGAGTTGATATTCATGAGAACGGTGATGTTACGCTCAACTTTTTTACGGTTGAGAATGGTACGCAAACACCGGTTTTTAGCCGCTTGTTGTACTCCTTAACAACAGAAACAAAGGAAGACATCACCGCAAAACGACAGGAACTTTTTAAAGACTCAACACACACTACCTATGCAAGTCTTCAATATCAGGCTACAAAAAGTTACGAAAAATGGATGGGCACCAATTACCGCCAGGTTTGGGAAACGCCGGTTGAAGCCCGCGTTTTTGATATCAGCAAAGAAAAGGGCGGACTCACCGTATTAAAACGGGGAGGTGGACAGCAAACCAAATCACTACGGATGGAAACCGACGAAGGCCATCAATACGTGCTGCGCTCGCTGGAAAAATTTGCAGAGGGTGCACTTCCCAACGAAATGAAGCCAACCTTTGCCAAAGATATTGTTCAGGATCAGATATCAGCATCGAATCCCTACTCGGCAATGCCGGCAGCAGTTTTAGCTGAACATGCAGGCGTTTTTCACACCAATCCCGAGGTGGTTTATGTGCCGCAAGATCCACTTCTAAAACAATACAAAGAAGACATGCAAAGTGGCTTGTTTTTGTTTGAAGAACGACCGGCAAACGATAGAAGCGACCTGAAAAGTTTTGGCTATTCGGAAGACATTGTTGGCACTGATGATGTGCTTGAAAAAATCATTGAGAGTGAAGACCATCAGGTAGATCAACAAGCCGTTTTGCGTGCCCGACTACTCGACATTTTCATTAACGACTGGGACCGCCACGACGACCAGTGGCGTTGGGCCTCGTTCGAAGAAGGCAGTAAAACCATCTATCAACCGATTCCGCGCGACCGCGATCAAACCTTTTTTGTTAACCAGGGAATTTTACCCGGAATTGCCTCGCTGCCATTTATTTTGCCAAAGCTTCAGAATTTTCAACCGCGCACAAAAAATGTAGTGGGGCTGGGATTTAACGCGCGCTATTTTGACCGTACTTTCCTGAACCAAATGGAATGGGAAGACTGGCAAAAAGCGAATACTGAGTTGATGAACCGAATGACGCCCGAAGCGATAAACCAAGCTATGGCCACTTTCCCAAAAGAAGTGCAGCCAATGGTTGCCGACTCTACGGCAAAAATTCTACTCGAACGAAAAAAATACATGGAAGAAATGGCCCACGAGCTTTACCTCTACCTGGCCAAGCGAATAAATATTCCGGGCACTGATCGTAAAGATCTATTCGAAATCGAGCGAAAAAACGACAATGAAACAGAAATCACCGTTCATCACATAAAAAAGAACGACAGCAAAGGGAAACTTATTTATCAGCGGACCATTAAAACCGACGAAACTCGCGAGGTAGTTTGCTACGGACTAGACGACGAAGACCGTTTTGAGATCAGTGGCGAAGTAAAGAAAGGGCCTATCATCAGAATTGTTGGAGGACAAGATAAAGATGTGGTGGTGAACAACTCGAAAGTTAGCGGCATTAAAACAAAAACACTGGTTTACGATCTTCTAAAAAGTACAGAAATTGAAGGAAGCGGAAAAACAAGTGCCAAACTCACCAACAATAAAATTATTCACGAATACGACCGGAAATATTTTAAACGCGATGTGGGCATGCCACTTGCCAGTGGCGGTTATAATTCCGACGACGGCATTTATCTGGGTTATGGCCGCTCGTGGTACAAGCAGCGTTTCCGGCGCGACACAAAAACATCGTTATTAGGTGAGTATTCTTTCGAAAATTCATCATTCAATATCAATGCACAACATGAGTCATTGTCGACAAACAATGGTTTAGATGCCATTTTTGGTGTAGATGCGAGCACCGAAAATTATACCACCAACTTTTTTGGTTTCGGAAATAATTCATCTTACACAAACAGTGGCTACGACAATGATTATTATAAAGTAAAACAACGGAGAATGATTGCTCATCTGGCGATTCAAAAACGCTTTGGAGAATCGGTTTGGGCACGTTACGACGAAGATGAAGAAAATAAAGACCACCCAATAAATGAGCATAAAGTAGGACTAAGTTTAGAATACAAAGTAAACGACACGAAAGAAGAAGAGAATAAATTTATTACAGATTTTGACGAAAACGGCCTTTCTCCGGAAAACTTAGCCCAGATACATTATACAGTTTTAGGCGGGTATTACGGTTATCAGAACCTGAACAAAGATTTCAGGCCAACGCGTGGTTTTGTGGTGGATGCTTCGGTAAATCACTATTTGAATTTACAGGGTGAAGAACCCGATTTTACCAAGATTAGCGGTTCCGCTGCCACTTTATTGAGTTTCACCAAATATCCGCGTACTGTTTTTGCATTCCGGGTGGGTGGCGAAAAAATATTTGGCGATTACTTTTTTCACGATGCGGCAATTTTAGATGGAAAAACAAATCTTCGCGGTTACAGAAAAACCCGCTTTTACGGCGATGCAAGCGCTTATTTTAATTCTGAACTGCGTTTTAAAGTCATCGATTTTAAAAACTACCTGCTCACCGGCGAACTGGGCGTACTTTTGTTCGACGATATTGGCCGCGTTTGGATGGACGGCGAAGAATCATCGAAATGGCACAACGGTTATGGCGGCGGAATTTGGCTGTCGCCGTTTAAAATGGCTATCGTAACTGCCACCCTAAACAAAAGCCATGAAGAAACGTTAGTTCAATTTAACTTTAGCTTTTTGTTTTGAAGATACTTACCCAACTCATATTCATTCTCGGAATCATTTTATGCGTGCAACAATCGGCGGCACAAGAGGTGATATTGATTCGACATGCCTCAGTAAAATTGGAGCGACATGGCTGGATGAGTGCAAAAAAAGCTTCGAAAATGCGTGATGCGTACGACACTGCGCCAATCAGTCAATTCGATCCAGATACGGTATTAAGCAAAGTTCCGAAACGTTTAACCGACACGGTTTATGTTAGTGGTTTGTCGCGGTCAATTGCAACAGGGCTAAAACTTTTTGGCGATTCGGCAATTATCGTATCATTGCAAGAACTCAACGAATTTGAAATGCACATGGTTTGGCTGCCCTTGTATTTGCCTCTTAAAGCCTGGACTTCCATATCGAGAACAACCTGGTTAATGGGGCTCGAAAAACCGGAAACAGAATCATTTCAGGAAGCTCGTGAGCGCGTTGACGATGTTTGTTCATTTATTGAACGAAAAGCAGAGCAAAACAAACAGGTTATTTTGGTAACACATGGTTTTATAAATCGAAACATTGCTAAAGAGCTGGAAAAGCGCGGCTGGCAGGTGATCCAAAATAATGGCAAAAAAAACCTGGGCGCCACCGTTTTAAGAAAATAATTCTATCAATTGAACGTTAATAGGCTTGTGAAATATTTTTTAGGACTTATACTCATTTTTATTTCGATGGCAGGATTTGCGCAAGACACTATTTCGCGCGAAGACTGGACGCCCTATTTTGAAAATAATTTGCCTACGCGTTTTTTGTATCTAAAAATGGAAGGCCCTTTTCAGTACAATATTTCATCAACATCAGAAATACCACAAATTGGCGACGGATCAGCGGAAATTACAGGAAACAGAACGGTTACAGCACGTTTAAAATTTCCGATTCTGAATAAACAAAGAGTAAAACTAACCGGTGGATTTCGCTATGTAAACGAGCAATTCTATTTTGAAGATATAAAACCCGGCGACTACCCCATGTACGTTGGATTACACGACCGCAACCTGCGACGTTTGGGAGTTGATATGAAAGGATTGTTTCATTTGCGCGACAATCATTCAATTGTTATGCAAACCAGCTGGAGCCTGGCAGGCGATTTTCATATTCACGACGATAAATATTTTTCATTTGGCGACTTGCTAAAATCGTCTTTGGCAATTGGTTATGCAACCCGAAAAGACCTGAACACTTATTATGCTTTTGGCGCCTATTTTGGGTATACTTTTGGCGACCCGGCAATTTACCCGGTTTTTAACTACTCCAAACGTTTCGCAAACGGAATTGGATTGGATTTACTATTGCCGCAAGGATTTAAAGCCTGGAAACAGATCAACAAAAGATTCTATCTGATTTGCGATGCTGAGATATCCGGAACCAGTTACACCGTGCGTGTTGACGACACCATTTTAAATGAAACCGAAAGTATTCAATTAAGACAATCCACCTTTGATGCTACGGTTGGAATTATTACACAAATAAATAAATGGGTTGGATTTGAAGCCAAATTTGGCTACTCGAACAATATCAATTTCAACGTTACAGAATCGAACTTTAAACCGGGAAGCACTTTACCCCGACCAGACACCAACTACCTGATTAAATCAACAGTTTCCGGCGCTCCTTATGCAAGTATGGCTTTGTTCCTGTCGATTCCCAGAGATTTAATGGATCGTTGTATTGAATAATACCAATTTGATTATAAAATGCCGTGTTGGATACGTCATTATTTTTCTTTTTATCAAGGCAAAAAATTTTAGCATAGCCTTAGCTACGGTACAATTTTTCAACGAAGAGAAAATGAAAAAGAATTAGTTTATATGCGACATTTTATGGTCAATTTGGTATAACTTTCCCTTACCTATTTAAAAAGACTCATCAAGCTCGCGTACAATTTCTTCCATTACTTTCACAGCAGAATCACCAATTTCAATAGTACCATCAATAATTTTATCCAGATCCTCGTCCAGGTCCTCATCAATGTATTTCTGAACCTTATCGCCAATTTTATTTACGTCGTCCTTAAAAAGATCTCGCAGTAAATCTCCAACACTTTCTTTGTTTTTTAAGGTATGATATTTAATGATCAGCCCTTTAATTTTTATCTGATCATCAACCGAAAAATCGTCGCTATATTCGAGGTACCATTCCGAGTTGTACTTTTCAAATTTCTCATCGGCCCACTCCCAGTCTTTTCGTGTGTACTTGTTATGGTTATTATCTACCCGCTCAACAAAACGTTCGAACCGATCGAGGTAATCTTCCTTCGATGTTGGAGCTGAACATGCAAGCATCCACACCAAACAGCACACAATCAAATATTTTAAATACTTCATTTCAAAAATAATTATGGTTTCCATGGCCATTTTACACAATCCTTAATTTCGGGGAACAGCACATAATCGGCTCTTCCTTTCATGGCACAGGTTTTTACATGTAAACCTTTGAGCTGCTCAAGTGCAGCCTCCATGGTTTTCCCCGATACGGACACATCATCGACCAATAAAATATGCTTTCCTTCCAAATCCCAGTTGGCTTTTTCCAGCACCTTGGGTTTGTTGTAGCGCGGGTTATTTTCTTCATCGCGGTAATTCAGTGTCATCACCAAAAGCTCGGCATCAAGATGGTAAGCCACCATTGTAGCTGCGGGAACGCCGCCGGTACCAATGCCAATTACTACATCAATTTCTGGGAATTTAATTAGTCGCAGTCGTTCGGTTATTTCTTTAAACGATAATGGAACCATGTTTTTTTGTTTTTAATTTATCAACGTTTCCTCATACACCGGAATTTCGAGGTAAAAAGTGGTGCCTTTTCCCATCTCGGTTTCGAACCAGATTTTGCCGGCAAAATTTTCAACGATATTCTTTACAATCGAAAGTCCCAATCCCATTCCACTTGTTTTGGTGGTAAAACTCGGACTAAACAACTTATCGCGCAACTCGGCATCAATTCCTGCACCGTTGTCTTGTACCGAAATCACGGCCATGTGTTGGCGTCGGTCGAGCCTGATTTTAATCCTTCCTTTACGATCCTCGGGAATGGCCTGAATGGCATTTCGAATCAGGTTTATAATTGCCCGCGACAACTGTTCTCTATCTGCATTTACTTCCAGGCTTTCGTAACCGTTCGAATCAAATCTAATATCTATTTCACTGTGCGTTCCGTACAGATCAATCGATTTCTTCAGCTGATCGGCCAAACAGAATACTTGATTACGGGCCGTTGGAATTTTTGCAAAGTTCGAGAACTCGGTAGCAATATTCGAAAGGTTGTCGATTTGCTCGATAAGCGTTGAAGTCACTCGGTCAACAAACTCGTTGTACTCTTCGTTTTTCCCTTTGGCACGCTGCAAATACTGAATGTTCAGCTTCATCGGCGTAAGCGGATTTTTAATCTCATGCGCAATTTGTTTTGCCATTTCGCGCCATGCAGATTCCCTTTCCGAACGCGCCAGCAGATCGGCACTTACCGCAAGTTCATCAACTTTTTTATTGTATTCTCTTACCAGGCTACCAATTTCGTCTTTCCGGTTGTATTGGATTGGTTCATTACGTTTACCCAACTGCATTTTTTGCAGGTTTTCCTGAATCACAACCAGCGGCCGGGTAATCTGGTTGGCAATAAAAACAGCAGCAATAATACTGGCCAAGAACAACAACACATACAGGTTGATGAAAGCCACAATAAAAGTAGAAATCTCCTGGCTGTAGTTATCCTGCCGGATAAAATAAGGCAGATTGATAACGCCCAGGTAATCGCCGTAATTATTGATAATTGGCCGGTATGCCGACAGATACGAAAGCCGGCCTATATTTTCAGGCTGAAAATAACTGATAGAGTAGTTCTGATACACCTCGTAATTGGCACGGGCATTAATTCGCGACGAAACCAATCCGCGCTCAAAAATCTCGAAACGCGATGAAGCGATAAGCCGCCCGTCGGTACCATAAATATTAATATCTGTTCGGAAAATATTTGAAAGTTTTGCCAGTTCCTCGCGTAACCACTCTTCCAGTTCCGGTGTAATTTCGTGTTTATCGGTCAGACGCATATCAATTTCCTCTGAAATCGACTTCATTTTCTCATTCAGATCATCCTGGTGTTTCTGCCTGTATTCTTTCACATTGTAGAAAAGGGTAACCCCGGCAACAACCATTAACGAGATAAAAACAATGGAAATAATAGCCGCCTGAATCTTAAATTTCAGATCGAAGAATACTCTTTTCTCCCTAATCGACTGATTGATTATTATCAGTACAACCAGCAACGTAAGAAAATAGAACACAAATAAATACGGAAAAGAAATCAGGTAATCAATCGGTGTTAGCAACTCCCTCGAAACCACTACATAATTCTGCTGGCTGGTGTGGTAAACCAGGTGCTCATATTTATCCTGGCGGAGAAATGAAAACTCGTCATCAGATTTTAGATAAACATGCCCGTTATAATTGTAGTTATAATCGCCGTATTTATCGGTAAGCTCGCCGGCATAATATTTGGCATAATTGAATTTGCGATAAATATCAGATCGGGCCATCGATTTATCGATCAGTAACTCGGGGAAACCAATCCCTTCAAACAACAAGTCCGAATCCAGATCGATATAAATAGTAACGCCTTTTCCGCCGTCAACTTTAGGATAATCCCAACGACCGGTGTATGAGATCCGTCCGTTCATATTATCCATAAAATAAAAATTGGTACCCGGTATTTGTAAACCCTGCGCCTCAATCTGATCATCCATAAATGGCCTGCACGAAACTTCCCGATCATCGGGCTGAATAATCAAATTATCGTTACTGTGGCACACATAAATATTCAGTAGATATTTTCTGAAATACGTGTTGAAATACGATTGCCTGATATACTCAACAGCATCTTCATCTCTGTTTTGGTTTAACAAACTTGTTATGGCCCCGTCCTCTGTAAGCTGGTATTGTATCTCTGTCATAAAAACTTCGGCTGCCGGATCGCGCTCTGCAACCAGGGTTACAGCCAACAATTTCTGTTGTTCTTTATCCTTTTTACTGATGGTTCGGTTAATAACAACCAAGGAGAAAACTGAAACCACCGCCACGTAAATAATTAAATAACTTAAGGTAAACGTTTGCAGGTAGTGCCGGGTTATCAGCGAGGAAAGCAAAACGCAAAGGATGAATAGCAACAACGCGTAAATAGATACATTTTGTACTGCAAGATATTGTACTCCGGCAAAGAATAAACTAATTACCAGCGTTAATAAAATCAGTTGGTGGAGTTTAAAATTCTTCAGCGTTTTTTCGTTTACCCTGATGGTAAAAAATACAACACCCAGCAATAATAAACTTACTGCAAAAATTCCCAGAATACTTTGTGGAGAAATATCGATAATCTTGTTCAGTGCAAACGAAACGGTTGAATTATAGATGAGCTCTTTTATCAAATTATCGACCAGCAAATACAGGCTGGCATTAAAAATCAAAAGCAGGGTAATGATTCCTTTTCGCGGTAAACCAGAGTTTTTCTGTAAATCCGGAATATTCAAATCGATAGCGAAATTGTAAATCCAGAACAGGAAAAATATAGCCAAAAGAAAATAGTCTCCCAGCGAAGGCAACCAGTCGTTTATGGCAAAATAATCGGGGCTAAAAAATTTAAGATGGAAGAAAACCTTGGGCACCTGGAAAATAAGGTGAATCCAATACACCACAAACAGCGCCACACCCAGCGAAACTAGTTTCAGAAAGAACGCCGCATCGCTCTCGACAAACTCTTTTCGGAAATAAAACAGCAGTAAAATAAGCCCGATAAAATAAATGGCACCGGGGAAATACAGCTGATTTGTGGTACACAAATAATTTCCGTAAGGCAAAAGAGTGAACAGATAATCGCCTTTCAGATCTACAATGTCGTAGCCCCGATTGTACTTTTTGGTTCGTATAATATAATCGTTAGGGAGCCTGTAATTTTTAAAGAAATTATTTTGCAGGTACTTGTTTTCGTACGTGTAATTGTATTTTATTAAATGAAAAACGGCAGCTGTATACTCGCCTACATTCATCGTATCAACCAGGTAATAGCCGTTTGGCAATTGTACAAGGCCACTGGTTTTTGGCAGATCTTCCAGCCGGTTGTAGAAAGTAATTCCACGGTCGGACCAAAAAAACAGTTCTTTATTTTTAAAAACCATCGCACCAAATCCGGTTTCGCGGATAAGTGTTTCGTCGCGGCTAAAAAATTCGCTGATATCCTCATCCAGGTCATCTTCCATCAATACCTGTTTAATTTCGAGCAGCTTATTTTGAAGCTCGGCTTCGTTTGCCAGTAGCTGAGTCTGAAAATCGTCTATTAGTTTGGTTTCCGGATTTCGACGAAGCAAACCATTTTCGAGAATGGCAGCCACAACCAAAATACCGATGGCCAAAATGAGGTAAGTATATTTATTTAGTTTAACCAACATTAGCTATTCATGATGATACGGTTCGCCTTTCAAAATTGTCATTGCTCTGTATATTTGCTCAACACACAACAATCGCACCATTTGATGCGAAAAAGTTAAACGTGATAGTGAAATTTTTGAGCTGGCTCCTTTATACACCTCCTCCGAAAAACCGTATGGACCGCCCACTACCAGAATCAGCTCTTTTGGACCGCTTATCATTTTCTTCTCTAAAAACCGAGAAAACTCAACCGACGAGAACATTTTTCCTTTTTCATCAAACAAGTGCAACTCTTTGCCCGGAGCCAGTTTTGAAAGAATAATTTCACCTTCCCTATTTTTCTGCATTTCCGGGTTGGTATTTTTTCCCTTTTTAATATCGGGAATAACTTCCATATCGAAACTGATATAGTGTTTCAGGCGTTTTAAATATTCATTTATCCCATCTCGTATATAGGCCGCATCAGTTTTACCAACAACCAGTAATGTAATCTTCATTTCGCTAAAATCGTTTTTGTACAAAAATCATGCGTAACCAACCTCGTTTTATACAATTCCCAAACTTTTCGGATGACAAAAAGGCACCAACACATAATCCTCTGAAGGCGAATTAAATATAATTATGTTTCTACAACAATCGCCCAATTGATTTTTAATTTTATAAATTTACAGTAAAAATAAGCGTATAAAAGTGTTTTTGCATAGTTTTTGCTTATTGTGCAGCACATATGCTGAATTAAAATATGATGAAACGAGCATAATAAAAAGTTGCGAAATACACAGAAGTATGGTTATGCGAGTTACATGAGTTACCGCTGAAAAATATAATTATAAACGAATGAAAAATTTTAAACATATAGTTTCAATTATCCTGATACTTTGCAGTTTCATTGCAGTAGCTGCTCATTCGCCTCAGGACAAAAAGGTTCCGAACGAAATTAATGTTGGTTTGGCAACCGGAGATGCAAAAGTACTTTCCTCTTATTTTAACCAAAACGTAGAATTGGTAGTACTTGATAACGACAATGTATACAGCAAAGCCCAGGCCCAACAAATTGTAACCAACTTTTTCAACAAATTCCCTCCACTGGAAGAAAATGCTTTTAGCATCATTCACGATAGTGGAAAAGAAAATGCGCAATACGTAATTGGGAAATTAAAAACAGAAAAAGGCGATTTCAGGGTTTACTTTTTGCTTAAACAAAACGATGGCAAACAATACATTCACCAACTACGAATTGAACAACAATAATGGCCGGTATGGCATCGGAAAAAATCACTTTTAATCGAATTAAAAAGCTGAGCGAAAGAGCCGCTGAACACGCCAAACGAATTTCGCTTCCCCTTTTTGATGGAGTACCTCTGTACGATGTTTTGTTGTTTTTCTGGAGAAGTATCGTCGACGGATCGATAACAACTCGCGCATCAGGCATTGCATTTTCTTTTTTTCTTGCTTTGTTTCCAAGTATCATCTTTTTATTCACCCTTATTCCCTCCAGTGGTTTCGAGCAAGAACTTTTTACAATAATTCATGAATTAGTACCCGAAAAAATCTGGCCTGCTATAGAAGAAACAATTGCTCAAATTATATTAGAGAATACAGACAGTACGGTTAAATCATTTAACTTTCTTATGGCTCTTATGTTTGCAACAAATGGTTTTGTTTCCATGATGAGTGCCTTTGATGCGACTGTTCACAATATTAACAGAAGAAAGTGGTGGAGTCAATACATAACGGCTGTTATGCTTCTGGTTATTTTTACGTTGTTACTTATTGTAGCTATTGCGATGTTAACAGGAGGTCAGGCGTTGATCCACTACCTTGAACAAATTGATATTCTCCGCGACCATTTTTCAGTAATTTTGCTTACCATAGGAAAATGGATAATAACGATCACGATCTTCTTTTTTGCCTTCTCGTTCCTGTACTATATGGCGCCGGCAAAAAAAACCAAGTGGCGGTTTATCTCAGCTGGAGGAACACTGGCGACTGTTTTAAGCATATTCGGTTTTGTAGGAATGAAATACTACTTGAACAACTTTAGCCAGTACAATATTCTATATGGATCAATTGGGACATTATTGGCAGTGTTGCTTCTGATGTATGTGATGTCGTTGATTTTGCTGATCGGCTTTGAACTGAATGCGAGTATTTACCAGGCACACACTTACCAGGAAGATGATTAGGGAAGGATTATTGATGAAGGATTAAGGATGAATACAAAGATCAGAACACTTGTTACTGAAAACTATTTTTTCCCTTGTTTAAAAAGTAGTTCCCTTTCTTTTTTGGTTAAACTCTCATAACCTGACTTTGCAATTTTATCCAGAATACGATTAATCTCGTCCTGCTGCTGATGTTTCTGTCGGTTGTATTCATGATCGTCGCGCGGAGGTTTTCGGTAAGTAATTTTCATTTTACTTTTGTGCTTAAAAAGCCCCTCAAAAAACTCACCTATTTTATTTACAAGGTTTACCAATCCCGCTCCCATATCTTTTCCTTTTCGTAATTGATAAATATAAAACCATCCCCAGAAAGCACCACCTAAATGCGCAATATTACCTCCCGGATTTGTTGATGAAATACCGATTACCGATAGTAAAACGTAAAAAGCAGCTACATATTTCAGCGGGAAACGACCAATAAAAAACAGGTGTATCTCGCGGTTAGGATCGTAAAAAGAAACGGCTACTAAAATGGCAAAAATTGATGCGGAAGCCCCCAGCAATAATGCGTTATCCGAGCTGAATACGGGAATAAAATTGTAGGCAATTATGTATAAAAATGCTCCCCAAAGTCCTCCCATCAGGTAAACGCCCAACATTTTGTCTCCCTCAAAATGATAAAGAAACAACTGGCCAAACCAATACAGGCCAAGCATATTAAACAAGAGATGGATAAATCCCTGATGCAAAAACATGTAAGTTATCGGCGTCCACGGGCGTTGTGCCAAAACATCGACAACAGAAGGAACCGACAACCACTGATACACCGGCAAACTTTGTCCGCTCAGGAAAAAGAAAACACCGATAATTTTCAGCAAAAGGAAAACACCAATGTTTATGTAGATGAGACGGGTTAATACCGATCCCTCTTTAAATGTTCGTTTTATGTCGCCAGCAATATCCACTCCCCAGGATTTTAAAATCTGTATGTTCTTTAATAAAAACGGTTAGAATGTTTATTCCAGTATTTGATCATAAAATAACCAAATAACATTCCGCCGAGGTGAGCAAAGTGTGCTACACTTCCCTGTATTCCTGATACGCCAAAAAACAACTCCAAAGCACCGTAACCAATTACAAAATACTTAGCTTTAATCGGTATTGGCGGAAAGAGCAACATCAGCTCGGTATTTGGGAACAGCATTCCGAAACCTAACAAAATGCCAAAAACCGCACCCGAAGCACCAACTGTTGGCGTATTCATAAATGTTGTAATCTTTTCTGAAACTGTACCCGGAATATATTTCCCCTGCGCTGCAATCTCTCTGAAGTAAGCCAGCTGATCGGGCGCAACATGTGCAACTGCAACTTTATACTCAATGTAGGTAACCAGCAGTTGTATAAGCGCTGCTCCTACTCCTGTAACCAAATAAAAAGTTAGAAAACGCTTTGGCCCCCAAACACCTTCCAGCACACGACCGAACATGAACAACGCAAACATATTGAAGAAAATATGCCCAAATCCCGGCGTACTATGCATAAACATGTAAGTAAAAATCTGGTATAACCTAAATTTTTCAGAAAGCGGGAAATACAAACCCAAAATGGAATATAAATCAGTTCCGGTTTGATTTAAAACAATTGTGGCAATAAAAAACAACACGTTGGCAAGAATCAGGTTCTTTACCACTGGTGGCATATTTAAGGCTGGACGATAATTCATTCGTATATTTTTTAATTTCTCAAAAGTAACTGATGAAAGCCGAAACTCGTACTGTTACTTTCTGAATTCAACATTCTTCGTTTGTTTATTGTTTTAAGGCAAGTGAGTTACAATGACCACGCCAAAATTTTAAGTGCTTAAATTAACGACAATCTGTCATTTTGAAAAACTTTTTTCGATATCATCTGTAGAAATGATGCTCAACACCTTTTTTCCGTCGGGCGAAAAATTGGGTGTAGCGCAGGCAAACAAATTATCAATCAGGTGATCTACCTCCTCCTGTTTCAGGTCAGTTCCATAATCCATAGCCGATGCTTTTGCCAACGATACCGCAATTTGCTCCTTTGCTTTTGAGTGCGCATCAACCGGCGATGTTTTATATTCTTCCAGCAATTTTTCAAGAATCAGCTCGGGCGACGAAATATCTAATACACCCGGCGTGCCGTTTATAATAAAAGTGTCTTTACCAAATTCGCGAATATCGAATCCCAACGATAACAGGTCTTCCAGAATCGATTTCAACAACGCCGAATCGGCAGGATTGAGTTCGATGGTTTGCGGAAATAACTGTTGCTGGCTGGCCACCGAATCCGATTTCAGCACCTCCATAAATTTTTCGTACAAAATACGTTCGTGTGCCCGCTTCTGGTCGATAACCATTAAACCCGATTTTACCGGTGTTAACACATAACGTTGTTTCAACTGCAGAACCTTTTTACCGCTGAATTGCCCCGGCGCATTGGCATACAAATCATCAGTTTGCGGTGCACTTTCGCGGTATTCCGTTTCGGGCTTTAATTTCAATTGCGCTCCCTGATATAGGTCTTCCCAGTTATCAAGGTTCTTCTTCTCTCTTTCTGAGTCGGGCGAACTGCTTCTTCCCTGCCCAGCAGAATCTTTCTCGAAAGGCGAGTAGCCACGTTCGGCAAACTGATTTTCGTTGTTAAACGGATTGTAGTCGGGATTGATCTGTATTTCCGGGAAACGCACCCCCTCGCCATCTTTTTTCGGAACCGGAATATCAATACTTCCACTCTGGTCGAAATCGATCGAGGGCACCACATTGTGTTTACCTAACGATTCGCGTATCGACGCATGAATTATCGGCCAGATATCGCGTTCGTTTTCAAATTTTATCTCGGTTTTTGTTGGGTGCACATTGATGTCGATTGTCTCCGGATCGAGCTCCAGAAACAGAAAATACGAAGGATACGTGTCGGGTGGCAACAACTGCTCGTAAGCCTGTGTAATCGCCTTATGAAAATACGGATGACGCATAAAACGACCGTTCACAAAAAAGAACTGTTCGCCCAATGTTTTGCGGGCATATTTTGGCTGCCCGATGTAACCAAACACCTTTACAATACTGGTATCTTCGTCCACATTTATCAGGCTCTGGTTCAGTGTTTTTCCAAACACATCTACTAAACGTTTTCGGTGGTTGGCAGGCCGCAAATCATAAACAGGTGAGCCATTGTGAATCAATGACAATTTAATGTCGGGATTGGGCAATGCTACACGCTGAATTTCCCAGATAATATGTTTTAATTCGGTTGAATTTGCTTTCAGGAATTTGCGACGTGCCGGCACATTAAAAAACAGGTTTTTAATCATAAAATTGGTGCCGTTATTGCACCCGACAGGCTCCTGTGTTTTTACTTCAGAGCCAATAATATGTATAAAAGTGCCTACCTCATCGTCGGCTTTTTTAGTGCGCAATTCAACATCGGCAATGGCAGCAATCGATGCCAGTGCTTCACCACGGAAGCCCATGGTGCGAATGGCAAACAAATCGTTGGCTTCACGAATTTTTGAAGTAGCATGCCGCTCAAAAGCCATCCTTGCATCGGTTGGCGACATTCCGCTTCCGTTGTCCGAAATTTGAATAAGGGTCTTTCCTGCGTCTTTTAGATTGATGGTTATTTCAGTTGCGCCCGCATCAAGAGCATTTTCCACAAGCTCTTTCACAACCGATGCCGGTCGCTGAATAACTTCTCCGGCAGCAATCTGATTGGCTACTGCATCGGGTAATAACTGAATAATATCGCTCAAGATTAAATCTTTAGAAATTTGTACTACGAGGTTTGCTTTCTAAGCAAAAAAGTCGGAAAAGAAGAAAAGATAAAGCACCAGTGCAAGGATCAGAAAGATCCAAATAAGCCGGCGGTTTTGTGATCTTCTGGCCGATTCGGATGACCGGGCCCAGTTATCGCCCGACCGAAACTGCCCCTTAATGTTAGGACGATATGGACGATTGCTGTCTTTTTTCTCATCAACAATCCCCAATTCCTCCTTTATCCGTCGTTCCCGCTCGTCCTTTTCGTCCTTGTCAGGATCCCAAAAACGTGGGGTGATACTAAACTTTTTTGTTCCCGGTGTATGAAAAAATTTGCCAATCATCACGTTATAAATTATTCTACAAAGATAGTTTTATTCTACAAAAATTGTTCCGATACCGGATTGTCATTTATAACGACCGCTCCAAAATGCGAAACAACTGCTCATCTGCCAGCTCTACCGGATTACCTTTCATGCTGCTTGCCACTTTTGCTTTTTTAACCAACACCGGAAAATCATCTCTTGATAATCCAAACTCCGATAAGGACGGTATTTGTAATTCGGCCACCAATTCCGCTGCCCAAATAACTGCGTCGTTCGACATGGCCTTTTCGTTTCCGGTAAGGATTTTTGCCAACTCATCATATTTCGAGCTATCAAGTTTACTATCTCTCAAGGCCCGAATATTCTCTTCAATCACTGCCGACATCAGGCAGGCACAAACAGCTCCGTGCGGAATAGGAAACATGCCTCCCATTGGTCCGGCAAAACCATGTACAGCACCTAGTTTTACATTGGCCAATGCCATTCCTCCCAAAAGACTGGCCATTGCCATATCTTCGCGCGCCTGCTTATCACTACCGTCTTTGTATGCTTTTCGTAAAGATCGCGAGATCCGTGTCATCCCCTCCCGGCAAACCATATCGATAAACGGATTCGCCTGGTTCGACACAAATGTCTCCAATAAATGTGTTAACGCGTCAACACCGGTACTGGCTGTTAATGCCGGTGGCATCGACCAGGTAAGCACCGGATCAACCACAGCAATATCGGGGTACATCTGATTATCTCGCAGGCTGACTTTCACATTATTTTCGGGCGATTTTATTACCGAATTTTTGGTTACCTCGGCACCGGTTCCGGCCGTTGTTGGAATGGCAATACACGGCAAAGGTTTTTCAGTCAGCGGTTTTCCGCGCCCAATCACTTCCAGATAATCGAGCAACTCGCCTTTATTGGTTGCCAAGGCAGCAATTGCTTTAGCACTGTCGATTACGCTGCCTCCGCCAATACCTACAACCACATCACTTGCATGTTCGCGTGCCAATTGGACACCCCTCTCAATTAAATCGGTGGTTGGCTCGCCGGAAACATTAAAGAGCACAGTGTCCGTTTCAGGGCTAAATTTCGCCATCAACTCTTCAGCACGCGACGAATTCTTTCCCGTTACCAAAACAACTTTCTTCCCAAAACCGGCAACAAGATCGGGTACTTTCTCCAGCGAATGATTTCCAAAAATAATTTGCCCTGCGGTTGCAAATGAAAAATTAACTGCCATATTTTCTGTCACTCTTAATCCCAACCTTTTTCGTCGGGATGTACATTATAAAATTTAAGTGCCGATCGCGGTTCAGCCATCATATCGGCAACAGTGTCGCGCCACTTTTGGTAGTGCGCCGTTTCTTTGTGTTTCGCCGGATCGTCGGCCGTGCGATACACCTCCACTAATACAAAACGCGTAGGATCGTCTTGTTGTTCTACAAAATCAAAACGGGCAATTCCTGGTTCGTTAATACTGTTTTGCCCATTCTCGATGGTGGCCGCTTTAAACGCCTCGATACAATCTTCTTTTACGTGAATAAATACGTGAACGATAAACATTGTGTAAGATTTTAATTGGTTCTCATACAAATGTGAAAAATATTTTTGTACCATTCCAACCTTTTCAGAATATCTTCGTCTTAAAGGCAAAGATCGAGGTTTAAATCTGATGAAAACGGTCTGGCAGTATTAAGAAAAACAATTTGGAAATACACTACAACGATAACGAGGTTAACTTAATCAAGCTTTGCAAAAAGGGCGATGCGAAAGCTCAGTACAGACTCTACAAACTTTATTGCAAGGGAATGTTCAACGTTGCTATTCGCATGACAAATGACAAAAGTCTGGCAGAGGATGTGCTTCAAGATGCGTTTGTAAAAGCTTTCTTGGAAATCGATAAGTTAAAGAACGAAAAGGCCTTTGGCGGCTGGCTAAAACGAATTGTAATTAACCGAAGTATTGATGTTACACGAAAAGAAAAAATGTTTTATGCCGAGGTTGAAAACCTGGGCAGCGACGACCATGAAATAGCAGTTGAAATTGACAGCGAATTTAGTTCGGAAAGGATTCACCATTTTATAAAACAACTGCCGGATGGCGCCCGAGAGATTTTGGTACTTCGTGCTTTAGAAGGCTACAAACATGCTGAAATAGGAGAAAAACTGGGGATTTCGGAATCAACAGCAAAAACACAGTTTTTCAGGGCCAAACAATTATTAGTTAAAATGATGCAAGATGAAACAGGACTTGGAAAAATATCTGAAAGAGCAACGGCTAAAGCTTGATGTGGAGGACCCCGAACCCGACATTGTTTGGGAAGGAATAAGAAATCAGCTTCAGCAAAACAAAAAACAAAACCTGCCACAGTGGTTTTGGAAGGTGGCGGCCATATTTCTTTTTGCTGTTTCGGCCACGTATTTTGTGGTAAACGAAACTTCTGAAAAAGAGGTGGTAGTTGTTCAACTGTCCGATATTTCTGAAGATTTAGGCAAACAGGAAGCCTCACTTCAACAAGTGGTAAATGCCAAATGGGAAAAGGTGGAACAAGAACTGCCGGAAAATAATTCGGAGATCCGGTTTTTACTCGACGAACTGAATAACCTCGACGAAATTTATGCCACCTATCAAAAAGACCTCAACAATACCATCGACAACGAGCCGGTGATACATGTTATGCTCGATTATTACCAGAAAAAAATTAAAGTATTAAACCGAATTCTACTGGAAATTGAAAAACAAAAACACGATGAAAACAAGATTACACTTTAAATTATTACTTACAGTTGCGGTCCTTTTAATGGGCAGCCAATTAGTTTGGGCGCAAAACTACGAGGCCTCAAAAACTCTGAATAAATCGGCTGCAGTGCCGGCCGGTTTAAGTATAAATTTATCGAACCACGCGGGCGACATAAAAATCAATACAACCAACGATAAAACGGTAAGTATCAGCACTGAAATAAAGGTAGATGCCCGCAGCCGCGAAGACGCTGAAAAGCTATTGGCAGCCATTGAGGCGTTTGAATTCAAGCTGAGTGGAAACCGATTGAACATTGATACACGCTTTTACAAAAGTATGAACTCGGTGAACGGACGCAGCACTATCACGCTGTTGAATGGCGATAAAGTAAAAATTAAAGATTTTGAAATCAGGCATGAAATGAACATCCCGAAATCAGCAAGCCTGAATCTTGAAAATAAGTACAGTTCAGTTTTTATTGGTGAAATTGAAGGGGAGAATAAATTGAACCTGTACAACAGTGAACTTCGCGCTGAAGGTTTCCTATCCGCCGTTGAACTGGAAGCGAAATACTCGAAACTACAAGTGGAGAAATTCGACAACGATGCCACATTTAATTTGTACGATACGGATATTGAGTTCAAAACAGCTACCGATATTTCCATCGATAGTAAATATTCGAAAATTAAAGGAACAAAAGCCGGAAATTTGAAAATTAATTCGTACGACGACAAAGTACTTATTGATGACTTTAGCAACCTGAAAATGGAAGCGAAATATTCAGACCTGGTTTCAGAAGCTGTACTCGACAAGCTTTCGCTCGACTTATACGATTGCAACCTGAAAATTCAATCTGCAAAATCAGCAGAATTTACCGGTAAATATTCCGATCTGGAATTAGGTAAAGTAAAAACACTTAACATTCCGGACTCATACGACAACAATATTTATCTCGACAAAACCATCTCGATCGACATTGCCCAAAGCAAATACAGCAAATACGAAATTGAATCGATGACAAAACTCTCGATTTTAAGCTACGACGACGATATTGAGATTGGTGAGCTGAACAGCGACTTTGAAGGAATTTCGTTTGACGGGAAATACGGGAAACTGATTATTGATGCAGGTTCGGTACCTTTTAAAATTGATGCGCAAATGAAATATGGAAAAGTTGATTTCCCAAAATCACTGTCGCCTACCCGCCACATTGAAAAAAGCGGCGAACTTGAATTGCTTGCCGGCGATAAAGGAAATACAATTCTGATTAGAGGTTACGACAATACTGTTGCTATCGACTAGTTAAAATCAGTAAAAAAAGATTCGATAAAGATGGCGAAAAACCGTCCTTATCAAATCTTTTATTTCCCAAAACTAAACTTTCTTTTTCAGCTGGAACAAATCCTGCCGACGATCTTTCAGGTTTCGTACACTACCAAACTGATTCAGTTCGCGCAATAAACCGATATCCACATCGGCAATCAAAATCATTTCGGTATTGGGCGTTGCTTCGGCTTTTACTCCGTTTACCGGGAAGGCAAAATCGCAGGGCGTAAATACCATCGATTGCGCATACTGAATATCCATGTTGTGCACTTTTGGCAAGTTGCCAACACTTCCGGCAATAGCCACATAACATTCGTTTTCGATGGCGCGCGCCTGAGAACAATTTCGTACTCGCGAAAATCCATTCTGGGTATCGGTTAAAAATGGTACAAATAGAATATCCACTCCTTCGTCGGCCAGCAAACGACTCAGTTCCGGAAATTCTGAGTCGTAACAAATTAAAACACCAATCTTTCCGCAATCGGTATCCAACGCTTTTAAAGTGTGTCCTCCCTGCATTCCCCAAACTTTCACCTCATCGGGTGTTACATGCAGTTTTTCGTAGCGCTCGGTACTCCCGTCGCGGCGGCATAAGTAGCCCACGTTATACAAGCTATCGTCTACCAACTCGGGCATACTACCGGTAATAATGTTAATGTTGTAACTAATGGCCAGCTCCGAAAACTTTGCGGTAATAGCTTCGGTGTGTTTGGCCAGGTCGCGAATAGCTTCCGGCTCAGTTAAGTGGTTATTTTCGGCCATTAATGGCGCATTAAAAAACTCGGGGAACAAAGCAAAATCGCAACGATAACCAGAAACGGCATCAACAAAAAACTCCGCCTGCAACATCAGATCTTCCAGTGTTTTGTATGGCCGCATCTGCCATTGCACCAATCCCAAACGAACCACTGTTTTTGTTATCTCCGGCTTTTTGCGGGGCTTCTCGTAGTAAATATTATCCCACTCCAGCAACACCGCATATTCGTTCGAGTCGGTGTCGCCTTCCAAATAACCTTTTATAATTTTTGCCGGGTGGAAATCGTTCGATATCTGAAAGTTTAACACCGGGTCGTGAATCTCTTTTGTGCGTACTTTTTGAATGTACTCTTTTGGCGACAGTTCATCCTGATAAAGGTGATAATTGGGAATCCGTCCGCCAAATGCAATCCCTTTTAAATTGAGTCTTTCGCACAATTCTTTGCGGTAATCGTACAAGCGGCGCCCCAATCGCAATCCGCGAAATTCTGGTTTAATAAAAACATCAATTCCGTACAACATATCGCCATCGGGAGAGTGCGTATCAAACTTATAATTCCCGGTAATTTCTTTATAGGTATGATTATCCTCAAACTTATCGTAATCAACCACAATCGCAAGTGCACAACCTGCAATTTGGCCGTTCACCTTCAGCACTACCTGACCTTCGGGAAAACGTTTAATCAGCGATTTTATATGGTGTTCTTTCCAGTACGCATCGGGCATGTTCGAGTACACCTCTATCATGGCCTGTTTGAGTTCCTGGTAATCGTCGAATTTTAAATACTCCAGTTCTATATTGTCAATTTCCTGCATATTTGTTTTGGTCAAAATTTTACAACCACTTTTTTCGTTTAAAATAAATCAGCAATCCGCCTCCCAGAATTAAAATTATAATCCAGAAAACCAGATAACCATATTTGAATTTGAGCTCGGGAATATATTCAAAGTTCATTCCGTAAATGCCGGCAATAAAGGTTAGCGGAATAAATATCGATGCGAAAATGGTAAGCGTTTTCATCACCTCATTCATTTTATTACTCATGTTCGAGTTATAAATATTCAGCTGGTCGGAAGTCATGCTGTTGTACATTTCCACCGCTTCAGAACACTGAATGGCGAGATCGCTTAAGTCTTTCAAAAAGGCGAAGTTCTTTTTCTGAAAAAACGAATCTTCGGTACGAAGCAAAGTTGCAATAAATTCGCGCACCGGCCGCACCGCTTTCCGAATGTAATTCAGTTCCGTTTTAAAACGATAGATCTCTTCCACAATTTTTGAGTCCATGGTTTTAAAAAGCCGGTCTTCAATATCTTCCACCTGCCGCCCAATATTTTCAATCAGAATAGAATAATTATCAACCAAAGCATCCATTAAAGCATAAGCCAGGTAATCGTTTCCGCTGGTGCGAATTCGGCCTTTACTTTTGCGAATACGCTCGCGAACCACTTCGAAAAATTGGCCTCGTTGCTCCTGTAATGTCAACACGAAATCTTCACCTAAAATAAGGGTAACCTGCTCGGCATGTATTCGGTACGCCCCCTTTTCCTGATGCAGAATTTTCATAATAAATGCATCGTAATTCTCGCCATTTTCGTATTTAGGCGGCTGGTCGGTATTCAGTATATCTTCGAGTAGAAGTGACGGTAATTTAAATTCTTCACCTAGTTTTTTAATCATTTCCAAATCGTGCAAACCATAAACATTTATCCAGTTTACTTTATCGGTAGTAAACTTTTGCCGGGCAAGCGAAACCGATTCAACTGTTTCCTCCATCAGCTCATTTTTATCGTAAGAAATAAACTGAATAACCGCCTGTTCCATTTTTTGTCTGCCGATAAGTACCAACGAGCCGGGAACCATGCCTTTTACCTTCGACCGATCTTTTAAAAAACGTGCCATACTTTTATTTTTATCTTTCGGAATAATACATGCTGATAAACGAAAGAATTTTAGCCAATTTAATAAATAATTCCTTGTCAGGCATACACTTGTTTCTAACTCTTTCGGCCGCTACTACTACAACGAAAAGAAAATCATTTATCTACCCCATAAAACAACCTTTCACAATCCATTCAAACGAAACAAGCCCCAATCCTAATTTTATTATTAAAGGGAATATGAACATAAAGATTTTTGCCAATTCATTACCTGAAAATTATACACCGGCCAAAAACTAATATTGAGAATAAGATATAATTAAAATTTATTCGATTCTTAACACGCTTGCCGTATTGAAGATTTATTTTCGCATGAAGAATTTTCACAAATGGAAAGCATCGAGGAAGAGTTTATTAACAGGATTAAACAAAACGATCAGACTGCTCTTGAAAAGCTGCATCGTAAATACTATCAACTCCTCTGTAGTTTTGCTTTCAATTATGTAAAAAATGTACATTCTGCCGAAGAGATCGTTTCTGATGTATTCCTGAATTTCTGGTTAAAACGCCATTCATTAACGATTAATTCCAGTATCAAATCTTATCTCTACATTTCAGTAAAAAACCAGTCAATCAATTATCTGAACACAAAAAAACAAATTTTTGAAGAAATAACAGATAACAGTTTTGAGTTTGAAGCGTCGGGGAACGATGCAGATGCAGAGATTAACTACATTGAAACATTTAATCAAATTGAAAAAATTATCAGGGAACTCCCTCCTCAGCGCCAAACCATCTTTCGTTTAAACCGAGTTGATGGGTTAAAATATAAAGAAATAGCTGAAATATTATCCATTTCAGTTAACACTGTTCAAAAACAAATGACCGAAGCCGTTAAACACATCTCAAAATATTATTCCCATAAAATACTGGTCTTTTTCTCTTTTATAAAATAAAGTTTCCGAATTAATTAATGTGTAATATTTACTTCATTTTTTATTAATCGGGTTCAATGGTAGGTCATTCATCTAATTCTTGTCATAGAGATGAAAGAATACCAAAATGGATAAGAATAGATTTTTTGAATTAACTACAAAAGTTTTAGCCAACGAGGCTAATGAAGAGGAAAAAATACGCTTAAACGATTTGTTGAGCAACAAAAAATACCGGGAGCTTTTTAACTGGCTGAAAACGGAGTGGGAAAAAGAATTTTCATCTGACAGCATTCAGTTTAACTATGCGAAAGGACTGGAAAAATTAAGAGCAAAAATTGCTGAATCAGACAAGCAAAACATAACAACAAAAAGAGTTACTTTCAGGCGAAGATTTTTACAGGCAGCAGCCGTTTTTGTTTTACTACTTGCAGGTACCGTTGTTCTCTATCAACTAAAAAATAACCAACCAACAATTACCGATTTTGCGGAAAACACCACCAAAGAAATTTCATCAGGCGAAACACGTTTAATTTTGAATGGCGAAGAAGAAATTGAAATACCAAGCAAGAATGCCAATATAAATTACTCGGAAGAAGAAGGTACGGTGGTGGTTAACAGCCGCAAAAAAATTAAGCAAGACCTGAAACAACACCAAATAACTTATAATACACTTATTGTCCCTTATGGCAAACGAAGCAAAATAACACTGGCCGACAACAGCATTGTTTGGTTAAATTCAGGATCGAAATTTATTTACCCCGTACATTTCTCCGATAAAAAACGCGAGGTATTTCTTGAGGGCGAAGCTTTTTTTGAAGTTCAGCACGACAGCAACAAACCTTTTACTGTTATTACTAACGATATTGAGGTAAAAGTACTTGGCACCATTTTTAATGTAACAGCCTATACCGACGATGCCTTTACAAACACGGTATTGGAAAGTGGAAGTGTTGAAATTAACTACCAAAGTAAATCAAAAATAAAAACCTCGAAACTAAAAATCACACCGGGAACATCGGCTGTTTACTACCCCGAAGAAAAAGTAATCTGCCAAAATAAAGTTGACACCCGGTATTACACTAGTTGGCGCGAAGGAATTTTACTGTACCATCACCAAACACTTAACCAAATAGTAAAAAAACTGTCGAGGTATTATAATACTGAAATCAGTATTAACAACCCGGAACTGGCAAACACCAGTTTTTCCGGAAAGCTGGATTTAAAAACAGATGTTAACGAAGTATTGGAAACAATAGCCTTTGCTTCGGAATTAAATATTGAGATAAAAAAAGACCAGTTAATAATAAAAAAATAGTTGCCTATGATGTAGAAAACCCTAACCAAATTTAAAAAACCGGGAAATGTGGTTCAGACATTACCCGGCTGTAAAAATTTCTTACTGACAATATGGTCAATTATTAAAAATTTAACACGTAAATATATGAAAATTAATATTGAATCAATCTCTTTAATGAGTTTGAAGAAACTAATTATGATAATGAAAGTAACATTTCTACTTATTTTTTCTTCAATAATTTCGGTTAGTGCAAGCAATACCTATGCACAGCTAACCAAGCTTTCGGTAAATATTGAGCAGGCTTCGGTAAAAGATGTCTTCCATGACATTGAAAGCCAAAGCGAGTACATTTTTTTCTACCAGGATGAAAAAATTGATCTTGACAAAAAAGTAACCATCCGGGTAGAAGACAAAACGATTTCAGAAATTCTGGATCAACTTTTTGAAGACACCAACAATGTTTACAAAATAACCGACCGGCAGGTGATTATTAGTCAGGACAATAAAAAACAAACTCCGGGGGAAAATTCAGAATTAGAATCGACAGGATACAGCCAGCAGAAAAAAACAATTTCAGGTAAAGTATTCGACGAAAAAGGGCTGCCTCTTCCCGGCGTATCAGTAATTATAAAAGGCACAACCACCGGAATAACAACCGACGCAAATGGTAATTTCAATTTAAAAGTTGCCAACAATGCCGAATACCTTGTCTTCTCGTTTGTAGGAATGAAAACACAAGAAGTTCTCATTAGAGGAAAAGAAACCATTGAAGTTTTAATGGAAGAAGAAACAGTTGGTATTGAAGAGATTGTAACTATTGGTTATGCAAAACAAAAGAAAACAGATGTTACCGGCGCCGTTTCGTCCATTAAAAGCGAAAATTTTAACAAAGGTGTTGTCAACTCTCCGGGGCAGTTACTCCAGGGAAAAGTATCGGGTGTTAACATTACTTCATCAAGCGGTGCTCCCGGCAGCGGACAAAGAATTGTTATCCGGGGACAGGGAACCATCAGGCAAGGTTCAGGGCCTCTTTTTGTAATCGACGGGTTCCCAATCGGGATGGCAGGGACAGGATCAGGTTCAAGTCCGTTAAACTTTATTAATCCTGAAGATATTGAGTCGATTGATGTATTAAAAGATGCATCTGCTACTGCAATTTATGGCTCGCGCGGAGCAAACGGTGTTATAATGATTAACACCAAAAAAGGAGAATCAGGGTCATCGCAATTCACAGTGGTTTCAAACTTCGGAATATCGAAAATTGCTAAAAAGCTACCTGTTTTTAGTGCCGATGAATTTCGCAAACAAGTTGTAGCTGTTGGTGGTGTTTTAGAAGACCGCAATGGAAACACCAACTGGCAAGACGAATTAACTCAAACTGCCATTACACATGATCATAATTTAACCTTGTCGGGAGGTACCAGCAAGCTAACTTATCGCGCATCTTTAGGCTATTTAGACCAGGAAGGAGTTGTAATTAATACCGGAATAAAAAGATACAGCGGAAGAATAAGTGCCACTCAAAAATTATTAGACGAAAAACTGAATATTGATTTCAACCTGAATTCAACCATTGAAAAAGGAGAAAACGCACACATGGGAACAGTAGTTTCAAACATGTTGAGTTTTAATCCTACTTATCCGGCATACGATTCAAACGGAGAACCAACAAAATACCCCGATTTAATTAATCCGCTTAGCCAGGCAGAGCTTTACACCAATTTTAGCGAAAGCAGAAATATGATGGTAAATATCGCTCCGTCTCTTGAAATTATTAAAGGCCTGGTTTACAAACTTAATTTTGGTTACGAAAACAGTTCGTATGAAACTGATGCCCAGGAAATGCCAAGCACCGATCCTTTTGTTGAAGGGAAAATTGAACAAAAATTCTTTAATGGTGAAAACACGCTTATAGAGAACTACCTGACTTATACTTTTGATGTACAAGAACATAACATTGTTTTACTGGCCGGGCATTCTTACCAAAAAGTAGAAAACCGCGACAGAAAATGGAATATTGAATTGTTTGAAGCTAACGATATTGAACCGCGCTACAATCCCGGTTTAGGGCAACGACTTGATTTAACACTCAACAGACCTGAAGGTTCGGCCAATATTAACGAGCTGCAATCATTCTTTGGCAGGGCAGCCTACAATTACCAGGGCAAATACATGATAACCGGTACAATTCGTTCCGATGGTTCTTCAAAATTTGGAAAAAACAATCGTTACGGAACATTTCCTTCATTTGCTGCAGGTTGGCGAATTTCAGAGGAAGATTTTATGAAATCATCGCCATTTAGCAATTTAAAATTGCGTGCAGGCTGGGGACAAACAGGGAACCAGGAAATCCCTTCAAAAATTACGCAGGAATCATTTCAATCGTCAAATAGCGGAGATTACAGCTATCCACTTAGCGAATCGGGACAATACCCGGTTGGAACGGTTTACACCCGTTTTGCCAACCCTGATATCCAGTGGGAAGTTTCTACTCAAACCAATGTGGGTGTCGACTTTGGATTATTTAACGGGGCTCTTTCCGGCACAGTTGATTACTTTCATAAAGTATCAACCAATATCCTTGTTGAGGTTCCATCATTCGATCCGGTTTCTCCGGCTCCTACCTACTGGACAAATGTTGACAATATGAAAATCACGAACAAAGGATTGGAGATTGCACTGGATTACCAGCAAAGAACGAAGAAAGGTTTTATCTATAAAATTGGTGCCAACGCAACATTTATTGATAATGTGGTAAAAGATTCTCCTTTTACAGTTCTCACTACCGGGTCTGCATCAGGGTCAGGTCAAACAGGAGCCACAATCAACGGAATGATCAATGGCTACCCAATTGGTTCTTTCTACATGCAAAAATTTACCGGAATTGGAGCTGACGGACTTTCAACTTACGAACCACCATTGGTTGAAGGTGGCGAAGACAGGTATGTGGTAGGAAGTGCACTGCCTGATGTTATGTATAATTTCTATGCCAACTTCAGCTACAAACGATTCGACTTAAGCATGAATTTTAACGGAGTAGCCGGTAACAAGATTTACAACCACACTGCAATGAGCAAGTTCTACAAAGGCCAGTTGGCAACATCAAATAACGTTACCGATTTTGCCATTCAATATCCTGAAGAAGCAATTACCAACGCAGCACTTGTATCTACCCGCTTTTTAGAAGATGGTTCATTCCTTCGGTTAAACAACCTTAGTTTAGGATACAATTTTAATACTACAGGATTAGGTATTTCACATTGGGTAAAAGATCTTAGACTATCATTCACCGGCCAGAATTTATTCGTTATTACTGATTACTCAGGCTTTGATCCCGAAGTAAACCAAGATAAATCCAAAGGTGGAATTCAATCATTTGGTATCGACGATAATGCCTATCCGAAATCAAGAACATTTGTAGTTGGATTGAACGTAACTTTTTAATTAACAAAAAACAGATTCCAAAATGAGAAATACAATAAAAATAGCAATTCTATCAGTGGCCCTGCTTTTTAGCTGGAGCTGTACTGACCTTGAAGAACAAGTACTTGACGAGTCTCTTACAGGTAATGTATCGGAAGACGAGCTTGTTACAAGTGTGGTTGCCCCGGTTTATTCAAACCTTTCTACCCTGTTTTTACACACCCACTTATTTTGCCTTCAAATCATCTCTTCTGACGAAGGTATTCTTCCCGCTCGTGGAGGAAAAGACTGGTACGACGGCGGTGTATTTTACCAGTTACACCAACACGAGTGCCTTCCAACAAATGCAAAAATCAGAGACACATGGAATGACCTTACCAATATGCTTTCACGATCAGTGAGTGCTATTGAAACCTTAACACCTTTGGCCGAAACAGATGCTACTGCAAAAACATTTTTGGCAGAAGTTAGAGGAATGCGTGCCTATTACAACATGATGTTACTGGATTTGTGGGGGCTTGCTTTTCAAAAAGATGATCCAAACGAACTTTCAGTAGTATTACGCGGAGACGATGCTGTTGAATATATTCGCTCTGAGTTCGAGGCTATAATCGGGGATTTAAAAACCGATGTTGGCCCCGGACGTTTAACAAAAGGAGCAGCGTATGCTTTACTAACACGTTTACATATGAATGCTGCTGTTTGGCGCGATCCTTACGCAACAAGCTTTAATTTTACCGATGCCGACATGGATAAAGTAATTGAATACAGCACCAAAGTAATTAATGATTACAATTATGAAATGTCGCCGGAATATTTCGAATGTTTTGCCAATGAAAACCATACCAACAAAGAGTTGATTTTTGCTGTCGATCAGCGCCCTGACTTAAGTAGCTCGCATAACCGGATGTGTTATTGGTCAATGTCCGGTAGTTTTTATGGTAACCCCTTATTCCCCAACGGAGACGGAACTGACGGAGGAGCCATAACCCAGGAATTCTACCAAAGCTGGGTAGATGCTTATGGCGATGTAGATCCGGCTGATGCCGATTGCCGCTTTTTTTGGGAGCGATTGATCATTCCCGAAGATTCAACCATTGCCGCAGAAGACTTCAAACTCAACCGCGGTATTTACAGAGGACTGCAATATGGACTGCAAAACGATGGTCATAAACAACCATTTCATGTTGATGAAGAAGGTGAGTATTATATTGGGCCTGTAAAAGACGTAAGAAGAGCTGCTGCCGATGCTTACGTAGATTATCTTTTAGAAGTTGATTTTACTGCTGAAGGTAGTGATTACAACCGGGGTTACCGGGTTGAAAAATACGAATGGAGCAGGGTATCAACAAACGGGACAAACAAAGGAGAACACGATTTAGTCATTGTTCGTTTAGCCGACATGTATATGTTACGCGCTGAAGCCAAACTTCATAAAGGAGATACAGATGGGGCACTTGCCGATGTAAACTTTGTAAGAGCATCAAGAACTGCAAGACCGGAAGTAACTCCTCCTGCCCTTACCGAAATGAACCTGGATATTTTGTTCCGCGAACGTGGTTTTGAATTTTACTGGGAACACCAGCGAAGAACAGATATGATCCGCTTTGGGAAATACGAAGATCCGTTGATCGAAAAAACCAATAACGATGTAAAAAAACGTCTGTTTCCAATTCCTCAAACTGCCATTGACGGTACATCTGTGGTAGATGGATATTTGGTACAAAACGAAAGTTATTAATTGCATGATTAAACTTCCCGAAGGTCAATTCTATTGACCTTCGGGTTAGCTCTAATTATTTATACCATGAAAAATATATTTTTAGCAATATGCCTGCTGGCTCTTTCGTGTGCCTGCACACAGGTTGCAACTCAAAAATCAGAAGAAAAGAAACCCGTAAACGTAATTTTCATGATTGGTGATGGAATGGGCTTAGCCCAGGTTTCATCGGCCTTCTATTTTAAAGAAGGTAAAGTGAATTTTAAGCGTTTTTCTGAAATTGGTTTAATAAACACTTCGGCGGTGGTACAAAAAATTACCGATTCGGCGGCAGCAGGAACAGCTTATAGTTGTGGCGAAAGGACCCGCAAAAAAATGATTGGCATGTCGGCTGACACTGTAGCAATGCCCAATATTACCGATACTCTATCGGCATTAAATTACAGCACCGGTATTGTTGTTACGTCATCGGTTACCGATGCCACACCCGCAGCTTTTTACGGCCATGTACCTTCGCGCTATCAATACGAAGAGCTCGCCAAACAACTCTCTACATCAAAAATTGATTTTGTTTCAGGAGGAGGTTTGTCTGGTTTTGTAAACCGGGAAGATGGAGCCGATCAATTAAAGCTGATGGAAAAAAATGGCTTTGTAGTTGATACAGTTTCTTTACAAAGTTTCGACTGTAATGCCGATAAAAAATATGCTTTCATTCTTGCTCCGGACAATATGCTCAAAATGCCTGAAGGCAGAGGAGATTATTTGCCAACTGCAACACAAATGGCTATCGACTATTTATCTAAAAACAACGATGGGTTTTTTCTTATGGTTGAAGGTTCGCAAATTGATTGGGGCGGACACAGAAATAATGCTGAGCACTTAATTACTGAAGTTATTGATTTTGATGATGCTGTAGGTAAAGCTCTTGATTTTGCGGAGCAAGATGGCAACACGCTGGTAATTGTAACTGCCGATCACGAAACCGGAGGTTTTGCATTATCAGGCGATAAATACGAAGACATAAAATTTGCACTTACCAACCATACAGCATCAATGGTTCCGGTTTTTGCCTATGGTCCGGGAGCTGAACTTTTTACCGGAATATTTGACAACAAGGATGTTTATCGGAAAATACTCAAAGCGGTTAATGAAAAGTAACTTATTCAATAATAACTGTTTTTAGTATTATATTTTTTAATTTGGTTAGTTTCTCTTTAAGGCTCTCGCCGTTTGGCGGGAGCTTTTTCATAAAAAAAAGTTCCATCAGCAATACATGCAAATGGAACTTTTTCAACTTCAGGCTTCCGGCTTCTTTTATTTCTGTCTGAAATAAATTTGAATAGGTACGCCGGTAAGATTAAAGTTGTCGCGCAACTGGTTTTCGATATACCTTTTATAAGGCTCTTTAATGTATTGCGGCAAATTGGCAAACAATGCAAACGCCGGTGTTGGCGATGGCAACTGCGTACAATACTTAATTTTTATGTATTTACCTTTAACCGATGGAGGCCCGTAATTTTCAATGGCTTCCAACAGAATTTCATTCAACTCCGAAGTTTTAATACGCTGCTTGCGGTTTTCGTGTACCTGCATGGCAACTTCCAATGCTTTGTGCACGCGCTGTTTTGTTAAGGCCGAAATAAAAATGATCGGCACGTCGGTAAAAGGAGCTAAACGATCGTGAATTTCCTGTGTCATTTTTTTGGTGGTCATTGTGTCTTTGTCAATCAAATCCCACTTGTTCACCAAAATAACCACTCCCTTTTTATTTTTTATGATCAGGTTCAGGATGTTCATGTCCTGCGCTTCCACGCCACGGGTGGCATCGATCAACAATAAACAAACATCCGAATTTTCGATGGTACGTACCGAACGCAATACCGAGTAAAACTCTAGGTCTTCGCTTACTTTTCCTTTTTTGCGCAGTCCGGCCGTGTCAACGATCATAAAATCGTGACCAAACTTATTGTATCGGGTATGAATGGAATCGCGTGTTGTTCCGGCCACATCGGTTACAATGTTGCGGTCTTCGCCAATCAATGCATTAATAAACGACGATTTACCCACATTTGGGCGGCCAACAACCGACAAGTGAGGCAATTCGTGCTCTTCTTCCAGCGATTCTTTACTCGGGAATTTGGCAACCAGTGCATCCAACATATCGCCGGTTCCGCTTCCGGTCATCGACGAGATACAATAGATTTCGCCCAATCCTAATCCATAAAATTCCTGTGCATCCAAAATCCTGTTATGGTTATCTACTTTGTTAACTACCAGGACAATCTCCTTTTTGCTGCGACGTAAAATATTGGCGATGGCATCGTCTAAATCGGTAATTCCGGCTTCCACATCAACCACAAACATAATTACATCGGCCTCATCAATGGCCAGATGCACTTGTTTGTTGATCTCTGCTTCAAAAACATCTTCCGAATTTACCACATAACCACCGGTGTCAATCACCGAATATTCAACGCCAATCCACTCGCCTTTACCGTAATTACGGTCGCGGGTAACACCGGCTGTTTCGTCAACAATGGCTTTGCGTTGTTCAATCAAACGATTAAACAGGGTTGATTTCCCAACATTCGGGCGTCCTACTATAGCTACTATTCTGCTGCTCATTTTTTTATCTTTTGCACCGTGCTTTAGCGCGGTGTTTTGATTCTGTTGTTTGAAACAATTTCTTGAAAATCTTATAATCACCGCGCTAAAGCACGGTGCAAAATTCCGGGAACTGCAACTGCCAATTAAAATTTATCGTATCCAAATTTCTTTAACTGACCGTCTTTCTCGCGCCAGTCTTTGGCCACTTTCACATACAATTCCAGAAAAATTTTCTTATCAAAAAACTCTTCTGCATCAGCGCGCGCCTCTGTGCCCACACGTTTTATCATTTTGCCCTGATGACCAATGATAATTCCCTTCTGGCTATCGCGCGAAACATAAATTACCGTACGGATATTGATAATTTTCTCTTCTTCTTTAAACTCTTCAACCTCAACTTCAACCGAGTATGGAATTTCTTTTTGGTAGTGCAAAAGAATCTTCTCGCGAATAATTTCCTGCATAAAGAAACGCTCGTTGCGGTCGGTCAATTGTTCTTTCGAGAAAAAAGCCGGCCCTTCGGGCAAGTGATCCAAAATACGATCGAAAATAGGTTCGATATTGAATTTTTCCAACGCTGAAATCGGGAAAACATCTGCTCCCGGGAAAGTGTTCGACCAGTGCTCGTAAAGCTTTAATACTTCTTCCTGGTTCGACAGGTCGATCTTATTCAACAACACGATAACCGGCATGTTCGACTTACGTACTTTCTCGATGTACTCCGGATTTTTGTCCACCTTCTCTTTTACATCGGTAACAAAAAGAATCACATCGGCATCAATCAAAGCTGTATCAACAAACTTCATCATCGATTCCTGAAGCTTATAACTTGGCTTCAGAATACCGGGAGTATCGGAATAAACAATCTGGAAATCTTCGCCACTTACAATGCCTTTAATGCGGTGGCGCGTGGTTTGCATCTTTTGGGTGATGATAGACAGTTTTTCGCCTACCAGTGCATTCATTATTGTTGATTTACCCACATTCGGGTTGCCAACAATGTTCACAAATCCTGCTTTATGTGCCATTATTTCAAACTATTAGGTGTTCCTCCCCTTACGGGAATTCTCTGTTATTTTCTAAAAAATCGGCACAAAGATAATCGAATTCAACAAATTGCGCTCACAACGGCATAATATTTTGATTTTCAAAGCAAAGGTTTCTTAAAACACCCGCAAACACTTTTGATTTTCCTTTGATTTAACATTAAATCTTAGTATCTTAAATGATCCGACAGCTTTACTAAAAAAATTTACGCCATGGATTCAATTGCTTTTTGGGACAAGGTTGGAATCTCCGTACGCGCACGCAAAATTCTTCAAAAATTATTAGTCGAAAATCCGGTACTCGAAAAAATTATCAGAAATGCCAACAACGTAGTTGAAATCCATGAGGCTTTACGCAACTGGGTTTTGCCGGTTTTAAAACGCAATCCGGCTGCCGAGAGTTATTATCTGGGCACTTCGGCTGATGAAGAACTTGCCGAAAAATTGAGCTGGCAGGACTTGGCGGCAATTCGTATTTTAGATTATATCGATAATGCGGGCAAAGAATTTCCCGACCAAAATATTAGTGGCCAACTGGCGCAAACCAATCCGTTTAAAATGCTTTGGCTGGCAACACACAAAGGAACCAGCGGCGCAGAAGCAGCTTTTTTTGAAGATATGCTGCAATTGTTTCGCCAGTTAAACGACACGCAAATTCGAACCCACCCCACAAAGAACATGGTAGAGAAATGGATGAACAAATACCCTTCGGGACTTGATCCGGTGGTGGAAGAGCTGCGACAAGAAAATAAAAAGCGGATCATCCGGATTTTGATCGAAAAAATCGATAATGGCGACATTCCCAGCCAAAAATATTCCTTTGAACCGGGTTTAAGTTTTGTAGAAAAAGAAAAGCTGATGAATGAGTGGTGGTTAGACAGCAATTTCCATTTACGTTTTGCCATTCGTTCGCCTGAGTTGCTGAACGAAATGCTCGACTACACGCTTACCGAAGAAACAATGAAAGTGCTGAAAAAGGCGCGAAGAAAAGGCATTCCGTTTTTTGTAAATCCTTATTATCTGTCGCTGCTAAATTCGTACATCCCCGATTATGTGGTGGGTGCCGACATGGCGATGCGTTGTTATGTAATTTACAGTAAACAATTGGTTGAGGAGTTTGGGAAAATTGTTGCGTGGGAGAAGGAAGACAAAGTAAAACCAGGCGAACCAAATGCTGCGGGCTGGATTCTGCCGTCACACAATATCCACCGACGCTACCCCAAAGTTGCCATTTTCATTCCCGATACGGTTGGCCGCGCCTGTGGCGGTTTGTGTGCCAGCTGTCAGCGGATGTACGATTTTCAAAGCGGGCGTTACAATTTTAATCTCGATAAACTGAAGCCTGAAAAAACGTGGAAAGAGCGTCTACCCGAATTACTCGATTATTTTAGAAACGACGCCCAACTTCGCGATATTCTGATAACCGGAGGCGATGCCTTAATGAGCAGTAATAAAAGCCTGAAACAAATTCTCGATGCTGTTTACGACATGGCATTGGCAAAAATTGAGGACAATAAATCGCGTGATGAGGGAGAAAAATATGCCGAAATTGTTCGCATCCGAATCGGTACACGTTTGCCGGCTTATTTGCCACAACGCATAACTTCCGATCTTTGTAAAGTCCTTTCTGAATTTAAAAAGAAGGCAAAAACGGCAGGTATAAAACAGTTTGTTATTCAGGCGCATTTTCAATCTCCAATGGAAATTACTTCGGAATCCAAACAAGCCGTTCAGTTGCTGCTTGAATCGGGCTGGGCGGTTACCAACCAGGAAGTTTTTACCACAGCAGCTTCACGGCGCGGACACAGCGTAAAACTTCGTCATATTCTGAATGAAATCGGTGTACTTTCGTATTACACATTTACCGTGAAAGGATTTAAAGAAAACAAAAGCAACTTTACACCGAACTCGCGCCTGATGCAGGAACGAATGGAAGAAAAGATTTTTGGAACGATACCAGAGAAAGACATGGATTTTGCCCAACACCTTTTGGTTCACCCGGCTAAAATTGTGGAGAATATAAAATTGCTGCACAAAGAAACACAGCTGCCCTTTTTATCTACCGACCGAAGCATTCTGAATTTGCCGGGAGTAGGAAAAAGTATGACTTTCAGGACCATCGGCATTACACGCTATGGCCGACGGATTCTGGAATTTGACCACGATCCTACGCGCGCTCACAGTCCGATTATTCATAAAATGGGAAAAGTAATTGTTATCGAATCAAAATCGATCGACGAATACCTGGAGCAGTTGGAAGAAATGGGTGAAAATCCGAGAGATTACAACGGTGTTTACGGTTACACAATTGGCCACACCGAGCCGCGAATGGCCATGTACGAATACCCGGAATACGACTACCGGGTAACCGGGGATATTACAAATTTGGAAATCTGATTCAACAGATTTCTCCTCTTCTTTTCATCCACTCTATTCGCTAATAATACCGATGACGAAAAATCGTGAGCCATTGTTTCGTCTACTTGCAATGATTTAATTTCTCAGTATCGGCATTATACCAATTATGAAAATAATTGCAAAATAGCCTAATCATTTTCATAATTGGTATAACTTAACTCACTGCCCGGTCAACTGTAGCACCTCCACTCTTTTTTTCCATGCTTTCTCCATACGGTCAAGTGCTTCCTGAAGAACCCAGGTTGGACAAGCCAGATTGATACGCTCAAAACCTTCTCCCGGTTCGCCAAAAATATAGCCTTCATCAGTAAATATGAAAGCTTCTTCTGCCATAAATTTATTTAACTCTTTATAATGAAGTCCTAAACCCCGACAATCCAACCACTGAAGATAAGTTCCTTCCAAGGGGATAACTTTTATTTGTGGAAACTTTTCATTTATAAAAGTCTCCAAAAGTTTACGGTTATCTTCCAATACCGTTAAAAGTTCTTCCAGCCAGTCTTCGCAATCATTGTATGCAATCTCACATCCTTTATAACCGGCTATATTACAGAAATAAACTGCCTGGCTTTCGCGATATTCATACACCTTCTCTTTCAACTCAGGATTAGGAATAATTAAATTAGAGGTCATTAATCCTGCCAGGTTGAATGTTTTACTTGGCGCAGTACAAACAACACAGTTTTGTGCAATTTCCTCTGATATTGTTGCAAAAACCCGATGTTTATATCCAGGCATAATCAAATCCTGATGAATCTCATCGGCAATTACCATTACATCATTATCAAGACAAATTTTACCAATACGAGCCAGTTCCTCTTCTGTCCAAACACGGCCTACCGGATTATGGGGATTGCTTAGTATACAAAGAGTATTCTTTGGATTCTTTGCTTTTTCCTCAAAATCATCAAAGTCAATTTCGTAATGATCTCCGGTTAATTTAAGCTGTGTTTCAACTAAAGTTCTTCCACCTTTCCGAACCGCATTATAGAAAGGATAATAAACAGGGGTAAATACAATAACACCTTCATCCGGTTGGGCAAATAATTTTACCAGGTGAAATAATGCAGGAACAACACCGGGATACTCTACGATCCAATCTTTTTTAATATCCCATTGATGACGACGCTTCATCCATCCAATTATCGCATTATAATAAGCATCTGTTGCGAATGTATAACCCAAAATTGAGTTCTTTAAATGTTCTGAAATGCCTTCAGCCACCTGAGGTGGATTTTTAAATTCCATATCTGCCACAGAAAATGGAACAACTCCTTCAGGAACATCAGGATTTTCCTTATACATTCCATCCCATTTGCATGAACCTGTATCTTTTCTTGATAGCAGGGTTTCAAAATCATATTTCATTATCTATCTCTTATTAGTTGTGTATTAATCTTCAATTTCTTCGTAGCTTGGACTAAGGTCGACATGCTTCATGCGCATTTCTGTAAAAATGGCAGCGACTACCAACAATACTACATTTCCAATAATCAATGCAGTGGAAAGCTGAATAATATTCAACCAAATATTAAAAACAGCACAAGCGGTAGAAAAAATTATTATAAATATCAACATATTTTTACCACTCTTAAATTTTGATCTTTCCCATCCGGCCGGACTAATTTTTGGCAATTTCCATGTGTAAGCACATATAATTGCGACTGCTAATGTAGTCAGAATTAAACACAGATTTCCAAGAATACTAATTGACAAACCTGAGATAATGCAAACCACAGCTATTACATATAAAATCGCGAGCAGGATAACCGGAGTTTTATATTTTGGATGTAAATAGGCAAGTTTTTGTGGTAACCATCCGTCATCGCAACCTTGTAGAATTGGTTTTGTTGCCCAAGCAAATTGTGCGTTTAAGGTTGAAATTAGCGCAAACATTGCACCACAAACGATAAAGAATACATACAGCGGACGAGATAAAACAGTTTCTGCAACTGTTGCTAAATTTACACCCGCAACTTGTTCAACAGGAAGAACGCCGGCAGCAACTACACCAATTATACCATATATAATAGCTACTACCAGTGTTGAAATAATCATAACAAGAGGAATATCTCTGATTGGATTTTTTGCTTCTGCTGATAAGTTTGTAACCACTGTACCACCACCCACGGCAAATGTAAGTAAAGCACCTGCCTGCAATAGCCCGTCAAAGCCATTGGTCATAAATCCCTGTGAAAAATAGTCTGGTTGGATATGGGTAACACCAAAGGCAGCAAATATACCAAGCGCAACACATAAAAGAATTACGATAACCTTTTGGAATTTTGCCATAACATCTACACCAATAATGTTAACAATAAAAAACACAGTAGTTAGAATTAACGCGATGGTCTTCTCGCCTCCAAAATGAAATAATGAAATAAAGTAGCTGGCAAATGAAAGCGAAAACATTGCCAACGAGAGGTTGCTTAGCGCATTTACAATGGTATAAATACCGGCCATGCGCTTACCGGCCAACATCGCAACCATCGTATATTCTCCTCCTCGTACGCATACTGTTCCACAAATTAAAATTTTTGGAATAGAATATCCGACTACCAAAACTGCCGAAATAATAAATGCAATCGGAACCGAACGACCGGTTAATGCAATGGCTGCTCCTAACAAAGTCATAATACCGGCACCAATAATCTGCCCAATTGCGGTACTCATCAAATCCCAAAACCCCAGTGTTTTTTTTAACTGTTTTGTAGAATTGCCTTGTTTTGCCATAATAAAATATCTTAATTTATTTCTTAGTCATTATATCAAGCACCATCTTATCGGTCTGGGTCATTCCTTCCGACCCAATATCGGTTAGGTTTCTGATGGTCTTATCCACGTCGTTATCGGCAATTCCTTCCAACGACGAAACCACTTTATTGTCCATGGCCATCATGGCCGAAAAAGTAGCTGACGATGCAGCATTTGAAACTTTAAGTGCACAACTCGGTTTCGCACCATCGCAAATTACTCCGGCAATATTTCCGATCATATTTTTTACGGAATAGGCTACCTGGTCGCGGTTGCCTCCCATTAAATAGGTAATTCCGCACGATGCCCCAATTCCGGCAACTGTCACGCCACACAATCCTGACAGGCGACCCAAACCTCTCTTTATGTATATTACCATCAGGTGACTCAATGCCAGTGCACGGATCATTTGCTCTTTGGGTTTGTTCATTTCCTCAGCAAAAACAACCACCGGCAAGGTTGCTGTGATGCCCTGGTTTCCGCTTCCCGAATTGCTCATTACCGGAATCATTGCTCCGGCCATACGAACATCGCAGGCAGCAGCTGTAACTGCAACAAGCTTGTTGTATACACTGTCACCCATAATATTCTGATACGAACTACTTTGAATCACACGAGCAACAGAATGCCCGAAAGTTCCGTTAGCAGATTCATCGGCAGCCAATTTATTCAGGATGGCAGCCTGTTGCAGAAACTCCAATTCTTCAAGCGGAGTTTCAGTTGCAAAATCGTAGATCTTACTGAAATTGAGATCCACCTGATCGGTATCCTCTTTTGTGATTTTATTGCCCGAGAGTTTATCGAGTATCACCACATCATTCGACTCTACAAAGGCAATGTTCGTATGCGTTCCACAGATTATTGCTTTTGAATGCGCTTTGTCGCCAAAACAACAGGCTTCGATGTACAATTTATCAGGAGCATCTTCTTTCAGGTGTACAAATATCTGCTTCTCCTCAACCACCTGCTTTGCTTCCTCCAACTTGTCGGCATCCAGGTCCTTCAAAACCTCTAAACCGTATTCCGATCGGCCGATGACTATACCCAAAGCAATCGCAATGGGAAGTCCGATCATTCCTGTTCCCGGAATTCCAACGCCCATTGAATTTTTGAGAATATTACTGCTTAAGTACAATTCGGTACGAACAACTTTCTCACCAAGCACCTCTCTTGCTTTCGATACTGCCAATGCTACGGCAACCGGTTCGGTACAGCCAATAGCAGGCACCACTTCACGCTTCATGAGGTGAAGAATAACTTCAGTCTCTTCCTTTTTCATCTGAAAAAAATTAAAAAACAGGGGGCAACAATGAACAGAATCTTTTATTTATTCGCTGAGTAAATCGACACCAAATTGTTCTTTGTACGAAGCATCAAGATAACTGTCAACCCAAGCGTTGAATTCGGCAACATCCTTTTTAGAGTACTTCTCATCCAGTTTCGATATCAGTTCCCCGGCTTTGTCAAAGATAACATCTTCAATTGGTTTTAGCAGCTGCCAGTAACCTGTTCCTTCCTCATTTAAAACCGGAGAAAGGTTTATGTAGTTTGTTCCTTTATCAATGGTAATCGGGAAACATTCTGCTTTAAAACCAAGGGCTGCGTTACACACCGGCGCTCTGTAATCGTCCATGTTCATTTCTGCTGTTTTTGGTAATTCTTCAGACGACAACCAGGCAGGAATTGCAACCGAAGTTAAAGGGAAACCAAGAATGGTCCACATCATCATATTGTCAACATGTTCCTCATCCTTTGCTCCAACAAACATAAACGACGAAGCTGTTGAAACACGTGGAATGTAATCGATGAAAAAACGAAAATCAGCAACATCCTTTTTTGCAGGAATATTCACGGTTAAATCGGTTTTTGTACGTGGATGATATAAACTACGAGGAATAGCCTGCAATAAATATTCTGCACTGAGTTTGTTTTCTTCCCAGGCATTATTCAGTACGCGAATGGCATTATCGTATCGATTGTAACCAAAACCAACACTCAAATCTCCACTCATCGAATGGTTGGTACGAACCACAATTCCGCGCGGTGCTACTACCGGGTCGTTAACATCTACTTTTACGTATTTGTAGTTTCCTGTCTCGAAATACGCCGCTCCACCATAAGCGTCGATAACACCATAATTAGAATTCACTCCCATTGGGCGAGATAAGGTGTCGAGAAAATGCTGAAAGTCGTCAACAGAAGCACAAACCATCAGCGCTTTTTTCATTACAACGCCATCCTGGCCCTTAAACTTTGTAGTGTCGCCAACATTGTTGGTATATGCAGCAGTGTTAATGATTGCAAAACCTTTTTCATTGTATCCGCCCCAAACCGACTTGTTCCAACGTTTCTCAACGGCATCAACAAGCCCCATATATTTGTATTTCCCGTCCGTAAAAAGATGGAGTGCGTTGTCCATTGTTCCGGTATCGCGATTTTTGAACAAAATCGGTTTGCCATCAACTGTATATTTCCCTGAAATAATAAATGAAGTACAGGCTATTGCGTTACTTCCAAAAAGAAGAAACAAGCCTAAAATTGTAAATAATATTAGTTTTTTCATACAATTTAATATTTAACCGAAGAGTAATATCTTCTTTTTATTGTAATTAATTTCTTTCTAATTTACGCCAACAGCGGTATTATCGGCACGAGGATCGGATCCTCCCTGCAGATTACCGTTGGAAAGTACCGTTACAGCATTCAACTGCCCTAATGTACCCCGTTCCTGCATAGTGTGCCCAAGTTGCTCCAACTGCTGTACCACTGTTGAATCGAGCCCGTTGTTTTCGTACAAAATCAAATCGGGCAACCACTGATGATGCGCTTTTTTCGCATCAATAGCCTCCTGTATATCCATACCAAATTCTGTTACATTTAATATAGTTTGGTATACAGAAGTAATAATAGTTGATCCACCGGGAGTACCGACAACCATAAAAAGCTCGCCGTCTTTTTCCAAAATGGTGGGTGTCATCGAACTTAACATTCTTTTTTCAGGTGCAATTGCATTGGCTTCGCCGCCAACCAATCCAAACTGGTTAGGCACTCCGGCTTTCGCACTAAAATCGTCCATTTCATTGTTCAAAAAGAAACCCGATTTTTCTACGTACACCTTTGAACCGAAAATTCCGTTTAGCGTAGTTGTTATTGCAATGGCATTATGATCTTTGTCAACGATTGAAAAGTGTGTTGTCTCGGTGCTTTCAATCACCTTCACATTACCTTCCTTAATATCGTGCGAATCGGTTTTCGCATCCAGGTGAATATCTGCAAACCGCCCTTTCAGGTAATTACTATCCAGCAACATTTTAACCGGAACATCGTAAAAATCCGGATCGCCTAAGTATGTTGCTCTGTCGGCATAAACCCATCTTTCCAATTCTGTCATTACATGAATACTTTTTGCAGAATTATGCCCGAATTCACTGAAATTATACGCCTCACTTCCTTTTAGCAACTGAAGTACAGCTACTCCTCCACTTGATGGTGGCGGCATTGAAATTACTTTATAATTATGGAATGTGCCTTCTACCGGCGTTCTCCAAACCGAATGATAATCATCAAGATCTTCCTGCGAAATAATTCCGCCGGTTTTGGTCATTTCCTCAATTAAATTCTTTGCTGTTTCACCGGCATAAAATCCATCGCGACCGTTATCACGAATTAACTTTAAGGTTTCGGCCAACTCCGGTAGTACAACCAAATCACCGGGCTTCCAGTTTCCTCCATTGTAATAATACGTTGTACTGTCGTTGGCCAGCAAAATATATTCCTGACTACGGTTATATTTTCGAGCCTCTTTTTCTGTTAAAGGGAAACCATTTTCAGCCAGATCGATAGCAGGCTGAACCAGCTTTTCGAAAGGCATCGACCCCAATTTCCCGTACAATTGCATCATTCCGTCAACCGATCCGGGCACTCCAACTGCCAGTGAACCAAATGAAGAGAGCCGTGGAATTACATCGCCCTTGTCATCCTGATACATCGTTTCGGTTGCCGACTTTGGCGCCTTTTCACGAAAATCGAGACTGCCGTATTCTCCATCTGCTTTTCGATAAACTGCAAAACCACCACCGCCGATATTTCCGGCGCCCGGATAAACTACTGCCAGTGCAAAATGCACAGCGATAGCTGCATCGTAAGCATTTCCTCCCTCCGCCAAAATTTGCGCTCCAACTTCGGAAGCCAGGGGATGAGCAGAAGTTACCATACCATTATCTGCAACAACTCCCCTTCCGGAGATAAGAATCGCTTTAGATTCTGATTTAGTGTCGTTGCACGCAGTAAGCAAAAAAACGGAAACAATTCCGATAATCAGTTTTTGCCAGTTTCTACAAAACATACAGATTGAAAAATTTTTAAAAATCACCCTTTAAATCTATTTATTAATAATAATTAAGGAATCGGGAGGATAATTGCTTATCCTCCCAGAACCGTTTAACTTAAAATTACTATCTATTAACCTCTGTTGGAGCATATGCTCCCGGCTCAGCCGGCGAAGAGGTATTTGATTCTAATTCATCACTTGGATATATCAAGCGCTCAACATTTACTGTTTGTGTTGGTGTATTCAAACCGAAAGGAACGGCAATATCCGAGTCGTCTTTCAATAATCTTCGCGTATCATCAAAAGGCATAAAAGTCATAAACCCGGTTAAGTACCTTTCTTCAACAATCTCTCTTAGCAATGCTCTATCAGCAGATAAGCCATCTTCATTTTCAATACCTCCTGCATCAAAATCAGCAGAGTCGTATGCATCGTACTGCATTGCCAACGACTCAACACTTGAGTTAAACAAAGCTCCCGAGCTTAACACGCTTCTTAAAGTATTTAAATGCCCCAAACCAGTGGCAAAACTCTGAGACCTTGCTCCTGCTTCAGCAAGAATTAATAAATTCTCCTGGTACGAAACAAGTGGTTGAGGTTCGAATTGTGCCGCAATACCGGTGTTTCCATCAGCATTGTCATGATCAATCGTATAATACTGTGTACGTGCTTCTTCGTTGGTTTTTACATTTGAGCGCGAACCAAGAAGTTCAAGCAAATAACTTGGATGCGTATCGTCAGGGACAACACCAATACGGAATCCTCCGGCAAACAATCGCGAATAGATAGTATTTTTTGATCCCGGATCGGTAACTCCGTCATACGGAACAAACAACATACTATTTTCTACCGACGATACTCCGTTCATTGCAGCAGTATAAGCTTCGCTATATTCTTTTGTTATCATGTAATAGCGGGCTTTTAATGTGTATGCCGATTCTATCCATTTTTCTTCGTCGCCATTAAAAATGTAATCGCCGGTAACCACATCGCCTGCAGTAACATTTTCCAAATCGCTGATTGCTTCAGAAAGCAACGATTGCAAAGCGCTAAACACAGCCTTTTGATTATCAAATACCGGATTATCGCTTTCGCTTAATGCTTCAGAATAAGGAATATCACCAAATAAAGAAGCGTATGTTCCGACAAGATGCGCTTCAACAACTTTGGAAATACCCATATAAAGATAATTGCCGGCTTTTCTTTCGCGGATGTTACGCAATGGTGTAAGCACACTCTGATAACCATCCCAGTCGAAAGTACGATCGGTAAAAATATAGCTGTAATACTCTTGTTCAACCTGCTCGTAACCGATTAGCTGACCAGAATAATAACTGGCCACACGATTATACACTCCCAGTTGAATCATCATATTTTCAATTTCGGCACCCTTTAAAAAGAGGCCTGCGTCAACAGCATCAACAGTTAACTGGTTTGGATTGTCGTTTATATCATCTACCAAATCCTGACAACTAAAAAAAGAAGTTAGAACCGCTAACGCAAATATGTATTTTATATATATCCTTTTCATAATTTCCATTTTAAACATTCTATAAATTCAATTGCAGGTTAAACAATACTGAACGGGTACCCGGGTTGTTAAAGTAGTTCATACCCGAAACAATACTTACACCGTAGTTATTCGTCTCAGGATCAACGTCTCTAACTTTTGTCCACAAGAATAGATCTCTACCGGTTACTGAAACCCGTAATGATTTAATTGCAAATTTTTGAGTGATATTTACCTTATTGAATGTATAACCTAAAGTTACGTTGCGAAGTTTTGTCCACGAAGCATCGTCGAGGAACAGGTCGTTGGCCTTACTAAATCCTAAGCCACCACCAATTGACTGGCGATACCAGGTTTCATCCAACAAAACATCACCACCTCCAAAGTCTTCAATATTACCACGCACTGTTGATCCGGCCGGGATAACTTCTCCGCTATGGTTTACCAGATCTTCAGTTAAAGTAACCTCTTTCGACACATCTTCGTGTTTACCAAAACCGTACAACACAATGTTCGTTCTGTTGATGTAATCGCCACCATGAGAATGTTCGAACAATACGCTCAAATCGAAATTCTTATAGTTCACATCAAAACCTAATCCGCCTCTCCAATCAGGATTTGGATCACCCAGCACTCTGTTGTCAGTATCTAACTGCGGGAATCCGTTGTCATCAAGAACCATATCCCCGTTTTCATCGCGAAGAGTTCCGGGCATATAGAATGAACTAACCGGATATCCTTTCACAATTTTTGAAGTCCCTCCGGTATCTACCGTTTCGGCACCGGCAATATCATCAACATTGTTTCGGTTTTTATTAAAGTTGGTATTCAGTTTAACCTGGAAATCTTTTTTATCGATAATTCTTCCGCCCAAATCAATCTCAATACCTTTATTCGACATGGTTGCCGCATTTTTATAATTATAGGTATAACCTGAACTTGGATTTGTTTTTACAGCGAATAGAATTCCCGTGGTTTCGTTGTTATAATAGGTGAAATCCAACGAAATACGGTCTTCAATAAAACGCAGGTTAGTACCCACTTCCCATTCCTTTTTAATTTCAGGAGAAAGTTCTTCGCTTCCCTTTTCACTATCGAACGCATAAGCACCTCCAAAATCTGATAATCCCGCAGTAGCAAGAGTCTGGAATTTATAAGGAGCAGGCTGAATACCCACTTTACCCCAAGATGCTCTGATTTTACCAAAGCTCAGAAAATCTGATTCAACCAAATCAGTAAACTGCCACGCTACATCAGCCGAAGGATAGAAGAAGTTTCCTTTAATACTTGAAGCGGCTTCCACAGTTCCTGAAGTTGTAATATACAGCTGATCGAATAAGCTAAATGAAAGAACACCGTATCCCCTGTTTGAGCGAATGTGGTTTATAGTTTTATCCCATGAAGTTGCTTCAGGAGCACCACCTGCAAGTGCTGTTGACTGCAAACGAGAAGTTACTGCAAACGGCGAAACCGAAGTTACATCAATGGTACGATAACGGTCGTTGTAGTTTACACCCAACGTAGCTGTCAGGCTGATATCCTCAGTAATATCGTGATCTATAATTGCAATTGCATCAGCATTTACCTCTTTACTGGTAATATCTTGCTGTTCCATACGTCCATTTGCATTACTTCCACCGGCAGAACCAACAGGGAAAAATTCCATTCTGTTGTCTTTGTAGAAATCAAGTCCTCCACGAACAATAAATTTAATCCAGTCGGTTGGGTTAATTTCCAATTCCGGTGAAACAACAAAGTGCTCTACTTTATCGGGCATTTCCTGCTCGTAAATCGACCATAACGGGTTGTTATAAGTTGGATTTATGTTTTCTCCCAAATGTCTCCTGTACGATCGTTGGCGTTCGAATACCTCGCCGGCGGCACTTACATACTGACCTTTATAATCAGTTACATCAAAATCGGGAGCATTACGATACAAGCCTAACACAGCACCGTTTGTGTTATCACCAGCCTGTTGAACCCTATTCGATTTTACAGAAGTATAGCTAAATTTATTGTTGAACTTCAACCAATCGTAAATATTGGTTTGTGTATTAATTCGGGCATTGTTACGCTCCAAGGTAAAGTTTCTGATGATACCTTCCTGATCTAGTCTTTCGAAACCAATATAGTACGAAGTGGTTTTTCCACCACCGCTTACAGAAATATTGTGTTGATCGAACCCGCCGGTTTGAAAAACCTGATCGTAATTGCTATCGGTATAAACTGCAGTAGAATTTTTACCGGTTACCGGGTAGTAAGTTGTTCCGGTAATATCTCCAACAAAATAGGCTCCACTTGTATTTACTTCATCAGCTGCACCCGAGCGATCGGCAATTTTATCACCCCACGATTCGGCATAACTGGCTGACCAAACACCACCGCGCCCCTGGCCATAAGTGCTTTGCAATGGCATTTTCACACTTATCATGTCGAAAGACTTAGTATAAGAGTATTGTACGTTTGGTTTTTGATTTAAACGACCACTTTTAGTAGTAATTATCACTACTCCGTTGGCCGCTCGCGAGCCCCAAACAGCTGCAGCAGAAGCTCCTTTCAAAATCTGAACCGATGCAATATCATTCGCATTAATATCATCTAAACGCGACTGCTGACTCAGTTCAGCTCCGTATGCGATGTTGTCGTTACTTAGTGGCGTTCCATCAACAATAATCAGTGGCTGACTGTCGCCGTATATCGTGTTAGCTCCCCGAATTTGAATTGACGAACCTGCACCAGGATCACCGTTAGTTCGGCGAATCTGAACACCGGATGCTTTTCCTGACAGTGCATTAATAACACCCGATTCTCCCGACCGCTCCATTTCACGGGCCTGCACTACCGAGTTAGTTGTTGCAGTTTGGTCAATCCGAACGGTTGTTCCAAGCGCAGTAACAATCACCTCATCAATTTCGGTAACCGACGATTCCAATTGAATATTGATCTCCGTTTTTGTTCCTACGGTAATTTCCTGCGATTCAAAACCAACTGATGAAAAAACGAGAACAGCATTTTCATCAGGCACTTGCATGGTATAAGCACCATCCATATCTGTTGTAACCCCCGTAACCGTTCCCTTAAGCAATACTGTTACGCCCGGAATTTCCAGTCCGTCTTCACCACTGGTAACTTTCCCGGAAACCTGCTTTTTTTGCGGTTCCTCCGCGGGTATCGCCTCCTTATTAATTGGCTTTTCTTCCGGTTTTATAACAATAACATTGTCAATAACCTCGTAACCTAAACCGGAGTCTTTCAGACAATTTGCCAAAACTTCATCAATAGAAGCATTCTCCAGGTTTACACTAATTTGCTTCACATTCAGCACTTCTTCGTGTGAATAAAAGAACTCGTAGTCACTTTGGTTCTTAATAGTTTCAAGAACTTCCTCCAAACTGGCTTCTTTTATATTCAGGCTAAAACCTGCCTGAGACTTTGCAGAAAGTGAAATTTGGAATGCGAAAATCAGAATCAGAATTAGTTTCATTCTTCGTAATAGTACAGAGCACCTCCGAAGAGGTACACGATTAGAATAGATTTTTTTCATACCTTTAACGTGTTTAAATTAATATCCTTCGTAACTGGTCAGGGTGTTATTTAAATTTCGGAGGATGTGGCCTCATCCTCCTTTTTTCATTTAATTAACAGTTATAGAATTTTCAGTATTCTCGAATTTTACGTTTGTTGTTAGTTCAATAATGTGCAATGTTTCATTTATATCGTGGTATTTAAATAAAGTACCTGAAAAATGTATGTTCTTCTTCTTGATGTTGGCAAACGACACATCAATATCATACCATCGTGAAAGCTTCGACATCACACCCTCAAGACTCTCATATTCAAATATATACTTACCAAATATCCATGATGTAATAAGGTCAGTATTGGCTTCACTTTTATCGAGCAATCTGGTTCCTTTATCAAGCGTTGCCTGCATACCGGGCTCCAAAAGCAATTTGTTTTTACCTGTTCGTATTTTTACCTGTCCCGTTACCAGCGTGGTTTCTACTGTCTGATCTTCAGGATATGCCATAACATTAAATGTTGTTCCCAACACTTCAACATCCATTTCGCTGGTTGAAACAATAAATGGTTTTGTTTTATCATGTGCCACCTCAAAATAGGCTTCGCCTGTTAAATACACTTTTCGGATATCGCCTGTGAAAGAAACCGGGTATTTTATTGCCGACGACGCATTTAACCACACCTTTGTTCCATCGGCTAAAACCAGATTATACACTTTGCTTCGTGGAGTAACCAGACTGTTGTATTTTACTTCTTCAATTTTTTTCTCCTCTTTATCGTATAATAAGGTTGAGTCTTTTTGGTGAATTTGAGCGCCGTCAATTTCAACTATCGATTCGCTATTCTCCGATTGAAGTAGAACAACTTCTCCCTCATCGGTAATCAGCGAGGACTCTTTCAGTTCTGAAATTTGCTTTTCCAACTCGGCAAAAGTGGCTACTGAATCTTCGTTAGAAAAGTTGTGAAGCAGAAAATAAGATGCAACAGCAAGTGGTATTGCTAATATTGCTACATATTTTAAAGCCGTACCAAATAGTTTTCGTACAGGCGTTTGCTTACGCGACTCAATTTTATGAAAAATTTTTTCCCACGAAGCATGGTCATCAATCTGATGATACTTCTTTTCAATTAAAGCAAGATTTTTCCTGCTTAGGAGTTTTTGGTACAGTGCCGTGTTTTGCTCCGATTGCGACAACCAGTCATCAAGCAACTGTAACTCTTCATTAGTAGCTTCCCGGCTAATCTTCTTTACTATGATTTCCGGAATTTTTGTAATATTTTCTTGCCTTGTGTTCATATTCAACATTTATAAAACAGGCGAGAGGGGAAAAGGAACTATACAAAATCATATTTTTTTAAAGTCTTTCTACAAAATATGACACATATATGAGAAAATAACTATCAAAACGTCTGCAATTCTGAGATTTTGTTTCAAATATTTATATGCGGATGCTTTGTGATTTTTTACAGTGTAAACCGAAATTTGCAGTTTTTCGGCAATCTCATCGTTTTTAAATCCTTCCAGTTGCATGATTAGAATTTCCCGTGCCCTTGGAGGTAACTCTTTCAACGTTTTTTGAATTAAACGCTGGGTTTCGTTTTCAATGAAATTCAGATTATAAAAATTGTCGGTAGTTTTTTGATCCCGAATTGCTTTTTCCCGATAGCCTTTTTTAACGGCTTCGTGCTCCAGCAAATTCAACGATTTATTTTTTGCGGCTTGATACAGATATGATTTAAACGCGGATAGATTTTGGAACGGAAGCTTTTTTTCCCAGATGGAAACAAAAACATCTTGCGCAATATCTTCCACCTGATCCGGATCGGAAATATACTTCCCGATGAACAAGCAAATACTTTTATAATACGTATCAAAAACGTACTTAAAAGCATCTTTATCGCCTTTCTCCAGACGTAATATTGCTTCAAAGTCCTCCATGTCCGTAATAGTAGTCGGACGAAATTATTTAAAAAATTGAAGCAAGCATATTTCCGGTTTTTGCCAAAAAACAGGAAAACAGTTCTAAACTAGTTCTTTTTCGTCACTTACCTGTTTTATTAAAACATTTACAAAAATTAACGAATTAATATATAATTAATGTTTTACTTATAATTCTGATAGACTATGTATAGATTTTCAGTCATTATGCTATTAGCCATAATGAGCACAAATGTATTTTCGCAAGAAAAAAAGAAGATTGATTTTGAATCGTTCGATATAACCAAAGTTGGCGATCAGGTTCCTGACTTTTTCTTTACAACCATCAACGGGAAAAGTTACAAAATGTCGGAACTAAGAGGGAAAACCGTAATGCTTGTTTTCTTTGCAACCTGGTGTGGACCATGCATGAAAGAACTTCCGCAAATTCAATCAGAAATTTGGGAAGAGTACAAATCGGATGATTTTATAGTTGTTGCGCTGGGAAGAGATCACTCGATGGAGGAGATTAAAAAGTTTAACGCAGAAAAAGGTTTTACTTTTCTGCTCGGGCCAGATCCGGAGCATAAAATTTATGGTCAATTTTTCCAAAAGTATATTCCTCGAAATGTGGTGGTAAATAAAGAAGGTAAGATTATTTACCAAAAACAGGGCTACCGAGAAGAGGATGTTAAAAATCTGAAGTCGATCCTTGAAGAACAAGTCATGTAAAACCAAAACTATTGGCGCTAATCCAACTAGAACATAAATCACTGATGTTCTTTCACGTACTTCATTACATTTATAAAGGAGTCGCTGTAAAGATCATCACTGTTTTCGCTTACATACTGCAGCAGTTGTTTATGTACATCTGCTGCGGTATTTAAATACCCACCGCCAACACTATGAAACATAAACACCACAATGGTTCCTTTTGCTTTGGCATCCTCAACCTGAGCGATCAAATCTTTAATACCCGGATCAACCGATGTGTAACTTGGTGTTTTCCAGGTTTTATATCCATCCATGGTTTCCGGGATTGGACCATCGCAGCGCGCAACTACAAACATCTTTTTTATTGAATCGGTAAAATCCACTCCATTGGCAACATAGTTGCTGCAGGTGTACCCGTACGATCGATCAGTATTTCCGTCGATCGCCTTTAACAAAGTGTTGGCTGTTTTTAACTCGGCAATAATTTGTTCGGGCGTGTAAGTCCTCAGGTCGTATTCAGGTTTTACCCAGTCCTGCCCTGTTCCATCGCAGGGATGAAACAAGGTGTGGTTTCCCAACTCGTGGCCCCGCTTTGTAATGGCGCGCCACTCTTCTGTTCTGTTATATAAACTTGGAGAATTGCCGGTGCAGAAAAATGTTCCTTTCAAACCATACTCGTCCAGTTGCGGCACAGCAATATCCAAATGACAATCCAATCCATCGTCGTAAGTAAAAACGACAGCTGCTTTCGCGCCGTTTGGCCACTTAAACTGTGCGTTTGAGCTGAATGTAAAAACAGTCAGCACAACTATTAATACTATTCTCATAGTTCCAAATCCTCAATTAATTCTGCACCTAATGTTCCTGATCCAATTTCGCGTACTTCGCCGGTCATGCGGATTTCCCAGTCTTCATCAATTTCAATGGCCAAGTTTCCACCAGGCATTTTTATGGTGAGGTTGCGCTCGGTCAATCCTCGCTTTACTACCGTGCAAGCCACTGCACACGATGAACTTCCTGATGCCAATGTCCAGCCGGCGCCGCGCTCCCAAATCATCACTTCCACTTCGTTTGGCGAGACCACTTTTGCAAACTGCACATTTATGCGGTTCGGAAACATCGGATTCGTCTCAATTTGCGGACCGAAAGTTTTTATTTCCTTTTCATCCAATTCGTCCTTTAAAACCACACAATGCGGATTCCCCACCGATACACAGTTAATTTCATATCCTCGATATTCCAGTTCCAGCGTCTCCCCAATGCATTCCTCTTTTTCACAATTAACAGGTACTTTTTTCGATTCGAAAATTGCTTTTCCCATATCCACTTTTATGGTGAAAGCTTTGTTATTTTTCTCCTCAATTACTTCGGCTTTCACTAATCCGCCCGGCGTTTCAATGCTAAATGATTTTGATTGGGCAAAACCATAATCGTACAAATACTTGGCAAAAATACGCAAGCCATTTCCACTTTTTTCAGCTTCCGAACCATCGGGATTCAGAATACGCAAACCGAAATCGGCTTTCTCGCTTGGCACTTTCAAAAGAATGCCGTCGGAGCCAATTCCAAAGTGAACATCGCAAATGCGAATTATGGCTTTTTCCGTTAATTCAAAAGTTATCTCATCCTGGTTTAAAACAATGTAATCGTTGCCCAGGCCGTGTGATTTTACAAAGAAGTTTTGCATCTTGGTTTTATATTTTTAAGAGATTTCAAAATTATAATTCTTAATGAACTCATTGTACTCTTCCTCCCAACTTTTCTTTTTATGATGAATTTCCTGGTTCTGAATATAGATCTTTACTTTCTCAACTTGTGATTCACTAATCGAAACGGCAAAGTATTCATCTGCCCATCTAAAGTTCTTACATAAATTTTCTTTATTTATCCAATATGAGCTTTCGCCTTTTAACAGTTGAATCACTTTTGCAATGTTCTGATCAGGCAACAGTGATAGTAAACAATGAACATGATCTCGATATCCATTTATTGAATAGATCAGAATATTTTTTGACTTGGCATATTCTCTAATATGGCTCAGTATTAACAATTTATCCTCACCCGTTAAAACCGGAACTTTGGATTTAGTACCCCATACACAATGTAACCAATTCCTAACGTAAGACATATCTTAAAATTTAAGGGCTAAAGCCCGGTTATCTGCTCATTTTCATAACCCCAGGCTTAAGCCTGGGGTTATACTACATTGCACCATATCAGGGTTTTAACCCTGATTTTTTCTATTGTTATTTAATATCAGATTTTGGAGTAACACCATTGTAAGATTTATAACGAATAAAGCGTCGTTCTGATTTGCAGAACCATTAGTAGGATGCACACCAGCCTTATCCTTTCTGATTCGTTCCAAAAAACTATTAATGTTTAAATAGATAGTATTTGTTAATTCATAATCAGAAAGGAGCTGATTATTCTTAGCTTCTTTCAGAAGAACATTGATTTTCTTTTTCTGATTTACTTCTCCATCAACCAGAATTTGTAATGCAGCCTGGATTGCATTTATTGATTTTGTAATTACATCATTATAATCTTTTGCCCTGAAACTTTCAAAAGCCTTGTTAAGCTCATTATTCACTCCGTCGTATGTAGAATCTTTTAACAATTGAAAAGTGGGATCGTAAATTTCAGTCACAATTTTTTCAGATTGACGGGGAACAAATTGATTGTTTCGAATCATCATGTTTACTCCGAATTGAGAAAAAATACTTTCACAAATATCTATCAATTTGTTAAGCTTATTTGTATTACGATCACCCTTAACGACAATATTAAAGTAAATTGAGAGTAATTCATAAAAGAAAAAGTCATCAATTTCCTCATACAAAGCAATCTGTAGAGCATCCTCAATATCAAAATAATATCCAACACCTTCTTCACTTGGAGTAAACCCAAAATTAATTCTTCTATATTTCAGCTGGAGGAGTTCTAATGCCGCAAGCAAACTAGCAGCCTCAAAATTCCAAACCTGATACAACTGAGCATCTAATAGTTCAGAATACCTTTCTCTAACTTCTGTCCAACTTCTTAGTTGTAAATTTGGATAAAGCGCATTTTTCAAATCTGGACGTGAATGTGAATAGTATTGGAATTCCATCTGAATATCTATTTCCAATAAAAATAGAAAATATTACTTAATATATAGATTTGTTATGATTCAGTGCCTATTCCACAACTAACTAAAAAAACTATTCAACCGCAAATTCTTGTTTCATTAAATTAATCTAAATAACCCCAAACGAGTTGGTCTCAAAAATGCTTGCCGATAGTTTTTTTTATCTTTACGCTCCAATTTGGAAAACATTATAAAATAGACAGATATGGCAAAAATTAACGAAAATTACCTGAAACTTCAGGCGGGTTACCTTTTCCCGGAAATTGGGCGCAGAGTGAGCGAATTTATCGATGCCAATCCCGATAAAAAAGTGATAAAAATGGGTATCGGAGATGTTACCCAACCGTTGGTTCCCAGTGTTGTAAAAGCGTTTCACGAAGGTGTTGACGAAATGGCCAAAGGTGAAACTTTTAAAGGTTACGGACCGGAACAAGGTTACGCTTTCCTGCGCGAAGCCATTGCAAAAAACTCGTACCAGAAGAAAGGTATCGATATCTCTGCCGATGAGATTTTTGTTTCTGACGGCTCGAAATGCGACACCGGAAATATTCAGGAAATTTTTGGTAACGACAATAAAATTGCGATTTGCGACCCCGTTTACCCGGTTTATGCCGATACAACGGTAATGAGCGGAAAAACAGGCGCTTGCCAGGAAAATGGTCATTACGAGGGAATAATTTACATGCCTTGTACAAAAGAAAATCACTTTATTCCTGAGCTTCCAACTGAAACTCCTGACTTGATTTTCCTTTGCTACCCGAACAATCCAACCGGAACGGTAGCGTCAAAAGAAGAATTGAAAAAGTGGGTTGATTATGCCATCGAAAAAAATGCGATAATTCTTTACGATGCGGCGTACGAAGCATTTATCACCGAAGATGGAATTCCACGTTCGATCTACGAAATTGAAGGTGCGAAAAAAGTTGCCATCGAATTCCGCAGTTTCTCGAAAACTGCAGGTTTTACCGGAACACGTTGTGCCATTACCGTTATTCCTAACGAATTGGTAGCTTACGACTCAGAAGGAAAAACTCACCAGGTAAAAACGTTGTGGAACCGTCGTCAATCGACCAAGTTTAACGGTGTATCCTACCCGGTTCAAAAAGCGGCAGCTGCCATTTACTCCGAAGAAGGTAAAAAAGAAGTTGAGGAAGTAATTGCTTACTACCTGGAGAATGCCAAAATAATGCGCGAAAGTCTGGCCGAAATTGGCTACGAAGTTTATGGTGGAGTTAATGCTCCTTATGTGTGGGTGAAAACCAAAAACGATATGACATCGTGGGACTTTTTCGATAAAGTTTTAAACGAAGCGAATTTGGTTGGAACTCCGGGATCGGGTTTTGGTCCTGCAGGAGAAGGTTATTTTCGTTTTTCAGCTTTTGCCGATCGCGAGAATGTACTGGAAGCAATGGAACGTGTTAAGAACCTGTCTTAACAAACGATCAGATAAAGAAAAATCCGGGCTGAAAATTCAACCCGGATTTTTTATGCTTTAATCTTTCCATTTTTAAATGCTAGCGCTCTTTTCTTCCCGGATAAACTTTTAGCGCCTCAGTTAAAATCTTCAAACAAACTGCCAAATCTGCTTTGTTCAGCACATAAGCAATTCGCACCTCATCCTGACCTTTGTCGGAGCCGGTATAAAAACCCGAAGCCGGCGCCAAAAACACAGTCTGTCCTTCGTACTGAAAATCGGATAGTAACCACGCACAAAATTTATCGGCATTGTCAACCGGAAGACGTGCCACTGTATAAAATGCTCCCATCGGAATTGGCGAATACACACCATCAATGCGGTTCAATCCGTCAATCAGGAACTTGCGTCGCTGAACATACTCATTGTAATTATTCAGCATGTAATCCGGATCGGCATCCAATGAGGCTTCGGCGGCAATTTGCCCAATAAGTGGCGGGCTCAAACGTGCCTGGCAGAACTTCATCACATTTTTCTTCACGGCTGCATTTTTGGTGATCAGCGCACCAATACGCAAACCACATTCGCTGTAACGCTTCGATACCGAGTCGACCAAAACAACATTCTGCTCAATTCCTTCTAAATGAAAAGCCGAAATATAAGGAGCGCCGGTATAACAAAATTCGCGGTAAACCTCGTCGGAAAACAAATACAGGTCATATTTTTTCACCAGGTCGCGAATGGCGTTCATTTCCTGCTGCGTATACAAATATCCGGTTGGGTTATTCGGGTTGCAAATCATAATCCCCTTGGTTTTCGGGGTGATCAGTTTCTCGAATTCTTCGATTGCAGGTAATACAAATCCTTCCTCAATATCGCCCGGAATCGACTTAATCTTAGCACCGGCCACAATTGCGAAAGCTTCGTAGTTGGCATAAGCCGGTTCGGGCACAATAATTTCGTCGCCCGGGTCCAGGCAACTCATAAAAGCAAAGGTTACCGCCTCGCTACCGCCCGAAGTAACAATAATATCGTCGGCACAAACGTCAATGTCAAATTTATGGTAATATTTCGCCAGTTTCTGACGGAACGACAAAATTCCCTCGCTCGGAGTATATTCCAGAATTTCCCGGTCGATCGACCGGATGGCCGCCAGTGCTTCAGGAGGTGTTGGCAAATCGGGCTGACCGATGTTTAAATGGAACACTTTAACCCCCTTCTCTTTAGCTTCATGAGCTAACGGAGCTAATTTCCTGATTGGGGAATCAGGCATTATCCTTCCTCTGTCTGATACTGTCGGCATGTTATATAATATATTTTACAGGCAGGCAAAGATAAGATTATCAATCTGAAAACAATAATCTAAAATTTCAGACAAATTAATATCTTATTGCAAAATTAACTTGTAGATCATAATGATATGATCTCATACATATTACTTTTACAATAAATTGTTGCAAATCCTGAGAATTTATCATGTTTTAGTCACAAATAGTGGTCTATTTTTGAACTCAGAAAAAACTCAAATATTTACTAAAATGATAATTGGAGTACCAAAGGAAATTAAAAATAACGAAAACCGTATTGCACTAACACCTGCCGGTGCTGCGGAGTTGGTTAAACATGGCCATGAAGTTTACGTTCAGGCCGGCGGTGGTATGGGTAGCGGATTCCAGGATGAAGATTATGTTGGAGCCGGAGCAAAAATGCTTCCAACTATTGAAGATGTTTACGGCATTGCCGAAATGATCATCAAAGTAAAAGAACCGATTGAGGAGGAATACAAGTTGATTAAGGAAGGGCAAATTCTTTACACTTACTTCCACTTTGCATCGTGCGAGCCTTTAACCCACGCCATGATCGAAAACAAATCAGTGTGTTTGGCATACGAAACTGTTGAGCTGCCAGATCGTTCACTTCCGTTGCTTGTTCCTATGAGTGAGGTTGCCGGTCGTATGTCAATTCAGGAAGGTGCAAAATACCTTGAGAAAACTTACGGTGGTTACGGAGTACTTCTTGGTGGAGTTGCCGGAGTTCTTCCTGCTAAAGTTTTGGTAATTGGTGGCGGTATTGTTGGTACCGAAGCAGCTAAAATGGCTGCCGGATTAGGTGCCGATGTTACTATTATGGATGTATCGTTAAAACGCCTTCGTTACCTCGACGATATTATGCCGGCTAACGTAAAAACCATGATGAGCAACGAATATAACATTCGTGAAATGGTAAGATCGCACGACGTTATTATCGGTGCTGTTCTTATTCCTGGAGCAAAAGCGCCACATTTGGTAACACGCGATATGCTGAGCACAATGAAACCGGGTACTGTTTTGGTCGACGTTGCTGTTGACCAGGGTGGTTGTTTCGAAACTACACATGCAACTACACACGCTGATCCAACTTTTGTTATCGACGATGTATTGCATTACTGTGTTGCCAACATGCCGGGTGCTGTACCACGTACTTCAACAATTGCGTTAACTAACGCTACACTTCCTTATGCTATTGAGATTGCTGGCAAAGGATGGAAACAAGCATGTATCGACAATGAGCCATTACGCAAAGGGCTTAATGTTGTTGACGGGAAAGTAGTATACAAAGGCGTTTCCGAAGCATGGAATCTACCTTACGAAAAAGTAGAAACCGTTCTCTAAAAACCAATACGAAATAATTTTTTAAAAGCCTTTCCTTTTTTGGGGAAGGCTTTTTTGTTTCCAGCTCCAAACACTTTCATTGCATATTTGTATATTTATTCGGAATATTAGAAGCAATGAGTAAAACCAAACAAAAGATTTACGAGATTATTTTTGAGGCCGATACACCGGGAGGTAAACTATTCGATGTTGCTTTGCTCTTCATTATCCTTATTAGTGTAGTGTTAGTGATGCTCGAAAGTGTTCCTCAAATTCGTCAGAACCACCAACCTTTGCTTCATATTCTGGAATGGGCCATTACCATAATTTTTACTATTGAATATGTATTGCGTGTTGCGATAATCAACAAGCCGTTTCGCTATATTCTCAGTTTCTATGGTGTTATCGACCTGCTGTCGGTTCTACCAACTTACATTGGATTAATCGTTATCGGATCGCACAGTTTGATTGTGATTCGTATTCTTCGCCTGCTGCGTGTTTTCCGAATTTTAAAACTTACGCGTTACACGCAGGCCGGGCGAACGCTGGCAAAAGCGATTTGGAACAGCCGCGAAAAAATCAGTGTTTTCATCTTCTTCGTTACCATGCTGGTTATAATAATTGGCACAATCATGTATTTGGTTGAAGGTCCTGAACACGGTTTCTCAAGTATTCCGCAGGGAATTTACTGGGCTATTGTTACGCTTACCACTGTTGGTTATGGCGACATTAGCCCCGGAACACCAATGGGACAATTTATTGCCAGCATTGTAATGATTATGGGTTACGCCATTATTGCCGTTCCAACGGGTATCGTTACTGCCGAAATCATCAATCCAACCATCGAAAAAAATACACAGGTTTGCCCGCAATGCCTACATTCATCGCACGACGACGATGCTGTTTTTTGTAAGAAATGCGGCTCTCCTCTTAATCCTTAACTTGTTCCCGTTAACAACCTTAGCGCAATTGTGAATATTTAAATTCCGGAAATCGGAAGCAGTTCTTTTTGAACGATTATTTTTGTGAGAAATATTTGAAAAATGAGGCAGTATTTAGATCTATTGGAAACCATTTTAGAAAAGGGAGCGATTAAAGAAGACCGCACGGGAACAGGAACGATCAGTCGCTTTGGGCACCAAATGCGTTTTGATTTGAGCGAAGGTTTTCCGATGGTAACAACAAAAAAGCTGCACCTGAAATCGATTATTTACGAGCTGCTTTGGTTTCTGAAAGGCGATACCAATGTGAAATATTTGCAGGATAATGGTGTGCGTATTTGGAACGAATGGGCCGACGACGACGGCAACCTCGGGCACATTTACGGCTACCAGTGGCGTAGCTGGCCAACTCCCGATGGAGGTCATATCGACCAGATTTCGCAGGTAATTGATGCCATAAAAAACAATCCCGACTCGCGACGCCACCTGGTAAGCGCCTGGAACGTAGGCGAACTGGACAAAATGAACTTACCACCCTGCCACATTCTTTTCCAGTTTTATGTTGCCGACGGGAAGTTGTCGTGTCAGCTGTACCAACGCAGTGCCGATGTATTTTTGGGAGTACCTTTTAACATTGCGTCGTATGCATTACTTACCATGATGATGGCGCAGGTTTGCGATCTTGATCCAGGTGATTTTGTACATACTTTTGGCGACGTTCATATTTACTCCAATCATGTTGAGCAGGTAAAACTGCAACTTACACGCCAACCATATCCGCTGCCGGAAATGAAGATCAATCCGGATGTAAAAAACATCTTCGATTTCAAATTTGAAGACTTTGAATTGGTTGGTTACCAGTCGCACCCACATATTAAAGGAGCTGTTGCCGTTTAAAACATACTTAAAATGACAAATAAAATTCAAAAGAATATCTCGATAATCGTTGCTATTGCCGAGAACTTTGCCATTGGCAAAAACAACGACCTGCTGTTTCATTTACCAAACGACCTGAAACGTTTTAAGGAAATTACCAGCGGCCATACCATTATTATGGGACGTAACACTTTGCTGTCGTTGCCGAAATGGCCACTGCCAAATCGCAGGCATATTGTAATTACCGATAAACAGGATGATGTATTTCCGGGATGTGAAACTGTTTTCTCTATCGACGAAGCCATTGAAAAAGTGAAAGACGAAACGGAAGCTTTCATTATCGGAGGAGGAATGATTTACAAACAGTTTTTCCCCGTTGCGGGCAAATTATACCTCACACTGGTACACCAATCTTTTGATGCCGACACATATTTCCCCGAGGTTAATTATGCCGGGTGGAACGAAATAAAACGCGAAGATCTACACGACGAAAAGAACAATTTTGACTATTCTTACCTTGATTTAGAACGAAAATAATTTTTGCGTTTGTAGCTTACTTGGCTACTCAAATTTTACATCATGAGAAAAAAAACTGCTTTGGTTGTGGCGCTATGCGCTGTCAGCCTGTTTTTGTTTGCCCAAAAACCACTAATAAATCTGAGGTACGAGCAAAATTACACGCCAACTTACGACGAAGTAATCGAAATGTTCCAACTGCTCGATTCGAAGTATGACAATGCAACATTCGTTGAAAATGGTTCTACCGATATTGGGAAACCATTACACACCTTCATTATTAACAGTGAGCCGGAATTCAATCCTGAGAAAATAAAAGCGCAGGGAAAATCAGTTTTGCTCATCAACAATGGTATTCATCCGGGCGAGCCGGAAGGAATTGATGCCAGTTTGCGGTTTGCCGACGATATTCTTCGCAATAAAAACGGAATGCAAAAGTGGCTCGAAAATACGGTAATTGTTATCATTCCAGTGTACAACATTGGCGGGCATCTGAACCGCGGAAAATACAATCGTGCCAACCAGGCTACACCATACGAAACCGGGTTTCGTGGAAATGCAAAAAACCTTGATCTGAACCGCGACTTCTCGAAATGTGATTCGGAAAATGCCCGTTCGATAAATAAAATTTTCAATGAATGGGATCCCGATGTTTTTCTGGACACACACACAACCAACGGTTCCGATCATCAATACAGTATTACATGGATTACGCCATTCCCCGATTATTTTCCGCCTGCACAGGAACAATTTCTGCGTAGCCAAATGATTCCCGAAATGTTTGAGAAAATGGATGAGGGCGAATACAAACTCACGCCGTACGTAAACTGGTTTAATTATGAGCCGCTGTCAGCAATCTTTCTTTGGCAGGATTCCCCACGGTATTCATCGGGTTATGCGAGTCTGTTCAACAGTTATGGAATGATGACTGAAAATCACGTTTATAAAAACTTTGCCGATCGCGTAAAATCATGCTACCAGTTTATTACAACGCTGAGTGAGTTCACGTCAGAAAATTCGAAAGAAATTATTTCAAGCCGCAAACAAGGAACAGAAGAATTGCTGGCAATGAAAACTTATCCGATAAGCTATAAAGTTGATACCAGTAGTTACTCCACATTTAATTTTGATGGCTACGAAACCAGCGAGGAGGTTATCGACAAAGTTACCGGCCTGCCACGTTTTGGCTACGACCGTTCGAAACCATTTACGAAAGAGATTCGCTACTACAATGTTTACAATACGGTAGAGGAAATTACAATCCCGGAATACTATGTTCTTCCGCAAGGCTGGACCAAAGTAATTGAAAGATTACAATTAAACGGAGTAGGACTGGTTCCGATGAAAAAGGATACGGTTATGGAAGTTACGGTTGATTATATTGATGAATATTCCAGTCCGAAACAACCGTTTAACGGTCATTATTTCCATAACGAAGTAACTACACGTAGCGAGACACAACAAATAAAATATTACACCGGCGACCTGCTGATTCCGGTTCGTCAGAGTAAAATGAAATATATTCTGGAAATGTTAGAGCCTAAAGCAATGGATTCATTTTTCCGCTGGAACTTTTTCGATTCAGTCCTTGATCAGCGAGAATATTTCTCGTCGTATGGATTTGAAGAAAATGCGCTGAAATATCTAAACGAGCATCCGGAATTTAAGAAGCAGTTTGATGAAAAACGCAAAGCAGATCCGGAATTAGCAAAGAATCACCGGGCACAATTGAGCTACATTTACAATAATACCGAATGGGCTGAAAAAACCTACAAACGTTACCCGGTAGCAAAAATCTATTAAAAAGAAAGAAGGCCTGATTTTCGAGAATCAGGCCTTCTTTTTATGCAAGCAGTTTGCCTAAATTCGCAAACTTGTTATTGTAATCTTCAACCGAAAGTTTGATCACCTCCAGCGCCTCCTCCTGACCATAAGTTGCCGCAATTTCGGTGTTCGAATCAACACCCGGCATATCCTTGTAGGTAAGGAAGTAGTGTTCCAAACGCTGGATTACAATTTCCGGTACTTGCGATACATCGGTAAAATGACCATAAACTGTATCGTTATCCAAAACAGCGATGATTTTATCATCCGCCTGATCGCCATCGATCATTCGAAAACCACCAATCGGACGTGCAGTTACCAACAAGTCGCCATGTGCCAGATCTTTTTCAGTTAGCACACAAATATCAATTGGATCGCCATCTCCTTTTATTCCTTTTCGGTTCACTTTCTCCGAACAGTATTCGCCAACTTTGGTACCGCAGTAAGTTTGCGGGATAAAGCCATACAAAGCAGGAACAACATTCGAGAATTTCTGTGGCCTATCAACACGCAGATAACCGCTATCTTTATCAATTTCGTATTTTACGGTGTCGGTTGAAACCACTTCGATAAAAGCGGTTAATTCTTCGGGAGCATTATCACCAATTGAAACGCCGTGCCAGGGGTGCGATTTATAACGCAATCCCATCAGTCGTCCAATGGGATCGGAAAGTCTGTCTACCATCTTAGTTAAATTATGTTTTACTATTTGAAACCAATAGTACGACTTTTGGTTCATACTATTCGCCACAAAGGTGATTAAATTTTTATTACGCTACAACTGTTTCAGCTCTATTTCCGGCTTTATCAACAGTGACCAGCATAACATCTCCCGGCTTGTCTAGTGAAATACTAAACGGCTGGCTTTTTAACAACTGAGGTTTGTGCTCAACTTTACCCAGTAACACACCATCCTGCATAATTTCGTAATGCGATATTGGTTCTTCATCTGCCAGCGCGGTGTTCCAGGTTAATTTGCCATCCACCAATTTTGCATCGCGTGGAGGAGAAAGTTTCTCTTTCTCAATCACCTGAAAATAATTACTTCCCGGCTTCACACTTTTTGCCTGTTCTTCAATACGTTTTCGCTCGGCTGCACTCATCCCTTCTGGTGTTATTTGTGCCGCGTAGAAATTCTGTACCAACTGGCATTTCATCGGGTCATCATCAATTTGTCCAATCCCTATGATCAGCGTGTGCACACCCGGTGTTGTCAGTGAATATTCAATAAGTGGCTTACTCGGCAATTCGTCGGTACCCACTTTGCGGAAAACATCGGCAGGCGTTTGCGACCAACGCGGCTCTTTATGATACATGGCAGCATCAGCAAAAACTTTCATACCAATAACTCCCATTCCTTTGGCTTCAGCAATCGGGATGACATTGTTCTGCATGTTCATTTTGGTTTTGTCGTTGGCATTAATGGCTACCAACATGCCGTCTAAAATACCGTATTCATCGCGCTGAATCATATCCATCATGGCCGGCGGATGCGCATGACCTGAAAATCCAATATGTTTGATCAGCTTTTCATTATTAGGATTCATTCCCGTTAGGTTGGTTCCATCACGCAAATCGCGAAGTGCCACCAATGCACCAAAATTACCGTCAGGATCGAGCGGAGTTTCCAGCCCTTCGTAAAGCACATCAACCTCTTCGGCATTATTCAAGGTATGGCATAAAACCATATCGAGGTAGGCGCCATCCGGGTAATAACCTTCTCCATTTCCAAATAGCTGTGTTAACGACCGTTTTACATCATCAACCGCACACTGTACGTTCTCTCCGTTCGACCAGTTATTAATTCCTTCCCGCTCGGGCCAACCCTGTTTTCCCCAACGCATAGCCGTTTTACTTGTTAACCAGATCGATTTTCGCAGTGCTTCGTTGTAGCCTTCTTCGCCGGGAATCAGGCTTAACTGTTTAAAAGCCTTGTTATAATTCAGCTGGCTATCTGCATATAGGTTAGAAGTGTCAAAGTAGTTGATACCCAAATCAAATGCTTTGAGAATAATTTTTTCGGGTTCAACGTCGTCGGGAGTCCACTGAATAGACGCCTGCCCTCCAAGACCGAGCGTTGTGACATTAAAACCAAGCTTGCCAAAAGGGCGTTTCATTGGCTCCGGTAATTTTTCTGTATTACACGCACCAAGCGAAACAGCAGCTGTTGTGGCAGCCGACACTTTTATAAAATCTCTTCGGGAAACGGGATACTTTTTTGATTTAGTCATGACAGGTAGAATTTGATTTCTATAAAATTAATTGAAATCTATCGAACTACCTAGCGTTAAGGCAATTCTTAAGTTTCGGGTACGTCATTCCGTCCTTCAGCTGACGGATTCGGAATCTCTATTATTTAAAAGATGCTGAAATAAATTCAGCATGACGTAACAAAATCATATAGTCGACTTAACACCAGTCTGCTCCAAAACCACGTTAGCAGAAAACCGAACGACACTAATAACTTACAAAACCTGCAAGGGCATAAACCAGGGCAGCCTGCCAGTTTATTGCAATTTCGTTTTTACTGTACGATGCTTCTTTATCCTCCCAATCAGTTGCCGAATGGCCGCCGCCAACAAGATATCCCGGCCACGGCGCATCAATTTTATCGGCTCCCGAACGTCGATCGTGCGGATGCATTGGAGGATTGATTCCCAAACCGGTTACATATGATCGATTGTAATAATTCTTCCCAAAAATATGATCGACAATACCAATGGCTGCCAGTTTGTATTTTGGGTTTGGCTGAATAAGATTTGCAACCTGTAAGTTTACGGTCTGGCGTGCAACCGTTCCGTTGCATCCCCAGTAATACCTGCCACCAAGCGCACGCGAATATACATCAGTTTTTCCCTTTTCAACGATGGCATTGGCATTGGCAACAATATTCTTTTTTATCGTTTTTTCCACCTCCGTATTCTTCCCCTTGTGTGAAGAAAGTGCGTAGGTATACATCGCCAGGTTCGATACATTTTGCCAGTCCCAGTCTTCTTTTACCTCATAATCGATTGCTGCTGCCCGTTTTTCAAAATCGTGCAAACAGCTTTCATCGCCTGTCGTTGCCCAAAGCTCGGCAGCAGCCCATAAACGATCATCCTCATCTTTCGACTGGTAACCTCCGGTTTCAAAATCACCTTGCTCGAAACGTTTGTACTCCGGATTCTCCTGCAGAAAACGATAACTCACCCACGCCGCATCCAGACATTTTTGGGCGTAAGCAACGTCGTACGGCTTAAAGTACCGTGCAGCCATAGCCATTATCCCCACAAAATCAGCCGTTGCTGCCGAACTCCAATCGGTAAAGTATCGTTTTGCATCATCGTCGCTGGCCATTATAAATCCGGGAAAACTGGTACGTGTTAGTTTATGCGAAACCCTGCCCGAGCCATCGGGATATTGCATTTTTAAAATCCAGTCGGTTTCCCATTTTAACTCTTGCAGAAAATCGGGAAATCCGGGCGCTGTTTCAGGAATATCCAAATCCATTTTTTCCAGTTGTGGTTGAAAATGTTCCCAGGCATAAAACAAAACGCCCATGGAAATTCCGGCATTTACGACATATTTTCCATGATCGCCGGCATCGTGCCAACCACCCGTTCCATCGCGTTTCGAACCTTTCGTTCCAATATAATCTTCATACGCATCATCAAGGTGACAAGCATCCTGATGATAATGATTGCCGGCAAACTCGCCATCAACGGGCATTCCGCAGCGCCATAAATAAAAGGCACGCATACTTGTTACAGCTGCAAAATTAAATGCATCCGATGCTATTTTAAACTCATCCGATTGCCCAACTCCAGGTATCTTTAAATAATAATTTCCGGGCTTTTGAAAGCCGGAAAAATCAACGTTCCACACTTCCTGATCAACATCCTTCTGGTAGGCCGGACCTGTGGTTTTGCCTTCAAAAACAAGGTTGCCGGTATCAATTGAAACGACTTTAAAAGAAGTGCAGGATTTCGGTACAACAGCTGTTTTAGGGCCATCAGTAAGAAAACCCAACGAGTTTAAATGGATGTTTTGTGCGAACAGCGATGAGATAATGCCCAGGCAAAAGAGCACAAAAAGAACAGGCTTCTTCATTTTGTGGTTTTATTGATTTAGGCTACTAAGATATAAAATTAGCTTATTGTTTAAAAGACAATATCCAAAGCAGCAAAGGTAATTTCTGCAATAACGACTATGTAATGTCAAGAAACGACTGCTTCAGGTCGAGAAATGACCACTTGATGTCAAGAAATGAGTGCTTAATATCAAGAAATAACCTCTTGAAGTTGAGAAATAAGTTCTACTACTAAGGAAATGTGCCATCGGGCTGTACTTATAATAGTTCCTATAGAGGGCATATGCCGGCAGGTTGTGGGGCAATTCTACAATAGATACATGGTTCGAAATGATTTTGATTATAATGCTTTATACGCTCAACCCGAAATAACTATGAGCAGCCCTTCCAGTTTAAGAAGTGAAGTGGCCGATTTTGTCTCGACTGTCGGTGAATTATATGATTCGCAGTATGATTGTAATGGTACATTAACATTATTGGAAGATGTAGAGGATGTTTTCCAAAGCTTTTTGGGATGGTCCTATGGTGGTGGTATTAATAGTGAGATTGATTTTGAAACAGGGAACCTGGATGCATGTCGGGTGTTTGGTTCTTTTATGCACCATGATCTTATATTATCAAGAGGTACGGCGTATTCAGGAGGTGGACATGCTTTCTTATATTCAGGAATGGTTTATCACATGTACCTTGATGATTATTCAATGAAAAGCCTTGACCAACTTTATGTTAATTGGGGGTGGAATGGAAGCTCAAACGGGTATTATGCTTTTAGTAATTCAGGTGGTAATTATGACTATTACAGACAACATGTTTATATAGAACCTTTTGGTAATCCCGGATGTCAAGGTACTGGCGGAGGAGGAGGTATAGCATCTGTGGGGCAGTAATATATATAATAAAAAGGCAGGAAAAATTTCCTGCCTTTTTTATCATCTTCTTTCTTGGATAATTGTCAATTTATGTGAATTATTTCTGTTTGTTCCAAACCAAAAGATAAATTCTCGTTCCTGACTACTAGTATTCTCTGAAACACTTACTTTAATCCGCTTAGGATTCTTTTGTAATTTTTCAATATAGAAATCTTCCTTTCTCATTACGTTTGAAGGAATATTGGCATTATGTATTGTTTGAAGCTCATTTTCATATGTTGTGGTGTCATTTCCAATAATAAGCTGTACTCCATCTATCCAATATTCTGAGATTCTTGTTGTGATGATTTTCTCAAAATATTTGTAATTAGTATTAAGAAGAGTTTCTGATAGCCCTAGTTCTATATAGCTTCCATTAGTATAATTTTCAGGGATAGTGTTATCCATTTCTTTATCTTCATTACATCCTAAACTGATGGATAATAAAGATATCATTATAAAGACTAAAAAATAATTTGGTTTCATTTTGTTTTTTATATAATGATGATTTTATATCTATTATGGTTGCGTCTTTTTTTGAAAAAATTGAAAAAAATATTTCTAATCACAAGTTACCCTTACCTTTGTATTATGAAACTGAAATTTACAGTATCGATGAAGCTTTTCTTCCCCTGGTTGGCACGGATTTCCCCCAGCTGGCGCGATTTTGTAAATCGAGTCTCAGCCAGTAAGGCTGAAAAGGTTAAACAGCGTTTTTTGTTAATCAGTGATAGTCTCACTTGGAGTGAGACCATCACCAAGTTGCAACACTGAATCCCAAAATTATTCTGCGCTAATCAGCGAAATCTGCGAGCCATCTCTTTTCAGCGAAAATCAGCAAAATCAGAATCATCAGCGTTCCAAAACAAGAGCTTACCCTCCCCAGTTCTCCCGATCCAGACTACGGTAGTGAATGGCTTCCGAAAGATGATCGGCCTGAACATTTTCTTCTCCTTCGAGATCGGCAATGGTACGCGACACTTTTAAAATACGGTCGTAAGCACGGGCCGAGAGACCGAGCCTATCCATGGCATTTTTAATCAGGTTATTGCTTTCATTGCCTAGCACTACATATTCGCGTATCAGTTTCGAAGTCATTTGGGCATTGGCGTAGATACCTTGATGCTCCGCAAATCGTTTCTCCTGAATTTTACGGGCTTTCAACACTCTTTCGCGAACAGCCTCACTATTCTCCGAAGACTCCATTTCTGACAATTTCTTGAAAGGTACAGGAACAACTTCCAGGTGAATATCAATGCGATCGAGCAGCGGCCCTGAGATTTTATTAAGGTATTTCTGCACCACTCCCGGCGCACAAACACACTCTTTTGTTGGGTGATTGTAATAACCGCACGGACATGGATTCATGGAAGCCACCAGCATAAAACTTGCGGGGTACTCCACCGAGAACTTGGCTCGCGAAATGGTAATATTCCGGTCTTCCAATGGCTGTCGCATCACTTCTAAGACTGTCCGTTTAAATTCAGGTAATTCGTCCAAAAACAAAACGCCGTTGTGTGCCAAACTAATTTCTCCCGGTTGTGGATAGTTTCCGCCACCAACAAGTGCCACATCCGAAATGGTGTGGTGTGGACTTCGAAACGGCCGCCGAGTCATCAACGAAGTTTCTTTATCAATCTTTCCAACTACCGAATGAATCTTAGTGGTTTCCAGTGCTTCTTTTAACGAAAATGGTGGAAGCACTGTAGGAATTCGTTTCGCCAACATTGTCTTCCCCGATCCGGGAGGCCCGACCAAAATTATATTATGAGAACCCGCTGCCGCGATCTCCAGTGCACGTTTTACATTTTCCTGTCCTTTTACATCCGAAAAATCCAATGGATTATTATTGACTTGAGCGTAGAACTCAGCCCTTGTATCGATTACCGTTTGTTCGAGGCTTCCTTCGCCATTTAAAAAGTCGATAACTTCGGTGATATTCTCGGCTCCGAAAACTTTTAAGCGATCAACAACAGCTGCTTCGCGTGCATTTTGTTTGGGCAAAATCAAGCCTTCAAATTCTTCCGCACGGGCATTAATAGCAATAGGCAAAACTCCTTTTATGGGCTGCAAAGTTCCATCGAGCGAAAGTTCACCCATTAAAACATACTTCGATAATTTATCGGAATTAATTTGACCCGATGCAGCCAAAACAGCAGCAGCCAGCGGCAAATCGTAAGCCGATCCTTCTTTACGAATGTCGGCCGGAGCCATATTAATGATGATTTTCTTTTTGGGCCATTTGTAACCATTTAACCGCAACGCCGATTCAATACGTTGCTGACTCTCTTTTACCGCACTGTCGGGCAAGCCAACAAGCAAGAATTTAATTCCGGTGGTTACATCAACTTCAATGGTAATGGTTGTGGCATCGATTCCAAAAACTGCGCTTCCGAAGGTTTTAACTAACATAAACGGGGATATTATTGATAATAGCTAAAATTAATGATTTTACCCGACATTAAAAACTGTATTGTTTACTGAATATTACTTTCATTTCCTACATCAGAATAATTTCCGGCAAGTTGCAAGAATGCACTACTTTTGCAATTGAATCGAATTAAACATTGAATTAGCAGAATGAAATCTTCAGGAACAAATGCTCAATCAGCAGGGAACACGCTTTTAGAGATCGGGGCATTATTAATGAGTTCAGGAGCCAGTACACACCGTACCCGCGTTACTATGAAACGAATTGCCAAAAGCCTCGGGTATGGAATTGAATTGCTTATTACACAGCGGGCTTTAATGCTGACAATTATTGAAAAAGATCAGCAGTATTTCTTTAGCCGCATGAAACGAATCTCGCCGCTACACCCGAATTTTAAAATGGTAAGCGGAATCAGCCATTTGAGCTGGAATGTGAAAGAACAAAACTGGGGAATTGAACAGATTAAGGAGGAATTACGACGACTAAAAGCCTTGCCACATTATCCGCGATGGTTGCTTTTAGTAATGGTTGGTGCTGCCGGAGCAGGCTTTTGTAATCTTTTTGGTGGAGATGCAATAAACATGGGAGTTTCATTTATTGCCACAGTTGCAGGGCTTTTCGCCCGCCAGGAAGCTGCCCGTAAGAATTTTAACCCCTACCTCTGTGTATTTTTTGCGGCATTGGTCGCATCATTTATTGCAGGGTTATCGGAACATTTCAAAATTGGCAGCGAGCCTGAGAAAGCAGTTGCAACCTCGGTACTTTTTCTCGTTCCCGGAATACCACTTATTAATTCAGTAACAGATATGATCGACGGGAATATTCAAAACGGAGTTGTTCGGGCGATCAACGGATTGATAATTGCATTTGCCATCGCATTAGGACTTTTTACCTCTAAAATGATTTTAAATTTCTGATATGATAGTACTCGAAATACTCACAAAAGCTTTTTGGTCGGGAATTGCAGCCGTAGGTTTTGCCATTCTTTTTAATGTGCCAAAACGCACGCTCTTTCCCATTGGAGCCATGGGAGCAATTGGCGGATTTATAAAATTTGGCAGTATGTTTTTGGGAGTCGAAATTGTTTTTGCATCGTTTATCGGAGCTACAATCATAGGAATTATCAGCATACAAATGGCCCACCTGAAAAAAAGTCCTCCACTGATTTTTTCCATCCCCGGCGTAATTCCAATGGTTCCCGGAGCATTCGCCTACCGAATGATGTTAGGATTTATTGCATTAATTGATCTTGAGGACAAAGACGTTTATATACAAACACTTATCGACACCGCTAACAACGGTGCAAAGATGATTTTCATACTTATTTCGCTGGCCATTGGCGTATCAATACCAATGCTGATTAGTAGAAAAGAATCGATAAAAAAGTTGAAGAAGACTACGAATTAAAGCGTCGTAGTTCGAAAGGCAAAAGCGAATTTCAATTAGTATAACTTCTTACGTTTCACCAGGTACGAAAATAAAACTTCTTTAAAATCTTTGTTGATGTCGGCTTCGACCAGATCGATTTGATATTGACCGCACTTCACTTTAAGGTCTTCGAAATAATCGCTAACCGTATTTGTGTAGTGCTCTTTTACTTCCGAGGGATTAAACTTTACAACCTGTCCGCTTTCCAAATCAACAAACTTATGCGGACGGTTACTAAAATCAAATTCACGCTCCAAAGAATGATCGGTGACATGAAAAAGAATAACCTCGTGTTTATTGTAGCGCAAGTGCTGGAGTGCAGAAAACAACTCCTCGTTTTTCGAGCTGTCGAGCATATCACTGAAAATAATTACCAGCGAACGTTTATGTATATTCTCGGCAATTTGATGAAGAACTTGTGTGGTGTTAGTGGTTTTTCGCAAACTGGCATTTTCGGGCTGAATGAGTTCCGAAAGTTTTCCATACATCACCTCAGCATTCACCGATGAAATTCGTGGCGATGAATGGAACTCTATTTCGTCGGAAAATAATGTAAGACCAACTGCATCGCGCTGTTTACGCATCAAATAAATTAATGCAGAGGCCGTGTAAACCGAGAAAGCAAGTTTATTATGCAAATGCTTTTTCCCTTTTGTGTACGGGAACAACATGGATGAAGAAGTATCGACAACCAACTGACAACGCAGGTTGGTTTCCTCTTCGTACTGTTTTACGAAAAGCTTGTCGGTTCGAGCATACAATTTCCAGTCAACATGTTTGGTCGACTCGCCTTGATTATATAACCGGTGTTCTGCAAATTCAACCGAAAATCCATGAAACGGACTTCGGTGCAAACCGGTTATAAAACCTTCAACAACCTCGTGAGCCACCAGCCCCAGGTTATCGAAACGGTGAAATTGTTCTATGTCGATCAGGTTCTTCAAAATGATAAAATAAAAACTGTCATTTCGGGTAGCAAAAGAAGCCGGATCCTTGAATTAAAAGATTTCTCCTCCTACGTCGTCGAAATGACAGTTTATGAAATGTAATTTACAATTACAGCAGTGCTTCCAGTTTGTCGATGAAAGCTTGTTTTGGAGCAGCACCAACCTGCTTGTCAACAACTTCGCCGTTTTTCACAAACAATACTGTAGGTATGTTTCTGATTCCGTATTTCATTGCTACATCCTGATTGTTGTCAACATCAACTTTACCAATCACTGCTTTGCCTTCGTACTCAGCAGACATTTCTTCGACAATAGGTGCAATCATTCTACATGGGCCACACCAAACTGCCCAAAAATCGATCATCACCGGTTTGTCTGAACTCATTACCAATTCTTCAAAATTGGCATCTGTAATTTCTAAAGCCATATTATTATCTTTTTATTGTTGTATATCTTTTCTCAGTTCTACAAAACTAATTAATTCTGTAACTCATTTCCGGTTGTTCATCAAAAAAGTTCAGAAAACCATCCAAAGGATTTACCCTTGTAGTTCTTGAAAACATTTCAATGTACATATTGTTCTCGGAGTCAAAAACATTAAACTTCAGCAGGGCTTTCCCTTTGTATTCTCCGGCCATATGGTCGATGCGTTTTACAAGGTCTTCGGTTAATGCTTTTAGTGGCACGTTAATGGTTAAACTTTTAATGTATTTTTCGCGCACATCGTCGAGCAGCTCAATGCTGTTAACCTTGTATTCATAAAAATCGCTATTGAAACGTTGCTTCACCGAACCCTTTACCATGATAAACAGCCCCATTTTACAGAATTTGCTGAAGTTTACATAGTCGTTCCCAAAGAAGAAAAGCTCTTTTGAATCGGTGTAATCGGTGAGGGTCATAACGGCGTACATATTTCCGTTTTTCGACTGTCCTTCGCGCGCTGCTGTTACCATGCCGCCAAAAGTAAAGTCTTTTCCCTGGTATTTCGAGATATCGTTGTTCAGGTCTTTCAAGGCCACCTCTCTCGAGCAAAAATTGGTGATCTCCAGACGGTAATCGTCAAGCGGATGAGCAGTGAGATAAATACCGATCAGGTTCTTCTCTTTCTCCAGCATGATTAGTTTTGCCCACTCGTCAACTTTTGGAATGGCCGGCTTTTGAATGTCCTGTCCTCCTCCCATTCCACCGAACAAACTTTGCTGTGCACTGTTTGCTTCAAGCTGAACGCGGTTACCGTACCGAATCAGTTTTTCGATAAAATTGGTATCGTCGGTTTCGTTTTCACCGGCAAAAAAGCAACTGCGATTCACCCCCTCCAAATTTGTGAAAGCACCTGCCATTGCAAGTGCCTCGAGGTTCTTTTTGTTTACAGCCTGCAGGTTTACATGCTCAACCAGTTCATAAATAGTTTTAAAATGACCGCGCTCGTTACGCACATCAATAATATGCTGAACCGCTCCTGAGCCAACACCTTTAATAGCGCCCATTCCAAAACGGATATCACCTTCTTTGTTTGCAGTAAATTTGATGAAACTCTCGTTAACATCCGGCCCAAACACATTCAATTTCATGCGTTTGCACTCGGTCATCAACTTGGTAATATCAGTGATATTATTAAGGTTTCGGCTAAGGTTGGCCGCCATAAATTCTGCAGGATAATGCGCTTTTAAAAAACCTGTTTGGTAAGCAATGTAAGCATAACAAACCGAGTGCGATTTGTTAAATGCATACGAAGCAAACGCCTCCCAGTCTTTCCATATTTTATTAATTACTTCGTCAGTCTGTTTTCCTTTGTTTTTACATTCGTCAACAAACTGCCGGTTGGCTTTACATCCGTCGACAAACTTAACTTTAAGTTTTTCCATCACCGACATAATCTTCTTACCCATCGCTTTACGCAGCGTATCCGAGTCACCACGGGTAAAGCCTGCCAACAAACGCGAGAGTAACATCACTTGTTCCTGGAAAACGGTAATACCATACGTATCGCTCAGGTATTCTTCCATCATCGGTACATCGTAATCCACTTTCTGCTTACCATGTTTACGGGCAATATAATCGGGAATGTATTCCATTGGTCCCGGGCGGTACAGCGCGTTCATGGCCACCAGGTCTTCAAAGCGGTTTGGCTTCAAATCGCGCAGGTGTTTTTTCATTCCGTCCGATTCAAACTGGAAAATAGCCGTGGTTTCACCGTGACTAAAAAGCTCAAACGTCTTCTCATCATCAAGCGAAATTTCATTTATTGGAACTTCAATTCCTTTCGACAACTTGATGTTTTCCAAACACTCTTTTATAATCGACAGGGTTTTCAGTCCCAGGAAGTCCATTTTCAGCAAACCGATGTCTTCCACAAAACGCCCATCATACTGTGTTGTCAGCAAATGTTCTTCGTCTTTGGTAGGCATCAACGGAATATGATCTGTCAGTGGATCGCGGCTGATCAGAATTCCACAAGCGTGCACCCCGGTATTTCGTACCGAACCTTCGAGCTTTTCAGCATAATTCAGCGTATCAACAACCAAAGGAATAGGCGAATCTTTTTCCCGTGCCAGATCGGGGCTTTCTTTAAACGCCTTTTTGAAACTCATTTTCGGAGCTTCGGGCACCAACTTGGCCAAACGATCGGCTTCGGGTAACGGCAGTTTTAACACACGGGCCACATCCCTGATCGATGACTTTGTCGCCATAGTACCGAAAGTACAAATGTGGGCCACTTTGTCCTGTCCGTATTTGTTGGTTACATATTCCAATACCAGTTGTCTGCCGTCGTCATCAAAGTCGATGTCGACATCAGGAAGCGATATACGATCGGGATTCAGGAAACGCTCGAAAAGCAAGTCATATTTAATCGGGTCGATATTGGTAATCCCGGCGCAATATGAAACTGCTGCACCGGCCGCCGATCCACGTCCCGGACCAACAATCACGCCGTTATCTTTTGCCCAGTTAATAAAATCCTGAGTGATAAGGAAGTAACCTGGATAACCCATCGTTTTAATGGTATTCAACTCAAAAATCAGGCGTTCTTCCACACTTTTTTCGAGCGGATCGCCATAACGTTCTTTTGCTCCTTCGAATGTAAGGTGCTCTAAAAACGCCGACTCCAGTTTCACACGAATAACTTTATCGTATCCGCCCAGACGTTCAAAAGCTGCATCGCCAAATTCCTTGCGCAAGTCTTCCTCTGAATATTTCTCCTTAAAACTTTCTTCCGTTCCAATTTCTTCAGGAATGGGAAATACCGGCATAATTGGCGAAGTATTCAGCTCAAAAGGCTCAATCTTTTCAGCAATTTCGTTGGTATTCGCCAGCGCCTCCGGAATGTCTTTAAAAAGCTCATTCATTTCGGCCTGCGTTTTAAACCACTCTTGTTTGGTGTAACGCATCCGGTTCGGATCATCAAAATCTTTCCCGGTATTTAAGCAAATTAGCAAATCGTGCGCTTCCGCATCCGACTCGTTTGTGAAGTGAATATCGTTGGTGGCAATTAGTTTCACACCCAGCTTTTTTGCCAACGGAACCAATTGCTTATTTACTTTTACCTGCCAGTCATAAACCTCTTCGCGCTCTCGTTGCGATTGCGCCGGATGTCGCATCAATTCCAGGTAATAATCTTCGCCAAACAGTTTTTTATACCACAGAATGGCGTCCTCGGCACCCTGCATATTATTGGCCATTATATGTTGTGGAATCTCGCCCCCCAAACACGCCGATGATGCAATCAGTCCTTCGTGATGTTTCTCAAGCAGTTCTTTATCGATACGCGGTTTATAGTAAAAACCGGTAGTGCTGGCTGTCGAAATCAGCTTGATCAGATTAATGTATCCGGTCCTGTTTTTTGCCAGCAAAATAAGGTGATGTCCTGAACGGTCGACCTTATCGCTCTTATTACTGATTGAACGGGCTGCGACATAAGTTTCACATCCTAAAATTGGTTTTATTTCAGCCTTCGAACAGGCTGCGTGAAACTCTTTAATACCAAACATTGTTCCGTGATCGGTTAAAGCCAAAGCCGGCATATTATCCGCTTTTGCTTTGCCTACCAGGTCGCTGATGCTGGCTGCGCCATCGAGAATAGAGTATTGTGAGTGTACGTGTAAATGCGTAAATGGAACCATAAAAACTGTGCTAAAAAAGTTTTTAAAGATACCAATTCTCTCAGCCTTATCCGGGGGATGTTAATAATTTTTGATGGAATTTTTGGAGCTAAAAAGCCCCGATGCTTCGATCGGGACTGCTAGTCAATATTTTCAGCGATGAGCTTTGCCAGTTGCTCCATTTCCTCGGGAGGGAATTTTGTTTTGTCGGCAAAGTTCAGCAAATCGTGTTCGCTTTGCATGGGCACCAAATGAATGTGTGCATGTGGCACCTCGAGACCTAAAACCATTACCCCCACTTTTTTGCAGGGAACAGCTTTTTCCAATCCTTTGGCCACTTTCTTGGCAAACATTTGCAAACCGGCGTAGGTTTCATCATCCAAATCAAAAAGGTAGTCTACCTCTTTTTTCGGAATTACCAAAGTGTGCCCTTTTGCAGTTGGAAAAATATCGAGAAAAGCAAAATAATTCTCGTCCTCAGCTACTTTGTATGACGGGATCTCACCATTGATGATTTTTGTGAAAATGCTTGCCATAATTCTTACATTGAAATTTCAACAATCTCAAAAGGTATAACTCCTGACGGAACTTTAATTTCAACTACATCGCCAACTTTTTTACCCATCAAGCCTTTGGCAATTGGCGTTTCTACAGACAACTTTCCTTCTTTCAGATTCGCCTCACTTTCTGGAACTAAAGTATATTGCATGGTAGCATTATTCTTTTTGTTCTTGATGGTTACTTTATTCAGAATCTGAACCTGTGATGTATCAATTTTCGACTCGTCGAGAATTCGGGCATTGGCCACTTTTGATTTTAGCTGGGCAATTTTTGCCTCAAGCATACCCTGGGCATCTTTTGCTGCATCGTACTCGGCATTTTCCGAGATATCACCCTTTTCAATGGCCTCGCCAATCTGCTTCGAAATCTTTGGGCGCTCAACAGTCATCAACTGCTCCAGCTCTTTCTTCAGCTTTTCTAATCCGTCTTTCGTTAAATATGTTACCTGGGACATTTTGTATCCTCCTTTATTTAATTGTTTCGCCTCAACATAGGCATAAAAAAATAGAAAGAATCCCGATTTGCCCGGAACTCTTCCTAATGCAAAATTATATAATTTCTTGGATATTAAAATATTCTAAGCAAAAAAATATCGAAAATAAGTGATTTTTACGCAGTTAGACATACTTCCGATTGATAATCTCACTATATATCACAGCTTTCTTCAACGAAAACTCCTCGCCCATTACCAGTTTTTTCTTTTTTGTTTTGCTCAGCCTTCTCATTGGTTTTTTAATCGTCTGAACAGCTTCTTTTTCTGCAATAAATTCATATGCAGGCTTTGGTTCAGGAGCAGGTTCTTCTATAAATTCCTCTTCATAAACCGGCGGCGGCACATTCTGCTGTGATTCATTTTCATTATCGAGCAACATTTCCCAGAAATTCTGCGTGCCGTCAGCTGAAGGAGCTGGTTGTCCGGGCGCAGCATTCTTTTTACGCGTTTTATTCAGTATACCAAAAACGGCAACTATAAGTGTTAGTATGATAACAACTATATCATCCATAATTTTCTATCAGCAATAAATTGTACTTTTGTCTGTTCAGTTTATAAAAGTACTAAACGAGTACGTAAATAAAAATTTTCGCGTTAAAGAATACAAAACAAAGTTAGCGTCATGCAAGAAAAGAGCAACAACAGGAAGTCGGTTTATCCAGGAATGAAGTATTTGTTTTTTGTAGCACTTACATTTATTATGTATTCGTCATGCAATGAGATTGATTCGGAAATTCCGGATGCTTGGGTGGGTTTAGAACTTAAGCTGGAGCAATACAACGAACTAACCGTGCCTGGCAACTCGGTCTACTTTCCAAATCAGGGATTTGGAGGCGTTATTGTTTATTGCGAAACAGAAGGCTCGTACTATGCTTTTGATGCGGCTTGCACAAACGAAATCAATCCATCGTGCAGGGTAGCAAACGACGGAGCTGTAGGAAAATGCTCTTGTTGCGAATCGGAATATATTTTTATTGGCGGAACTGTATTAAAAGGACCCGCTGCGGCACCATTAAAGCAGTACAATACCTCTTTCAGCGGAAATACAATCCGGGTATATAACTAAAATGGGCTCCACTAAGTGAAACCCATTTTCTATTGTATAAATAAATCTTCTTAATATCTGTAGTGCTCCGGCTTAAACGGACCTTCTTTCGAAACACCCAAATAAGAAGCCTGTTTTTCAGTAAGCTCGGTCAGTTTTACACCAATTTGCGCTAAATGTAAACGGGCAACTTCCTCATCCAGCTTTTTCGATAAGGTGTAAACACCCACTTCGTAGTTGTTCTCCCACAAATCGATTTGTGCCAGCGACTGGTTGGTAAACGAATTACTCATTACAAACGACGGGTGTCCGGTTGCACATCCAAGATTTACCAAACGACCTTCAGCCAACAAGAAAATACTATGACCATCTTCGTAGGTATATTTATCAACCTGTGGTTTAATGTTTACTTTTTCGATGCCCGGCCATTTTTCCATTTTAGCAACCTGAATTTCATTGTCGAAGTGGCCAATATTACAAACAATCGACTGATCTTTCATATTTGCCATGTGCCCGGCAGTAATTACATCGCAGTTTCCGGTGGTGGTTACATAAATGTTTCCTTCGGCTAATGCATCTTCCATTGTTTTCACCTCAAAACCTTCCATGGCTGCCTGCAACGCACAAATCGGATCGATTTCGGTAACAATTACACGGGCGCCATAACTACGCATCGAGTGAGCACAACCTTTACCAACATCGCCATAACCGGCAACAACAACTACTTTCCCGGCAATCATTACGTCGGTAGCACGTTTAATACCATCGGCCAGCGATTCACGGCAACCGTACAGATTATCGAATTTTGATTTCGTTACCGAATCGTTAACATTAATAGCCGGAACCAACAACTCGCCTTTCTCCGCCATGTGATACAAACGATGAACACCGGTTGTAGTTTCTTCCGAAACACCTTTCCATTCAGCTACCGTGCGGTGCCATTTCTGATTATCTTCTTTCAATGTTGTTTTCAGCAACTCAAGAATTACTCCTTCTTCTTCGCTTGAAGCCTCAACATCCAATACACCGGCATCTTTTTCGGCAGCATAACCTTTATGAATTAACAAGGTAGCATCGCCACCGTCATCAACAATTAGTTGCGGGCCTTTTCCATCGGGGAAACTCATTGCCTCGCGGGTGCACCACCAGTACTCTTCCAACGTTTCACCTTTCCAGGCAAATACAGGCACTCCGGCTTCGGCAATCGCTGCTGCCGCATGATCCTGCGTTGAAAATATATTACAGCTTGCCCAGCGAACATCTGCTCCAAGGGCAACCAATGTTTCAATTAAAACAGCAGTTTGAACAGTCATGTGCAAACTACCCATTACACGCACTCCATCGAGCGGTTTGCGCGGGCCAAACTTTTCTCTAATGGCCATTAATCCCGGCATCTCTTTCTCCGCGATCTCAATTTCTTTTCTTCCAAATTCTGCCAATGAAATATCGGCTACTTTATAATCTAGTTTTTTCTGAACTGATACGGTCATATCTATTATTTTTATGTATTCAAATAAAAAGGGTTGCAAAAGTAACAATTTCAATAACAAAAAGTTGAATCTGAATGGCTGAGATTAGTTTCCCAAATCGGAAAAGAATTTCACCCGCATCAACCGAATATCATCTTCTGAGTATTCTTCTTCACCTAATTCATCCAAGGCGTCCTGAATAGAGTCGGTTTCAGCCTCGCGGAAATATTCAAAAATATCTTCCTGATGATCTTCGTCGATCACATCTTCAATGTAATAATCGATGTTCAATTTTGTACCCGAATTAACGATCGCCTCCACTTCTCCAATCACCTCGCTCACTTCAATTCCTTTTGAGTCAGCAATATCTTCAAACGACAATTTGCGGTCGATACTCTGAATAATAAACACCTTCATTTTCGACTTGTTGGCAACTGTGCGCACCACCAAATCTTCAGGGCGTTCAATCTCATTTTCTTCCACATACGATTTTATCAGCGTAACAAATTCTTTACCATAGCGGCGGGCTTTCCCTTGTCCAACTCCCTGAATATTTTGCAACTCCTGGGTAGTTACCGGATATTGAATAGACATGTCGGCCAACGACGGATCCTGGAAAATTACAAACGGTGGAAGATTGTGCTTTTTCGCAATTTCTTTCCGCAGGTCTTTCAACATGGCAAACAACTGCGGATCGCCACTTGCACCTCCCGATGGAGCACCCCCTGCACTTGCCGAGTCATCCTCTTCTTCATATTCGTGGTTTTTCACCAACATAAAACTATGTGGTTTCTCCAGAAACTCGTGTCCTTTTTGAGTGACTTTTAGCAAACCGTAATTTTCAATGTCTTTATTGATGATTCCGGCTACCATCGACTGTCGGAATACGGCATTCCAAAAACGCTCGTCATGTTCCTTTCCTGTACCAAACGATTTTAACGTGTAGTGTTTAAACGATTTTATGGCAGCAGTACTGTTTCCAATCAGAATATTGGCAATATGGTCGCCTTTGTATTTCTCGTTTACTTCAAGAATCGCTTTCAGTGCAGTAACAATATCGTCTTTCGCCTCAATCTGCTCCTTCGGATTCAAGCAGTTATCACAGTTCCCGCAATTTTCAGTTCTGTAGTGCTCGCCAAAATAATGCAACAATATTATGCGACGACAAATAGCTGATTCGGCATACGAAACGGTATCGAGTAAAAGCTGTTTCCCTATCTCTTGCTCGGCAACCGGTTTCCCGTGCATAAATTTTTCCAGCTTCTGAATGTCTTTATAACTGTAAAAAGTTAAGCATTGCCCTTCGCCACCATCACGGCCGGCCCGCCCGGTTTCCTGGTAGTAACCTTCCAGACTTTTGGGAATATCGTAATGAATCACAAAGCGAACATCGGGTTTATCGATTCCCATACCAAAAGCAATAGTAGCTACAATTACATCCACCTCTTCCATCAGAAATTTATCCTGATTTCCCGAGCGGGTGGCGGCATCCATACCGGCATGATAAGCAAGAGCTTTTATTCCGTTAACCTGCAAGGTTTCGGCCAACTCCTCAACTTTTTTCCGGCTCAGACAATATATAATCCCCGATTTGCCTTCGTTTTGTTTTATGAATTTTATGATCTGGGTTTCGGGTTTCACCTTCGGACGCACTTCATAATAAAGATTCTCGCGATTAAATGACGCTTTAAAAACCTTTGCATCCAAAATGCCCAGGTTCTTTTGAATATCGTGCTGAACTTTTGCAGTTGCGGTTGCGGTTAATGCCACAATCGGTGACTTCCCTATTTCTTCTACAATTGGTTTTATACGTCGGTACTCCGGTCGGAAATCGTGTCCCCACTCCGAAATACAATGCGCTTCATCAATGGCGTAAAACGAAATCTTTATTTGTTTAAGGAATTCAATGTTCTCTTCTTTAGTTAACGACTCAGGAGCCACATAAAGCAGTTTTGTTTTTCCGGCCAGCACATCTTCTTTTACTTGAGTAATGGCTGCCTTTGAAAGCGAAGAATTTAAAAAATGAGCCACGCTGTCTTCGGCATGTGTTCCTCGAATAGCATCAACCTGGTTTTTCATCAGGGCAATTAACGGAGAAATCACTATGGCAGTGCCCTCGAGAATTAAGGCCGGCAACTGATAAATTAACGACTTTCCCCCACCTGTAGGCATCAACACAAAGGTATCTTTTCCATCCATCACACTTTTAATCGCCTCTTCCTGTTGCCCTTTAAAACGGTCGAAACCAAAAAAACGCTGCAACTCTTCTGCTAATACAACTTTTTTACTCATATATTCAATCTCCCAAATTCTGTAGCATAAGCAAATTCTAAATTATTAAAAGTAAGCAAAATGGCAATACAATTTAATAAATTTTATATTTTAAAATTTGATGTATTTAATAGAGACTAACATTATGTGAAAAGTTTGAGCCATGCAATATATAAGTAATATTTGAGATTTTAAATGCGAAAAATTCGTGTACATTTGTGAAGTTTTTTTTTGAAAACCAGAATTCATGAGCGAAGAACGTACAACAAAAAAACAAGGCGAAGAAAGTTCAAGAGGAGAAATGTCCTTTCTTGAACACCTGGAGATACTTCGTTGGCACATTATCCGGTCGTCTGCGGCCATTGTTATTTTTGCCATCGTAGCATTTGTGATGAAATCGTTTATTTTCGATGTGGTCATCCTCAGCCCGAGAATGCCCGACTTTTGGACCAACCGTATGTTTGCAAAACTAGGAGACCTGGTAGGATCGGAAGCCGTAAAAATTAACCAGGTTCCACTAAAAATGCAGAGTATTAAAATTGCCGGGCAGTTTTCTACACATATTATGGTGTCGATTATTGCCGGATTTATTCTGGCCTCGCCTGTTGTTTTTTACGAATTCTGGCGTTTTATAAAACCTGCGTTGTACGAGAACGAACGTAAACATGCCGGTGGAGCAGTGTTCTTTACATCAATATTATTTTTGATGGGTATACTGTTTGGTTACTATTTAATTGTACCCTTATCCATTCATTTTTTAGGAACTTACCAGGTAAGCAGCGAGGTAGAAAACACGATTAACCTCCGATCGTATATTGGGTCGGTTACATCTATTTCGCTGGCTGCCGGAGTGGTTTTTCTTATTCCAATCTTCTCTTACTTTTTAAGTAAGGTCGGAATATTGACACCACAATTCATGAAAACGTACCGTCGACATGCCTATGTAGTAATGTTGTTGCTTTCGGCAATAATTACTCCACCCGATATTTTTAGCCAGGTAATGGTTTGTTTCCCGCTGGTTTTCCTTTACGAAATTGGTATTGTAATTTCCCGTCGCGTAGTTAAAAATCGTGAAAAAGAGATGGAAGCCATGTAATTCCGTCAAAAATTGACGTTATTTGAACCATTATGATTCTTCGAGCAGAAAATATCGTTAAAAAATACAGAAAAAGAACCGTAGTAAAAGGAGTAAGTTTTCAGGTTGAGCAGGGCGAGATTGTGGGATTATTAGGCCCTAACGGAGCCGGAAAAACCACTTCGTTTTATATGATTGTTGGATTGATTCAACCATTTTCAGGAAAGATCTTTCTCGACGAAAAGGAAATCACCAAACTTCCGGTTTATAAACGGGCACAACGTGGTATCGGTTATCTGGCTCAGGAAGCGTCTGTTTTCAGGAAATTAAGTATTGAAGACAACATCCGGTCTGTTTTGGAAATGACCGACTACTCGAAAGAATACCAAAAAGAAAAACTGGAAACATTGCTTGATGAATTCAGCCTGCAACATATTCGAAAAAGTAAAGGTATTCAGCTTTCGGGGGGAGAACGACGCCGCACAGAGATTGCACGTGCACTGGCTATTGATCCTAAATTTATTTTGCTCGACGAGCCGTTTGCCGGAGTTGACCCCATTGCGGTGGAAGACATCCAGCAAATTGTGATGAAATTAAAGGAGAAAAATATTGGTGTACTGATAACCGACCACAACGTACACGAAACACTGCGAATAACAGACCGGTCATATCTCCTGTTTGAAGGAAATATCCTAAAAGCAGGAACAGCTGATGAATTGGCTGCCGACGAAGATGTGCGCCGTGTATACCTCGGTCAAAACTTCGAATTACGTTAAAAAGACAAACTCTCATTTTTTTTCATTTTTTGTTTGCAGATTAAAAAATGTTTCTTTCCTTTGCAGCGCTAAAATAAAAACGGCGCTTTAAACGAAAAGCAAACCAATTTTAGCTGAGAAAAAATCCTGAAAAATTTGGTGGATTACAAAAATGCAGTATTTTTGCAGTCCCAAAATTAAGGGAGTTAAATAGGAAGGCCCGTTCGTCTAGGGGTTAGGACGCCAGGTTTTCATCCTGGTAGCAGGGGTTCGAATCCCCTACGGGCTACTAATTTTTTAAAAAGAGAGAAAGAAAGAAAATGGCACATCATAAGTCAGCATTAAAAAGAATTCGTCAAGACGAAAAAAAGAGAGTACACAACAAGTACTACGCAAAAACTACACGTAATGCGATTAAAGCTTTGCGTAATGCTACTGATAAAGCTGAAGCTGAGAAAATGTATCCTTCAGTTGTTGCTATGATTGATAAATTAGCAAAACGCAATATCATTCATAAAAACAAAGCTGCAAACTTAAAATCGAAATTATCTTCTCAGGTTAATTCGTTGTAAGAAGAGAAAAACCACATTATATAGAAAACCTCTCCGAGTTTCGGGGAGGTTTTTTTGTGTTTCATAATCCCGTATGTTCTGTAACTATAATTTAGTATTTCAGAAATTACTAATTATAATTAATTTTAGGATAGAACTCCAGGACAAATGGGAGAATACAAAAAACTAAATATAAAAGATTGGGCTGTTGAAGATCGTCCTCGCGAAAAATTACTGAACAAGGGACCACGATCGCTAACCGATGCCGAACTTATTGCCATTTTAATTGGCTCGGGCAATATTGAAGAAACAGCCGTTGAACTCTCCAGGCGTATTTTAACTTCTGTTGAAAATAGCCTTAACGATCTGGGCAGAAAAAGCATCGAATATCTAACAAAATTTCAGGGAATTGGCGAAGCAAAAGCTGTAACCATTGTTGCTGCTTTAGAATTGGGAAAGCGTCGAAAAGATGCCGATGTATTCAATAAAAAGCAAATAACCGGAAGCAAAGACGCAGCTGATTATTTTATTCCAATGCTTGGCGATCTGAATCACGAAGAATTTTGGATTCTGCTACTCAACCGTGGCAACCGGATTATCGACTCATTTATGGTGAGTCAGGGCGGAATTTCAGGTACCGTAATCGATGTGCGGCTGATCTTAAAAAATGCGCTGGATAAAATGGCCAGTGCCATTATTCTTTGCCACAACCATCCTTCGGGAACCATGCAGGCATCAAATGCCGATCTGAATATTACCAATAAAATTAAAAGTGCGGCTGAAATTATGGATATAACCGTTCTCGACCACATTATTGTTGGTCAGAACAATTACCTGAGTTTAGCCGACGAAGGAATGTTAAACTAATAAATCGAACGAAAATGATACTTTTTTATTCCGACGAAGTTAACCCACGGATTGAGTACATTGCAAAACTGATCTTCGCGAACATTTTGCAAACGGAAATTGCTTTTACTCAAAATTCTGCGGAATTTCGAAAGTCGGAAATCCCAAAGATCAATTATTCATACGAGAAATTTGGTGATGAATTTTACATCAAACCGCACAAACTCATCTTTCAAAATGCACTTATAAAACCAACTATTAATTCCGTTTGGTACGAGGGCGAAAAATATTTCTGCGAAACTTCAAAAGATTCAGATCTGCCTTTCGATCCGTTTGCAGCGTCGTTTTACCTGGTTACCCGCCACGAAGAATATGTAGATAAAAACCGCGATAAACTGGGGCGTTATCCTTATCAGAACAGCATTTTATCGAAATACAACTTGCTACAAAAGCCCGTTGTAAATATATGGGCAAAACTACTGGCAAAATTGCTGAAAGAGAAATTCCCGGAGTTTAACTACATCGAATCGAAATTTAAGTTTATCTCAACCATCGATATCGATAATGCTTACGCATATCAAAACAAGGGTTTTCTGCGCACAACAGCAGCCTGGGCAAAATCGTTGGTAAAAGGCAACCAGCAAGATACCATAAAACGCAAACGCGTATTAGGCGGTAAAGAATCCGATCCGTATGACACCTACGATTACCTCGACAGTGTATTTGCAGGGAACGAGGATAAAGTAAAATTTTTCTTTTTGCTGGGCGATTATGGCCGTTACGACAAAAACATTGCCCACACCAACAACAAATACCGGGAACTAATAAAAAAGACAGCGGAAAAATATGACGTTGGTATTCATCCTTCGTTCGATAGCAGCAAGAAAAAAGGTAAAAAGAAAGTAAAATTAGAAAAACAACGCCTGGAAGAAATTATAGGTAAAAGTGTTTCCAAAAGTCGCCAGCACTATTTACGACTCAAATTCCCCAAAACATACACCCGCCTGATAAAAGCCGGAATAGAAGAAGACTACACGCTTGGTTATTCTGCTCAACCGGGATTCAGAGGCGGTATCTGTACGCCTTATTGTTTCTACGACCTAAAGCATGAATCGGTAACGAACCTGAAAATTATACCGTTCAATATTATGGACGGAACGCTGCGTTACTACCTTCAGCTACCTCCGGAAAAAGCTTTTGAAGAAATAAAAAAGATTATGCAGGAAGTTAAAAATGTTGGTGGTACATTTGTAAGTGTCTGGCACAACGAAACCGTAAACGATTTGGGAACATGGGAAGGTTTCAGAGAAGTGTTTGAACAGATGAACAAACTGGGATTTGAGTGGGCGAACGAATAGCCCGGCATTTTTAAATGAGCAGCGTAAAAGAAATTCACTATATAAAACATGCACAAATCGATTTCGACAAGTGGAATCAATGCATTGATGGTGCGTTAAATTGCAGGATTTATGCCTACGACTGGCACCTCGACAGAACTGCCATCGAGTGGGACGCCTTGATTTATGGCGATTACGAATATGTAATGCCTCTGCCCTTTCGGAAAAAAATGGGTATAAGGTATCTTTATCAGCCACTAGTTTCACAACAGTTGGGGATTTTCCCAACGCCATCGAAAGTGATTTTTGATGCATTTATCGTTTCAATAAAAGACCGCTTTAAATACGCCGACGTGCAATTAAATGCGCTGAATGTTCCCGGCGAGAATACCGACGATATTTTTTTCGAGCGGAAAAACTATTTGCTTTCATTAACAAAGGATTTTAAATCGATAATTTCCGGCTACTCGAAAAATACAAAACGCAATATTGCCAAAGCACAAAAACAGGATCTCTCGATTATTGAAGGCATCCGGCTTGAAGATTACCTGGAATTTAAAGCCAAGAATCTACCAGCGGGAGTTGATCAGTCGGCTATTGACAAATTGAAAAGCCTCATCGCTTTTGGCGAATACAAAGGTTTTGGAAAAATATACGGCGTTTACACTCAGGGAAATGATCTTTGTGCAGCTGTTTATTTTTGCCGCTGGAAAGATCGCGTGATATATTTTAATGCAGCTTCGAACGAAGAAGGCAAAAACACGGGAGCCATGTATTACCTGATCAATCGTTTTATTGAAGACAATGCCGGAAAAAACCTGATTTTGGATTTCGAGGGATCGATGATTCCGGGAGTAGAGCGCTTTTACAAAGGCTTTGGAGCAAAACCCGAAACGTACTTTCAACTTAAATATAATCGTTTACCTTTGCTGCTAAGGTGGCTTAAACGATAATTGGCAATGAGGCATTTCCCGCGTTTTGTAAGTAAAAAACTGAGTCCGCTGTTTTCAACCCGAAAACTTCTGACGGCAAAAACGCCCTTGTTTTTACCATTTTACCACACCATTAATAGCAAGCCATTACCACACATTTTAAACTACCCGGTAATCGACGAGAAACAATTTAAGCAGGAGCTCGATTTCTACTTGAAGTATTTTAATCCAATCTCGTTGGAAGAGCTGACGAAGTCACCCAAACCCAACAGTTTTCATTTGAGTTTTGATGACGGGTTGAAAGAGTGTGCCGAGATAGTCGCACCTATTCTTTTACAGAAAGGAATACCGGCCACTTTTTTTGTGAACAGTGGTTTTGTCGACAACATAGAACTTTTCCATCGTTACAAAGCCAGTTTAATTGCCATCGAAATGCAAACGCATCCCGATGCCGAAATAGAAAATTACCTGCACGAAAATGGGATTCCCTTAAAGTCTCTATTGCAAGTTTCTTTTTCAAAGCGGGTAATACTCGATCATGCAGCCGAGTTACTTGAAATCGATTTTCAATCGTTTCTGGAAGTGCAACAACCTTACATGACCACCGCCCAAATTAAAGAACTACACAACAAGGGTTTTTCTATTGGCGGACACAGCCATAAACATCCTGAATTCTGGAAAATTTCGGAGAAAAAACAGTTGAAGCAAATCAAAAAAAGTATGAAATGGGTGAGCGAAAATGTAGATCCCAAAGTAAAAGCATTTGCATTTCCGTATACCGACGATGGCATTTCCGGGAAACTGATAAAAAAGATACACGACAACGGATTTTGCGATATTACGTTTGGAACGGCGGGCGTTAAGTACGATGAAATCCCCAATAATTTTCAACGCTACCCGGCTGAACAAAATGGCGATTTTGAGTTGAATGTAAAAGCAGAATTTCTTTATTTTAAACTGCGCAAAATAATTGGCAAAGCAACAGTAAAACATTGACTTTACAGGTAAAAAAAATACGACTAAACGAGCTGGAAAACTTTGTAAGAAGCAAAGAATTTCAGAATTATAAAGTGATCCCTATCTCTCCAATTCGTGCCCAATCGTACCTTGCCAACCCACATGCACAACCTGATGACATTGTACTTTATCTTGGTTTTATTGATAATAAATTGGTGGCTTTTCGCAGCATTTTTGCCGACACGCTTAATTCTGATGATAAACTGATTCATTTTGGTTGGTGCAGTGGAACTTGGGTGCACGAGCAACACCGCCGTTTAGGTTATTCCGAACAACTTTTACGCGAAGCCTATAACGATTGGGATAAAAAGCTACTTTTTACCAATTATGCACCAAATGCAGAGAAACTCTTTTTAGAAACCGGACTTTTTCATACGATTCACCAATTTGAGGGTGCCCGTACCTATTTGTATGCAAAAACATACAAACTGAATCGGGCAAGAACAAACCCGATTTCCTCCTTTATCTTCAAATGTATTGACTTCGACATTACAATAGTTGTAAAGTTCTTCTCTATGTTTTTTCATTCAATACAACATCCGAATATTTCATTTAATGTTTCTGAAAAACCGGATAAAACCTGTTTGGAGTTCTTAAAAACCAATCCGGAAAACAGCATTTTCAACCGGAAAGAAAGCGAACTAAAATGGATATTTGAGCATCCCTGGATCTCACAACAAAATAATGGTAGGGCCTCCCGCTATCCTTTTTCATCCTTCTCGAAAAATTTTTACTACAAAACCGTAAAAGTTGAGCGTGACAATAAAATGCTGGGCTTTTTCATTTTTTCTGTTCGCGAAGGACATTTAAAAACCTTGTATTTTAACCTCGCCCAAGATTGTTCAAAAGAAATAGCCGAATTCTTAAAAAAATATTGTCTGACCAATAAAATTGAGTACGCAACTATTTATAAAAAGGGACTGGCGGACCAGCTTTTAAACAGAAAATTCCCATTTTTGTACGCGAAAAAATACGGGCAAAAAATATACAGTACTTTTCAGGTATCAAATAAAAAGCAACTAACATTTCAGGACGGTGACGGAGATGTCTTCTTCACCTAAAAATATTAAATATGGAAATTCGAGTTTTAGGCCACAACCACTCCATTTTAGACCAGTACCTGGCAGAAATCCGAGATACAGGAATCCAAACCGATCCACTTCGTTTTCGTGATAACCTCAACCGAATAGGAGAAATTTTTGCTTACGAAATAAGCAAAGAGATGCAGTTTGAGATTAACAATGTAACAACTCCGCTTGGCGTTGCAAAGGTTCCGAAATTATGCCGGCAACCGGTTTTAGCAACGATTTTACGTGCAGGATTGGCAATGCACAATGGTCTGCTGCGTATTTTCGACCGGGCAGAAAACTGTTTTATTTCGGCTTTTAGAAAATATACGGAAGGTGGTGACTTTGAAATTGAGTTTGAATACATGGCCTCTCCTTCGCTTGATGATAAAGTGGTTATACTTTCAGATCCGATGCTGGCCTCGGGAAAATCAATGGAAATTGGTTACAAAGCATTGTTCAGTAAAGGAAAACCAGCCCACATACACCTGGTAGCAATTATTGCCAGCGAAGAAGGTGTTGAGTATGTGAAGAATGCCATTAAAGACGAAAATGTAACTTTATGGCTGGGAGCTGTTGATCCTGAAATGACTCCAAAATCATACATCGTTCCAGGATTGGGCGATGCGGGAGATTTGGCATTTGGCGAAAAAATCGATTCAAAATAAAACAAACAAGAATGCCAGCCCTATAGAGGACTGGCATTTCTTGAAAAACTCTCTCAAACTATTCTTTTGCAATTATATCTTAAAAATATACCTCTACGGTAATATTCTCTCTTCCAAAACCTTTATCGCTTAAAATCTCCATCGAGTCGAAGATCATATCGCTGTTTCCGCACAAGTAAAAACAGGTATTCTTATCAAAATCTGTCTTTTTCAGGTAATCAGTCACCCTGCCATTAAAATCGCCGCTTTTATCGCGCGATGTACAAAGTGTGTAATTCTCTTTATTATACTCTTCCTGCTCATAACCTTCCTCGGCATAACGAACACCATGAATTAACTGGTAGTTTAAACCTGTATTACTTTTTACCATACTATGAAACGGTGCAATTCCGGTTCCGCTGGCAATAAAAATATGCTTGTGCGTATCTTTATTTTTCTCATCCAAACCAAATTTTCCGAAAGGACCGTGTACTTCTACCATGTCGCCAACTTTTAAGTGCTTTAGTTTTGGTGAGAAATATCCACCTTCAACTTCTTTAACCAACACTTCCAGATTTTCCCCTTCTTCGGCACTGTAAATCGAGTACTCGCGGCTCTGATAGTCGCCGGTTATAGACAACGACACATGCTGTCCGGCAACAAATTCGAAGCGACTTTTTGGAAGCGACAACACAAAAGTGTGCTCTGTTAATTTCCTGATTCCAACAACCTTATAATAATTCGTATCAAGCTGTACTTCTGGTTTCATATCAATTGTCATGACGTATCTAATTTTTCTTCGACACAAAAATATGTGCAATTATCGATTTAAAGACTTCTTGGTGTTTTATTTCACCGATAGTTTTAGAGAATTAACCGATTATTAACACGAATGTTCAATAGTAAGCCATAATTTTGAATAGAAATTATCGAATATCGATGTCAATTTCTTAAAAACCAAGTCATCAGAAAAAATGAGAACATTAATCACCTATTGCACCACACATGGTTGTACCGAAAAAACAGCTACCGAGCTAAAACAGTTTTTGGGAGGCGAAGTATTATTGGTTAACCTGAAAAAAGAAGCTGTTCCTGATCTTTCATCATTCGATCGGATAATTATTGGCGGCTCCATTCATGCCGGTCAGATTCAAAAAAAAGTTAAAGATTTTTGCAACGAACATTACGAAACACTAAAAAATAAAGAACTCGGGTTATTTATTTGCTGCATGGAGGAAGGCGAAAAAGCAGAAATCCAGTTGCACGACGCTTATCCGAATGGCTTATTACAAAGTGCCAAAGCAACGGCTTGTTTGGGCGGCGAATTCGATTTTAATAGAATGAATTTCTTTCAGAAAATGGTTGTAAAGAAAGTTGCCAAAGTGGATGACAGCGTGTCGCACATTAACCACGATGCCATAAAACGCTTCTCGCAGCAAATGAACAAGATTTTTAATCCGTTTATGTTTTTTGTTTAGCGCTATTGTTTCTCAAACTGTACTTCCCCGCATAAAATTACTACGCCAGTATTTTTGTCCAGGAGACATTTCGCAGCCGTTTTAGCAACAAAGCGGCAACCAGAAAATAGACAATCCCCAAAATGTAACTTGTCCAGGCCGGCAGCAGCGAACATGCATAAGTTAATCCTCCAACAACAGCGACAAGAAAAAACATTAACATCACGTTCCCAATATTTTGCGACGAATTATTCATATTTCTGTCGCGCGAAAGAGGCAGATACTTTGGCATTACAAGTGCATACAAAACCATAAAAAGAACGGAAACCCCAAATACCAGAACAACATGATTCAAAACCGTAATTGGCCAAATTATAAATGTGATTGAAAAAACAATTACAGCCATTGGCAGAAAATAATTCAGAAGCGTAACCATTAGGCCGGCGACAAAAAATTCTCCGGCCTTTTTTACCGGTAAAAATTTGAATAACCACACCGACTCAGGTTGTTCCGAGAATTGAAGCGTTGGATAAATTACCAGGCTCAGGATTACAGGGATAAAAAGAAGAATGAAATAACGTTTCGAATCTGCCAGTTCGGTAATAAATTCACCACCATGTCCAATTTTAGAAATAAACGGAAGTGCCAGCAAGACAATAGTATAACCAATAATTGAATAAACGCCTTGTTTAAATTTCCGGTCTTTCGAAACCACCATTCTAATCAAACGGTACAATGCTTTTTCGGAACTGTTGAAATGCAAAAAGTCGATCAGCTGTTTTCGTTCTGTTCTAACTTCCTTCTTTTTCTTTGCAGGCTTGTCTCCCACTCCATCTATTTCCGATAATTTACTATTATAAAACGGTGCGAAATATTTTACGATAGCCACTATTCCAACCAGCGGAACCAAAACACACAATACCAATTGCAATCCAACACCGGCCAACGTTCCTTCCAGAAATAAAGTAGAAACTTTTGCCGACCAATACGGAGGAATTAAATTGAGCCACCATTGTTTTCCCAATTGTGCTTCAGTAACCATTTCGCTGTCGAACAACCGAGGAATAAACTGGTAGCCACCATAAATTATTACGGCCAGCAGTACCTGTACATACATAATAATGGTCTTAAACTTTTCTGCCGAAAAGAAACGCACTACCGCCATGTAAAAAATGTTCGAGATAAAAACAGCCATTACGACATCGAGCAAAACCAGAAAAAACAATAGCAAACCGGTTAATGCACCATAAGTAATTCCGCCAATAATAACACCTCCCAGCGACAGCGGAATTCCCAACATTAACAGGTAAATTACAATATGAATAATCCGCGAAGTATAAAAGGTTTTTGAATTCACCGGTCGCGGTAAAATTTCAATATTGTCTTTTGTATCGAAAAGAATGGTAGAAAACTCGGTGATTATTAATAATGAAAAATAAACCAGCAAAATGGAATGATAAAGCAAAAAAGCAATCTCGTGGTTGATTTGGCCTAAAAACATAGTCCCCAGAAATAGCCCCAGAATACCATTTATTAGCGCCATTATCAGCGTCTGATTGGACGAACTTTGCCTTTTTTGATTGAACAAATTATTTTGGCGTCTTCCGTCCATGGTTAGTTTTGCCCTCAAAATGGCATTCAGTTGTTTTGTATCAACACCCGAGCGTTTCAATAGCGGGTTTAACAACGAACCCAAGCGGAGAACAACATTGATAAAAGCCATAATCTACGAGTTAACAATGTTACGTATAAAATCAGATCTGCCTTCGTAGTCGGCCTTGCCGGTCATCTCCGAGAAAAGCTGTTCAAGCGATTTATTATGGCCGGCATTCAATTCGTCGAAAGTACCGTCGGCTACCACCATTCCATCATTTATAAGAATAATCCGGTCCGAAATTTTTTCCACAATATCCATTAAATGCGAACAATAAAAAATGGTTTTTCCATCGTTTTTTAACTGAAGTAGCATTTCTTTCACAATTATTACCGAGTTGGCATCTAGACCGGAAAGCGGTTCATCAAGAAAAATAATATCAGGATTATGCAACAAACCATTAATGATCAATGCTTTTTGTCGCATCCCTTTCGAAAAAGTATCCATTCGATTATTCAGCTCTTGTTTTAATTCAAAAAGATCATAAAACCTCTCCATTCTCGCCCGCGCTTTATCCGGATCTAAACCATAGATATCTGACAAAAAAAGCCCGTATTCCAAGGGAGTTAGCGAATCGTACACTTTCCCGTTTTCTGGGATATAACCAATCCGGTGTTTCATTTCCAGCTGGTTGGATGCAAAATCTTTCCCAAACATGGTAATTTTCCCACCGTAATCAGAAATGATACCACACAGAATTTTTACTGTTGTACTTTTACCTGCACCGTTGGGGCCAATATAGCCGATCAAACTTCCTGAATTAATCGTAAGATCAATTCCTTTTAATACTTCTTTTTTTCCAGATCCGGCACCAAACGTTTTAGTAAGGCCTTCGATTTTAATGATTTGGAGCTTCTCCATATTTGCTGATTTTGGGATTATTCTTTGATCTCCTAAAATAGCAAATAAAATTCTTTACATAAAAATTTAAATTCATCAGAATAGTCACCTTCTGGATTTTTTCTTATTGCGATGGAGTTTGTTTCCCAATCCTGCTGATGTTTCGAAAATTCCATTAGATAACGATGCGGGTCCTTTTGCTGATATGGAGAAACTTTGGTAAAACGAACCGGGTATAATTTCTGTAAACGTGCCAACTCAATAAACCGTAAAGCCGCATCAACCGGCAGAATTACGGCTAACCGACCTTTTACTGAAAGTAATTCGGCTGATAGTTTTGCCAGATCCGCTAAAGGCAAACTATCGGTATGTCGCGCCAGCGAGCGACTTTCATTTCCTGCTTTTAACGAATTTTGGAAGTAAGGAGGATTCGATACAATCAAATCGAATTGCGAAGTAGTTTCTGCTGCAAACTTTTGTAAGGAAACATTCTGAACTTCTACCCTATTATTCCACGGCGATGCGGCTACATTTTCTGCAGATTCTTTAGCTGCATTTTTCTCAATCTCTATGGCGGTAATTTGAGCTTGAGAACGTTGTGCCAGCATTAAAGCAATTAAACCGGTTCCGGTACCTATATCGAGAATCGTGTTGCAATCATGGACATCTGCCCACGCACCCAACAAAATACCATCAATACCCACTTTCATCGCCGAACGCCGTTGTTCGATTCGGAATTGTTTGAACTGGAAATAATTGTTTCTGCCCATAACGCTAAACACAAAGACTCGAAGACACAAAGTTTAGAATTTTTCGAAAACACCCAATCCAAACAGCGCAAAATCATATTTAATCGGATCAATTGGATCGAACTCGCGCAAAGTGGCGGTAATTTCTTCCACCGCTTTCCAGTCGTTTGAGCGGCGTTGCAGAAGTCCTAACTTTCGCCCTACATTTCCGGTGTGCACATCAAGCGGCAGCATCAGCGCCGATTGCGGAATTCCGTTCCACAAGCCAAAATCCACGCCCGATTTATCCCTCCGGCACATCCATCGCAAATACATATTCAGCCGTTTGGCCGAAGCCCCTCTCGATACATTCGAAATGTGCTTGCGTGTTCGTTCCCCTTCCTTTTCGAAAAACACGGAATAGAAATGTGCCAAAGCTGATTTTACAGTCCGCTCTTGTTGAAATCCGCTTTCAAAAACAGCTTGTAAACCACCATGTTTTTTATAAACATTTCGCAGCGAGCGAATAAAATAAATACAATCGTCGCCATTAAACGTACGATGTACAAACTTTTGCAGCCTGTCGCGTTCTTTTTCCGAGGCGTTTAACACAAAGTCGTGTGGCTGATTATCGAGCAAGGCCATTAACCGCAAAGCATTTTTTATAATGGCAGCCCGGTTTCCCCAGGCGATGGTTGCCGCCAAAAAACCGGCAATCTCAATATTTTCTTTCTCGGTAAATTGTTTAGGAACCTGAATCGGATCGGTTTCAATAAACTCCTGTTGATTGTACTTTTCAACTTTTTCGTTGAGAAAATCTTTTAAATCTGATATTTTTTTATTTGGCACAACTTTGAAAGAATTGATACTGGATACTCGATATTTGATACTGGATGCTGGATTGCTGGTTACTGCGACTAATCACTGATTACTCCGTCTTTGATGTGGATGATCCGGTCAGACTGTTCGGCAAAATGATCATCGTGGGTTACAATGATAAACGTTTGGCCCAAATCGTCGCGCAGTTTAAAAAGCAAGTCATGTAATTCGTCACGGTTCGTTGAGTCCAGGTTTCCCGATGGTTCATCGGCCATCACCACCGACGGGCTATTTATTAGTGCACGCGCCATTGCGACACGTTGTTTTTCACCGCCCGATAATTCCGATGGTTTATGAGTCATGCGGTCGGCCAGTCCCAAATAATCGATCAATTCCTTTGCGCGGGCTTCAGCTTTTGCTTTTGGTGTTTTGGCAATAAATGCAGGAATACAAACATTCTCCAATGCCGTAAACTCGGGCAGTAAATGATGAAACTGAAACACAAAACCAATTTCGCGGTTACGAAAACCGGCCAGCTTTTTATCGCTGAGATCAGAGATTTTTGTGTCGTTAAAAAAGAGCTCACCACTATCGGGTTTACTCAATGTGCCGAGAATTTGCAGCAATGTGGTTTTTCCCGCTCCGCTGGCTCCAACAATGGAATAAAGTTTCCCTTTCGGAATGTCCAAATCAATTCCCTTTAACACCTCAAGTGCTCCAAACGATTTCGTTATGTTTTCAGCTCTTATCAATGACGTTCTTTAAAAAGTTAAACCTAATCCGTAGAGTTTTAGTATTTCATTAAGCACATATAATACATAAGCACCAATTAACACAACTCCTGTTAGTTTTCCTGCTTTCCATTTTTTAACCAATAAAAGGAGAATCAATAAAAGTACTGATCCCGACAAAATCAAGGTTGAACTAAATATATCGCCTCCCGACTCAATTACCCCTCCTGAAAAAACCATAACAAGCAGAAACGGCAATCCAAGTCCTACCAGAATATCGAATATATTTGACCCAATTGCGTTACTAACCGCCATGTCTCCTCTTCCCTGACGAGCAACAATAACTGATGAAAACAGATCAGGAATTGATGTTCCGACAGCAAGAACGGTTAATGCAATAATAGCTTCAGGAATATTAAGAATATGCGCCGAAGCAACTGCAACTTCGACCAAAACATAACTTAGTGCAGCAATTAAAACAATGGAAAGAATAAAAACGCGGTAATAATGTTTTTCTTCCGGGAATATAAAACGCAGAAACTGATCTACTGGTTTGCTAATCTTGCTGTGCTCGCCATGCGTATCTTCCAGTTCGGTAGCTTCCATATCGTTGTATGGCAACCATTTTCGCCAATAAATTACCGCCACAACATATAACACGTAAGTGCCTAATAAAATTACCGTTTCGTTTAATGTTAATCGACCATCCCAAATAAACAATAGCAATAATGCTACAGAAAGCGAATAAAAAAACAGGTCGCGAACCATTGGCTGCCAGGTGAGCTTTGTCTTTTTTACATAGGCCGCTGCGCCAACAATTACCAAGAGGTTGAAAATTGCGCTCCCCACAATGCTACCGATACCGATTGCCTGGTGTTCGCCGGGTTTTATAACGGCAAACAAAGCCACGAACAATTCCGGGGCACTCGATCCCACAGCCATAAGCGTCGCTCCGGCGGCATCGTTTGATAAACGCAGGTCTTTCGAGATTTTATCAAGAGACGATATGAAAAACAAATCGACAACACGGGCAAGCAAAACAAAACAAGCCAGTAAAGCCAATATGAAAAGTATAATCATTAACAATGATTTTTTGGAATTAATCCTTCAACTTATCAGTGATACCTTTTTTAATATCGTTGGTATCTTTTGTTACTGTTGAGGTAACATCTTTTATGTCTTTTTGAATATCAGAAGTATGGTTATCGAGTTCTCGTTTTATTTCGTTTGTGGCCTTTTTAAACTCACGCATACCTTTCCCCAGTGTTTTGGCAATATCGGGTATTGCTTTCGATCCGAAAAACAACAATGCCAACAGCATCACCAAAACTATCTCGCCACCACTTATAAATAATAAATACTGCATCGTCAAATTGATTTAGATCACAAATATATAAAAAGTTGGAAGTCAGAAGTCGGAAGTCAGAAGATAGTTTAACAAGTTTAAATGCTGATCGAAGACTTCCGAACCTGAAGCCAATCATAGTTCACATCCGAAACAGCTGTGTGTCTTCACAAGAAGGCAACTTTACACCCGTTTTTATCTCTTATCACTCCATTTTAGTCAATTATCACCCTACTGCGAGCGCTTATCTCCTGCCTGAAGAGGCTCATCACCCCAAAAAATGCGTTATCACCAATCCGAAGGGTCTTATCACCCGTAAATTTACCGTTATCACCCGGGGAAAGGGTGTTATCTCTTACATTTTGTCGGTTATCACCGGAGAGATTTTACAAAATGGTGGTGATGGAGAGACAATTTGTATAAAATTCTATTTTTTTATGGATGACAACTGTTTTTTTCGATAAAACCCACACATCTATTACAAAAAAGGATGTCACCCCAATTAAGCGATGACATCCTTTGTATAAAATTGGGTCTTCCGTCTTCTGACTTCCGACTACTGATTCAATTTATTTCTTACGTTTTGCAACCACTTTAGCAACACGGCTACGTGTATCGTGTGCAATTGGTGTTGCAATGAAAAGCGATGAATAAGTACCCACAACAACTCCCACCAACAAAGCAAACGTAAAGCCGCGTATCGTAGATCCTCCAAATAAGAAGATAGCTAACAGTACCACGAAAGTTGATAACGAAGTACTAAAAGTACGACGCAGTGTGCTGTTCAATGCCGCATCAACATTTTCAACACGGTCGCGTTTTGGGTGCAAGCCCAGGTACTCCCTGATACGGTCGAATACAACCACGGTATCGTTAATTGAGTAACCCAGCACCGTTAGAATAGCTGCGATAAACGCCTGATCAATTTCCAACGAGAATGGCAATACCCCTGAAAACAATGAGAAGATACCCAATACGATTAACGAGTCGTGTGCCAATGCAGCAACAGCTCCCAAACCGTATTGCCAGTCGCGGAAACGAACCAGAATATAAAGGAAAATGATGATCAGCGAGAAACCAATTGCAATAGCTGCATCCTTACGGATATCAGCAGAAATAGTAGGACCAACTTTTTGCGAACTCTGCTGATATTCCTGGGTGAATTCTTCAAGAGTTACTGACTGATCGATAAGATCAGCATCCTTCAAACCTTGCATTAATAAAGCTTCAACTTCGTTATCGATGTTTTCGCTGTGGTCTTCAATTTTATAGTCGGTAGTAATTTTAATATCGTTACCCGAAGTTTTTACTTCTGGTGCTGATCCGAAAACATCGGCCAATGCTGCACGAACTTCACCAACTTCAACATCTTTCTGGAATTCTACAATATATGAACGACCCCCTTTAAAGTCGATACCGTAATTCAAACCGCGAACAAAGAAAGATCCGATAGAAATCAGAATGAATACACCTGAAATCACATAGAACATTTTTCTTTTCTCGAGGAATTTAATTTTCATGTTACGCAACCAACCTTCTGTTGCAGTTGAAGTAAATAAGATACGACCACCTTTTTTCAACTGCCAGTCGAAAATTAAACGGGTTAAGAAAATTGCCGAAAATAGTGAGGTTAGAATACCTATCATTAAAGTAGAAGCAAAACCTTTAATTGGACCTGAACCAAACAAGTAAAGTACGACACCGGTTAATAATGTAGTAACCTGACCGTCGATAATTGCTGAGTAAGCATTTTTATAACCATCTGTGATGGCCAGTTTCACACCTTTACCGGCTCGCATTTCTTCCTGAATACGTTCGTAAATCAACACGTTGGCATCAACCGACATACCGATTGTAAGTACGATACCCGCAATACCAGGCAGTGTAAGTACAGCACCTAACGAAGCAAGAATACCGAAAATGAAGAACATGTTGGCAATCAAAGCAATGTTTGCAGCCAAACCTGCATTTTTACTGTAGAAGAACAACATGTAAATAAGTACAAGCGCAAAAGCGATTACGAATGAAAGCAAACCGCTGTTAATAGCTTTTTGTCCCAGTGAAGGACCAACAATGTCTTCCTGAATAATACGTGCAGGAGCCGGCATTTTACCCGATTTCAGAACGTTTGCAAGGTCTTGTGCCTCTTCAATACTTTCCAAACCGCTAATGCTTGAGCGTCCTCCAGGAATCTCGCCATTTACATTTGGAAATGAACGAACATATCCATCCAGAACAATTGCGATTGATTTACCAACATTTTCTTTTGTCATACGCTGCCAAACCTTTGCACCTTCAGCATTCATTTGCATAGCTACTTCAGGGTTTGTACCAAATTGGTCGAAATCCTGACGAGCATCCGTAATAACACCACCATCAAGAGGAGCTTTTCCGTCGCGGGTAGTAACTTTTAATGCAATTAAACGGTAAAAATTACCTGCTTCGTCAGCCGATTTTGCTGTCCATGCAAATCTCATATCGCGTGGGAATACGCTTCTGATTTGTGGATTATGCAGGTAAGTATTAATCTTCGATGTATCTTTTGCGCTAGCCATACCTACAACCGGACCAGGGTAAAGCTGACCGGTTTGATCGGTACTTGGATTCAAAAGTGCAAACAGTGGATACTGCTCTTTAAAAGCGGCTAAATTATCTGGTGTTGCTGTTGTGTCATCTGCGGCGCCGGCTTCTAATTCCGAAAGCAATGAGTTTTCAGTTGTATCAACTGCTGCGGGATCTTCAGTCTCCTCATCAGCAGTAGCTTCGCTACCACTTTTTTCGGTTTCAAGCACTTGCATTTCTTTAATACGCTCGTTGGCTTGAAGCATGTATTGATAAACTTCCTGGTTTTCGTAAGTTTCCCAGAACTCAAGGTTTGCAGTTCCCTGCAACAGGCTACGAACACGGTTCTGATCTTTTACACCCGGCAATTCAACCAAAATTCTACCGCTTGTTTGCAGGTTCTGAATATTAGGTTGTGCTACACCAAAACGGTCGATACGCGTACGGATGATATTAAAAGCATTGGCGATTGCAGCCTTAGTTTGCTCTTCGATAATCCGTAATACCTCGGCGTTTGTTGTATTAAAGTTCACCTGATCGCGAAGTTCCAAAGTGTTGAAAATAGAAGCTAAACGCGCATTCGGATCAAGTTCTTCGAAAGCTTCGCCAAAAAGTGTTACGTAGTCTTTTGTACTGTTTTGCTGGTTTTTAGTTGCCAGTGCCAAAGCCTCGTTAAACGTTTTGTCGTCGCTGTTATTCGACATCGCACGGATGATATCCTGCACTTCAACCTGAAGTGTTACGTTCATTCCACCTTTCAGGTCAAGCCCCAGGTTAATTTCCAGCTCCTGAACGTCTTTGTAAGTATATTTTTTCAATCCAAGGAAGTTGTAAACCACTTCGCTTTTCATTGAATCAAGGTATTGAAACTCTTTCATTTCATCACCTTGCGCATATTCAATGGCATCATCTTTCACCTTGTTCGAAACATAGGTAAACGATAGCTGGTAAAAACATACCGCTGCCAACAGAATTGCAAATGTTAAAATTGCACCTTTGTTTTGCATTTTAATTTGAATTTAAATGTTTATTGATATTTTTTATTTGATTGAATTCCAGTTAATTCAGGTACAGCGTGTACCTGATATTCTTTTAAACGGATAAAAGAATTACGATCAACCTATGGAGTCTTCGTCGGGGGAAAAGACGTGATTTTGAAATACCAGATAATGATATGATGAGATTAGCGGGGTGGTTTGCATGACTATTTCCGCCTTTAAAACCTGGTAATTGCGAATTGAATGATAATTGCGTAAATATTTGTCGTGCAGCTGAACTTTTGTATGACGTGAAAACACGCGATCTTCGAAGGTTTTAATTGTATTTGGAGCGGTTTGAGTAATCAGGTAAACTGCTTCTTGCTCGTTACTCTGCTCCTGCGATTCGGCCTGAATCTTTTTAACCTCCTCAGGATTATTTCCAAAATAATTGTCCAAAACTAAAGCAGCCGCAATAATTGCCATAAACATGGCTATGCGAATTACAATTTTCCTGGTTATTTTAATTTTAGAAATCATTGTTTAAGCTTCTCGTCTGCAACTACTTAAAACATTTGTTGTAAAAAAAACTTTTTACAATTGTTTTTACACCTTATTTTTAAGCGGAGCAAATATACCGAAATACTCCAGCTTTTCAAAGATGACAGCGGTAATTTTGAAGTATTTCGTTTAACGCCAACATTTTATAATGAATGTATTTGTATATGGTTCGCTACTATTTCCTGAAATTGCCGACGGTTTGTGTGGGCAGAAGTTGAATTCGGAAGATGCAAGTTTAAGTGGTTACGCACGCTTTGCTTTAAAAGGGGCCGATTACCCGGCAATTATCAAAAAAGATAACTCCACGGTGGAAGGTAAAGTGCTACTTAACCTCGACGAAAATGCGATTTACTTGCTGACTTTTTACGAAGGCGATGAATATGGAATGGCACCGGTTAAAGTTGAAACCGATTCAGGAATTATAAATGCCGTTGCTTTTGTCTGGATGGCCGGAAATGAACTTCTGGAAGATTTTGACTGGAGCAAAGAACAATTTGAAGCTGAATCTCTGGAGTTTTACCGCCATGAGATTGTTCCTGCAACACTAAAAGCCTACAAGCAGAAATAAAAAAACACCCACAATATTCTCTTGCAGGTGTTATAGAGCTAATAAAGCTGGTATCTATTTCTTCGAAGTTTGTAGTTGTTTGGCCATCGCAGCTCCAATTAAACTTTCGAGAGGTGTGCCGTTTTCTCCGTCGGCAATAATCATGGTTTCCGGGAATTTAATCTTAGCAATTTCAGCGGCCACTTTAATGTCACGATCAAGCTCCATTTTTAATTTGATTTCGGGAGTAATACCGGCATTTACTTTTTTTGCAATTTCATAAGCATCGGCATCGGCTTTTACTTTTACTGTTTGTGCACTCAAGCGCTCGGTTTCAAGTGCAATAGCTGCCAGCTTTTTATTGGTTTCTTCCTGCTTCAGTTTGGTTTCAATGGCAATTAATGCTTTTACCTGCTCTTTTTCCTGCGTTACACGTTCGGCGGCTTTATCCCGTTCACCTTGTGCAACAATACGTTGTTGTTCGGCTTTTGCAGTTTCTATTTTTTGTTGTTCCAACTGGCGTTTAGCCGACTCATCACGTTGTGCTTCCAATCGTTGTTTAAAGGTTGCCTCCAAATCAATCTTATCAACAATTACCTGAGATACAATGATGTTGTTTTCCGATAACTCGTGCGGAATTCTTTTTGGAATTCCACCTTCAAGAATTTTTTCAACCCGATAACTGGTTTCAATTTCTTTAATTGTCCGTTGTTTTTCGGTCATGTCTATTTCGTTAAAAATAGTATCTCTTACCTCCAGTTTGTTCACCGCGTATGTTCCGTCCTTTAGCTGCTCCTCAAATGTTTGCCTAAACGACTGAGCTTCACCAGAAATATAGTTCTGAGCCGCAAACATATAACCGGTATTAATTAGTTGCTCGCGTACTGTTGGAATAATAGTGTTGTTTACCAGGTTACTCATAGTACGGTATTTTACCGCTAATTTTATAAACGAAGGCTTATCCTGGGGCAATTGAAAACGCAACGAAACATGACCATTTGCCGTTACCTGATCGATAAAGCGAATTGGTACGGGACTCATAACTCCTTCCAACTCGTCAACATCCGATTCTGTTTCTCTGCTCACAACTTTAACATCGATATATTTTTGCCATTTATCAATTTTAGCAAATCCCCGCCATTTTATTCCCTGTTCCATAACAGCGCTCATTCTTCCGGTTGGCGAAACCAAAAGGTAATTAAATCCGCGGTCGGCAAAAAAGAACAAATATTGCATTAGCATTAACGAAACACCTGCAATTATAAGCATGTGTCCGTATCGTTTACGTACTCCCGATAACCAGGAAGGAGCTTTTCCCAGTTTTTCAAGTTTTGCAATAAAAATAGCAGCCAAACCTGCCAGTAAAACTAAAAATCCTAAAAATGTAATCATGGTTAATTTATTTAAGGTTAAAAATTAGATATGTATCTATCTTTTAAAAAGATTGTGCAGCACAATAATCAGCTCTTTGCAGATTCGTTAAAAGCTTTACTCTGTTGAAGAACGCCCTCTTTTATTAAGGCATTGAGTTAACTTTAAGAATTAAAATAAGACATACTTTGCCCCGCAAAGCAAATCATATTTGAGAGACATAAATTACATGTTATGAAGTGTTTTAAGGTTTATAATTATTTAAAACGTATAATAAAAATGAACTTATCTAAAGTTAATTAATTTATGTTATGTTCCGTGTAAAATGTCGGGGAAATACAGGAAATTATCGGTTGATGTCTTTTTTATTTAGGGAAGAACTGAAAAGTAAGTGTAAGAATCAATTGGATTTTGGTGTTACAGCTTCAACTTAAGCACCTGTTGTTTATAATCGATAACCGCATTATATTTCAGCAGAAAATCGCTACCCAGTAAACCGCAAATTTTATAGTCGGTAACTTTTTGGTACAGCTCGTTAATATGATTCATATCCATCAGGGCAACTTTCATATTGTCGACTTTTAGTTTCCCAAAAAACAATGGTTTTAAAATACCCAACGATGTTTTTAAGGGTTCTTCGCTCATATTTGCCGCATGCAAATCTTCGGTGCCTTCCTGTTCCGACAAAATAAAATCAGGCAGGTTTTTATCAAATACCGATTTTGAGGCGCCGGTGTCAATCACCCAGAAAGCGGTTTCGCCCCCTTCAATCTGCGATGGAAGAATTAAATGATAGTTAGAGGATTCCAATTCTATTATGTCGATAGGTATTTTTGTTCGCATGGCTTCAAATTTAAAATAAATTGGCATAAAAAAGGCCCGCAAAAATTGCGAGCCTCTGTATGCTGTATCCTATTCTTTCGAATTATAGTAAAGCGTTCACTTTTGAAACACCTTCTGCACTTGCAGTAAGTTTTTCTTTTTCAGCATCTGAAAGTTCGATTTCAACGATTTTTTCGATTCCGTTTTTACCAATGATACAAGGAACACCGATTGAAATGTCGCTTAAACCATACTCACCTTCAAGAAGTGCTGAACATGGGAACATTTTTTGAGAATCCAATGCAATGGCGCGAACCAATTCTGATACTGCAGCACCAGGAGCGTACCATGCGCTGGTTCCCAGCAATTTTGTTAAAGTAGCACCACCAACTTTAGTCGCTTCAACTACTTCAGCTTGTTTTTCTTCACTTAAAAATTCAGTAACAGGAACACTGTTACGAACAGCTTTATCAATTAATGGAACCATACCGGTATCACTGTGTCCACCAATTACCATAGCCGAGATGTCTGACTGTGCACATTCCAATGCTTCAGCCAATCTGTATTTGAAACGTGCGCTATCTAATGCTCCACCCATACCGATAATACGGTTTTTAGGAAGACCTGTAGCCTTGTGAGCCAGGTAAGCCATTGTATCCATTGGGTTACTAACCACAATGATGATTACGTTTGGCGACTCAGCAATTAATTTTTCAGCAACGTCTTTAACAATTCCGGCATTAATACCGATCAACTCTTCACGAGTCATTCCCGGTTTTCGTGGAATACCACTGGTAATTACTGCAACATCGCTACCAGCTGTTTTAGTGTAATCGTTAGTTGTGCCAACGATAGTTGAGTCAAAACCGTTTAACGAAGCAGTTTGCATCAAATCCATTGCTTTTCCTTCAGCAAAACCTTCTTTGATGTCAATCAATACTATTTCATCTGCAAAATCTTTAATTGCGATATACTCGGCACAACTTGCACCTACTGCACCTGCTCCAACTACTGTTACTTTCATTTTACTAGTGAGTTTTATTATTATAAAATCGTTTTATCTATAAACAATTGTCTGTCAAATTGTTTTAAGGCACGCAAAGTTAATTTTTTTTCGCGATGTTCGAAATAATTCAGAGCCCCCAAAATCGGTTTAACAAATTGGTAAAACATACGATTTGCGGCTCGAATCCGAAGTGATTTTTGTCACGTATGTTTGATTTTTACGAAATCGGACAAGAATGGTTCAGTGTACTTTTGCAACCGCCAAAATCCCTTAATTAAACCAGTAAGTCATTTTTAAAACCACCGCCCTGTTTCGTGAGTTCCAGCTTCCGGTAAAATAATTGTCGGTGTACACCAGGTAAATATCCGAAACCGGTTGGTATCGCCACTGAAATCGTGAGTTGATATTCAGATTATCAATTTGCTCGTTGTACTGCACAAAAGTCGACCAGAAAATTTTATCAGTGAAAGTAATATCCATTTTCGGGCCCACGAGCCAGAATTTTTCGCGGCTAAACGGATCGCCCAAATCCATATCAGTGTAGTTAAAATTCATGGTCAGGTTTACATAGGGTTGAAAGCGGTAACCGATCTCTCCCTGAATGTACTGAATATCACCACTGTAAAAACTGCCTTTTGAGGCTTCAGCTTCCCAGGTAAACAACGATTTGCGCGTTGATTGATAGGAAACAGAAAAAAGTCCAAAATCATATTCCGAGCCTGCAGGCAGGAAATTATCAGGATCTTGCGTAGGATTAAAATCGTTGCTCAGCTTTACAAACTGGTCACTATATTCAAAACTCAGTTCGGCACGGTTTGCAAAGGTAAGCTCGTATTCAAACTTATATTCATGCTCAATTAAATCATTGTCGGGATTATAATAATTATCGAGCAGCACACTCGGGCCATGACTCGCCACTTTTTTATTCGGCACAAAAGTATATCCTCCCGAACCACCAATATAATTGTAACCTGTTCGGCGTACGTAACCGGCCTCGGCACGGTAATTTTCGCCCACCGAAGTTTCGTAAATACCCAAATGCAAATGCGGAGTACTGTACATCAACATGGCTCCCTGTGCATATTGTTTATCGGGATTATCAGGTTGAAAAGAGCGGTGGTAAAAGAACTTTCCGTCCCACACATTATCTTTACTAGCCAGGATATAGTCGAAACCAATAACCCGGTTATGCATGCTGGTGTCCGATGGCACATCAAAATATTCTTTGTTAACGGCAATAAATCCAAGGCTCGATCGCGTAAACATTTTCTTCTGAACAGAAGCCACGGTAAAATTCCGCGCCAGGTTTTCGCTGGTTTCTTCGGTGGCCATATTCATAAAACCTACCCGCCAGTCGTTACCAATCTTTCCACTTAATCGGGCACCGGCCAGCACCGGAGCATCCAAACCAATTCTTCGCGAGAAAAATGGGGTTAAGGTGTGGGCGTATCCATAACTTGAAAACAGGTCACTGTTTTCGAGAAAGAACTGTCGTTTTTCAGGAAAGAACAATTCGAAACGATCGATATTGGTTACCTGCTGATCAACTTCAACCTGTGCAAAATCGGGATTATACGTCAGGTCGAGTGTCATCGACGATGAGATACCAACTTTGGCATCAAAACCAACATCGGTACGATAATCGGTACTTGTTCCGGCCTCAAAATCTTTTGATGCTCCGCCAAGTAAATAAGGAATTACAGAAAATTGCATTTTCGATTTTGGCAGCGGCTCCTCAAATTTCATGCGTCCGGTGTAGGCCAGCGATGCCGTTGGGAACTGCCGTGGCACAGGCGCCCAGGCCGACTTTTCATTCGATTTTAAATCGAGGCGGCTAAAATTCACATTCCACTCCTTGCTTCCATTGGGGTAACGCACCGACTTAAAAGGAATACGCATTTCGCTCACCCAGCGGTCGTCGTAATGTTTGGTTTCCATCTCCCATTTACAATCCCAATCCAGCGAAATATTGCTTCCGTTGCTCATGGTTCCGTCCCATTTTGCTCCCGAGGCCGATACTCCAAACGAAAAACCATTTGTCTGGTCTAAAAATGTATCGAAAAATATAAGCAGGTTGTCGTTATTACCAAAGCTAAAATCGCGCCGGAAAGATTCCATGATACGTTTGCCGGGCAACTTGTCGTAAAAAATCTGTGCTACATACAAAGCTTTGTCGTCATACGCCATCATCATAGTCGATGGTTGTGTGGCAAATCCGGTATCGACAGGCAACACCCGGTAAAAATTTCCGGTTTTCTGTGCAAACTCCCAATCGGGCTCATCAATAACACCATCAATGGTTATCCCGCCATCCCTGATTTTTTTTACATGATAAATAAAATCCTTATTAAAAGTATTGACAGTACTGTCTGATTTTGTTTTAAAACCGTTGGCTGTTCCGCTTACCGATAGCAGAAAACAAAACACAAAGACCAAAGACAACTTCATACGAAATAGCTTTAATTGATTTAGGTATAATAAGTTGTCGACAAAGATATTCAAATTGTTATAACCACAAAGTGTCAATTATATCCATTAATCAAGTTTATATAAAAATCTCAACAAGAAATTAATAAACAATGACATTCATTAAAATCAGTTGACATCAAATCTTCGGAGCTCAATCCTTGAGCAGATTAGGTTATAGCATTAAGCTCTGAGGGACTAATTATATCCTCTGAAGCTCAAACGATACCTTCAGAAGTACCCCCTTTAATAAGAATGATTTTAGAATGATGATTAACGAATGAAGACTATAGAAGAAGTAGGCAAACAACAATAGGCAAATCTCAAATGTGCTCTATGTAAGTAATGTGGTTCAAAAAACTTTAGGTATTTGTGTGTTAACTAACAAATAAAAAGCCTCCGACTTTTCAGCCGGAGGCACAAAAAACAATGTTCAAGCAAGATCTGCTACAAGGTGATTGGTACACCGTTGTAGAAATCAAGTATTTTCGTGCGGAAAATATATTCGTATTTTGCTTGTAACAGATCCGACTGAGCATTGGTCAGATTTGTTTTACTTTGGTTGTATTCTACTGAGTTGATCATTCCCACATTAAACTTTTCTTCGGTGTAACGGAAAGCTTCTTTCATCGATGCCACTGCTTTATCGGTTGAAATGTAACGATTAAAAGCAGCCAGGGCGTTGGTATATACCTGCTCAATGTCTCTACGTAAAACATTGCGACTTTGTTGTAATTGATACTCGTAATCAGCAATCTGCATTTCTGAGTTCGTAATATTGTTTTTCACCTGGAAACGATTGAAAATAGGTATACTCAAAGTTAATCCCAGGCTCGAGCGGCTGTTGTTTTTCAATTGTTCGCCCAAATCAATGCGGTTTCCTTCAAAGTCTTTGTACTGGTTGTTGTACTGGTTATAATAGTTGGCACCAAAACTCAAATTCGGGTAACGATTTCCCTTTACAATATCCAACTGTTTCATCGCACTTTGAACGCGCAACTGGGCAGCTTTTATTTCGGGGCGTACATTAATAGCCGTGCTAAAGACATCGTAGGCGTTTATCATGGTCAGGTTGGCCTGAATTTGGGGCAATACGGGCTCTTCAATCGTAAAACTCTCGGCCATGGGTAATTCCAAAAACTGGAACAAATTAAGGTAAGCAAGCTGTACCCGGTTTTGTGCATTTACCAAATCCAGTTCCTCGCGAGCCAGCTGCGCCTCAATTTCCAGCAAAGCTCCCCGTGCTTCACTTCCAGCGTCAACAAGTTGTTTTGTGCGTTCAATCTGTTGTTTGGTTACCTCGATGGTAGCCTCGGCAACCAATTGCACCTCCTGCGCAAACAGTATTTCGAGATATTCGGCTGCAATCGACAGCATAATATCATCTTTTGTTTTTTGCAGATCGGCCATTGTTGCCTGTAAATCGAGTTCGCGCATTTTAACGGTGTTGCTCAATGTCATTCCGTTAAAAAGTGTCATACTGGTATTTAATCCACCAGCAACACTTGCCGAGTTAATATTGTCGTACGTATTGTCGTAGGTTAACGAGCGACCGAAACTAAAGTCGTTGCTCACCTGGCCATTCAGGTTAGGCAGTTTATCATCTTTTGCCTGCTTAACCAGCGTTTCGTTGTATCTTGTATTTATCTCCTGTCGTTTTACCTGAAGGTTGTTTTCGATGGCGTAATCGAAACAGGCTTGTAAATCCCATACGTTTTGCGCCTGCAGGTTCAAGGCTCCTGCCGACAGTAATATTCCTAAAAATAAGGTTAAAAGACTCTTCATCATGTATTGTTTTTTGTTTTGCCACTAATTTACATAAAGCAATGTGAATTACCTACTGTTACCCATTATTGGCTTGTGCTTCCTGTACTTTCTTCGGATCGATCTTTTCGCCTTTCACTTTATCCTCAGCTTTCAAACCTTCGGTAATTTCAATATTTATCCCGTCAGAAAGGCCGGTGTGTACCCAACGTTTTTCGTAGTTTGGTTCTTCGGCCGAACCTACGTTCACCTCAACAAACGACGAGTCGTTTTCAAACTGAAGCAATCCTTCAGGAATAACCATCACATTGTCTTTGCGCTCTAAAACGATATTGGCGTTTGCGCTGTATCCGGCTCGGATAAACTGACCCTCTTTCAGTTTTACATTTGCTTTAATTTCAAACTGAATGGCCCCGTTCTCTTCAACACCTTTTGGCGAAATATATTCCAGAACGGCAGCAAATTTTTCTTTATCGATAGCACCAATTTCCAGTTCAATTGGCATTCCTTCGCGAATTTTTCCTACCTCTGTTTCATCAACATTTCCTTCAAATATCATATCGTTCATATTGGCAACCGACGCAATGGTAGTTCCTGCGTTAAAGGTATTTGCCTGAATTACAGAGTTCCCTTCTTCAACCGGAACATCCAGCACCATTCCGTTAATGGTTGAGCGCACCAGTGTATTAGTAGCCGTTTCAGCCTTTTTTGTTACACCGTTTTTAATTAATTCCAGATTATTTTCGGCAGCAGCCATTTCTTCTTTTGCAGAATCGTAAGCCACTTTCGCCGATTTAAACTCTTCGTACGAGATCACTTCTTTATCGAATAATTTCTGCTGACGATCATAATCGATCTGTGCATCTTCAAAACCAATTTTTGCACGGTTTACACGTGTTTCAGCCGAATTCAGCGTTACCATATCAGGAATAATTTTGATACGTGCTACCACCTGTCCTTTGGTAATTTTATCGCCGGCTTCAACAAATAACTCGTCAATAATTCCGGAAACCTGCGGAACGATCTCAATTTCAAATCGCGGCACCACCGATCCGGTAGCCACCGTTTTCATTACTACATCGCTGTAGAACGGATTCTTGTTCTCAAAATAATCGGTTTTCTTTTTCGATTTGTTGTACAGGAAGAAAAGCGTTCCTCCAAATATTGCAACCAATACTACAACTCCTAAAATTTTAAATACTTTCTTCATGGCTAATTTGCTTTTATTGTTTTTTGTTCGTTTTTATTTTTAACACTTAGACTGAAGGTCACTAAGTTTTTTTGCTTATTGACGTTTGCCTATTGCCAACTTTTCTTAAATATCGTTACTCTGTATTTGTCGTTCTTATCAGCTTTCTGCTTTTCTTGCTCCAAAGAGCTTTTGATCTTTACTCATCGCCTCATCGTGGAGCGCATCTTCTTTTTATTTTCTTATCCCGGAGCTAAAGCACCGGGCTAATCATATTTCGCTCCCCCGAAGCTTTTTCCATTCCATCTGAAATCTACAATCGTTAATCGCCATTCAACATTCATTCTTCTTACTCGTCCCTCAACGCGTCAATCGGTTTAATACTTACCGCCCGTCGCGCCGGAATTAACCCGGCAAAAATCCCGGAAACCACAAGTACCGATAGTGCTCCAACTGCCATTCGAAAACTAATTTCCGGATGACGGAAGAAGATATCATCACTGCCGCCGGCATTCATTTCCAGTACCATATTCAGCAGCTCCAGTAATCCTACTCCCAGCGCCAGTCCAATGTATCCGGCTAGTACGGTCAGAAAAACACTTTCGGCAACAATATGCAGAATCACTTTCCCGGGAGTGGCACCAATGGCTCGTTGGATACCAATTTCCTGGGTGCGTTCTTTAATAATTACCAACATAATATTGCTCACGCCAATTACACCTGCCAGTAAGGTTCCAATTCCCACGATCCAGGTTAACACCTGAATTCCGGTGAACAGTCCCATATATTTTTTCCATTCAACTTCGATGTTAAATGACCCGACAGCCTGTTGATCGTCGGGAGCAACACTGTGGCGTTCTTTCATCAATTCTTTTAATCGGGCTTCTACTTTACTTACAGGAATACCGGGCTGTGATGTTACCGAGAAGAAATGCACATCGTCGCCCATGTTAAAGGTTTTTTGCATGGTGGTGAATGGCATTATTATCGTTTCGTTCTTACGGCCTCCGCCAATGTTTACGCGGGTTTCGCCTTTTACCACACCAACCACCTGAAAGTAAACGCCGTTAATTTTCAGGTATTCGCCAATCGGATCTTCATCCTTGTCAAACATCACTTCCACTACGCGCTCGCCAATATTTACCACTTTTCGCGAATGCTGAATATCGATGGTATTGATCAGTCGTCCCTGAAGCGGTGTCCACGGATCGATTTTGAAAAACTCAGGATAATCACCATAAATATTAAAGGCACCTGTTTTTTTACCACGAATTACATTATCACCACCACCGCTGCTCGGTCCGAATAATCGTGGCGACAAATATTCAATATCGCTGATATTGGCTTTTATGTATTCAATATCTGTGTTTTTGTAATTCCAGCGTCGTCCCCGTTGAAATCCTTTATAAGGCACGCTGGTGCGCTCGGTCCAGAAGAATGCCGAGTTGGATGCAAAAGCTTTAATTCCGTCCATCACCCCGTTTTCAAGGGCGCGGCCGGCTCCCGACATAATTATCAGCATAAATATTCCCCAGAACACACCGAAAGCGGTCATAAAACTGCGCATCCGGTTTTTCTTTAAAGCGCTTAATATTTCTTTCCAAAGGTCTAAGTCGAACATTGTTTTCTGCTTTTGTTTTCGTTTCTGTTATTCGTCGCGTAATGCCTCTATCGGTTTAATTTTTGCAGCTCGTTTGGCCGGAATATACCCGGCAATAGCTCCGGCTACAACCAGCAAAAGAGTAGCCGACATAGCAATACCTATATCGACAGTCGGGTTACGAAATATCGTTTCTCCATTTCCTCCGTTTGTTGCAGCTGAAGCTTCAAATTGTTTCTCAACAATAAAATTCAATCCTTCCATGAGGCCGGTTCCAAGGACTAATCCGATGTATCCGGCAATAGTGGTAATCATTACGGCTTCCAGAAGAATTAATCCAATTACCGAGGAAGGACTGGCACCAATGGCTTTTCGGATTCCAATTTCTTTTGTGCGTTCTTTTACCACGATAAGCATAATGTTGCTTACTCCAACCACTCCTGCAATCAGAGTTCCGATTCCAATAATCCAGATGAAAATATCGATGGCCTGGAAGATTTTCATGGTTTGAATCACATCCTCCAGTTTACTGTATGATCCCATAGCCGATTCATCAGTAGCATCGAATTTATGTTTGCGGGCCAATCTTTCTCTAACACGGTTTTCGATGGCCTGGCTTTCTTCTATCGTTTCTGCGTTAATGGTTAAGGCAAAATTGTGCAGGCGGTTTGATCCGTTAAATACTTTTTGCCCCGTAGTTACCGGGATGTAGGCATTTCGGTGACGCGTACCACCGCCTTCTTTACAAATTCCAACCACTTTAAAAGGAATATTATTCACACGAACATATTCACCAATAGCCTCTTTCCCATCAAAAAGTGCATCGTAAATATCTTTACCCAGCACTACCGATTTCCGGGTTTGATCAATGTCAACCTGGTTTACAAAACGACCGTCAACAATTTCAATCGACTCCACATCTTTTAAGTCAGGATGACAAGTTACTGCCGTGTATTCGCCGTATTCACTTCCATAGGAGAACAAGTTTCCGCCAATGTAATAACGCCCCGAGGTATTTTCAATTCCTTCCAGATCTTTCAAAATATCGTAATCAGCATTAGTGAAGCGGATTTCCCTGTTTTCCTGCATTCCTTTGTACGGAATACTAGTGCGGCCACTCCATAACCACATGGCATTTATGGCATTGCGCATAAAGTTTTCCGACACGCCATTGCTTAAACCATTACCGGCTCCCAACAGGATCATTAACATAAAAATCCCCCAGGCAACGCTAAATCCGGTAAGGAAAGTGCGCATTTTATTTTTTTTGATTGTGGCAAAGATCTCTTGCCATTTATCAATATCGAACATGATTGAATAGTTTAAAGTTTAGTGTTTTAAAGTTCAGAACAGAGAACTAAAAACTGAGACTGTTAACTGAACTAGGCAGTTTCCATCTCTTTGGCGTACTGATGCTGAAAGTTTTCCAATTCGCCGTTTTTAATGATCTCATCGATCCGGCCATCTTTCAACCGCACTATTTTTTGAGTCATAGCAGCAATATCGTGCTCGTGCGTTACCAGAATAACTGTAATTCCGTCATCATTAATTTCTTTCAGAATATCCATTACCTCGTACGAAGTGCTGGTATCAAGTGCCCCGGTTGGCTCGTCGGCAAAAATAATTTTTGGCTGAGAGATGAGCGAACGTGCAATTGCAACGCGTTGTTTTTGTCCACCCGACATTTCGCTTGGCAAATGTGTTGCCCAATCCAGCAAACCAACTTTATCGAGGTATTCCTCGGCAATTTTATTTCGCTTTTTACGATTTACTCCCTGGTAGTAAAGTGGAAGTGCTACATTTTCCATAGCATTTTTAAAGGAAATCAGGTTGAACGACTGAAACACAAAACCTACCAACTCGTTCCTGAGTTTGGCCGCCTTTTTTTCCGACATATCCTTTACCAACGATCCGTTTAGATAGTACGATCCTTCATCGTAATTATCTAAAATCCCAAGGATGTTAAGCAGGGTTGATTTCCCGGAACCCGATGACCCCATTATGGAGACGAACTCTCCGGAATTGATTTCGAGGTCAATTCCTTTTAATACGTGCAACGAGTTACTACCCGTTACATACGACTTGTGAACATTGTTTAGACTAATCATGGCTTGAACTTGTTTTCTGTTATGGCTTTCTGAAGCCGTTGATTTTTGTTTTCAATTTAAAGTTGATGAAAAAAAGGTTTCCCCGAGGTCTTTTTTCGACGAACGACCTATTTGGGCATGTAAAAAAAATAATTTAGAACGTTTTTTGTTTTTTATGGCTTTAAAGCTTACCTCATTTGTTTCAATAATGGGACGCATAACTTTTTGTTACGTTACAACGAATTTTTGTTTTTTTGAAATGGCTTTTCAGAAACGTGCAATCTTTCCGTATTTTTGGCAGGTAATATTTCAATACATGGGAACAAAATCAGTTTCGCTTAAGCTACCCACCAGTTACAGCCCCGATTTGCTGCAAAGTAAAATTGCCAAAACACTACGGATTAAAAATTTTTCGTTTGAGCTGGAAACCAAAAGTCTGGATGCCCGGAACAAGTCGAACATCCACTGGTTGGTAAAAGCTGTGGTGACATCGCAGGAGTTGAAAGGCGAAGAACATGTTGAAAAAGATAAACTGGAAATTCTTTACAAGAAAAGCAATAAAAAGATAGTTGTGGTTGGTAGTGGACCAGCCGGTTTTTTTAATGCTTTTGCGCTGCAAAAAGCTGGATTTGATGTTACGCTGATCGAACGTGGGTCCGATGTTACAACACGTGGTAAGGCCATTTCCAACTTTGAACGAACCGGAACTTTCAACGCACAAAACAATTACGCATTTGGCGAAGGAGGTGCAGGAACCTTCTCAGACGGAAAGCTCACCTCGCGCTCCAAACGTATCTCGAAGGAAAAACAATTTATCCTGTCGAGTTACGTGAAAGCAGGTGCGCCGGAAGAGATTTTATACATGACCCACCCGCATTTGGGAACTGACAACCTGCGAAAAATTATGCAGAATCTGCGCGAAGCTTTTGAAAGCCTTGGAGGAAAATTCCTGTTTGAAACAATGCTGGAAGATGTGGTTATCGTCAATTCAAAAGTAAAGGAAGTAGTTACTTCAAAAGGTAATTTACCCGCTGATGCATTGTTTATCGCTCCAGGCCATTCTGCATTCGAGACCTACAAAATGCTGATAAGAAGAGGCATTCCCTTCCGCACAAAAAACTTCGCCATTGGCAGCCGCATGGAACACACACAGGAAACCATTAACAATGCCCAATGGGGACGGCCGCAACTTCCCGGAGTGAAAGCCGCCGAATACCGTCTCACTTCGCAGGCCGACGGCAAACACTCGGTTTTTTCCTTCTGTATGTGTCCGGGAGGTATGGTCGTGCCGGCAGCGGCTTACGAAAATACCAACATCGTTAACGGCATGAGTTATTATAAACGCAACGGCAATTTTGCCAACGCTGCCTGCGTTGCAGCCATTCACCCCGACGAGCTGGCAGGCAAAACAGTTTCGCCTGTTGAAGCACTTGAGAACCTGCAAAAACTGGAAGAAAGTTTTTATCACTATGCTGAAGGTTATGCTGCGCCAGCCTGTTCCATTAACGACTTTTTGAGACAAAAGGGAAAAGGATCGCAGTTTGAAACCAGTTACCCGTTGGGATTAAAACCGGCTCCACTTTGGGATTTATTGCCCAAACCGGTTGTTGAGTCGATGCAGGTTGGCTTGCAGGATTTTATGCGTAAAATGCGCGGCTTTGAGAATGGTAACTTGTTGGGTTTCGAAAGCAAAACTTCATCACCCGTTCAGGTTATTCGCGACAGGACCGGTTTATGTGAGGGATTCGATAACATCTACATTGTTGGCGAAGGCAGTGGATATGCAGGCGGAATTATTTCGAGTGCTGCCGATGGCATAAAAGCGGCCATGCATTTTATCGAATCGGAATAATTGTAAACTTGCGGTTAACTGTAATGCGCTTTTATTTAGATTGATTCTATTAAGTTCGGGAAAAGAATTAGTTTTGTACTCCTTAAAATAATACAACAAAACATGGCAGAAAAAAATCTACCTTTTAGCAAAGAACAGCTTGAAAGCATTATTGAAAACCACCCTACTCCGTTTCATATTTACGACGAGAAGGCTATCCTTGAAAATGCACGTAATTTCAAAAAAGCATTTTCGTGGAACGAGGGTTTTAAAGAATATTATGCAATTAAAGCCGCGCCAAATCCATACCTGATGAAGATTTTGAGAGAAGAAGGATTTGGAATTGACTGTAGTTCTGTTGCTGAGTTGGAACTGGCCAAACGTATTGGAATGAGCGGCGACGAAATTATGCTGACCTCGAACGATACACCTGCATATGAATTTCAACTGGCTAAAGATTTAGGTGCCATTATTAATCTAGACGATATTTCGCACATTGACTTTGTTGATAAAAATGTGGGACTGCCGGATACCATTTGCATGCGTTACAATCCGGGAAGTTTAAAAGAAGGAAATGTAATTATCGGACACCCGGAGGAAGCCAAATATGGTTTTACACGCGAGCAAATCATTGAAGGCTATCAGATCCTGAAAGACAAGGGAGTAAAACATTTTGGGATTCACACCATGGTAGCGTCGAACGAACTTGAACCGGCCTATTTTGTAGAAACTGCCGAGCTTCTGTTTAATTTAATCGTTGAGGTTTACGAAAAGACAGGTGTAAAAATTGAATTTGCCAATATGGGTGGAGGAATTGGAATTCCTTACAAACCGGGTGAAAAACCGGTTGACATGGAATTTGTTAGCGCCGGAGTGAAGAAACACTACGATAATATTCTTGTTAAATCCGGACTCGCTCCGTTGAAAATATTTTTTGAATCGGGCCGCGCCATTACCGGACCTTACGGGTATCTGGTAACCAAAGTTCGCCACATTAAAAAAACATATAAGACATACGCCGGGCTGGATGCCTGTATGACCAACCTGATGCGCCCTGCGCTTTACGATGCTTACCATCATATTACAGTTATGGGTAAAGAAAACGACGAAGCGAATGTAAAATACGACGTTACCGGTTCGTTATGCGAAAACAACGATAAATTTGCCATCGACCGCATGTTGCCCGAAGTTGATCCTGACGATATTGTTGTTATTCACGACACCGGAGCGCACGGTCACTCGATGGGATTTAACTACAACGGCAAGCTAAAATCGGCCGAGTTATTACTTCGCGAGAACGGAGATGTGGCAGAGATCCGACGTGCAGAAACTGTCGAAGATTATTTTGCAACGCTCGACTTCGATGGTGTGAAAGATTTTTAAGAAATTCATACTTCACAATAAATTAATGAGGCCGGGCTACAAAACCCGGCCTTTTTTGTATTTTTAAAAGCACAGTAAACAACAGATGATGAAAATAGGATACGACGCAAAACGGGCATTTCTGAACACCTCTGGATTAGGCAACTACAGCCGTAATACCTTAAATGCCCTTCAGAAATATTTCCCCGATCACAACTACACCCTATTTACTCCCGAAATTAAAGCCGCAATGCTTGAAGAACAGGATCGATTTGAAGTGGTAGCTCCCGAAAATGCGCATTTGGGATTTAAAAAAGTAATCTGGCGTTCGATGCAACTAAGTGAAGAAATTCAGAATCACAATCTCGATCTTTTTCATGGTTTGAGCAATGAACTTCCGAAGGGAATTCATAAAACATCCATCCCTACGCTGGTAACCATTCACGACCTTATTTTTATTCGTTATCCCGAGTTCTATAAAACACTCGACCGCGCTATTTATTTCCGTAAAACAAAATATGCGTGTAATGCTGCTACTAAAATTCTAGCTATCAGCCAGCAAACCAAAGATGATATTATTGATTTTATAGATGTTGATCCGGAAAAGATAGAAATTCTTCATCAGGCGATTTCTCCGTTGTTTTTTGAGAATGCCAACACTGGAAAGATCAAGGAAAAATACAAACTGCCTAACGAATTTATTTTAGCGGTTGGTACCGTTGAGGAGCGAAAAAATCAACTATCCATCATAAAAGCTCTGGTAGAAAAAAGCATTAATTTACCGTTGGTTTTGGTTGGAAATCCAACATCATATTGTAACGACATCCATAAATACATTGCTGAAAAGCAACTTCATAACCGGGTAATTTTCCTGAAAAATATTCCGGAAGAGGACCTGGCCGGCATTTATCAATTGGCACAATTATCTATTTATATTTCGGTATTCGAAGGTTTTGGGCTGCCGGTAATCGAGTCGATGGCTTGCGGCTGCCCGGTAATTACATCCAATGCATCGTGCTTACCGGAAACTGCCGGCGGCGCAGCCGTGCTTTGTTCGCCACAAAACATTGAAGAGTTAGGCAACAACATTGAGAAGATACTTACCGACACAAATTATCGCAAAGAATTAATTATGAAAGGAAGAATACGTGCAAACGAATTTCAACCCCAAAAATATGTTGAAAAATTGATTTCTTTGTACGCCGAATTGATTGGATAAAAATAAATCCCCCCTATCGTCACTTTGTTCCGATTGTCCCCCATTGGGGTACAGGAGCGCCGAAGAAGCGACAGGGGGTTAAAAGCGACATAACAGAGGACTATGCACGACGATTTAAAAAAGGCAGTTGAAGTTTTAAAAAGTGGGGGGATAATTCTGTACCCAACCGATACCATTTGGGGCATTGGCTGCGACGCCACAAATGCAGAAGCGGTTAAACGCATTTACGACATAAAAAAACGCGAAGACTCGAAAAGCATGTTGGTTTTAATGGAAAATCCGGCTTTACTTGATCGTTATGTTGATGAAGTTCCTGAAGTTGCCTGGGATTTGGTTGAGGTTAGCACTACGCCACTCACCGTTATTTACCCGGGAGCAAAAAACCTAGCAGCCAATTTAATTGCCGAGGACGGAAGCATTGGTATCCGTTTCACCAAAGAGGAGTTTACACGCCAGTTGTTGCAACGTTTTCGCCGGCCTATTGTTTCAACGTCGGCCAATATAAGCGGTGAAAAATCGCCGTTTTTTTTTGATGATATCTCTGAAGAAATTCAGGATGCAGTTGATTACATTGTTGAATACCGTCAGGATGATCATACCGCTTCAAAACCATCGAGCATTATAAAACTTGGACCGGGCGGGCAAATTGATATTCTTAGAAAATAAAAAGGCCACCTGAAAAACAGATGGCCTGGAATATTATAAATCTGGTTCGATTACATACTTTTCACTCTGCCTGATCCTGCTACCGAAGCATCAACAGCTGGATTGCCTTTGTAATATACACTTCCCGATCCGGCGATTCGTGCTTTTAACGAACCATTCGATTTAACGTTGCAATTGCCCGATCCTGATGTACTAACAGTTACATCCTCAGTTTCAAATCCGTCGGCTTTAAAGTTACCCGAACCTGAAATTGAAACAGATAGTTCGTCGGCAACACCATCGCTTTCAATCCTGATGTTACCCGAACCCGAAATCGCTCCTTTTACTTTCTCCGATGTCAGGTCATCAATTTCAATATTTCCGCTGCCGCTTACAGCCAAATCAATTATGCGTGCTTCAATTTCATCGGCTAAAATATCTCCAGAACCTGAAACACCCAGTCCGTTAACATCAGGCACAGTGATGTAAATATCTATTCTTCCGGGTTTGTAGTTGCGCTGAAAAAAACTTTTCCCCGGAAAACGAATCACCAATTTACTCCCGTTTACTTCGGTAATTATATCTTCAAGTGTAGACTGCTTTGCTTCTATCCGCACACTTTGCGGACTGCCTTGCTCAAGATGCACAGTTGCCGGAATTCGCAAACTGATCTCCGAAAAACTTGAAACATCGCGGGTTTCTTCTTCTGCCTGAACTGTTGAGGCCATAAATAAGCTCATTACAAACAGGCTTAATACTAAAAATCTGGTTTTCATATTATTACTATTTAATTTTTCGATTTAAGTTCTTTACTCCCCCAAATAATATTTATGCTTAAAACCGATTAAGACAAATGGTCTGTCCGGCCAATATTACTATTACGTTTTAATGACGTGACAATCGGAATAAAGTTGCACGCGCGGCAAAAAAAATTGCACTTTTAAATTCATAAAGAAAGTACTTCATGAAACAGGAACACATTGTACCAGTGCAGATTCGGTTTAACGACATCGACCTGATGGGGCATGTTTACAATGCCAAATACCAGGAGTTTTTTGATTTGGCGCGCCTAAAATATTTCGAAACAGTTTTGGGTGAACTAATTAGCTGGACACACAAAGGATTGGTTATTGCCTCGGTAAAAGTAGATTACATGCAGCCTACTTTTCTTGAGGATGAAATTCATGTGGAGACATCGGTATCGTCGCTTGGTGAAAAAAGCCTTGAAATGAAACAAGCCGTTTACAAAAATAATAGCCCGGAGCCAGTGGCAATATGTAAATCGGTAATGGTTTGTTTTGATATGAAAGCAAGAATTTCGGAACCTATCCCGGAAGTATGGAGAAAAAAATTCGCAGATTTTGAGCCTGATTTAAGCGTCGATCAATCCGTCGGGTAAAGTTAAAGTTATCGTACTTTCGTTTTCGCTGTACGAAACCAGCATCTCTTCGTGAAACGGAATTAACAGTTCCTCACCACGGTACGAAACCGTGAAGACAATATTCCCGGAGTAATCATCCACGTGATCGATTACACCAATTTCGCCCAGTTTGCTGTCAATTAACATCAGGCCTTCAAACGTAGACTCACCCTCTTCCTGTTCATCAACAATCTCGGAATGAAACAGATAAGCACCGGCACCAATCAGGCGTTTGGCATATTTTTCATCGTCTACCCAATCGAACTTTACAATTGCTGATTTAGATGAACGGAAACGAAAACCATCCTTTTCAACAAAAAACGGAACGAGCAAACCATCCAGTTCAACAAAAAAGCGATCGCATTCTTCCACTGAATATTCAAACTGTTCGTCAAACTCAAGGACCACTTCGCCATGCACGCCATGCGTCTTTCTGAAGAATCCAACTTTTTGGCAATCGGTTTTTGGTATCGTTTCCATACTTCAAAAGTAAGGCATTTTCCCTTGAAACGGTAGTTATAAGTAGAAAGTTCCAAAAAATTGCAACATAATTTTTTGGGAAAGAGGGATCACTCGTAAAATTCGGTGGAGAAGAATATGTCATACTTCAATAATCAATAAGCTACAAGCGCGGGAAACATCCTTTTGCCCTATCGGGCCGATTCTACTCTTTGGCTTAGCCCAAAGAGTAGACAGAAAACCCAAGGCTGCGCCCAATTCACTCGGAAAATCTACGCGATGCCAGCTAAAATTCCTGAAACTCGTCGTACCTCCTCAAACATCAGTAATTTTTTAACGCCGACACCTCTTGTTTTCCGGTTCACTGGCCGAGGCCAAGCTCCGATGCAGCTGACGTCGCATAACTGGACGGCCTCTTTTGGTCGTTGCCCGAAGTTGAAATAAAACCTTAGTGAGAGCGGGAAGCTCCGAGGGATCGAGGAGATCACCCGTCCGAACTTGGGTTTTATGATAACGGAGGGGAAGGATCAAAAGTAGCCTTGAGCTTTTTGCTTCGTTTTTGTGTCAAGACAAAAATGAAGGCCGCCGGCAGGCAGAAAATAACAGCAGTTTCACTGTTGTCTCAAAATTGTCATCCACCAATTTCACAGGTGACTCAAAAGAAGTTAAACGAAGTGCATAAACACAAAAAAACCACCTGCTAAACGGCAAGTGGTTTTCTATAATAAGATGAGTTGTCTTTCTTAAGATTCCGCACCTTTTTCTTCTTCCGAAGCATCCTCTTCAACAGCAGGTGCTTCAGCTTCAGGAGTTTCTTCAACTTCAGCAGGTGCCTCTTCTTCTGCTTCTTCAGCAGCGGCTTCAGCTTCAGCTTCTTTTGCAGCAGCTTCGGCTTCGGCAGCTAATTCTGCTTCTCTTGCAGCAATAGCAGCAGCTCTTTCTTCGTTGATTTTTTTCTCAGCCTCCAGTTGTTTATCAGCTTCTGCAGCGGCATCACCGGCCAAACGGTCGATTTTTGCCTGAATTTTAGCTTCTTTTGCTGCAATCCAGCTCTCTAAACGCTTTTCAGCTTCAGCTTCATCGAAAGCTCCTTTTTTAACTCCACCCATTAGGTGCTTTTTGTACATAACACCTTTGTAAGATAAAATTGCTCTTACAGTGTCGGTTGGTTGTGCGCCTTTAACAAGCCAGTCGTAAGCTTTGTCAAAATCGAGATCGATAGTAGCAGGATCAGTGTTAGGATTGTACGTGCCAATTCTTTCAATGTACCTGCCATCTCGTGGCGCCCTGCTATCAGCTACTACAATGTGGTAGTATGCGTAGCGTTTGCGACCGTGTCGCGCTAATCTCATTTTTACTGGCATAATTCTATTTTTTAATTTTGAAAAATGTGGCGCAAAGATAGTATAAATTTCTGTTTCTGAAACTTTTGCAATACAATTTTCAGGGTCGTTTCATTTCTTAACATCTAAGTTTAAAAGATGATGCCAAAATTAATTTTCTCCGGCCTCTGCTTTCGCAGCATTTACCATGTTCTCATTAGCCGTAATAGTGAACTCCACCCTGCGGTTTTGAGCTTTACCCTCTTTGGTATCGTTTGTAGCCCGTGGCTGCGATTCGCCCATACCTACTGAGTTTAAACGCGAGGCCACAATTCCCTGCGATTTTAGAAAGCCAACAACCGATGCTGCACGCTTTTCCGACAAAGTTTGGTTGTACGATTCTGCTCCATCGCTGTCGGTATGTCCGATTACCAAAATATCGGTATCCGGATATTTATTGAATATCTCAACCAGTTTACCAATATTTGTCTTTGAATCAGCTGTCAGATCAGAACTATCGAATCCAAAACGCACATCGGCATTTTCGTCCAGTATTAACTGAATTCCTTCTTCACTTCGAACAACTTCAGCTCCCGGCATTGTTATTTCAATTTCTTCGGCCTGCTTATCCATTTGTTTTCCAATAACAGCACCGGCTCCGCCACCAACGGCAGCTCCAACCAAAGCACCAACGGCACGATTATCTTTTCCGCCAATTAACGCGCCTAAGGCCGCTCCGGCAGCAACACCAATTCCTGCTCCTTTTTGCGAGCTGTTTGCATTTTGCAACGAGCTGCAACTATTTAAAAACATTCCCGCGATAAAAAAGCCGAGAACTACTATTGTAATATTCTTCATAACTATGATCCTAATTTTTTACGAATTGATAATAAATTGAAATGATGTCGCCCTCGAACGAAGCATCCTGTGCTAAAACAAATTCGGTTTCCGATTCGGAAATTAATTTTAGCTTATAACCCGCGGTTACATCTTTAGGCTTCACTCCATCGGGAATAAATTTCCATAAGAAATAAATGTCCTGACCATCTTCTTCCATAAACCATTTAATAGAATGCGTGGAGTTTACGCAAGCCACATCCATAAAAGAGTAAGTCCCTGAATTGTTATTGCTAACGAAGGTCCACTCACTGCCCTCGAAACAAGCGGGCGATGCCTGGTTGAACAGCTCCTTAATCTCCACTTTGTTTCCCTGGTCGGTAGTAATGGACGACAATGTCCAGTTACCTTTTAACCCTTTTTGCGAATTCCTTACTTGTTTTGTAGTACTGCACGCCGCCAATAATGCAACTAGCGCCAGCAAAAGAAATTTTTGTCTCATGTTTATGCTTTTAATTTTTGTATGTTTTGAGAACGGAATTTTTGTGTTCGTACAAGTTACGACAATCAATTTTGCAATCAAATACTAAAACAGAAAAGGATACATAATGTTGTATCTGCTTTTCAAAAAATTTATCTTTTTACGTACTGCTGCTCGTAATATTTCTGGTAATCACCCGAAGTTACATTTTCCAGCCACTCGGTATTTTCGAGGTACCAGTCGATGGTCTTTTCAATACCTTCTTCAAACTGCAGCGATGGTTCCCAGCCCAGTTCATTTTTAATTTTTGTAGCATCGATAGCGTAACGCAAATCGTGGCCGGCGCGGTCTTTCACATAAGTGATCAGCTTTTCCGATTCACCTTTCGGGCGGCCCAATTTTTCATCCATTTTGCGGCACATCACCCGAATCAAGTCGATGTTGGTCCACTCATTAAAACCACCAATATTATAGGTTTCGCCAATTTCACCTTTATGGAAAATTACATCGATGGCACGGGCATGATCAACCACCCAGAGCCAGTCGCGTACATTTTTGCCTTTACCATAAACAGGCAACGGTTTGTTGTTTTTAATGTTATGAATAAAAAGTGGAATCAACTTTTCAGGAAACTGGAACGAACCATAATTATTCGAGCAGTTTGAAATTACCGTTGGCACGCCAAAAGTATCGTTGTAAGCACGTACAAAATGATCGGAACTGGCTTTTGATGCCGAGTACGGGCTATGCGGATCGTAAGTAGTCTCTTCAGTAAACATACCTTCTTCGCCCAACGAACCGTAAACCTCATCGGTTGAAATGTGGTAGAAACGTTTTTCATCGAAGTTCTCCTTCCAACTATGTTTTGCTGCGTTCAGCAAATTAACAGTGCCAATTACGTTGGTAAAAACAAACTCAGTAGGGTTCGAAATCGAACGATCGACATGCGACTCCGCAGCCAGATGAATCACACCGTCAAACTGCTTCTCTTCAAATAGTTTTTGGATAAACTCACTGTCAACAATATCGCCTTTTACAAATTCGTAATTGGGCTTGTCTTCAATATCTTTTAAATTATTGAGATTACCTGCGTAAGTCAGTTTATCGAGGTTTACAATTTTGTAATCGGGGTAATTTTCAACAAATAAACGAACCACGTGAGATCCAATAAAACCGGCACCTCCGGTAATAAGTATTGTCTTCATATTGTGTCTGTTTTTAGGCAAAAATACAGGAATTGATCAAAATAAAACTGATAAAGGTTTTATTTCGGGGTATTTACTCTATTCCACGAACCTTTTTCTCCCAATTCCAGGCCGAAAGCAAAGTTTCTTCAGTTCCTTTTTCAGCTTTCCAACCCAACTCTTCGTTGGCAAAAGTTGTGTCGGCCCAAATTTTTTCAATATCGCCTGCGCGACGTCCAACAATTTTGTAATTCAGTTTAACGCCTGTTGCTTTTTCAAAACCGTTTACAATTTCCAGTACCGACAAACCATTCCCGGTTCCAAGGTTAAAAATTTCGTAGTTCTTTTTGTTCTTGCTTTCCAGCAATCGTTCAATGGCAACAACGTGTGCTTTTGCCAAATCAACCACATTAATATAATCGCGAACGGCTGATCCATCCACAGTATCGTAATCATCGCCAAACACCTTTAGTTCGTCGCGCAAACCTGCAGCAGCTTGGGTAATAAAAGGTACCAGGTTTTGTGGAACGCCTAGTGGCAATTCACCAATCAGCGCTGTTGGGTGTGCACCAATCGGGTTAAAATAGCGCAGTGCAATACCTTTTAACTGAGGGAAAGCGGCAATACTGTCGCTTAAAATATCTTCGTTAACACGCTTGGTATTTCCGTATGGCGACTCGGCATCTTTGCGTGGTGTTTCCTCGGTTACCGGCAAAACATCGGGCTGCCCGTATACTGTACATGACGACGAGAATACAATATTTGCCACATTATATTTTAACTGGCAATCCAGCAAGTTCATTAACGATACCAGATTGTTTCGGTAGTACAACAATGGTTTCTGTACCGATTCGCCAACCGCTTTCGAAGCTGCAAAATGAATAATTGCCTCGATATCCGAATTGCGACTGAAAAACTCGTCGGTTTTTACTGCATCCGCCAAATCAAACTGCTCGAATGCCGGTTTTTTCCCTGAAATCTTTTCGATGTTATCAAGGACATCAATACTTGAGTTTGAAAGGTCGTCTACAATTACAACATCATAACCCGAATCCTGCAATTCAACAACTGTATGAGAACCAATATAGCCGGTTCCGCCTGTAACTAGAATCTTTTTTGCCATTACTTTTATTGATTTGAGCAGTAAAAGTAGAAAAAAACGATGCAGAAATCCACAGTTTACCCGCTTGTAAGGCAGGCTTTTGTAAAAACTTAATTTTAGGGCAGTTGCAGTTTACTTTATGTTTTGTAATTTTACTGTCTAAATTCATTCAAGTGAGCTTCGGAAAAGAGATATATACACTTCTGTTACAGCACGATATTGTAATCATTCCCGGGTTGGGTGCCTTCGTTTCGGAATACCGGCCGGCAGAGATTAGTGATGAGAGCGACGAAATTAAACCTCCATCAAAAATAATTTCGTTTAACGGGCAACTAAAAAACAACGACGGGTTACTGGTTGGGCATATTGCCGAAAAACTCCACATATCGCATTTTAATGCTTTGATGCGTATTGAAAAAGAACGCGATGAAATGCTTTTTAAACTCGACAAAGGCGACGAAGTTTTTGTTGAAGGCGTGGGCACACTTTCGTATAACGAACAGGGTGAAATCGTTTTTGAAGCATCGGAAGAAGAGAATATGCTGCTTGATTCGTTTGGCCTTAGCGCCATGTCGATCAGCGAACCGGAGCCTCCCGAACCTCCTGCAGAAGAAACACCCGACACAGAGGAAAAGGAGCAACAGCCTGAAGTTGAGCCTGAGCCCGAAGTAACAGAAACGGAGCCTGATCCAGAAACGCAGGAAGAAGAGACCATTACTGAAGAGCCGGTGATTGTGGAAACGGAATCAAAAGAAGAAAAGAAGGAAGTTTATTCAGAAGAAACGGAAAAGAAAAAGAGGAAACCATGGATGCTTTTGCTCATTATTATTCCATTGCTTGCTGTTTCTGTATTTATTTTTCTGAAAGGATTTAACAACAACGAAGAAGACAACAAAGAAAAACTGCCTCCAACAAATATTACCGAAGAATTGGCGGTTGAACAAGAACCGACTGCTATTGACACAACTGTAACAGACTCAGTATCAATATCGACAGAAGACTCAACTTTAGCTGCCGATACTGTACAAAACATACCTGAGCCTGTTGAAACAATGCCTCAGGAACAGGACTCGATTAAGTACTACCTGGTTGGCGGAAGCTTTTCGGTAAAAGAAAATGCTGATAATTATTTGCTCGAATTGCAGAAAAAAGGGTACGAAGCTTTTCATGTTGGCAAAAAAGGTCGTTTCTTTATAGTAGGTATAGCTGGCTATAAAACCTTTAGCGAGGCCGATGCTGCTAAAGTGAAATATATGAAAGACAATCCGGGGTCGGAAGTTTGGGTTTACAAGAAATAAACTCTTACACTTATCTCAAATAATTGTGGAGGACTGGAAAAAGAGTGGATTGTTAGACTAAAGCAACAATTTAATTAATATTGGGTTACTATTTTACAGGTAGTCCATAAAAATAATAAACAACTCAACGCTAATTAAAAACTGTTATTATGAATATAGCGCTCTGGATTATACAAATTGTTATCGCTGCTCTATTTCTTACAACAGGTTCGCTGAAACTTGTTTTGCCCAAAGACAACCTACGAAAAGTTTTTGAATGGATAGAAGACTACACTGAACAACGACTACGATTAATAGGAGCGTTTGAGGTGTTGGGAGGACTGGGACTTTTCCTGCCGGGCGTTTATTCTACACTCGAGATTTTAATCCCGATAGCAGCTATTGGGCTTACAATTATTATGGTGCTTGCCACTTTTGTTCATTCAAAAAGAAAAGAAACAAAAGACCTGGTATTTAACATAGTCGTTCTAATTATGCTCTTGCTTGTTGTTGCCGGACGATTATTCCTCGTTAAGTTATAGTACACTTTCCTGATTGTTATTAACTAGTTTTTATTGATTTTATCGTTCAGCTAAAATTAAGGCTGCACGCATAAAACTATTTATGGTTACACTCCGTACAAAATAAAACCATTCAAAACTTAGTAATAACCAAAAAACTGAAAGTTATGCCTAACAGCGTTTACAAAATTGTTGAGTTGGTTGGAAGCAGCCCGGTATCGTGGGAACAAGCCTCACAAAATGCCATAAAAATGGCTTCAAAATCATTACGCGATTTACGAATTGCTGAAGTATGCCAAATGGACATTCATATTTCCGAAGGAGAAATAGAATGTTATCGTGTAAAACTTAAAGTGTCGTTTAAATACGAAGATTAATAGGTTACATGAAATTCCCCAAACAAATTGATTACGACTCCAGTAACAATTCCTGGAATTAGTTCCAGGACAAAAGTTCTTTTGGCTGCCATCGATAGTTTATTCTATTTATAATTTTTCGATTATAAAAATCTCGTTTCTGTCGAACTCGCTCCAATAGCGGATGGCCAGTTTTTCGATGTACAACCAATATGGCTCGGTTAGTGCTCCGTAAGTGGAAACACCGTATTTTATCTCCTCTTGCATTTGCGCTGCAATTTCCGGCTTCACCGATATTTTTATGGTTTGCTTATTGAAAGTTACTGTAATTGTTGGCACTTTTAAAACCGTTTCGGAAACCGCGATTAATCCCTGCCCGATAGTTGCTCCGGTACTTATCTGAATTCCATCGTTAAAACAACTGAGTGGCGGTTTATTCCCGGCAAAAGTGGTAATGGTAAGGTTATTCACTCCCACATTAAAATACTCCATGGCTCGAATGCCCATTTTTGCACCGATAATGGAATAAATGCCGGTATGTCCGTGAATTTCGTTAGTCATACTAATAGCTTTCCATTCAATCAATCCGTAATTCTGAATGGTCGACTCCAGCATTTTTGCGTAGGCAGGTTTGTACAAATCAGCATCTGTAGGAAATGAGTTAAACACCCGGTTTGTTGTTTGCGTTCCCGACTCAAGAATTGCAAAAATCGCTTTGTTCACCACTTCGTCGGGCAATTCATTTTGTACGGTTACATAACTTACTTCTCCTTTAGCTTTTTCGGTTTGAAATAGAATTGGTACAGATAGATAAAGTGCCACCAAATCGTCCCAAAGTTGCAAATGTTCCTGTTCCATTCGCGAAACGATCTCCGGATGTTGGTGTACCCAGGCAATCTGTTTGGCATATTTCGAGTTGGTAGTTTTTATCGTTTCAAGGTAAGCCGCATCAACATTGTAATGATCGGTATTATTACCCACCACTTCCAGCGGAATACCTCTTTGTTTGAAATAAGTGTAACTCTCGGGCGAAACAGACTCATTAAAATCATTGTCGATATATGGATTATTATACCAAACAATTCGCTCGATTTTATCTACATATTCCGGGTGCTCCTCCACCAATTCGGCATAGGTTTTTAACGATCCCAAAGCCACCAAAGTAATTTTCTCTGGGTAGTCTTTAAACACGGATGAAATCAATTCTCCCGAACTAACTTTTTGAGAAGTAAGCTGCGAACTTTCCGATGATGCCCACTTAATTTTCTGTGTGTATGCAGCCCAGGGCGGTAAATCTTTATCCAATCTTTTATCCAACCCAACCGGAATTCCCTCGTGATGAAACGCCGACAGCAGGTTGTTTACCTTCACAAAAATGGAATCGGGCGCTAATGTTCCCTGCGAGCAGGTGATGGCTAAAACCCGCGTGTCATTCTGCGCCAGAAACATTGAAATAGCCCGCATGTCGTCAATAGCACCATCGGTATCAATAATTACATGGTATTTGGGTTTGCCGGAATGTGCCAACACAACCGCATTAAAAACAAGGCTTACAAACAACAGCGCTAAAATCTTTTTAAACATGGGCAAACGGTTATTTTGATTGGCTAAAGTATTTATTATTTTGAACATTATCTACTTTAAAATCTTTGACTGAAAAATTTCATATAAAATCGAACGCTAATGACACAAATTTAACTGCCTCACGCAGATTTAAATCCAATGAATTGATTTCTACAAAAAAAGCGCTAAGCGGTTTAATCTGCCAAGCGCATCTCAAATATCTCTTTCAACCAGTGTTTTCAACTGCTTTATCTAACAGTTGCTTTCTGGTTATACAATCTTTATTGTTTCTCCCATAATTTCGAGCACATCGCCTTTTACAAGCTTGGCTCTTTTTCTGAACTCGGGCTCACCGTTCCGAACAACTTCGCCATCCTCGACGATGATTTTTGCATGCCCGCCCGTTTGCGCAATTCGCAAAAGCTTTAGCAGCTTTACCAGTTCAATATATTCGGCACTCAGCTGAAATTCGCGCATTAGATTCCAAGTTTTGATTTTACAGCCTTAGGAATGGCATCTTTGTGCACCATAATTCCGATGGTTTTCAAACGCACGTAATCTTCGGTCATGTGCAGGTAACCACCAAAATCGTTACTGTCGGCACCCCACGAGTTTTTCGTATAAAAACAATCTTTTCCTTCGCCATCTTTCGATAAACCAACCAGGTGCATCAGGTGATCGTCGGTAGTTGTGCGGTCGTAAAACGTTTTCTGGCGTTCTTCCTGATCAACTTTTCCCTGCAATTTCTTCGGCACATCGGCTTTCCCTTTTTTGTGTACAAACGTTTCCTCGCTGGTGTCGCCGTCCCACGCAATACTAAAACCATTGTTCAGCGCATAGTGCATCACTTCCAACAATTCATCAATTGGCAAATTGTAATACGATGCATGCGCCCAGTTATCGGGCACCTCAACAACACACTGCTTCCAAAACGGGTGATGGCTGAAAGAAGTCAGTTCCACATAATCATCCGGATTAATTTCAAATTTATCACGCAGCTCAGTTGCCGAATACTTTTCGTCCTCCAACTGCGCATTCGCCGGCAATTTGCCCAACTCGTTTTTCAATGCAGACTTAAATCCTTTTAAATCCGAAACATCAATTTTGCCTCTTTTCTTCTCATCAATTTTATCTGTTTCATCGCGCAGTTGCTTAATCAACTCCGAGTGATTGTATTTTCCATCCTTCTGAATTCCTGGGAACGCATCGTATAACATTACACCCTGGTCGGCTACAACTTTTAATACGTCGTGCGAAAGACTTCCTTCCCCAAAATTGTTTTTACCATGATAAAGCAAATATTGAAAAGCTTTGTTTTGATAGTTATAGTACACAAAAAACATTTCCGACAAATTGGTTTCAGGAGATCCTTTGCGCATAATTTCCGATTCTAAAAAACTGGTGGTAGCAAAACTCCAGCAGGTTCCGGTGCGTCCCTGGCTAATAACTGGCGTGTGTTTTACTTCCTTAACAATGGTAAAATCTTCTTTCTCTCCTTTGGCAGAAACAACTGTAACGGACAGCAACAATGCCGCAAACAATGATAATAACTTCATATGACTAAAATTTTTTCTATAGTATCATATGTAACTCGCACGTTAGTCGCTTCTTTTGATGATTTAACTAAATATGCTCGTTTCATAATAGTGCTTATAAATTTTTCAATTCTTCTTTTAACTTTTTGGTCAGGCTCGCAACAATTAAATCGTACGATTCATCAATCATTTCACAAAGCAATTTTGATGGTACCGTTCCATTCAGTTCAATCGTATTCCACATATGCTTGTGCAAATGATAGCCCTCGTAAATGCTTGGAAACTGTGCCCTAAGCTGAATATTTTTATCCGGATCGTTTTTTAAACTCACCCGGTGATTATCGAGCCCCAGCAAACAAAACATCTTATTCATCACCTTAAAGACCAAAGTCGTTTCATCAAAAGGAAAACTTTCGGTAACTCCTTTTTTCGTCAGACAATACTCCCGGATTTCTTCAATATTCATGATGCCTAATTTGGAAAGCCTAAAAATAGAAGAATCGGGGGGAAATAAAAATGATGAGTTGTTTTAAAATTAAAAAGATTGAATGGAAATTGTGAAATTGCTGTTCTTAACTTTCGATATTCTTCTTCGTGAAACTTCTTTATTCCTCTGTGCAGCTCTGTGGTAAAAAAGACCGCGAGCACTGAGATGGTGAGATTGAGAAAAGATTGATGCAGATTGAGTACAAAACCTGACAATTACTGAATTGTTAAACTGTTAAAATTGCTAAGTGAGACTATAATCTGCTACCGGTTACTGAACCCGTCACTTTTGCCTTTTGCCTTTTTACTTTTTACTTTTACCTTATAACTCATAAGCCTTACATCGTTGGATAAAATGCATCTTTAAAATGCTCCAGCTCGTGGCCTTGTTGAAAGAAAATCACGGTGATCACATCAAAACGGGTATCCAGTTCGCTGTCGTGTTCAATGATGTAAGCATCGGCAGCTTCAACAATGCGCTTTATTTTGGTGTTGGTTACCGCTTCCGACGGATGTTCGTAACGTAATCCCGACCGCGCTTTCACCTCCACAATTACCAACTCGTCGCCATCCTGTGCTACAATATCCAGCTCCAAATGACCATGATACCACTTGGTGGCCTTAATCTCGTAACCCAGTTTCCGAAGATAGTCCTGCGCCAGCCCCTCCGCCAAATCACCCAATTCGCGTGTTGATACCATATTACTCAGAGTTTAAAGTTCAAGGTAAAAGTAAAAAGTTTAAAGGCAAAAGTTATTTCTTCTCTAATCTTTCGCAAAGCCGCAACAGCGCAAAGCAATTTTTCAATTTATCAGTTGTGCAATTCTTCGATTCTCTCATCTTCTCAGTGCTCGCAGTCTCATCTCAATCTTCTATCAATCTCAAATTTGTTCCTCGTTCAGTAACTTCCATCATCCATTCGAGGCCAAAAGCCAGCGCCAGATTCTTTTTATCGTGTCCTCCCGGAAATCCGGAACAAACCGGATAATTAAAATCTTTTACTGCTTCTGCAAAAATCTCATGAACCGTTTGCCCAAAAGGCGATTCATTGTCTTTCATATCAGTAAAATCTCCCAGAATCAAACCTGTAAGGTTATCCAGCTTCCCACTTAATTTCAGTTGATGCACCATGCGGTCGGTGTGGTATAAAAACTCATCAATATCTTCCAGAAAAAGTATTTTCCCGTCTGTATCGATGTCATATTTTGTGCCGTGCAAACTCGTTACGATCGACAGATTTCCACCAACCAACTGAGCCTTTGCTTTTCCAGGTTTGTCAAAATTAGCAGGAACCACATTATAAGTAATCCCCTCTCCTTTTATCAGCGTCATCATCGAAATCAGATCTTCACGTGGTTCGCCCGCCTCATCAAAAAAGTAACGCGGCATAACTCCGTGAAGCGTTGGCACACTCAAATTATGCAGGCGCGAATGTAAAATGGTAATGTCGCTAAATCCCACCAGCCACTTCGGCTTTTTAAGAAATTGAGAAAAATCAAGCTGTTCAATAATTCGCACCGTACCGTAGCCACCTCGCGAGCAAATAATAGCATCGCACTCCTGATCATCAAGCGCTTCCTGCACATCGGCAACGCGTTGTTCGTCGGTACCTGCAAACTGGTAATGTTGGGCAAAAACATGTTCGCCCAATTTCACAGTGTATCCCTGCTTTTCCAGCCACACAACAGCAGGCATTACATGTTTCTTTTCTATTTTTCCGGCCGGAGAAACGATTCGTATTGTTGAGCCAGATTGTATGGATTGTAGTGTAATCATAAATTTTGTTAGAAGTCTGAAGATCGAAGCCGGAAGTTGATTTACGACAGCTCTCCGCTTCAGTTAATTTCTATTTGTAAAAATACAAAGTAAATGGGAACCCGGAATTATCCGGCTAAAATCTCAAACAGCTCTTCCACATCCTCTGCAAAATAATTGGGATTGGCAGCACGTAAATCTTCCTCTTTTCCAAAACCGTAGCCCACTGCAACAGTTGAAATCCCATTTTCATTACCACCTTCTATGTCATAAACCGTATCGCCTACCATTACAATTTCCTCAGAAGGAACCAATTGTTGCATGGTCAACACATCAGCAATGATCTTGTTTTTAGTTGCTTTTTTCGCATGATAATCCGCGCCTTTCAACTGAATAATGTAACGGTCCATTTCAAAATGCTCGATAATTTTATTAGCATACTTTTCCAGTTTGGCAGTGGCCACATACATTCGTTTTCCCTGCACATCCAACTCGGACAGCAACTCCATAATTCCATCGTACGGATCGTTTTGGTGCCAGCCATGTTCACCATAATATTCCCGGAAATAATCAACGGCCAGTTTTGTATCGCGTTCGTTCATTCCAAACTGCGTGCTAAATCCCCACTGCAGCGGTGGACCGATAAAGGTATCCAGAATATCTTCGTGATACCCATCAACCTGCATTTGCTCCAGCGCATATTTCAGCGAGTTTTTTATACCCAGCGTATTGTCGGTGAGGGTACCGTCGAGATCAAATAAAATGTGTGAAAATTGTGCCATCCATCTAAAATTTTCACGAAGGTAAAGCAATAAAACAAATCGACCGAGCAGAACGGTACACTTTTTGAATTTGACATAACAAACGTTCTAACACTTCAGCCATGAAACAATTTTATACTACTACATTACTTATTCTTTTTCAGCTTTTAATCGTTAATACCGATACTGCAAAAGCTGGTATATTTAACCGAAAAGCAGATTCGATAAAACTGGTGGTCGATCAAAACCAGTTGATACTTCCGGGCGAATCGTTTGAGATCGGTGTGATTTCCTATCATAAAAATGGTAAAATCAGAAAAACCATTGGCATGAACAGCGGCTCGGTGTTGTGGTGGCGCTATCAGGCAGAAATTGTTGGCGGCACTTTCTCCAGAGGGAAAATTTCTGTGAATTCCAAACTTTATCCGTCAAAAGGGAAATACATCAGCATTAAAATATGGCCACGCAAACAGGAAAAACTTGCACAAACACTTTTGATACCGTTAAATTATGAAACGCAGCTGGCTTTTAGTCCGTCTTCATCTTTCGACAAAGCTCCAGGATGTTATTTTAAAGCAGAATTGACAGCTACTTTTAACAACGGAGTAAGCAGAAAAATTCGGAATTTCCGCAACAGCTACTTTGCCGATAATTATAACATTTTCACCCGAGGAATTACGCTGGATAAAAACCGTTTTGTCATTGAAAGCGATTTCAGAAATATTACCGATCACCAGGTAAACGTTTCTGTTCAATCGAAAAACAATCCGCGGACATTTACCGATTTCCCAATTCAAATGGACTACAAACACAGTTACAATCTTGAATTATGGGGACAATCAGGCCGATCAGGTTTTGATGGAACGGACGGAAAAGACGGCTTTTTTGGAGAAAACGGAACATACGGATATCCGGGTGGCGATGGAGAACCGGGATACAATGGCCCCGATATTGGAGTCTGGACTGATCTTTATTTCGACTCGACCCTGAATTGCCAGTTATTATATGTATATGCCGAAGATTTTGAAACCGGCGAAGAATTTTACTATCTCATCAACCCCGAGGGAGGCAAATTAAAGGTGAGTTCCGAAGGTGGCTCGGGAGGTAACGGCGGTGATGGTGGCGACGGAGGAGATGGCGGCCGCGGAAGAGACGGAGAAATTTGGTACGAAACCGTTACCAAAACTAGAATTGTAAAAAAACCTTTTACCACCACGGTATCAAAAACGGTGACAAGACAAAGAACTAACGACGAAGGAGAAGTAGAAGAATACGAAGAAACGGTTCAGGAAACGGTGATCGTTTACCGTGATGTGGAAGAAACTTATACCGAAACAATTGAACATCAGGAACCCGGATACAGAGGTGGTTGCGGAGGTGATGGTGCCCCCGGAGGAAACGCCGGCCCCGGAGGCTGGGGAGGCAATATTTTCGTGTATTTTACCAACGATGCCAAGCCGTTTGCCAAATGCATAATTCCACGAAGTTTAGGCGGAAATGGTGGCTCGCATGGCTACGGCGGTAATGGTGGCGAAGGTGGCATGGGCGGCAACGGAAGTCCAAATGGCCCAAAAGGATCAAGTGGTTACGATGCTCCGAGAATATTGGGATGGGCAGATGATGGCGAAAGAGGCGAAATAATTATCGGAACCACCGATGAGTTTTTCTTTTACGAACCGTTAGCAATTAAATAACAACAAAACTTCATTCACAACACCATTACAACAGCTATAATCAGCTGATTATAAAATAGTATAAACACATTACAGACTGCAGAAAGTTATTTGCTGTTCGAAATTTCTTTTTCACTATCTTTGCAGCCCTAAATTTGATTTTCAAGAACGACAAAATATTTCGAAATGAGTAAGTTCAAACGTACGCTGATAACAACAGCACTGCCTTATGCCAACGGCCCGATTCACATTGGTCACCTTGCCGGAGTTTATGTTCCTGCCGATATTTATGCACGTTACCTTCGCCTGAAAAAGGAGGATGTAATTATGATTGGCGGCTCCGACGAACACGGTGTTCCAATTACTTTGAAGGCTAAAAACGAAGGCATTACACCGCAGGATGTGGTGGACAGATTTCACGGAATCATTAAAGATTCGTTCGAGAAATTTGGTATTTCGTTCGACGTTTACTCACGTACAAGTGCTCCGGTTCATCACGAAACGGCAGCCGAATTTTTTAAGAAATTGTACGACGAAGGTAAGTTTATTGAAAAAACATCAGAGCAATATTACGATGAAGCCAACAAACAATTTTTGGCCGATCGTTACATTATTGGAACTTGCCCAAAATGTAGTTTCGATAAAGCTTACGGCGACCAATGCGAAAGTTGCGGAACGTCATTAAGTCCGACCGAACTGATCAATCCAACATCAACTATCAGCGGAAACCAGCCGGTTTTAAAAGAAACCACACACTGGTATTTGCCGCTCGACCAGTACGAACCATGGTTGAAAGAGTGGATTCTGGAAGGGCATAAAGAATGGAAAACAAACGTTTACGGTCAGTGTAAATCATGGATCGACAGTGGTTTAATGCCACGCGCTGTAACCCGCGACCTTGATTGGGGTGTGCCGGTTCCTGTTGAAGGGGTTGAAGGCAAGGTGTTGTATGTTTGGTTTGATGCGCCTATCGGTTATATTTCGGCAACAAAAGAATTAACCGACGACTGGGAAACTTACTGGAAAGATCCGGAAACGCGCATGTTGCACTTCATTGGAAAAGACAATATTGTTTTCCACTGTATCATTTTCCCAAGTATGTTAAAAGCTGAAGGCACATTCAACTTACCTGAAAATGTACCGGCCAACGAATTCCTGAACCTGGAGAACGATAAAATTTCAACTTCAAGAAACTGGGCCGTTTGGTTACACGAATACCTCGAAGAATTTCCCGGGAAAGAGGATGTACTGAAATATGTACTGACTGCCAACGCACCGGAAACAAAAGACAACGATTTCACCTGGAAAGATTTCCAGAACCGCAATAACAACGAACTGGTTGCCGTGCTCGGAAACTTTGTAAACCGCGCGCTGGTACTTACACAGAAATATTACGACGGCGAAGTTCCTGCCCGTGGCGAATTAAGCGACCACGACAAAGAAACACTAGCCGAGATCGCAAAAATTAAAGGCGAAGTTGAAAAGAGTATCGATAGTTTCCGTATTCGCGAGTCGCTGAAAAACGCGATGGATCTGGCACGTTTGGGTAACAAATACCTGGCCGACGAAGAACCATGGAAAGTGGTAAAAACAGATGCAGAGCGCGTAAAAACCATCATGAATATCTGTTTACAAATTACCGCCAATCTTACTATTTGCCTGGAGCCGTTCCTGCCATTTAGCATGGAAAAATTGCGTGGCTTCCTGAACTTTGAAAAAATGGACTGGGAAAAGCTGGGTGAAACCGATTTATTATCGGTTGGCCACAAAGTAAACAAGCCGGAATTGCTTTTCGAAAAAATCGAAGACAAAGTAATTGAAGCGCAACTGCAAAAACTGGCCGATACCAAAAAAGCCAACGAAATGGCGGAAGCCACTGCAGCGCCAGCAAAAGAAAATATCGAATTCGACGATTTTGCGAAGATGGATGTTCGTGCCGGAACTGTTATCGAGTGTGAGAAAGTTGCCAAAACCAAAAAGCTGTTGAAACTAAAAATCGACACCGGAATCGACCAGCGAACTGTTGTTTCGGGAATTGCCGAATACTACCAGCCGGAAGAACTAATTGGAAAACAGGTTTCTATTTTGGTAAACCTGGCACCTAAGAAATTGCGCGGTATCGAATCGCAGGGAATGATCCTTTGTGCTGAAAATGCTGATGGAACATTGTCGATCGTTTCGCCGGATAAGGCGGTTAAAAACGGATCGGAGATACGATAAAAGATAATAAGTGCCAACATAGCGTTGGCGCTTTTCCGTAAGGTTTCTTGCCGCACAAGCGGGTAGAAAACTTACTCAACATACATAACCGTTCTTGTACGCAAGGGCGGTTTTTTTAATCTTCCAACTCAAACAACTCTTCTACCGAAAGCTTAAAATACTTTGCCAAAAGCATTGCCGTTTGCACCGACGGAACAAACTTATTCTTCTCGATGGCATGAATTGTTTGCCGCGATACGCCAATTGCATCAGCCAATTCCTGCTGCGTTTTATCGAGCATTACCCGGTGAAACTTCAGTTTGTTCTTCATAATTTCCTCCCAAAATAGCTTTTCTCTTTATCAATCGGATAAACAAATAACCAAGCATCTCCAGAAAAAGAAAAATTCCTGGTTTTATCTCAAAATTCGGATTAACGATATTCACAAAAATCAGAATAAGAATTGTTATTACAAGAACAATAAATGCTGATTCGTAACGAATTTTTTGAGCAAATTCATCTTCAGTTTTATTCTTAGCTAAAATATAAAAAAGCAACCCCAGAAGAAGGACATAATCCGAAATTTGTGTGAAAAATTCAGGAAAAATTGGCACAAAATCTTTTGCCTCTTCTCCGCGCCAACCATCGATCAAACCTCTGTAAAAATCTTCAAATCCAAAAACAACTGACAAAATAAGTATGCCAATTCCGATCCATTTAAAGTAGTGTGGTAATAGTTTCATAAATATCGTTGATTAAAGTGAAATAATATGAGCGAAATCTTGTCTCCGTCAAGCTATTCTTCGATTGTGTTTTCAAAAACAGTCTGTTCTTCGAAAGAGCCACTATCAATTAAATTCCGTTTTATCGCCCTTATAATTAAATATCCAATCATCTGCAATGATAATAACACCGAGGGATTAATGGAAAAATCTGATTTAAAACCATAGATAAGTAAAATAATTGCCAGAGTTATAACCATAACTATGAATGCAGACTGATAGCGCAATTTCTGCATTAGCTCATCTTCTCGTTTTTGTTTGGCAAGCACGTAAATCAACAAGCCCAAAATACTTGCAAAATCAGCAATATGACCGACTTCTTCAGACAGCCCTTTGTCTATGTTTGATTCAATTATTTTATTTGCGCTATCGGCTCCTGCATTCCAACCTTCAACAAATGCTTTTCGTGCATTAATGGTAAAAGCTCCGGTAACAAACCCGGCAAAAAATAAGGCTAAACCTATTCGTTTAAAGTAGTGTGGTAATAGTTTCATAAATATCGTTGATTATAATGAACTTACATTTTTGTTTCTCTGCTACTGAACTTTATTCAATATTCACTTACACAGTTTGTTCTTCAAGGCTGTCGCCCACAATTAGTTTGCGTTTTACAGAACGTACGATTAAATAACCGACCATTTGTAATTCAAGAAGATCTAATGGATTTATACTGAAAGTTGAATGAAATGTGTACACAAACAAAATAATTACTATTGTGAGCACCATAACCAAAAATGCTGATTCATAACGCAACTTCTGCATAAATTCATCTTCATTCTTATTCTTTGCCAGTACATACATCAGCAAACTGGATAAGATTGCCACATCAGCAACATGGGTTATGCCTGCCGGAAGCAACGGACCAACGTTATTTTCAATAGGCTCTCTGGAAACCCACTCCGCTCCTTTTATAAAATCCTCAGTTCCAATAGAACCATAAAGGCTTACACCAAGAGCTGTGAAAAAAATAATTAAACCGAGCCATTTAAAGTAGTGTGGTAATAATTTCATCGTGCAATAAGTTAGAATTACATGACAAATGTAAAAAATAATTTACAAAAGACAAACAAAATAAAAATGTAGGGAGTTTAAAATTAAAAGTCAGTTGAAGTAAATCAGACAATCACAAAGAACAACACCACCAAAATAAGTAACATAAAAAGTATAAACTGGTTGCGAACAAACAATCCTAGCAGAATGAGAATTTCCACCTCTTCGTTCATGGGTGTTGCCAGTTCTATTGTTCCTTTGTCTTTTGAGATAAATTCGTGCGAGGTAAACGTTACAATCTCTTGCCCGTTATATTTCCAGCTCCAGCGCGATTGCCAAAAGTTTTTTATTTCCAGCTCAAAACGTTTGCCGTTTATCAACACGTCGCTGCGCGGGTTAAACACATTTACCATTACCATTGCCAGCAACGATTTACTGTTGCCGTCGTAAATTTCCAGTTTTGAAAGGAAAAACTCTCGATTAAGCGTAAAATAGCGGCCATTAATAATAGCCTGCGCTTTCGAACTCACCATGCTTTCCCAATCAATATTGCCGACCTTCTCATCGCCCTGCATGATTTCCAGCTTCGATCCAAATATTTGCTTACTCCATCTTAGCTTTTCCATTCAAAATATCCTCCATTTCAAGAAATGCAATTTATAAAAATTAGCAGGAATAATTAAACTGAATTCGGCAGCTTCATTTCATTTTTACAATCTTTAACGAAAAAACCGGCTCCTTTCGAAGCCGGCTCAAAGTCATGGAAATCCTAACTTAAGTGTCATAGCGTATTTTTGCAATCAAAATCTATTCACCTGATTTTTACTCAGGAATAAGCACTTTATCGATTACACGTATTACTCCGTTTTTCCCTTTAATGTCGGCTGCAATTACATTACTATCGTTAATTTTTACTCCGTCTGAGAGGTCGACTTTAATTTTCTCACCATTCAGTGTTTTTACCGAAGTGTTCGATAGGTCGCTCGACATAACATTTCCCGAAACAACATGGTAAGTTAAAATCGGCATAAGTTGTTCTGCTGTTAAATCTTCAACGCCTTTTACTCCCAAATCGGCAAACAATGTATTAAATGCATCGTTGGTTGGTGCAAATACCGTAAACGGCCCATCAGCACTTAAAGCGCCTGCCAAATCGGCTTTTGTTACTGCTTCAACCAGGATTGAAAAATCAGGATTTGAAACCGCAATTTCTACTACTGTTGATGACGAAGTATCGTCGTCACTCCCTTTTGCTGTTGTATTTAAAGTCAAACCAAAAGTCATTATTGCCACAAGGGCGATCGAAAAAATTTGTTTTACTGTTTTCATGGTATTTATTTTAAAAAGTTTATCTATGTTTTAAACAATTCATTTCACCCCTCTTTAATTCTCCCCTTGAGGGGAGATGGCGATTGCAATGAGCCAGAGAGGTGATCGGCTCATTTGCAATCCGTATCTTTTAATTACGGTAACAATACTTTATCAATTACATGTACCACTCCGTTGGCACCCTGAACATCAACTGCAACTACACTACTTTCGTTTATCATCACACCTGATGAAAGATCAACCGTAATGTTACTACCCATGTTTAAAGTTGGTACTTCTCCATTTGAAAGATCGGTTGAGAGTACATTCCCTGAAACCACATGATAGGTAAGTATTGGCAATAACTGCTCAGCTGTAAGATCGTCTATTCCTGAAACTCCCAGATCTGTGAAAAGTGCTGCGAAAGCAGCATTTGTAGGAGCAAATACGGTGAACGGTCCTTCGGCACTCAAGGCATCAACCAAACCGGCTTTTACCACTGCACTAACTAAGGTGCTAAAGTTTTCGTTTGCAATGGCGATATCAACTACCGACGGCGGCAAAATAACTTTGTCTACCACATGAATCACACCATTATCAGCCTCAATATCAGCAGCGGTTACCATAGTACTTCCGTTGATGGTTACACCGTCGCCAACTTCAATGTACATCGACAGGTTGTTCTCGCGAAAGCTTGACAGCGTTGGGAAATAACCACTTGCCAAATCAGTCGACATCGCTTTGCTGCCAATTACATGGTACAACAAAATATCAGTTAATGTTGCCACCGGAATATCATCGAGGGAACTAGCTCCCAAATCGGAAAGAAGCGCAGTGAAAGCATCGTCAGTTGGAGCGAAAACGGTAATATTTTGCTCAGTACTTAGAAAATCTGCTAAACCTGCTTTCTGTGCTGCCTGAATTAAGACATTAAATAAACCTGCTTCAGCAGCCACGTCTACAATAGTTTGTTCCATTTCTGGTTCCGGCATCGGATCATCGTCATCATCTTCGCATGAGGTAAAACCAATCACCACTGCCAGTAATAATACCGGTAAAAAATTAAACCGGATTTTTGTCTTCTTAAAAATTTCAATCGTTTTCATAATTCTAGTTTAAAGTGGATAAAAAAAGTTTTCTGTTTTCGTTCTCTGAAATTGTTCTCTTGTTTTCATTTTGTTTAACTATTAATAATACAAACCTAAACACTTTTTGTTTATTTATTTTATTTTTTCTTTAAACACTAACACAATAATCTATACCTAAAATCCAATATTTAAAGGCATTTTAATTCATTTGTTAATTTTTATTAATTTTATTTTACCAACACTGACTGGGAACAAACATGATTTGCCCTATGATTTTGAAAAGAGCCAAAAACAGACTTGTGCCGACTGAGGGAAGGCCGGATTAATTTGGCTGATTATTTAGTAATATCTTATCTGCATCAAAATTGATATACATCATGGAAAAATTTGACATTCAACAGACTATTGATTTATATCATAGCAAAATAGTAGGATAAAACGATCACTTCTTTTAAATTGAGAGGCGACGATCTGAAAAATAAAATGATATAAAAGCAAGAAGCTATTCATATATCACTTTATACTTCTTAGGAGTTATTACTACATCTATCTGCATAACCTGACATTTTTGCACCATGCAAAAGGACAAATCCGATTTCCCGGAAATTGAACTCCTGCGCAATGATATTTTTGTCTTAACCCAACGTTTAAATCGCGTTGAAACTAAGCTGGAAGAACTGCAAACACAAGGTGTTCTTCATGAAAAAACCTTATCTGTTGAGCAGGTAGAAGATTTTGAAGTAAATCTGCCCTTCAAAACAAAGGGCTCAATAGAGTTTGGAGTTGGGGAATCAGGGATGGCATGGTTGGGCAACATTGTACTTTTTATTGGTATAACTTTTCTGGGTTCATACATTCAAAATACCGGCACAGCAATTCTTTCGTCGGTTGTTGGATTTGTTGCCGTGGCAGGATTATATATAAGTTCTTGGCTTACCCACCGGTCTTACTCGTTTCTGTCAAAGCTATTTGCCTTCAACGGCCACTTGTTAATCTTTTATTTCACCCTGCGCCTGCATTTCTTCCAGGTGAATCCTGTTATCAAAAACGAAACTTTTGGTTTGATCCTCTTGTTTTTGATAAGCTTTTCGTTGTTGTACATTGCTTACCAAAAACAATCGCAAATAATGTCGGCAATCGTACTTATCATGTTGCTGTTTTGCGGTATTTTAGGAAAAGACGTTAGTATTATTTCGGGAGTGACTTTACTTGTTGCCATTATTTCCATGTTTTTATATTACCGTTTTGGATGGCTGAAACTTACTTTTGCCTTCATTTTTCTGGTTTACCTGGCACATGTAAATTGGCTGATAAACAATCCCATAATTGGCAATACTCCCGATTTTATTGCATCGCCGGGTTTTGGTTATTGGTTTTTTATTCTTAGCTGGTTTACTTTCTCCATGCTCGCACTCATCCTCCGAAAAGGAGCAATTTCAGATGAATTTGTAATTGCCTCGGTGGTATGGAACGGACTTGGGTTTATCGTAATACTTGGGCTGATAGTTGTTACCTACTTCACAGAAAATTACATCCCGATATTTGTTCTGCTAACAATTTTCTGCCTCATCTTTTCTGTGGTACTAAAATTATGGTCGTCGTTAACCATAACCGCACCAATGTACGTGCTCTTTGGATTTTTGTCGTTAAGTGTTGCCATTTATGGCATTTTCGGACTACCCGAATCCCACTCCTATTTTGCGCTGCAAAGTTTGCTGGTAGTATCGATGGCCCTGTGGTACCGCTCGCGATTTATTGTGGTTATGAACACGTTACTTTTCCTGACATTACTTTCGGTTTATCTTTCGCAGAATGAAAGCCAGAACCAAATAAACCTATCGTATATGCTTGTGGCATTTGTTTCGGCACGTGTCATCAACTGGAAAAAAGAACGCCTCAACATTAAAACAGAAATGGTTCGCAACCTTTACCTCCTAACGGGCTTTGTAATGACACTTGTTACTTTTTACCATTTATTCCCTTCTTCATACATAACCGCCTCGTGGATTTCTGCAGCAGTACTATTCTTCATTTTGAGTCTGCTGCTAAAAAGAAAAAAATACCGCTGGCTGGCCATCGCGTCACTTGTTGCTTCGGCCATTCGACTGTTATTCATCGACATGAAAAACGTAAATATTGGATACCGGGTACTCATATTTTTGGTACTGGCAATTATTTCAATTACGGTATCCATTTTATACACAAAATACTATATCAAAAAGAAGGAAGAAACGGAATGATTCCTTTTTGGAGAATGAAATTTGCAACTGACTAATCAAACGAATATGAAGCTCAAAAAAATTCAGAAAAGCCAACTGCCCCTATTCGTTCTGGGATTGTTTTTTTTCTGTTGCAGTTGTTCAAGCCAACTGTCTGATGCAGAAAACAACGATCAGGAAATAAATAATTCGACAGAACAAAGCGCAGTTAAAACAGCCAACATTACAGAAATCGCGGTTGAAGCACCTCCATTAACAATTTTCCCCTGCAACGATTGCCATTCGGAAATAGAACCCAACCCGGAGCGAAGAGAACTGATTGATATGCACGATGACATTACTGCAATTTTCAACCACGATAGCGATAACCGGTGGTGTTTAGATTGCCACGACCTTAACAACCGCGACTCACTTCGTTTGGCCAATGGTGAATTACTGGATTTTAAAGAATCGTACAAATTATGCGGACAATGCCACGGATTGAAACTACGCGACTGGAAAGCAGGAGTACACGGAAAAAGAACCGGCGAATGGAATGGGAAAAAGGAATATTTGCTTTGTGTGCATTGTCATAATCCGCATGCGCCAAAATTTGAGCTACTAACACCGGAGCCACCACCGGTAATACAGGAGAGTATTGGCTATATGAACCTTAAAGAGAACGACAATGAAACAGAGTAAATCAAGAAGATCATTCCTGAAGAACCTCTCCCTGGCTTCACTTGCTGCGTTAACCGCTACCGGATGTAATATGAAAGAACTGGAGGAATTTTTCCGGCGAAATTTCAGAACGCTGTCAGACAAAGAAAAAGAATACATTATTAAAAACCTGGAGCAAAAGTATAAGGAAAAATACAACAAAGAGTTTCAGGTTTCGGCACAACCGGCCATGGAACAGGTTGAATTTGCTTATGCGCTCGATCTGTCGAGATGTGTGGGTTGCCGCAAATGTGTTTATGCCTGCGTGGATGAAAATAATCAATCGCGGTCGCCACAAATTCATTGGATTCAGGTGCTGCAGATGGAAAAGGAAAAAGGAGTTGACTTTGCCCATTCCGATGTGCATTACAATCCCGAAAAAGTTCCTGAAAAAGGACACTTTTATTTACCTGTTGCCTGCCAGCAATGCCGCACTCCGCAGTGCACAACCGTTTGCCCGGTAAAAGCAACCTGGCAGGAGCCCGATGGAATTGTAGTAATCGATTATAACTGGTGCATTGGATGCCGCTATTGTATGGCTGCCTGCCCTTACGGAGCACGACATTTTAACTGGGGCGAACCGGAGATTCCGGAAGAAAAACTCAATACTGACATGCACTATTTAGGAAACCGACCACGTGTGAAAGGTGTAGTTGAAAAATGTACGTTTTGCATTCAGCGTGTAAGAAAAGGTAAATATCCATCGTGTGTTGAGATTTGCCCGGTTGGTGCCCGGAAATTCGGAAATCTGCTCGATCCTGAAAGTGAGATCAGATATATTCTCGAAAACAAACGCGTACTGGTGCTTAAAGAAGAGTTAAACACGCAGCCAAGGTTTTATTATTTCTTCGGTGTTTAACACAATTCGGCAAGCTATATGAAACAAGAAATTAAGGAATAACTAAAAATTTTCGCTATGAATTTTATTCGCTTTATAAACGGGAGTATAAAATTAATCCTCAGAGGTTCCAAAGCTTATTACGCCTGGTTGTTCTTTCTTGTAGCATTGGCACTTTGGGGAGCATTTGGCTATGCCGATCAGCTGAATGACGGGCTGATTACAACAAACATGCGCGATTCCGTTTCGTGGGCATTTTACATCGGCAACTTCACCTTTTTGGTGGGAATTGCAGCTGCGGCAATAATGCTTGTAATTCCGGCATACATCTACAACTGGAAACCCATAAAAGAAATTGTAATTTTTGGTGAACTACTGGCTGTTTGCGCTGTAATTATGTGCATTGCTTTTATTGTGGTCGACATTGGTAATCCGTTGCGATTCTGGCACATGCTGCCACTGGTGGGCACCATGAATTTTCCCTACTCAATGCTGTCGTGGGACTTTTTCTTCCTGCTGGCCTACCTTATTATAAACCTCACTGTTGTTACACATTTATTGTATTCCATTTTTTACAAGAAAACATACAATAAAAAAATGGTACAGATTATTGTGCTAATTAGTATTCCAATGGCCGTTGGAATTCATACGGTAACTGCATTTTTATACAATGCTTTGCCTGCCCGCCCGTTTTGGAACAGTGCTTTGCTGGCTCCACGGTTTTTAGCATCTGCGTTCTGTTCAGGACCGGCCATTCTTATCATACTCTTTCAGATACTTCGTAAGATCACCAAATTCGAAATACAAGACAAAGCAATCTGGACCATTGCCGAATTGATGGTTTACGCCATGTTCATTTATTTGTTTTTTACCATTGCCGAACTGTTCAAAGAATTCTATTCGGGAACCGAGCACCTGTTATATTGGAAATATCTGCTTTTCGGAATTGGCGATTCCAAACAAATTGTGCCTTACAGTTGGTCTTCCATAACCATGGGATTTATTGCCTTTGTGCTTTTTCTGATACCAAAAACCCGTAAAAACTTTGTTACGCTAAACATTGGAGCAGTTTTAATTTACGCCAGTGTTTACGTTGAAAAAGGAATTGCCCTGATCATTCCCGGATTTACGCCGGATGTTTTAGGACAAATTTACGTTTACACACCATCAATGACAGAAATTAGAACGGCAGCAATGATCTTCTCGCTGGGATTTTTGCTTTTTACGTTCCTGGTAAAAATTGCCATTGCCATTGTTTTCGAGAATTACAGAATATCAGATATCAGCAAAAAAGAAAAACATTTAATTCGCGAAATACCAACAACTTAAAAAGTCATTCATCTTTAACACTATTTTCCAAAAGAATACACTCAGATTATTTAGAAACACTCTAAACTACTCCCTCGCATAAAGTTTTTCAACTTGCATGGGTTACAATATTATAGTTTACCGAACATAATTATAAACCCATGGAAAAAACCGGGCATAAAATTCATTAAACAATTTTCTTATGAAATTCATTAAAACCTTAGCATTCCTCATTTGTTTATTTGCTTCTCTGAACTGTTTTAGCCAGGTAAAAGTTACCAGCTACTCCATTTACGCCCTTGGAGTTTCGAACACATTCAATGAAATCTTTAGTGGTGAAATAAAAGTATTTACAAACCAGGGGAGCCTTGAGAACACCAGTATTGAACTGAGTGGCAGTTATAATTTTCAACCACAGGAATACCACCGGTTTTCAGTTGGTGCCGGATTTGGACTTATTCCTGAATCAGGCGAACAGGCCTTTTTCTCCATTCCGCTTACTTTGGAAATTTTTCCTATACAATCGTTTAAACAACTCTCTTTTGTGATTGAAGCTGCACCGGAAATTTATTTTAACGACGATAATCTTAATCTCCGGCATTTGTGGGGTATCAGGTATTCGTTCTCCAAATAATATTAATTGTTTACACGAATCGTATTAACAAAAAAGCAGTCGCTTTTCTGCCTATTTTCAATCAGTGATGGCTGCCTTGCTCTCTTTAGGTCTTTCTGCTTATCTATCCTGATAGTTCTTTCAGAACATGTACATAATTTCAAAATTTTGTATAAACCTCGCTCCTAAAAATACAGAACAAAATAATACCTTTTTATCCTGTATATCAATTAGTTTATCTCAACTTTAAAAGTAGCCCCAATAAACATGATTTTTGTTAACATTCATCAAAAAGCATTGGCATTCTGAGGCTCAATTCTTTAAAACCCCTAATTTTGCCACTCGATTTTCAATAACAATTTTCAACATGGCAGATAAAGAGCAAAAACTGTTCACCGATTTTGCACCCATCACAACAGAAGAGTGGGAAGCAAAAATTAATGCCGATTTAAAAGGCAAAGACTACGAGCGCTCTCTCGTTTGGAAAACTTACGAGGGTTTCAAAGTACGCCCGTATTACCGTCAGGAAAACCTTGCAGGAAAAGACTACCTGGAAAGCTTACCGGGAGAATTTCCATATGTGCGGGGAAACAATAAAACCAACAACGATTGGTTCATTCGTCAAAACATCTTTGTTACCGATTTTGAAGAAGCTAACAAAAAAGCTTTAGAAGTGCTTGGAAAAGGTATTACCTCTTTGGGATTCCTTTTCAGCGAATGTGGTTCGGTTACCAAGGAAAGCCTGGGTGTGTTGCTAAAAGACATTTGTCTGGAAGCAGCCGAAGTTAACCTGGTTTGCCCTTGCGATAACAACAACTACGCTGAAGCTTTTGCAGCTTACGTAGCAGAAGGTAAATGGGACAACGATAAAGTGATCGCTTCGGCGTCCCTCGATCCTATTGGTACTTTCGTTTTAAAAGGTAAACTGGAAGAAGATGCAGTAGCAAACCTGGTTCCGGCTGTAGAGGCTGCAAAAGCCGTTAAGAATTTCCGAGTAATTGGCGTTCACGGAAAATTCTTCGCCAACAGCGGATCATCAATCGCTCAGGAGTTGGCGTTCGCGCTGGCACAAGGTGCTGAGTACTTAACACAATTAACCGAAGCCGGTGTTAGTGTTGACGATGCAGCCAGAGCGATTAAATTCAACATGGGTATCAGCAACAACTATTTTATGGAAATAGCCAAGTTGCGTGCCGGCCGACTTTTATGGTCGAAGATTGTTGAAGCTTACGGACCGGAGTGCAAGTGTTCGGCAAAAATGATCGTTCACAGCGAAACCAACCGTTTCAACAAAACGGTTTACGATCCGTATGTAAACATGCTGCGTACACAAACCGAAGCTATGTCGGCCACTTTGGGTGGTGCACACTCGGTTACTGTACTTCCTTTTAACGCTATTTACGAAGAAACAACTCCGTTCTCGGAGCGTATTGCTCGTAACCAGCAAATCCTGTTAAAAGAAGAATCGCACTTCGATAAGATTGCCGATCCTTCAGCAGGTTCGTACTACATTGAAACACTTACTGAAGCGTTAGCCGACCAGGCCTGGGAGCTTTTCCTTGCGGTTCAGGAAAAAGGTGGTTTCATTGCTGCTTTCAAAGAAGGTTTTGTTCAGGCTGAAGTTAAAGCAATGGCTGCTGACCGTGATAAAAAGATCGCTCAGCGTCGTGAAAACCTGTTAGGAACCAACCAGTTCCCTAACTTCACTGAAGAAATGAAAGCTGATTTCGATGGTTCGTTGTTCGAAGCAATTGACCTTACTGAAGAAGGTGCTGAAGTGGAAACACTGAAACCTTACCGCGGTGCTCAACCATTTGAGACATTGCGTTACACAACCGATATGTACGCACGCGAGAACAAACGCCCGCTGGCATTTATGCTTACCATTGGTAACCTTACTTTCCGTAAGGCACGCGCACAGTTCGCATGCAACTTCTTTGCAGTTGCCGGTTTCGATGTACAGGATAATAACGGATTCGCAACAGTTGAAGAAGGTGTTGTTGCAGCAAAAGCAGCCGGCGCCGACATTGTTGTGGTTTGTAGTTCGGATGATGAGTATGCTGAAATTGCCCCTGCAGTAGCTGAGCAGTTGGGTGAAGAAATTTTGGTTGTTGCCGGAGCTCCTGCTTGTGCAGACGAGTTGAAAGCCAAAGGTATCACAAACTTCATTCACGTAAAAAGCAACATTCTTGAGGAACTGAAGGGATATCAAAATAAACTGGGAATATAAAACAACAGATGCTAGATACTGGTCGCTGGATGCTGGATAAGAAATCCAGTATCGAGAATCCAGAATCAAGTATCAAATATCTGAAATTATGAAGCCAGATTTTAAAAATATAAATATCAAAGCAGCGGCGGCACAGAAAGACCTGGCCGAATGGACTGCGAAAAATAACATCAAAAAAGACTGGGTAACACCGGAACAGATTCCTGTTAAACCGGTTTACACCAAAGAAGACCTTGAAGGCATGGAGCACCTGAACTATGCAGCAGGTTTGGCACCTTACCTTCGCGGACCTTACTCGGCAATGTATGCTATGCGTCCATGGACAATCCGTCAATACGCAGGTTTCTCAACTGCCGAAGAATCAAACGCATTCTACCGTCGTAACCTTGCGGCCGGTCAGAAAGGTTTGTCTGTAGCATTCGACCTTGCAACACACCGCGGATACGACTCTGATCACGAACGTGTGATCGGCGACGTTGGTAAAGCCGGTGTGGCGATCGACTCTATCCTGGATATGAAGATCCTTTTCGATCAGATTCCTTTGGATAAAATGTCGGTATCGATGACCATGAACGGTGCAGTTCTTCCTGTAATGGCATTTTACATTGTTACAGGTTTGGAACAAGGCGCTACTCTGGAGCAACTTTCAGGAACAATTCAGAACGATATTCTGAAAGAATTTATGGTGCGTAACACTTACATTTACCCACCTGAATTCTCGATGAAAATTATTGCCGACATTTTTGAATACACTTCTCAAAATATGCCGAAATTCAACTCAATCTCAATTTCGGGTTACCACATGCAGGAAGCCGGTGCAACTGCCGACATTGAGATGGCTTACACCCTTGCCGATGGTTTGGATTACTTACGTACAGGTGTTAAAGCCGGTTTGGATATCGATGCTTTTGCTCCACGTTTGTCGTTCTTCTGGGCAATTGGTATGAACCACTTTATGGAGATTGCAAAAATGCGGGCTGCCCGTATGATTTGGGCAAAACTGGTTAAACAATTCAACCCGAAAAACCCAAAATCGATGGCTTTGCGTACACACTCGCAAACTTCAGGTTGGTCGTTAACTGAGCAGGATCCATTCAACAACGTTGGCCGTACAGCTATTGAAGCGATGGCTGCTGCGCTGGGTCACACACAAAGTTTGCACACCAACGCGCTTGACGAAGCGATTGCATTGCCAACCGACTTCTCGGCACGTATTGCACGTAACACACAGTTGTACATCCAACAGGAAACTGAGATTTGTCGTTCGGCTGATCCATGGGCAGGTTCGTACTACGTTGAAGCATTAACACACGAGCTGGCACAAAAAGCATGGGCGCTTATCGAAGAAGTTGAGAAACTTGGCGGTATGGCCAAAGCAATTGAAACAGGTGTACCAAAAATGCGTATCGAAGAAGCTGCAGCACGTGCACAAGGACGTATTGATGGTGGAACACAAACAATTGTGGGGATCAACAAATACCGTCTGGAGAAAGAAGATCCGATTGATATTTTGGATATCGACAACACTGCAGTTCGTAAATCGCAAATCGAGCGTTTGGAAAAACTGCGTGCTGAGCGTAACGAAGAAGACGTACAAAAAGCATTGGCTGCAATTACCAAAGCTGCCGAAACTGGTAAAGGAAACTTACTTGAATTAGCTGTTGATGCCGCACAAAAACGTGCGTCGTTAGGTGAAATTTCAGATGCTTGCGAAAAAGTCGCAGGACGTTACAAAGCAGTAATCAGAACTATTGAAGGCGTGTATAAAGCAGAAGCACAAGACAAGTCTGAATTCCAGGAAGCTCAGGCTTTAGCGAAGAAATTCGCAGAAATGGAAGGTCGCCAGCCACGTATTATGGTTGCTAAAATGGGTCAGGACGGACACGACCGTGGTGCAAAAGTTGTTGCTACCGGTTACGCCGACCTTGGTTTCGACGTAGATATGGGGCCATTGTTCCAGACTCCGGAAGAAAGCGCTAAACAAGCTGTTGAAAACGACGTGCATGTTGTTGGTGTTTCTTCATTGGCAGCAGGTCATAAAACACTGGTTCCTGCCATTATTGCTGAGCTGAAAAAACTGGGTCGCGACGATATCATGGTTATTTGCGGTGGTGTAATTCCTCACCAGGATTACCAATACTTGTACGATGCAGGTGCTGTTGCCATTTTTGGCCCTGGTACCAGCGTTGCAGGTGCAGGTAAAAAAATCCTTGAGATTTTGATCGAAGCTTATAAGGAAGACTAAGGGATTTGCGGTTTATAACCGCGAAAATGGAGGTTTCAAACCTCCAATCCCAGAAAGATATGAAGCCGGTTCTGTTTGGAACCGGCTTTTATTTTGGGTACAATTTTGCAATGTAAAATCGCTAATTGTTAATATTTTATGACTTTATCCAAAATGAATTGTTAATAAGTATTGTTAAAATTGTAAAATCATAAAAAATATTTTTAATTTGCAATTAACTTATAAGTGAAGTCAACAGTTGAAATAGAGCTTTATGAAGAACATGAAACCGTAAACTTCTATACTATGAAGTTTCCTAACGAGGAAACAGAAACAGATAAATTTTTTAATAATTTCCCAAAAGGATGTAAATACGATGAAGATATTGATATAATTATCAATTGGATTGATCAAATTGGAGAGCGTGGTGCACATGAACGCTATTTTAGACCAGAGGGTAAATTTAGCGACAATGTATGGGCAATACCAATTGAAAAGTCATCACTACGCCTTTATATAATAAGAATTTCCTTTAATATTGTTATAATTGGAAATGGGGGAATAAAAATAACTTCAACTTATAATAAGGATCAACATTTAACTGATTGTGTAGAACTTTTGCAACAAGTTGATCGTTATTTAAGAGCAAGATTAAAGAATGGAAAACTTAGTATTTATCAGAAAGCCATCTTTGGTGATACTATATTTCATCTATAACTAAATGAAAAAGAATAGCAGACTGGAAAGACGCAGACAAAATATGTCGGAGGATGTAAAATTATTTGTAAAACAGTCTTTTGACATAGTAGACCGCATCCATCAAATACTTAAAAATCAGGGAATCTCTCAAAAAGATTTAGCGAAATCTCTAGGGAAGACTGAAAGTGAGATTAGCAAGTGGATGACAGGTACTCATAATTTCACAATAAAAACAATAACCAAGATTGAAGCAATTTTAGGCGAATCTATTATTGAGACATCTAGTTCAGAAAAATACAGTCATGTCAAGAGTATTTCTATTTCTGATTTAGATTTTCTGTTTAAAACGTCTAGAAAAACAAAAAAATTACCTTATTATATTGAAGCTAACAATATTATACCTGTTGCTCAGTCAAATAACATGGTACATTAGACATGAAAAAAGCAGCAAAAGAAATTCTAATTAGAATTAAAGAAATAAAAGAGCATTCGTTTAATCTCAAATCATTTTCAAATTTAACTGAAGATCTTGTGTTTGGGAAAAATATACAGATGGGAATAGCCTTTAAATTTGATGCTAATTTAGAAGAAGATATTTTTCATTTTTTCACCCTTATTAAATACAAAACGATTATTGAAGAAGTTGAACAAATACTTGTTGAACTTGAAACCGAAATTATTTTCGAGGTCAAAGACCTTAGTAAAGTCGTAAAAAAACTTGAAGATGAAGATCAAATGAATATCGATGATGATTTTATAAAAACCATGGCTGGAGTTGCAATTGGAACAACAAGAGGTATGTTAGCATCGAATACTAAAGGCAGTGTTCTCTCAAAATTCCCTCTTCCTATATTAAATCCTGAAGAAATATTAAAAACTGTTAAGCAATAACATCCCTTTAATTGTATTTGTTGCTAAAAATCATCCTAAATTTTATCGATGAGAATTTTAAGTTTTTTGTTGGTCATTTTTTGTTTTAAGGTTAATAAACAGAAAAAATTCCTTTCCCTATTTCCAGTTTGATTATTAACGAATTATGAAAATTTATTAACGCCGGATTTTACCCAAACTGTATCAGGTTATGGATGCAATCACCCCGGTACGATTTCGATAGCCACCAGCCCCTTTTCAACCTCTGTAATATCCCTTTCAAAAATATTTTTTCAAAAAAAGTATAAATCGCTGTAACGAATCGCCTAACTTCAGGTATTCATTTTAGTTGATTGATTTAAACATCTCGATTTTAAGCTTGAATGACAAAACAACTTAGCGATGAAATACTGATGGAGCACCTGGCCCGAGGTGACAAAAAAGCAGCGGCCCTACTTTACGACAGGTACCATAAAAATGTATATGGGTATTTCGTCAGGATGACCAACAATGCAGAGGTTGCCCGCGACCTGACGCAAAATGTTTTCCTGAAGGTGCTGAAATACAGTCACAGCTGGAAAGATGATAAAGTTTTTGCTTACTGGTTATTCCGAATCGCACGAAATATTTTAGTCGATCACTACAATGAATCGAGAAAGTTCTTTAGCACGGATGATTTTACAAGAGTAGCCGAACTCGACCAAAGAGATTCGGTACGGGCAATGGAAGCCAAAGAATCGTTTGAATTTGTGCTGGAAGCCATGACCCGGTTGTCTCCTGCCGATCGCGAACTGATTGAACTAAACCGTTTCCAAGGCTTTTCCTACAAGGAAATTGCACAAACGGTAGCTTCAAACGAAAATGCTGTGAAAGTGAAAACATTCAGGGCAATACAAAAACTAAAAGAGATTTATACGAACATAATGATTGAATAAAATGGATTGCAACGAGGTAAAAATAAATCTTCCGGAATATATCGACGGGAAGCTGGATAACAGCACTTCGGAGACGGTAAGCGAGCATTTAAAGAACTGCGCTTCGTGCAGAGAACTTCATGCCGAATTGAAATCCTTTCTGCAATTCACCGATTCGTTTCCCGAAATAGAACCGCCCTTAGGAATGAAAGAGGAGTTTATGCAAATGGCCGAATTGGAAATTGAGCCAAAAGGAAAAATGATCAGAATTCCCACGTGGGCAAAAGTTGCAGCTATGGTATTAATCGTGTTCGGGACCTTTGCAACAGGGTATTTCGCAGGATCGAAAACCAGCGAAGTGGGAGAACTAAAAGCTGAAATTGGTAAGATGAAACAAGATGTGCTACTGGCCGGTTTGCGCGATTATTCAGGGCCGCAAAAAATACAGGCTGTGTACGATATTCAATCAACAGGAGCTACAAACGAAACGTTTGTCGACGCACTGGTTTACACCATGAACAGCGATAAAAATGTAAATGTTCGTTTGGCAGCAATTAACGCTTTGTCGGAAATGATGGACAAAAACGACGCGATAAAAACAGAACTCATAAAATCCTTGTCGGTTCAGGATAATCCGCTACTACAAATCTCGCTCATACAGGTCCTCACCGAATCGGGAGTGAAGGAAGCAAAAGATGAAATTGAATCTATTTCGAACAATGAAAACACCGACCAGCATGTAAAGGAATATGCAAATAGTATGATTAAAACAATTATATAACCCGAAAGCAGCGTTTAATGCCGGCAAACAATGTTTTCGGAACATTCAGGAATTATTAGAACCAATTGTGAAACAAGCCAGATGAAAACTTTGAGAAAAGAAAACAGAAGGCAATCAATTAAAAATTACAAAAATGAAACGATCATGAAAGCATATTTTCCATAGGAGAACTAATAAAATTTCATGGGAGTTACATCGAATACAAATGAAGATTAAAAATTTTAATGAGATGAAAAGAGTAATATATTTAGCAGCAGCACTCATTTTTCCCTTACTGACTTTCGCCCAGGGAAATAAATATGAGTACACTCCGAAAGTGAAAAACCGCGTGGAAATCGTGAATGTTCTGGGTAAAATTACACTGCAGAATGCCAGTGGAAATGCCATTGTTATTGAGTCGGATTTTAATATCGATAAACCCGAACGTGCCGAAGGACTCAGTATTCTAGGTGCTATGGACGACAATACAAATATGGGGGTGAATGTTCGTGAAGAAAACGGAACAGTTACTATCTCTGGAGTTTGCAGGCAGGTTAGCGATTACAGTTATACCATTTGGGTACCACAGGGAGTTACAGTGAATATTGATTACCATAGCCCGTTTGCGAATTCAGATATCTCAGTCGATTCGTACAAGGGAAGTCTTGAAATAAAAGCGCTGAGTGCAGATGTAAAACTAACCGATTGCACCGGCCCTCTCACCATTAGTACGATAGAAGGTGATATCGAGGCTGTATTTAGCGAGTTAAATCAGGAAGAACCAACATCGCTGATTGCTGTCTCTGGTTTTGTCGATGTAACCTTGCCCTCAAGTAGTAAAGCATCGTTCGAAATAAGTAATGTTATTGGCAGCGTATATAATAATCTTGATTTGGTAAGTGAGAACAAACCAAAAAAAGATGGCAAAGCCAGCGACTTAATTTCCTTTAGCCGGGGTAAAAAGCATAACAAATACACATTAAATGGAGGTGGAACAAATGTGTTTTTAAAATCGGTTTCTGGCAATATCTACTTACGCAAAAAGTAAAAGCCATGAAGAAATTAGTACTTATTACAGTTATTCTTTTGGGTTCAGCTGCGGTGGGCTTTTCGCAGAAAGTAGTCGATAAAAAGATTGAAACGAAAAGCAAGAAAACAGATCTGAAACTGGATTTTGCCGATAATATTAAAATTGAAGCCTGGGATAAAGACTACGTTGAATTTCATGCCAGCGTAAACATCGATGACAATCAATACAACGATTTTTATGAACTGAGCGTGAACGAATCGTCGGGTAAAGCTGAGATTGTTGAGAAAATTGATTTCGAAGGGATTGAAGAAAAAATGGGCAAGAAAGAACATTGCAATTTCAATATGAATATTCAGTATTCAGTTAAAGTCCCGAAAGACCTCGATTTTAGTGTAAATACGATTTCAGGAAAAGTTGAACTAATTGCCTGCGAAGGAAAAATGAACATTAATTCGGTGAGTGGGTTTATCGATTATTCCATTCCCAAAAGCCTGAAAGCAAAATTTGATTTATCAACAGTTACGGGCGATGTTTATTCAAACGTGAGTTTTGAAGGTTTAGACCCGGATAAAATATCATGGGTGGGTACAAACCGAAAACTTAGTTTAAACGGCGGAGATAACAATATTAAGCTTAAAACCGTTAGTGGTGACATCTATTTGAGGAAACTTTGAATTTTTTACAAATTTATAAGTAGGTATGAAGCCGGTTCCCGTTTGGAACCGGCTTTTATTTTGGTTACAGGTTCTTCAATGTATCCACTACTTCTTCTACATCAGCTCTTCCTCCATGGCTTGAGCTTACTTTGGCAAAACGAACTTTACCGGCCTTATCAATTACAAATGTTGATGGATAAGCTGTTTCTTTTGGAGCATCCCATCTTAAACCGTATTTGTTTACCATCGAATAATCCGGATCAAGAGCAAAGTAGAATCCTTCAGGAAAGGTAAAGTCTTCAGTGAATTCTTCTGCTTTTTCCTGTAGCACCTCCGACGGGCCGGGATAAATCATCAAAACTTTTGCTCCGTATTTTGTTATTTCGTCGGCTCCGGCAACAAACTCACCTACCTGGCGCGTACAAACCGGGCACTGATATTCAGGCCATCCCCTAAGAACAATCAGAACAAGCGGCGACTGATTGTATAATTCATTGAGCGGAATTTCGCTTCCATCAATTAGATGTGCTTTAAAATCAATGATCTTATCTCCCGTATTTACTTTCGAATTTGGTTGCGAAAATGCCGGGACGAAAAGAAAGGCTAATAAAATGGTAATAATTGTTTTCATGTTGAAGTGTTTTTGATATTTTGGAAAGTGAAAGGTTTTCCCCGTAAACTGTTCAAAATCTCTGTTATTAGATTTATGGTTTAACCAGTTACGTCCAAGGAATATTCATTATTAATCGATAAAGGCTAGAAAAAAAGCGAACCTGACCGGATTCGCTTTTACTAACTAATTAATTTTTAACTACCTAAACTTACGAAAAATATTAATTGAGAGTAATTTCGTACTCATACGTTCCATTGTTACTTACCAACACAGCCTCGTAGCTGCCATTGTCAAGTTTCGAAAGATCGATGGCGTGATTAACCGCAAACTCTGATCCCAATTCATCTTCGTGTACCAATTTGTTGTTTCTTTCATCATACAGGTACAATTTCACATCGCCCGCTGCATGATTCAGATACGAGATGTTCAATTGATCATTGTTCATTCCGAAATAAGGATCAACCTGTTTCATTTGGTCAACAACTTTCACATCGCCGTCTTTTACAGCTAGCGTGGTTACATTTTGCTCATTGTCGAGTTTTACAGATAAAGTGTATTCACCATTACTGAGTTGCGAAAAATCAAAAGTATTCAAAACCAGTTTTAGTGGTTGCTGAATTTGTTTGTAATAAATAATATCGTTGTTCGTGTTGCGGATTTCCATTTCAAACTGGCTTTCTACCGCATTGGTAACCCGAACGTGAGCTTCAGCACCTTCACCTTCCGATATGTTTACACTTAGATTTCCTGTCGCCATTACTGCTCCTGCACTTAGTGCAAGAGCTACTGTTAAAAGAATTTTGTTTAATCGTTTCATAACTTGCTTTTATTTAATTGTTTTCAGTTTCTATGACAGCAATATATGGATAAAGTTTAAATCCAACCTGTTAATTAATTGTTAAAGACCCTTTCATCTTTTATTATCAGCAAGTTATACCTGTGTTAATGTCATGTTAACCGCTAAAATTGTCGAAAATGGGCTAAAACCGGGCGATTTGAAAAGAGTAAAAATTACCGTTTATTCGCCAGAACCTACCGCTTATTTGCCAGAACCTACCGCTTATATAAAAACAAAATACTTTTTACAATTAATCCTATCTTTGTTAGTAATGACTAATTACAACGCCATAATTATCGACGACGAAAAGAATGTGCAGGAGGCTTTAAAGATCTTACTTCAGCGCAATTGTCCGAATATTAACATCTGCGATACGGCAAGCTCGGCCAGTCAGGGACGCGATTTATTAAACCAATGGGACGTGCAATTAATCTTCCTCGATATTTCGATGCCCGGAGAGAATGGCTTTGATTTTCTGGCCAGTATTCCAAAAGAAGATTACGCGATTATTTTTACAACAGCCTACGAAGAATACGCCTTACGCGCTATTAAAACAAACGCTATTGATTACCTGCTAAAGCCCATCGATCCTGAGGAGTTGAAAGAGGCAGTAACCAAAGCAACATCGCACCTCGATCTTCGCCGGCAAAACAATGAGATACAAAAAACATATGGCGAATCATTAAACAACCTTACCCGCCAGGCTAACGATGGATTTGTATATGCTCCCAAAATAACGGTAATCGAAAAATTTGGTTTTAAAATTATTGAAGTAGAGAAGATAAGGTATGTTGAAGCAGATGGAGCTTATTCTGTAATTCATTTATCGGGGTTGGAAAAAGTAGTTTCGAGTAAACCGGTTGGAGACATCGAAAAGATTCTCGATCCTTCGATCTTTGTTCGCATTCATAAATCAACTTTGATTAATTTAAATTTTCTGCGTGGATTTTCGAGTTTCGAAGGCAACTTCGCCATAATGGACGACCAAACAGAATTGGCTATTTCGCGCAGAAAATACACTGAATTTAAGGACGCTGTTTCAAAATATTCCAAATCAATTGAATAGTGAAAAAACTCCTGTTAATACCAACCCTAATTTTATTCATCTCTCAGCTTGTTTGCGGACAAAATCCGTTTATAACAAACTATACAATTGCCGATGGATTGCCCACCAACAAGGTATTTTGTGTATTGCAGGATAAAAATGATTTTATGTGGTTTGGCACTTCTGCCGGCGTTGTTCGTTTTGATGGAACAGGCTATATTCGGCATACTACCAATGACGGGATGAGTTACAACCGTACCGTACGTATGAAAGAAGATATGGAAGGCCGAATTTGGTGCCTGAATATTGATGGTTCGGTAAACTATATTTATAAAGACAAGGTTTTTAATGAGAAAAATGCTCCGTTTCTGAGCGAATTGAAAACCGACTTTTACTATCACGATTTGTTTCAGGATCAAGACTCAACCATATACTTTTACAATGGCACCGGGGAAGTTGCAATCGTAAAAGGCAACACTTATATAGATTATATACCTTCTGCCAGAAATGGAGCAGTCGTTTTTAATATCACCAGAAACACCAATAATAATCTCCTGTTTTGGGATAGTAACCGGATAGTTGAAAAACGCTCTGTAGATGACTTAGTAGAAATCCATCCACTTGATTTTAATGTTACCAGGGTTACAATATCGCCCGAAGGAATTACTTATGTATGCGATATGGATGGAAATATTCATCTGTTCCAGGGCTCGCGACTGGTTTCGAAAAACTTTATACATCTTGATGCCAAGGTAGTAAACGATATACTGATTAAAGATGAATTATTATGGGTATCGACATTCGACAACGGCCTGTATTGTTTTAGAAACGACAGCCTGATCTTTCATGATTCAATGAATAATATTCAAAACCTGGTGCTCGATGCTCAAAACAATTTATGGACAAGTTCTACGACCTACGGTGTTTTTAAAATAAACGACGGGATATTAAAGTATCAAACCATCGAGGCTGAGCAGTTTGATGAAAAAGGAGTAAGAGCAATTGCACCATCAAATAACGGCTTTTTGTGGCTAACCAATGGCAAATCAATATTCATTTTTAAAGATGGAAAACTATTCGATAAGAAAATAGATGTTGGAGAGTTTATACTCGACCAAATTACTCAACTAAAAGATAATACATTGCTGATAAGTGGTATTAGTACTCCTTTATACATCTACAAGAATCTCAGAATTGATACGAAAAGCAACACTATAAAATACGACGATTTTAACAAATCGAATATCCATGTTAAGAAACCGGTTGTCGATCCGTCCGAATCGAGAGTAAATTTTTATTTAAACGACAACTTGTTCTTTCGCGAACTTATAGACAACTACCCGCAATTTCGAATTCCCTATACCGATTGGGGACGAATACGTAATATGTTTTTGAATTACAAAAACGATTTAATTGTAAATGGAAACACAAATCATATTCTTTCAGGTGGCCGTATTTCTGCCGATTCAATTTACAGCGTGTTCGACGGGAAATGGATAGCCTCGAACATTACAATCGATTCTACCAGCGAGATACTACAAATTGAGGAAGCCGACAAATCGGAGCTGGTTTTAATACACAATGATAGTATTTACAGCCTTATCGACAACCTCGAGGATCATATCAGCCTGAAATTAAAAGATATGATTTACTATGACAACACGCTTTTTCTGTTTAATCAGCAAACGGTTTATTTTATTTCAAATCCTACGGAAGTAATACACGGCAAAACTGCAGTTCTTAATCGCCTGAACATATCTTTTAACAACATTAACGACCTGTATTGCCAAAACGAAATTTTATATGTCGCCTCCGACGACGGGCTAACACTTATTCCGGTAAGTGAATGTGTTAATGCCGTTTTAATCCCCACAAAACCTTATTTCTCGAAAATTACAATCGACGAAAAAGAAATCGATCCAGCCGACGGAGAAATCGAATATAAAAGCAAAGACCGCTTAAATATTGAATTCTCGAGTCTTAATTTCTCATCGTCGGCATCAAACTATGCCTACATGCTCGACGGTGTAAACGACGATTGGATTATCGGTACTGAAAAACAAGTGGTGTACTTTAACCTAAAACCGGGCCACTATACATTTAAACTAAAATCGAGAAAAAATATGGAGCCCTACAGCAAAGTAATCGAACTTCCGATTACTGTAGTTCCTACTTTCTTTCAACGTTTAATTACAAAAATCGGAATATTGCTAATCCTTTTATTTTTGGGATTTCTGATTGTGAGAGGATACTACCTCCGTCAACTTCGCGAGCGCGAAAAAGACAACCAGCTGGTTACTCTCGAAAACCGGGCTTTACAATCGATGATGAATCCTCATTTTATTTTCAATTCACTGGGATCGATTCAGAAATTTTTACTTCAAAACAAATCGGAAGAAGCAGGGGCCTATCTTTCACGATTCGCACGACTGATCAGACAAACCATGAATTCCATTAAGTCGAACTCTGTTCTACTGGATGATGAAGTGGAACGTTTGAGAAACTATATTGAGTTGGAACAATTCAGAATGGAAAACCATTTTGATTTTAGTGTTATTCTCGACGAGCAGTTGCAGCAAGACGACTATTTCATTCCATCAATGATTGTTCAACCATTTGTTGAAAACGCCATATGGCACGGCATTTCACAACTGTCGGGCAAAGGAAAAATTACCATCCGTTTTATTTACGTAAATGAAAAAAGTATTAGGATAACTATTGAAGACAATGGTATAGGTTTCGAGAAATCAAAAGCATTCTCAGGAACGAAAAGTCACCTGAACATGGCATCGAACCTTACACAAAAAAGGATTCAACTTATTGGCGAAAAGTACCAGGTGAAAACCCAGCTTAGTTACGAAGAACTTTACCCGGGAGAAACAAATCCAGGAGCAAAAATTACACTTTTGGTACCAATAGTTGAGTAACACCCAAAAACCACTTATTCGCTGAAACCTACCGCTTATTCGCCAGAACCTACCGCTTATAAATTACCAAATTATATTTCAGATCATTTGCGTAGTATTGTATCACAATTAAGAAATAGTTCTTTTCATACTTAATAAATAGAAACAAGAAGAATCTATCTCCTCGCATTCGATTCCTTGTTCAAGCTTGATTAAAGTTAAAAACACCGCGGTTTTAACTACACAAACGCAAACTGTCCTTCACTGTCCCTGAAAGCAAACTAATAGTTAGATCAAGAAAAAACAAAACAAGGAATACTAAGCCAACCTATTACTTCAAGGGTTGGCTTTTTTTTTGCTTCAACTACAAACTTTTCCGGTTATTATCGGTTTCACCTCCTACAGCAATCATATTTAAACGCAAACAATTTGTTTTAATGCTAAATATGGTATTTTTAAAAGTTAAATTTTAAACTGCTCGAAATGCGTGATCAAACATTAGCAAAAATTTTCACTACTGCTTTTCATGAAAACTGGGAGGAACTGGCTTTTTCCGATTTTGAAGGCGGAAACTACAACTATAAAGATATTGCCGGAACCATAAAATCGTTGCACCTGTTTTATCAACTTGCCGGTTTGCAACGCGGCGATAAAATTGCTGTTCTGGGAAGAAACTCATCGCATTGGGCAGCCACATTTCTGTCGGCCATTTCTGCCGGACTGGTAATTGTGCCTATTCTGCCCGATTTTAATAAGAGCGATACCAACCACATTATCAACCACTCAGAATCGAAACTGATTATTGGAGCAACTGCTCTGCTGGAAAAGGTTGACCTGGAATTTTCGGAAAAGCTGCAGACAATAATTAAGCTCGAAGATTTTAGTTTATATGCCGCTAAAGATGAAAATATACAGTACAAACTCAACGATGGTTTTCAATATTACACGGAAAACCAGTTAAATAAAGAGGCTTTTGTTTTTGAAGAATGGGAACCTGAAGAGATGTGTATTATCTCATATACATCGGGAACATCGGGTTTTACAAAAGGGGTAATGATACCCGAGCGAAGCCTGCTTTCGAACGTAATTTTTGCACAGGAACACATGCCTTTAACGGCCGGGAATAAAATTGTTTCGTTTTTGCCTATGGCACATGTTTACGGGCTGCTTTTCGAATTTTTATTCCCGCTTAGTAAAGGATGTCATATTACTTTCCTTAGCAAAATGCCATCGCCAGCCGTTATTACAAAAGCTTTTGGCGAAATAAAACCACACCTTATTTTATCGGTTCCGCTGGTAATCGAAAAAATTTACAAAAAACGTATTTTGCCGGCTATTGAAAAACCATCAGTAAAATTTATGCTGAAAGTGCCGATCATCTCGAATATTATTCTGAAAAAGATTAGGACAAAAATGGTTGAAACTTTTGGCGGACGCTTCTACGAAATTGTAATTGGCGGAGCACCATTGAGTGCCGATGTGGAAGCTTTCTTTAAGCGTATAAATTTCCCGTTTACAATTGGCTACGGAATGACGGAATGTGGCCCGCTGATTAGTTACGAAGCCTGGAATAAAACAATGCCATCTTCTGCCGGAACGCTTGTCGACCGTATGGAAATTCGAATCGATTCGGCAGATCCGTATAACACAGTTGGCGAAATTCAGGTAAAAGGCGAAAATGTAATGTTGGGGTATTACAAAAACGAGAAGGAGACAAAAGCTGTGTTTACTGAAGATGGCTGGCTAAAAACCGGCGACCTTGGTGTAACCGACCAGAACAAGTTCATTTACATTCGTGGCCGATCGAAAAATATGCTGCTTGGCCCGTCGGGGCAAAATATTTACCCCGAAGAAATTGAGGCAAAACTTTGCAATCAAAATTACATTGCCGAGTGTGTTATTGTTGAGCGCGACCACAAACTAGTGGCATTGGTTTATCCTGATTTTGAATCGATGAAAACAGATAACGTTGACGAAAAGGAGTTGCCGACAATAATGGCCGAAAACCAAAAAAAGGCCAATGCAGAATTGCCACGTTACGAACATGTTAGCCGAATTGAGCTGGTTGACGAAGAGTTTGATAAAACACCAAAAAGAAATATAAAACGCTACAAATACGTATAATACCGATTATTAAAAACATCGAGCCATTGGTTCGCGCACTCCCAATGACTTTGTTTTTATATATCGGCATTTAACCAATTTGAAAATAATTCAAAATAGCTTAATCATTTTCATAATTGGTATAAAAAAAACTCCGGGAAAATCCCGGAGTTTTTTGTTAGTATAGCTTCAGAATCTATTTCTCGAGCTTGTTTAAGTGCACATCCATTTGTGGGAAAGGAATAGTAATTCCAGCCTCATCAAGTGCAACTTTTCCGGCTTCGTACACATCAAAATATACGGTCCAGTAATCGGCAGGTAAGGTATATGGCCTGACAGCCAGGTTCACCGAACTATCGCCCAATCCTTTTACGCCAACAAACGGCGCCGGATCTTTCAGCACTTTTGGATGACTATTAATTATTTTCAGAAGCACATCTTTGGCCTGCTTAATATTCGAACCATAAGAAATGCCAAAATCCATATCCACCCTAATCACTCCTTCTGTGGTATAATTAACAATGTCGTTACCCGATACCGCTGCGTTTGGTAAAATCACGGTTTTGTTTTCGGGCGTTAAAAGTATAGTGACAAAAATGTGTATCTCTTTAACGGTTCCAAGGTGCCCTTGCGAAATAATCAGGTCTCCAACTTTAAAAGGTTTAAAAACCAGTATCATTACTCCTGCAGCAAAATTCGCCAGAGTTCCCTGCATGGCCATTCCAACAGCAAGCCCGGCGGCACCCAGCACTGCAATAAACGATGTGGTTTCAATCCCCACCATTTTGGCAATACTGATCAAAAGCATCAACTTTAAAAGAATGTTTATTAAATTTCGTAAAAAGCCGCTCACCGAAACATTAACGTTGCGTTTCTCCATAATTTTTGTAGTTCTCCGGGTAATAATTTTTATAATCCAAAAACCCAGTATCAGAACCACAATGGCTGCAATTACTTTTAAACCGTAGTTGATCAGCAGATCATAGGCCATTTCCAAATACTCATTTACTTGTTCATTCATTGTATCAAAAATTAAATTTCTCATCAAGGTAGGCAAATTACACTTTTGAATCAAGTGCTTGTAGAACACATGTTCATTCTGATTTCAAAATGGAAATATTGCTACATTTGTTTGAACTAACTAATACCTTAATGAACTTAAAGTCAAGCAAACTCTTTTCTAAGGATCGGCTGTTGTCGCTCGATTTTTTTCGTGGAATTACAATGTTTTTGTTAGTTGCCGAAGGCACACATTTGTGGTCGGTATTGGTTGAACCTCCGGTTGACGGAACCATTTTCGAAAGTTTCTTTCTGCAATTTCATCATCACCCCTGGAACGGCTTACGGTTTTGGGATCTTATCCAGCCCTTTTTTATGTTTATTGTTGGTGTGGCAATGCCTTTTTCTTATGCAAAACGAAAAAAGCGGGGCGACTCAGAAGCTACAATCACCCGGCATATTATAAAACGTTGCATTATTCTTTTGGCATTTGGTGTTGGACTGCACTGTGGTTACAACCGACAACTGGTTTGGGAGCTCTGGAATGTTTTATCGCAACTCTCTGTCACCATTTTAATCGCGTACTTTTTAATGCGCTACAAATGGTCAACCCAAATTATTGTTTCGATTGGCTTATTGTTGGTAACCGAAATACTTTACCGAACGTTCCCGCTCGAAGGCTATAACCAACCTTTTGTAAAAGACCATAACTTTGGAAGTTGGGTTGACATGGTGCTAATGGGAAAGATAAACAACGGTGGCGGTTGGGTGGCCATCAACTGTATTCCTACTGCAGCACATACTATTTGGGGCGTTGTGGCCGGGCAATTGTTGCACTCGGGCAAAAACCAAACTGAAAAAGTAAAACGATTGGTACTCGGCGGTCTAATTATTTTAGTATTCGGGTATTTGCTCGACTGGACTTCGATAACACCTATTATAAAACGGATATCCACCTCGTCGTTTGTATTGGCATCGGGTGGCTGGGCACTGTTGGCACTGGCTTTTAGCTATTGGCTAATCGACATAAAAAAAATCAACCGATGGATTTTTCCTTTTGTGGTTGTTGGTACCAACTCCATTTTTATCTATCTTTTTTCGAATACGGTTGGCGGACAATGGTTAAACGGATTCGTGGCCATTTTCACTAATGGTTTATTAGCTTGGATTAATGCAACCGAATTTTTGATAAACCTAATTACCTCCTTATGCGTTCTCACTCTGGAGTGGCAACTTTGCTATTACCTGTTTATAAAACGAATATTTTTTAGAGTATAATACATACTTAATATCAACTAAATTTATAAAATGATGAAAACAAATCGTAGGAACTTTTTAAGAACTACAGCTGCTGCTACGGCAGGTACAATGCTTGTTTCGCCGGCGTTTGCAATGAACGGTACCAAATCGCGTTACCAGATTTCGCTGGCCGAATGGTCGTTTCACCAGGCTTTGTTTGCCAACGAAATGACGAATCTCGACTTCCCGAAAGTTACCCGTGAACTGGGAATTGACGGAGCGGAATATGTAAACCAGTTTTTTAAAGACAAAGCAAAGGATGAAAAATACCTGGGCGAGTTAAAGAAAATTGCAAAAGATGAAGGTGTTACCAACGTGCTGATTATGTGCGATGGCGAAGGAATGGTTGGCCATCCGGAGAAAGCCGAACGTGTAAAAACAGTTGAAAATCATAAAAAATGGATTGATGCTGCTGCTTTCCTAGGCTGTCATTCTATTCGTGTAAATGCCGGAAGTCGTGGCACTTATGAAGAGCAACAAAAACTGGCCGCCGACGGATTACACATGATTTGCGAATATGGCGACACAAAAAAAATCAACGTAATTGTTGAGAACCATGGCGGATTATCGAGCAATGGCGAGTGGCTGTCGGGAGTGATGAAAATGGTTGACCACAAACGTGTTGGAACATTACCTGATTTTGGCAACTTCACAATCAACCGCGATACCGGCGAAGAATACGACCGTTACAAAGGTGTTGAGCTTTTAATGCCTTATGCAAAAGGAGTGAGTGCCAAAACCAATGTGTTTAACGCTGCCGGCGATGAAGCCAACATGGATTATTACCGCCTGATGAAAATTGTTGACGATGCAGGTTACAAAGGTTTTGTGGGTATTGAATTTGAAGGCACCGAACTCTCGGAGCGCGATGGCGTGATTGCCACAAAAGCACTTCTGGAGAAAGTATTTAAAACATTATAGACAAAACGACACCTTTATAATTACCTCTTTTAATGATGTTTATCCTTAATTTTTGTTAATCCAGCCTTATTTCGAAACAATAAAGTTGTGTACGCGTAAGTTTAAACGACTTTGTATTCCTAAAAGAACTTAAAGGGGTTGATTGAAAAAATTAATACAAAGTTGAAAAGGTAATTAGTTGTTTGTCTTTCAAAAAAGGAAGCGATGAATATTCATCGCTTCCTTTACTTATTCTAACTTTATTTCGAATTGTAACTATCCTAATTTTTGTTTCGGTAGAATGGGAAATTCGGATCAATCCGTCCGCCACTGCCTCGTCCTCTTCCATCGCCAATTTCAAGTAGATACACAAAGCCTGCACTAATCTGCGCAGTTAACGACAAGCGACGGTTGTAGCGTAATAAATCAACACCTTCGTTCTGTTCGTAGGTAAAATTCGGAACGCCGTCAATAATTCCGGAATTTATCACCGTGCATGTTCCGTCAATTTCAAACAATAATCGGTCGTTAATGGCATAATCAAAACCAATTCCTCCTCCTACGTGAAATGCGGGCCAGCTGTCTTGCTCGCTGTTCTTTGTTCCTCTCGAATACAGCACATCCCACTCCAAATCCGGATCGGGTAATTCGCGGTAAGTCAAATCGGTTCGAACAAGTGCCACAACGCCGGTAAGTTTTACAAACGGTGAAAATGTTTTGTCGGGCATTAGAAAGTATTTGTAGTTAACGGCCAGGTTAAATAAACGCGTGTTGTATTCCAGCGGAGTAATAAAAAATTCATCCTGATAGTACTGAAAATAAGGAGTTAGAAAATAGTTAAAAACCGGCGGATCATCGTTAAATCCCTTGAGGTGCGAATAATCCAGCTCCACACCAAAATACGTTTTATCGGTAGCCTGAAACAGAATTTCACCTTCCAAACCTGCCGATAATTGTGATGTAAATTTTTCGCTGCTCGTGGGTGGAGAGACTAATAAAGCATCGGGATGTGGCACATCAGATGTTCCAAACTCAGAAATAAGCATACCCGAATTAGCTGCCACCCTAAATCCAATTAGCTGTGCATTAACAGAAAAGCTTGCCACCATAAACAAAACACCGATAAAAATCAATCTTCTCACATCCATCTCTTTGATTTACAGCCTATAATTTAAGCCGTTTTTGTCAAAAAAGGAAACAATGTAACATAAATCTATCTTCTTTCTTTTACCTGCGATGCATCAACCACCTTGTAAAGTTTATCGGCCCGGCGTATTACTTCATTTATGGGCACAGAGATTCGCTGTCCTTTTAGGCCTTCTTCCACAGGTTTTAAATCAAATCGAATTTCGCTGACATTGGATTGAAACACGCCTGTTGTTGGGCCGGTAACAATTATCTCATCACCAACTTTCAGGTTGTTGGTTTCCAACTTAAATTCGGCAACACCTATCTTTTTGAAATAATTGGTACATTTCCCTATATACAACTTGCGCTTGCTTGCCCTCGATCCATAGTTTTTACTCCACTCTCCCAAACGCTGACCAAGATAATAACCATCCCAAAATCCGCGGTTAAACACGGTTTGTAAACGATTGTTCCAGTCTTCCACTTTCTCGTCGGTAAACGACTCATCGAAATAAGCGTCAACAGCTTCGCGGTAACACTGTGCAACGGTTTTTACGTATTCGGGAGAACGGGCACGCCCCTCAATTTTAAGTACAGAAACGCCGGCATCAAGTATTTTATTCAGAAAATGAATAGTTTTCAAATCTTTGGGCGACATGATGTACTCGTTGTCGATTTCGAGCTCAGCACCGGTTTCTTTATCGGTAACCGTATAAGCTCGTCGACAGGTTTGTAAACAAGCTCCTCGATTGGCCGACGAGTTCATTTCGTGCAAACTGAGGTAACATTTACCACTGGTAGCCATACACAAAGCACCGTGCACAAACATTTCAATTTTCATCAACTCGCCGTTTGGCCCGGTAATATTTTGCTTTTTAATCTGGTCGCTGATTTCCCACACACGACCAAGGTTCATTTCGCGCGCCAACACCACGACATCGGCAAAATTGGAATAGAATTTTACAGCTTCGATGTTGGTAATATTTACCTGCGTTGAAATATGAACTTCAAGGTTAATCGAACGGGCATACTGAATGACCGAAACATCGGCAGCGATAACTGCCGAAACACCGGCCTCTTTGGCCGCATCGATAACTTCGTGCATTTTATCCAGTTCACCGTCAAAGATTTCCACGTTCATGGTAAGGTAGGTTTTTACCTTATTCCCGGTGGCAATATTTACAATTTTACGGAGGTCGTCGAGATTAAAATTATTAGACGAGCGCGAACGCATATTCAGGTTTTCAACACCAAAATAAACCGATCCGGCTCCTCCCTGAATGGCTGCCATTAATGATTCGTACGATCCTACAGGCGCCATTATTTCCACATCTCTTCGTTCCATTGCTTGTAAATTTTTCGGCGCAAAGTTATTCAACTTTTCCAAAGTCCGAAACTTTGAAAAGGTTATGAATCAAATTAATGAGCATCCAAACAAATATATTGTATACGCAAAACAAGGAGAATGAACTTCTTTTTGATGGAACTTGTTTCCAAACAAAAAATCCTGGAATATTCCAGGATTCTTCTTTATAATATAAAAGACTTAGTAATGCTATTAATTAAGCGAGTCAATTTTAATGAATTTCTCAGAACTTGTCATTGATATTCCACAACGAGCAGGAGCTTTAGTATCGTAAGTATTACCGCAAGTTGGACAAACGTAAAATACAGAAGGCAGTGATTTTACTGTATTGTTTTGAAGCGCAGTAAGTGCATTTTCATACAGCGGTTTGTGTTTTTGCTCTGTTTTATAAGCATACGTCAGGCTCATCAATGAAAACTGGTTGGAGGCTTTGCTGGCATTTTTGATAAAATCGGGATACATGGTTGTTATCTCGTAAGATTCACCAACGATCGCATCTTTCAGGTTTTCACTAGTCGATTTTACCGTAAAATCGGGGGTAACTACAGGCACGTCCTGATTTCCTTGCAATAAAACTGCTTTATGATTATTGGCATGAACTTTTTCAGATAATGATGCTGCTTTAAAAAGCAAAGCAATCTCACGATACCCCTCTTCTTCGGCTTTTTTACTGTATGCCGCATATTTAGCACTAGCTGTTGTTTCACCCGTAAAAGCGGTCTTCATATTTTCATAATTTAAAGTACTGGCATTGGATGTTTCTGAAGAAATCGTTTTACCGTTCGATTGTAACGAAATTGCAGAAATAAGTACTGCAAAAATTGGAATAATAACTGTTCTTTTCATTTTTGTATTGTTTAAAATTTGTTTTACGATACAAAAATGCAACCTGCCTGTTTTAATTTTTCTTAAGCGATTCTTAAAATCTGCTTAAGAAAAATCAGGATGAAAAATACATAAAGAAAGTTGTTCCTTTTTCCTCATTACTAGAAACTTTCATAGATATGTCTTGGAGTGAGGCAAGTTTCTCAACAATTGAAAGGCCAAGACCACTTCCCTTTATGACCGAACTTCGGGATTCGTCGGCCCTGTAAAACCGATTAAAAATGTGAGGCAAGTGTTCCGAAGATATTCCTATACCATTGTCTTCGATAGATAAAGTTTGAGAGTTATCGTCCCAGCCAATTAATATATGTCCGTTTTGCTTCCCGTATTTTATGGCGTTATTTACAAGATTTCCAATTATCACTTCAAGGAAAAATTTATCTCCATAAACGGTAATTTCATCCGGGAGATTAGTATAAATCCTAATGCTTTTTTCTGAAGTTTGTTTTTCCCATTTTTTCAGAACATTTGAGATAATGGAATGAAGATGGATCATTTCCTTTCGTGCATGCATTTTGCCCGAATCGATACGAGCCAATTGAAGCAACTGCTCAAGCAAGATATCCAAACGATCTACCATCTCTATGATACCGGCAATCTTTTCTTCGTAAACTTCCGGTTCCCGTTTTCTGCGAATCAACACTTCCAGAGTTCCTCGGATTGCCGAAAGCGGTGTTCTTATTTCATGAGAAGCATCACTGGTAAATTGGCGTTGCTGCAACATGCTTTTCTCAATTCGTTTAAGCAGGTCGTTGATGGTTTGTGTAAGTTCATAAAGTTCATCTTTATACAGGGGCAGCCTAAGGAGATTTCCGATATTAGAATCATCGATTGCCGATGCTGAACTAATCAGCTCATGCACTGGTTTTATTGCACGCGAAGCAGCCACTGAAGACGTTAAATATTGAATTAACAAAACGAAAGGGAAAGAAATTAACAAAACCCAAATTAAATTATTCAGAACATTATGCGATTCTTCCCGAGAGACTGCTACGATAAGTTTTCCTAATTCGTCTCCGTTTTCATTGTTTATCGGGAAGTGTCCGAGACGAATTAATTGATTATCAATTGCTCCGTTGTAAAATGTACTATTGTCGGGCGAATAATCAAGCAACTGATCTTCAGGAAGATTTACCGATCGGAATATTACCTTTCCTTTCTTATTGTTTATTTGTAAAAAAGTTGGGTTCACCTCTACCTGACTATGTTCGGCTTCTTCCCATTCCGGCATTTCGTTAATAATAATTGAATCGTTGAGCCAGAAAAGATTGCTAATCACTTCATTTTTTTCAGCAAGAATGTCATCATCGAGATGAGAGAAGGCCGTATTATAAACAACAATAAAGATGGCTCCAAAAACAAGAATTGTGGTAAAAGCCACTGCAAGTGTGTTGAAAAGGGCAATCCGGTTTTTAAATTTTAAGATCATTCTTCGTCCTCTATTTTATAACCTACTCCCCTTACGGTTGTAATGAGCGATTGTTTCCCCGGCTCATCGAGTTTTTTCCGAAGTGCATTTATATAAACATCAATTACCGAAGTATCATAATCAAAATGAATATCCCACACTTTCTCAATAATGCCCACTCTCCGGCAAACTTTTCCTTTATTTCGCAAAAAATGCTCAAGCAGAGAGAATTCTTTCTGGGTCAGTTCAACTATTTTCCCATTCTTTTTTACAATATGTTTATCGATATTCATTTCAATCCCGGCTGCCGAAAATTGTACAGGCTGCGATTCTTGTTTCCGGGTGTGCACCCTAATTCGTGCCAGTAGCTCCTCAAACGAAAACGGTTTTCGAATGTAATCGTCGGCTCCTGTTTCCAGACCAAAAACCACATCATCGATCGTATCTTTTGCTGTAAGAAAAATTACCGGGATGGTTTTGTCTTGCTTCCTGATGTTCCGGCAAATTTCAATTCCACTTAGCCCGGGCAACATCCAGTCGAGAAGAATAATATCGTATTCGTTTATATAGTCGAGCGCAAGTTGTTGTCCTTTTTTACCGTTGTCGGCTACATCAACTGCATAACCTTCCTCAACAAGTCCGTCACGAATAAAATTGGCAATTGAAAGCTCGTCTTCTACAATCAGAATTCGCATAATAATATCTCCAAATGTGGTTTATTTCAAAGATACTCAAAACAATTAATCCTCGTTGGTGAAGTCTCCAAAATCAGGAAGAGCCAGTTCTACTCCGGCTGCGTGTTTATAAACCAACTGGCCACCGTAATAACCCGTGGTTGCAACTGATCCGGCCAATGCAGTAAACAAGATAATAAAAGCCCATTTTACCCAACTTCGTGAGATTTTAAAGTAGTAAGTAGCCACACGAAATACTGCAGTGACGATAGCAAGCCACAAGGTAACAGTTGCTGCCAGTTCATGTCGTTGAATAGGTTGCTTAAGCGGTCCCTCTTCAATTCCTTCACCGGCCATATTCCCACTTACAAAGGCTGCAATAGCTCCCAGCGCCCCTAATATCAACAATAGGGAAGCAGCAAATTTAAACATCTCTTTTTTTGAGATCAGTCCCATTATTTCCGAGAAAAATCCTACCAACAATAAAGCAATAGGAAAGTGGATGATCAATGCATGAAAGTGTGTTGCTGAAATCATAATCTAAATTTTTTCACAAATCTACTAGCACTAACATTTAAGAGTGGTTAGTGAATTCTTAAAATTTGCTTAAAAAGGAGTAATACCAATTATGAAAATGATTAAGCTATTTTGAGTTATTTTCAAATTGGTTAAATGCCGATATATAAAAACAAAATCATTGGGAGTGCGCGAACTAATGGCTCAATGTTTTTAATAATTGGTATTAATCCCGACTTAGTTGAGTCCATTTTTGAGTGTCAAAAATGGGTACGAAACTTCGTCGTATTAAACTATTTTGCTATTTGTGATGAATAATGCGGCTCAACACCAACAGCGGAACCTGTTTTTTACCCTGCCAACAACTATTTATACCGATTAGCAATTGAGTTGAGCCTTAAAATCGCGATACTCTTTAATGCTTTTCAATTGTCTATCGGCATTAACCATTATAATTTTAAAACTTCGCTTAAGGCTCAGTTTGAAAAATAATTGGTATAACATAAGTTTTGATTACATTTATTGCACTAAACAACAAAATACCCGATACATTGAAGATTTCTCTTGCAAATAGTAAGCAACAAAACAGCCAGATATATGAGATCAAAGCACTATGTGTTAACTGTTTGCACGATTGAAAGATAATAGAATGTTAGTTGCACTGTTACTAACATATACGTTATAGGGCATTTTGAAGAGGATACGCCGAATTCAAAGTTGCAATTGTGAATTTATCATAGCACATTTTAACAAAAGTTTTATCCTCTTAAATCGGCTTAACATATTATTGTTCTTAATTTGTTTTTATAAAAAGCCAAACAATGAAAAAAATTCTACTTACCACCTACATCTTATTAGGCTTTCAAATCATTTTGTTAGCACAAGAAACAGGAATCGAGTTTCGAAAACTTGAAAACTTAGAAGAAATTAAACAAATCGCGACAAAAGAAAACAAAAACATTTTTGTATACCTTCATTATCAGGGCTGTCCTCACTGTGTTCGAATGGATAGAAATATATTTCCAAATAACAGGTCGGGGATATTTACAATAAAGAATTTGTATGTGTTTCTTTTGATATATACACAGACAAGATAGGAGATTATTTAAATTCAGAATACCCCCAAAAAGGTTACCCCGCTTATTTATATTTTAACCAAAATATGGAGCTTACAAATATTGAGGCTGGATATAAAACAATAGACGAGTTTATTGCACTTAGAAAAAAACAAAATGATAATGAGAAAAATCCAGAGTATTACAAAAACAAAATAATCGCAGGAGATATGTCTGCTGAAACTCTGAGAAAGTATTTCAAAATGCCAACATATATTCCTGAGAGAGATTCTCTAATCAAAGTTTACAAGTCAAGTTGTACAAATGATGAATTATATTCTTTTGAAACTTGGAAACTTTTATCCGAAAATGTTTATTCAAAGCAAAGTTTTCAATTTATTGTCGACAATGAAGACAAATACCGTAAAACAGTAGGAAACCAGCAGGTAGACAGCTTTCTTATAGTGAAAAGGATATCCATGATAAATCGTTGGAGTGCTTGGTGGGGCAATGATTTGAAAAGAGCAAAAATGAAAAAAAGCCTATTGGAGAATGACCATCCACTGAATGAAAGAATCATTCAGCAAGCAGAGTATATGTTAAGAATAGACAGAGCAACTTACAGGCAAAAATCAAAATATAAATGGAAGAAAATGGTTAGTGCTTCTAATAAGTACTTAAAAAATGGATATAATGATTGGTATAACTATTATAGAGCTTCTTGGTTAATTCTTAATAAATATAAGAAATTTGGCACCCATGATGACCTAAGACTGGGAATTACCCTTGCAGAAAAAAGCACCGCCAGTCATAAGGAATTTATGAATATGCTAATATATGCGCAATTATTAAATGAATCTGGACAAAAACAAAAAGCGACTAATAAAATGAAAGAAGCTTTGGAGTTAGTAAATGAGAGTTGCGAAAGAGAATACATTAAATGGGCTAATGAAAGTTTAAAAACGTGGATTAATGAATAAAAAACGCCCTATAACACAGTACATATTGCAGGGCGGGGTTCGGTGGTACGACAACTACGGATTCTCGCATCACAGTTCCGTGTCCTTCGGACAGGGCCCCTCTTCGAAATCCGCTACGCAACATGTACCAACCGTTGTGCTTAATGATAAAGACCCAGAAGTATAAATGAAACATAATTCAAAAATATTTATTGATAATGGAATAATTATTTATGCTGGAAAATCATCTGAAACTAAAATGCATAAACACTATGCCATACAAATTGGAATTATATTAAATGGGACCTATCGGATATACGTTGAAGATAAAGAATATAAGAATGATAATTTTATTATATATTCAAATATTCCACATAGACATATCTCAGATAATGGAGTATTACTATCTATATTAATAGATCCTACAACAGATTTAGGTAATGCTTTGATTAATTTGTATTCCCCACCTTGTCAACCGATTTATATTTCAGCAGAAGCTTTAATTGAGTTACAAAATGAATTGTTAGACAGTAATCTGTTAATTGAAAATCTGGAACATAGAATATTTAAACTTCTAAAGTTAATACCAACAAAAAGGACAATAGATAATCGTATAGCTGAATTAGTTGATAAAATGGATTCTATGAATGCCTTTGATACAAATTTAGATTATTTAATTAAAGACATACCATTATCAAAAAGTAGAATTCGATTCTTGTTTAAACAACAAACGGGCCTATCTATTCAACGATATATATTATGGATTAGAATAAAAAAAGCTATTAACTACATTATGCAAAATAAAAGTTTATCGGAAGCTGCTTTTTTAGCCGGATTTGCTGATTATTCTCATTTGAGCAGAGTCATTAACCAAATATCTGGATCTACATTGAAAACAATCTTAAATGACAGTTATTTCGTTCAAGATTTTTAGATTTCAACACTATACTTTTGCAGACAGAAAACAAAGTATAACACATTAAATATCTATTATGGTTTTTGATTTAGAAGTTTTAAAAAAAATATTTTTCATAGTGCCCCTTGTCTTATTTATACATGAAATGGAAGAATGGAATATTTACCACTACCATAAAAAAAACTATACGAATGGTGTATTTGAAGAAACAATATTGGGAACTAGACTTTGGTTGTTTTTTTTGAGTATAATTGGATTTGTCTGGACTACAATTTGCTACATAATTCCAAATACTACCATCAGCTCAATATTAATGATGTTGCTAATTGATTTTACTCTTCTTAACGCAATTCAGCATATTGTTGTATCCTTGAAAACTAAGAAATACAATCCTGGATTAATATTTGGAGGTTTTATTGCCATTATTGTTGCTATTATTGTTATCGAAAATATTTTATATCATAGTATTATTCCCAATTGGGGTGTTGTTCTTATTTTATTCTTAATAATCCCAATATTAATAGAAAGTATTATTAGTAGTAAAAGCAATAAGCTTCCTAAGATGCTTGTGGGAATATTACGATTTTCTGCTAAATTAGATAAGTTTATGTCTACTTAGAATGATTTTAAGAATAGTTAACTAAGCACAACAATGTAGCTTTAATTGCCCCAAGAGCAACATTGACACCATTAATGAAGCAACCGAAAATAGATGATTATAAATAGAGACAAATACATTTTAGATTTTAAGGTTAAATTAGATTCATATGCTTCAATAAGTGAAAAATCATGGAACTTACTCAAATCAATCATAAAATTTAAAGCCTTAACAAAAAATGAAGTATTACTACAGAATGGTATTGTTTCCAGAAATTTCTATTTCATTTGTAAGGGAGCCTTAAGGGCTTATTTCATAAACGCATTAGGAGATTCTTATACAAAGAATATTTTCTTTGAAACTGACTTTGCAAGCTCTTTTGTATCTTCAATGCTTGCAATTCCGTCTGAATTTACGATTGAAGCTCTCGAAGATTCCATTCTAATTTCATTGGACTATAAATCATATCAGAAATTAATACATCAGGAAAATGATTTAAAGGAGTTCTATATTGCTTACCTGGAGAAAAACTGGGTAATCGATAAAGAGCAGAGAGAAATTTCATTGGTTCTTGAAGATGCAACCACAAGATATTTAAAATTGCGTGAAGCTCATCCTTATATTGATACCAGAATAGCTCAACAACACATTGCTTCACATCTGGGCATTACACCAACACAATTGAGCCGAATACGAAAAAGTTTAAGAAAATAATACGAATCAACATATGTAAATGCAGGGAGAAGTATGGCAATCTATATTTGCGATATGAGCAAATTGATATTTTCCATACTCGCTTTTACAGGAGGAATTGCATTGGCAGCGCAAAGTGGCTTAAACACTCAATTGGGTTTAGGATTAAAAAATCCATTATTAGCATCGCTGATTGCTTTTTGTACGAGCTCGCTTGTAGCCTTCATCTTAGTTTTTGTAGTTATTAGAGATTTACCCACAGTCTCACAAATAAAAATAATACCAACTTACTTATGGTTTTCCGGTGGTCTTTTAAGTGTGCTTGGCATTGGTTTGTATTTATATACAATACCTAAGCTCGGTATATCTACAATGATATCAATTGGACTTTGTGGTCAATTGATATTTGCCGCCATTGCAGGTCATTTTGGATGGTTAAATCTCCCAATAGAACCATTAACATTAAAAAAGTGCGTTGGAATTCTAGCAATGATAACAGGAATTTTAATAACGAATATAAAGTAAAATGAACGAGCAAATTAGTAATAACTTATATGAACTGTGGACGCAAATTGGGATAATCACCAATAAACTAATTAAAACAGAAGATTACAAATCGGTATCAATGGATGGTTCGGATTGGCCCAATAGGATTTTTAACTTGAAAAATAACACTGAAACGTTAGCTAAAATAGTGCTGTTGAGTAAAAATGGAAATGCACCTGAAATATTAACCGTTCCAAAACCAAATGACTTAAATCAAAACCCTAATTTAGAATTTGTAATGGGACAGAAAAACATGGCTCTTGAATTAGAATTATTTTCGGGAACGACAATTAAAAATCCGAATATCAAACAAGTAAAAACCGAAAGTACAGCCATTGCTTTTGCCGAAACGGCATCAAAATCTTTTGGATATAGGGTTGACTATCAAGTAATCAATAAAATCATTAAATACTCGAAAAACATTAGATTATTTATATACCAGGAAAAAAATGAGAGTTTAGGGTGTGGAATTGCATTTTTTGATTCTAATAATATTGCAGGATTACACATGATTGGAACACTCCCAAAAGGCAGAGGTAAAGGAATTGGAAAAAGTATGACAGAGCATTTATTGATGGAAGCAAAAGAAAATAAATCAAAAACTTGTGTTCTTAATGCTTCGAAATTGGGAGAGCCTATTTATACAAAATTTGGTTTTAAGGCGCATGGAGAAATTGAAACATATAAAATATTGAAAGTTTAAAAACAACTAAAGCTAACATTTATAACCGTTGCACAACCCTATAATTTTTAGCCCCCGCTAGCGCGATTTTAGGTTGCAATACCGATTTAGTTATTAAATGCCGCATTAAATGCATTTAAGAAGTGATGATTTCCTGTAATCGATTTAATTGTTTCTGTTCCCATATTGTTTGATATACGCCACAGCCATTGCCTTAGTTTTTCCATGTCCTCAAATAGTTGGTTTTTGAACCTTGTTTTAATGTATTGCCAAACTTGTTCACATGGATTTAACTCCGGGGTGTAAGGTGGAATATTTAGCAAATATATATTGCTCGGTACCTCTATGTTCTTTGTAGAATGAAACCCCGCATTGTCAACAACTACAATCTTATATTCTTCTGGCTTGTGTTTGGAAAAGGCATTTAAGTAAGCCTCAAATATATTCACATTGACACCATCGATCTCCCAAACAAACGAATCACCATTAACAGGAGAATAACTGCCATACAAATAGGTAGATGCAAATTTGTGCTGGTAGCTAATAACCGGCCTCACCCCACGGGCTGTCACACATTTTCCAATATGGCTCATCAGCCCAAAGCGGCTTTCATTGGCTATTTCGGTCAGACCGTGCCACACATTTCGATTGAAACCGTGCCACTTTGAGAGATGGTGCAATTATACAAAAAAATTAATTTTCACTCTTTAAAATTCCTTTTCTCAGCGATTCCCCTTTCAGGTCAATACGGTGAGATGAGTTGACAATCCGGTCGAGGATTGCATCGGCAATAGTACCTTCACCGATAATATCGTACCACACAGAAACCGGTATTTGCGAGACAACAATTGTAGATGTTTTGTTATACCTGTCATCGATAATATCCATTAGTGCTTCGCGACTGTGGTTATCTAGTGCCTGAAGGCCAAAGTCATCGAGGATAAGCAGGTTTGTTTTCTGCAACTTACTGAGTTCTTTCAGGTAAGTCCCATCGGTTTTAGCCAGTTTCATCCGGGCAAACAAACGGGCTGTGTTTGAATACAAAGTTTTTAGCCCGTTAAAACAAGCCTGGTGTCCAAGTGCCTGAGCGAGGTAGCTTTTTCCAACGCCCGAAGCCCCTGTAATTATCAGGTTTTCTTTACGTTTGATAAAATCAAGCGTTGTCAGTCGGTTAAACATGTTACGGTCGAGGTTCCGTGCTGGCTCAAAATGCACTTCCTCTACGCTTGCTTTTTGACGGAAAGCTGCTTGTTTTAAAAGCCTTTCGATTTTCTGGTTCTGCCTGCTTTCCCATTCATGGTCGGTAAGCAAGGCCAGGTACTCATCGGGGGTGAGCTCTTGTAAACCATTGTTTTTTACATGTTGTAAATGTAGGTCGGCCATTGCGCCAATGCGCATCTGCCTTAGTTTTTCAACTGTTTGATTGTTGTTCATATTATTAAATTCTAGAGTTATTTATAAGCCGCTGCCCCGCGCAGGTTGCTGTGTGCAGGGATATGCGGAATATTGCTGTTTTCTTTCGGGAAAGGAAGTTTGTCTTGTTTATTTTTTAAGATGTTACCAATACGCCTGTAGGAATGAGTTCCGGCAAGAAGGGCCAGTTTACAAGCGTTATTTAAGCGCTCTGAACCGTAAGCCTTGTGAAGCTGGACAATGCCCATGGCACTTTTGTAAGCTGTTTCAGGATAGTCGCAAGTGGTCACCAACTGGTCAACGAGTGTCAACACATTTTCTCCATGTTTGGCAGCCATACGCTTAAAGAAATCCGGGTTCCAATCGGTCCGTGCCCGGTGGGTACTGCTTAAATGCTCTTTGATGGTATTATAACTTCCTATGGTATAGTTACGTTTGTGAAGGGCAATACGCTGGTGGTTATAATACACTTCAACAGTGGATGCCGTATAGTGGATAAGTGTTGACTTACCGATATACCGGTACGGAACGCTGTAATAACTTTTTTCGGGTGAAAAATACACATAGCCAATTTTCTGGACCTTTGCCCTGCGGTAATCTTTCATCTGATAAGGCGTGTCGGGCAGCGGTTTTAGATAGCTGCGTTCCACCGATTGAAACAGTTCCCGGCGGCTGGCCTGTTTTCGTTGAAACAGCAAGTTGTTGTAGTCTTTTAAAAGTTTTCTTATCTCGCGGTTCAGGTCGTCAAGCGAAAAGAAATCCATATCCCTTAGCGGATAATAAATACGCTGATAGGCAAGATTAACGGCGTTTTCGACCAATGCTTTGTCTTGCGGGGCATAGCTGCGTGTTGGGTTGATAACACAGCCGTAATGACAGGCAAAATCTTTAAACGTACGGTTTATCTCTGCTTCGTATTTACTTGCCCGGGTAACGGCCGATTTTAAATTGTCCGAAACAATAGCTTTGGGCACACCTTCAAAGAATGAAAGGGCACCGGCAGTACAAGTAATAAGATCTTCGCGTTTTTGGCTTAAACAGGCTGTAACATAGGTATATTGACTATTGGGCAGGATCGCAACAAAAACTTCTACCGGGATAAGCTCCCCGGTTTCTTTATTGATGATATGCAGTTTCTTTCCTGCAAAATCGATGTACATCTCCTTTCCTGCCTCATGTTCCAGTTTCATCGAACCTTTCACCTGGTCGTATTTTCGGTGGTAATGTTCCATAAACTGGGTGTAGCTGTAAGGGTTGGAAACCTGGCCCTGGTATTCCTGGTAGTGGTACATAAAGGTAAAACCGGGGTGGTTGCGTTGCTGGTTTACTTTGTCGAACCAATCCATCAGCTCGTCATACCGGTCAGTAATAAGCGTGGTGTGCGCCGTAAAAAGCTCATCCAGTCGGTGAGGATCCATTGCCAGCAGTTCCCCGATACTGTAATCGCTAGCCCTTGCCAGTTTGATATAATTGTTGACGGTGTTGCGCGAGATACCTAATATCCTGCCAATCTGCCGGTTGCTTTCCCCGTCGTTGTGCAACGATAAAATCTGTTTTAAATCCATCAGATCAAGTTTGTTTGCCATATCCAGAAAAAAAAATCTGCGATATAGCTGTTTTTACCTGATCTCCCAAAGTGGCACAAAACGAACCGTTAGAGTAACCAGCCTGAACCGGAGTGGCACAAAACGAACCGAAAAATATCCGCTTTTTAGCTATCCGGTGCACAGTTTGAACCGAAATCACTGGCACAAACCACTCCGAAATCGGTGGCACAAAACGAACCAGAATAGCCATTCATCTTGAAAATACAAGTTAACACTGTTGTAGTTATTTTTATCCAGACTCTTTCTAAGTGCGTGGAATGTGTTTGGTAGTTTTTAAAAAAGCTTCTTCGGCCTGTTTGTCTTTCTTAATATGTGATTTCCGCGGGCTTTTTACCTTGGTTTTGAAATGTTTTATCAGGTATTCCCTGATACGTTGATATTTTATTTCTACCCCATATTCCTGATATACCCAGTTCCGGGCATCCCAATACCCCTGGAACGGATTATGCGGGTCATTGACTCTTTGCTCAAGACCTTGATGAATTGCAGGCGTAATAATTTTTGATCGTTTGACTTTTGGCTTGTCGGATAGCAACTCAGAAATACCTCCGGATTTGTAATTATTGAGCCATCTTTCAAGAGTCCTTTTGTGCACACATAAATAGTCTGCAAGTTCTTGACGGGTACTAAACCTGCCGGATTTTATTTCAATTAAACTCCTGAGCCGTTTTCCTGCCTGAAATGATTTTTGTTTTACCAACAGTTTTTGTAGCTCAGCTACCGATTCTTTTATCTCCAAATAGGCTTTCTTTCCCATGATCGAAGATAATAAATTTATGCGGCATTACATAACGATATTGGTATAAATCGTGCCTCAGCCAGTAAGGCTGAAAAAAGTTTCATTCAATCGTCCGCAAAAAAAAATGATGCCCTCACTCAGACTCAGAGTAAGGGCACCACCTTATAAGAGATTAAACAAACTTCTCCCTTTTCTGTAAATTAAAAAGGCCGTACAAAACGAACACCAAAGTGGCGATTCCCATAAAAATCCGGTTCTTACGAATGATTCCTATCCAAATCACTTCATTCAGGTTGTTCGGGATTTCAAACGGATTCAGAAAAATATCCCACTGGGTATTCCGCATTCCGGTATCCTGAAGTATAATTAATGCCACCCCAATTAACACCATTGCCACAGCTGTTCCGTTTCCGTTTTTAATAACAGTTGAGAACATAAATGCCATCGATCCTAAAAATATAATTGGATACATTAACTGGTACGACATTTCCAGCAGGTTAATTTTGTACAATAGCACCGAAGCCAAAGCCGAAAACAGGACGATAATAACAAATACAAGTGTATAAATCATTACCAAACGTACCAACCAAACTTTATAACGGTAGTTCGGAATTCCGAAAAGAATTTCCAGCATCCGCGAGTCATCGTCGTTTTGTATGCCAAAAACCGACGGGTAAAAAATGAGCAATATGCCGGGAAATATTAGTAAAGAATACACCACATCTTCCGACATGGAACCACCATTATAAACCGTTTCTATGGCAAAAAACAAAAAGAATGCGAGTGCTGCTATTAAAAACCAAATAAACCGGTTGGCAAAGATGATCCTTAAATTATACCGTATCATTTTTATCAAAATATACAGCCTGTTTTTTATATCGAATTGTCTTTCCATAATTCCTTAAACAAAGTCTTTTAACAAACACAAATAAGCATCCTCAAGATTTGGCAATACGCTTACAGCATCGGGTGCCGGCTTTTCTTTGGCCAAACAACGCATCTTAATATTTTCGCCATCGCGCATGTGGTGAACAATCATTTGTTTATTGGTCATTTTGTCAAATTCCTTAGCCGGAACCGAGAATTGCCAAACAAAATTATTACCCATATTTACCATATCGTTTGGTGTTCCAAAATATTTCAGGTTACCACGGTTAATTACCGCTACCTGGTTACACGAACTTGAAATATCCTCGATAATGTGTGTCGAGAAAATTACGATTCGCTCGCGGCTCAGCTCCACCAGCAAGTTACGGAAACGAATACGTTCGCGCGGATCGAGACCGGCGGTAGGTTCGTCAACAACCAAAATACGCGGCAGGTTTAACAGGATTTGTGCAATACCAATCCGCTGTTTCATACCGCCTGAGAATGCTCCAATTTTATCTGTCCGGCGTTCCCACATATGAACACTTTTTAGCACGTACTCCAATCGGTCTTCGCGCGTTTTGGTATCTTTTATTCCTTTCAATATTGCCTGATAATCGAGAAATTCCCAGGCGGACATATTTTCGTAAGTACCAAAAGCCTGTGGCAAATAACCGATCAATCCCTGAAGCTCTTCGCGGTATTTTTGCGTATCCATTCCATTTATCCAGATCTTTCCGTAACTCTGTTCGAGCACACCGGTAATAATCCGCATCATGGTTGATTTACCAGCACCGTTTGGTCCAAGTAAACCAAACATACCGGTTTTAATTTCCAACGAAACACCGTTTAATGCACGGAAAGGTTTTTTCCGTTTTCCGATTACCGGAATCTGGCGAACCATATTAAAGTAACCACGGCGAAGAGCTCCAAAACGTCCTTCAATGCGGGCAATATTCACGTCTTTGTTATGGATGTATTCTGCCGTTGCATAGAACACCAGCAAAATGTACCAGATAATTGCAATAAAGATTACCATTCCCAGGTTGTCCCAGTCTCTGTAGAAATAGAGAAGGAAAACCAATGGCACAATCCAGAATAAAATGTTATAAATCCATTTGTTCAGCTTCAGATAAAAGGCTTTTCCCGTAGCTTCATGTTTGTTTATCAGCATCTGGTTTAGCGGCACTCTTAACAAGAACAGGAAGAAGAAAACGCCGTGCGACAATATCCACATCCACAAATGGCTTTCGATGTAGAAGAAGGTAAAATAAGTAACGAAAATAAACAATGGTACTTGCCAGATGAGATCAGAAAAATCGCGTAGGTGTTTATAATCTTTTGACAGACCGGCACGTTCACGAATCTTCAATCCCGATTTCCATTCGCGCATAAAACGCGAATCGCGGTCGTAAATTTTTACCAGCCTTCTGACTTTAATTCGTATTGGTTCGTTTTCATCCACAACTTTCTCGCTGGCCTGGCGCAAACTGTTCATTGTAAAGGCTACAACTCCCGGCACCAGAACAATCAGCAAAATAAAATCGAGCAATTGCCAAACAAAGCTATCCACTCGCAGATAGACAAAAATGGCTCCGATGATAAACACCGTCAACATTCCCAGTTTTAAGCCAAGATGTAACGACTTAATCCAGTCGAGCGCATTTTCCATTCCGGCGTATAATGTTGGAATAAAAACCAGTGTAAGTATTGTACTTAATGCCAAACCGCCAATTACTGTAATGGCAAACGGAGCACCAATGGCACCAACATATTCGGCCTGTCCCATTGCCAGTGGGAATAACGCTACAATAGTGGTAATGGCTGTAATTAAAATCGGGCGAACACGCGAAAGACCGGCGGCCATTAAAGCACGCGATTTTCGGTAGCCCCGCTTTCGGAGAATATTGGTGTAATCGATCAGAATAATTCCGTTGTTCACCACTACCCCAATCAGGATTATAAAACCCATTAAAGTATTGGCGTTAAACAGACTGTTCCCGGTAAAAATAAGCGCCAGGAATGATCCGATGGCAGCCAGTGGAATAGAGAAAATCAGTACGAACGGTGTTGATACCGATTCGAAAACCGATGCCAAAATCATTAGAATAAGGATGAAAGCCGCAGCAATCAAGAACTTAAATTCAGCATACTGATCTTCTTCGTGAATTACCTCAACAGCAACTCCCGACGGCAGTTTGTAAGCACCAATTATATCGTCAATTTCAAGACGATAAGCTTCAAGCAAATCATTCGATTCGCTGGCTTCGTCAACAAAACTGTAGGTTAATTCAATCAGCTTTTCCTGGTTTACACGGGTAACGCTGGCCATTCCTTCGGCGTAAACCATGTCAGCCAGTTCATCCATATCGTAAGTGGCGCCCTGAGTATTGCTAACCTGCAAGCGACGAAGATCTTCAATTCCCTTTTCATCTTTATCCTCCTCAACGCCATCGGGCAATTTTTCTTTTATCACGATTTCGTACTCATCCGTGCCCTGCTTAAAATTCACTCCCGAGGTAAACTCACGGGTAAAAGTTCCAAGCTCCGACATAATATTCTGAAGCGTAATTCCATATTCGGTCAGCAGCATCTGGTTGAAATACATGTGTACTTCGGGCCGGTTGTTCGACACGCTGATATTTGCCCGGCGGATCGATTCAAGATCTTCGATGTAGTAAAGCAAATCTTCGGCAACGCCTTTCATCACCTCAAAGTTTTCGCCTTTTATAACCACACGCTCCTGATTCGAGCCGATTCCCATAAACTGCTGGAATCCCTGCGTGCCTGAACGACCACCGCCGCCGCCACGGAAGCTGGCACTCGATGTAGGTGCTTCAAGACCAACTTCTCCCTGCGAAACATTGCCAATCCGGTCTTCAACATCTTGTTTGATTTCGGCAATAGTACGATCATCAATATCTTTGTAATTTTCGCTAAGAATGAATGTCAGAATAGCCTCTTCTGCTTCAATATTGGCCGATAGATCCTGCTTTTCAGCAATGTCTTCCAAACGGCTTTCCACATCGGCAACTACTTTATCGGTTGCTTCCAGCGTGGTTCCGGTTGGCATGGTAACGTAAATATTGAATTGCTCTTCTTCAACTTCCTGCAGATTGGTTACACTAACCGCCAGCACAATAAATACAGTTAAAAAGAAGAACACCAACGCGCCGATTATGGTACGTGCCGGAACGCGCATACTGGCTTTCAGTAACAGAATATAAATTTGAATTATGCGGTTATTGGTAGTAACCTTTTCGTAAAAGATATTGTGTTGACGTTTTTTACGCAACAGCACGTGAGCCGCCATTGGAATGAGCAACAAGGCCACAAATAACGAAACAATAAGCGTAGAAATAATGGATACTCCTACGTGGTTACCCAGCAATTTCACCATGTAATCGGTAGAGAAAACAAATGGTAAAAATACCGTAACTGTTGTAAGCGTTGCCGCCACAATCGAGCGCCAAACCTCTTTTGTTCCCTGCGTTACCGATTGCTCGGGGCTCATTTTATTACCCGAAAGCCGGTATATATTTTCGAGCACCACAATACTATTGTCGAGCAGCATACCGATGGCCAAAACAAGGCCAACCAAGGTTAAACTGTTCAGCGAAATATTAAAGGCATAAAACAGGTTAAAAGCAGTAAATACCGAAATTGGAATGGCAAGTGCAATAAATGAAACAATGCGCAGATTTTTCAGGAACATCCAAAGTACAAAAATGGCCAGCAAACCTCCAACCAGTGCCAGATCAATAATCTGATCAATGTTTTTCTCCATGGTTTCAGCCAGGTTGGTCTGAACCACGATTTGGACATCTTTGGCAGCCAATTTTCTATTTAATTCAGCAATCTCTTCCTGTACGTTATGCGACAGTTCGATAAGATTAGCCTGCGAATCGCTCACCAAACTCATAGAAACCGCATCCAATCCGTTGATACGACTGATGGATGTTTCTTCTTTAACACCAAAAAACACATCGGCCACATCTTTTAAATAGATCGGGCCATCGGCCACAACAATATTTTCGATGTCAGAAACTTTATCGTACTCGGCAGTAACATGCACAAAATATTGCTTTTGCGCATCGTGCAGGTAACCGGTAAATGTTCGGTTGGTAGAATTGCCGGAAATGGCACTCTGAATTTGTGCCGGAGTAATTCCGTAAGCCTCGCAGGCACCCGCATCGTATGTTACTTCAATCGAACGTTCTTTACCCCCGTAAACCGACACAGAAGCTACCCCGTCGATGTTTTCCATCTGGGCGGTAATTTCCTGGTCAACGATATTTCGCACACGATCAACTCCGCCACTACCACGAATCTGCAGCTCCATAAACTGGTTGGTGAGCTGATCCATATCAACGCGGTTAACCGTTACAATGAAGTTATCGTCGAGCTCGCCTGCTATCAGGTCGATCTTTTCCTGCAATTTCAGGAAGGTGTATTTAAAGTTGACGTTCTGTTTAAAATTTACCTGTATGGATGCCGAGCGGTTGTTAATAAACGACTCCATATCTTCAATGCCTTCCATTGTCCCAATAGCTCCTTCAACCGGAATAACCGCCTGATTTTCCAGGTAGCTCGGATCCACCTCAATCCGCGACTGAATCTGGACGAACAGCATCGGGAGCTCGGCATTTGGCATGAGTTCCACCGGCAACTGTTTGTATGAGATATAACCCAACATGGTTAATCCCAAAAACAGCATACTGATGAATATTTTTCTGTTAATAATGAATTTCATTCTTATATTTTTTTGAACGCAGATGGCACTGATTAAGCTGTTTATCGCAGATTTTTGTTTGAAAAGATTTTCCTTTTCACTTGTGGTTTCTTGCCGAAGTTTAATAATAATCCTATTTCTAAATCGGTTGCTTTTAAATAATTTATCAGTTGAAACTCATGCGCTTCTGTCACAGTTTCGGTTGCTTTTAACTCAAGAATAACCACATCCTCCACAATAATATCTGCGTAATATTCTCCAACTACATCTCCCTGATAACTTACTTTTATTGGTTTCTGCGATTCAACTTTCAACTCCTCATTTTGCAACTCTATTAAAAGTGCATTGTGATAGACTTTTTCAAGGAAACCATATCCCAATTCATTGTAAACCTTATAGAAGCATTTAATTATTGCTTCGGTTAAATCAGAATATTTGTAATCCATTTTCATCTATCAGCGAGTTTCAGTTAAATCAACGTCATCTGTGTTCTAATTCTTCTTCACAAAAACACTCCTCACCCTATCCAAAACATCGTAAACACAAGGGATTACAATAAGTGTAAGTAAGGTTGAAGTTACCAAACCGCCAACCACAGCCAGCGCCATTGGCGAACGCAGCGATGCACTTTCGCCAAAACCAACGGTAAGTGGTAACAGGGCTAATATGGTTGTTAAACTGGTCATAACAATTGGCCGTATACGTTGCTGCCCGGCTTGCAGAATAGCTTGTTTTCGTTCTACTCCCTCGCGGATAAGCTGATTGATCCGGTCGACCAGAATGATCGAGTCGTTTACGGCAATACCCACCAACATAATCACCCCGATAATGGCCATAATGTTGAATGTTTTTCCGAGAATAAAGAAGACAAGAACACTACCCACGACAGCCAGCGGAATAGTTAAAAGAATGGTAAACGGATGAATAAGCGACTCGAATTGAGAAGCCAACACCATGTATACCAACACAATAGAAAGCAACAGTGCAAAAGTTAAGTTCGTCAACGATTCCTGACGTTTCTCTTCTTCACCGGTTACCATGATACGGTAATCAGGCAACAAATCGATGCTTGCTGTTTGCAAGCGAATATCGTTTGCCACATGATCCAACGGAATACCGTCTTCCAACTGTGCCGTAACTTTTCCTATGCGGTTTTGATTCCTTCTGAAAATTTCTTTTGGCGATACGCCGTAAGTTATGTCGGCAATTTCACTTAAACGGAAAACCTGGTCGCCCGATGTAATGATCAGCGAACCAATTTCATCGATACTTTTCTCGGGAACTTTAATGGTAATATCCTGCATTTCGCCACTACGTTCCAGTTCGCCGGCATCTTTACCCTGCAGCTGATCCTGCATTTGCGTAATTACACTGCTAATGTCGATGTTATACATTCCGGCACGCATGCGGTCAACATGAATTTCAACTTCAGGAGCACCATCTTCAATCGATGTCTGAATATTGAAAAGTCCGTTAACTCCCTGCATTTTTTCTTTCACCTGGTTAACAACCCGTTCGATTTCGTCCAGCTCTTCGCCACGAACTTCAACCACAACAGGAGCTTCATCGGTTCCAAGAATGGACTGAAGTGCACTTTCTTCCTGCGAGAAACTAACTTCTAATCCTTCGATATTAGCGGTTAACTGATCGAGTGTTTTTACAATACTTTCGGTTGAAATGGTTGATTCTGGCCTCAGAATTACTTTTAACTCAGCCGTATTTTCACCCTCAAAAACAGCATTCTGATCGCCCGAAATACTCGACGACGGACCGGCCTGCGAATAAATTTTATCCAAATTATCGCCCAGGTAATCCATTAAAATACCTTCCAAGTTTCTCACTGTCGACTCCGTGCGCTCTAGTTCCGTTCCTTCCTGCAATTTCAGATTAACAGTAAGCTCGTGCGTTTGTGTTTTTGGCATAAATTCGGTACCGATATACGGTATCAACAACCCAGCTCCTCCAATGGCCAGAGTTGTTATAATTATTACCACCCATTTGGCATCAATTACTTTAGATAAAAAACGCCCATAACCGCCAACTTTTACCGATTTTGATTTTAAAGGAGCAGTCCTTTTTCGGTAAAAACGATGGTACATCATCGGGATTAAAAAGATCGCTACAACCAACGACGATATCAGCGAAAATGCTACCGTCCAGGCCTGATCTTTAAACAACTCGCCCGAAGCACCATGCAAATAAACAATTGGAAGAAAAACGATAATGGTGGTAAGCGTAGATGCTGTAATGGCTCCTCCCACCTGGGCTGTTCCGTTAATTGCTGCATCTTTAACACTCATTCCGTTTTCGTGGTTCCGGAATATATTCTCCAAAACCACAATGGCATTGTCAACCAACATACCCGCACCCAAGGCAAGCCCTCCCAATGTCATAATATTTATAGTGAGATGGTTGAAATACATTAGGTTGAAAGTGGCCACAATCGAGATTGGTATAGCAACACTCACAATCAATGTAGTTCCGAAACGGCGCAGGAAAACAAATAGAACAACGATTGCCAGAAGAATACCCAGCAAAGCTGTTTCCTGCACTTCGCCAATGGCACTGCTGATAAAGCGTCCCTGGTTGGTTACGCCAATCAGTTCGTAACCCGGAAGTGCCTTATCAATATCTACCAATGCTTCGTTGATTTGATCAACAGCATTTACTGTATTGAATTTTGTTTCTTTATAAATGGAAAGTCCCAAACAACGTTCGCCATTTATGTGAACAATGTTTGTTGGCTCTTTATTTCCGATAGAAACCGCTGCCACATCTTTTAAATAAACCGGAGCCATTGCAATCCGGTTTTGATTGGCAGTTGTTTCTGTATTACGAACAGCTTTATAACCAACTATCAGGTTTTCAAAATCCTCAACCGTTTGCAACATCGATACACCTTTTACAATGTATTGCGTGCCCATATCGGTAATTTGTCCACCAGAAACGTTGCGGTTAAAATTCTGAATGCGCGACGCTACTTCGTCCATAGAAAGCCCCTGCGCATCGAGTCGGTAAATATCCGTTTCAATAACTATTTCACTCTCTTCCTGGCCCGATATTTCTACCTCGGCAACACCTTCCAAACGTACCAACTCGTTTCTTACGTAGTTTTCGGCCACTTTTCGCAGCTCGTTCATGTTGGTAATTTCGTTGTGCTTCAGCCCAATTATCATTACCGGCGTTGTGTTCGGATCGTGTTGAGTGATCTGCAGTTCGTCAATATCAGAATTCTGGGTAAGCGTATTCAAGGCCTTTTGCAGGTCGAGAAAAGCTTCATCCATATCTTTATTCCAGGCGTATTCTACTGTTATTTGTGCCGATCCTACCCGCGATGAAGAAGTTACCTGAATTACGTCGGACTGGCGAATGGCAAGCGCTTCGATGTTTTCAACAAACTGCTGCTCCATTTCTTCCGGAGGCCGCTCGCCCGAAGTCACTTCCACAAAAATGCGTGGCGAATTCAGATCGGGAAACAGATCGACTCCCAATTTATCGTACGAAATGTAGCCCAGCAATAAAACGCCAAGCACCACCATTAATACGGTAACCGGGTAATCGACAGAAAATTTCGTTAATTTTTTCATAATATATAGTTAGAAGCACGAAGCACGAAGCTGGAAGTTTCTGCCTTCCGGCTTGCAGCTTCCGACTTATTATAAAATCACTTTAACTTTTGAATTATCGCGGAGTGTTTCAAATCCTTTTATAATCAAACGATCGTTTTGGCTGAGGCCTTCAAGCACTTCAATTTCATCCTGGTTGGAGATACCTGTTGTGATTCGACGATCGTTGGCAGCACTGTTACGCCCAACAATAAATACATATTTTCCGCGCGAACCGGTCATAATCACGTCTTTCGGAATAACGATGGTACTATCTTTTTGCGCAGTAATAATGTTGGCTTTAATAAACATTCCCGGGCGCAGTTTTAGTTCCGGATTATCAATTTCGAGTTTACCAGCAAATGTGCGTGTTTCGTCGCTAATAATTGGCGACAATTCAGTCACATGTCCGGTAAGCGTATCTTCGGTAAGCGTATAGTTTGTAATCATTACTTCCTGCCCGGTGGTTACTTCCGAAATGTTTTTCTCCGGTAAGTTGATCTCCATATACATTTTGTTATAGTTCATCAGGCTAACCATGCTTTCGCCGGCCGACACACGAACGCCTTCGGTGTAGTATGGCAGCGCAACAATGATTCCTGAGAAAGGAGCCACAACCTGCATTTTAGCCAACTGAATTTCAGCACTTTCGTAGTTGTTTTTGGCGGTAATCATCGACACTTCAGAGTTACGCATTTCGAGCAGCGTTACACCACCTTTTTCGTACAACGATTTTTGTTTTTCGTATTCCTGCTCTGAAATCTCAAGATTTAATTTTGTCGACTCAATATTCAGTCCGTTCAGGTATTCTGCATTTTCCAGTTTCACAATAACCTGACCTTTTTCAACGCGGTCGCCTAATTGAAATTTGCGCCCCGTTCTCGGATTGGTTTGCAAAGTATAATTTCCTTCAATTTCAGAACTCAATTCGGTCTCGTAAACTGCTTTTGCAGTTCCGGTAGTACTTACAAATTGCTGAATACTTTTAAGTTTGATGTTTTCAACTGAAACAGGAACAGCTAACTCAGTTGACTCAGAACCGGTTTGGTTGTTACACGAAATGGCGGCAACAACAACACCTAACAGGATAAGTAATTTTATATGCTTCATTTTGGTAAAATTTGCAGGTTTATTTTTGATCTTCGGTTAAATACAGTTCCGATGGAATGATGGCTTCATCTTTTTCGAAATCGTATAAAGACTGTATTTTAAGGTTTAATAATTCGATTTTATAATTGATTAGCGCCTGGCTTAGTGCAACTTTTTGTTCCGACAATTGCGTTTGATACAGGTTGAGGTCCATACCTGTGAGGTCGCCGTTTTCGTAACGTTCCAGGTTGATTTCGTAAGTTAGTTGAGCATTCTTTTCATTTTGCTTTGCCAAATCAATTTGGTTCAACTGGTTTTGAATATTACGGTAAACCTGGCGAATATCAACAACAATTTGCTTGCGTTCTTCATTCAGGTTCAATTCCTGCGATTGTATGGCTGCTTCGGCCGCTGCAATTCTTGCTTTGCGCTCGCCCCAGTCGAAAATAGGAATATTGAAACTAATTCCTACCGACGGGCTTTTTGTAGGATTCTGGTAAATATTACCCAGGTCGCTATTATCGCCGGTAATACCAAATCGCAGGTTCACATCTCCCCTGAATTCATTCTGAGCTTTGGTACGAACAAGATCAAACTGACTGGTTTCCACATCAATTTCGCGCTGGCGCAACTCCATTCTCGAAGCCAAACCATTATTAATGGCTTTATCCAGATCAACAGGAACCGGATTCACGCTTACGTCAGCCAAAATCATAATATCTTCAAAAAGATCCATCCCCAGATAAAGTTTCAACTGGTCTTTGGCATTTTCGAAGTTTACTTCGCTGTTTTGCAAAGTAGATTTTGCCGACGCCAGGTTCAGCTCAGCCTGGTATTCTTCTTCTTTTGCAGCCAGCCCGGCTTCCACTTTATTTTTTATAATGTCGTAACTTTTTTGCGTGTTGGCCAGCTCGTCTTTTGCAATCGTCAAATTCATTTGAGCCATGTAAACGCTGTAGAAAAATTCGGTAACATTTTTTTCAAGGTTCAGGTACTGCATGGCGTAACTAATCCTGGCATTCTCGAAGTTTAGCTCCAGCTCCTTTAACTCCAGTTTTAAAGTATTGTAAGTGAATAAAGGCTGATTCAGGTTCAGATACAGATTATTAAAAAATACCTCACTTTCGGTGTTCGACGAGGTGGAATTATTACTCGACCAACCAAATTCGTTGGTAAGCGAGATAGTACCATCGGTTATCAAAATAGGCTGAGCAACCGTGAATAAGGTACTTGTTTCAAAATTTTCGTTAGTATACCACTCGGAAACACGGTTATCGAAACGACGTTGTTTACTGTAGTTTACCGGATCAACCTGAAGTGAAAAACGTGACTTTAAAGCCGCACGTTGTGCCTCAAGGTTTTTCTGGTAGCGCTCAAGATTTAATAACGATAGTCTCAAATCCGGACTCCCCACTTCGGCAATACTTAAAGCCTTGTCTAGGGTTAAGGCCTCTTGCGCCTGAACAGCAAAAGTTGCAGCCGCCAAAAGGAATAGGGCAATTGCCAGCTTTTGCATAAGTTTGATTTTTGTTTTCATTACGTATGTTGATTTATTTTTTTATAATTCCACGATTTTTACCGCATCGGCATATATCATTCGCAAATCGGTTTTATCCGTTAACTCAATTACCGCTTTGTCTGATGAGAAATAAAATGAGCCCAAATGCACCCATCCGGTTTCGGCACTTTGCGAATCAAGGAAAGCTTCTTCTTCACCGTCGTCGGCATGAATAATAAAGTTTAAGCTTCCTTTTTCCTCTCCGCGGTTACGTCCAAAACCACGACCTTTATAAAAGTGGTAATACACATCGTAATAACCGGCTTCTTTCACCGGAACATTCCAACGGGCAACCTGCTCGCCATTTCCACCTTTAATGTAATAAGCCGAACGAACGTACTCGCCATAAAACTCGTCGCTGGTAGTGGCAGTCCAGCTAATAGGTGGCCTCCACCAATTCACTCTTGAATATTTTTGTTTTGTCTCTTCCTCTTTTACAATTAGTTTTTCGAGCAAACTTACCTGGTGATTTTCGGTTATCTCAAATCCCGGATCTTCGTTATCCACAATCGCTTCATTTGGTAATTTTGTTTGCACCGGTGTTGAACTAATGCGCTCGCCTTCCCAAACTCTGGCTTTCAGATCTTCTTCCACATCGCGGAACATTTCCATATAAGTTTGCGGAACATTTTTCGATGTCAATGAATTGAAGACCACCATTCGCGGAGTACCATCAAACAGGTAGCTCATTTCTTTGGTTTGATGCGCCGTTAATTCAATCAGTTTATCTACCGTATCTTCCGAGCCCATTCCCGGAGGGCCAAAACCACGGCCGCCGCCACCACCTCCGCCGGCAAGACGGAAGGTGAGTTTTATTAATCCATCAACATCCGAGAAATTGGTAACTTTCAGCGATATCATGGTTTTCATGGCATCGCCCGATTTTACTTTTACACCTTTTATTGGCGAAACCAGGTAACCCGGCAACGCTTTGGCTTTAAACCAACTATTCATCATTGGTTCCAGCTCGATACCAAATTTGGCCTTAATCTCTTCGTCGAATTCTTCGAATGAAATATTCTGGTACTTGTACTTTTCGAGTACACCACGCAGAAAATCTTCAAAATCTTCCTGTCCGGCTTCCAGTTTTATGGTAGAGAAAAGCACATCGCCTTTCAGTTTAATCACATCGTTTACAATATCGCTCTGATCCGGATCGGCAAGAATTTCCTCGAACGAATAATCCTGCAGGGCAATATTTGCCATAATCTCGGGGCTTTCGCCACTCATGCTACTCATAAACAGCGATCGCATATCGGTTGACTGGCTTTTCAAATAAGCCTCAAAAACCCGGTTGGTAATCGGCCATTTATCCGATTGAATATTGTTTTGAAAATTGTACAACCACGGAAAAATAAAATACGGATTTGGCGACTGCGTCATGCTCATTTCGCCTCGCGACCATTGGCGATCGGTCTCATTTTGTTCGGTAAATTTCTCTAAAAACTGCCCTATAACGCGCAACTCTTTATCTTCATCGGTCATTTCGGCACCGCCTCCACGGCCTCTCCATCTACCCATGCGTTCTTTTTGCTGCTCGAAATCAGCTTCGCGGAACATGTAACCTTTTTCCTGAATCAAAACCTGCCCCGGCTGAATAACTTCCTGCACTGATGTCCACATACGTTCGTAGGTTTTAAACTGCGCCGGAACTTCAACCAATGCTAACTTATCTGAATTGTACTCCAGATTATAACCACGTTTAAAATCTTCGAAACGTTCGTAAATTACTGAAGCCAGTGTATCTTTCGACTCCGGAAAAGCCTGACTGAAATGGTCGTGACCTTCGATAAGCCAAAGGCCAAATTCAAAATCATTATGCTGTAAACTTTTGTATTCGTATTTACCAATTGCCAGCGAAAGTTGGGTTAGAGGTGTTTGTGGCTCAAATTGGAATTTACCAGCCGAAACTTCCGTCATAACACCTTCCGAAACCGGTTGTAAGCCTGCTTTTGTATTCACCGTTAACGAATAATCCACAAACTCGGGTTTATACCAACTCACATCTTCCGAGCTGTAAGTAACACCAACTTTAGGATACCAGTTGGCTTCGCGGGTAAGCAACACATAATCAGGCGTTACAAAAGCGTAACGTTTATCGACATTCAGTACAAACTGTCCGTATTTTTCTTGTCGCAATTCTTCGTCAACATCCAGGTAACAATACGATTCGTCGATAGTTCCGTTGTAAGAAAATTCAACTTTTGTGCTGTCGCCGGGTTGCAAGCTAAGCTGGTCGGAAACGATAACAAGATGATCTTCGCGCGCAAATGGTGTTGTCTTTCCATTTACTTTCAGATCGGTAATTTCCAGGCCTGCATTTAAACTAAAAATCAGTTTCGACAGTGGTTGTTGCAAATTATTTTTCAGCATCATAGCCGATTGCACGTTTAACGATTCGCCGTTATGATCGAGCACAATATCGTGCGAAAGCACATCGGCCAGCGGTTCGCTAACATATTGATTATTCAGCTCGATTATATCAGCACGTAAAGCTTCTGTTTTTTTGAAACTGTTTATATGATTAAAGGCCAGATATCCGGCACCACCAATAAAAACAATACTAAAAATAAGCGAAACATAAGTCATGGCTTCCGACTGCGGCAATCGTTTCAGCAAGAAAATGGTAAGGAAAATGAATCCTGTACCAAGTCCAAAATATATTCCACGGTGGATGAGAATTACAGCAAGATTACCAAAGCCAACAATATCGGAACTTAGCATAGGGATGCTAAATGCCATGTAATCGAATATGTAATAATATTTTGCCTGCAACAAAAAGAGGGTGATACCAATATAACCAAGCACCAGTACAAAAGTGATGGCCTGGTTACGAATTACACTCATCAGCAAAAACGACAACCCCATTATAAATACAAGGGTTGGAATACTTATCAGCACCAAATACACACCGTACGAAACCCAATCGATGGGAGTACCTTTGGCGAGCGCATTAAATACAAGTGCCAGAATAACCACAGCCACGTTAAGGATCATAAACACCTGCATGTTACCCAGTGTTTTTCCGATAACGTATTCGCCATTGGTCATCGAGCGCATGTAAATTACTTCGGTGGTATCTAGTTTCTTATCGCGTTTTAAAAAGTCGGAGGCTAAAAACACGGCAATTACCGCCTGGGCTACGTTTAAAATCAGCAAATTAAAATACGGGATAGCACTTGGAATAGCGCGGATGGCCCAGCTTTCGCCACCGCCACCTTCAATCACCATACCGAAGTTTAATCCGAACAATACCAGCAAAGAAAGGATACTGAATATGCGGAAAAACCAGCTACGAAAAAGTGTTTTCCGCTCGTATTTTGCTATCGAAAATATGTTATGTAACGAAATCATTTTTCCGGGTTTAAGCGTTAGACCATTGGTTTAGTTTGTTTTCCATAAAATGTACATAGGCGTGCTCCAGATTCGGATCCATGGGTTTTCCCTGGTAACCGTCAATCTCATTAGCAACAACCTGCACTTCCCAGCCTCCGTCGATCGGAATGGTAGAGATTACAGGGTATTTTTCATTTATCTCAAGGTATTCTTGTTCGGTAGCTTCAATCTGCCAAACATGGCCTTCAGCCTGTTTTACCAGCTGCTCAGGCGATCCGGAAAATGCCAGTTTCCCCTGATTCAACAACGCCATATTATCGCAGGTACTCGAAATATCGCCAACAATGTGTGTCGACAGAATAATAATTACGTCGCGGGTACTAATGGTTGAAAGCAGGTTACGGAAACGGATACGCTCTTCGGGGTCGAGGCCGGTAGTAGGCTCATCAACAATAATAATCTGCGGATCGTTTATCAGCGCCTGGGCAATTCCCAAACGTCGTTTCATACCTCCTGAAAGTTTATTTGCATTTCTGTCGCGCACTTCAAACAAACCTACTTCCTCAAGCATTTGATCAACGGCAGTTCGGCGCGCCGCACCACTTGTCATTCCTGCCAAACGGGCGGTATAATCCAAAAATTCCGAGGTTTTCAGTTTCGAGAAAAAACTAAAATCCTGGGGCAAATAACCCAACATCGAGCGAATTTCGCGCCGATGTTTCGAAAGTTCGTAATCGTTGAAATATACTTTCCCACTTGTAGGTTTCATCAGGGTTACCAAAATGCGCATCAAGGTTGATTTACCGGCACCATTTGGACCAAGCAGACCAAACATACCGTTAGGAATTTCAAGGTTCAGATTGTTTACGGCGTAACTGCCACCTTTGTAAATTTTGTTTAGATTTTCGATTTTTATATGCACAATGCAATAATATTTTATGAGAACAATGCCTTGGACTTACAAAGCATAAAATCGTTTAATATTGTTGGTGCACTTTTATTCTTAAAATTACATAGTATAACGGATTTCCTTCGATTTTTTATGATTAACAGGAAGTAGTTACGATCGACAATTGGATAAGAACTACGAATCTGCTCAACCATCGGGAAACAAAAAAAGCTCTGCAACACCTTGCAAAGCTACTCCGGTTGTCTGTTTTAAAAAGAAAGTTAGGGAGTTAACAACTACAGATTAAAAACACCATCGTTTATAGTTTTAGCGTAAATCTATGATCTTTTACATGGTCGGTTAATACAACTTCGTAGGTACCTCTTCTTAAATGACTAAAATCTAAGCGGCTTTGAATACTCACATCGCGGCCAAGATTCAATCCATCAACATATTCACCATCCTTGTATATATTTATAAATACCGGTTTATTCCAGGTATTTAAAAACGATACATTCACCTTTTTACCTATTACCTTAAAATAAGGCTCATAACAAAACGAAGGACTACTAACAGTAATTTTCTTATCCTTTACATTCACTACCCGGTTAATACTCTGGTTGCCGTAGTTGATACTTACACAATACAGGCCATCGCCTAATTCAGAAAAATCGAGCATTTTTTTAAACTCTGTCTGATGCTCTGTTTCGTTGTGATATAGCAATTCGCCATCGGAATTGGTAAGACTCACCTGCAGTGGTGCTTCTTGTGAAAAACTGTAGGCAAGCATTGCCGTGTTTTCTTTCACCTGTATAACATTCATTTTTGGTAACTCGGTGGCACATGATGCTCCCGCAACAAAAAATGCCAGGACCATGGCAGTCCAAACTTTTGTTTTCATGACTTTTCATTTAATTGTTTCTTACTTAATAGACACAAACACAGCACCTTTCGTTACGCTATATGGCAGACTTGTCGACCAACAGCAAGCCAGCGTCGACCAACACTAAAAAAACCGATCTCAACAACCGGCTTCTACAATCAAAATTGGGGTAAATAAAGTATCAGGCAAAAAAAAGGCCATCAGTTAATCGCCGACAGCCTTATCTAAACCAATAACATTTTCTTACTATTTTTCTAAACTAAACGTAAATTCACTATTTAAAGAACTCAAAATCACTTCGTATTTTCCACCTTTCAGTGCTGAAAGATCGTATCCTGAAGCTACATTAAAATCTTTACCCAAATCTGATTTGTATACCAAACCTTTTTCGTCATAAATATTCAAGCTCAGTTTTTCCTCGTCGAAGTTCAAATAAGAAAGTTTCAATACATCATCGGCAAATGCGAAGTAAGGATCAATTCTCAGTTTTGATTCTCCTACATAAATACCAGTTGATGCAACTTCGATGTCTTTGATCAAACGAGTGTCGTTTACACGAAGATCCATTGTATAATTTCCGTTTTCAAGATTTTTGAAATCATAGATCTTTTGGTAAGAGCTTAATGGCTTTGTTGTTTGTTTGTAATAAACCAACTCACCATCTTCGGCATGAATGCTCAATTCGAACAACGATGCATTCTCATTCATAATTGTTACTACCGCCCTGTCGGCTGACAACGGAGTTACATTCATTTTCGGTTTCTCAACGGCTGTTGCAACTGCTACAATTGCTACTGCCAATACTGTAGATAATAATTTAATTGTTTTCATAACCATTCGTTTTTTAGTTTAACATTGAATGACAGTACAAACATACATGTTTTACAGCATACATGCCAAATAACATGTTTAAAAAATTAAATAACTCCGTTATATTTAACATTAGCCTTAACATTAGCGCTATTAACAATGGCTTAACACACTGTTTTTCAGGCTTTCCAAAATTAAATTTCGCGCATTACAATTATCGTGCCATTCAATTTGGAATGATATTAAATAAATTTTAGATTATCCTCAACAAACGGTTAAACCTTATATTTAAATACCTTATTATCTTTATTTACAGACAAATAACACATCCGGGATTTTCACACACCAGAAGCTATTTTGCCACCTATTCTCCTAAAAAGACATAAAAAGTATTATCATTTACATAAAATCCCAGCTCATAAAATTCTATTTTCCCAAAACCAAAAACTTAAAAATCCAAACCACCCGAATTAACAAACAAAAAAAAATCCGGCTCAAAACCGGATCATTAAAACAAAAAAAAGGCTGTTGGAATATTCCAACAGCCTTTCTAAACCAATAACATTTTCTAATCTATTTTTCTAAACTAAATGAAAAATCATTATTCAATGAAGTCAGAACCACTTCGTATTGTCCGGCAGCCAAAGCTGAAAGGTCAAATCCGGTTGCAATATTAAAATCCTGACCCAATTTCGATTCGTAAACCAAACCGTTATTGTCGTAAATATTCAAACTCAGGTTTTCCTGGTCGAAATTCAAATAAGTAAGTTTTAATACGTCGTTTGAAAATCCAAAGTAAGGATCGATTCTCATTTTCGACTCACCTACAGCGATACCTTTTGCAGAAACTGTAATGTCTTTAATCAATCGCGTATCGTTTACACGAAGATCCATTGTGTAATCTCCGTCTTCAATATTTTTAAAATCAAAAATTTTCTGATAAGTATTTGATGGATTTGTTGCTTGCTTATAATACACCAACTCTCCATCCTCAGCGCGAATGCTCAATTCGAATAAAGCCTCAGCACCATTAAGAATAGAAACAACTGCTCTATCCTCAGACAAAGGCACTACATCCATTTTCGGTTTCTCAACGGCTGTTGCAACTGCTACAATTGCCAGCGCCATTACTGTTGTTAAAAATTTAATCGTTTTCATAACTATTTTCTTTAATTGTATTCATTTTAAAATCACTCTGCAAACATACATGTTTTTCAGCATGTATGCCAAATAACATATTAAAATAATTAAATATATTGAAATAATTTAACATTGAAGTTAACTTACTATTTTCTATTTTTTCAGAACACCCTTATTTACAGGCTTTATGTAAACAAGACACTAAGTATATCAATTATTGTGCCATTATTCATTTTGGTGTGTTAAATAATTTTTAGATATTTCTGAAAAAACAGTAAAATATGCATATAAATATCCTGCATCTCGCAGAAGGTGCTATCGAGGCAAAAGGAACGGCTGTTATAATTGATGTATTGCGGGCCTTTTCCACAGCCTGTTATGCTATTAACAATGGCATTAAAACCATTATTCCGGTGGGCGACATTGATTTAGCTTATCGCTTAAAAAAGGAGAACCCCGACTACCTTTTAATAGGAGAACGACACGAGCGCAAACCCGAAGGTTTTGATTTCGGCAATTCGCCAACACATATTAATGATGCAGTTATTACTGCCAAAACGATGGTTCAGACCACAAGTTCGGGCACGCAGGGAATTGCAAACGCCATAAATGCCGATGAAATAATTACCGGCAGTTTTGTCAATGCAGGCGCTATTATTAATTATATCCGAAAAACCAATCCGAAAGAGGTTTCGCTGGTTTGTATGGGTTTTGCCTGCCAATACCCCACTGCTGAAGATACATTGTGCGCCGAATACATAAAAAATGAACTGGAAGGAAGGCCTAACGATTTTCCGGCAATGGTACAGCAGATTAAAGAAACCGATGGCGCCCGTTTTTTTGATCCAGGCACCGAAAGCTGGTCACCGGAAAGCGACTTTCATTTGTGTATGGACTTAAACCGATTTGATTTTATACTTAAAGTTGAAAAGGTTGGCGATTTAAATTATCTTCGGAAGCTCAAAATTTAACCGGTTTTACCTATATAATAATAAGGTATAACAAAAGCCTTGTAGCAATGCAACAATACAATTTCGACGAAATAGTTCCGCGCAAAGGAACCAACTGTTTAAAACACGATGCCCTTGAACGTTTTTTCAACTCGGCCGACGCCCTGCCACTTTGGGTGGCCGACATGGATTTTAAAACACCCGATTTTATTGTTAACGCCATAAAAAAACGTGCTGAGCACGAGATTTACGGCTATACTTTCCGCTCTGATTCTTATTTCGAATCGGTTGTAAACTGGATGAGCAGACGCCACCAATGGGAAATAAAAAAAGAATGGATTTCGTTTAGTCCGGGCGTTGTTGCAGGACTGACTTATGCAATAGAAAGTTTCTCGAAACCGGGCGAAGGTGTTGTAGTTCAGCCGCCGGTATATTTCCCGTTCTTCGACAGTGTGAAAGGCACAAAACGGAAAATGATTCAGAACCCACTAAAAAAGGAGAATGGACGCTATACTTTTGATCTTGAGGATCTGAAATCGAAGATCGATGAAAATACCAAACTGCTACTGCTTTGTAATCCGCAAAATCCGGGAGGTATGGTTTGGACACGCGAAGAGCTGGTGGCATTGACAGATATCTGTCTCGAAAATAATATCATGATTATTTCGGATGAGATTCACTCCGACTTAATTTATAACGGCCACAAACATATTCCTCTTGCCAGCATTTCTGACGAGGTGGCGCAGAACTGCATGGTTAGTATGGCGCCAAGTAAAACGTTTAATGTGGCGGGACTTTCGTCTTCGCTGGTCATTATTCCAAACAAAAGAAAACTGGCGGCTTACGAACGCACCATTGGCGTTGGACATTTGCACATGGGTAACATTTTCGGGACAGTCGCTCTCGAAGCAGCTTACACTCACGGCGACGAATGGCTCGGGCAACTGCTGGATTACCTGTGGGGAAACTACCAGTTACTCGAAAGTTTTATACAGGAAAAACTACCGCGTGTTAAAGTAATGAAACCGGAAGCGACTTACCTCATCTGGATGGATTTTACGGATTATGGCATGAAAAACGAAGAGCTGGCAAAATTCACGGTAGAAAAAGCGGGTGTGGCGCTGAATGATGGTGGCCGTTTTGGAACTGGTGGCGATGGTTGGCTGCGCATTAATATTGGTTGTCCGCGCAGTGTATTGCAGGAAGCGCTTAACCGCCTGGAGAAAGCCTTTGCTTAACTATTCATACTATCTATTAAGGCGGTGATACCGAATTTACTATCTCAATCAGATTTTTTGCACCGGGTTTTAACCCGGTGGCATCATAAAGAATACTATCCTGACTTTAGCCACCTGTTTTCAGCAGCTTAATGGCTAAAGCCTCTGTATATCCGGTTATTTTTTATTCACCGGATTAAAACCCGGTGTAAAACTGACTGTCTCAGGCGAGTATTTCCAAGGGAAATCTTATTTAATTTTATTGGGATTCTTTTTAACAAAGTCGGACCAGTTTTTATACTCCTTCGATTTTTGCGGCTTGCTCATTTGTATAAAATGACAGATGGCCACTGCCACGGCATCGGTTTCGTCTAACACTTTATCCATGTCTTTCAGGTCGTACACTTTTTGCAGGAAATACGCCACCTGCTCTTTCGAAGCGCGTCCCATTCCGGTAATGGACTGTTTTACCAGCAAGGGTGCGTATTCATGAATCGGCACATCGAACATCAGTGCGGCAGCCATTAAAACGCCTTGTCCGCGCCCCAGTTTTAACATCGACTGTACGTTTTTACCGTAAAAAGGCGCTTCAATAGCCATTACATCCGGACGATATTCTTTTACCAGGTGTAAGGCCCGTTCGTGCAGGTACTTCAAACGCATGTAATGATCGGAATACCTTTTGGGCGTAATGTTTCCCATGTGCAAAATAACCGGCTTTTTATCTCTCACCTCCACTAATCCGTAGCCGGTTACCGTTGTTCCGGGGTCAATGCCCAATATGCGAAGCGGTTTATCCATTCGATGAAAATAGTAATTTGTTGCCAACCTGAAGGCAAAAGTACTGATATTGTTTTGTTCCTTCGGAACTTGAATTCAATTATCCACGAATTACACTGATTACACAAAAAGAAATTTGGGAAACCACAATAGACACATAGATCACAATAGATTAGTTTGACAATTACAGTTTTTTATGATTGCCTGTTGATATTTGCCAATTGCCTGGTCAAGCTCAAATCGTTAATCATTCTCCTTTGTGTTACTCTGTGCCTCCTTTGTGAATCTTTGTGGTTTAATTTTTTACCACAAAGGACTCAAAGTACCCACTAAGTTTCACAAAGTAATTCTGAAATCGTTAATCGAAATTCACAAATCATCATTCATCTCCGTTTTCTTCGGTCGAGTTGCTGAACCAGCACACCCGAAACAATAAATATCAAACCAACAAAAGTTGTTAAGTAGATGGTTTCTTTTAAAATGAGGTGAATAAATACCAGCGACAGAAACGGTGCAAAAAATACCAGGTTGCCGATTTTTGCATTACTGCTTGTCAGGGTCATCGCTTTTAGCCACAACACATAAGTAATTCCTACCTCAAAAAACCCGGAGTAAACGACAGCGACAAACGCGTTGCCCCAATGTACTTTAAACGACGAGAACAGTGCAACGACCGGAGTCAGGTAAATAAGTCCGATGACGAAGTTGAGAAAGAGTTTCACTATTGGATCGCGCGTGTCTTTTACATTAAATATCCAGTACAGCGACCACAGTATTGAACTCCCAACCGCCAGCAACACGCCCAACGGATTGGTGTTACTAAATCCATCGAAACCTCCCTGCGACGAGATAAAAAACACCCCAACAAAACTGATGAGCAGCGCTACAAAACTTATCCAGCTGATGTTTTGTTTGAGCATGGGCACCGAAAGCAACGCCAACGTTATTGGCCAGATCATATTCAGTGGTTGTGCCACCTGCGCCGGAAGCAAAGAATAGGCTTTAAACAATACGAGGTAATAAAGCAGTGGATTAAAAGCCCCCATTAACAGCGAATACAACCATTCGCGTTTGGTTTGTGTAAAGATTAAATGCGTTTTTCGTTGTGCCACCAACACAAAAAACAGCAACACCACCGTTACTGCCGACACATAAAATATAAGCTGAATAAAATCGTACTCGCGCAACGCCAGTTTAAACGATGTGGCTACGGTTGACCAGAATAACACGGCCAATCCTGCATATAAATATGTTTTTACGGTTTGCGACATAAGCTGGTAAAATCGGTACGCCAAAGTAATAAAAGAAATTGAATGGAATTTTGCCCCCGTAAACAAACACAGCTAAGAAATTTATTAACCGGATTACCTTTTTCACCCATAAACAAACCTTTAAACCACAAAAAATCTACCGGAAGGCGTTTAAACAAATGTTTAAGCTCCAAAAGATTTGCCGGTCGCGGTTTAAACTAAAATTTATGGCTCAAAAGGACGACAGCCTGCATTTAAACGAATGTTTAAGAGACAAAAGGTTGCCCGCGAGCATTTAAACAAACATTTATGCCCCAAAAGGATGACAAGTGGCGCTTAAACTTACGTTTAAGCTAAAAAACCAATCCTTCCCTTTAAACTTTTGTTTATTGTGCAAAACTGTTTTTCCCAATGTCAGTAAAAAACGGTTATATTTAATGCAGTAAAAAACCTTATGCCGTTGAATATGCGCCCTGAAGCAAAAACTTTTTTAATTGATAATTACTTACAAAAGGAGGACAATAGTTGCTGCATAAGGAAATATTATAAACTGGCAGTTAACAGAGAAACTAATTAGCGGCCAGATTAAAAACAGCCCTTTGAACGGATCTATTCCTTGCAAATAGTAAATTCTTGTTTATTTATTAAATTTGGAAATTGAAACAAACAATTTATTAATGGATTACATAGAGATATCAGGATATAAATCTATAAAGTCTGAAAGAATAGACTTAAGCCCAATTAATTTGCTAATTGGCGCAAATGGAAGTGGAAAAAGTAATTTCATTTCATTTTTTGATTTCCTAAATCGGCTATATAATAAAAATCTAAATGAATATATCGCGTTAACGGGAGGAGAAAATAAAATTCTTCATAAAGGACAAAAAGTAACCGATACAATTAGTTTTAAGGTCGAGTTTGAAAATGGCAATAATGGTTATTCGACAACACTCAAGTTGGGTACTGATGGATTTATAATTACTGAGGAACATTTAATTTACAGAGGTGACCCGGGCAGGGATATTAGCCGCTCCGACAGAGAAGCTAGGATCAAGACGACAGATAATTTCCGAGCTCCTTATGTTATTAGATATTTGGAAGGTTTTAGGAAATATCACTTCCATGATACAAGCGACAAATCTCCTTTTACAATACCTAGCCATATAGAGAATGATATATACTACTTGTATTATAATGGTGCTAACTTGGCAGCATTTCTATATAACATAAAAGAAGAGGAAAAAATTGTATACAATAGAATTGTAAAAACAATTCAATCAATAGCACCATATTTTTTAGATTTTTATTTTATCCCTAATACAGAGGACTTTGTAAAATTACAATGGAAAGATAAATATAGTGACACTGTTTATGGTGTTAATGATTTATCAGATGGAACAATTCGGTTTATTGCTTTAACAGTTTTATTTATGCAGCCCAATCTACCTGACACAATAATAATTGATGAACCAGAATTAGGTTTACATCCTTCTGCAATTGCAAAATTAACTGGCATGATAAAATCAGTTGCAGCGAAAGGTTGTCAGGTAATCATCGCAACACAATCAACAGATTTAATAAGTCATTTTTCACCTGAATCAATTATAACAGTTGACCAAATTGATGGGTGTTCTAAGTTTAACCGTTTAGATGCCAACAAGCTTCAAGAATGGTTAGAGGATTATACCATTGATGATTTATGGAAAAGAAATATAATAACTACTGGTCAACCAAATTATTAAGAAATGAAAAGAGTTATTATTATATGTGAAGGTGAAACAGAAAAAGAATTCTGCAATACAATCCTAACTCCATACTTCGCAAAAAAAGGAATCTACATTCAATCACCACTCATTAAAAAATCAATGGGTGGTATTGTAAAATGGTCTGAGTTAAAAAAACAGATTACTCTTCATTTAACAAATGATTCAACGTCTATAGTAACTACTTTAATAGATTATTACGGTTTATATAGCAAATACAATTTCCCTAAGTGGAATGATGCAGAGCGGAATCCAGATAAAAATGAAAGGATGGAGATACTTGAACAAGGAATGTTCGAAAGTATTGAAGATTCCTTAAGATATCACTTCATTCCATATTTGCAACTGCACGAATTTGAAGGATTACTTTTCAATGACATAGATATCTTTTTCGAACAAATACCTCCAAAAGAATTAGTTGGAATAGATGAACTAACTCAAACATTCCAACAATATAGTAATCCTGAGATGATTAATAACAACAGAGAAACATCTCCTTCACATAGATTAGAAAGAATTATACTAGGCTATAATAAAATTGTATATGGAAATATTTTGGCTGAAGCAATTGGGCTCGACAAGATAAAGGCTAAAAGTCCTAGATTTAATGAATGGATTAAAAAGCTAGAAGAAATTTAAAAACCAGCCGTTAGTACCTGTATATGTCATAGCCGTTTTTGTTGGTAATTGTAGGTGCATCTTCCGCATTTGCTTATTCTCTGCTTGACAGGAAAACAGCCCGCTGTTGGCTACGCCACAAACAGTTAACCTTTGTATACAATTAAAACAAATTGAAACCTGAAAGAAAAATAACAGTAAGTGCAAGCTAAGATTAAATACACCTTTTCTGGAAAATTATGGAAATATGCAGGACAGGCAGGTTGGCATTTTATTTCACTTCCTAATGAAATATCAAAAGAAATCAGGGAAAATCTAAAATGGCAGGAAGAGGGCTGGGGAAGAATGAAAGCAATTGCTACTATTGAAAAAGAAGAATGGAGAACTGCTATTTGGTTTGATAAAAAACTGAACACTTATCTTTTACCCATAAAGGCTGATATTAGAAAAAAACTGAAGCTTGAAACAGGCCAAATGTTAGTTGTGAACATTTCGATATAACTAAAGTTGGCAATATATTTTTTCGCAACTAACCATGTGTAGTCACCATTATCAAAGAATTAAAATGCTTTTCCTAAAACTCACCAGGCTTTATTTCGTCCATAAATAACTCTTCTTTTGTTTTTCCTTCTTTATCAGGGTACACTTTCCGTAGCTCCCGGTATTTCTCGCGCGATTCTTCGGTAAACACACTTCCCGGGTAGCTGGTAAGCATTTGTTTGTACAACTCTTTTGCCTTTTCTGGTTGCCCCAGGTGGTAATTGTTAATCTCGGCCAGCAGGTACAGGGCATCGTCACCCAGCAGGTCGTAGCTAAAATCGGTAACAATGGTTTGCAGGTACTCGGCAGCCAGCGCGTAATTCTGGTTATCCATCTCAATTTTTGCCTTGCGGAACAGAATATTATCTACCAACGTGTGATACGGATACAAATCGGTAATGGAGTCTAAAACCAGCATCGCCTCATCGGGCCGGTTTTGGAAAAACAACAAATCGGCACTCGAAAACATTTGCAGCGGAACCGCAGTAGTATCGAGGTTGAGGTTATTACCAATCAGCATCGACAGCTCCATGGCATCGTTGGCCGTTAGTTTCGAAGTACTGGCCTTTAATACATCCAACTGTGCTTTTGCCCAGCTAAAGTTGCCCATGTAATAACCCAGTTTTGCTTTTTTTAGCTTAACCTCGTCGCCAAGCCTATTCTTTTTGTTGGCATCAATTACCTGCGAGTATATCAGCATGGCTTCCCAAGGGTCGTCGGCATACACATAAATATCTGCCATTTCGGTTTTCAAAAGCCCAAGTTCTTCCGGTTTTAGTTGCGGAACCTTCTCGCCTTCCTCCAATACCGAAATTGCTTTCTCCGAATCATTCAGATAAAAGGCCAGTAAATGTGCATACTCGCGCACCAGATTTAAGGTAGCCGGACCAATGCTTAGATATATCAATCCGTTTTCAAAATCAGTAGCCAAAGCTTGTCCCTTCTCTAAATCGCCATCTCCTTCGTTGGTATATTCCATGTATTTTGCATGAATATTACGTGCAAAAGCCTGCGGGAAAAAAGGTGTTTGCTCGCCTTTGTCCATTAAATATTCGTAGGCTTTTTGTGCCTGCGTATACTCTTTGTTTCGCAAAGCAAGATCGCCTAGTTGTGCAATTTGTCCATCTTCGGCTCCGGTACGTTTATCCAAAGCGATCGACTGACGCAGTGCACTCGAGAACTTCTTCTCCTGAAGAAAAAACCAAATCAGCAGACGATTGTAACCAATAACATTGGGCTCGGCCTGAATACGTTTTAATACCTGCCCGCGAAACTGGTCGCGCAAGCCGTCATCAATATCTAACCGCATGGCCGATGACAAACTACTTTGCACCCGCGCCAGATGTTTCTCATCTTCACGCAACAGGTTCAGGTACTCTTCCATCATATTGGTATAGTCTCGCAAATACATGTACGATCGCGCCAACTCGTAGTTAAACGACTGATTAGGCAAAGTGTTTCTTCCTTTTAAATAGGTATCGCGGGCCCAACCATATTCGCCCCAGGCCAAAAATGAATTTGCCGTAGTTAAATAAGATCCACGGTCGGCAGGTATATTGTTTATCGCATCCTCAAACATTATTTGGGCCTCTTCATCGCGGTTTTGACTTTTATAAACCTGCCCTAAATGCACGTAATACTCGGGGCGCGGCGTTTTTTGTTTTTTAATCTCACGCTGAAGTTCCGATTCCGCTTCAGCAAATTGATTCAAACTTATCAAACTGTTTATGTAGTACCTGAAATAAGTGCTGTTTCGGGTTAATTCATATACTTCTTTTAGTAAAGGCGCAGCTTTTTCATAGTCCTTGGCATTGTAATACCGAATAGCCAGGCTCGATTTGGTTTGAACCTCGGAGCGCTTTTGTTGCGCAAATCCGGTATTCAATCCGGTAATTAATAGAAGTAGTATAATGACGTGTCTCATTGTTTTCTGCTTGTTGTACAAAAATAACACAGTTGTTTAAACTATGCTTTTTTTCAAAACAATTTTGACAGTTGGGAGTTTATCAATTTAAGTTTGTGATTAAACTTTTACATTTGCAGAAATTTTTCAGGAACTGTCTAAAACGTTATTTATCGGAATCATTCTGATAGATTTCTGATTTAGACAATGTATTTGAAAAAGACGCAGAACAGAACGATGTAATAATTTTTAGTTAGTTTATTATGGCACATGAGTTGAATGGCAGGGAACGACTGCCGAAGTGGATGAAGATGAAAATGCCGAAGGGGGAAAGCTATTCGAAGGTAAAGAACCTGGTGAATCAACATGGTTTGCATACCATTTGCACCAGCGGAAACTGCCCGAATATTGGTGAGTGCTGGAACAGGGGAACAGCCACGTTTATGATTTTAGGAAACATCTGTACCCGTAAATGTAAATTCTGTGCCGTGCCTAATGGCGCCCCACTTGCTCCCGATTTGGAAGAGCCAAAAAAACTGGCAGAGTCGGTGCGTATTATGGGCGTAAAACACTGCGTTATTACTTCGGTTGACCGCGATGATCTGGAAGACCAGGGGGCCGGAATCTGGGCAGAAACCATTCGCGAAGTAAAACGTGTGAATCCGGAAACCAAAATTGAAGTGCTGATTCCCGATTTTAGAGGGAAGACAGAATTGATACAACAAGTAATCGATGCAGGTCCGGATGTGATTTCGCACAACCTGGAAACCACTGAAGAGCGGACTCCGTTTATCCGTTTTGCTGCAAGATATCGCCGTAGCCTCGATGTAATAAAATATGTTGCTGATAATTTCGGACGGGCAAAATCGGGTATTATGCTTGGCTTGGGCGAAACTCACGAAGATGTGCTAAAAACAATGGACGACTTGCTGGAAGCCGGTTGTAAGGTAATGACAATCGGGCAATACCTGGCACCAACAACAAAACACATGCCTGTGGTTGAATACATTACCCCGGAGAAATTTGTGGAATACCGCAACATCGGTATCCGCAAAGGTTTTAAGTTTGTTGAAAGCTCGCCGCTCGTTCGCAGTTCGTACAGAGCCGAAGAACACGTAAAAGCGTAAGGGAAGTAACCAGTATTCAGTCACAGTTAACAGTTTTACAATTTAACAATAGAACAATTTAGCAATTATTATAAATGAGCAACTCGCGGTTAGTGGCTCGTAGCTAAAAACAAAAAAATGGCAAATTTTAATTACGTCGATCTTGGATTAAAAGAATATAAAGCGTGTTGGGATTACCAGGAGGAGCGTCTGCAGGAGCTTACCACTCAAAAACGCAGCACGGGCAAACCTACTGCCGACAATCATTTTATTTTGGTTGAGCACCCGCATGTTTACACCCTGGGAAAAAGTGGCGACGAAGCCAATATGATGGCCAATGCCGAATTTTTGAAAAAGATTGAAGCTACTTATTTCAAGATAAACCGTGGTGGCGATATTACCTACCACGGACCGGGGCAATTGGTTGGTTACCCGATTATCGACCTGGAACATTACAAAATTGGCGTGCGCGAATACATCGAGCGAATGGAGGACGCCATTATTGCTACGGTTGCCGAATACGGGCTGGAAGCCGGAAGAAAAGAAGGTGCAACCGGTGTGTGGCTGCAACCCGACCACAAAGTTCGCGCACGAAAAATTTGCGCCATTGGTGTGCGTGTAAGTCGCTATGTCACCATGCACGGTTTTGCGCTAAACGTAAACACCGACATGCGTTACTACAACTACATTAATCCTTGCGGTTTTGCTTCATCGGCAGTAACTTCCATTCAGCAGGAACTGGGTAGAGAAATTTCGATGGACGAGGTGAAAGAGATTGCAAAAAAGAAATTCAACGAAGCTTATTAATGGTACTTGTCATTGATAATTAGTCATTGGTCATAGTTCCTTCAACAAAAGTAGGCAGCAGACAAAATGCAGTAGGTAAAGTTTCGAGCTGCGAGCTTTTCTTCTTGGAGAAACTGTTAAACGCAAAGACACGAAAGAATCATTAGGATTTAAACACTTCAAGGTTTCAAAAACTCTTGAAGGTTTATCTGTTTGCCTATTGCCAATTTATGCCTTTTCGAATTGCCCTACTGTTAAATTGTAAAACTGAAGACTGCGACTGAAAACTGTAAACTTTCTTACTTCTTCTGCAATCTGAAATCGTTAATCTTCAATCATCATTCATTTCTGAGTTTATAAATCACCAGTCTCCTTAATCTTCTTAATAATTTCAGTCTCCGCATTATCATACACTTTCCGAATTAGCGGATCGTTAAAGTTCATGGTACGCTCTTCAAAAGCCATATCGTTTATACGCTCAAACAGGCGTTCTTTTGCGGTGCGAATATCTTTTCCGTAAATGTGGTACGAGTCGGCCTGCCAGTTCATACGTCCCAGTTTTACCGTCTTCCCAGTTTTTTCGGCTATCCCTGTTGCCACAACATCTTTACTAAACTGGATAAATCCGAACATATTCAGAAATCCGGCATTCCAGGCATCGTTACTTCGGTAGCGGATATTGCTGTTCAGCCACCAGGTGCCGTCTTCGTCTTCCAGAATACGGTACCATAACGATTGTAAACTTGGCGGATCGTCGCAGGTAAAATCAATATTTGGCATCCACGTGATCATTTGTGCCTGCCGCGTAAATGGCTGTTCGGCCAGTTTGTCGATCACATTTTCTATTTGATCAACCTTAAAAGTTCCGACCTCTTTGGATTCTCCGTCTACCAGTTCTTTCCAAACACCATAATTTTGCAGGCGCCCGTGATAAGTATACTCCGGTAGTTTATCTTCAGGGTCGTTCATGTTTTTTACCAGGTGATCTTTCAACCCTTCCAGTTCCAGCACATATTCCCGCAAATCGTCAACACCTCCCGGAAAAGCCATGTGGATCATCGGATCGATCTCCGGCTCCAGAATCGTTAAATTCATGGTACAGTCAATACTCAGCGGATCACCCGGCCGGTCGTACTGCGTTTTAAAGCGGGTTCCTTTTCCGTACAAATAAATAAGCGCTGTTTCGTAAGCTTCGGCCAACGATTTTCCTGTCACCGAAATCACCGGGATGTTTTTCATTCGTTTATATTTAAAATTTTCAATGGTAACTCATCCGCCAGCTGGCGGATAATCATACTCCTGTGCATTAAAGAGCTTTTTATTATGCTCGTTTCATCTCAACATATTTAATCCGCATTATTCATCACAAATAGCAAGATAGTTTAATGCGACGAAGTTTCATACCCATTTTTGACACTCAAAAATGGACTCAACTAAGTCGGGATTAACCCGGAGAAACATGACTACTGCTAAAATCAAATGAATTATCCGGGTTAAACGAAAATTGATTGTTTAAAGATAAAAAATGTGTTCGATAAATAATTATTTATAAAAAACACCTCAATAATAATAGCCATAAGAGTTGTCGCTCTCAACATAAATTTTACCATCCATTGGGTAAGTACCTTCCTGTACGGAAAAAGAAGAATAGTTTGCTGATCCCCATATTCCGATACCTCCAATAATGTTTGAATACACCTGAACAGGTTCGGAAAAGAAATCTTCATCAAACCAAAAATGCAGGTTCGCTGTATTTAAATACTCGTAATATTCTTCAGATAGCGAATACAAATGGATGTCCCGGATTCTGAAATTGGCGCTACTATCATCGCTGATGTTCCCATAGTACGAATAACCCCCGGAATAAGAATTATACCCAGGCACAAACCTCAATTTTATTTTTTCCCCGTTAAAGCTGTCGTCGTTAAAAATAGCAAACCGGTTATCGGGTGTACCGGTAATCAATTCATCCGCCTCATTAATAGCATCGTTAAGTTGTGCATTCAAAATTTCAACCCTTTGATATTGTTGTGGTCGAATAAGTACGGTATCAGAATGGATCATTGTTCCATCAGGCATGTAGCCAACCACTTCGTTCCCTTGTGTTAATTCCGATTGCAACTGATAATAATTGTGCTGTTGCCCGTTATCATCAAACTCAAGACTAAATTCGGGCCTTCCCGAAGAGCCATAATTCCCTAAATTATTAACGGTGGTTGTATCCCAGTACAATATTTCAACAGGATTGGGAACTGTAGTTTCGCAACGCACAGGACTAAAACCATCCGCCAAAATTTCGAGGCGATAATTTTTCCCGGCTTCTCCTATAACAGTACCCTTGTATTTGCCAAGTGCAAGCGGGACATCTGAGCCATAAACCATCTCCTTTACAGGCGTTAAAGTCTCAGCAAAAACATCATCAACATATAAATCTACTTGTGCATTTGTTATTACGTAGGAGGCATAAGAATCTTCCAACTTACTTCTGCTTTTTGCCAATCGAACAGTAATTGTATCGCCCGCTACAACAAGTCCGTTAACTACCAACATTGGTTTTATTTCGTCACCTTTAAACACAATTTCCTTTTCGCACGAAATAAGAAATAGAAAGGAAACAGAAAAGAGTACGGTTGTTATTTGTTTAAATCTCATAATATTCGGTTTATGTGTATTTATTCGTGGGATTATTAAAACTTAAAAGTGTAACTAACAGAAGGAATCAGGGGGAACAAGCTAACTTGTTTCAAAACAGGCTTTTCGGAATAATAAGGTTCTCCTTCCGGCGCTACCTTTTCTTCTCTTTTACTTCCCCAGTACAGGTAAAACGGATTCTGACGACTGTAGGCATTGTAAAGTGCAACTGTCCAGGTACGAACACCACGCTTTTTTTGCTTATGAAAATTCATACTTAAATCGAGACGGTGATACGAGGGCATCCGGTAACTGTTTCGGCCTCCGTAATAAGTTATAGTACCTTCTGTGTTGTACCAATTCATTCCGGGGAGCATGGCCGAGTAATCCTGCGCACCTAAAGTAGTAGCATTTCCGGTTCCGTAAACCCAGGCTAAACCGATATCCAATTTTTTGCTGACTTCGTGATTAAGCACAAGGTTTATATCGTGTCTGCGGTCGTATTTTGCCGGAAAGGTTTCACCAAAATTCAGGTTGTCGAATTTACGGTTTGATTTCGAAATGGTGTATCCCAGCCAACCCGTAGTTTTTCCGGTTTTCTTTTCCAGCATAAATTCGGCACCGTACGACCAGCCTTTCCCGGTTTCAATTTTGCTTTCCCAACCTTCGCTAACTCCCGAAAACGTAGCTCCGGGCTTGTACTCAATCAGGTTATCCATCTTTTTATAAAATGCTTCAACCGAAAATTCAAATCCATTTTTGTGTTTATAGGCTGCTCCCAAAGCCCATTGATACGAATTCTGAGGTTTTACATTCTGCGTTGTGGGGAGCCATAAATCGGTGGGCAAACTTATGGTTGCCGAGCTCAGCAAATGAATATACTGGCTCATTTTAGCATAAGAAGCTTTTACAGACAATTTATCAGAAACCAGGTAACGCAAAGCCAGGCGAGGTTGAAACGAAGTATAATTGGTATTTTGAACATTAAACCACGAGAAGTGCATCCCCAGATTTGCATTCAAACGCGAAGTGATATTCCAGCTGTCCTCCACATAAGCATCAAATTCGTTGGCAGCTATATCTTGGTTTCCGTACGTTGTATCCTGATCCAATTGATACTCATCCTCATCAACGGTTGTTTTTTCGTGATTAACACCGGGTTTAAACGTATGCCAGGTATTTGAAGCACCAAATTTTAATGAATGATTTATTCCCGGATAATAGTCAAAATCTACCTTCGCGGTAACATCATTTATCCCCGACATATAACGAAAATAATCCCTGTCATAATGATCGCGTTCGTTGTATTCATAATCACTCTCCACATCAAAATTATATTTGCTGTAGGTTAACGTTGCATTGCTAAATAATTTTGGTCCGAAAACATGGTTCCACCGTAAAGCAGAAGTAATATTTCCCCAGCCAAGATTATCATTGTACTTATCGAAGTAGTTCATATCCGTCGAAACATACTTCTCTTTATCATAAGCCTTATCTTTGCCACTATACATCGACAAAAACAAGCGATCACGGTCAGAAAATTTATGATTAATTTTAGCGTTTAAATCATAAAAATAATACCCGGCATTAAATGAATCATTGTCGTCGCTTCTATTTGACAATTTAATAAAAGGCTGCGCCAGTAAGTCAATATAAGTCCTCCTTCCGGAAACAATAAATGCTGTTTTTCCTTTTTTTATAGGTCCTTCAAACGAAAAACGTGAGGAAATCAGTCCAACTGAGAACTCGCCTTTATACTCCTGGTCATTGCCCTCTTTCATACGAATATCGACCACCGATGACAGCCGACCTCCAAAACGTGCCGGAAATCCACCTTTATAAAGATTTACCGTTTTTACGGCATTGGAATTGAAAACAGAAAAGAATCCAAACAAATGACTGGCATTATACACCGGAACTCCATCGAGCAGGAATAAATTCTGATCGGCGCCACCTCCCCGAACGTAAATTCCACTGGTTCCCTCGGTACCCGCCTGAACGCCCGGTAATAGCTGGATAACTTTTAAAACATCGGGCTCGCCAAGTATTACAGGCAATTTTTCAATACGTTCAACCGGAAGTTCAAGCAAACTCATTTGTGTTCGTTCAACATTCGACTTCGAGGCATGCACCGTAATCTCGTCAAGATCACCCATTTGTTTTAGCCCTACATTAATTATAGTATCTTTTTGCAGATTTAACCCGAACGTTTGTTTATTGTAGCCAACAAAAGAAAACTGCAAATTTTGTTGCCCGGCCGGAAGCGTAAGGCTGTAAAATCCGTAAACATTGCTAACAGTACCTTTCTTTTTTAAGGTCTCATAAATATTTGCATTAATAAGCGATTCGCCAGAAGCCACATCGGTAACATACCCACTAATAGTAACTTCCTGGGCTTGCACAACTATAGCACTACATAAAATTGCGAAACAGAGGTAAAATGGTTTCATTGAAGTTTGATTTATATTATGGTGCCAAAGCTACACGAACATTATATTCAAAAATTATAACAAATATTAAGTAAACTAAACAGAGACTAACAAATACTATTAAATGCTAACAGTTGTTAATTACTGATATTGGCAATACAGAAACACTAGTTTTGCATTTTTTTAATAAGTCTTTGAACTATTAGGAATTTATTTATAAAACTTTTATACTTTTATCCAACTACATGAATTTAAGTTTTAATCTATAACCAATTAACCATGAGTACTAAATCTACTTCGAGAAGAAGTTTCTTAAAAGATGCGCTGGCTGCAGGAGCCGGCCTGGTTATCGTTCCGCGCCACGTGTTGGGCGGCAACGGATATCTCGCACCATCCGACCAGTTAACAAAAGCAATTATCGGTGTCGGCTCAATGGGCCGCGGTCATATTCCATACGAGGGCACGCGCGTTGTTGCCATTTGCGATGTGGATACAGAACACCTGGAACTGGCCAAAAACCTGATCGATTACGACGTAAAACAGTTCACTGATTTTAGAGAAGTGTGCCAGCTTCCCGAAGTTGACATTGTACACATTGCCACGCCACCACACTGGCACGGAATTATGGCTGTTGAAGCTGCCAAAGCCGGAAAAGACATTTGGTGCGAAAAACCAATGACACGCACCATTGGAGAAGGCAAACGAGTGGTTGAGGCTGTTAACGCGCATGGGCGTATGTTCCGGCTGAACACCTGGTTCCGATTCAAAGATCAATTTTACGGACTGGGAACTGATGTAAAACCGCTGAAGAAAGTGATTGACAGTGGCATTTTAGGATGGCCGCTAAAAGTTACCGTAAGCGGAATTACAGGCTATAACTGGAAATTTTACTGGCAGGGCAAACACAACCTTGCTCCGCAACCGGTACCTAAAAACTTGAATTACGATATGTGGTTAGGGCCTGCGCCTTACAAGCCTTACAATGTTGAACGTGTTCACGCGAACTTCCGTGGCTACTGGGATTACGATGGCGGCGGACTGGGCGACATGGGGCAACACTACCTCGATCCGGTTCAATACATGTTGGGAAAAGACGATACCAGCCCGGTAAAAATTGAGGTTGACGCACCGCAACAACATTATGATGCCGTGGGCACCTGGCGACGTGTAACTTACACTTATGCCGATGGTTGCCAGATCATTCTCGATGGTGAAAACCGAGACAAAGATGCAGCCTATATTGAAGGCCCCAACGGCAAGATCTACCAGGGATTTCGCTCGAATATTCCTAATCTGCAGAGCTTTATTAAAACCTTACCTGATCCTGAACCTCAGATCGGTATTTTCTCTGAATCGGTGAAAACTCGTAAGAAGTTTGCACTGAACGAGACCAACGGATTCCGGTCGGCAACACTTGTAAACCTAGGTATTACAGCAGTCCGACTTGGACGCACATTGCATTTCGATCCTGAAAAACTGGAGTTTATTGATGATGAAGGTGCAAACCGTCTGATCAATCAGCCGATGCGCGCACCGTGGACGATTTAAAGGATGAAGGATTAGTTAATAAGGATTAATGATAAAGGATTAATTACAATGAAGAAATATATAGTTCAAATTACTACGATCCTGTTGCTGGCCTGCCTGAGTATGGCCGGGATGGCGCAGGATAACCGAACTCTCGACACTAAAGTTGCCGATGTGCTGGCACAAATGCCAACGAAAAATCTCACGCACCGCGACAAAGCGATGAAGGAAATCTTTTTGCTGGGCAACGAAGGCTACCAGAAACTGGCAGCACAACTTGTTCCGCTGGGCACCGGCGACGACACAGCTGTACGTTTCGCGCTAAACAGTTTCTCGCGTTATGCCAGCCAGTTTGGAAAAAATGAAGAACGTGCTTTTGCCGAAGAGAACCTTTTAAAAGCGCTCAGCACTGCCGATGATGTCGAAGTGAAAACTTACCTCCTCAATCAACTGAACCTGGTTGCCGGCGAAAATACAGTTGAACAGGTAAAAAGCTACTTAACTGACGAGCAACTTGCAGAACCGGCAGCACAAACAATTCTGTCTACTGAAGACCCGAAAACTGCAGAAGTATTTTTGGCAGCATTTTCGGAAACTGACGGAGCAACACAGATGACGATAGTTCGTGCTTTGGGTGAATTACAATGCAAACGTGCCGTTCCGCTGATCACTCCTTTGGTAAGCGTAGAAAGCCAGCAGATGCAAAAAACAGCACTGGCTGCACTGGCAAATATTGGGTCTCCTGATTCGTATAAAATGATACTTAACGCGGCATCGGAGGTAGATTTTAATTACGATGCTAGCAATGCTGCCGAAGCATTGCTGACTTACACCAAACGTTTGGGCGAGCAAAATGAACTGGAGTTAATGGAAAAAGCCTGCAATGCCATTTTTAAAGCCAATTCAACCAGCAACCACCTGCACAATTATTCTACAGCACTTCGCATTTATGCCAACAACCTCGGTTACGAAGCCACTCCACTATTGCTGAAAGCAGTTGACTCACTTGATAAAGCGTTTCGTTACTCGGCATTGAATATTGCTGAAAACCTGGGCGGTGTTGCTGACACACGTAAATGGATTGCCAAAGCAGAAACAGCTAATCCAGAAGTAAAAGCAGAAATCATCGACATGTTGGGAAAACGTGGTTGCCAACAGGCAAACAATTTTGTTTTGGCAAGCATTAATTCGGGCGCTAAAGTTGTTCGCACTGAGGCAGTAATTGCATTGGCAAAACTCCAGGAAAATAATGCCATTCCAACATTAACCGCACACTTAGCTGATGGAAAAGATATTGACGCTACAACAAAAGTATTGAACACTTTGCTTGACAAAGACCATTTATACCTGATTGCAGGCAACCTGGATCAATCAGAAGGGAAAACAAAAGCAGCTTTTATCAGTCTTATCGGTGCCAAAGCCGGCTCGCAATATTTTAATGAAATACTGGCCACCACTTCGTCTTCTGATGCGGATGAAAAGGCAGCAGCTTTTGCCGCGCTAAAACAAGTTTCTTCATACGAAAATACTGATGCATTATTAAAACTGTTGCTTTCTGTTTCTGAACCTTCAGAAATAACAGAAACACAGTTAGCATTGATCGCCGCTGTTGACGGAGTTGCTGAAGAGCAAGCGCCAAGCGGTAAAGTATTGGGCACACTGGAGCAGTCCAGTAAAAAAGTACGACTGTTCCCGATTCTGCCGACAATTGGTGGCGAAACAGCTCTTGAAACCGTTACCGGATATTTTAACTCATCAAGCGGTGAGCAGAAAGAAGCGGCATTTACCGCTTTAACCAACTGGCAGGATTATGCCGCCTCAAAACCATTATTCGAAATCTGCAAATCGGGTAACGCAACATTCAGCCAGCCGGCATTCGAAAGTTTTGTTCGTAGGATTGCCGGTGCCAATCTACCCGACGATCAGAAACTGCTGCAATACCGCAAAATCATGGAATATGCATCGTCAGCCGACGATCAGAAAAACGTTATCGCTGCTATCGGTCGTTTAAGAACATTCCTTTCGCTGGTTTATCTTGAGCAATATCTGGAAAAAGAAGAACTGACAGCAACAACTTCGCGTGCCATTATGAATATCGCCATGCCGAACAGTGAAGGAGAAGGCGGTTTAACTGGTGATATCGTTCGTCGGATTTTGGGTAAAGCTGAGCAAAGCTTATCGGGCGAAGACAGTGCTTACGACAAAATAAATATTCAGAATTACCTGAAAGCAATGCCAAAAGACAAAGGTTATGTTTCAATGTTTAACGGCAAAAACCTTGATGGATGGCAAGGAATGCTTTTGGATGGAAACCCAATAAAAATAGCCAAGCTTAGCGATGCAGAACGCGAAAAAGAACAGGAGGCAGCGGATATTAAGATGGCTGAGAACTGGAGCGTTAAAGATGGAATGATCATTTTTAACGGGAAAGGCGCTAACCTGGTTTCGAAGAAAATATACAAGGATTTTGATATGATCGTTGACTGGCGAATCAGCAAAAAAGGAGACAGCGGCATTTACCTGCGCGGAACTCCGCAAGTACAGGTTTGGGATACCTCGCGTGTTGAAGTGGGTGCCCAGGTCGGCTCGGGCGGTTTGTACAACAACAACCCGGACAATGTACGCGATCCGTTGCTGGTTGCCGATAATCCGATTGATGAATGGAATACCTTCCGCATTACAATGGTGGGCGAAAATGTTACTGTTTATTTGAACGGTGAGCTGGTGGTTGACAATGTAAAAATGGACAACTACTGGGACCGCAGCATTCCGATTTTCAGTGAAGGAACCATTGAACTGCAGGCACATGGTAACGAGCTGGCTTTCCGCGATGTGTATGTTCGTGAGATCAATGCCAAAGAAATTGGCCTTACACAGGACGAGATCGATGAAGGATTTGTTTCGTTATTCAACGGGAAAAACCTCGATGGCTGGCAGGGAAATAAGACCGATTATTATGCCAAAAATGGCGAGTTAGTGGTAAATCCGAAAATGGGCGGCCACGGCAACCTGTTCACAGAAGAAGAATACAGTGACTTTGTTTTCCGCTTTGAGTTTAAACTCACGCCGGGCGCCAATAACGGACTTGGAATTCGTGCCCCACTTGAAGGAGATGCGGCATATGTAGGAATGGAGTTGCAAATTCTGGATAACACGGCACCGATTTATGCCAACCTGCACGAGTATCAATATCACGGATCTGTTTATGGAACTATTCCGGCCAAGCGCGGCTTTTTAAATCCGGTTGGTGATTGGAATACGCAGGAAGTTGCAGTAAAAGGAACTAAAATAAAGATCACACTTAACGGCGAAGTGATTTTAGATGGCGATATTGCCGATGCCCGCGAAAATGGCACACTGGATGGAAAAGAACACCCAGGCCTGCAACGCAACAAAGGTTTCATCGGATTCCTTGGACATGGTTCGGAGTTGTATTTCCGAAATATCCGGATTAAGGATTTGAGCGAATAATCAATCAATTCATAACAATATTAAAAATGCCATCTTCTCAACTTGAAGGTGGTATTTTTTTAATATTGAGCAGGTAAACATAGAATCCCCAGCTCAACAGCCAGAACTATACCGGGCAGCAATTTGAAATCTTCAAATTAAAAACAGCCGGGTTTTGTGCGAAAACCTGTTCCATGGCCTGTGCTAATGCTTGCATAATATCAGCCAGCTCGCCGGTAATAATACTGCTCATCTTGCCGGGCTCAACTTCAATAGTTTGGTTGTTTGCCAAAAGCGACAAAAAGGTATCAACCGGTTTTTCAAAATCGTCGCTTAAGGGGTAAAGACTTATTTCAACAGCAACTTGCATGGTTATATGTTTTTATGTACCAGCGCTACTAGAAAAGCCGGTTCGTGATTATCTTTTTCATCAGTTTGGTCCATCACCTGAAAATCGGGAGCAAAATGCACTCCCGAAGTAAGTTCCGGCGCTCCGAACTTTGCTAAAGCTGTCTCTAATGTTTCAGGAACAAAGAATGCCGCATTTTTAAATACAGGATCGTTAGCCGCATTTTTTGCCAGCTGCGAGTTCCCATTCAGGCACCCCAACAACAAATGTCCTCCGGGCTTTAAAACACGATAGATTTCATTCAACACCGTCTCTTTGCAGTCTACAAATTCCATCATCGTTACCGAAGCTACGACATCAAAGCTTTCGTTTTTAAAAGGCAGTGCTCCGGCGTCGGCTTTTAAAACCTCGGCAGACAGATTTTTCTCAATGGCCAGGCGCAACATCGCGTCCGAAATATCGGTGGCAATTACATCAAATCCCTTGTTTACAAACAGCTCTGTCCAGTGACCGGTACCGCATCCCAGCTCCAGCATTTTTCCTGTCGGCACTTTTTTCAGCGCATTGACAATAAGCTTTTCTTCTATTGCATCAATTTCTTCTCCTGCCGGAGTTTGATAATAGACATCGTAGGCCCCTGCTATTTCTTCATTTTTAAATACGTTCATCTTGATCGGTTTTGGCTCTCAGTTCTCTAAAACAAAAATGCCATCTTTCTACTTAACGTGAATAAAGATGACATCTTTTCTTATTTGTATAAACCTTTCTAATTCTTCTTTACATACTGTGTAAGAATAACGATCTGCTGGCCATTTACTTTCCCTTCAATTTGCTCGGGATTATCGTGTACCAGCGAGATATTACGAACGGCTGTTCCGCGTTTTGCAGTAAATCCACCACCTTTTACGTTCAGGTCTTTAATCAAAACAACCGAATCGCCTGCTTGCAAAACAGCGCCGTTGCTGTCGAGGTGTTTAACCACATCATCCGGATCAATTCCTTCGCCGGTTGCTTCAGCCCAAGCCTGTGTTTCTTCGTCGAGGTAAAGCATATCAAGCAAATCTTGTGGCCAGCCTTCAGCTTTTAAACGGTTTAACATTCTCCATGCTACCACCTGAACAGCAGGTACAGTGCTCCACATGCTGTCGTTCAAACAACGCCAGTGGTTGGCATCCATTGTCTCCGGGTCGTTGATCTGCCCCGAGCAGGTTGCACAAATATAAATACTGTCTTTTTCGCTTTCCTGTGTTGCCGGCGGCACAGTAAATACACCCAGATTATCTTCCGATCCGCATAATTCACAAACCGAAGTGCGTTTTTGCAATTCTCTTTCTATACTCATTTTGATTGTTCCTGTCATTTCGAAGGAAGCGTGACTGAGAAATCCATCACAATATGAGACAGATTTCTCCTCCTTCGTCGTCGAAATGACAATTTATTTAATGTTCTTTTTAAAACAGTTTCTTAAATCCAATTACATCTTTCACTTCTTGCAAGGTTTTCACAGCTGATTCGCGAGCTTTTTCAGCACCCATTTTAGCCACTTTTGCCAGGTAAGCATCGTCTTGCAGAATATCAATAATCCGTTCGCGGATTGGCGAAGTGTAGGCAATAATATCTTCTGCCAGTTGTTTTTTCAGATCGCCGTAACGAATTTCGCACTTGTTGTACAATTCATCGAAATGCGCTACTGTATCGGGTGTAGAAACGATATCCAGCAGTGTAAATAAGTTCTGAATAGCTTCCGGCTTTTCCTGGTTCATTTCTGTTGGGCCCGAATCGGTAACCGCACGCATTACTTTCTTACGAATCGATTTTGGATCTTCGTAAAGGTTAATGGCATTACCTTCCGATTTTCCCATTTTTCCGCTGCCATCCAATCCCGGAACTTTAATCATGTCGCCACCATCAAAAGTATACGGACGTGGAATCGGGAATACATCTGCTTTGTACATGCGGTTAAAACGTTTGGCAAATTTGCGCGCCATTTCCAGGTTTTGCTCCTGGTCTTTTCCAACCGGTACAAAATGCGCTTTGTGGATAATAATATCCGAAGCCATTAAAACCGGGTAAGTCAACAATCCGGCATTTACGTTATCCGGATTCTGACGAGCTTTATCTTTAAACGAGGTTGTACGCTCCAGCTCGCCCAAATAGGCGTTCATATTTAATAAAGCATACAATTCCGAAACCTCAGGAACATCACTCTGAATGAATATCGTTGATTTTTCAGGATCGATACCACAAGCTAAATATTCGGCAAGCACCTGGCGCACACCCGACTGCAAATTCTCAGGCGTTGGGTGCGTAGTTAACGAGTGAATATCAGCAATAAAAAAGTAGCAGTTAAAATCGTCCTGCATTTTTAAGAAATTTTGCACGGCTCCAAAGTAGTTTCCGAGGTGCAAATATCCAGTCGGTCGTATACCGCTTACAACTGTCGGTTTATTCATTATCTGTTTTTTATATGGTGATGTGCGCAAAGCGCAAAGCCATCTGATTTTTAAGTGAGTGCAAAAATAGAGATTCGTGGGGAAAGTAAAAAAATAAAATTCGCTACGGTCTAAAAATTAATACTGAAGAGGCGATATTGAATAAAAACGAAAGAAAATCATAAATCAATAAGGTCGGAAAGCTGGGCTCCGGTACAAGCGATCAGATCTTTTGGATCGATTTTTATCTGCATACCGCGTTTCCCGGCACTCACATAAATGTATTCGAAATTCAAGCAGGTTTCGTGAATAAAGATCGGGTATGGTTTTTTCATTCCCATTGGCGAACATGCTCCACGAATGTAACCGGTGAGCCCCAACAGTTCTTTCATCAGCACCATTTCCACGCTTTTATTCCCCGATATTTTTGCAGCTTTTTTCAAGTTAAGTTCGGCAGCTCCGGGAATTACAGCTACAAATACACCCGTTCTCTTACCTCTTAAAACGAGTGTTTTAAAAACCTGCTCCACATTCTGCCCCAACGATTCGGCAACATGAGTGGCGCTCAAATCCGCCTCATCAACGTGGTATTCAACCAGCTCGTACGCTATCTTTTTGCTGTCGAGTAAACGGGCAGCATTTGTTTTCTTCACTCTCTATTAATTTTTAAATTAAACCGGAGAACCCAACACATTTAGTCGGTCTTATTGGGTTTTTGTTTTCCCAAAGCCCTTTTTAAAGAACTTACCGAGCCGAAACCGCCAACATCCATTAATATAATATTGGAAGCCAATGGATGTTCTTTCCGGTACTCCATTACTTCTTTAACTCTGTAACGATTTACAAAGGAATTAAAATTTATTCCAAATTGGTTGTTGATAAGGTTCGAAAGGTATGTTCGGTTTGTACCAATATGCTTACAAACATCTGTTAAACTTAAGTTAGAATTTAAATACGGTTTTTCTTCTTCAAAATACTGTAACAAAACTTTTCCCATTCTCTGTTCATTCTCATTTCCGCAGCTTTTTATGTTAGAAACCGGATCAGGCAATTCAATTTCCTGTTTCGGTTTCTTTTGTTTAAAAGACCAAATTCCAATAATCCAGATAAAAGCAGAAATAATAAAAAGGAAGACAACAAGAAACATTTCATTTTCTTCATGAAACGGATTAAAAACGTAAAATAAAACACATAGTATACCTACAATAACAAAACCACCATTAAACCAATGAAGCCAGTCGATTGAGAAATTTTCGATATTGGAATATTCCTGCTTTAATTGAGCAGAATATCTTCGGGGCAACTGTATAAAAACAACAGAATAATAAATCACTTGTGCAACAATTAACACTACATCAACCATTCTAAATATGGTAAGTATTTTTAGGGTTAGTCCTTTGAATTCTGTTCCTGTACGATAATTTGAAAGGTAATAAACTCTTTCATCCAGGTTTAAAAAACCATAAAACAATAAAGCCGAAATACACCCAAAAACCACACCGGGCAACAGGTGCAAGAAACTTCTTTTCAGGTTTTTGCCAACAATACTTTTTACATACAAGAAAACCGAGGGAAACAACCAAAGTACAGCTGCAATATGCAAGCTATGTATGTAGCTGTACGCTAAAAACATTTTACGGAAGTAAAAATAGTTGGCCAGAAAAACAAAAAATGCGTTAAACAAAGCAAAGACCATAACTTTTTTCGACACATCTTTCCTGGCAGTAACCAATATAGTTACCGACAAAAGCAAGGGCAATACAAAAGAAGAAATGAGTAAACTAAGTTTTAGGTGCTCCATTTCCTAATTCATTTTTTTAGAATTCGAAAAAGTTTTACAATTTGAGCTATAATATTTATTATTTGCCCTCCGGCCATCCGGGGAACAAGTATATTTGTTCAAAAATAAAACTATTTTAATTAAGCCTTACTTCTTTCTGTACAAATGTTAAAAAATAAAAGCCTGATTGCAGCTCTCCATTCCTCTCTTGCTCTCTTAATTTTTTTGAGTACGATATTTTTCAATTCATGTTCGAGAAGTAATTGTACCAGCAAAACTCCCATGTGGCATTATTATACTCATGAGCAACTAAATACATTAAACATTGAAAAAGAAAGATTAAATGACGAATCCATTAAAATCATTGAGGATTTAAACAAACAGCTAAATCAACATAATTTCCGGTGTGCTGCTACAACTCATCAACTATTTAAAAACCTGGCCGGGCATTCCCGAATTGACTGTATTTACCAAGAGTTATATACCCAAAACAATAATGACTCGCTAAAACTTTACGGACTGAAAAAACTGATGCAATCGGCAGACTTTTATTTTTCAGTATTTCAAACAAATGAAAGTATTCGCCAGGTTATAGACCGCGGCGATGCAGCTTACAACATACCCAAACATTTTCTTTCGGATTCGCAAAAGTTCCTTTTCAACAAAAGAAACAGAAGAATTGCCGGGAAATTTAGCTGGGAACTTAATTCCTTACAACAGGATGTAAGCCTATTTACTTTAGAACAGAAATTAGGGCGCATAAAAGAAGCGGCGTATGATTTTTCAGGCTTATGCAGCGAAGGTTTTGGACGGCTGATTGCCAAAATAAATTTACCATTAAAAGATACGCTTTGCTCCGAAAATCTTTTGCCAAAATTAAAGGAATGGGACATTATATGCCAGAAGTCACCCCGGAAACTAACCGACTTCTTCATCCCTGGGTATTTTGGGCACGCCGGTATTTATGTTGGAGACAGTATTTTTGTTCAATGCGACCAGGAAGGGGTACATTACGACAAAGCCCAGGAGTTTTTAGAGGGAAATGATTTTATTGTATTACGTGCCAGGCAACTAACCCCAACACAAAAAAAGCGTATGCGCACACTTTTGGAAGCCCAACTCGGGAAAAAATACGATTTTAGCTTTAATACCGACTCTCCTGACCGAATTATCTGCACCGAGTTAATCTTTCTTGTTTATGACCAAATAACCTGGAATACCAGAAATACAGTTTTCTGGAGCTCAATATCGCCAGACGATTTGATAAGAACGTCTTTGAGAAACGAGCAGTTTAAAATTCCCCTGTTGTTAACTACAAGTCAAATGATCGAGAATCCTGATAAAGAAATTATTGCGGATTTACTGGCCCGGAAACACTAACATTCCGGAAAGATATTCGGAACATAAAGATGGCAAATAGTGCCCCAATACCGTCCGACAGCATATCTTTCTGAGCATCCCAAATATCGCCTTGTGCACCCAAAAAATCAGCATTTGAACCGGGGCTGATCAACATTACGTAAATCCATTCCAAAATTTCGTATAAAGCAGCAATAGTCATAATCCCGGTAAAAGAAAAAATAAAAATCCACAGTTGCCGGGTTGTAATTTTTTTTCGTAAAAGATATTCGGCAAAAGGATAAGCATAAAAACCAACACTTACATGCACCACCCGGTCGAAATGATTGCGGCTGAAACCCAAAACTTCAGTGAAAAAATTAAACGATACATTATAAAAATAATAATGGGCGCCTAAGGTTTGCAAAAAAAGCAGAAAAGCAGCCATAAAATATGACATAGTGGAAAACCTGAATTTATTATAAGTACCAACTGCAAGCAGGCAAATAAAAAGAGGCGATAAATTAGCAGCAAACCAATAAGCCCTGTTGTGGGGGCAAAAGGCCAAAGCTATAAACCAAATACAGTAGGCAGCAAAAAGTATAACAGGAATCCGGGATTTCATTACCAAAAATTTAACGTTTATATTTCTATGTAATACCAAATTTATATCGAGGTGAGCCTTAAATAATTTAAGAATGTTTGTGTTTAGGCAAGGCAGAAAATTGAGGCATAGCACCAGTTCTGTTGAAATTTTCTAACGAAGCATAAACGCAAAGAAATGAAATTATAAGGCTCATTTTGGTGTAATTTTGGTATAAGTTTAAGCATTAATGCCGACCCTTTAAACAGTATACATTCCCGAAATGTACATTTTTACTTTTTGACTTTCTGTTTTTACGATTTGACCACAAGCGCCAAACCCAATCCCATACATTTAAACAAAAAATTAAAACCAAATTATTATGAAATTAAAAATTCTATCACACACACTTTTAGCCTGTACTTTCTTTTTTATTTTATCATGCGATTTAACTGATAGCGATGACCTGGGAGGCAGCCAGTCGGAAATGGGAGAAACAGGAAATACGTTTAGTACCTCATCTTCGTTGCCGGGAGCCTCAAATGCATCGGCAACAATTACAGAATTGAATAATGGTGTTTCAACACTTACCTATTCTGTTAGTGTCACCAACAATTCGTACCTAAGCCTCATTCAGTCGTTAAGCGGTCCCTCAGTTTCGGGAAATACCGTAACCGGCGAGGGAAAATACCGCTTTACCAGCGAAGGTATTGAGGCTGTTTATGACGACGGGACTCTTACCCTGGTAGATTACGGTGCAAAAGTTGGCGACGTTTATACCTGCACCCATGGAAATGCCAATATAAAACGAGAAGTAACCGAAGTAGCTACAGAAGATGATTTCTTTTGGGGTGGAATGATGATAAAAACCATAGAAGTTGAAGAAACGGGCCGGGGCATACCTGGGGTATCAAAAATTGTTTACCGTTACAACCACAAATTTGGCTTAGTTAACGCAAAGGCATTTTTTGAAGACGGCACATCTGCAGGCACACTGGTTTACAGCGATTCGCAAAATTAACTCTGCCCGTCCTTTTTGATATATCTCTTTCCGATACTTGTTTTTTATAAAATCCAAAATCAATAGTAGTTATACCAATAGTAGTTTAAATTAAGACTGGTAAACCTAATTGTGCATTTTGAGAATGGAATTTAGAAGCTGTCTGAAAATTATCATACCATTTTCAGACAGCTTCTTATAGTAGAAGAATTAAATACAGTGATAATTACAATTAACAATGGAGTGCAACATATTTCTATTCCCCTATAAAACACGTGCTATCGCAGTTATATTGCTAATTCTATCTGCCGTTTGCGCTTATTTTTATTTTTGGGGAGGGAAGCCCGAATTTTTTAACACAAAAATTTTCGCGTTGGTAAGTGTTTACCTCGAAACCAGGTACTTTGTAATTGCACAAACAAATGCACTTGACGAAATGGCAGCAATATTGTTTATAACAGGAGTTGCCCTATTCTCTTTTTCTAAACTGAAAAAAGAAATGCCCGAATATAATCAGCTACGGATTAAAGCATTATTTCATTCAATTTTAGTTACACTAATTATCTGGATACTAAGTTTTCTCCTGATATACGGAATGGCCATTTTTCTTGCTTCCTCAGTAATATTTATTTTCTACCTTATAACCTATAACTTGTTATTTTATTTCAGTATTGTAAGATTCAAACATCTGACAAAGCTTAATAAGCAATAATGGCTATTATCGGATCACATCGAAAATCCGGTGGATTAATATTTCAAATTTCTACAGAGATGCGGCGCAGGAAGGTTTTGCTTTTCAATCTACTTTAGCATTTGCGCCTTGTTAAAATACAGAACCTATTTACCTGGGCGACGCAATTGCCTGTCGACAATTAGCTTTGCCCAAGGCTGAATTAAACAGCACTTTCAGCGCTGTAAGTTGAAACATACGAGAAATATAAAGCACTGAAAGTGCGACTTACTTTAGCCCGGGGCATACGATTCCGAATGGCATTCGGAAGAGTTTCCCCCGGGTTAAAAATAGGTGAACACCAAAGGCGCAATCGGTAAGTTCTATGAAACGGAATGATTGTTTGCGCCGCAATTCACTGGCGTTGATAAAATAATCCTCCACCAGATTTTCCATGTGATCCCTATTATCCGCCTCTTTGAAAAAGAGAAAATATCATTAGCTTTACGTACTGACAGATAAAGAGATGTACAAAAATAGTTTATACGGAAAAGAATGGCACTGGCGTAACGTAAAAATGGAAACACGGGATGCTGCTTATTTTTTGTTATAAACTGAAAAGGGATTTGTCGTATTCGCGGGGCAAGTCCCTTTTTGTGTTTTAATATTGATAATATAAAAGGAAAAGATTCCTCGCTTTGCTCGGAATGACACTTTGTGTTGTGTTTTGGGAGTTTTGCAGGCGGAATACCGCCTGCAAAACTCCCCGCACCTAAATAAGCTTGTCATTCCGAACGTAGTGAGGAATCTCTTAACTGAATACATAAACCAATAAAATAACAAATCATGACTAGACAAAAAAAGATTTTTCTTGATGAATCGGAAATGCCCAAACAGTGGTATAACCTGGCCCCCGATCTTCCATCGCCGTTGAATCCACCACTTGGCCCTGATGGAAATCCCGTTACGCCGGACATGTTGGCACCTGTTTTCCCAATGAACCTGATTGAGCAGGAAGTAAGCCAGGAACGCTGGATCGACATTCCTGAAGGTATTCGTGAAATTCTGGTACAATGGCGGCCAAGTCCGTTAATTCGTGCTTACGAACTGGAGGAAGCATTGGGAACACCGGCAAAGATCTATTACAAAAACGAAGGTGTTTCGCCAGCCGGTAGTCATAAACCAAATACTGCTGTGGCGCAAGCCTGGTACAACAAAGAGTTTGGTATTAAAAAACTAACTACCGAAACCGGTGCCGGACAGTGGGGATCTGCCCTGTCGTATGCCTGTGCACAGATTGGCGGCATTGAGTGCAAAGTTTTTATGGTGCGTGTAAGTTTCGATCAGAAACCTTTCCGCAAGATGATGATGGAAACCTGGGGCGGCAACTGTATTGCAAGTCCGAGTACGGAAACACAAGCCGGTCGCGATATTTTAGCACAGTTTCCTGATACACCGGGAAGTTTGGGAATTGCCATTTCAGAAGCTGTTGAAGCTGCGGTTACCGATCCTACCGGTGGTACCCGTTACTCATTGGGTTCGGTGCTGAATCACGTGATGTTACACCAAACAATTATTGGTTTAGAAGCTAAAAAACAGCTGGCCAAAGTGGGAATTAAAAATCCGGATGTAGTGATTGGCTGCTGCGGTGGCGGTAGCAACTTCGCAGGTCTTTCATTCCCGTTTATGTACGATAAAATTCATGGTGCCGATATCCAGATTATTGGAGCCGAACCATTTAGTTGTCCGACTTTAACAAAAGCACCGTTTATTTACGATAACGGCGACGTGGCACAAATGACTCCGCTTTTGGCCATGAACAGTTTGGGGCACAACTTTATTCCTGCACCAATTCACGCAGGTGGTTTGCGTTACCACGGAATGGCTCCGCTGGTAAGTGCAGCACTAAAAGATGGTTTAATGGATGCCATTGCTGTTCACCAAAGCGAATGTTTCGAGGCCGGTTTGTTATTTGCCAAAACTGAAGGTATTATTCCTGCACCGGAAACAACGCACGCCATTGCCGCTACCATCCGCGAGGCTAAAAAAGCCAAGGAAGAAGGAAAAGAGAAAACGATCCTGTTCAACTTCAGCGGACATGGTTTAATGGATCTTGTTGGTTACAATAAATATTTGGGAGGTGAATTGCACGATTACGAATATCCGGAATCGGAAATTGCAGCCAACCTGAAAAAACTGGAAGGTTATCCGCTACCAAAATAGGAATATTGGAAAATTAGAATATTAGAATTAGCGCACTGTAAAACTGCAGTGCGCTTTTCTTTTCAATTCCAAACTAAATCAAATTAATCTATAATACCAATATCGTTATGTAATGCCGCATAAATTTATTATCTTCGATCATGGGAAAGAAAGCCTATTTGGAGATAAAAGAATCGGTAGCTGAGCTACAAAAACTGTTGGTAAAACAAAAATCATTTCAGGCAGGAAAACGGCTCAGGAGTTTAATTGAAATAAAATCCGGCAGGTTTAGTACCCGTCAAGAACTTGCAGACTATTTATGTGTGCACAAAAGGACTCTTGAAAGATGGATCAATAGTTACAAATCCGGAGGTATTTCAGAGTTGCTATCCGACAAGCCAAAAGTCAAACGATCAAAAATTATTACGCCTGCAATTCATCAAGGTCTTGAGCAAAGAGTCAATGACCCGCATAATCCGTTCCAGGGGTATTGGGATGCCCAGAACTGGGTATATCAGGAATATGGGGTAGAAATAAAATATCAACGTATCCGGGAATACCTGATAAAACATTTCAAAACCAAGGTAAAAAGCCCACGGAAATCACATATTAAGAAAGACAAACAGGCCGAAGAAGCCTTTTTAAAAACTACCAAACACATTCCACGCACTTAGAAAGAGTCTGGATAAAAATAACTACAACAGTGTTAACTTGTATTTTCAAGATGAAAGCCGCTTTGGGCTGATGAGCCATATTGGAAAATGTGTGACAGCCCGTGGGGTGAGGCCGGTTATTAGCTACCAGCACAAATTTGCATCTACCTATTTGTATGGCAGTTATTCTCCTGTTAATGGTGATTCGTTTGTTTGGGAGATCGATGGTGTCAATGTGAATATATTCGAGGCTTACTTAAATGCCTTTTCCAAACACAAGCCAGAAGAATATAAGATTGTAGTTGTTGACAATGCGGGGTTTCATTCTACAAAGAACATAGAGGTACCGAGCAATATATATTTGCTAAATATTCCACCTTACACCCCGGAGTTAAATCCATGTGAACAAGTTTGGCAATACATTAAAACAAGGTTCAAAAACCAACTATTTGAGGACATGGAAAAACTAAGGCAATGGCTGTGGCGTATATCAAACAATATGGGAACAGAAACAATTAAATCGATTACAGGAAATCATCACTTCTTAAATGCATTTAATGCGGCATTTAATAACTAAATCGGTATAAAAAACTATTTCTTATTTATTTTTATCCGTGTAGCTGCCTCCGTTGAAATGGGCAAATTCAAAACGGCATGCTCATTCAGGCTCACTGTCTCCGACCAGTTTTCTCCGGCTTGAATAAGATAATCACCCGTTAAACCATTTAGTACGAGCGAAAGCTGGTGCTCATCGCCGCTACGATTTTCTATCAAAAACTCGATCTTTTCTCCATCCTTATCAAATTGCACAGATTGATTCTTCTGAAATCCATCCCGTTTCAGAATAACATCAAATTTTCGGTCATTGTCCCGAAAATAGAGTTTCTGACGCAAGCCGTCTTTCGGAATAACACTGTAGGAATTCCCTACTTTTTGAAGCTCTCCTCCATAGGCCACCATCCCAAATATTTCATCGTTTGAAACTACCGTTGCAGCAGTTCGTAGAGCTCCGCAATAGCCAAGATCAATCTCGCCATCGTAAGTCCATGGACCTCTGCCCTGTGTTTTCTGCATCCAGTTACGTGAATATTTCTGCGGCTCAAAAGCCCAGCCCGACGCGCCGTCATTTTCTTTCCCCGGAAACCAGAATCCGTAATCTGTTTCCGGTGTTCCTGAATTAATCAGGGCAAACGAACTTAAATACGACTGGTAACCCAATCGAATATTGACTGCCGGCGAATCGGAAAAATACAAGCCATAATCCAGTATCGACCAGCCGCCCATTTGAGCCATGTAATCGAGTACGTATCCATCGCTCCTTCCTCGGTAATCGCTTCCCAAAAAGTAGTACATCGGTTCAATGGTTCCGCGCTGTGCAATGTTTGCCTCGTTCTGGCGCTCCATAAAATCGGCGGCATCCTCCTTTTTTACAGCCGGATGCGAATACCAACGTTTGTAATTTTTATCGAACCACAAATTCGAATCGGGCTTCATTTCATTCAGCACCCCGTATTTTGCCAGCGCATAACTCGACTCAAAAGCAGTGGCATCCACCGCATATTCCGAACGGAACGGGTACTCATCATCGTAAACAAAATACTTTACTTTTTTCTCCCACTCGCTTCGTAAAAATGAGGCGTCGCTTGCAAAACCTTTTTCTTCCAACACTTCAATTAGCTCAGGAATAAGTAGTTCGTTGTAACAGCCCCATTTATATGTTTCGTACCAAGGAAGAATTTCGTACGGATAAATAAAATAAGCTTTTGCCGTTTCTTTGGCTAACTTCAGATAACCATCGGCATCGCGAAATTTTGTGAGTTGCGGATACATGGAAGCAATCTGGTACATGTGATAATACATCATCATAATGTGTGGATAATCGTACGATCGCCACACGTGCATTTTAAAACGATTCTTGTCTTCGGTTTTTGCTTCTCTCGCTTTTTGGTCGCGGTTAACCAACCAGTTTGGCGTACCATAAACACCATACGGATAAGGTTCTTCCTCATCGGTTCGCTGCAAACCTCCCCAAACAAAATTTTCGATGTAATATTCAATGGCTTCAATCTCCTCTTTGTCCGGATAAACCACATTTTTCGATGCCAGAAACGGCGCTTTGCACAAACCCGGATCGTCGCAGGTAAGAATATATTCTAGACGACTTGTATCCAGATAATCCGCATTATCGGGGCCACGCAATTCGGCATTTTTCATGTCGTAAACACCAAATAATCCGTCGTACCATTTTGTGGAGTCGCGGTGTTGCTGACGATTTACAAGAAAAGCAGCACGCTTTTTATACAAGGTTTCCAGCGGTTCGGTAACGAAAAACTCCAATTGTGTTTGCAAATTATCGCCATAATTTATTATCAGTTTGTTTTCACCCAAATGATTGAACTTGACCTCATAAAAGTTAGTGCTGTCGTCCTTTTTACCAATAAACTTTATGTTGGTTTGGTCGCCTCCAAATTCGGGGTCAATGCTGTTAATCGCTTGTTTGGTGCGCAAAGCAATTTTTGCATTTAGGTTCGAAGGCACTGTCATTCCCGGCATTACTTCCACATCGATCAATCCCTCATCAACCAAAATATCGCGGATCTGATCGTAATCATCGGCCCAGCGGAATTTAAAACCATACGTCCGGGTTTCATTTGGCTGAATTAATTCCGAAGTATGGTATTGTCTCCACGTTCCCCGTTGTTCCTTATTTCCGGTACATGACGAATGGATAAATGCTTTAAAAATTCCCCTTTCGGAACGAATATGCGATGCGGTTGTCCAATATTCGAGCGAGGTGCCTTGCTGCGGAACCATAACTAAGTATGGTGCTACTCCCGTTGGACGCTCAAAATAAAAGAAGGAATTATCGCCGGCAATATGATGGTGTTTTATGGCACTCATCTCAAATATCTGTTGAGGATTTTCGCCATACGGACTTTGATAGGCAAGAGGAATTACCAGATCTTCAATCCGAACTGCCGACTCGTCGGTGTTGGTTAATTTAATCGTCCAAACCAACTGGCCATCTTCGAGGATGAAGTCCTGCTCCAACCGCAAGGCTTTCTGCAATTTCTCGCAAGAACTCCAATAATAAACGGTTTCATCATCCTTTTGGATTTTTGTACATCCATTAATCGATGCACGGATTGAATCGAGCTTTGTATTATGAATATAGCGAACCGTGATGTCTCCTAACTGCCCCCTTCTGCTAATATAATTTGTCGGATAAATATCGTCCGCCTTTCTCAACTCCGTCAAGCCATACTTTTGGGCTTGCAGAACAAAATCATTATTGCTGATTTTTAAGGTGTCGGAAACCTCTGCAAATACCGTTGAGTTTAAAAACGTAAAGAGAAAAAATAGGATGAAAAAACGAAAATATGAGCTGGCCATGATACGTGGTTTTTGATAGCTCAAGATATTAAAATGCACGAGGTTGACCTTGTACTTATGTTTAAAAATGTTGCACTTCGTTTAAACAGTCAAGTAATTTTTCATATCAAAAATCACAGTAATTAAACTGCTGCAATATTACTACGAAGTGGGCATTTTAAAAGAAAGCGTAAATCAATTCTTCGTTATCAGTTTTTAAAACATCGCGAATATCTGCGTAAAAGTGTTGTTTGCCAACCAATAACGCCGATAACTCCGTGGTGTAAGGTTCAACAAAATAATTGCCCTGCAGGTTTGCGTTTTCAATCCGGCCTTTTTTTACTTCGAGGTAGATTTCAAGTGTCCGCCCTTCAATTTCGATCTTATTGGTGAACGAATATTTTGGCGAGTAAGCCCAACGCCAGTCCCAGGTTGCGAATTTTTCTTCAACCAGTTTGCTTATTGTTTCCTCATCGTCAGCAGAAATCGTATAACTTTTGGCTCCGCCTTTTTTCAGTTGTACACCAATCATAAAATCGATAAACGCCTCAATGTTCATTTCGTTTTTAAGGAACGGAAAAATATTGGCTACCTGGCTACGGTTCGATTGTACCGCTTTGCTAGTATATTTTCCCGGTATAACTTTTATACTGTTTCCCAGATTCTCCAGATCGGAGTTAAACAACAAGGTACCGTGGTGCAAAACACGGTTTTTAAAAACATGTTCTGCATTTCCCGATATCTTTAAACCTTCAATCAGTAAATCGTTTCTGCCCGATGTTGTGGCTTCAATATCCAGTTCGGCAAGTGCTTCCACCACCGGTTCTGTAAATTGTTTAAACGAAATCTCGGCCGGACTTTTTACATTTTTAATAAAAGCAAAATTTACATTTCCTGCATCGTGGTAAACTGTTCCTCCGCCCGAAATACGGCGCGCAACAGTAATATCATTCTCGCGTACGTAGCGGTAATTCACTTCACCCAACGCATTTTGGTGTTTGCCAACCACAACAGTTTTATCGCTTTGCCAAAGCATAAAAATATCGTCGTCGAAATTTTTTAACAGGTACTCTTCGGTAGCCAGGCAGTAAAAAGGATTGTTGTTTTTTAGATTAATGCAAAGCATCTCTTCAGTTTTATGTTCGGCAAAAATACAAAATGCCGGGCATAAAAAAACCATCCGTCGCTTGACAGATGGTTTTCTTTTTATGTATAGCATATTGCTAATTCACGGGCTTCAGCTTAACATTTACCTCGTTTGTGAATATGTCAATAGTCTTTTTTTCAATTTCATTCTTTTCGTAAGAAATATAACTGGCTACAATGTTGTATTCGCCTGGAGTAACATCTTCGAAATAGAAGTTCCCATCGAAATCGGTATAAGCTTTTTTGTCGGTTCCTTCCAGCTTTACTTCAACACCTACCAAGAGTTCGCCGGTCATTTCGTCGGCTACATTTCCGGTAATCATTACTGTTGATGGTTTATCAGCATTTGCCGGCTTGCTATCCTTATCATCGGCCAATCCGCTAAAAAATAAACCTGTTACTAAAATTAATGTTAGAAAAATCTTCATTTTATATTCCTTAATCTCTTTTAACATACAAAAGTAGAGCAGGGAATTTACACTGCAGTTACACAATTATTACAAATCGATTAATCTTTCATAATTGTACTGGTAGAGATCGTTTCATGCTTTTTGAATTTTGGTTATCGAAACTACAGATAAGATCGACTAATACATTGCAATTATTTTTTCAGCTTTTTAGGTAAAAAAAAGCCCCGCCGGAGCGGGACTCTAACCTAACCAAATTTATATGAAAAAAAACAATCGAAGTCTCAGTAAAGTATTGACAGCGCTTTATATTAGCTTAAGCTTCGTTCTGTTAACAGCTAAGGATCTAAGGGATCATTGCAATCAAGCATACACGATTCCGGTAATGGATAAAACTCCACATCATTACGGTTTAATCGTTCGCCCAATTTATAGGGTACATATCCTAATTCCATAATGCATCTTTTATCGAAATTCTTGTTGGTAATGTAATAACTCTGATCAAGCGTAGTTGTACACAGGGCCTTTTTCTCAGACGGAATGCCATAGTTAAAAATTAAACGTGCAGCATTTCTAAAATTGGTTGTTGTATGCCGTGCATGTGGTTCAATAATCAGCGCAGACTCGGGAATATTATACCGATTCATTAATTCATTTTTCATTTCGATGGCCTCGCAAAACGGCGTCTGAAAAGGATGTACAAATCCTCCCGAAAGAATAATATACGGTGCTAAACCTTTAAAATACCTGTCGGCAGCCAGCTTGCAGCGCATCATTCCGAGAGGACTGAGTGCGACTCCCTCTTCTTCAGGACCGTGCCCCGGTACTAAAATGACCGAATAAGGGTATTCTTCCCATTTTGTTTGAGCCACCTGTTTTACAGCCGCTGCGTTTTCGCCTAATTCCATCGGCTCAAAACGCGCCGCCTCATTTCTTTCATTTGCTTCCAATAGCCAAAGTGCAAAATCCAACGAAGACTCATAAAAAGAAAGGATATCATCTAAATCATCCAAAACATTCAAAGCTGTAATACTGAGTACTTTCTTGTAATAGTCGCTACGAACATTATAGCTTACAGAGTCGATATGAGGATATCGTGGTTTTTCCCCCGTGGCATAAACAGAAATGATGTGGTTTATACCATTTAATTCCTTTTGCCAGGCTTTTTGAATAAACTCCTGATCACTCAATTCATTGTTCAGGAAAAACTGATTTGTTGTACGAAGACTGTCGATTACTTTTGCCAACAAAGTCGTTTCAGAGAGTTCTAACCATTCGGCACTGCTTGCCTGCATATCAACGTCCGAAATTTGAAAGTAGGAGGCAATTGAATCTACCTCAAATAAATTGAAATTTTCTAAAGTCAAATTCTCCGTAAGAAACTGTTGTTTTGATTTAGCCAGCAGTTTAAATGATTCGTTTTCGCTAATTAAGCTTTTAATTTTTGGATGGCTTTGAACCAGGTTTAAAAAAGGGAAATTCTTTTGAAGAATAATCGCTCTTTTACTTACTGCTGAATGATCACTTGAACTGCTGACTATTGACTCCTGTGTACACGAGTCAAGTACAAAAAAAATCAGAAATACTAGTATTGAATAGCTGATAATACGTTTCATAGATTTCATCTTTTTCATTTTGAGATGAAGAAAGCCGGGAATGACTCCCGGCATTTCATGTATTAATCGTAATTCGGATTCTGTTGCATATCTCCCTGACAAAGGTCAATTTGGGTTTGAGGAATAGGTTGGTATTCGTTTTTACCAGCTGTAAAATAAGCGTTTGTAAGATGAGACCGCTTCAATTTTTCGGTATCGAAGTAGTTATTCATTACATCAGCAGCAATACCCCAACGAACCAGGTCGAAAAAGCGATGACCTTCCTGGGCAAACTCCAAACGACGTTCCATCTGCAAAGCTTCAACAGCTTCGCTCTTATTCGCAAACGAATCGTATGTATTAATCAAATAATTAGCTGCATCTTCTGAACCATCAACTGTTTGTACATATTGACTGTTTTTGGCACGCTCGCGAATCCTATTAATATACGTACGGCCTTCGTCAAGATTTCCCAACTGAATTTCAGCTTCAGCTTTCCAAAGAAGCACATCGGCATATCGGATTATGTAGTAGTTAAGCGCTGACACATAAGGCCAAACAGTTAAGAAGTAAGGTGAATTCTTCGAAATCATCCTCTTCTTAGGGCTAAACGGGCCATAAACGGTAGCTTCACGTGGAGTCCAGTCATAAATTCCCAAATCAAGGTAAGGAATTCCCGGGCGCGCCAAGGTATGATCAATACGAGGATCAAGATAATCTTCATCAGTTACATCCACATCATCAAAAGTTGGCAAGCCGTTTTCATCTGTACGGTATGCGTTCACCAAGTTCTGCGACGGACGAAGAAATCCATAGGCTGCATATGGCCCACCCGGAGGCATTAATCGATCACCAATACTTCCGTTGTAGTTACTTGGCGAACCATCGTTTATAGTTTGCTGAACTGAAAAAACTATTTCCTGTCCATTGTCGTTTTCCGGAAGAAAAACATGCTGAAAATCGGGTTCCAAATCGTATTTTCCGGAACCAATTACCTCATCGGCAGCACTTTTTGCTTCGCTCCATTTGCTTTCAAAAATATAGCACTTAGCCAAATAAGCTTTGGCAGCCATTTTTGTTGGACGCCCCGGATCATCCTGTGAATTTGGAAGCGTATTATAAGCTGCAGTAAAGTCAGCTTCAATTTTTGCCCACTGCTCATCGCTCGTTAAATCAGTATTTGCAACATGATAAAATTGTTCTTTGGTTTCAACAGTTTCATCTACCCAACAAATATTACCGTAAATCTTTTTAGCTTCAAAATGATAGTGACCTCGCAAAAACTGCATTTCGGCAATGCGCTGCGCTTTTAACGAAGAATCAAAATCTTTTGACTCATTCAGCAAACGAATAGCATTATTTGCACGACGAATTCCTTCGTATAACGCAAGCCATTTTCTTTCGATATCCATTACGGTAGGATCGGTTGCAAAAATCTCCATTAAATGAATCTGGTTTTGGTCGCCGGTTCCACCGCCACCTTTATATGCGTCGTCTGAAACCACATCTCCAAAATTCCAATTTGAGGCTGGTGAGTTAAAAGCATTCGACGCCTCATCAAACTGACCGTTTAAAACGGCATAGGCTGAAATTACTGTGCCTTCAATGTTTTCAGGAGTTAGAATCTGCTCCGGAGTTAACTCCCCAATGGGTGTCTCTTCCAGAAAGCTTTCTGAACAGCTTGCCAATACAAGCGATACTAAAAGTATATATACTATCTTTTTCATCGTTTTTAAAATTTAATCGTTTGTGGATAATTAGAAACCAACATTTACACCAATCAGGAAAGTACGTGCTGTAGGATATAAACCACGGTCTACACCGATATCGAGGTTACGCGAGTCGGAACTATAACTTTGAAGCCCTACTTCTGGATCCATTCCTTTGTAGCCGGTAATGGTAAATAAGTTTTGTGCCTGAACATAAACACGCAGGTTACTGCTGTGAATTTTTTTGGCAAATTCTTTGAAGTTATAACCGACGGTAAGTGTTTTTAATCGCATATAAGAACCATCAGACACAAAGTACGATGATGGACGAATATTGTTGTTTGGATCGTCTAACGACAAACGCGGAACTGATGCACCGGCATTACTTTCGCTCCAGGCATCGGTAGTACGTGCAAATTTGTTGTAAGCCGATGAATTGAAGAAATCGCCCATATAACGTGTCATGTCGTAAATATCGTTCCCGATACTTCCATTAAAGAAAGCCTGTACATCAAAGTTTTTGTAGTTGAACCCAAGATTCAAACCAAAAGTCAAATCCGGGTGTGGGCTTCCAATAAAAGTACGGTCTTCACCATCAAGTACACCATCGCCCGAGACATCCTCAAATTTTAAGTCGCCAGGCTGTGCATTTGGCTGCACCTTGTGCGCATCAATCTCAGTCTGGTTTTGGAAAATTCCAAGGCTCTTATATCCGTAAAACGAAGCGATTGGTTGTCCAACAACTGAACGTGAAGTCTCCTGATCGAAGTTTACACTGTGTAAATACGAGCTAGGCATAGCGATGAAGTTAACGTCATCTGGTAAATCTGTTAACTCGTTTTTCACATGCGCCAGATTCAAATTAGCATTCCATGAGAAATCACCGTTCTGTTCGCTTTGGTAGTCAAATACCAATTCGAAACCTTTGTTTTCCATTTCACCAACATTATCCCAAACTGTCTGAATTGTTCCTCCGGCAATTGGAGGAAGCGGACGCTCCAACAACAGATCTTCTGTTTTTTTGATAAAGTAATCGGCAGTGATGGTGAATCGATTATCGATTAAACCAAGATCAACACCAAAGTTTGTTTGTGTTGAAGTTTCCCATTTCAGATCCGGATTTCCATTTCGGGTTTGCGAATAACCTGTACTTACTGAAGTCTGGTCTCCGTTAATTGCATAATTTGAGTGAGTAGTATTTGAATAGTAACTCTCGATTGTGGCATAAGCAGGAACATCCTGGTTACCATTTTGTCCCCAACCAAAACGTAATTTCAAATTGCTGATTTTGTCCGTATTGAAGAAATCTTCCTGGCTAACTCTCCAACCAGCCGACAGCGCGGGGAAGTTGCCCCATTTATTATTTCCTAGTTTAGAAGAACCGTCACGACGGAAAGTGAATGCGAATAAATAACGATCTGCATAATTATAATCTACCTTTCCGAAGTATGAAACCAAAGATGAGCTTGATCCTGATCCTGAGTTCTTCTGAGTTCCTGAATCACCTGCATCAAGGTAACGGAAGTTATCATCTTCGTAGGCAAATCCTTCACGCGAAGCAGAAAAAACTTCGTAATTTGTTTCAATGGCTTCAATACCGGCAAATCCATCAATTTTGTGTTTATCAAACTCTTTTGAATAGTTTAAAGTATTGGTCCAAATCCAGGTAAACTTTTTACTGTTAGTGGTTGATAATGTACTAATAGTTGTTGGATTTTGAGCTCCTGTTTCCTGGTATTTGGGGTCAAAATTACGGAAGTAGTAATCGCTGAAATCGACACCAAAATTAGATTTGGCTTTCAATCCATCAACAATTTCCAGCTCTGCATAGGCGTTGCCAAATATTTTCAGGCGCTTTCTGGTATCATCCCGGCTATAATACAAACTTGCCAGTGGGTTGCGCATGTCATTAATGAAAGCTCCTGCATAATTTCCATCCAGATCTTTTACCGGGGCAACTGAAGGATATTTATAGGCCGAATAAACAACACTACTCAAAGCATGGTTAGTAGTAGCTTGTGTTGACCAACTGTGAGATACAGAAAGATTTTCGGCAATGGTCAAACGGTCGAAAAACTTATATTCTGAATTCAAACGGGCTGTTATCCTTTTAAAATCGGTATATTTTACAATACCTTCCTGATCGAAATAGCCAACCGAAAAAGTCTGGTTCGAATTATCACTTCCTTTCGATAAACTCAGATTATAAGACTGTACCAATGCACTCTGCATAATTTCATCTACCCAATTCACATCAGCCGATGGAACACGGTTGTTTGCATCCAGGTATTCGGGAATCACAGCTGTTGAACCTGTTCCGTATATATCGCTCGAAGGCATTTTCCCATCATTATAATGGGCCTCCCATAACATATCGCCATATTCCTGTGCATTTAATACATCAAGTTTTTTTGCTGCAGTTTGTATCCCGTTATAGGCATCAAAATGAATTTGAGGTTCACCTTGTTTTCCCTTTTTAGTGGTAATAATTACAACTCCGTTTGCTGCACGCGAACCGTAAATCGACGCAGAAGAAGCATCTTTCAGTATTTGCAGTGATTCGATATCATTCGGGTTAATCAGGTTAATTCCTGATTCAACAGGAACTCCATCAATAACATAAAGCGGATCGTTGTTACGAATGGTACTATACCCACGCACACGAACGGCAACACCACCACCGGGACTGTTATCACTTACAACGTTCACGCCGGCCATGTGTCCCTGCATCATTTGATCAACACCGGCAACCGGTTCACTTATCAAATCATCAACTTTAACAGTAGCTACAGCTCCTGTTAAATCCTTTTTTTGCTGAACGGCATAACCAATAGCAACCACTTCTGACAGGTTAATTGCTTCTTCCCGAAGCGTAACATTTATTTGGCTTTGGTTGCCAATAACGATTTCCTGATTTTGCATTCCTACAAAGGAGAATACAAGAACTTCAGCACTCACAGGGACTTCAACAGTATAATTTCCATCAAAATCGGTGGTTACACCGGTTGTTGTTCCTTTAATTATAATAGATACTCCTGGTAAAGGCAAGCCTTTTAAATCGGTTACCTTTCCTGTAATCGATTTTGTTTGTGGTTGAACAGAAACAAAATCTTCTGTATTAGCCTCACCGGTTGCCTCTTTACGGATTGCAATAGTATTGTTAACCTGGCGAAAAGCTAATCCTGTTTGATTGGCAACTTCTGACAAGAAGTCAAATACTGATCCATCAATAATATCACATGTAACACGATAATTTTCTTTTGAGATTTGCTGATCCTCGTAGAAAAATTTGTAATCGGTTTGCTTTTCAATCTCCCCGATTATCTGATCTAAATGTTTAATTTTCCTTTCGAGAGTGATGTTTGAGCTCTTAATTCCCTGCCCATTTGAATTGGAGGAGAAGGCTAAACTTGTAAAAAGCGTCATTATTAGCACTAAACACGTTAAATTCATTGCCGCTTTTTTAAAATTATGGTAATTCTTCATATTTTTGAATGTTTTTACAATTAATAGTTGTTTAAACTGCTACAGTTGAAGCGGACCTGAGAAATCATCTTCAATGGGTAGCAAAAAAATTATTTTAGAACAGTAACCCATTTTTTGGTGTTGCTGTTCTTTTTTTTGGTTCTGCTGCTAGATTTATTCCATATTGTTTTTTCTTTTGGTTATTAAATAGATTTGTTAAGTATTATCTCGTTTCCTTCTATTTCGTAATCAACATTAAGTGAGAAGGCCATTGTTTTTAAAATTGAAGTTAGGTTTTCATTGGTGTATTCTCCGCTCACTGTTTTTGTAAGTACCTCTGGAGCATTAACAATAATTTTAACATTATACCATCTTTCCAACTGCTTTATCATCTCACCAACGTTGGTTTTATCGAAGTATAGCGTTCCGTCCATCCACTTAATAAAGTCTTCAGACCTGACATCCCGTTTAATTATTTTCCCGGTAGATTTCTGAAAATAAACCTGTTCGTTTGGAGTGATAATATACTCTTCTACCTCTGAGCTAACTTTTACCTTTCCTGATACCACAGTCACTAATGCAAAGTCATCATCTTCAAAAGCTTTTACATCAAAAGAAGTCCCCAGTACCGAAATATCGAGATCACCGGTTTGAATAATAAATGGTTTATTCTCATCACGTGCCACATCAAAAAATGCTTGTCCGCGCAAACTTACTCTTCGGGTTTTTCCGGTAAACTTTTCATCAAAACAGATTTTACTACCGGCATTTAACTTTACCTGAGATCCATCTGATAAAGTAACATTCGAAAGTTCACCATATCCGGTACTCTTTTGAAGCTGGGTGTTGTTTTCTGCAGTTAATTCATAAGAATCAGAACCGTTGTTTTTCAGGGTATTCCATACAAGGGTAATTGAAACTGCCAAAACCAACACAGCCGCAATTCTTATAAAAGTCGATTGAAAAAATCGTGTATTCTTATTACTTGTGAATCGTTCTTTTCTTTTTGCCGTTTGAAGAACTTTTCGAGCTTCGTTTTCAATTCCTTCCGTAGAGCCGGTAGAATTATTTTCATCTATCATTATATTGACATAAGCATCGAATAAATGATCAAAGTTTTTATGAATATCCTTTTTGTCAAATTCTTTTACAAACTCCTCATATTCCTCCCTGGAACATTCCTTCCGCAGGTATTTGTAAAACAATTCTAACTTCCTTCTCTCTTCCATTAAATAACCTTTTACAACCTATATACTTGTTTGAAGAAGAAAGGGACTAGCGAGAATTCATTTTTATTTTTACAATCACACAGATACCTATATATCACACATTACACGTAACGCAAAAATTGAACAAAGAAAATACATAATCAGAACTATTATTATGCTGAAGATAATTTGGGATATTGTAACCAGATGTTAAGAAGATAAAAACGGAACTGAATGTCCGCAATCAATTACAAACAAAAATCACCCGGAACCTGTTTCAGGGTCTGCTTTCTAAGTGGATGATTATAGATTCAAAAAGATGCTGAAACAAGTTCAGCATGACGTACTGGTATAAAAATATTGTAAAACGTATATTCAAAAAAGCTAAACGAAAAAGAATAGCAGAAGGGAATACATGGCAATCTCTCCGTATTTTCCAATAACTTCTTTAAGGTATTTAAGCGAGTCAACCATATGGTTCTTCACTGTATTTTTAGAGATACCCAATTCTTCTGCAATTTCGCTATGGGATTTTCCTTTGAGTTTGGCCAATTCAAATATGGCTCGTTTTCTTGAACTTAATTGTTTTAATGCCGAATCAATGAGTTCATCAAGTTCAATCGAAACGAGTGCCTCTTCAGTATCGTTTCCGGCTTCACTAAAATTAAGCCAACGTTGCTCGATTATCTGTCGGTTTTTTGCTGTTTCTTTAAAAAAATCATAAGCCTTATTTCGGGCGCTTGTCATTAAATATGATGAGAAAGACTTATCAGGATCAATATTTTTTCGATTTAACCACACGGCAACAAAAACTTCCTGAACAATATCATCTGTTAGCGTAGAATCGTTAATGAACGTTTGAATAAATTTACACAACACGGGTTTGTATTGTGCATACAATTTTTCAAATGCCTCTTCATTACCGCTGATAAATTGTTGAATAAGTTGTTTTCTCAAAACGTAAACGTTAATTGTTTCGTTGGTAAAAATAGAGGTATTCAATGTGCATTCTGTTACGGTTCTGTTAAAATTTTATTAGACTTTTTTTTAATAGGTTTGCAAAAATTAGCCTACAAATACAAACAATTTGAATAGAATAAACTGTACAGATTAGCCTACCAGAGAGGTAATAGAACTGTTTATTAAAAAGACAGAGGATTATTTTCGGATGGTTAGTGAACAAAATAAATAGATAACTTTTTTTGAAACGTTTGTAAGATGTTTTTCCTGTTGGCATCAATTACTTTGCATAATCATCAAACAACACGATATGTTGTGCAATTTGTATGTAACTATTTTCGCTCACAAAAAGAATCTCATCATCTTATTTGAAAGATCAGTAACAAAGCGCAACCTTGTCAAAGCGAACAAAAGAAGCAATTAACGAATATTTAAAGATTTTGCATATACATGTCAAAAAAAAGCTACTAACGATTATTCCGGTTATGAATACCTGATAAAGAAGAATGAAAAGATGGTTTTGTATCAATCCTGTCCTAAATAATTAGAATAGGATTGATACAAAAATCCTAATTCAATAACTTTCATTTAATGCTACGAAAAATTTGCAGCAAAATTATAAATGATAAGTTACAGCGAAATTAAAACTAAAAAACAGTAATTTTACGGTTGAGCAGTCCAATCTACGGGCAAACCTCTCATTTCAATATTACCTTCGTCCCCGATATTAAGCTTTACATAATCCAATTTCTGAACTGTTGGCAATATTTTTTCAAAAGTAACTATTGATTTTATAAAAACGCCTGTTGGGAAATCCTTACAATCTCCTGCACAACTTGATGACTCATAAGAATTACCATCAACATCCACTGCCATTGATTTTCCCGAGCATGATCCTCCTATACATAATTTTTTATTCGTTGATTTATTCTTCAACTTTAAAACGATTTCTATACTCTGTTTAACAGAGTCGCCATAGCACCCCACCAACTCAGCATCAAATTCGGAAGCAATGGAATTACTCAACAAACCATCATTCTCGGCAACTTCCGACGTGTTCTGATTTTGCTCTACAGCAGCAACGTCCCATTGCACAGGAATATTCCGGATTTCCACCTCTCCCTTATCTCCAATATTGAACTTCAGCGATTCTAAATACGAAACATCCGGGAGAATTTTCTCGAAGCTGATATTTACTTTTACCGGAACATTTGTAGGAAAATCCTTACAATCTCCTGCACAATAAGCCGATTTATAGGAGTTCCCTTCGCTATCAATTGCGGTTGTATTACCGGTACAAGATCCGCCAACACATAATCTTTCGTTAGTAGCTTTATTTGTAATTTTTAATACTACATCAAATGTTTGTGCTGCCGAACTTCCTGTACAACTAACAAACTCAACCTTAAAAGTTGACGACAAGGAATTAACCATAAACAATTCGTCAGTCATATTAATTCCAGTGGTTGCCTCACCAACTTTTTTCATAAATGATCCAAACTTTGATTTTTTCTTATGTTTCGTATTATCCTGACCAAACACAGTAGTGACAGCGCACAAACTAGCCACTAATACCATAATAATATACTTTCTCATTTTTCCTTTTTTGATTTTATTTATCGTATAATAATTGATTTGCTTGCAACTTCTCCATCAACTGTTGTTATGCGGACGAAGTAAAATCCTTTTGTTTGCAAAAAAATATCTTTGGCATTTTCAACCTGAGTGTTTTGATACACTTTTTCTCCAGTAGCCGAGAAAATACATATCTCCTGAATTCCTTTAGCATATTGTACTCTAAACTTTCCGTCAGACGGGTTTGGGAAAACCTGCATATCCTTCAAAACAGCTTCGTTTATACCAGTAATCGAACCAGTAACCGTTACAGCAAAATTACGAGAGGTAATAACAAGGCGGGGAACTAAAGCATTGGTAACTTTACAGGTATATTTTCCAGCAGCAGACGCCGGCACATTGTACAACTCTAATATATCTGATGTATTGTCAATTTCTACGCCATCTTTGTACCACTGGTAAATATTCTGACTCCCGCCAATACCCGGATCAATAATCAAATTTTCACCTGCATTTAAAGACAACAAAGAGTCAGCCATGCTTTTCTGCGGACTATATATAAAATCATTTGAAAAAACAACTCCCATATTAGACTCCAAATCTTCAAAAGTCAGATAATTATTTTCTACCCAAAAAGTAAGCGGATTAGTGCTAAAAGAAGATATTAGAGAAGGAAGGCCTGTAAAGTTATTATCACTTATTGCCAAAACTCTTATGTTATTTGTCGCAGACAACTTGGGAAAGTCTCCTGTAAACTGATTGCCACGTATATCAATTGAATTAAGATAGTTTAATTTGCCAATTGATGCTGGCAAACTACCGGAAAAATTATTCCAACCTGCATTAAGCTCAACAAGTTTCGTCAAATTGCCAAACGATGAAGGAATACTACCAGAAAAATTATTATCTGCAATAGAAATAACGTTCAAGGTTGATATATTGCCTATACTTTCCGGAATTGGTCCAGATAGCTTATTACCGAACAAAACCAAGCGTTCCAGATTCGACATATTACCAATATCCTCAGGTAATTCTCCTGTTAAATCATTATTAGACAAACGCAAAACTCTTAAAGCCGTTAACTTCGAAATTTCAGGAGTTAAATCACCGGTAAGACCAAACTTGTCCGTATAACTATGATCGTACAAATTCAACTCTACTACCCGATCGTTTTCAACTGTAACATTTTCCCAGGTATCTACCGAACCTACCAGCCAGTTTTGATGCAAAAGCCAGTTTTCTCCACCATTTTGCTGAAACAATGCTACTAATGCCAAAGAATCGGTTTGCAGGGTTTCATTTCCTGATACTACTATTTTTACTTCATTACTGGTATAGCTTTTATCTCCCCAAGATGATTTACAAACAATAAAATACGAACCACTCTTGTCGAATAATGGAGTAAACGAAAAACCATCAGCCAAAAAATGACTATAATCTCCGCCTGAAAATATGGCATAATACCAGCTCCGGCTATCAGCCGGAGTTACTTCTGTTACACGAAGTTCCTCCCCGGCCTCTCCGATTTCAAGTTCCTGATTTTGCGAAGGATCAATAATATTAGTAAGCGTATCTGTGGTAGTTTTAAAATTAACTAAGTAAGCTATTTCAGGAAAATCAATATCGCTAAAGCGCAGCTGAAGATGTTCCGTATCAGGAATTACCCAATCAAACGAGTTAACGGAACTTCCCACCTCTTTCAATTTTTGCCAATTAGCTCCATCCTCAGAATAATCTACCTTAAGAGTAGAAATATAATGACTTTGCCAACCAAAAGAATACTCTTTGCCAACATTAAAGACCTGAAGAGTATCCCATTGAGGGCTGAACAAAAACTCAGGCATAAACGAATGATAAGCTGTTTCGTATAAATGCCGGTTAAATTTATTTCCATCACTGTAATCAATAATGGAATAATTATCGCATTCCCGAATAAAATCGCGTACCTGATCTGCGGATTTATTAGCAAGCAAAAATTCGTAAGAATAACGGGCCATACGGTAGCCAAAATCTCCATTTTCGCCAAAAATATCATCAAGCGGAGGAAATAATTTTTGTTGATTTATCCAAAAGTATTGATGGAATAGATCGAAGTTATAAGATGATAAATTTGTTTGCCCTCCATAATGGGTAGCAACACCCTCGTTTAACCATGCAGGCACTTCTTTTGTAGCAATATAAGCTACCACACTGTGGGCATATTCATGGCGGATAAGTTTCCGAAGGGTGGTCTCTTCATCACATGCATGAATTACATAGTGAGATATGGCATGTGCCCCATGTTTTAGTTCGTTAATATTACCAACCGTTGCATAAGTAAAATCCTCATCGTTACGAAACAAAGTAACAACAACAGGATGTAGGATATTCCCATGAAGATCTTGTTTTAATTCTTCTACATCGTCTTTTATAGCATCAACAACAATTTGTGTGCGATCAGGGTCATACGAATAAACAATCATCATAGAATCACTGTAGCTACGAGTTATTTTCCCTTTTCCTTCATCTTCCAGAAATAAGAGACGGGCCAGATGATAATATTTTGAATTCTGCTGGCTTGGATGTACAATGAAATTAAGATTTTGGGATGCATAATAAACATCTAAATATCCATAATCAATAATCAGAATATTTGCCAAAGCAACAGATAACTCTATATTAGTTGCATCAGATAACTTATCCCAACCATTAAATTCGGATATTAGAGGAAAACTTTCATCGTCATATTGATCAAAATATTGTTTCAATAAAGATTCATCTACTTTATATCCTGATTCATACAAACCAAAACCAACCTGCGACCAGGATTCAGGTACATTATCTCCATTAAATTTCAGTTTTTTACCTAATACATAGCGGGCTAAAATAGCAATGGAAGCTTCGTTAACGGAAGGATAATATTTTTGATCTTCAATAGAAGGCTCTTTAATAAATAAAGTGTTAGATGAAATATCGTAATAACCAATGTCCCAGTCTTGATAAGAGGAAGGTGCATCCGGCAAATTATCCTTATAAATGTAAACATTTAGTTTCCCTGAAAAATCCAGTAACGGAATATATTCTTTTCCTGTTATTGGATTGATTTCTTTGTTATTCATAGAATAATCCAGCTTTTTAAGTTCTGCTTCCAATTTAACAGCCAAATCACTTAACTGTAAAGACTGATTTTCAGCATAAATCAAAAAGTTGTCCGAGCTATATTGCTTCCAGGAACCAACATTATCAGGAGAACCTGTCAGAATTAAATTTTCTCCCAAAGCATTAATATTCTGCGCACTAAAGCACACTACTAATACAAATATTACTATCTGTTTCATTAAATATGTTCAGTTTTATAATTACGAATCGTTTAGAAGAGAAAATAAAGGCTTAATGCCGGCTATATTCTTCTTTTGTAATTTCCACTATGCCGGCAAAATCTTCCATATTAATAATCTGACCAGCACTCCAGCTGCCAAATACTTCATATTCAGTACCAGGAATAATTTTCTTGCGTGATACATTTGAAGCCACTGTTTTTGTTCCTGAAATATCGTTTCCTTGTGAGTCAACAGCTTTATAATACACCCAAATGGTTTGCCGTCCAGGAGTATCAAAAGGAACCTCATCTGTTACATCAAGCGTTAACTTAAGATTAAGGTTATTAGTTCCCAAGGCATTAATAACCGCATTTTTTATTTTAAAAGGCTTTTCGTTTAAAATTTTCACCGGAATAGGTGCAAGGGTTTTGGTTTCGTTAAGATATGCCTCCATCTTTTCATCATATCCTTTCCGAAAATCTTTCAACTCTTTATCTAACTTCATTAACTCCTCAAAGTCTTCGCTATTTTCTGCCTTTTCTTCCAGTTTCTTTTGCCCGTTTTGAAAATCGGCAACCATCAAAGGAATTTTGCCCAAGTACTTATTTTCTTTTTGGCTGGAACCAGTACTACAACTCGTAATAATGAATAATACAAGGACTGACAATTGTAAAATCTTTCTCATTTAATTAAAGGTTATATTATTAAAAAGGTAAGCCCTACTTTTTCGTAAAAAAGTATATCTCGGCCTAAAACCCTATTCTGTATATTTACAGAATAAGCCTCTTGTTTTAGCTTTCACAAAAGTCAACAGCTCCATAAGAATTAGCAACTTTTTAATGTCCTTATAGATCAATTAGGACACTCATGAAAAAGATCTGACACCCAATACCGGACAAATCATTTCTGAGAATGAGTTTTACGGAATGATGCAGGGCTTTGCTCTATCTCGTGCGCAAATGCAACATAAAATGCCGATCTTGAGTTAAACCCCACTTCCAGACCAATTCCTTCAATAGACAAATAATTTTTCTGTGGGTCTGACAATAAAATACAAGCTTCTTTTACTCTATATTCATTAACAAAATGGGTAAAGGTCTTTCCTGATTTTATATTAATAATCTCTGACAATGTGCTTCGGTTTGTGTTAAGTAGTTTTGCCAAACTCGTTAAAGTCAGGTCTGGCTTAAGATATAGTTTATCGGCAATAAAAATTCGCTGCAAATCATCCCATTGTTTTAACTGGCTAGCAGATAAACTTTTCTCCAATGGAGGAGATTTCACTATATCCTCTGCCACCTGTTTTGGGTTATATTGTTTTCGGGTTAGAAATAAAACTAAAAAGATAATTACAAAAACAGAAAAAACAGCTATCAAAACGGGGAAACCAAGAGCTACATCCAATCTATTTTTGAGTGTTTTAAGCTGCTGTTCTTTTCGCTCATTTTCATATTTCATTTGAAGTTCAAGCAAGCGTTCGTTCCATTTACTTGCTCCTAAAGAATCCTCAATAGTATCATATTTCTTTAAATAAAAAATACTTTTTTTATAGTCGCCAATTGCTTCACTGGCTTCCGACAATTTCATAAAAATATCCAGACAGGCAGGCATATAATCTGCTTTTCTAGCATAAATCAAGGCACGTCTGAGCTCTTTTATTGCTGTTTTATAATTTTTCTGTTTTAAATTAAAATTGCCCAAACACTGTAAAGCATTTGCATGAACTAATGGGGAATTGTCTTTCTCCACAAAAAAAGCAAGAGAATCCTGCCATGCCAAACAACTATCAATTTTTCCCTGTTGCTCATACAACTCTATAATTCCACAACAATTATAACTGCCTATTTCGTAAATAGAATCAATTCTGCAAATACTAAGTGATTTTTGAAAAAAAGAAAATGCAACATTCAAATCGCCACCTGCTTTTTGTAATAGCGAAGCATATTGGAAATAGCAATAAGCCCTTGCTTTTCTGGACTCTATTTTATCCAACTGAATTCGATATATACTCAAATAGTCAAGAACAGCGATTGTATCTTTTGCTGCCAGTGAAACTTCAGCCATATTAAGCATGGTATTAATCTCACTCGATAATCCGGGAGCATTTGCTAATGCAAGTTGATAATGCTTTATCGATTTTACCAACTCATCTTTGTCTTTATAACAAATCCCCATAAGCGCTTGGGCATCGTACAGTGGTTTTTTGTTTTCCAAAACGAATATAGAATCGGCCTTTTTCGCCCATTCTATTGCTTCATCAATTTCTCTGTTTTGGAAAAACTCTTTTGATTTTTTTAAATATATCCTCCAGTCAGCCTCTTGCTGGCCTTTTGACCCACCTCCAGAAGGAGACGACAAATTAAAACTTACATTAGAAAGTGAGGCTACTGTAACTTCGTGACTAAAGGCTTTGTCAAAACAAAAAAGTATTGAAAATAAAGCAAACGTAGAGGTTAATAATATAAATGGTTTTATCTGATTATACATAACTTTTACACAAGCGAAAATAGAAACATACTTTTCCCGCAACAGGCTAAATCCTAATAGCTGTCCATATTCTGACAGATAAAATTAATGGATACAATTTCTTTTGATTGTTAGAAAGTATGAGAATTTCAACATTTAACAGTCCGTTAATGAGATGCCCCAAAAAGAATAATCAAAAGTTCATATTAAAAAAATAGAAAAAGTATACGCCAAACAAAAAGGCTTATAGCTATGTAATACATTAAAATTCCTCAATGATCAATACACTCCTTTCGATTATCACTCCACAGTCTTCATGGTAGCGTTTCCATATTCTGTTTTTTCACCATTTCTGGAATCAAATTCGGACATCAATAACCTTCACTATTCCAAACATTTTATAAATACCACAATTAAAAATAGCGCAAAAGGACTCTTCTTACATACTTTTGTATAATCATTTTCTTATATCACCCTAATCAAATTTTAAAGGCCGATGAGAGTTCCAGAACAAAAGAACTAAAACTATGAGTCATTCAAAATCACACAAGATTAATCGCTAAATAATTTTTTAAACTTTCATTAACTGAAAATTAATCGGTTTAAATCGTTAATAAGCTTTTGGCATTATACTTTCGGGCAGTTTAAAATCAATTAATTATGGAAACAAAAGCAAAGTTAATCTACAAATCGTACATGTCGTATTTTCACACCTTTTTACCGGTATATTTTTATGGAATGCCCAACGGAAAAGTTTACTGCATGTATGCTCGTTATTCCGAATCAAATGCTGACTTTTCTGAAATTGAGTTTGTATTTGCCGAACACGAGGATTTTATATTCAATTACCAAACAGAAGAAATTCTTTATCATGGCGCAAAAGAAATTTCTGCACAAAGTTTTAAAAAGATGGTCGACCAACCGGATCAACGAGTAAACATCATCGAAACTACCAACGAAATAGAATCGTACGCTGATGCTCAGTTTTTTCTAAATGAAAAGATTCAGAAGACTGGCAACAAGCTGGCATTTGAGCAGGCTTAAAAATGCAAATAGATTCAAAACGATATTCTCGCACTTTCTTCGATTAAAATGCAAGATCGAAGAACAGAAACAAAAAGAGGTTCATCACACCACCTCTTTTTGTTTCTGTCAATAAGCAGTATTGAAAATCAAATACAACTTTTTTATTTGACTTTCCTTTAATTCTTTTTTGACGATTTTCGTATTCCAATATAATAAATATCCGAACGCTCCTTTTTCAACTCAAAAAGTTCGTTCCGGTTTTTCACCGCCCATATTTCTCCGGGATTTATTTCTGACCAAACATAAGATGCTGGCACTAAATCGAAGTTTTCCAGATTCAGCTCTTCAATAAAACTATCGGGAAATACTACTACGCGAGTTTCCGGTCTAATTTCTGCCTCTTCCTGTTTATAAGCTATAAAAAAGTATTCTCCTTTTGTTACCACTCGGAGATTTGAGGCGATTCTTGTGTGTCCGAAAAATTGAATGGAATCACCGGAGGAGATATTCAGTTCATTCAATTTTTGAACGATTTGTTGCCCGTTTGTTGGCGCACTTATCGGCCGAATCACAAAGTACAAACTATAAAATATTCCCGCCATAAACCAATAAATCAGTATCGATTGACGCAAAATCGATTTTCTTCTATTCTTTAAAAAAAGCCAGGAAGAAATAAGAATATTTAGTGCAAAAACCAGGTAATACCAAACGGGGGCGTAAAACAAGCAAACGACAACAATACCTGATAGATTAACCAACAGGAATAATGTGAATGAAATAAAAAGCCCTGTTTTCATCATTTTTAATGTTCCTGATTTTTGATGATTCGACCAAATTAACCAGGCCATTGCCATTGCTAAAACAGGAAGTACAGGAATAAGATAACGGTAGTAAAATTTCGAAACAAAGCTTGCCATCCCGACCATTGCCAACCCCCAGACTATAGAAAAACCAAGCACCACCAAAACCTTTGGATTCGTCTTTAATTTCAGTCGATAAATAAGCCCTCGCCAGCCGGCTAACATAAACGGGAACATCATTAAAACAATCGCCAAAACCGACAGTACCAGATTCTTTGCAATTTGCACTATTTTATCCGAAATCCGGATTCCAACCTGATCTTCCCAGAAACTGAATACAGCTTCCGGTCCGTGTATGAAAAAAATAGCCACGTACCAAAAACCTCCAAGTACAAGGCCGGTCAACATCGATGGAAAGTGTACCACTTCTCTCAGCCGAAGACGCCTCCAGGGATTCGCCACCAAATAAAACAAAGCAACACTCAGAAACACAATTGCAGGAAGTCCTTTGGTCATTACGGCCATTCCGGCACCGGCATACAAATACCAGAAAAAACGGGGTTTTCGATCTGCGCTCACCAGCAAACCAACCGTACCATAAATTATGAGCTGAAGAAAAATGAGAAAAAGAAGATCGGTTAATGCAAGTGGCGTTGAACGGTGTAAAACAGGTGTTGACCCAACAATTAGTAAAGCCAGCAATGCTGTTTCTCTTGATCGAAAAGCCAGTAAAGTAGTACGATAAGTTAACCGGATTACCATTCCGGCAGCCAGCAAAAAAGGAAATCGTGTGCTAAACTCGCTAATACCAAACAATGCATAACTTGCCAGAACCACCCAATAGGTGAAAATCGGTTTCATAAAACGATATCCTCCATCCGGATTTATTGGGCTCAGATAACCGCCGTGTTTTAACATGTACATGGCTGCATCCGCATAATGCCTTTCATCGGGCATGTAAAAAATAAAATTCAGCGAATATGGTGCAAGTAATAGCAGGTAGGTCAATATTAATAATAGCGCCAACCAATCAGTCTTTAAAAGCTTAGACAAACTAAACCTTTCTTTAAATAATGCGGTAAAAACCATTAGAATTTAAACTTGCCAACAAACATCATTCAGATAAAGCCCCTTCTGCAACGGTAGCCGGAATATCCTTTTTGTTACGTTTCTTAAAACTACTTACCAACGAATAGTCGAACCATTCGGTATTATAACCTTCCAGAGAGTGCCATGTTACAAGCACACTGGCTACGCCAATTACAGATCCGGCAAGCACGTCAACCAGAAAATGTTGCGACAGGTATATACGTGAATATCCTGTTAACAGTGCCACAATAAAACAAAACAACTTTAAGTAATTATTTCTGACCAAAAAAGCCAACATGATAAAAATGGTGAATGCTGATGTGGTATGCCCGGAAGGAAAACTCTGCAGATTGTGTAAATTAACGCCCTCTACCAGATGTAACTCATATTTCTCGTAAAGCTCGAAATATTTTGACGGACGATAGGTTTCGTAAAAAATCATTTGTTTACCAATAAAAACCGCCAGGTTGCTAATTACAATAGAAACGGCAAAAATAACCGTCCAACGATAATTATATAAAAGCAAAACTGCCAGTATAAGTACACAAACAAGACCGTCTCCCAGAAAAGTAATTCGCTTAAAAAACTGATCGAAAAATGGAGAATTTAGTTTGTTTAATTCGATATGAATTTGTATTCTATCAAAAAAAAGCAGAACCAGCGCACTAATAAATACAAAAGCCAGGTATGGAATAAAGAAATATCTGTTGCGATATACAAGCCTCTTCATTTTCAAAAACATTTGGTTTTACAGGCTTAAAAATCTGCACAAAATTTTATACCTACGGCAGCAACTATTTTATGAGTGCTTTATAAAAAAGTAAGACAATTGTTAAATTGAACTCGTAACTGTTAATTGTACATTGATGGAAAGTTAAGGTGTGAATTTATTGTTAATCGAATTAACACTAAAACACTGTTCATCAATTCAGTATCACATCTCCCTCATTACATTCCTGCAACAATTTTGATTAACAAATAGTTAGTATTGCCCACCTCGCTTTTAGGGGAGCAGATTTTTTTCTTGTAAATTGATGGTGATGGAAATAACTGAATTGTAATGCAATTGTAATAGATTTATACAACGGAGGCTTACTGAAATTTCTACCTTTCGTCCAACTATTTTTAACCAGGTTCCATGTTAGAAAGAATCATCAATAAAAGGTATTTCCCGCTGTTCATTTTTCTGGCAGCTGCCGGATTGTATTTATTCAACAGCTGGGGAGTTAGTATTTACATTCTCGACGAAGCAAAAAATGCAAGCTGCGCAAGCGAAATGCTCCATAATGGAAATCTGCTTGTACCAACATTTAACGGTGCGTTACGAACCGACAAACCTCCATTGCATTACCTTTTTATGCTATTGTCTTATACTGTATTTGGTGTAAATCCCTTTGGAGCGCGCTTTTTCTCGGCAATTTTCGGAGCGCTAACCGTCTTTACAACCTTTCGATATACACGGAAATTCACCGATAGTAAAACAGCCTTCTGGACAACAATCCTACTCCTGGCATCCATTCATCTTTCCATTCAGTTTCACCTTGCTGTTCCCGATCCTTATCTTATTTTTTTTATAACCTGGAGCCTCTTTGCATTTTATGCCGCTGTACACACCGAAAACAAACACGAGGTGTTTTATATGTATTTTGCAATGGCAATGGGAACATTGGCCAAAGGCCCGGTAGCCATTCTGCTTCCCGGACTTATATTTCTACTGTATCTGGTATTTTCACGAAACCTGAAATGGACAACTATATTAAATTTACAACCACTCTCAGGAGCACTTTTAGTACTGATAGTGGTTTTGCCGTGGTATTTATTAAATGGTATTGAAACCCACTGGGAATGGACAAAAGGCTTTTTTCTGAAGCACAACATTAACCGGTTTTCGGATTCTATGGAAGGTCACGGAGGAAGTTTCTTAATCACCCTCCTTTTTGTTTTTGCCGGTATGTTTCCTTTTTCGGTCTACCTGCCCCAAGCCATTATTGTGGCCTTTAAACAACGGAAAAATCAATTTACACTATTTAACCTGATAGCCGGAATTACCATCGTTGCATTCTTTTCAATTTCTCAAACTAAATTACCAAACTACACGGTTCCTTCGTATCCGTTTTTAGCTGTTTTAATGGCATTATTTATAAGCCAAAAACACTCCTTTAAATCATTCAAAATCGGTTTCATAGCATTATTAACCTTGAGCATTATTCTCCCAATTGGCGGTTACGTGGCCATGAAGTTTGATCCTTCTCTCGTCGCGATCAGACAGATAGCTGTCTGGCTCTTTATTTTGCCATTAGTAAATATTGTGGCATTGATTTTCAGGAAACAGGTCAACAACTTTCTTCTTATTCAGGCACTTTCGGGCGTGTTAACAGCTATTGTGTTTTTTGCTTTCATTTACCCGGCAATCGATCGTCAAAATCCTGTAAAACAAAGTCAGGAGTTAGTAAAAAACAGGGAGCTTGCTTTTTTCCAAAAGTTTAATCCCTCGTATGCTTTCTACCATAAAAAAACAATTAAAGAACTTGAACTAGATGAGTTTGACTCCTTTTTTCAGCATTATCCCGATGGATTAATCATCTCAACAAAGAAGAAAATCAAACAGGTATCGCTTGATGAAAATTACGAGATAATCTTTTCGGCTAGAGATGTTTTTGAATCACCAACTACAGTCCTCATCGCAAAGAAAAAGCAGTAATTTTTACACCTCTCTACCTAATCTGTTTTTTACATAAATTTTAAATTAAATCATCCTTAAATGCCCCCTTAATATAATCGAAGAACGCTGCCACATAATTATTTCATAAACATGAAATAAGATTTATAAAACACTGATCCTGAATGACTGGAGTAACTTTCCATTGTAAAAAAACACTCTAAATATTCAGGATAATGAAAAATCAAACTATCAATTTTATTGCCATAATTTTCACTGCTGCACTTCTGTTAACCGCCTACTTTTTGGGCCTGTTTGTCGACCTAACCGGTGATGCCGGAAAATACGGGGCCATTGCCCGCCATATTGTTGAAAGTGGCGACTGGATAAACCTAAAAATCCATGGTGAAGCTTACGACCAAAAACCTCCCTTACTTTTCTGGCTGGCAGCTTTAGGTTTTAAAATTGGCGGCTTACACAACTGGTCATTTAAGATTTTCCCGATCCTTTACAGTTTTGCCGGTTTTTATTTTACCTACAAACTAGGCGAAACGATGTACAACAAAAATACAGGTAAATTGGCAGCATTAATGCTGGCTTCTTCGTGGGTGTATTTCATGTTTGCAATGGATGTACATACCGACCTCATACTACAGGCTAATGTAACGCTGGCCATATGGCAACTGGCAGCCTACGAAAAAAGTGAGAAGCCTATTCATTTCATTATTGCTTTTGTTGGTATAGGCCTGGCCATGATGACCAAAGGCCCAATTGGAGCTGCGATCCCGGCATTTGCATTAGGTTCTCATCTACTTCTGAAACGAGACTTTAAGGAACTATTTCATCCTAAGTGGTTACTCGGAATCGGGATTGCATTTATTGTTTGTACTCCCGCATTCTTAAGTCTATACAACCAGTTTGGTATAGAAGGCTTAAAATTTTTCTTCTTCACAAATAATGTTGGTCGGATTACCGGTTCCTACGCCGGAGACAACAACGACTATTTCTTTTATTTACATACGATTTTATACCTGATTTTACCCTGGAGTATATTGTTTCTTTTTGCATTTTTCCAGGAGTTCAGAAGTTATTTCCGCGGCTCCGATAAACGACGCGAATACTTTACAGTAGGCGGTATCTGGCTATTTTTTATAATAGCGAGTATTGCAAAAGGAAAGGCACCACACTATATTTTCTTATTAATTCCCATGATTCTGGTTATTACTGCCAGTTGGGTAAACCGTTATATGGAAGGTCCGCAGCATAAAATTGTTCCGAAACTTTTACGCGTGCAGTCTTTTATTCCGCTATTTCTGATCTTGTTTTGCATTGTTGTAATGAGCTATATGTTTCCGACCACAAATATTATTTATTGGATATTGCTGACTATAACTATTGCAGCTTTTGTTTTAATGCAAACATTATTGAAATCAACAACCTTGAAACTTCTACTCCCATCGATAATGACAATGTCAATGTTGACTATTGTTTTAAACGGACATGCGCTACCTATGGCCTTTACCTACCAGGCATCAACCAAAGCAAGTAAAATATATAATGAAAATGCCCGCAATAAAGCTCCTTTCTACAATTACCTTTACCCACAATACGAAGTATTTTTTTATGGCAGCTCTAATGCAAAACGCTTGTATACGATTGATGAGTTTCAGCCGGGCCCGCAAGATACATGGGTATTTACAACGGAGCCCGGAAAAGACACGATAAACATGCGCTACCCTGAGAACATTGCCAAAATATACCCACTTACTCACCGGGGCATGTCTAATTTGAGTCCTCAGTTTATGAATCCGGCAACCCGGCGACAATCATTGGAACCTATGTTTTTAATTCAATTAAAGCCAAACGACCAGTTATATTTGAGCCAAACCAATTGAAACTCCTCGCAGCAAAGCTGACAAGGAATCCGATTCCGTTAAGGACTTTTTTTATTGTCTTGTTCGTTTACCCCTTGGCAAAGCCTGCGGGGAATGCGCTCACCGGAATTCAAATAACCAGTAAAATAATACCAAATTGACCATAAAATGTCGCATATAAACTAATTCTTTTTCATTTTCTCTTCGTTGAAAAATTGTACCGTAGCTAAGGCTATGCTAAAATTTTTCTCCTTGATAAAAAGAGAAATAATGACGCATCCAATACGGCATTTTATGGGATCACATTAAAAAGTAGGTGGAGAAGAAAAAATATCTCACCCGGAAGTTTCAATATTGAATAAAAGCTACCAGAAATAAGCAACATTCTTTTGGCTTATCAGCCGGATTCTACTCTTTGGCTTAGCCCAAAGAGATAGACAGAAAACCCAAGGCTGCGCCCGCCTCTCTCGGAAAAGCTACGCGATGCCGACTAAAATTACTGAACTCGTCGTACCTCCTCAAACAGCAGTAATTTTTTTACGTCGTCACCACTTGTTTTCCGGCTCACCGGCCGAGGCCCTGCTCCGATGCAGTGACGTTGCTTAAGAGGACGGCCTCTTTTGGTCGTTGCCCGGAGTTAAAATAAAACCGTAGTGAGAGCGGGAAGCTCCGAGTAGGCGAGGAGATCACCCGTCCGAACTTGGGTTTTATAAAAACGCAGGGTAGTGACCAAAAGCAGCCTTGCGTTTTTTGCTTCGTTTTTGTGGTAAGACAAAAATGAAGGCCGCCGGCAGGCATGAAATTATTGTCAATTTCTAAATTAAGCCACCGAATTTTTCAGGTGATCCATTTTATGGTCAAATTGGTATAACTACCTCTCCCTTCGATAATATTCAAAAAAAAGCGTCTGACTATGGCTAGTCAGACGCTCTATGCAGTGTTTAATGTAACTTCAAATTTTAAAATTCAGAGTAGCTTCTTTCATTCACAACTACTCCCATTTCATCGTAGCTTTTCCAGGTTCCGGTTTTTTCACCGTCTTTGTAACAAAGTTCATACTTCAAATTACCTTCATCGTCCCACACATACCAGTTGCCATCTTTTTTGCCGTTTTTATAGGCAGCTTCAGCAACCTTAACTCCGTTGGTGTTGAAAGTAAGCCAAATACCATCCATTTCGTTGTTTTCATACGAACGAACTTCGTTAAGTTCACCTGTTTCAAAGTACAGTTTATATTCGCCGTCTTTTTTACCATCTACGAAATAAGATTCCATTTTTACATTACCATTATCAAAATATGTAATGTACTCTCCTGAAAACAATTCGGAATCCTGGTAATACAAACCATCAATTTCTTGCAGTTCCTGGGCGAAAACTGTAAATGCTACAAATAAAACTCCTACTAACAATGCTAACCTTTTCATGGTAGCCTCCTTTCTTTTGTTAAAGTTGTTTGACGTTACTTCTATTAATACAAAGTTAACATTAAATTTACATTTAAGATACTAAACTGCAATCTTTTTGTAACATTTATGTAATTTTTATGCAATCTTACTAAGAAAAGTTTGGAGCCAAAAAAAGCCCGGGCATTCACCCGGGCTTTAAGGTAGGCTCTGCAACCTACCTGCCATTAAACACTGCGTATAGCTTATTTTATATTGTATAATTCAAAATTTAATGCAAAGTTACGACTGCGGCATAACACTAGCATTGCGAATCAATTACAAATTAATTAAGAGTTGACAAGGTTAGTAAATAAACTTTTTACTTCCTTAAAAGATATCTTCAACGAGGTAATAAATATAAAAAGACCCCGGCAATAAAAACCGGGATCTTTACTAATGCGAGTAACTTTCGTTACAGAGTAAATTCAATTCTGCTTTATTAAAAAGTATATCCAAATTTAAACTGGAATGTAGTTCCGGGACTCAGTCTTGAAAAAATCTGATCTGCAGCCTCGAATGATTTATATACCGACTCTTTTGATTCGTTTAAGATATTATCGATTTTAAATCCAATGCTATAATGATCATCTTTACCAAAACTTTTGCTTGAATTAAAATTCAGACTGTGGAAAGGCGACGTGTACACATTAGGAAGGTCGGCGATCCCAACATATTCAAGAGTTTCTCCTTGTACGTTGTAATAAATCCCGGCACCGAAACCACTCCAAAATCCTTCTTCGCCACCATTGTATGAAAGGCCGGCATTAATAAGATAAGGCGCCTGACCTGCCATATCGCGGTAGTCATCAATGGTTTCTCCGGTTCGTGCATTCAATTCTTTTGATCTGTATTCGCTTGCGCTTAATTCGATTTTCGACTTTGTATACGTATAATTAAAGTTTACACTGAAGTTTTTAAGTGCTTCACTAATAAATTGAAGGTTTTTACGTATTTCAAATTCAACCCCCATCACCTGTCCGTCACCCACATTTCGTGGTTGATACGAACCGGTTTGTGTTGCATATTGCACCAACTCTATCGGACGTTTAAACGATTTGTAAAATAAACTTGTTGAAAAGATTTGTCCGCCTTCCTGGAAAAGTTCCCAACGTAGGTCAAAATTCTGAATATCTGTTACAGTAAGATTACCATCCCAATAAACAATGCCCGATTCATTATCGATGTCTTCAGACATACTACCAATGAATGTACGACCACTAATTGGGTCGAAAATCTGAGCATACGATAACTCTTTAAACGAAGGTCGGGCAATTGTTTTAGCATACGAAAAACGCAGGTTCTGATTTTCGACTAAATTGTATATAAGATTAACTGTTGGGAAGAAATCCAAATTGTCAAGTACTAATTCATCGTCAAGAACATTATAGCCTAATTGGTCTTGTCCTGTATAATATTGCTGGAATTTTTCAGCTCTCAAACCTGCAATCGCTTTGAGGTTTTTAAATGGACTCAAATCAACAGAAACATAGCCTGCAATATTTTGCAGGTGTGAATTATACTCAGTTGGATTATTCGGAATAAAAGAAACATCGTAAGTTGTTCCGCGCCCAACATTTCCCTCGGAAGGCCATATATTCTCTTCAAAAAACAGTTCATTCGGATTACCTGTTAATTCAAGATATCGTGGATTTATGCTGAACTTCCTGATTACATAATCGCGATCTTTATTTGTGTAGGCACCACCAAACTTTAATTTAGCATCTTCCTCTTTAAATTTAAAACTCTTGGTTAGATGAAGCACCCCGGCCATATCAATTTCATCCAGATCTCGCCAGATTCTTTCAGGAAAACCTGATTCTGTTCCCATAATATAATCATCGTCACGAACGACATAACGTGAAAAACGAATATCCGGATCCTGGATACTTGATAGGGTTGGTGAAAGCTTCCATTCGATTTCCCAACCCGATTCCATGAAATTATATTTACCATCGATCAGTAGATTCGACATCGATCTTTGACTATACTCCAGATTGTGCTGAATTCCTGAAAATGTGGTACCCACGTTTGATTTTTCGTAGTCGAAAATACCGGCCTGTGATTCTCCATTTTGCAGGTGTGTTACATAAATTCTGTATTTTGCTTTTTGGGTTTTAATAGCAAACCCTCCTAAGCCACTTAACAAAATGTTTTCTATGCCAAAACTACCCAACTGGTTTTCACGGACTTCTAATTCCTTAACATTGGCATCGCTTGATAGCCCCCATTGCATGTAGGAAGCATCTTCATAAAAATCAGTATTGCTTTTATACGATCCTGAAAGAATAAAACCCAAAGTATATTTCCCTACACGAAACTGGTTTCCAAACGAAGCGCCAAAACCGTAGTCCATAAAACTTTTTTGTTTCTCGGCAGCCATAATAGGATTAAATGAATGAAGTATTTCCTGATAACGCGTACCCTGAACACCATTCGGGTCGCCAACTACATTCGCAAATAGCGGGATATTCTCCGTTGCCGGAATTGCGCGGGTTCCATCATCGAAACCCAGCCAGTCTGTTTTACCACCTTCGTAGCTCAGAAAATCGCTGTTAAAATGAGATTCCGGATTATAGCCGGCATCTATTGAAACAGAAGCTTGTTTTCTATCCGGAAAGTCTTTTAGGTTAATATCAATAACACCTCCGGTAAAATCGGCAGGCAAGTCTGCACTAAACGACTTTGTCACAACCATATTATCAATAATATTGGTTGGAAAGATATCCATTTGGATACTGTTCCTGTCGGGGTCCAGCCCTGGAATATCGAGACCGTTTAAAATTGTTTTTGTATATCGGTCACCCAAGCCCCTTACAAAAACGTATTTACCCCCTTCTACCGAAACACCGGTCACACGTTTCATAGATGCGGCGGCATTGGAATCACCAATTTTTTTCAATGCTGCCGAAGAAATACCATCCATTACATTCCCTGATTTCCGTTTCATGGTTATCATGGCTGTTTCTGTATTCCGGATATACTTCGCAGTAACCACCGCTTCTCCGAGTTGAATGGTTGCTTCCTCCAGCTTCAAATTATCAAGCAGTGTAGGTTTGTTGGCTTCTACAACTACATCATTAATGTTTAGTGTTTCGTAAGAAATAAATGAAACTCTTAACTGGTAGGTGCCCGGATCAATAGGTAAGTTGAACTTACCATCCAGGTCGGTGATAGTACCTGTAGTTGTACCTTCAATAAAAATGGTTACTCCGGGCAGAAACTCCCCGGTTTTACCATCAAAAACAGATCCACGAATGAATCCTTTCTGCCCAAAAACAGTGGCAGATAATAAAAACAGCATAGCTGTAATTACAAAATTTTTTACTCGCATGATTCTAATTTTTTTGAAGTTCAAATTTTTACTCTATAACAATGAACTTCAACAATTAAAAACTCACAAGCAATTGCTTACTTGTGAGTTTTTATAAATTCTTTAAACTAAATTTTTCAATTTTTAGAAAGCTGATGCTGCAGCAGCCCAGGTCCAGGTAAATTCAGAAGTGGTTGCTCCTACAGTTGGAGTTTCAACGATTGACATAACAGGATTTCCTTCGCCATCAACTTTTTCAGCCATATCAGCAAAGTATTCTGCAACAGTAATAGTTACTGTATTTCCATCGCCATCAACGTAGCTTCCGTCCATTTGAAGATTTGAACAGATAAAGCTTCCGTTTTCGTTGTAATCATTTTCCTTACCTGAGTCAGCAGTGAACCCGGTGAAGTATACGTTTTTTACAATACCATCTGTATTGTCGTCATCGTCGTAACCTCCACCGCATGATCCCATGATTACAGTACCATTCATTAACGTATGCCCCGTACCTTCATAAGAACCTTCAGGTCCGTCTAATTCGAAACCTTTATCACCAGGATTAATAACCATGAAGTTATCAACCGAACCGGCAAAAGCCTGGTCAGTATCAAGACCATCGTCACCATTGTTCCAAATCAATACGTTTTTAAGCGCTGGCTTACCTCCGAAGAATTCGATACCGTCATCCTGGTTTGCAACAACTTCGATGTTTTCGATTGTTGTAGCTGAACCAACACCACCCAGTGTAAGACCGTTGATTTCGTTTCCTTCACCAATATTAGTTCCTCCGTGGCGGATTGAGATGTATTTCAAAACTCCTGAGTTGTCAGCATCATCTTCTCCACCGTATAAACCGTTAGTGTCATCACTAGGAATACCTTCGATCTGACCTGCCAATTCGTTCGATTTTAAAGAAACGTGTGCTTTACCCAATACGATTAAACCACCCCACAAACCATTCAGAGTTGGCTCTAAGTTTGGACTTACAATTTCACCCGGCATAATATTGTCAGCAACCGATGTAAAAATGATTGGTTCACCAGCAGTACCTTCAGCCATGATTTTAGCACCGCGCGTAATAATAAGTGCTGTTGCATTGGCATCTGCACCTGCTTCGCCTTTTACAATTACACCGGGCTCAATGGTTAAAGTAACACCTGACAATACTGAAATACGCGATTTCAGAACATATACTTTACCTTTTTCCCAGGTTACATCGGCTGATATATTAGAGCTTACATTGATGGTAGTTTCTTCTTCAACAACAGATAAAACGGCAGTTCCATTATCCATTTTTTGGTTGGCATCAGTAACAGTTAAGGTTACAGAACCAACTCCCGCACTTGAACCTGCTGTAAAACTAACAACAACATCGCCTGAAGTTGTACCTGCTGACGGACTACTTTTTACAGTTGCAGATCCACCAACTGCTGATGTACTTGCTGATGCAAATCCACCTGGTACACTTACAGTAAAAGTAACGTCTACTGATTCAGAAGCAACTACTTCTTCAGTTGAAGAAGGAGCTGTTACGGATGGAGCATCCGGAGTAGTTTCATCGTCACTACAAGAATTTAAAAGTGCCGCACCAAAAATTAACGACATTAAGAATAACAAATTGATTTTTTTCATGATCTTTACTATTAAAATATTTTAATTGATTTTCAATATTTTATCTCTATAAATAAGGTTCAAATCCGGTTTATGAAATTTCTATTTTCACCACCAAGAACAGCGGCAAAGCAAAACCAATAATATTACAGCTGGATTAATCCTCATTTAAACTATTATTACATTTGCTTAATCGAATTGTAACAATCTCTCGACATGCTCTATTGCTGCAACTTACGAGGCTCAAATAGTTGATTCCCGGAAAAATAATCAGAGAAATGAATGTGAATTGAATGTGTTTTTAAGAGGTAACCAATGTTAATTATTACAAAATGTAACAACTACTCTTTGGCTAGCGAAAACAAAAACTCGACACCGCCCTTTGGCCTGTTTTTTACCGACACGCTGCCCTTATGAAGTGTAATGGCATTTTTAACAATGGCCAGCCCAAGTCCGGTACCGCCTTTAGCACGCGAGCGGCCTTTATCTACCCTGTAAAACCGCTCGAACAAACGTGGTAAGTGGGCTTCAGGAATTTCGGAGTCGGAATTAAAAAAGGAGAAATAGTAGTAATTATCATCCTGGTGGTAACAACGAATATGAATCTGAATACCTTCGCCACCATAATTTATGGCATTCTCCATCAGGTTCTGGAAAACCGAGAATAGCAGCGACTCGTTACCATTAATAATAGTATCGGGTTCAACATCCTCAATAAATTCAATTTTATTGTCATCCAGCTTGCTTTGAAAATACACATAAATATCGTCGCATACCTTTTTAATGTCAACCTGTTTCATTTCGAATAACTCGCCCGCATCTTCAATGTTGTTGATGAGCGAGACATCGTTGATGAGCGTTGTTAGCCGTTCGGATTGGAAGAAAGCTTTTTCAAGAAAATATTTCAGCTTTTCCTGTGGTATGGGCCAGTTATCAAGAATGGTTTCCAGGTATCCACGAATAGACGATAGTGGCGTTTTTAATTCGTGGGCAATATTCGATGTGAGTTGCTGTTTCAGCAAACGGCGTTTTTCCAAACGGGTAACATCGGTAATAACCACTTCGAAACTCTTATCGGCAAATAAAATGGATTGTATTTTATAATACTTCTCGTTTTTAGAAATGGTATAAACCAACTGCGGCAATTTCTCGCCTTTGCCAAAATTCGGATCGGCCGACTCTTTATTTATAAACTTGTTCAGCTTATCGAACTCCGGCAATCTCAGAATTTTGCCCGATGATGTTACCTCTTTTTTCGACAGCAGGTTTACAATTTGGACAAAACGCCCGTTTGACAGGGTAATTTTTCGCTTCTCCGAAAAGAAAGCAATAGCTTCGTCGAGCGCATCAAGGTGGTTAAATAATTTTTCCCGCTCGGTAGTCAGGTCATCTTTGGTTTTCTTCAGATTATTATAAATGGTAATAATCTGCGAACTAATAATACCCAGTTCGTTGTCGGGAAACTCATTGTCGTATTCTACTAGTTCGTTATTACCGGCTTTTAATGCAAAATCTTTCAGCTTTTTAATGGTACCCGACAAACGAAGCGTTACCAGCGTTAACAGCAAACCAATAAAAACAAACAGCCCGATAATAAAAACGATAAACACGCGGCTGGTTCTCAGAAAGTCTTTTACCTCAACATCGTAAACCAGGGCAGTGCGCACAAAATACTTCGGGTATTGTTTGGCAAAATAGTAAAACTCCTGTTTTGTTGTTGCCGACACCCTGATGTTGGCCCCAACACCATGATCGATTGCCTTTTGAATTTCGGGCCGGCGAAGATGATTTTCCATGCTCCGGTAATCATCGACAAAACTATCGTAAAGCACTGTGCCGTCTCTATTAATAACCGTTATACGCGTGTGGCTTTGCGGAATGAGATTAACAACCTCGGTAACCGCATCAAAATTTTTGTTTTCGAATAGATTATTCTGCTCAATAAAACGGTAGGTAATTTCGGTGGTGTTATTCAATAACGATTCCAGTTGCGAGGCTCTGAAATCCTTTTCGCGCCCGTACTGATATACTAGAACTGTAGCGGTAAATATTACGAATATTACGCTGTAATAGAAAAATATTTGAGCGCTAAAGTTCTTCTTCACAAGCTGTTTTATTGATTGTTGTTATTGAAAGCAATAACCGTATCCCGATTTTCCTTTAATATTCGATCCGTAATCGCCAATCTTTTTGCGCAAACGAGCAATGTTTACATCCACATTTCTTTCGGTTACAATCACATCGTCTTTCCAGATACGTTGTAAAATTTCGTCGCGGCTAATATACTGTCCCATATTTTTCATTAACAGCGACAGAATTTCATACTCTTTGCGGGTAAGATTTACCGGCTCGCCCTCAATGGTTGTTGCTTTTTTCTTAAAATCAATCTTCAGTTCTTTAAAAACCACTTTTTTCGATTCTTCGTCGGCTTTTAATCCACGTTTTAAAATGGCTTTTATACGTGCAACAACTTCTTTAATAGAGAAGGGTTTTGAAATATAATCGTCGCCCCCCACATTAAATCCGGTCAATATATCGTTCTCCTCAACCTTTGCGGTTAAAAATATAATCGGAACCTGCAGTTTACGGTCTTTCCGGATGATGTTTGCCACTTTATACCCGGAAAGACCTTCCATCATTACATCCAATAAAATCAGATGATATTCTTCCAGGTGCATATCCAGGGCCTCCTCGCCCGAATGAGCAATATCAATTACAAACCCCTCACTTTCAAGATTAAATTGCAGAATCTCGCAGAGATCTTTTTCGTCGTCAACAATTAAAATTTTGTAATTTTCTTCCATATTGACCAATTTTCGGGAACCGCATGAATAATGACGTAATTTTAAAATATACAGTGCTTTCTAATAAAACGGAAAAATAGTAAAAATACCCGAATTATTAAGGAATGATTAACCATATTAAAAAGCAATTACGCCTTGTATTTTAATTAATATTACCTGTAAGTTATCAAGCAATTACATTTTTATTACATTTTTATTACATTTCGATTACTTTTATACAAATACCTATTACAGAGCAGTTAAGAATGAATTACACTTTGATTAAAAATTATATTTACACCCGATTTGTATTAAACACTGCATCTGAAACGAGCATGAGATTAATAGGATTTCTGCACCGGATTACTCACGCTAGTTCCATACGATGCAACAAAAAAAACAGACAATTTAAATCGTATGAAAAAGACTTTATTGATTATTGCTCTAATGGCAACAATCTTCAATCAGGCGTATGCCCAGGATGACGAATTTGTTCCATCGGGGTCGGGGTTTGCAACCATTTTTGCCAATTTCCACCAGGGAATTACCAACGCTTCAAGCGACGAGTCGGCATTTGAGCTGGTTAGGGGTTATTTAGGTTACGAATACAATTTTAGCCCAAACTTTTATGCCAAAATAAACCTTGATATTGGTAGCCCCGAAGACCTTTCGGAGTATGCAAAATCGCGTCGTTATGCTTATTTCAAAAACGCTTACCTGCGTTACTCCGAGGGAAGATTAAAAGTTGAATTCGGGCTGATTGGCTTAAAACAGTTCAAACAAATGGAGAAAGTTTGGGAACGCCGTTACCTGATGAAAACACTGGCCGACGAAAATAAACTGGGTGCTTCTGCCGACCTGGGAATGAATATCAATTATAAATTCTCTGATGTGTGGGATATTGATTTTACAATAGCTAATGGCGAAGGTTACAACAACATCCAAAGCGATGGCGTTTTTAAATATTCGTTAGGTACCAGTATTAAATTCCTCGAAAATTTCAGTTCGCGTTTGTACTACGACATTACCAGCGACGAAATTTCGCAATCAACCTACCATGCTTTTCTTTCGTATGATTTTAATGGCAAAGCTAATTTGGCAGGCGAAGGTATTTACAGGCAAAACGATGGCTGGGATGAGAACTACGACCGATATGGATTTTCGGTGTATGGTAAATACAATATAAACGAGCGCTACCAACTATTTGCCCGTTACGACAAAATTAGTTCGAACAAATTAGAGGATGAAGAAACCCCTTGGAATTTGGCCGATGACGGAAGTGCACTGGTTGCCGGACTTCAATTTCAGCCCATAAAAAATATAAAATTTGCGTTGAACTACCAGGACTGGGTACCATATGCATCAAATGCTGACAGCAAAGCATTTATTTACCTCAATCTTGAAGTTAAACTCTAAAATCAGCACAGATGAAACTAAAAATATTCATACTACTTCTTGCCGTTATTATTGTTGCATCGTGCCGAAAAAGTGATTACCTGCTTGAAGGAAGCGGCGAAACAATTACCGATAATGGTTTTGGAACAGGAACCACGACCTGGAGCAACGATAAAAAATATATTCTGGAGGGACTTGTTTTTGTAAACGACGGACAAACGCTTACCATCGAACCCGGAACAGTAGTACGTTTCAGGGTTGGGCAAGCCGAAAATGCAAGTGCACTGATTGTGGCACGTGGCGGAAAAATTATCGCCAACGGCACACCCGACGAACCTATTATTTTTACAGTTGAAGGCGACGACCTGAATGGCTCGATAGAAAAAAACGTTAGTGGCTTGTGGGGTGGTTTAATTATTCTGGGTAATGCTCCGATAAATCTGAGTGGTGGTGAAGCTTCAATTGAAGGTATCCCGTTGGCCGAGCCACGTGGTATTTACGGCGGAATAAATGACAACGATAACTCGGGCGTGTTAAAATATGTATCGATACGTCACGGAGGAACAAATATTGGCGAAGGCAACGAGATTAATGGCTTAACACTGGGCGGTGTTGGCAGCGAAACCGAAATCGATTATGTAGAGGTGATTGCCAATGCCGACGACGGTGTGGAAATTTTCGGAGGAACCGTAAACCTGCAACACATGGTAGTTTCGGGTTGCGACGACGATGCTTTCGACTACGACCTCGGATGGTCGGGTAACGGACAGTTTTGGCTGGGTGTGCAAAACGGCCTGGTTGGCGACAACCTGATTGAAGCAGGTGGCGGTGTTGATCCGGTTTACGGACTGCCCCACTCGCTGCCTAATATTTTTAATATCACTCTGGTTGGTAATGGCGACTCGAACGGAGGAAACACCATATTGTTCGACAAAAACGCCGGAGGAGTGATTGCCAACTCCATTTTTATGAATAAACGAAATGGCGTATTGCTTGAGGTAAGCGACCAGGAGCACGACAGCTACAATCAGTGGCAAAACGGGAAACTGGGCGTTAAAAACAACGTGTTTTACCAAATTGCAAGTACTACCGGCGCAACGTTTAAACTATCGGGTAACTACACCCCCGAGATGCAAAACGAATGGATGGCAGCATTTAACACCTCGAAAAACGAAATTTTCGATCCGCTGATCGATCCCGAATCGGGAAGTTATTTACCCGAACAGGAAATTGAAGGAGAAGTGCACGATTTTCCATTGCCCTGGTTCCAGATTGTGGACTTTAAAGGCGCTTTTGGCGAAGACGACTGGATTCAGGGATGGACATTGCTTGCTGAGTAAAACGATTGGAACGCTGATAACGCAGGTATCGCTGATTGCGTAGATAAAGAGTCCGGGGCTGTATAGTTTAAATTTGTACAATCCCGGACTTTTGCTATTATGAATTTCTAAAACAGAACGTGATGTAATCGCGAACCGGTAAAAAAAATTATCTTGGATTATTCCATCCTGTTAAAATTTCTCCCAAAGCATAATCAAGTAAAACAACTACAATAATTATCACTGCAATAATCCCTATAACCTTTAGTATTTTCTTATTCATTTTTAATTTATTTAGATTGATATTTTGTTGATTCCTTGGCTTGCTAATGGCGGTGGTATTAGGTCGTGGCGGTCAGACGAGAGTATGAGTGTCTGTCCCAACCCCAGCCATGCCTTATACCACGCTTTAGCGTTTCGTGTTTTAATTTTAATTATCATTTAAGTTATCTACAAATTTGAAACATTCTTGAAAAAACTCAGATGGATGTGTGAACCATGGATCATGACATGAATCATTGATGATATATCTATTTACATTGCTATTTAAGTCCTCAATAACATCAGACCAGTCTTGATAAGTGCAAACTGTATTTTTCCCAAAAGCCAAAATTGGAATATCTATTTTTCCAAGAAAACTAATATCTGGAGCTGATTTTAAGCTATTAGCTGTAGCTCTATTTATATCAAAATTAGTTGACATTCTTAATTCTAATTCTTTTTCTGGATTGTCAATATGTTCATTCAGTTTGAAAAATTCCTGATAAGGTACATGTTTCGATATTCGGACTGAATCTTCGTATTCTGATTTACTTTTTTTCCTGATGAAAGTATATAATGAATCGTTAATATAATCATTGAAATCAATTTTTTGGGGATTTTCTCCATTCCATCTGCAAAAGCCAGATAAAACAAGTGCCTTAACATCTTCTGGGAAATAAATTGAATATAATAATGCAAGTTCTGAACCCCATGAGGAACCAGCTAAAATAATTTTACCATTTTCCGATATTGTTTCTTTTATTCTTTTAAGGTCTTGAACATGGTCAATCCATGTATAACTTTGGGCTGTATCGCTTTTGCCACAACCACGCTGGTCATAATAACATATTGTTGATATTGAAGATAAAGTATCCCATTCTGGTCTTAAATAAGAATGTTCAACCGCTGGGCCTCCATGCAGAATGATTATCATTTCATTGGAATTCCCAATTTTCCAGAAGGCAAGTTTTGGTGAACCAGCAATATAATTAGTTTGAGAATAGCTTAATTGTACTGTTATGAATAAAAGAATAACCACTAAAATGGTTCTTTTTGATTTCTCAAATTCAGAAACTATGTGAGTTCTCAAATGATTCATATTAATCCATTGAATATTGTATTTTTTGCTGCTAACGTTGAGTGTATGGTGTCGTGCGGTGATTACGCAGAGATTTTTGTCAAGTTAAACCAACCTCTTTTACGAGCCATAAATACTTGAAAAATACTAAAACCCTCATGCACTATACACATTTGTTGTGTGTTAGTGCTTTTTTATTTTATCAAGAATTTTAATTCGTCACAAGTTTTGCTCGGCACAAATTCTGTTAATTCATAATCCGCTAATTCATTCTGCTTGAAAGGGTCTTTTCCTATAATTTTTTCCAATTCAGTTTTTGATTCTACATTTGATAATATTATACCACCTGTTCTTGGAATTTTTCGTCCTGAAGCAAGAAAATGTCCTAACTTATATTGTTCATTCAGGTATTCAATATGTTCTTCCAGAAATTGGTCGATTTTTTCTAATTCTGTTTTATAAGTCAAATTAATTATGAACATAAATATATTCTTTTATTAGTTGGTTTTAAATTCAATTAACGTTCTGATTGAGCATTGTTTTACACAACTATTTTAGTTTATACAATTCTGTTACTCTTTTTAAGTCCGTTGAATTGTTTATTTCATAAAAATAATCCAATTGCCATTTTTGAGTTCCTTCAGCTTGTTTGTTTTTCGTGATGTCCCATTTAGGATAAACTCGAAACCCTCTTTTCCCTTCTTTCTTTTCTGTTCCGATAACTCCTTTCTCTATCAGCGCAGATTTTGGGAAAATAAACTGTCCAAGCTTATTTTCGTTCCGAACGTTAACAATATATAAATCAATCTGGTCGGATTCATCAAATGGCTCAATTATCCCACTTCCATTTCGCTTCCAAAACGTTACAAATTGACCTACTTTTTTTGGCGTTATTTTGGCGCTCCTACTTAAAATATTACGTCCATTAAGTTTAAATCGACAGGCGTCATATTCTTCACTTTCTAATTCAGTTTCAAAGTCTGAAATCCGAAGAGAACATTTGTCGTAAATTTCTGTTTTGATTTGATTCAAATTACTATTCATTTCTAATATTCTCTTTTTTAATGCACGGTTTTCCAGCATTACACATAACGTATATGTTAGTAACAGTGCAACTAACATTCTATTATGCATCACAGTTTTAAATTACTGTTTTTCTTTTGTTTATCCTTCAATATTCGATGTAACGGACTATTTATTTTTGCAAGAAAAGTTTTCAATGTCTTGGGCATTTTGTTGTTTAGTGAAATGTAAGCATTTATTATGTAAATGGTTGTAGGCACTGTAAAAAAATTCTATTTCCTGGTTTTCGCGACGTTTTATACGTCCCGATCAATTCGAATAAAATTTCGCGTGTGCTGTCGGGATATGGAATTTGTATCGCTTCTTCCTGTTGTAACCAGTCAGTTAAAACCTCCTGAAAAACACTGATTTTTGAAATAACGGGAATCCCCATTTCGGCCAGCATAGCTGCATTGCAAGCTTGTTCATATTGATTTTTCATGGGAATTACGCACAGCTTTTTACCCATAAACAGCGCTTCGGCAGGTGTTTCAAAACCAGCCGTGCACAAAATTCCGGAGCAGGAGATAAACGACCGGTTAAACCCTTCGAGCGAAACAGGATTAAATTGAATCAATCCTCTGGAATAGCCCTCGTAGCAGTGTTTTGAAAAAACCTCCCACCGAACAGCTTTGTAAGGGCTGAGCATCTTTTCAATCTCCGCATCGCTAAAGGCAGGCAAATAAACCGTATAATGCCCTTTGTTGCCAGCCTTTGCCTTACGAATGGGAGAACGGATTACAGGTGTAAAATTCTGCTCGTCGAGTTGTTTAAAATGAAAACCATAGCGAATGGTTGCCGGCGCATAATGTTTTAAAATAAGTTTACCCAACACATCCTTTTTTGCCGGACGGGGTGCATGCGGGTGCAAAACAGCATTTTGATGGCTTAAACCAACGCATTGCTTATTCCTGAGCTTACATGCCCAGGCAGTTACCGGTTCAAAATCGTTAATTACCAAATGGTAATCGTTAACAGGTATTTTCCAAATGTCTTTTATCAGGCGAAAAAGCCGTGTTTTTACAATGGTTCTCCAAATATCAACACCGCCTTTACGACCAAAAATAAAACTAAAGCCATAGCACCTATATTTTACTTCGTATGGCAAACTAATATCGCCCTGAATACCGCTAACCAATATATCAGTCTCTCCTATCTCCTGTAAATAAGGAACAATTTCGGTGGCGCGTGCCAGATGCCCGTTACCGGTTCCCTGGATGGCATAAAGAATTTTCACTGACGGACTTGTATTAAATTCGAGAATGTGAGCTCTTTAACCAGTGTCTGGTAAATCGATTGTTCAGCCGGAATATCTGCCTCATCAACCGGTGTTTCTTCTTCCGTTCCGTTGTAAGTATACAAATGCCATTCGCTGTTGTAATATTCGGCAGCGGTTAAATGTTCCACCCAATCGCCACAATTGATGTACTGAATCGACATCTCATCGCTGTTAAGCATTTTTGTTTTCGGAATATGTGTATGTCCACAAATTACCGTGTGATAACCTTGAGCGGAAGCCGATTCGGCCAGTTGTTTTTCGAATTTCGAAGGCATTCTTTTCTCGCGAACAAAGTTCTTTTTTATAATTTTGTATATAATCATTTCTCTTTTCCCAAAGGGAATCAGCAGCCAGTTAATCAACTTATTAAAAATGGTAAGCAGTCCGTAAAGTGCTGCTCCGAATTTGGCCAGTCGTTTCGATTTATGGATAACTTTATCAAAAATATCTCCGTGAAAAATCCAGGTACGTTTGCCATTGTGCTCAAAAATGAATTGATTGGCAATTTCGAGCAAGCCCATTTTGGCTCCACTGAATTTGCGTAAAAACTCATCATGATTACCGGTAACATAGATCACCCGTGTTCCCTTTTCCATCATCTTTATAATCTGCCTGATCACTTTCAAATGACTTTTTGGGAAATAATTACGGCTAAAACGCCACGAATCGATGATATCTCCATTTAGTACCAAAACAGAAGTACGTATGGATTTTAAATACTTTAATATTTTTTTAGGTTTGCAGGCGTGTGTAGCGAGGTGTAAATCGGAAATTACGGCAACTTCAATTTCTCTGATTTCCATAAAATTGACATTACTTACTATTGATCAAAGAAACGAAACATGCATTAACGGGTGGTTACACAAGTATTAAGTATCAAATAAATTTGGATGCGTTTTACCTGCTTTTATACGATACCACTTTACTTATTATCGATATCTTAACCTTCGGCTAATAAACCGGTTACACGTATCCTCTATTTTTATCGCGTATCATTCACGGTGGAATTATGAGGACAAAAAGGAGGAATATTTCCTTTACAGATTTGGTGAAACATCCGGCATCAACTTCTCTGTCGCAAAGTAAAAGAGCACTCTCGCTGACTTTTGGTTTTTACCTGGGGCTTTTCCCCGTTTTAGGAACTACAACTATTCTCTGTTTGGCTGCAAGCCTTACTTTCAGGCTAAATACATTTTTAGTAATGGGGATGAATATATTACTGGCACCTATCCAGCCATTATTAATGGTTCCATTTATAAAATTCGGGCAGTTGTTGTTCTTTGGGCAAAGCCAACCGGATGTGGAAATAACCTTGAATAGTTTCTTTACAACCGGGGTTTGGGATACGTATTACACTTTTTTAGAATATGTTGCAGGAGGAATATTACTTTGGGCTTTTCTGAGTTTTTTTACCGGCTTTTTTGTGTATCGCCTGTTCTATAAAATACAGCAATTTGCGGTAAAACAGTGATACCCTCACCGGGTGAGAGCATCACCATTATAACCTTTTATTGTTTTATGAAATATTTTTCAATGGCTTCCCACGAGATGTATTTAAAATCTTGGCTTACTAATTCTTCGCCATTGTAGTTATAACCGTCCTGAACTACCAACATGCCTTTCGGGAATTTTGCACCCAGCGGAACGTTTGTAATGTCAATTCCATCGGTTTCTTCTACTCCATCAATAGCACCATCAACAATACGGAAACTGCCGAGGTACTTATTATCGCCCTGACGCTCGAAAACCGCATAACTGTAGCTTCCCTGCGACGAGGCAACCAGGTAACCATTTATACTGTCGGTAGCATAAATTGCCAGTCCTTCAATATCGTAGTGCATATCTGGGTTTTCCTCGGTACTCATTGCTATGAGTTTTCCTGCAGTCGAGCCATCGGGTTCAGCATCGAACTTGAAAATTCCGGCCACTTCTTCGCCAATGTAAACCACTCCGTTTTCATCGTCGGCAGCCACACCTTCGGTTTGCGTTCCCAAACTCCACGAACGTACCAGTTTGGCATCAATTTTATCGCCACTGGCAACTAACTGCCACTGTTCAACTTCGCCGGCTTTGCTGTTCAGAAATACAAAATAGTTACCGGTTTTTGCACTTCGGTACATGCCCAAACCGTAAACATCATCCTGCATTTCAGAAGTAATTACCCGTGCATCAGCCGCCTCGAGCACACCGCCTTTTTTTACAACATATAACGAAAGAGAATGTGTAGACCGATTACTTGCTGCCAACACATCAACTTGCTGATCGCCCAACTGAAAACCATAACGCAAATCGCAGTTATTCATATTGCCATCGGGATAGTAATAAAGTTGCTTTCCATCAAGATCATAGGTAGCCAGTCCGCCCTTTTTATCGGTACCGATAATAAACGAGTTCATCACATTTGTAGTATCCACCCAAATGGCCGGATCGTCAGCCGAATCTTCATTTTTACCCTGTGGTACAGGATCGGTTTCGGCTACGGCAGTTACGGTGTTTGTAATGTGCTCACCGGCTTTTCTCGATCCCTCGCTTGGCCGGTTGACTTCGCACCCAACAATGCTTACCACCAAAACTGCCAGTAAAACACTCGCCAAAAAAATACGATTACAAGTACAATTCATCGTCATCAATTTTTGTGTAAATAGCTGAGAACACAACGAGTCGCGTCCTCAGCTTTAACTTTTAAAATCTATTCTATGCGGAAATTACGATTCCTAAAAATTAAACTTCAGACCGAAATTTACTTTAATATCATAGTACTCGGCCTGGTAAGTGTATTGCGACTCACCCTGATAATAACGCAACGGCGTATTTAAAATATTATTGAGTTCGGCAAACAACATAAAGTTTTTATTGAAATGATAGCTGGTATTAAAATCGAGGTACGAAACTTGGTCGTAGTATACATCTTCGAAAGCTTTGTCGCTATATTCTTCCACAAAATCGCCGGCATAGTTATACGACAAACGTGCCGACAGCTTTTTGCCTTCGTAATACAGCGATGCGTTTAACGTATTCTCAGGTGTTCCCGGCAATGTCAAATCATCGTCTTCACGATCTTCGATCTGGAAATTGCTAACCGTCGACTTGGTATAGGTGTAGTTGGCATAAAATCCGGTTTGGCGAAGAAAGCCCGGCAAAAAGTCGAACTGACGCTGAAATGCAACTTCGGCACCAAATAAAGTAGCATCGCCGGCATTAATAGGTTGTGTGAATTTCTCCCAGGTTTGCCCCAGGTAATCGTAATCCGACTGAATTCCGTTAACAATAAAATCGCTGATGTCTTTGTAGAAAATTCCACCCGACACCAAACCAATTGATTGAAAATAGTGCTCAGCCATTAAATCAAAGTTCCATGATGTAGTTGGCGTAAGATCCGGGTTACCAATTTCAATCTCAACATCTTCGTTGTTTACTTCAACACGTGGCACCAGGTCTATGTATTTTGGTCGTGCAAGCGTATTGGTAACACTTGCTTTAATACTGGTGTTTCTGTCGATTTCATATTTAAACAGCAACGATGGCAATACATTTGTGTAGTTGTTATCCACTTCTTCGGTATCAACCAAATCTTCCACATCACCTTCTTCATCCAGAATCAGTTCTTTTCCCGAGTAGTTGATCGAAGTATTTTCAACCCTTACTCCGGCAACAACATCCATACGCCCAAACGATTGATCGAAACGCAGGTAAGCAGCAGTTACATCTTCCGATGCATCAAAGTTTCCGGCCAATTCTTCCAGGTTTACTTCTCCTTCAAAATCGCCTGAAGCCAAATCTAATCCACCTAAATATTTTACATCAACGTAAGTTCCGGCCACGTAATCTCCGGCCAAAAAGTCGTCTTTTGTTTTAACCACGGTATTGTTGAATGCCCCGTTGTTAAACGCATCCTCGTCGGTTGGCGAATAGTCGTAAAAATCGTTGTCGCGGTTTTTGCTTTTGCCTTTGTATTTGGCACCAAAACGGATAACACTTGTTCCGTTTTGAAAAGGAAGCTTAAAGTCTACTTTGAATTTTTTGTCGATATCTTCGGTGTACTGATGTTCTTCGGTCAACTCATCAAAATCCCAGCTGCTGTTAAAATCCTGCGCTTCCGGGGTATTAATAATCACCTGTGGTTTTTCGGTATCAGAAAGATTCTGGCTAAACTCCACATTTTTAATTCGGTATTGCAGGTAACGCTCGTTCGGACGGTCTTCGTTGGCTTTTGAGTAAGAACCTTTCCAATTCATTTCAAGTGCACCAAACTGGTGTTGCCCACCTAACGAAAAATGGTACGTGCGCTGGTCTTCTAATCGTGCATCTTTGTTGGTACCACCTTTCACCTGTCGTTCGATTTTTGCCTCATCTTCATCCAGATCTTTGTAAACAACGCGGTAACGGTTTTCCCAGTCGTTACGATGGTTGTACATTACTTTTACCTCGATTTTATTATTCGCATCAAATTCATAATCCAATGCACCCGAATAACTCTGGCGCAAACGCTCAATCAAATACGTGCGCACCTGCATTTCTTTCATTATTCCTTCGTCGTTCCATTCGGCTTCCAGATCGTCCGATCCCATCATATGATCCTGCACCGATCCGGCCAGTGTAACACCCAGTTTATTGTTGAACAAACGATCGGCATACAACAGCGAGAAGTTAGGCGCCACTTTGCTACGCAGTGCGTTGTAAGTACCGCCAACCGAACCGGTAATACGGCGTGAGTAAGGATTTGACTTGGTTACCAAATTTACCGATCCGCCAATTGCATCGGCATCCATATCGGCAGTTACTACTTTGTTTACTTCGATACTTTGAATCATATCCGAAGGGATAAGGTCGAGCTGAATAGAACGTGTTTCAGCCTCGGCCGATGGAATACGGTCGCCATCGATAGCTACCGAGTTGTATTCGGGCGATGTTCCACGAATGTTTCCAAAACGGGCTTCACCCTGGTCATACTGAACGTTTATTCCGGGGATACGTTTCAACGCGTCGCCAACATTCTGGTCGGGGAAACGTCCCACCTGATCGGAAGAAATAATGTTGGTAATGTTCATGCTGTTTTTTTGCTGGTTCAAGGCTTTCGACTGGCCTTGCAATGCACCGTTCACCACCACTTCTTCGATATCAATACCGGCTTCCAACTTAAAATTAAGTGTGCTTGTTTTTCCTATGGCAACCGTTACGGTTTCTTCAGCTTCTTTAAAACCGATGTATGAAACTTTTACTATGTACTCGCCCGGATCGAGCGATACAATTCTGTAAAATCCGTTTACATCGGTTACAGCTCCTTTATGCAAATTTTCAATTACAACAGCTGCTCCCGGCAGAGGCAGGTTTTCGGTATCGACAATACGTCCGGCTATAGTTCCTTTATTAGCCGCGTTTTCGTCTTCACCTTCAGCCAACGCATTAAACATATTGACAAACAATAGAATAAATAAAAAGAGAGATAATTTTTTCATTTTAGAATTTGGTTATTTATTACCTCCCAAAATTCGCGATTACCTCACCGAAAGCCGTTGCAGAACAGTTAAAAGGGAATTAAAAAAAGGTTGTAATTGGTAATTATTTTGTAATGATTCTGTAACTACAAAAGCGCTGAGAACAAAAAAGAAGGCTAAAAAAGCCTCCTTTTTAATTGGGATATAATTTTCTTACTATTTAGTCTTTGTAAGCTTACGCCAAATGCTGCGTTACTTTCGGTTTTAAAACGGTCGATTACGAAAGTAAACTCCCTGATTTCCAAACCTTCGAAAGCCTTGCCTTTGACGTTTTCTTATAAAAGACAAAGAAATAGCTGAGTTTTTTGGCAAGCACTATTTACTGTTTTCAACTGAATAACTCACAAAATCTCTGTGTGCTTTAATCAGGTTTATCGAATGCAGCAGCAAGTTTTTAGTTTCGCTGTTAATGTTGAAATACAGCACCGAGTTACGCGTATTTACATCTTTCAATTTTATCCGTTTAATCTGGTTTTTCTCGGTCTTTTTCAGGTAATCAACAATCTCATCGCGTTTTACAATCAGTTCGTCCAGCTTATCGAAAGTGTTTTCCTGAATCATCGCCAACCCGAAACTGTAAAACTCATCAAGTTTTGTGGCCAATACTTGTAACTCTTCGGCTTGTTCTTTAGAGAATGGCTTATGCTGATTATCCAGATGCTCGAATAAAGGCTGTATCAGAAAGTTTAACGAATGTGCTATTTCGCGCTGATAGTCAACCACCTGAACATAAAAATGCCCGGTATCAACATGGTCCTCAATTTTTGAAAGCGTATCGAATATCTTGCTCTTTATCTTTTTCGACTTTGAATTCAGTTTATCTTTCAACAAGATACTTTCTTTCAAATCCGCCCGGTTTTCCTTAAGGAAACTTTCAACCCCGTCAGAAAAAGCTTTGTTCGATGAAACCAATGCATTTACACAATGTTTTTTACATTTCTGCATTACTTTTTCAACCCCGTCAGTTTCGTCAAAAGCCTCTTCTTCTTCTTCAATAGCTTTGTTGTTACGCTTTTTAAACAGGAATTGTGTACGAATTACCATAAAAATAGCGATGGCCACAAACACGAAAATCAGAAATTTACCACCTACTGAAATCAACAATGCTACCAAACCCGCAACGGTAAAAGCAATTATTGCAGTTAAAAACCATCCGCCAATTACAGCAAACACTCCGGAAATTCGGTAAACAGCACTTTCACGATCCCATGCGCGGTCGGATAACGAAGTACCCATAGCCACCATAAACGTTACGTAAGTGGTAGAAAGCGGCAATGTAAACGATGTAGCAATGGCAATAAGAATACTGGCCGTTACCAGGTTTACCGATGCACGAATTTTATCAAAAGCCGGAGTTTCCGGTTCGTTTGCAGGCCCCAATGGTACAGGAGTAAAACGGCGCCTTACCGATTCGCGCACAGTTGAAGGCATTGAACGGCTGATCGATTTATTGAAATTGATACTACTGCGCACCATTAAACGTGCAATCAACGACGAGCCAAAACGCTCCATTCCTTCCGACTGGCGTGCCAGGTTAATTTCGGTTTTTGTTACTGCCTGCGCTTTTTTCGACATAATCAGGGTAACAACCATTACCAGCCCTGATATTAACAGCATGAATATTGGAGTACTGCTTTTCCCGGCCAGTTTATCCATCGAGAAAGTTTCGGGACTCATACCCGAAGCTGTCCACGCCTGGAACGATTTAAAACCGGCAACCGGTACCCCGATGAAGTTTACCAAATCGTTTCCGGCAAATGCCAGCGCCAGTGAGAAGGTTCCAACCAATACAATTACTCTAAGGATGTCGATTTTAAAGATCCAGCGTAATAACTGAATAATAATTGTCCAACCAACAAAACTCAACAAAAGTACATTTGATGTATTATGTTTTATCCATTCGTACAATGTTTCACCTCCCGAAAGTTCCATACCGGCAAACGACGAGCCCCGAATACCTTTAATCAACATAAAATAGGTAATACCGGTAATGGCCAAACCGCCAAATGCCGATCCGAAATACTTTAAACTTTTACCGTATTCAAACGAAAAAAGTAACCGGGTGAGGTACATTACAATTGCCCCCACTGTAAAAGCCACAAACACCGAAAGCAGAATTCCGCCAACTATAGCCAGCGCCTTTTCGGAATTTATGTAGTGATACAGCTCGGCAACAACCGATCCGCCGGCAGTTCTAATTTTAACTACCGAAACCGCTACCGCAGCACCTAACAGTTCAAACACAATGGAAACCGTTGTTGAAGTTGGCATTCCGAAAGTATTAAACATGTCGAGCAGAATAATATCCGTAATCATCACGGCCAGGAATATGACCATGATTTCGGCAAAATAAAACTGATCAGGATGAAAGATCCCTTTTCGAGCTACTTCCATCATTCCGTTAGAGAAGGTTGCTCCAACCAGAATACCCAAACTTGCCATCAAAAAGATAATCCATTTAGGTGCGGCTTTCGAACCAATTGCAGAGTTTAAAAAGTTTACTGCGTCGTTACTAACACCAACAATTAAGTCGGAGATTGCCAAAGCAAACAGAACGACAACCAGAACCAAATAAAAATTTTCCATTTAGTAGTATTTAATGACGTATAAAGTCTTGATTTTTGATTGTTGTTTTTGTTATTTTTTATTCGCTGTCACCAGCGGTAAAGTTGCTCTAATCAGCCAATTAAAATGTTACATTTTTATTACATTTTAATTAATTTCCAATTACACAAAGCCAATAAACCACTGACCTACTGAACATTAACACTCAACCCAGATCATAAAAAAAGCCGGAAATAATTCCCGGCTTGTTAAACTATTGTTTACGAATCTTTAATTATTCTTCTGTAGCGTATTTGTTATAAAATCGCGATAAGCCTTTAGCAGATTTACCGTGTGCAATAACAAGTATTCCATCTCCGAAATCAACTTAAAGAACAACTGAGAGTTACGCGTATTAACCATTTTGTTTTTAATACGTTTAATCTGGTTTTTCTCAATCCTGTAAATTTGTTCCAGAATATCGTCGCGCTCTTCAATTACTTGCTCAAGGTCTTCAAAAGTCTTACTTTCCATATCCTTCAACACCGATTTAAAGAACTTATCAATTCGTTTTGTGATGTCCAGTAATTCGGTATGCTGCTCTTCAATAAATGGCTTGTGGTTATTCTCCACGTGTTTAATCATTGGTTCCAACATAAAATGCACGGCGTGTGCCATTTCGCGTTTGTGCTCCATCATTTGCACATAAAAATGACTGGTATCCAATGTTCCCTCAGTGAATTTCGTAACCGTTGAATAAACTTTATCGCGGTTTTTCTTCGCCTTTTTCGAGAATTTTTTACAAGATTCCTCTACCTTTTTCAATCCGGCCCGGTCTTCTTTCAAAAAGCTTTCAATTCCATCCGTAACAATCAAATCACTCGATTTTACGGCATTTATCATTTGTCTTGAGCTTTTCTCAAGAATTTGCTCGTGTGCATCAGCCTCTTCAATTTCTTCATCTTCTTCAGCGGCTTGCTGATCGCGTTTTTTCATCATGGTATGCGTGCGGATAACCATTATAATGGCTACAACCACAAACACGAAAATCATGAATTTGCCACTCAGTGCAATTATTAGTGCCACAATACCCGAAACGGTAAAAGCGATTAAAGCGGTTAAAAACCAACCACCAATTACAGCAAAAACACCCGAAATACGGTAAACGGCACTCTCGCGGTCCCACGCACGATCGGATAACGAAGTACCCATTGCAACCATAAATGTTACGTAAGTGGTTGATAACGGAAGTTTCAGCGAAGTACCAATAGCAATTAAAATACTTGCCACAACCAGGTTTACCGATGCCCGAACTTTATCGAACGATGGCGGATCCTGATCGTCTTCGCGAACATAAGTGTGCGGTTCAAATCGCGAACTCACTCTTTCGGTTACCGACGATGGCAATACACTTCTTAATCGCTTGTTGAATTTTGTTGTTCCGCGAACAATTACCCGCGCTGCAAACGACGAACCAAAGCGTTCATCTCCTTCATTTTGGCGCGATAAATCGAGCGAAGTGGCAATTACCGATTTTGCCTTCTTTGACATAATCAGCGTAACAATCATCACCAATCCGGCAATAAGCAACATAAAAGTTGGAGTTCCCACCTTCCCTGCCAGCATGGCCATCGAGAAAGTATCAGGATTAGTAGCTCCTTGTGCAATCCAGGCCTGGAACGAATTGTAACCAGCCAGTGGCACACCAATAAAGTTCACCAGGTCGTTCCCGGCAAAAGCCATTGCCAATGCAAATGTTCCGGCCAGTACTACAACCTTTAATATTTTAATGTTGAAAACCCATTTTAGCAACTGAATTAAAACTACCCAAAATCCGAAGCTGTAAAGCAACATTAATCCGGTGTGGTGTTTTAACCATTCCTGAATAGTTTCGCCACTACTCAACTCAATACCTGCGTATGTAGAGCCTTTCATTCCCTTAATAACAATAAAGTAGGTAATGGCTGTAATGGCCAATCCGCCAAAGATGGAACCAAAATATTTCATTGGCCCGCGATATTTAAAGGTAAACACCAGGCGGGTTAAATACTGTACAATTGCACCAACGGTAAAGGCAATAAACACCGAGAGCAGAATTCCGGTTATAATTGCCAGTGCTTTACTCGAGTTAATATACTGCGACAACTCCATTAATGCAGATCCTCCGGCAGCCTTAATTTTAACCACCGACACTGCAACGGCAGCTCCAAGCAATTCAAAAACAATTGAAACCGTTGTTGAAGTAGGCATCCCGAAGGTATTAAACATATCGAGCAGAATAACATCAGTTATCATTACTGCCAGAAAAATGATCATGATTTCGGAAAAGACGAACATCTCGGGATGAAAAATTCCCTTTCGTGCTACTTCCATCATACCACTCGAGAAAGTAGCTCCTATAAGCACTCCTAAACTTGCCATTAAAAAGATCACCCATTTGGGAGCGGCTTTCGAACCAACTGCAGAATTAAGAAAGTTTACAGCATCGTTACTTACTCCTACAATAAGGTCAGAAATAGCTAAAGCAAAGAGTACGACTACAAGAATCAGGTAAAAGTTTTCCATTTATGTTTGATTTATAAAATAAGGTCGGCAAATATAAAGTAAGTAAAAAGTTTAATCGTATTGTAATATTAATAAAATATTAACTAACCATGAAATTACCATTAACCAATTAATAACCACTTTTTTATACGGCCTTTGAGACCTTAATTTGCAACGTTAGAATTACCAATAACGGTTAATTCAATAATAAAACATTTAATGAGAACATATTCTTCGAAATTTCTTGCCATACTGGTTGCCGTTATTTTAACCTTGTTGGCATTTGGTATTACAATGCTGGCACACTACTTTGGCGAGAACATCTTGGTTATAACCATTTCTACTGCAGCCTTTTTTGTAGCCGCCTATTTTTCCATTTTATACATTATTAAAAAATACATTATCGACCGAATACGGCCATTGTATAACACCATTCGCGATCTACCATTGAGTGGAAAAAAAATGGAGGAAAAAATCGATTCGAACAGTTTGCTGCTAAACGTAAAATACGAGGTTGAAGAATGGGCCAAGTCGCAGTTAAAAGAAATTGAACGGTTGAAAGAGCTGGAAAAATACCGCAAAGATTTTGTTGGAAACGTATCGCACGAATTAAAAACACCAATTTTCAATATACAAGGGTATGTACTTACGCTTTTGGAAGGCGGATTGGAAGATCCGAAGATTAATAAACTTTACCTGAAACGAACAGAAAAAAGTATCGACCGGATGGTATCGATCGTTGAAGATTTGGAATCGATCACCAAACTGGAATCGGGTGAATTGAAACTGAATATGACCCGTTTTGATATCGTTAAAACCGTTGAGGAAGTTATTGAAATGGAACACTGGCAGGCATCAGAAAGCCAGATATCGGTCCAGATTGTTAATAAACCCGATCGGCCCATTTTTGTACGTGCCGACAAAAAACGTATTCTTGAAGTGGTTACCAACCTCATCGTTAACGGGGTAAAATATGGCAAACAAAACGGCTATGTTAACATCTCGTTTCACGATTTGGAGGACAATATAATTGTTGAAGTTGCCGATAACGGAATTGGAATCGACAAAAAAGACCTTCGACGTATTTTTGAGCGCTTCTTCCGTGTCGACAAATCGCGTTCGCGCGAGCAAGGTGGTACCGGACTTGGCCTTTCGATTGTAAAACACATTATCGAAGCTCATAATCAATCTATTAACGTACGAAGTGTACTCGATCAGGGTACCACATTCAATTTTACACTCGAAAAGCAAAAGTAGCCCAATCAAAACTTTCCGTAAAAAAAAACGTAAGAGTGGCTATTAATTTGTATTTTGGTTCGGTTAAGCACTATTTTAGTTTCGTGTTTATTTTTTGTTTAAAAGAAAGTTAATTGTTCTTTAATAAGTAGCACTTACTTTTGTTCAAGAATTTTATGCTATGAGTGAAAATCAATTTAAAGTTTTATTAGTTGATGACGAGTTGGATATCCTTGAGTTTCTGAGTTACAACCTTGAAAAAGAAGGATACGAGGTATTTACCGCCAGAAATGGTGCCGAAGCAATAAAAGTTGCAGAAAAACAGGTACCCCACCTCATTATACTCGACGTAATGATGCCCGAAATGGATGGAATTGCTGCATGTGAGGAACTTCGAAAAATTCCGGCACTTAGCAGCACCGTTATAGCCTTTTTAACTGCACGTGGCGAAGACTATTCGCAAATTGCAGGTTTTGAGGCCGGAGCCGACGATTACATTACCAAGCCGGTTCGTCCAAAAGTTTTAGTTAGCCGTGTAAAAGCACTGTTAAAACGTACCGGCGAAGCTACACAACCTGTCGAAGTTGTTGATAGTAATACAGTAACAATTGGAGACTTGCTTATTGACAAAGAACGTTACCTCATTCGCATTGGCGACAACGAAATGATATTGCCAAGAAAAGAATTTGAATTGCTTTCTCTTTTGGTTTCGAAACCAGGAAAAGTATTTACCCGCGAGGAGATTTACTATTCGGTTTGGGGCGAAAACGTGGTGGTTGGTGACCGGACAATCGATGTTCACATCCGCAAACTACGCGAAAAAATTGGCAACGAGCACATTAAAACGCTCAAAGGAATTGGTTATAAATTTGTTGAATAACAACTAATAAGATATTATAAAATTGAAGGGGCTTTTTTAAGTCCCTTTTTTGTCTTTCCAGACAGGAAATCCTTTTTCCTATAGCTGAAAAAGGATTAAAAAAAGCCACCGCTGACGATAAAAAACTAAAAATAAATTCCTTTCACTAAAATCAAGAAACTCCTCCTTTTAGACCTTCATTCTTCAGGTCTAACGAGCGTCAAACAAACTTGATTTCTTTACGCTCTCTCCATTTATTTTCTTAACGCTTTTTCTCGAAGGCGGACTTGAAGGCAAATTTGGTGCGGGCTCGTCAAAAATCCGTCAATCGGGCTAATTGGTAACATTGAAAAAACGCAGAGGTTATTTTTTGACAAGATTTTTGGTTCCTTTTGATCGAATGCAAAAGGAACTGCCCGTCTGGCATGAAGACAAAAGCTTTCAGACTGAGCATAACCTTGCTTACTTATCCACTTAAATATAGATGAAGAGTTACAGAGAAATCTGTTTTTTACACAAAATAAAGCACCAGATAAAGTACAATAAACCCAAGCCCGTATCCGGCAACCAGTTGTTTCAGATCGTGTTTACCCAGAATAAGCCGCGCAGTTCCAATCAATCCCGACAACAGCACAACTATTAACACCGAATAAACCGGGTTCACTCCGTTTCGGAAAGCCAGTGCAAACAAGGTTCCGCTTAAGCCGCCAATGGCTGCCATGTGGTTGCTGATCTTCCACTTTAGCGAAGCAATGAGCAACACAACAAGTACCAGTATCGAAGCCAGCATAAACAATTTGAATTCGGGAACAGCTTGTACTTTACGTAATAATATAAATCCCAGGTAGTAAAAAACCGATGCGCTTAATAAAGGAATTAAACGATCGCGGTTGCTTGGCATATTAATATTAAAGCGCGGATTTAACGAAAGTACCGCCACCGAAAGCAAAGGCAAAATACACGTAGTGAAAAACACCACCAACAGCACAAAACGTTTGGCTTCCCATAAAAGTAATTCGAAATAAAATCCGGAATGCATGAGCAGAAACATGCCAATCGTCGGAATCAATACCGGGTGAAATATTATTGATATTATCCTCGCTATTTTCTCCGACATCTTATAATTCTTTACGTAAACGAGCTACCGATATTCCCATCTGCTCGCGGTATTTTGCAACGGTTCTCCGCGCAATATTGTATGATTTCTCTTTTAGGATCTTTGCCAGTTTTTCGTCAGTTAAAGGACGACGTTTGTCCTCGCCCTCAATACATTCCTGCAGAATTTTTTTGATTTCACGAGTTGAAACCTCTTCCCCGTCGTCTTTCGCCAAACCTTCGGAAAAGAAATATTTAAGCGGGTAAATTCCAAAATGTGTTTGAATGTATTTGCTGTTCGAAACCCGTGATATGGTTGAAATATCGAGCCCGGTTCTCTCGGCAATATCTTTTAATATCATCGGGCGAAGTTTGGTTTCGTCGCCTTCCTGAAAATACTCTTTCTGAAAACTGATGATTTCCGACATAGTAAGCAACAAAGTAGTTTGTCGCTGGTGTATCGCATCGATAAACCATTTTGCCGAATCCAGTTTCTGTTTCACAAAAGTTACCGCTTCTTTGTCGGTTTTTTGCGCCTTCTGGTTTTGGCTCATGGTTCTCAGCATCTCGGTATACGTGTCGTTAATTTTAAGCTCCGGAACATTACGCTGGTTTAACGAGAGGCTCAATTCCCCGTCAACCAATTCCAGAAGAAAATCGGGAACAATATGCTGATTCGATTTATTTAAAGGGTTACTGTACGAGCTGCCCGGTTTTGGATTTAGCTTAAGTACCTCGTCGACACCTTTTTTCAGCTCCTCATCCGAAAGCTCCAGTTTCGATCTGATTTTGTCGTAATGCTTTTTTGTAAACTCCTGAAAATAGTCTTTTACAATGGTTTTTGCCAATTGAAACTCCTTGCTCTCTTTCCGTTCGAGTTGTAACAATAAACATTCGCGTAAATCGCGGGCCGCAATTCCGGGTGGATCAAACTCCTGAATCGCCAGTAAAATCTTCTCCAGTTTTTCCTCCGGAACATCGAGATTCATATTAAAAGCCAAATCGTCGCTGATGGCCATTAAATCTCTCCGGAGGTATCCGTCATCATCAATGTTTCCGATAATATATTCGGCCAGTTGCTGCTCCTCATCATCTAAATCGGCCAGCCCCAGTTGCTCATTCAAAAATTCGTGAAAACTTGTACCTACCGAAAACGGCACATCAATGTATTTATCGTCTTTCGAATAATTATTAACGTTTAACTTGTAGGTTGGAATTTCCTCGTCCTCGTAATAATCGTCCATTGAAAACTCTTCGTTGTCAATGTCCGGATTATTATCCTGTCCGTCATCCATTTGGTCGTCAACCGACGAGGGATTATCCGATTCCAGTTCCAAAACCGGGTTTTCTTCCAGCTCCTTCTTGATCCGTTGCTCAAGTTGCATAGTTGGGATTTCCAAAAGCTTGATCACCTGAATTTGCTGAGGTGATAACTTTTGGAGCAGCTTCTGTTGTAATGTTAGTTTTTGCTCCATAATCCCAGTTGTTAACCCCGTAAAAATAACATTTTTTTCGGAGTAGCTTCTCTAAATTACACGATCAAAATTCGGCATTTTTTGGTGCACGCGGGAATGCGATTACGTCGCGAATGTTCCCCATTCCGGTAACAAAAAGCATAAGGCGCTCGAAACCAAGACCAAAGCCACTGTGAACAACCGAACCAAAACGGCGGGTATCCAAATACCACCACATTTCTTCGGCCGGAATATCCATTTCTTCCATTCGCGTAGTCAGCTTTTCAAGACTCTCCTCACGCTGCGAACCTCCAATAATTTCACCAATACCGGGAAAAAGTACATCCATTGCGCCAACCGTTTTACCGTCGTCGTTCTGTTTCATGTAGAACGCTTTAATGTCTTTCGGATAATCGGTAAGAATTACCGGGCACTTAAAATGTTTCTCTACCAAGTAACGCTCGTGCTCACTTTGTAAATCCACACCCCAATCTACCGGGAACTGGAATTTTTTCTTTTTATATGGTTTCGAGTTTTTCAAAATATTAATCGCCTCGGAGTATGGCAAACGCACAAAATCGTTTTTCAAAACAAACTCCAGCTTTTCAATCAGATCCATCGAACGCTGATCTTGTGGTTTGTTTTTCTCCTCCTGCTTTAAGCGATCTGCTAAAAACTTAAGGTCGTCCATGCAGTTATCGAGTGCATATTTTATACATGATTTCAGGAATTCTTCGGCCAGATCCATGTTGTCTTTCAGATCGTAAAAAGCCATTTCTGGTTCGATCATCCAGAACTCTGCCAGGTGACGTGTTGTGTTCGAATTTTCGGCACGGAATGTTGGGCCGAAAGTATAAATCTCGCCAAGCGCCAAAGCACCCAATTCGCCTTCCAATTGCCCCGAAACGGTTAAGTTGGTAGCTCTTCCGAAAAAGTCCTGGCTGTAATCTATCTCTCCCTCTTCTGTTAACGGCGGATTTTTTGGATCCAATGTTGAAACGCGGAACATCTGTCCGGCTCCCTCGGCATCGCTGGCCGTTACAATTGGGGTGTGCAGGTAGTTAAATCCTTTCTCGTTAAAATATTTGTGAATGGCAAAAGCCATTGCGTGGCGGATACGAAAAACCGCGCTAAACGTATTGGTACGGAAACGCAGGTGTGCATTTTCGCGCAAGAACTCCAACGAGTGTTTCTTCGGCTGGATCGGATATTTTTCAGGATCGGCAACTCCCAGCAAATCAATCGATTTTGCATTCAACTCCACACTCTGACCACTTCCGGCCGATTCTACCAATTCTCCGGTAACAGCAATTGCTGCTCCGGTTGTTATTTTTTGAAGTAATTCTTCGTTAAAATTTGCAACATCAACCACCACCTGAAGATTATGAATTGTAGATCCATCATTCAGCGCAATAAAATTTACGTTTTTGCTTCCGCGCTTTGTCCTTACCCAACCTTTGGCAACTACTTCGCTGCCTGTTTCTCCATTCTTCAGAATCTCTTTGATTTTTAAACGTGCCATGATGTATAATTTTCTGCCTTTAATTTGTCTGTTTGGCTTTTTACAGCCTTTTAACTTTTCGAATTTTGAGCTTACAAATTTATACTTTATTAGCAATAATATAAACGCAAGGTACATTTTCGTCCTATTTTTAATACTTACGTGAAGAAGCCCCTGTTTTTATGGGGCATTTTTTCTAATACTGAAGGGAAAAAATGAATGAGGTATAATCTCTCCGGAGATTATCTCAAAAAAATCACAAGAATAAATTTCGAATAAAAATTTATAGCCAACGCAAGTTTTTAAATCCAGCTGTGTCAAAACTATGATGAAAATTTTTAACAGACGGTAACATGAAAATTACAGAAGAAATTAAAATCAGCGATAACGGTTTTGTTTTTAATTCGAGAACCGGCGATTCTTTTAACCTGAATGCTTTTGGGCTCGAACTTATGAAATACATTGAATCAGGAAACGATTTTGATCAGATTAAAGCGCAAATCCTGGAAAAGTACGACATCGACGACTTGTCGTTTGAAAAGGATTTTTACGATTTCTGTGCTATACTGAAACATCACCAGATCATTTCTCAGGATAATCCTCTCGATTTCAAATAACAGCTATGAACAAACAGAAAATTACACTCGCTGTAACGGGACTGAACAATACTGACAATCCGGGACCCGGCGTACCCTTTATTCGTGGCATTAAAGAATCAGCAGAATTTGATACCCGCATAATCGGGCTGGTTTACGAAAACCTGGAACCGGGAATTTATATGGAGGATTTGTGTGATCGGATTTTTCAGATACCATATCCGTCATCAGGATCGGATGAATTGATTGAGCGTATTGAGAACATCCATCAGCAGGAAAAGATCGATGTTCTGATTCCAAACCTGGATGCAGAACTTTTCTCATTTATGAAAAATGAGGAACATTTACGCAACCAAGGGATACACACTTTTCTTCCCAATCTGAAACAGTTTCAGGAACGCGAAAAAGACAAACTACAGGAGTTTGGCAAGAAATACGAGATTAAGGTGCCTGGAAGTATCAATATGGGCACTCTTGGGCAGATCAAGGATTTAGAGGATAAATTTGATTACCCGGTGATGATAAAAGGCCAGTTCTACGACGCTTATGTTGCGGACAACGAAGAACAGGTTAAGCAAGCATTTCATAAAATCGCATCGAAATGGGGATTTCCGGTAATTGCACAGGAGTTTGTAAAAGGAACCGAGGTAAATGTAATTGCTCTGGGCGACGGGAAAGGAAATACTATTGCCGCCGTTCCCATGCGAAAACAATACATCACCGATAAAGGAAAAGCCTGGGGAGGCATAACGCTCGCCGATGAAAAGATGATGGAACTTACCCGCTCCATTATTTCAAAAACAAAATGGAAAGGCGGAATGGAGCTGGAACTGATTAAAACCAACGGTGGCGAATATTACCTCATCGAAATCAATCCGCGAATTCCGGCCTGGGTTTACCTGGCTGTTGGCGCGGGTCAAAACATCCCTGAAGCACTTGTAAAACTTGCACTGGGGAAAGAAGTACAGCCCATGACAGAATACAAAATCGGAAAAATGTTTGTCCGCTATTCTTACGATGCCATAGTCGACCTCGAAAAATTTGCAGCCATTTCAATGAATAAGGAAATATAAAACTAAGAAATAATGACAAAATTAGCATACGAAAAACCTGTAATCAGCAAAATTACAGCTGGTGTTCCCAATAAATTTGGATTGCCTACCAAACAAAAGATCATCCCCGAAATTGATGGAATTCCGGTTGAGAAAATTATGGATGAATACGGCTCACCAGTATTCGTTCTTTCAGAAAAAACAATACGTAATACCATTGCAGAGGCCAAACAAGCCTTTGAAACCCGTTATCCGAAAGTTCAGTTTGCCTGGTCGTACAAAACCAATTACCTGGATGCCGTTTGCAGCATCTTCCACGACGAAGGTGCCTGGGCTGAAGTAGTTTCTGCTTTTGAATTCGAGAAAGCTCTTTCACTGGGTGTGAACGGGTCCAACATTCTATTTAACGGTCCCGAAAAATCGGAAGAAGACCTAAAACTGGCCATCGAGCATAATGCTTGCATCCATATCGATCATTTCGATGAACTTTATTTGCTGATAAAAGTTACCCGCGAACTAAACAAAAAAGCACGGGTGGCAATACGTATCAACCTCGATGCGGGAATTTATCCCATCTGGGACCGCTTTGGTTTTAACTACGAAAACGGCGAAGCATGGAATGCGATTAACCGAATTATGCTGGCCGAGAATTTGGATTTGATTGGTTTACATACACACATTGGCACCTACATTATGTCGGCAAATGCCTATGCTGTTGCAGCATCGAAACTGGCCAATCTTTACATGGCCACGCATCGCAAATTCGATCACTGGTTGAAGTACATTGATTTGGGGGGTGGATTTGCATCGAAAAATACGCTGAAAGGTGCTTACATGCCCGGTTCGGAAACCTGCCCTTCGTTTGATGAATACGCCGAAGCAATATCAAATGCATTGATTTCCTCAGAAATCCCACACGAAAATCTTCCGGTGCTGTTCCTTGAAACCGGGCGCGCTCTGATCGACGACGCGGGATATCTGCTGACAACTGTTTTGGCTAACAAACGATCAACTCAGGGGCGGCGAACCATGGTTATAGATGCCGGAGTAAACCTGCTTTTTACCTCTTTCTGGTATAATCTTGGGGTTTATCCAACACGACAATTGTCCAACCACCTGGAAGAAAGCACCATTTACGGACCACTTTGTATGAACATTGATGTGATCCGCGACGCCATCAACTTTCCACAAGTAAAAACCGGAGAAAAACTGGTGATCGAGCGGGTTGGCGCCTACAACATGACGCAATGGATGCAGTTCATCACTTTCAGGCCAAATGTTGTGATGATTGACCTGGATGGGAAGATGCACATTGTTCGCAAAAAGGAGAACCTTGATTCGCTTCAAAGTTTCGAACAAAACCCGAAAAAATAGATGATCGAGTTCCCGTCCATAAACAGAAAAGATATTGTTCAGTCGGTGCTGAACAGCTACTCGCAGGTATTTTTTTCGAGCTCAAACCTGCTGGCCATTCTGTTGATCATTATTAGTTTTTTTGATTACGGAGCTGGTATTGGAGGACTTTTGGCGGTGTTCGTAGCCAATTTACTAGCCTGGGGCCTGGGCTATAACAAATACCTGATCAGTTCCGGGCTATACGGCTACAATGCATTGTTGGTCGGGCTGGGAATAGGGCTGTTTTACCAACCTTCGCTTGAAGTTTATGCGCTAATAATCATCGCTGCAATTCTGACATTTTTCATTACCATAGTTTTTCAGGGAGTACTCGGGAAATACGGTTTGCCCTTTCTTAGTATTCCCTTTCTTTTCGGAATCTGGATCGTAGCTTTATCGGGCGGAGAACTGTCGGCACTAAACATTAGTGAGCGTGGTATTTTTACCTACAACGAACTATATGCGCTGGGCGGGCAAAATTTTGTAAATGTTTACGATTTTCTGGAAAAACACATTTCAAATTCCTTTGTCCGGATCTACTTTCACTCACTCGGAGCAATTTTCTTCCAAACACATTTGTTGGCCGGTATTATCATTGCCATCGGATTGCTGATTTATTCACGAATTACCTTTGTGCTTTCGGTACTTGGGTTTTCAGTTGCCTTCCTTTTTTACCGGTTGGTAGGTATCGAATTTAATTCACTGGGTTATACATTTATTGGGTTTAATTACATCCTCACCGCAATTGCACTGGGGGGCTACTACCTTGTTCCGGGACGTGTGAGTTTTGGCTGGATCGTGCTAATGTTACCCACTGTTGTTTTGGTAACTACCAGTACACAGCAAATTTTTATTCTGTTAAAAGTTTCGGCCTATTCGCTACCTTTTAACATTGTGGTTTTAATGTTTTTGTATGCATTAAAACTGCGCGAAAAACGACCACGGCAATTACTGGAAACACCAGTTCAGTTAGGTAAGCCCGAGAAGAATCTTTACCTGTATTCGGGCAACCTAAAACGTTTCCCGAGTGCTTATCCGGTATCGGCTACTTTGCCATTTTTAGGCGAGTGGACCGTAAGCCAGGGACACAGTGGAGAACACACCCACAAAGGTGCCTGGCGCCATGCATGGGATTTTGTGATTACCGACCGCAATGGCAAACAATTTAAAGGCTCCGGCGATCTTCATGAAGATTATTTCTGTTTCGGAAAAGCGGTACTCGCTCCTTTCGACGGAACAGTAGTTGAGGCAGTAAACCATATTGAGGATAATATCATTGGCGATGTAAACACCAAAGAAAACTGGGGAAATACAGTTGTTATTAAACAAAACGATTATTTGTATGTAAAACTCAGTCATTTAAAATATCATTCGGTAGAGGTAAAAAACGGGGATCAAGTAAAGAAGGGGCAATTACTTGGCAGATGCGGAAATTCGGGGCGTTCGCCTTATCCGCATCTGCATTTCCAGTTTCAAACTACGCCGTACATCGGTTCAGTAACACTCGATTATCCTTTTGGAAACTTTCTTTTGAAAGAGGATAAAGGCTATTCACAGAAGAATTTCGAGTTTCCTAAAAAAGAAGACATTGTAGTTAATCCCTCTAAAAATGAGTTGCTTTCAAAAGCACTGCATTTTATTCCGGGGCAGCGCATGAATATTAACGTTGAGGTTGATTCGCCCAAAGAAAGATGGCGAAAAATGGCCGGCGATTTCTCGTGGCTGGTGCAAACTGATGTGTACAACAATACCTTCATTAAATGCGAAAAAGACAATGGATTGGCTTACCTGCACAACAACGACGAGCTGCACTACTTTACCAATTATACAGGTACCAGATATTCGCCGCTTTTCTGGTTCTTTGCAGCCTTATTTAAGGTTCCCATCGGGTTTTTACCTGACAGCAAAATCAACGACTCCATTCCTATAAACATGATGTTTTCAGGGGTATTAAAATTTTTGCAGGATTTTGTGGCACCGGTTTATCTCTTTCTGAACATCGATTATAAACTTGTAATGAAAGATGCCGGCGACATTCTTTCGTCGGGAGATGTGGAGCTGAAAGCCGAAATCAACAAAAAGATATTGGGAAAAACGGTCAACTCCTACGAAATTGATATTAAAATATCACAGGAAAATTTAATACAGGTTTCAGTAAATTTTAACGAAGCAAAGATCAACATAACATGTCAAAACGAATTGTAATAGCGATAATTTTCATGGCTGCTTTTTCGGTATTAAATGCACAGCAAAAATGGACTTATGCCGAAGTAGACAAAAAGTCGTACGAGCTTTTTCAGCAAAAAAAGTGGACAGAACTGATTGAATTCAACAATCAGGCAAGCGAAAAAGGAATCGAATATTTTAACCTGCAGGCCCGAACAGGTATCGCCTGGTTTAATCTTGGAAAATACCGAAAAGCCAGCACCTGGTTTTTAAAAGCCTGGGAAAACGACCAACATTTGGAGTGGCTGCAGGAATACCTTTATTACAGCCTTGTTTATTCAGGGAGATATAACGAGGCCAGCAAACTGGCAGATAACTTTACTAATGGATTAAAACAAAAAATATATATTCAGAAAATGAAACCTCTCCGAATAGGATTGGAAGTAGGTTACAGTTGGAATCCTGACATTGACCGGCTTTTAAACAGCGAGCTGGATATTGAAGCCGGTGTTGGTGAAGATTACGGAGAAGCTTTCTTTCTCAAAAATTATCACTTTGAATCGGTGGATTACAGCCATCAAATTGCACCTGGAGTACTACTAAATCACAATTTCACCCATATTGGAGTAAACCGAACAGAACAGCTTTTTTGGGGCTCACGAAACAATTTTCCGATTGATGTAAAACAAAACCAGTATTTTCTTAATCCAATATTTACACTAGGGAAATGGTATGTATCTCCGTCTACAAATATTATCTGGGGTAAATCTGAATTAATTCTGGGTGATTACGATCCAAATACCTTTTACACTTCAAGCAACAAATTTTCCGATTTTATTTTTTCAACTTCTACATGGACTAACTGGGGAAACTTTTCGCCCGGTGCAGAAATTAACTTTGCCACTATTGCCAACGAAGGACTAACACAAGCTTCAGCATGGTTAACCTGGTATCCGCTCTCGAACAGCAATCTTTATTTTACTCCGCGCATCTATTTTAAAAGCGATAACAAAAATAGTTTTGACTACAACACTTTTGGTATTTCGGGAGGATTTCAGTTGGGACAACTCCATTTTTACGGTAACTATCTGAATGGTGAAATGAAAAACTTCATCGAGTCGGGTGGTTATGTTATTGCCAACTTTCCGGGCCGTTCAACCCGAAAATATATGGGGAGCATTTATTTCCCTTTTGCCAAAAGATACCAGTTTGTGGTGCGTTACCTCAACCAGGATATATTTGAAAAATACCGGGTTTACCGAGATGCTACCCTCGACAATGAGATAGAATACAATTATATAAAACATACAATTACAGCAGGAATATCATGGAGATTTTAAGAAATAAATTATTTGCCTTTTTACTTTTTGCAGCAACGGCAACAAACGTTTTCGCCCAGGCAAATCAGGAAGCACTGGAAACCGCTTTCGGAAAAAGTTACGAGTTTGAAAAAAACGGCGACTTTTCAGCTGCATTAGATCCGTTAAAAAAAGTGTACGATGAATCGTCGTATGAGATCAATCTTCGTTTGGGATGGCTTAATTACAATGCCGGACTTTTTGACGAATCGATCATTTTCTACAGTAAAGCGCAAAAACTGAAACCTTATTCAGAAGAAGCCCGTTTTGGGCTGATACTACCTAAAGCAGCTCTGGGACGCTGGGACGAAGTGATTGACCTGTACGACAATATTCTCGAAATTAACCCGAACAATACGGTGGCAATTTACCGGCTCGGTCTTGTTTACTACGGACGAAAAGATTACAACAAGGCTTATCCACTGTTTAAAAAGGTGGTCGATCTCTATCCGTTTGGATACGATGGATTGCTGATGCTGGGTTGGACTTCATATTTCCTCGGAAACTACAACCAGGCAAAAGTGCTGTTCAACAAAGTTAAACTATACAGCCCTAACGATGTTTCGGCAAACGAGGGCTTGATGTTAATCAAATAAAAAGATGCCATCTTTATCATGTAGTTAGCTGCCCAATTATCATTAAAAAAGCTGTGCACTTCGGAACAAGTACACAGCTTTTTTTAATGACATATATTGAATTTCAAAGACATTTAGCCCAGACTGGCAAACCGTTAAAACTTAAAGCAACTTGATCTTCGTTTTAGTAAGTAACCAGCTTATTGCCAGTGTTACCAATAGAATACCGCCAAGCCAAAAAGGAAAGCGATTTAGCGTTTGTGTTTGATAAATAGCTGTGGCAATATTTCCGATAATCAGCCACTGTACCACGTAAATTAAGGTGATGTTTTTTCCCATCCAGACCAGAATCTTCTCAAACCAACCAGCCTTAAATTCTTTTACGAGCAGATAAAATATACCGGTCCAGACGATTAGTAATCCCAAAGCCCAAATACCATACTTGAAAGTGTGATGATAGTATGCCTGTAAATTAACGGTGGTTTTAATCCCCGCTTTACTGAAACACAATACCAGAAAAGCGATAAGAAAAACAACGGAGGACGCGAGTTCCTTTCTTTCGGATATAAATTGCTGAATGCGGTTTTGAACATAAAAAAAGAAGTAACCGACCAGCGGATAACTCAGCCACGGGAACAGAGGGAAATAGGACCAGGAGTAGGTACCACTAATAAATGGAGTGATATAATTTCTATCGGATAAAGTGAGCCAGTTGTTCATACTATCAGTTAGCAACAAAACAGTTACCAACAAACCAAAAGAAACCAAAGCCTGTAACTTTTCTGAAAGCTCTTTAAGCACAGCCAAAATAACTATACTTAATCCGGCGAGGTATAAAATGTCTACGCCAAAGATATATTCAAGTGGGTTGTACAACCAACCTGCATATTTTACTTTAAGCAACAAATGAAAGTTGAGGCCAATGTTTAGCAAAAAACCAAGAACAAAGACCTTTACTCCGCGCACCAGATTTTCCCGGAACGTTTTTTTACTTGCTGCCACAAAGTATCCCATAACCATCATAAAAACCATTGCAGTGAATGGACCTCCAAGAAACAGAGAAGTCTTCCCTGCAACAGAAGATTGCCCGGCATAGTCAATAAAAAGTTCCATGATGTGAACCTGGATCATAAAAAGAATAGCAATTCCTTTCAGCAGGTCGGGTAAGCGCAATCGTTTCATTTGTTTGTCCTTTTAGCGTCTTCGGCAGTTAGCGCCTCACCTGTTTTGCCTGCCGCAAGCTCGCAGCCTATTACCATTTCCCCTGCGATTAACATGTTGATCTACTCCAACAATTTCGGAATATGTAGCCATTGATAACACTTTAGGAATGTACTCATTCTGGCGAAAAGAAATGTTGCGGGTGAATGCCCGAAAATGATTTTCCGAACCCCATAACAGATTTTCGTAAACTGTAGCGATGGATGTTTCGGGTTTTGCTTCAAGTAACTCCTGCAAATCTTTAATATCCACTTCTTCGATAAAAGCACCAACTTCAAGTGCTGCCACCAAAGACTCTGATCCTTTTGACACCAACGAATCATACAGTGCTGCCAATTCTTCATTCCTGAATTTTCCGGGTTCTTCATAGGCCGGGTCTTCCAGGTTATAGGCTTGAAGTAGAAAACCGATTGCCTCGAAATGACGGGATTCACTGCGGGCAATATTGCTAAACGGTCTTAACTGCCATTTCCCATAAAGTATCGTGTACACATCATGCGCCAGTTTTTCTTCTTCACGCATCAACTGTAAACCTTCTTTTTCTTTTTCGTCGAGGGGGTTTGCAAACGCAGTATAATTGCTGGCAAAAAACGCAAGCAACAACAAAATCGGGTAAGCCTTTAATGTCTTCATCTTTAATAACTTTTATTTACTATTTTGACACCTGAACCACTAAAAACTTGTGTAAAAAAGGCCCCGGATTTAAAATCCGGGGCCTTTGCCTTGAATTACCAGTTCTATGAAGTCTTTAACCTGAATACATCAGGCGTTTGGTCCTGTTCCGTCGCATTCTCCGGTACCGGGGACGAATGTTCCACTGTCGTCGCCGTCAGCATCGGTATCGTCCTCATTAACAATGGCATCGAATTCTTCCTGGGTAATAACTGTTGGAATGTAATTTTCATCCATTTGGTTAAGGATACCCGTAAAGGCTTTTAAATGGAAAGAAGATCCACGTAACAAATTGGAATAAACCTGTTTAATCGTTTCGTTTTGCGTTTCATCAACTAATACCGCCAGGTCGGCAATATCGGTTTCCTCTATAAGTGCCCCCACTTTTAACGCTTCTACAAGACTTGATTCCCCTGTTTCGGTTAATTGATTGTACAAATTGGTAAACACTTCGTTGCTAAAATTTCCAACACCTTCAATAGCCGGGTCCTCAATTCCAAAACCACTCAAAAGGTGCAATACAGCCGCTGTATGTGCACTTTCACTTTTTGAGATGTTATTGAATACCGGAATTCCGTGAATTTCGTATAACGTTACATAAACATCGTGAGCGAATTTTTCTTCCTCGCGCATCCACACAAGCCCCTCAATATCAGCATCACTTAATTCGCCCGTAAAATCACAACTGTCACCCAATAAAGCGGCCACCTCCGAACTTTTAACATCGTTAACGGCAATGATCTCTTCATCAATTACATCGGTTGCCGACTCTGAACAGGCTGTAAAAAGCATTGCTAATCCTGCCATTAATCCAAATACAATTTTTGTTTTCATCTTTTAAAATCTTAAAGTTTATTAATCTATCATCAATCGGGCAGAATATATTTAGTTGCTATTTAATAAAATACAATTTCCTCGTCTCCCCTGGTTCCATCCTCGGTTACCACGGCCCTGGTTCTGACCTTGGGCATAAACACGGTTTCCATACCCATTACCTTGTCCACGGAAACCTGCATTACCGTTACCACGACCCCGACGGTTGAAGTTGGCATTTCCATTACCTCTTCCAACATTCTGATTTCGTCCATAACTTACTGAAGCCTGAAGCTGATCGTATTGTTCCTGCTGTTCTGTGGTCAGCAAATTTCGAACGTCATTACGGTGTGTCTCTACAGTTTTCAGCATCTCGGTTCTGATTTCACTTTTCTCAACAGCATTTACTGTTGTGCGTCGTTGTCCACGTAATTCATCCATCGTTTTTTGGTGACTGGCTTCCAGTTCCTTAATACTTTTTACCTGATCCTCGCTTAGATTCGCAACCTGAGTCAAACAAGGAAGATTCTGATTGTTCTGTACCATGTTTGCTCTTCTTCCACGTTGTGCAAATACGGTTGTTGTTGTTAATACCAGGGCAAAGAACACCCAGGCAACGTTAATTAACTTGCTAGTTTTCATTTTATTAAAATTTACTTGTTATTTACCTTCTATTCTGTCGCCCGTAGCGCCGACCGCCACGTTGAGGCAACGAAACGTCTTCTTTAGACTTTGTCATCGACAGGAAAATTTCTTTCAATTTCTCCTGTTGGTTCTCGTCGCAAACCGCTTTCATATTAAGATAATAATCTACGGTCAAATCCTTTAAGGTTTTGTGCATCTCTCCTATTTCGCTTGAAATAGCATGTAGTTTTGTGGTGTCAGCAGTTGCTTTTCCCATTTCCTCCACCATTTCAATTCGAAGAAGAGTAAGCTGATCGGATATCCGGCGTGCACTCCGGTTGTAGCTTCTGTTCAATTCTCTAAAAGCATCCAACTGATCGGGTTGCAAGTTCAGTTGCTCGCGGAAAAAACGCGTCCGTTGTTCCGTGGGCATCTCTACCTGCTGTTGCTCTCCTGCCTCTTTTTTATCCTGTTGTTTGTGGTACCAGAATGAAATTCCCATCGACAGGTTTGTTGCTGCCAGAATAACAACTACCCAAATCAATATGCGATATGTATTTTTTCTTACCATTTGTTACTCCATTAAAAAAGTTTCAATTGGCTCGGCTTCCAGTTCGTTCCAGTAAGGAACCATTTCCTGCTCGGTTAAACTGTTATTGGCAAAATTTGTTTTAGGCACCTGCCCCAGTTTAAACCCGCCATAAATACCCAGTAACAAAATTACTGAAAATGCCACCGGCTGAAGAATCCGAACCAAAACCGGTCGTGCAACCGGCTGCTCTTCACTCTGCCTCTCAAGCCGGTTTTTTACACGGGTAAAGAAAAATGGATTTTCATCTGTTACTTTATCGCTTTCCAGAATACTGAGTGTATTTTTCATTTCCTCTGCAAAAAGGGCACACGCTGAACACTCATCCAGGTGTTGCTGAACCTGTTTCATCTCTGAAACCGGTAGTTCCTTCTCCAGGAAAAAAATTAACTTGTTATGTACATTTTTACACTTCATCTTTTTAGCAGTTATTAGTATGACACGTTCATTTTTAAAAACTTGCGCTTACATGCACTTTTTTTTGTAGCACTTGTATAATTTTTTCTGCAGGCCTTTTTTTGCCCGGAACAAAAGCGACTCAACCGACGAAACCGAGAGATCCATAACCTCTGCAATTTCCTGGTACGACAGCTCCTCGTATTTGCTTAAAGTAAAAGCCACTTTCTGATTTTGCGGCAAACTGTTAATGGCCTCTTTTAAAATAATTGCCCGCTGTTTATTCTCCAGGTCGTACTCCGGCTCATCCGAATCTGCAGTTTTGGCCTGTAACAGCTCCCTGTTTTTTTCTGCCACCTCATCCCCGAACGAATGAAACCATTTGTGCTTTTTATTATCGCGAATGTGGTTGAGCGAGCGGTTAACCGCAATACGATATAACCAGGTTGAAAGTTTTGCGTCGGCCCTGAACTTATTGATGTTCCGATACACCTCAACAAAAACATCCTGCGCAATATCTTCGGCATCTTCACGGTTCTGCACCAACCCATAGCAGGTATTCACCACCAGTTTCTGATGCGTGTCGACCAGTTTTTTAAAAGCCGGTTCGCTCCCCTGTTTTAGTTGTTCTATGATATCAGTGTCAGACATTCGGATTCGAAAAATACCACTTTTTAAAGGTATCGGTAATTATTCAGAAAGCAATTTGTAAACATCGCGTGGTGTAATATCATTATTCTCACCGATAGCACGCAAGGTTTCAGTCGATTTTGCTTCTATATTATTCTTTTCCAGAATTTGCATCAACTCATCGGTACTCTTATTTAGCTCTTTGGAAAAATCCTCGATGGTTTTTCGTCCAACGCCCATTCCCTGACCTTGATTTGCCGGTTGTTTTACAATGATCTCGTAAATCTCCAATGGAGTTGAGTTATTTGCCCCGGCAATTTGTTGCAAGCTTTGGGTATGAATATCTTCGTAGGCTATTTTATTACTGTCGAGTTTTCGGGTAATTTCCTCAACCGATTCCATATCAAGTTGATGAGCCAGCTCCGAGAGGGTTAATAGCTCGGCATGAGGAACGGGAGCCCGCTCTTCGGCCTTTTCCCATGAGTCAGTTGCACTTTCTCCTAAATCCATAACCGTTTGAAAAGGCGGGATGGAAAAAACAGTGCCGAAAAAGAACACCAGCACAGCCACGATTGAAAAAATGAGTTCCCTTTTCTTATTGAACCCTTTTGTGGTTTTCGATTTAAGATAGGAGACAAAAGATTTCCAGTTTACCGAAAACAGGTGAAATATGGAAAGTACAATAAACGCCAGTGAAAACAGGGTATGAATAGCCTGCCAGCCTTCTTTTGATAAGCCTGCCAACTCCCAGTTTACCCAATGGGCGTAACGTCCCGGAGGAGCTACATACAAAATTATTCCTGAAACAAGGATCACCAAAATTCCCCAGGTTAATCCAAAACTGATAAAAGCACGCCAGCTAAACTTCGTTTTCATTTATTAAAATTTATGTTTTTGTTCAATTTTAAAGTATGACACCGAAGCTTTGGAAAACTTGCGCGGGGATTTCAATTTTTTAGACCTTCAAGGTTTTGAAAACCTTGAAGGTCTAAAAGTGAATAATGTTTAAGGGTAGTTATACCGATTAGCTTCAAAAATGTCGTCCCGAAATCGGGACTCCTTTTTCAGTCTATCGGCATTAACCATTGTAAAATGTAAAACTTGCTATGCGGCATCTTACATTACAATTGGTATTATTATTTGACACCTGCCGGGGCTTCGGAAAAGTTGTTCCGGCTTTTTTGCTCCACAAACCACAGTTATCTCCCATAAAAAACAGAATATCACGCAAAATATCTGTCTATCACTACCATTTTGTAAAATCTCTCCGGTGATAACCGACAAAATGTAAGTGATAAGACCCTGTTACCGGGTGATAACGGTCAATTTACGGGTGATAAGACCCTGTTACCGGGTGATAAGCCTTTTTTTTAGGTGATGACGGCTAATTTTGGGGTGATAACTACTTATTTTAATCCGTATTATTCATCACAAATAGCAAAATAGTTTAATACGACGAAGTTTCGTACCCATTTTTGACACTCAAAAATGGACTCAACTAAGTCGGGATTAACCCGGAGAAACATGACTATTGCTAAAATCAAATGAATTATCCGGGTTAAGGTGAGATCGATGTTAACAAGGTGGAGGAAATACTTTTGATGGCTGCGCATTATGTTTTTTACAATGCAAACAGCTAATTACTTTATAATGCTTACATTTAATGAACCAACAAGGGATGTCATTTTTTTGGAAAGATAACATCCTTGTGCTGACAGCCGGGGCAAATGTGTAATCTGTGTATATGGATAAAGTCCGGAGCGATATACTTCATCACTTTAAATACCTATTTATAAATGATTTAAATTACCCCCATTTATTATTTCTATTGTAATTAACAATAATTGTATTTATTTTAGGTGCTGTTAATTACAAACCTGTTTCTTTAAGTTTATGAAACCCAAGCTGTAATTCCACCAGAAAAAAACAATCCCGACAAATGCCGGGACTGCAATACTATTTGTTAAACCGGGAAATTGGGCGGCAACCCAAAATGCCACAAACTTTGTAAAATTATGAAAAAAATTGGCTGTCTAATTGTGTTTACCGGGATAATTCTGGCAATAAACTCGTGTAACGAATCGGTAATTGAACAAGATGGATTACTGAAATCTTCCGCCAGTTACAATGAAGTTATTGAAAGAGCGAAGATTTGGTTCAATGATGCACCTGAGGAAAACGATTTCCCTGTATTTACCTTTACCGATGAAATAAAATGGAATCAGGCAATTGTCCATGATATTGATACTGCTTTTATGATTGAGATTCCAATAAAACTTAAAGCGAGCAATCAGCTAGGGATTGAAGGAGATAAATCACTAAATATTGAACAAAGACTTCTAATTCAACAACAGAACGAAACATTTACTTCATATATCGAATTCCTTATCTCTTCCAACACAAAAGAAGAATTATCAAATATTAAAAAGGTCAATATTCAATATTGTAAATACAATGGAGCCGATATAACAATTTTATGCATCAATAAAAAAGGCAAGCTAACCATTCGAAAACAATTTAAGCCCACCAATACAGAAACAAGTGTGGAGCTAAACTTAAAATCGGCTACATATAAGTGTATTGGATGGTTCATACTCTATTCAGACGGGAGTAAGGATTTAATTGATATCTTATACTGTTATGAAACGGGAGGAGATAATTACAACAGTTCTGAACCGAACGGAAGTGCCGGCTCAACACCACCGGTAAACACTGATAATTGTAACTGCAACATATGTCAGGTTTGTGGAGGCTGTACTGATCTGGATCTACTAAAAAGCTTTACAGATCCGGGAGAATACGGAGAAGAAACAATTAATTGTCCTGTGTGTAGTTGCCCAGTTGTAGATTATGACGGTTTAGAACAGAATGTAAAAGCATTTTGCATATACTCAAAACTTATGGATGATGGGATTTTATCTTCATTTATCGATCGATATTTTGCTCCAACCGAACCACAGCATTCACTACTAGGAGAACTAAATTTAACATGGACTATTGGATCAACGATACAAACAATACCTATTGATGCGCCTGAGAATAACACTTATTATTCAGTTGAAATACGGTTAAGTGAAAATATGATAACCTCCTATTCTTCAACGAATGTTGCGCTAACAATGTTGCACGAGGCCCTACATGCGAAACTGATGGCAGAGTACTATGATGAAACTGGATCAACGGATTTCAGATCGTTATATCAATATTATTTAGGATGGGGTTTGGGCGATATTGATAAAAACCAAGAGATGGAGATGATGACGGCTTATGCTGATCAAATGGCACAAGCATTAAAAGATTTTGACAGTAGTCAGGGAATCTCTCATACCATCGATTTTTATGAGGAGGTTTTAAAATATACTTTTTCTGAAGAATTGGGATTAGATTTATATCTTGAAGGGCAGGCTGAATATTCGATATTATATTATTCTAAAAAAACATGCCAATGAAAAAAGTAATCATCATTCTATTCGCAATTTCCGTTTGGCAATGCTCTTCATCTTTGCATGAAGAACACCAAAAACCAATTTATATTTATGATACTGATAGCATATTTCATGTTTATCAGAACAATAATGATTCAATGAGGTACTTATTGTTTCGGACAAGGAAATCCATAACATCTTATTATGACTCCTTGAAAATAGGAGAAAACTATAAAATTTATAATTTAATTCATTATTCAAAATATAATGAATATGAAGATACTTTGTTCAGAAAGGATAAAATGTATTTAAATACTATACATTATATCAATAGCGAGTGGTTACAAGTTGAGCAGAACCTTGATTCTTTGTGGAATCCCATAAGATGTTGGCGATGTAGTGGTATTTATGATACAACAAAAATCTATTTAATCCTCCCTGTTGAGAATTCTGATTCCTTACAATTTTTCCAGGTTCATCGTTGGTTTCTGCAAACGCAATAATAAATTTTGTTAAAAGACTGCAATTAATGAGAACACAGAACATATCATTAAGTTTGTTCATAATTGTTATAATATTTATTGGCTGCCAAGAAAATAAGGAAATCTACTATTTTAATAATTTTTCTGGGATATTCAAGAAGGATACACTGGGGACAATTCTAAGCTATTCTATTATAAAGCCAGTATATTCTTCATGGGACGATTCTTCAAAAATTGAAATCAGTAATAAGGGATATTTTTTAATGCATCACTTTAAACAAAATGAGGAGCATTCAAAAGATACTGTACTTATTAGGTCTGGTTCATTTCTGGATTCCATCGATTTTTATGATTATAGTTGGGTTGAGAGGGAGGAAAACTTAGAAGAATTTTGGAATTCATTAGACTATATAAATAATGGTCAATCTGATGAATTGGAAATATATATTATTGAACCTAAGGAAATGAGTGATTCAATAACATTAAAAAGAGTTCATCGCTTTTTCATGCCAGGCAGGGAGGGATTACAGCAATAAAACCTCAAGGTTTTAAGAGCCTAATAGTCTTAATAGTAAAACCAAGGGTAATCTAGCTTCTATATTCACGCTGCTAGGATCTAATTGTATCGTTTTCTATATATCGAAAAGTAGCTGAAGCAACTGTTGTATAAACCTAATGCACAGGCCCGACTCTCCTTTTATGCGCTAAGCGGTTTCGAACCGCTTAGCGCGTTTAAAACGTATGTTACGTTTCATTAACCGGAACCTTTTTCCGTTCGATCCAATAATAGGCAATGGGTAAAACCATTAATGTTAAAAATGTTGATGTTACCAGACCTCCGATGACCACTGTTGCCAGCGGACGTTGTACCTCCGAACCGGGTCCCGTATTAAAAGCCATTGGAATAAAACCCAAACTTGCTACCAGGGCCGTCATCAAAACCGGGCGTAAACGATCAACCGATCCTTCGATGACCAGCTTTTTGAGATCGCCTTTTTTCTCTTTCCGCAACATATTTATATGATCGACCAGCACAATACCATTGAGTACCGCAACTCCGAACAAAGCCACAAATCCAATACTTGCAGTTACCGACAAATACATTCCTCTGAGCCACAACAGGAACACTCCTCCCGACAAGGCAAATGGCAGGTTCAGTAAAATCAGAATAGCGTAACGCATTTTTCCAAAGTTCAGGTACATTAAACCAATAATGATAAAGATAGAAAGCGGCACCACCAGCATTAGATGATTCATTGCACGTCGCTGGTTTTCGAAAGTTCCACCATAGTCGATAAAATATCCTGACGGAATACTGGCACTTTTATCGATCTGCTCCTGCAGTTGCGAAACGTAGGTTCCCAGGTCAATGTCTTTAATATTGATACCAACAATTAATCTTCGCCAACCATTTTCGCGCTGAATCTCGCGCGGGCCTTCCTGTAATTCAATATTTGCCACCCGCTTTAGCGGAATATAGCCACCACCCGGCAGATGCACCGGCGCCTCTGCTATTTTTGGCAATTGGTCGCGTATATTTTCAGGATAGCGCACTACGATTCCGAAATGCCGTTGTCCTTCGTACAATTGCCCGGCTTCCTGTCCGCCAATACCGGCTTCAACTACCTTTTGCACATCATCTACATTTAATCCGAACGAAGCCACCGCTTCCCGATCGATATTTACCGTTAAGTAAGGCTGCCCTGCCGACTGTTCCACATAATAGTTATCGGTACCCGGCAAGCTGGAAAGTAAGGCAGAAATATTCTCGCCAATCTGGTCGAGCACATCCAAATCTTCGCCATAGATTTTCACCGCCAAATCGGATTTTACACCACTTGTTAACTCATCAACCCGCATGGCAATTGGCTGGGTGAAGTTATATGAAAGGCCGGGTTCTGTTTGTAAATAAGGCTCAATCCGGCTAATGATACTTTCTTTCGTAACACCTTTTGGCCATTCTTCTATTGGCTTAAGCACCACCCATACGTCGGTTTGGTGTACTCCCATCCAGTCATTGGCCAAATCCGACCGACCCGTTTTTGGAACAACCGTTTTTACTTCAGGAATATTTTCCATGATCTTTCCCGCCAGCCAATCGGCATTTTCCATCGATTCTTCCAATGTTACAGACGGCATCCGTACCTGCTCAATCAGGATGGAACCTTCATCAAGCTCCGGTAAGAATTCTGTTCCCAAACGAGTCATTAAAAATATCGACACGACGAAGATGGCCAATGCAGAAGATCCCACGAACCAAATTTTGTTCATGTTCTTTTCCAGTCCTTTTTGGTAACGAGGCCGCATCCACTCGATCAGGTAATTCCTACGCACTTTTACCTTTTTTCTGAATACAACGGCCGACATGGCCGGAACAAAAATTAGAGCCAATAGTAAGGAGCCCAGCACAGCTGCAGCAACAGTAATTGCCATCGGACGAAACAGAATTCCTTCCATTCCTTTAAATGTCATTATCGGAACATACACCATCAGAATAATGAGTACTCCAAAAAATATGGGGCGAACCACGTGATTTGCTGCTTTTCGAATTATCTCATCTTTCGATTCCTTCTTGTTCTTTTGCAAATCGTGAACAATATTTTCTACCATTACCACGGAACCGTCTACTACCATTCCGAAGTCGATAGCTCCCAAACTCATCAGGTTGGCTGCCAATCCGAATTCGCGCATTCCTATAAAAGCAAACAACATGGAGAACGGAATTACCATGGCAACAATCAGTGCCCCGGAAATTTCACCCAAAAGCAAAAGCAAAACAACAATTACCAGAAAACCACCTTCCAACAAGTTGGTAGAAATTGTTGATGTGGTTCGTTTAATCAGGTCCGACTGGTCGTAAAATTTTTCAACACTAACCCCGTCCGGCAGGCTTTTGTTAATTTCTTCTATTTTATCCTCAATTTCAGCAATAACCTCACGGCCGTTTCCGCCACGCAACATCATAACAATTCCGGTAATTACCTCGCCTTTCCCGTCTTTGGTTACACCGCCCTGCCTGATCTGCTTTCCTTCAACAACGCTGGCAATGTCTTTTATAAAAATGGGCTTATTATCAATGTTTTTTACAATGATATTCCGCACATCATCCATACTGGTAATCTGTCCAACACCGCGAATAATGTATTGCTCGCCGTTGTGCTGAATATAATTTCCACCCGAAACACTGTTGTTTTGCGCAATGGCATCCATCACTTCAGAAATGCCAATACCATAGGTGCGCAACAACCCTGGCTGAATGATAACGTTGTATTGTTTTACAAAGCCACCAAAAGAATTGATTTCAGTAACTCCCCTCACAACTTTTAGCTGTGGAGCAATCAGCCAATCCTGAATTTCGCGTAGTTCCGATAGCGAATAATTTTCGCCATTTACCACATACTGATAAATCTCGCCAAGGGCAGTTGAAATTGGCCCCAGCGAAGGGCTGGAAACTCCCGGCGGCAACACATCAACAATGGATTGCAGCCGCTGACTCACAATCTGCCGGGCAAAATAAATATCTGTACCCTCATCAAACTCAACGGTAACTGCCGAAAGTCCGAATTGCGAAATCGAACGAACTTCAGCCACATCGGGTAAACCGTTCATGGCAGTTTCAATGGGATAACTTACCAGCTTTTCTACATCGAAAGGTGAATACCTGCCGGCTTTTGTAATAACCAAAACCTGAACCGGCGTAACATCAGGCTGCGAGTTAATGGGCAGGTTTATTAACGAAAAATAACCTGCAATGGCCATTAATACCACTAATGATAAGGCCACATATTTTTGACGTACACTAAATGAAATTATATTTTGAAGCATCAGCCGAGGATTTTTTAAGGTTTTATTCTTCAGAAATGATATCGAAACGAGACAGTGCTTTTAAGCTAAAAACTTTTGTAACAGCAATTTCTTCGCCGGCAGCAAGCCCTGAGGCAACAAAAACAAAGTCGCCTTTTATTTGCTCAATTTCAATCGGACGGCGTTCATATGTATTTGCATCTTTTTTCACAAAAACAATTGCCTGATCGCCATTGTAGGTAAGTGCCTGCAACTGAATAGCCACTGTTTCTTTTTGCGACTCGGAAGTTATTGCCAACCTCAGATTTTCGCCCGGTTTTGGCCAGCCGTTTTCCGATGGGATAATGATATTTACCAACACCGAGCGGCTGTTTTCATCCAGCCCGGGATTAACCGATGCTATTTCTCCTTTTATGACCATGTCCTCCTGCTCTCGTTTCGAAATATCAACGGTATTGCCGGGTTTCACCAACACTGCATCGCCCGGCGAAACATAACCACGCACCAATACCTGGCGGGTATCAAGCACTCTCGAAAGGTTTTCCAGGGCATTTACCGATTGTCCCAGTTCCACGAAATTCTTTTCTATTACTCCGTTTATTGGCGCTACTATTTTTAATGTCGGTTCAAAATTCCCTGACTCCGAAAATTGTTCAATCTCCGAGTCAGGAACACCAACTGCCCTCATTTTGGCATATGCCGATTTTAACGAGGCCGAAGCTCGCTGGTATTCGGCTGTTGCCTGCTCCAGTTCGCTGGTAGAACTAATCCTTTCTTCAACCAATTGCTCTAAACGGGCCAGGCGGCTTTTCTGAAACGATTCCTGCGAATGGGCCTGCAAATATTCCGAAATCAGATTCCCGTATTCCAGGCTTTGAATGCGAAACAATTCCTGCCCTTTATTCACCCAACTGCCTTCGTAAGCCTTAATGGCAGTTACCTGGCCGTTTATGGGTGTACTTATAATACTCGAATGTCCCGGAGACGGGAAAACAACTCCGGGTGCAAGTACCTGGTGATCTACAAATTCGCTTTTTATCACTTCCGTTTTTATCGAAAGTTCATTGCTCTCTTTATCTGTCAGCTTTATCAAAAGCATTTTTTCCGTATCATCTTTTAACGATGGCGGGACATCGGCCTGAACCACTGTAGTTTCTTCTTTTGTTTCATTTTCCGTGTTACACCCTGCAAATGAGAAAAGGATAAATACAATTCCGAGGTGAATAAATTTGGTCTTCATATTGTTTTACTTGTGTATTGCTAATAAATTAATTCCTGATTGAGATACTGCTCTAAAGCAGCCAATTGCATATAATAATCGCGAAGGGCGGTTAAATACCGCTGCTCGCTTTTTAAATAGATCTGTTGTGCGTTTAATAATTCAAGGAGGTTGATTTCGCCCAGTTGGTAGGCTCTTAACGACATGCTCTGTAATTTCGATGAACGCTCCTGCATCGAATCGTGATAACGATTCACGATCGACCGGCTCACCGAATAATTATGCCAGGCATATTCAATTTCTTTTTTCATATTCAACTGAATTTCCTTTTGACTCCAGAGCAGCTCATCTTTTCGGGCAGTAGCTATTTGTATTTTCCCTTTCTGATCGAACGGATACCAAATCGGAATACTCAGCCCAATCTCGAAACCGTTAAAATCGTAGCCGGTTCCATAATCTTGTTTGTATAAACTAAATCGAACATCGGGAAGAATGTTGCTTTTGGCTTCTTTCAGAAAATAATCGGAAGCATTCAGCAAATTCATCGAAGCCCGGTAAGCCGGTTGTTCCTCCTGAACGGCCAACGCCTGAATTTGCGAAATATCTATATCGGTGGCATACAATGTATCGGCAAACTGAATACTGTACTTCTGCTCTTCAATGGGCAATCCTATAACGTTAAAAAGTCCGTATCGTGCCTGGTGCAAAATCCACTCACTCTGATCCAGATCGTTTCGGGCTTCATCCAGTTGAATTTCGGCATTTGCCAGATCGATACCATTTCCTAATCCCGTTTCAAATTTGGTGTAAACAGCATTATACAGCTCTTGCGCAAGATTTAACTGGTTCTCCCTCGAACGCTGCAAATAAAGCGCATACACCACTTCAATGTATTTACTTTTTACCTGCGAGTTAATTTCTTTCTCCTTAGCAACAATAATATTTTGTTGCGCTTCAACTTCTTGCTTCAACGCTTTTACTCGATAAACCGACGTTAACGGGAAATCAACTTCCTGCGTTATGGCCACACGTTTTTCGGCAAACGGAGCAGTCGGATCGTCACTAATTCCTTCTTTAAAATAACTGATTTCGGGAGCAGAAATGCCGGTGTTGGTTCTCCACTCGTTTTCTTTCTGAAACAAACGCGCCCGCATTTGATTGAGCGCGGCGTTGTTATTGATCGCTTGTTCTACGGCTTGTTGAATTGTTAACAGTTCGTCTTGTCCGTAAACGCTGCCAGCCAGAAATAACAGGAAAACGAAACTGAATTTTGTTAATCTCATCATGGTTTTTTCAAATTTACAATCATGTTCTTATGCATTAAGTTACAAAGAGTTCTGCACTTTGTTCAACATTTTTATATGAAAATATTTATGACCTATAGTAAATAATGATAAAGGCCTTTGTAAACATTTGACACATTAATTACGGCTTACTTGCGGTTGGAAAAGAAAAATCTCCCGCCGGAGAACTCCCTTCCTTTTGTGTGAAGACTACTACTTGGCCCCTGCGAAAAGCTCACCGCCAACAGCGGAAACTGTTTTTACCCTGCCAACAAATAATTACATAAGTTTTGCTTACATTTATTGCACTAAACAACAAAATGCCCGATACATTGAAAATTTCTCTTGCAAATTACCATCGCCAAATCAGCAGAAAATCGACAGATAAAATGCTTTATGCCAACAATTTGCAAGATTGACAGACAATAAGGTGTATGTTACAGTGTGATAGACATATACGTTGTGTGACATTAAAACAAAACCTGGCAATGAAACGATTCTTTAATAAAAAACGATTAAATTTTATGAAGAAAGATAAAATAGTAGACTACTTAAAATATTCAGTAGGAGAAATTTTATTGATAGTGTTGAGTATTCTTTTTGCCCTTAAAATAAACAATTGGAACCAGGATAGAAAAGATGAGAATTATTTGCATAAAGTATATTATCAAATGCATAAAGATTTACGAAGCGATACATTATATGCAAATTACATTATTGATTATTATGAAAAAATCATCATAGATTTAGTTGATATTGTAGACAGAAAAGTTTCAATGTCCTATTTCGACACCATAAACGCAAATAACTATCAAAATTGTAGTAAATGTAATTGTGGACTGATTACAAATCATCTTTTTTACAATACCGATAAAGGGTATAAATTATACAGAGAAATAAACAATGCTCAAGTTGATTTTGGCAAGGATACGCTCTCTCAATATTTGTTTCTTTTATATGAAGGACGTATTACAAATATCAAAGATTTTGGGAAATATCTCTATCAATTATCTGATGAAGCCATCAAAGATTATCAAAAATATGATTGGTATTCTGATATTATAGTATATGACAAAAAATACGATAAAGAATACTTAAAATACATCTATGAAAGCAAAGAACATCAGCAAAGAAGTGCAAGATATTTGTATTATTCAGTTCAATTTGTACGGATGTTAGAAGATTATAAGAAAAGAGCTACTCAAACGTTGGAGATATTGGAAAAGAAATTAAACAAATAATTAAATAACGAGTACACAACAAATTGTATCTGGCAGGCGGTGGTGTTAGCGGGCAGTTTATTAAAACTGCGCAACCAATTGCTTATACAAAACATCCATCAAAAAACAATATAAACCAAATCGACTATGCCAAAAAAAATTTTAATCGGATTAGTATTGTTTTTTGCTCTATCCTGTAATAAGGAGAATGACGATGACTCTATAAGACAACAAAAGGGAAACGTTTGGCTTAGTGGTGGATTATTTTACTGCGCTGAACAGATACATCTTGACAATGGAGATACTTTAATTGTTAATTTGGAAGATATAATATCCTTTAAATCGGGAGACAGAGTAAATGTAAAATACAAGGAAATAGGTATCAATGAGTCTTGCCCACCAGGAATTGACTGTGAAATTGTCGATATTAAAAGAATTGAATAAAAACCGACCCGCTAGGTTGTATATAGCAGGCGGGGGCAAGAGAGGACACCTTCTCCCACTCTCCTGCGGGTCTGACACTCCCGATTGCAAATCGAAACCAACAGTAGAAGTAGGGTTTCTTACTGACTTGCTTCCTCCGTTCCATGGTATGGCGAAGCCAGTTTCCGCCCACGGTATGAAAAACGTTTCGACATGTACGACAGGATTTCGTTTGCCGTACTTTCAATGGGTTTATTGGAAACATTGATAACCGTAAAACCACCCCGATCGAATACAAACATGGCTTTCCTGATCTCTTCGCGCACGGCACGCTGATCGACATATGATTCAACGTGGTGATTATCCCAACTGGCAATCCTTTTCTGGCGATGTGCAATTAACTGGCTGGCTCCGATATGCAATCCGAAAACACGGTTCGGGTCCACCTGAAAAAGTTCATCAGGTGGCTGAATACCGGGTACCAGCGGCACATTTGCTACTTTCCATCCGTACATGGCCAGATACACGCTAAGCGGAGTTTTTCCGGCACGCGAAACGCCTGTTAAAATAATCTCGGCATTACGCAGGCGCTCGGGGCTCATGCCGTCGTCGTGCGACAAAGTGAATTCGATCGAATCAATCCTGTCGAAATACTGGTGATTGATTTCGCGATATAACCCGGGATGCACCATTGGCTCTACATCGAGCGATTCATCTAAATAATCGGCGAGTTCGCCCATTAAATCAATCACCCTAACTTTAAATTCTTCTGCCAGTTCGTTAATCTTATGGCGCAATTCAGGATTCACCATGGTATGAGCAATCAATCCTTTATCCGCTTTGGCCTTCATAATAATGTCAAAAACCTCATCTTCGGATGTTACCCGTCCTATAATCTCCACAGGAACCTTGTTCTCCGGGTACTGAATCAATATTGCCTGTACCAGGTTATTACCGGCAATTCCCGTTCCGCCCGATACCACATAAATAGGTGCTGGTGATTTTTTTGCCATAACGCTATGCTTCTCTTTTTAGAAGAACAAGCAGCGCAAGAATTTAGTTTATCACAAAAAGCAAATTATCTTCAATAGCCCTGGTGTCAGAAACTATTCCGGTTTCAATTGCATTACAAACCGGGCATTATTTTCCACATTTTGTTTTGAAAACAGATCGGGATGATAGTCGTTATTGAGGTACAATTCTGTTTGGTCGAGGTAGAAATCGCTGGCCGGAATACCGCTTGTCCCGGTTGGAATAACTGTCTCTGAGTCGTCCCAGTTTGCTGTACTGAAAATGTGTCGGTGCGATGCCCCGTGAATTGTTTCATACAGGTTTTTGTACGAATACGAATACGGGCAAACGGTATGAAAACTTCCCGGCACCTCAAAAGGTCCGCGGTTTAGTTTTAAGGCTTTATTGAGCGCATCAACCACCCCAAGCGGGTGAGCAAGCGTAAACGAATGTATTCTCCCCCAACTCCAATCATCAACATTGTTTCCGAGACTGGCTGTTAACTCCTCCACCGTTTCTTTAAACGACAGGACCACAATATCATCGAAGCCTTCGGTTTGTTCGGTCATTACATTGTCGATCCATTGTGAATTACCCTCAGCTAAGAGGTTAATCATCAGGTTTTCGAGTAACATTTTTTGTCCCAATATACCTTCAAATAATTCTGGCGACAGCTCATCTTTAACCATGTTCTCCATCGATTTGCGGTATAGAATCTCAAAAATGGAGGCTGCCTGACTTTCGCGTGTGAGATTATAATCCCAGCTTGTTAATTTACTGAATGCGGCTTGTTCAATTTCATTTAAACCCGGTTGTTTTTGCAGCGATTGAACAAAAATTGCAGTCATTTTCTCGGCTGTTTTCGATTTCCAATCGCTGTGCATGGCTTCAAAATCGTCGATCCCCAGCTTTTCTTTGGCTTCCAGCATTTCCCTGATCCGGTCGATGCGACTTGGGGTTGCAAACCAGTGACTAATGTAATAGGGATAATCTTCGGAAACGGTTTTGTTATTTGCTGATGACACGTAACCTCTTTCGGGATTAAACTCGTAAGGCAGCTCCTCAAACGGAACCAACCCCTGCCAGTCGTATTTACTGCTGTCCCCCGGATAGATTTGAATTCCCGAGCCTTCACGAATGGGAACTCCGGCACTGCATTGTAACCCAATATTCCCTTTCACATCGGCATAAACAACATTCTGGCTCACCGATTTAAACGTACTTACAGCATCGCGAAAATCGCTCCAGTTGTTGGCACGGTTCAACTTAAAAACCGTGCGGATTTCGTTGCTCATTTCGTTGCCCAACCAACGAATGGAAAGCGGCGTTTCTTTTTCCTTTTTAAAACGATTCACCATCGGCCCGCGATGCGTAAATTTCAGTTCCTCTTCAAACTCCTCACCCTCCTTGGTTTTTATAGTTTCCTTTTTAATCCGTAAATCTCGCCAACCACCATCGAACCAGTATTTTGTAGAATCGTCGTTTAATTTTTCTGCATAAAAATCGAGGTCGTCCACCATAACGTTGGTCATTCCCCAGGCAATGCTGTCGTTGTGCCCACAAATAACAAACGGCTGACCGGGAACCACAAGACCCGTTACACTCATTTTCCCCTCAACAACCTGGTGCATCTGGTACCAGATTCCCGGAGCAAACAGCCCCAAATGCATATCGTTGGCCAAAAGTGGCATTCCGGTTTGGCTTTTTTTACCTGCAACCGCCCAGTTGTTACTTCCGTTGAAAATCTCTGCACCCAGTTTTGTAAGATTTTCGGTAGCGGACAATAAAGTCTCCGATGCTTTAATATCAATATTCCCAAACTCAGGATAAACTGCAGTATTATGATTTTTCAGATCAGGAATCAGCTCTGCAATCTTTTCATCCGAAACCTCGGTGCGCAACTGGTGCAGAAAATACTCAGTGCTCCAGCCACTTGACAAATCCCACGACATATAACCAATCAGATTAATGCAATGCACCGGCTCCCAAGGCTCAGGTTTATATTGCAACACCTTAAACTCGGGCGGCAGCGGGTATTTTCGGATATACTGATTTATGCCGTCGGAATACGCTTCGAGCACAGCAACAATTTCCGGAGATGAAGTTACCAATATCTTTTCCGATTTCTCCTGAATACGCAAAGCCCGCATCATCAGATCGGTTTCAAGTTGGTCCTTACCAAGAATTTCAGATAAGCGCCCTAGTGTAACCCGGCGAAGCAAATCCATTTGCCACAACCTGTCTTGTGCCATTGCAAAACCAACAGCCCGGTATAAATCGGCTTCGTTTTCGGCATAAATATGTGGAATGGCATGCTCATCGCGAAATATGGAAACCGGCTGACCGAGGCCTTCCAGTTTCAGGTCTTCGTTATAATCGGGCACTGCCGAAGTTTTAATATTTTGCAGCACCAGAAAGCCAACAATTACAGCAAGAACAAGGAAGCCAAGCACTCCGAACAAAACACGTTTTAAGGTCTTCATTTTGAAATTGATTTTTAGGAACAAATGGATTACTCTCCGAATTGTATATATTTAATGCTTAAAATTAATTCAAAATCAGACATTATGAAGAAGCTTGTAATTCTTTTTTTCCTTGGAGTTTATGCTTTGGCAGGTTTTGCACAGGAAGCCGATAAAATTGTTGGTGTATGGTGGAATGACGAAAAAACTACCAAGATTGAGGTAGAGAAAAAAGATGGTAAATACATTGGAACTATTGTGTACATGATTCCTGAAAAATATGAAAACGGACAACCTCCGAAAGACGATGAAAATCCGGATCCGGCATTACGCGAGCGCTCGGTGGTGGGCATTCAGATTCTGAATGGTTTTGAATATGACGCCAAAAAAGAAGAATGGAAAAACGGCACTATTTACGACCCGAAATCGGGGAAAACATACGATTGTTATAGTTGGATGGAAAGCGATGACCTACTGAAATTGAAAGGTTTTGTTGCCGGAATACGCATGTTGGGCCGCAGTTCGGAGTGGTATAGAACTACGTTATAGTTCCGAGTTTAGAGTTTAGTGTTCAGAGTATTCGAAAACAACTTTGAACTTTGAACGCTAAACTTTAAACTCTCCTACCCCGAAACCTGCACATCAAAACCGACTTCGCGCACACGTTCGGCAATAACATTCAAATCTTCCAACGAAATTTTTTCAAGTGTATCTATCGGCGTATCGCGGGCAATGGTGTAGATCATTACCTGCAGTGGTTTTATTTTTTTCAGCAAATCAATCCATGCCAAAATCTCTTCTTCAGTAGTATTATCAATGGTTTTACCTTTGTAACTTCCGCGCACAAACATGGTTTGAATAATTACTTTCCCGTCAAATGCGATCAACTGTTCAACTATATTCGAAAGGTTGAAATTTCCTTTTGGGCAGTCGAGCAATTTTACGGTTTCTTCAAATGCTGAGTCCAGTTTCTGAATGTTGTCTTTAATTTTCAGCAAAGCCTCAAAAACCGATTTACGGTGAATCATGGTTGCGTTGGAAAGTACAGCAATACGGGCATCCGGAGTGATTTCATCGCGCAAGGCAATGGTGTCGTCGATAATTCCTGCAAACTCGGGATGCAATGTTGGTTCCCCGTTTCCGGCAAACGTGATCACATCAGGCAGTTCGTTATCTGCCACCATCTCGTGCAGTTTCACTTCCAATCGCATCCGCACATCGGCGCGCGACGGGAACGAAACTTTTTCCTTGTATTCTCCCGGCGTAAAACCACACTCGCAGTAAATACAATCGAACGAACAAACTTTGGCTTCGGTAGGTAGTAAGTTTATACCCAGCGAAACACCCAAACGGCGGCTTTTTACCGGCCCAAATATTATTTTATCAAACAGAAATGTTGCCATGAATAGATCTTTTACAGTTATTGAATTACTGAAAAGGTTTGATTTTTAAAGGAAAGTCAGATTTTGCCTGCAAAAAGAGATCTCTTTTCTGACGAATTACTGGATCTCAAATGTTGTTTCACCAATCTCATTTCCATCGGCAAACAGGTTAATGGTATATGTTCCCGGCATCATTTCGGGCTCGTTGGTATTGTCCCAAAAAATAGCCACCGGTAAATCCTGTCCTTCGTAAACGACCTCGCGCATTGCCGAATATTGAATTTTCAGGTCTTCAAACTGAAAAACATCGTTTTCTGATTTCACTAGTAACAACTGATCGGGGCGCATAATTCGTACATAAATCTGCTTTGGTCCGCGTTTGGTTGTAGTATTTTGCCCCAGCACAAAATAAATACGAACCTTGGCCGTACGTTTGGCAAACTTCGTCTCCTTACTGCGGGTATTCAAAGGCTCGGCCACCAACTGGCGTGTTTCGAGCATTGCAGCACGTTTCAGGTTTTGTTGCAGACGTTCTTTTTCCTGATTTAGCTGTTGATTATGTTGCTCAACCTCTTTGTATTGCTGCTTAACCTCACGGTTTTCGGCCATCAGCTCTTCGTTACGTCGGTTCAGCGAATCAATTTGCACCACAAAATCGCGCATGATGCCGCGCAAAGTTGTTACCTGTTTTTGGTAGTCTGAAATTTTTGAAAAGCTTACTTTTTTTGTTTGTTCCACTTCAAGCAAAAGGTCTTTAACTTTGGCTTGAGCCACAAACAACTGCTCGCTTATCGTATCGTTTTCGGTTTTTAACGAATCGTAACTGGAAGCAATCTCTGTTAATTGAAATTGAATGGAGTCTTTCTCAGCCGTGATTTCGTTCATTATCACTTTATGATCGCGTCGTTGCAAAAAGAACAACACCAATACAACTGCCAATACCACAGTAAGAACAATAACAATTATATTGTTTCTCTTGTCTTTCAAATCTTTCTGCATCGCATCAATCTGGCTACTCATAAACTTTAATTTTTTGTTCTGCCATTATTAAACGAAACAAAAATAATAATCTTTTATCCGGTGACAAATCAGCTTAAATTTTATTCAAACAATTAGCTCAATTATGCGTTTATACTATTTAGAATTATTCTAAATAAATCATGTAGTAATCAAAAATAGCTCTTACAAAAAGAGATAAAAACAGAAAATAATGAATAAAATCATTCTACTCCTTAGCCTGTTGTTTTTTTGTTCCTCGATTAACTCGTTTGCCCAGAACGAACATTACGATGCGGTAATTATCGGACATGTTGTTTCTGAAGGTCAACATATTCCATTCGTAAATATTTATCTTGAAGATACGAACTACGGAACCACTACCGATGTTACCGGCCACTATATGATGGTTAATCTGCCAGTTGGAGAGTTTACCATTGTTGCCAAAATCATCGGTTATAAGGAAAGCAAAAAACAGGTGGTTTTAAAAGCAGGTGAAACGGTTGAGGTTAAATTTGATCTGGAAGAAGACGTAATTCACATGGATGAAGTAGTGATTACCGGTACAAAAACATTTAAACGGCAAACCGAGAGTGCGGTAATTGTTAATGTACTGGATGCCAAAACGATTGAAAAAGTAGCGGCGCAAACCATTTCCGAATCCTTGAGTTTTCAACCCGGATTACGCATGGAAACCGACTGCCAAACCTGTAATTACACGCAGTTACGGATGAACGGTCTGGGTGGCGCTTACAGCCAGATCTTAATTAACGGCCGTTCTGTTTTTAGCCCGTTAACCGGACTATACGGCCTCGAGCAATTACCTACCGAAATGGTTGAACGAATTGAAGTTGTTCGCGGTGGAGCCTCTGCACTTTACGGATCGAGTGCCATTGGCGGAACCGTAAATATCATCACCAAAGTGCCACAGCGAAATTCGTATGAAGTGACTTCCAACAATTCCATTATCGGCAGCGATGCACTCGACTACAATGTGAGTGCTACATTAACCGCTTTATCGCAAAAACGGAACGCCGGAATGTCGATGTATGCTTTTCACCGCCAGCGTGACGCTTTTGATGCTAACGACGATAATTTCTCGGAACTGCCGAAAATAAAGAACAACTCGTTCGGAATTAATTCCTTTTTTCAAATTGACGAGGATCAGAAGATTGAAGTCAATTTTTCGAGTACTTACGAATACCGTTACGGAGGAGAAATGATTGACGGGCCGGCATACCTGGCCAAACAATCAGAAGAACGGACACACAATGTAATTATGGGTGGAATTGATTACACCTACAGTCCAACTATGCGCACCAGTTTTGTTCTTTATTCTGCAGGTCAATACACGCAACGCGATCATTTTACCGGCATTTCTCCCGATGGCGGTCAGGAATTACAAGACTACAACAACGCGCCGCCTTACGGCGATTCAAAAAACTCGACTTACCAGGTTGGAGCGCAATTAAACCACGCCATAAATGACTTTATTGGTGCCGGAACTAACATTTTGACTTTTGGTACCGAGTTTATTTACGACGATGTTTTTGATGAGATTACTGCTTACGATTATTTGATCGATCAACAAACCAAAAACTTTGGTGCTTTTCTTCAAAGCGATTGGTCGATTACACAAAAAACAACTTTACTGGCCGGAGTACGTGCCGACAAACACAATTTTGTCGACAAACTTATTTTGAATCCGCGGGTATCGCTGCTGTTGAAGCCTGATTCGTACACGCAGTTGCGTCTGTCGTGGTCAACCGGATTTCGTGCACCGCAAGCTTTTGATGCCGATATGCACATTGCTTTTGCGGGAGGAGGAATTCAAACCATAGAACTGGCCGACAATCTGGAAGAAGAGCGTTCGCAAAGTTTAAGTGCGTCGTTAAACTGGGATAAACCCAACGAAAAACACATTATAGGTTTTACGCTGGAAGGATTTTACACGCAGCTAAAAGATGCATTTGTTTTGGAAGAAGTGGAAACTGATGATGCCGGAAATTCATTGATGGAAAAACGCAACGGCGGGAAGAGCCAGGTTTACGGAGCTACTTTTGAAGCACGTGCCAATTTTAACCGCACACTACAAATTGAGGGTGGAATTACCGTACAACGCAGTGAATACGATAACGCTATCGAGTGGTCAGAAGAATTGCCGGGAGAGAAAAAGTATTTACGCACCCCTGAAACTTATGGCTATTACACACTTACCTGGACACCAGCGAACCGATTTAGTGCATCGTTGTCAGGGGTGTATACCGGAACAATGTTAGTACCCCATTACGGGTTGGCCGGCGATGCAGGAACGATCAATCAGGACGTTCTTTTTGATTCGCCATCTTTTATGGAAACCAACATAAAAGTAGGCTACACTTTCGAGTTGAAAAGAATCGATTCATCGGTTGAATTATTTGGCGGCGTAAGTAACCTGTTCGATAATTACCAGGATGATTTCGACAAGGAAAAAAACCGCGATAGTGGATATATTTACGGCCCGGCAAAACCACGGTCAGTTTTCTTTGGCATTAAGTTGTTTAACTAAAAGAGATAAAAAAGCTGCCCAACACATTCGTCGGGCAGCCTTAAAGCATGTATTTAAAAGTCTAATACAAACTTCCAATCTTTATCCCAAAATAAATAGTTCTTGGAGATAGCGGTCCATATACATAAGCCGGATCACGATCGATGCCTGTATCAAAATCTTCCTGATAACTGTTAAAGATATTTTTCACTCCGCCGTTCAGCTCTACTTTCATGTAGTCTGACAAGCGAAAATGGTAGCAAAGTTTTACGCCGGTATCGAAGAATGAATCGCTTTCACGCAGTTCGCCAACTTCAGGATTTGCTATTTCAGGGCCAAAATAAGGTACCAACATCTTCCCGGTGTAATTTCCCGTAAGTGCAATGTCAAAAACGGGTGTCGGGCTAATGTTTGCACTCAGATAACCATATGTATTAGGCGTTCTGAAAAAGCGTTTTTCGCCAAATTCCTGTTCTTCCTCAAATTCACTATTCTGAATAGTAAACCCCGATTGTAACTGGAATTTCTGAGATGGTGACGCATTTAATTCAATATTAATTCCCTGCACGCGCGCACCGTCTTCGGCATTTACACGGGTGTAAACAACGGTTCCATTTTCGTCGGGCGTGCCGTATTCGTTGGCAAACGGATCAACTAATTTAGTGTAAAATCCTTCCACCAACAACTGGTATTGCCAGTCGCCAAACTCATTTGAATAATCGAGCGATGCCGTAAAACTGTTTGATGATTCCTGTTTTAGATCCGGATCATTCTCATGAAGCACTTTTCTCGATCCCGACGTTTCAATGTGAAGGTCTTCGTCAAAAATCTGCGGCGCCCGAAAACCACGGCCAAAACTACTTCTGAACTGCAAGTGGTCAGCAATATTGTACAACAAACTAACCCGCGGACTTAATACGTTGCCACTCACATCGTCGCTGTTCTCAATTTTTTCCTCAATATTGTAATGGTCGTAGCGCAAACCGACACTAAAAACTACTTTATCGGTTTTCCACTCCGATTGCAAAAACGCACCGTAATTGGTCATTCCCTGGTCAGCAATTTGTGTATTTCCGTAATGTACATCTTCTGCAGGATCATAATACCCAAGCTTTTCATCTTCCAACGAACTACCGCTTGTTTCAATACCGGAAGTAAGTGTTGCCGGAGAAAACAACAGATAATCAATATTTCGGATGTATTGCAAACCCGCAGCATAAGTCAGATCCTCGGTGTGTCCGTACGCCGACGGATCCTGTTCTGCTCCATAATACGAATCGCGGTCAACACCCTGCATCGATACAAAAGCCGAGAATTTATCGTTATCGCGAAGCAACAGATCGAAATTCAAAGCGCCCGAATTAATCTGGTGTTGCACACTTTCCGAAATATCAGACTCGTGCAACGGAAGATCAAATTTGTTTCCTCCACGGCGGTCTTCGTTTATATTAAAATAATCAACCGTAATTTTTCCGCGGCTCGCCACACGTTGGTAAAAACGTGCCCCGATTGTTGTATTGTTAATGCTTGCCAACTCCGAATATTCGTCGCCATTGGCATCAAAAGGATCTCGTTTCCGGTGAAATCCAAAGATGCTCATTCCGGTTTTATAATCATCGGTTACAAACGAGCCATTAATGTTGATGTTGTAATCGCTGGCCGCATCGTAGTCGTTTCCGGCTCCCACAAAACTATGGTTTACCGAAGTTTCAAAACTGTTTGTTACCGGATCTTTAGTAATCAGGTTAATGGTTCCGGCAATGGCATTACTTCCGTACATTGATGAGCCTCCGCCACGAATTACTTCCACGCGTTCGATCATGTTGGCAGGAATCAACTCGAGTCCATAAACACCGGCCAATCCGCTAAAAACGGGACGAGAGTTAATAAGAATCTGCGAATACGGTCCTTCCAGACCGTTCATGCGCACCTGCGAAAATCCACAGTTCTGACAGTTATTCTCCATCCGCAATCCGGGCGAAAAGTTCAGCCCTTCGCTTAAAGTTACACTCTGCACACGTTCGAATAATTTTGGATTGATACTATTTACGATAGTTGGTGTTTCTTTGCGGCTTTTGGCATTTCTATCGGCCGAAACCACAACCTGCTCAATTCCAATGTTATCAGGATCTAATTCGGCTAGAATGGTAACACTTTTTTTGGCTTCCATTTTCACTTCTTTTTCGAAAGTATGATAACCAATTGCCGAAATTACAACCACCTGTTTTCCAAGTGGTAAGTGTGCCATTTTAAAATGTCCGGTAGCATCGGCTGCTGTTCCAATGGTAGTACCTTTAATGGTTACTGTTGCAAACGGAATATGTTCTTCGCCCGATTTTACATCGCCAAAAAGCATGGCATCGGTTTTGTTTTTTTTGTCATCATCAGTCCCTTCTGCCCAGGTAAACTGACAAGAAACGAATAGCAATAAAATTGCATAAATGAGTTTCATAATCTTTGTAATATGTTGTTTTCAAACTACTAAATCTGTCTTTTCCGAAAAGCGATAATACATCGCTCCGGCCATCTATAAAACACGGATTAAATGGAAGATAATCCACTTAAAAACAGACGGCTATGTGGTTGCAATTTTGCAACGCTAATAAGTATCTTGAAAACTAGGCAGGAGGCGCCCGTGGAATAGTATTAAGTGAAACAGGAATCGTTACTTCCTGCTCGTTGTAAACCATGTAATCGATGTGAACGACAGGCACTTCAAAATTGAAAGCGGTAAGTCCCGGAGTTTCATAAAGATCGGAATGTAGCGAGGAATAAAGATTTATTTCCCGTTGCGAATGGTTGTGATTGTTATTGGGGCCATCCGAATTGGATGTTGGGTGCGAGTGAGTAACAACAATACCGTTTGCATAAACATGGGTATGTTTATTTTGTATTGAAGTTTGAACGATATACAAATACACCGGAAGAATCAATACAAACAGCAAATTTGTATGTTTTCTTATTAAATTCACTCTATCGGTTAAAGGGAGCTAAAGTAAGAACCTTTCTAAATAAAAAACATAACAAATGCTATTTTTGCATTTTATTTAACAATGGCAAAACGCAGACCAACATTTAAAATCTACAGTTACGGCGAGTACTCGAAATGGGATCGGGAAAGCAGAGACATTCCGAAAATACTGGATTTCACTACAGAAATTAAAGCTGAAATAGGAACGGAGTTTGGCTACGTACTACACATTAAAAATGGCAAGGGCGAGAAAGTTGATTTTCAGATTGACCATCCGCCGTTTACCGACGATGAAGGGAATTTACGGGCACCGTTTACAGGCGAACAATTTATCCGCACCAATGATTACGAGTTTTATCTTGGCGACTGTATTTGGGAACCGTTGGAAGACAAGCTGGGAAAATGGGAGCTAACCACCTGGTATAATGGCAAAGTGGTTGCTCACAAAATTTTCACGCTTATGTAATTACTTGGCTACTTTCTTCACCTCGGCCGACAATCTTTCCAACGCGGCATCGGCAGCAGCCAACATATCCTGAACGACCTTTTTGTAATAGTCTTTTACCAGTTTCGGATTATCTTTTCCATCCGGATGAATAGCACGCAAACGCAACTCACGATGACTTTTTACAATATCGCCGGCAATTTCGTACACCGCCTTTTCGTCTACTTCGTTATTGTATTCCATCACGTAAAAACAATCGCTTAAAGCCATCGACATAATCAAATCAATGTCTTTTTTAAGGTCTCTTACACTTGCCATAATTTTATTAATAAAGTTTATTAAAGGTAGAAAATTTAACCGAAAATGCAGCTATCCGGTTTATCTCTGCTGAAAACCTCCAGAGCCACTGTTTCCCGGTCGGAACATACTGTTATTTCGTTGCTCTTCCTCTTCTTCTCGTTGTTTCTCCAGTGCCTCCTCACGCTTCCGTTCTTCTTCTTCCTTATCGCGAATATTTTTGCTGAACAACGGATCGGGCGTTAAATCCCAGCTATGACTTTCGCTCCAGTTCGAGCGTAACTTAATCACTTCCTGCACATAAGCCACACGCTCGGGTTGCACTTTGTCCTGGAAACTTCCGGCATCCCATTTGCCGTTTCCATTGGCATCGTAAATAACTTTTACTTTGTACTTTTCGGGTGCCAGGAATTCAAACAACACCGTACCATTTTCGGTAAAGCTTTTTTGGCGTAACACCTCTTCGTTGTCGCCATTTTTTAACACCTGAACGATCATCGGCATAGTAACATTCGAGAAATTAAATTCAATGCTGCCATAATAATCTTCTTCGCGTGTTTTAAAACGCTTTGTATAGGCTTTGCTGGTAACTCCAAAAATATTTACGCATGCTGCCGAGTCGATCTCGAAGCTGTATTCCGTCTCGGGCTCCCAATTGTAACTAATCGAGTAACTCCGGTATTTTGTAGTGTCTTCTTTTACAGTTATTGGTAATGCAGTTTTTAATGTATCCTCTGTTAAATACATTTTTACCATCGAGGTATTGAAACTTTCAACCGGCTCGGGTGATACAAACCTTATCTGCCCGTTCAACTCCATGGTTGACGGGATATCAGTTTGCCAGGTAAACTGCGGAATTGGTTCCGGTTTCGGCTCCTCTTCTTCCTCTTCCTTACCTCGTCTTCGGCTTTTCTTTTCCGGCTCCACCTTCGGCTCTTCAAAATGCATCAGAATCGTGTCGTTTTGTACATAAGGCATTCCGGCTGAATCTAATTGCGTATAGCATAATTGCATATAGAGCGTGTCGTATCTCGAAACCATTGTGTCGGTAATCCACATCAGCACCGAATCCTTTTTACTGCCATATTCAAATAGTTGCCAGTCGCTGGCTTCATGGTCCAGCAGGTTTACCGAAAAAGTATCGGCAATCGATTCGTTAAACAGAAACAAACATTTATTCCGGCTCTCACGTTCGGTCGATTCAACATACTGATCGAAAATATCCTCCATTACATAACGCATGTAAAATGGCTCGGGAGAAAAATGTGTATGCCCCAAAACCAACATCGAATCCACACCACTAACCACTGTGTCGGCCTCGGCATGAAAATGTGCTTCGGGAATCACCAACGTATCCAAAAACGCAATTTCTTCTGCGCCTTCGTTGTACATCAGGTCGTTGTTCATGTCGTTAATCGCAAACAAATTGTAGGTTCCTGCGGCAATATTATCGATCATAAACAAACCTTCCTCATCGGTTTTTGCAATGTAATCGGGGCGCACCCGGAATACTGCTGAATCGTGCAGATTTGAATGTAAAACCAGCAACGAACCATCTTCGTTTGGCTCCAAATTAAAAGCATTTATTACGCGCCCTGCTACTCGCAACGAGTCGTATTCGGGCCCGGTGCTAAACGAAAAACGCAGGTTTTTAAGCGGATTTTGCTCGTTGTTATCTACAATCGAATTTTTAAAATCGAGCGAATAAGTTACGCTGTCTTTTAAATCCTCGTTGAATTCGATGATGAGGGTTTTCGATTTGGTTTTTATCGACGGGCGTTTCTCCAGCGGAGGCGAAATCACCAGCTGTTGCGAGATTTTATCGGTTTGTAAATATTCGTTGAATGTAAATCTGACATCCTTTTTATCAAAGTTCAATGCGCGGTACTCCGGGCTGGTTTCCAGCAAAATCGGCGGAACCGAGTCGCGCGGTCCTCCGGTTGGCATACCAATATTGGCACACGACGAAATAATGACCACCCAGGCCAACATTGCAACAATAAAAAACGGCAATTTCCCCTTTAACTTCATAGGCTTAAAATGTCTGTTTTCAAGGTGTTCACAGGCAAAATACCGAACCCTTAAAATGGTTTACAAACATACAAATTCCTGTAAATATAGGAGGTACCGAGTTGTTAAATATTCCGAAATAAACTTATCGTCGTTGTGAATTTGTTCGCAACTTCCGCATTTATTATTGAAACATGAATAATAATTATTTTAACCTGAAAAATTCATAGAATTTTTCACACAATGTGTTGACGATTGAAAATCTGCAAGATATACGTTTTAAATGAATCAAGCTAAAGATTTTCAATGTCAAGGTTAACCCTGACAAATAATTGTTTTCAATTATTTCGTCAGTCCTTTGGATAATTAATTCATTTTTATGAATTAATTAGGTTAACTTGCCTGTGATAATTAAAACAAAATGGGAAGAAAGAAAAAGAATAAGCTGCGTAAAAAGAAACGCGGCGGAACATACAACAAGAAAAAGCTAAAAAACGCCATACTTTCAACACTATACGAAAACCCCGGGAAGACCGTTAACTACCGCCAGATCTCAGGTTCGCTGAGCATAAAAGATCCGGAAACACGCAAATTGATAAACGTTGCATTGCAGGAATTAGCCGACGATGGTTACGTTGATCAGATATCGCGGGGCAAATTCAAACTGAAAGCACGCACCGGAAGAGTTACGGGTATAATTGAAATGCAGCCACAGGGTTTTGCCTACGTCGTTAGCGACGAGTTGGAGCAACCGGCTGTAATTTCATCGCGCAACCTAAACCATGCCATGGAAGGAGACAAAGTACGAATCCATGTGTATGCACGGCGCAAAAAACACGATCTGGAAGGCGAAGTAACCGAAATTCTGGAACGGGCAAAAACGATATTTGTAGGAACGGTGCAGACCACCAAGAACTTTGCGTTTTTGGTTCCGTCAGGAAAAGTCGGGTTTGATATTTTTATTCCGAAAGAAAAACTGAATGGTGCAAAAGAAGGGCAAAAAGCCATTGCCGAAATTAAAGACTGGCCGGCAAAAGCACGGAGTCCGTTTGGCGAAATTATTGAAGTACTGGGCGACACCGGCGATAACGATGCTGAAATGCACGCTATCCTGGCTGAGTTTGAATTGCCGCATAAATTCCCAAAAAATGTGGACAAAGCAGCAGAAAAAATTCCGCTTGAAATTCCGATAGAAGAGATTAAAAAGCGGCGCGACATGCGTAAAACCATCACTTTTACCATCGACCCGGCTGATGCAAAAGATTTTGATGATGCACTGTCGTTGAAAAAACTAGACAACGGAAACTGGGAAGTTGGTGTACACATTGCAGATGTAACGCATTACGTGCGGCCAAATACCATAATCGAAAACGAGGCACAAGATCGTGCAACATCTGTTTACCTGGTCGATCGGGTTGTTCCGATGCTTCCAGAGCGCTTGTCGAACGGTGTTTGTTCGTTGCGGCCAAAAGAGGATAAATTGTGTTTTTCGGCCGTTTTTGAAATTACCGAAGATGCAAAAGTGAAAAAACAGTGGTTTGGAAAAACAGCCATCCACTCCGACCGACGCTTTACCTACGAAGAAGCACAGGAAATAATTGAAAAGGGCGAAGGCGATTTTTCTGAAGAGGTACTAAAACTCAACGAGCTGGCGATAAAATTGCGCGATGAACGTTTCGGTAGCGGCTCGATTGCATTTGAGCGGGTGGAAATGAAATTTGATATTGATGAGAAAGGAAAACCAATTTCTGTTTCGTTTAAAGAATCGAAAGAATCGAACCACCTGATTGAGGAATTTATGCTGCTGGCCAACAAAAAAGTGGCCGAGTTTATTGGCAAAGTTCCGGAAAAGAAAACACCGAAAACCTTTGTTTATCGTATTCACGATAAACCCGATCCCGACAAACTTTCGTCGTTCAACACATTTATAAAACGCTTTGGGCACGGCATTCAACTGTCAACGCCGCGAGCCATTTCAACATCGCTGAATAAATTATTGACCGAAGTAAAAGGCAAAAACGAGCAGAATGTGGTTGAAACACTGGCCATTCGTACAATGGCTAAAGCGGCGTATTCAACCCGAAACATTGGTCACTACGGACTTTCGTTTGATTATTATACGCATTTCACTTCGCCAATCAGGCGCTACCCCGATATGATGGTTCACCGCCTGTTGGAAAAATATTTAGACGGAGGACGTTCGGTTAACGAGCAAAAATATGAGGGGCTCTGTAAACACTCGTCCGACATGGAAGCAAAAGCAGCCAATGCTGAGCGGGCGTCGATAAAATATAAGCAGGTAGAGTTTATGCAGGATCATATCGGTAAAATCTACCCGGGAACCATTTCGGGTGTTACCGATTGGGGAATTTACGTGGAGCTTGAAAATAAAATTGAAGGTATGATTCCGATTGCACAAATGGATGATGATTTCTATATTTTCGATGAAAAAAATTATGCGCTGGTAGGTCGCCATTCGCACAAAAGTTTCCAGTTGGGCGAAAAAATAAATGTTCGTGTTTGGCGCACCAATCTTGAAAGAAAGCAGCTTGACTTCAGACTGGCTGAACTGGATAAAGATTAGCAATTCGAATATTATTTAAACAAATTTCAATCAATTTAGGGTATTCAATCAACTAAAGCGATTGTCGTCTGCAAGGGTAAAATGTTCTAAAAAATAATAATCGCTAAAATAAATAGTTATATTTGGCCAAGTTTTAACATAGACAAAAACGTTTCAATTCATGCAAAATTCAACGGAAACTGCGAATAAAAAGGATGTAAACAGGGAAAATATCCTAAAGATTGCCCGTGAGATTTTCAGCAAATACGGCTACAAAAAAACCACACTCGACGATATCGCTAATGCTGTTCGCAAAGGAAAAAGTTCGCTTTACTACTATTTTAAAAGCAAAGAAGACCTTTTTCAAGCTGTTATTATGAAAGAAGTCGACATTTTGGCGTACGAACTTGAGATTGTGATAAACAGAAACACCGATCCGGTGGACAAGTTGCGTGATTACATTTTAACAAAAATGGCTACATTCCGTAATTTGGCAAATTTTTATCACGCCATTGAAAACGATGTTACCGCCGTTGGATTTATCGACGAAGTGAAAATAAAATACGAACAAGACGAAATCCGAATGATTAAACGGATACTCATTGAAGGAGTTCGTAAAAATGAATTTGAGATTTACGATTTTAACCTGGCAGCCATTGGTATTACAACAGCAATCAAGGGATTGGAAATGCCACTTGCAGCAGGAAATTACAGCGATGTAAATCTGGAACGAAGCGTTGATATTATTCTGAAAATTATGTGCTACGGAATAATGAAAAGGTAGTTCTCAATCAAAAAAACAACCATACAAAGGCTGTTGGAGTGATCCGGCAGCCTTTTTTATTTCTATTTCTGCTGCACAAAACTTTCAGATTTACCAAAAAGAAAAGGCTGCCCTTCTGACAGCCTTTTTAACCTAAACCAACTAAACCTAATAAACCACAAACTTGCCAGAACGACAAGCCTGTTGTTTGTCTTAAATATCGTTTACTTTTTTACTTCGTATATCTGCCACAAAGATATCAATTTTTTTTAGTTGAAAGACTCACACAGTAAATTCTACCTTTTTCGTTCTCCACAAAATAACATTCTCTTATTTTTGTGTCCAACAATGCCCATTAATATGAAAAAGCTATTATTTCTTTTTGCTGCTTACCTGTTTCTCTCAAACATTGCTCAATCTCAACCTAAGTACGAATTCAGAGCTGTTTGGGTTGCAACTGTTGTTAATATCGACTGGCCTTCGAAACCTGGGTTAAGTACCGATGCCCAAAAGCGCGAAATAATTGACATATTAAATTTGCATAAAAGTTTAGGTATGAATGCTATTATTTTACAGGTGCGCCCCGCTGCCGATGCTTTTTATCAGTCGGATTTGGAGCCTTGGTCGCGTTACCTTACCGGAGTTCAGGGACAAGCTCCGCTGCCTTTTTACGATCCGCTAAAGTTTTGGATAGAAGAATGCCACAAACGTGGAATGGAATTGCACGCCTGGTTAAATCCGTACCGGGTAGCTCAAAAACTCGACGATCCACTTTCGATCGACCACATTGCATTCCGTCATCCCGAGTGGATTTTAAAATATGGCGACCGCTTGTATTTTGATCCCGGACTGCCACAGGCCCGAAAATTTGTTACCAATGTGGTACAGGACATTGTTAAGCGTTACGATGTGGATGCCATTCATTTCGACGATTATTTCTATCCCTACCCGTTAAAAGAAGAATTTCCGGATACCACATCGTTCAAACTCTACAACCGTGGATTTACTGCTGAAAATAAAGCTGACTGGCGCCGCGAGAATGTGGACATAACCATTAAAATGCTGAACGATTCGATAAAAGCTACCAAACCATGGGTTAAATTTGGCATTAGCCCGTTTGGCGTGTGGCGCAATAAAACCGATGACCCGATGGGGTCCGACACAAAAGCCGGGACAACAAATTACGACCAATTGTATGCCAACATAATAAAATGGCAAAAAGAAGGATGGATCGATTATACATTACCGCAATTGTACTGGCAAATCGGGCACCCGACCGTTGATTTTCAGCTACTGGCCAACTGGTGGAAAAACCATTCTTATGGCCGCGCAATGTACATTGGGCAGGCACCTTATAAAGTTAGTCGTACTTCGCAAACCAAAGAGTGGACTGAACCTGACCAGCTTCCAAAACAAATACGGATACTCCGCTCAATACCTGAAATTCAGGGTTCGTCGTTTTACAGCAGTAAATGGTTTAATGGCGATTTACTGGGATTACAAGACAGTCTAAAACTCGACTACTTTAAATCTCCGGCCATTGTTCCGCCAATGCCCTGGCTCGACAATCAGGTACCACAGCCACTTGCAAAAATTAAAAAACGGGGCAGAAATCTGAAGTGGACACCTGCAGAGACACAAAATGAAATGGATAAAGCCTGGAGTTATGTACTTTACCTAAATGAAGAAGGAGAAAAGTTTGATACAGATAGTTGCAAATTTATATACAGCATCACAAAACATCAGGAAATAAAACTTGACCGAATCAACCGGAAAAAGAAAAAATATGAAGTGCGCATTTCCGTACTCGACCGTTTAAGTAACGAAAGTAGCTTAAGTGCTCCTGTGAAAGTCAAGCTCTGAATTTAAGCTCGGGTTAAATAAATTCTTCGATTGCTTCCGGCGAATTACCAATGGCTTCTTTGCCTCGCAATCACCTAACTGTGTGTACCACACATTGATTTTTATATCGTAACACATAATGTTTCAAAACATTTTTACGCCACAAAAGTTCTTTAACAGGTATAAAAATCAGCTTGAATCATCCTTCAAAATACCCAAAAATAAACAGACAAGATCAAACAAATTACGTTAAACAAAATAAAATGCGAATAAGCTTTTGTTAATTACATTCTTTTCTTCATTCGCCTTGTCAGCCGATATTAACATTTTCACGATTTTTACTTTTATGATAATAAAAGTGGAAAATCATTCTCTTTTACCTCCTATCTGACACTTTTTCATTGAAATATTTGGAAATTAATAAACAACAGTATATTTTGCAGATACAAACCCTTATTTTTTATCTTTTTGTTTTTATTATGGGCAGCTTTTTGTGGACGAAGAGTTGCCCATTCGTGCCCTTTTGCAAGGTTACTGGGCTGAAAATGAGTTAAAATACTACTTGTTGAAGAAGTAGATAACTATACCATTGCATCGCAATAAAAGTTTGGGAAGACTTTTATTGAACTTGGGCATTCATTAGGAATGATAAAAAATTAGAGTTTTTAAAAGGCGGGGGGCACCCAGTGGTGGTCGGAAGAAATTCCGACCATTTTTTATGTTTTAAAAAACAAGCTGGGATCACCGCCACATTGAGTTACAATCACCGCTATAGCAAGGGTTCGAACCTCCATGACTATTCTTCTTTTGGCAGTTTTGTAACCAATACGATTTGCTTTCTTATAGATTAAAACGAGCATGGCTACAATGAGAGTCATGTATATCATTATTTCCATTCCGTTTTTATTTAAAGAAACAAGATGGCTTGTGTTTAATTCTTGTTTCAGAAATCTAAAAAATACTTCAATATCCCACCTTCGTCTATACGCATGGGCTATTTCTTTTGTAGAAAGCTCAAAGTCGTTAGATATAAACCAATATTGCTGTCCTTCATCCTCCTTACTTTCAATAATTACCAACCGAAACTCAGTATCCACTAACTCTTCTCGATAATGGATGTTTCCTTGCTTATTTTTAATAGGCAGCCCGGTATACAATTGCACTCTGCTGTCTGTTATTAATGTAGATTCTCCAAAATCAAGTTTTTGACCTTCAGAGATAAGGGATTCTAATTCTATATATTTTCTATGCTCTTTCGCCCTGCATATAAACCTTATAGAGTTTTGAGTAAAAGTTTTCATTGTTTTTGTTGACTGCAACCCTCTATCAAGTACGTATATACTTTGGTGACTAGCTTCTTTTTTTACATGACTCAAAACAACTTCGGGCAAAGCGATATCTTCACTGGAATAGCTGGAGTTTGTAAAGGCTTTAAACTCACAGGGCAAAATGCCATCAAAGGCTACGCTGTACTTTACAGCTTTCTTTCCTACGTTATTAATGCCTTCCATTAACTTGCCAGCAGTATCACTAACAATTGTGCTGTCAACGCGTATCAGATTATGTTTGTGCCTTTCTGTTTCAATGTAAACAGAAGAAAACTGGTCGTAAATACATTCATAGATTTGCCTAAAATAGCCTGCATCAATTTTTGATAATCTTTCAGAGATAGAGCTCCGTCGAACAGTCTCCTTCTTTTCCAGGTCAAACAACAGTTTAAATACCGGATCATTAAAAGTATCTTCTAAAGTACGTTGACTTAACTTCTCGTTTTCTAAAATTCCATACAGCAGCAAATAAAACAGCTTTTTACCATGCAGTACTTTGGCATAGTGATCGACCTTCGAGGTAGAAGATAACTCCGATAATAGTGCTTCCGGGATAACACTTAAAAGTTGACTGATTTGAATATTGTGTCCTTTAAACATTGACATATATTATCTTTTGATTATATTAAATATAACATATATTATGACCAAATGCAAATATAATGTATTGTCGTTTAGTTGTTTATGTGTTCTTTCAGAAGAGATAAGATACAAAAAAAGTCGGAAGAAAATCTTCCGACCATGACTGGGGGGCACCTGCCTTTTTCTTTTCCCGGAAATTAGTTCATATCTGCGTTCAAAAAGCCGGCCGTTTTTTTGATCGAGTCAGCAATAGGAAGATACTCATAACCGATCGTTCGGGTAATTCTCGACCCATCGAAGTTATTAACGGTGTTACGGCCAGTGGCAGCTTCGCGGGTGATTAACGATGGCTTGCGTGTAAACCAACTGGCAAAAGTAGCTACCCGCCATACAAATCCCATCAAAAAATCGCTTGCCCAAATCGTTGGCTTTGGCTTTTGTAATGCATCAGCAATTTGAGTGAACACCTGCTGATAACTCAAATTCTCCGCACTTAAAATATAGCGCTGGTTTTTGCAGTCTTCAAAGTTTTCCGATTCCATCAATTTTATCATGGGGCGCACAACATCAAAAACATCAACAAAACCGGTAACACCTTTGGTATAGAATTTCATACCATCCCAAATAGTTTTGAAGATCTTTGCACTTCCGCTCTCCCAATTCGCAGGGCCAAAAATTATGGACGGATTTACGATAATAGCATCCAACCCTTCTTCTATTCCGCGCCAGATTTCGGTTTCAGAATAAAATTTGCTTTCCGAGTAAGCCGAATTCTTTTTCGACGGCAACCAGTTGGTTTCTTCAGTAACCGGAGTACCATTTTGCATTTTTCCCAGGGCGGCAATGGAGCTTACGTGGCAAATCTTTTTTACCTCGTTTTCGATGGCCGCATCAACAAGATTTGCTGTTCCCTCTACGTTATTTGAGATCATTCGTTCCCGTTCTTTACTTTCGAACGAAACGATAGCCGCACAGTGGTAAATCTCAGTTACACCGTTCAATAATTTTTCGAGCGAGTAATAATCCAGGATATCGCCATCCACCCATTCGATGGTGTCGAACAGCTGCCGGGCATCATTGGTGTAGTAGGCAAAAATTTTCAGAACCTGTTTCAGATTACTTGTTTGGCGTTTTAAGGCCTTTACTTTTTGGCCCGTTTTACAAAGCTCATACAATAAATGAGCTCCAACCAACCCGGTACCTCCTGTTACAAAAACCATTGATTTATTTTATGAATTCCAGGGTGTTACGGCTTTTGCGCCAAACTCTTTCCCTGTTATGTTTTCAATATGCACTTTAAAAACTCCAACATTTTTTACCGCTGGCGTTCCGAATTTAAATTCGCGGTCACTGTATTGTTTCATTAATAAACCGAGGCAGCGGTACTTTTCATCAAAATCGTCGATAAATTCCACTTTACCTTCCACATTTACCGTCTTCGATTTTACCCGGTAGCTACAGCCAACACGTACATCCTGCCAGGCCAGTTCTTCGCCTAATGTCCAGTTTATGCACACCTGCGGATTGGTTTTTATGGTTTCCCACATGCGCCCTTCCATTGCCGAATGAAGAATAATTGTATCGCCTTCCAAAGCAAAATTTAGCGGCAAAACATAAGGTTTATCATCCACCGACATCGCAAAATAACAGGTTTTGCAGCTGCGGATTACTTCGTCGATTTCTTTGCGGTCTTCGATAAAATTTGTTCGCATATGGTTAATTTATAGTTCGGCTGCCAAGGCTTTTAGCTAACTCTTTTTCAGCCCGTTTCAGGTTCATATATATTGATTGTTCTTCAATCACTTTATCAAAATCGTTTTCTGCCGACGCTTTATCAATAGCCTTCTCAATATCGGCCATCATCAACTTTATTTTCCGCAGTTTATATTCATTCACGATCCGTGGAATGAGAAGATCCAAAATGTCCTCCTCTTTTTCGGTAAAAGCACCAGCTTTAGTCCAGCGTTTACTTTCGGTATATTTTTCCGAAAGCAGATCGGTTGCAAACTTACTCATCGAAGCATCGGGATGGTAAACAAAGTGTTTCCACGGATCGAAATTATCTTTGTACAAATTCTCCCGAACTTCGTAAAATACCTTTTTAAACAGCTCATTTTCCGACACCAGCTCATCAACTTCCAGTTCATCGATCATAAACTCACCAACCGACAGAGTGCGGGTCTCGTGCGTTTCCTCATCTTCCTCTTCAAACAAATCGCATGCACAATATTTTAGAAGAAATCGCAAAAATTCCAGTTCTTCCACCAATATTTTCACCGGACGAACTACCGGCTCTTCCGGCACAGGTTGCGGAGGCGCTGCTTGCCGGCGGTTTTGCTCTCGAAATTCTCTTTTGCGGAACTCCTCGGTTTGTTTATGTTTTTGTTTCCGGACTTCGGTATATAACACCTCCTCGGCAACACCAAGCAGGCGACTGCATTCTTTAATATACACCGAGCGGGTAATAGAATCAGGAATTACAGAAACCGACCGGATAACATCTGAAATCAGGCGGGCTTTGGCAACCGGATCATTCTCAGTGCTTTTTAAAAGCAAACGAGTTTTAAACTGAATGAAGTCGGTCTCGTTTTGCTCAATATATTCCTGGAAACCAGAAGCACCCATTTTTTTGGCAAATGAATCGGGATCTTCACCATCGGGTAACGGAAGCACTTTTACGTTCATACCCTCTTCCAGCACCAAATCGATTCCGCGCAACGACGCTTTTATTCCGGCTGCATCGCCATCGTAAATAATGGTAATGTTGGGTGTAAAACGGCGCACCATCCTTATTTGATCGGGTGTTAGCGAAGTACCCGACGAAGCAACAACGTTTTCGATGCCTACCTGGTGCAGCGACATTACATCGGTATAACCTTCAACCAGGTAACATTTATCGGTACGGGTCATTTCGCGTTTAGCCTGATAAATTCCGTACAACACCCGGCTTTTGTGGTAAATATCCGATTCGGGCGAATTCAGGTATTTGGCCGTTTTTTTATCGTTTGTTAAAATGCGGCCACCAAACGCAATTACACGGCCCGCCAGGTTATGAATAGGAAACATTACTCGTCCGGCAAAACGGTCGCGCAACCAGTCATCGCGTTTTATGGTTAATCCCGTTTTCTCCAGGAACTCGAGTTTATAACCTTGTTTTTGTGCTGCCTCGGTAAATGGTGTTTTTCCATCGGGAGCAAAACCAACTTCAAACTTTTTCAGAATATCGTCGCGAAAGCTACGCTCGCGAAAATAACCCAGTCCAATGGTTCGGCCTTCATTTTCTTCCCATAAATAGCGGGTAAAATATTTCTGGGCAAAACCGGAAACAATCATCAAACTTTCGCGCGAATCTTTTAGCTGTTTCTGCTCTTCGGTTTCCTCTTCCTCACGAACCTCGATATTGTATTTTTTTGCCAGCCATTTTAACGCCTCAGGATACGTGAGATTCTCGTGCTCCATAATAAAGTTCACCGAGTTTCCTCCTTTTCCACACCCAAAACATTTAAAAATTCCTTTGGCCGGCGACACAGTAAACGATGGAGTCTTCTCGTTGTGAAACGGACACAAACCAAGCATGTTTACACCCCTTTTTCGGAGTGTAACAAAATCGCCTACTACGTCTGAAATTTCCGCAGCATCAATTATTCGGTCTATCGTGGCTTGATCAATCATCAGTACAAAAATATCAGAATTAGCCTGAAACGAACATCTTTTAAAAGGAATAATATCCACAATTAAATGCCACTTCAAATAAGCATCAGATTATCAGCCCCGATTTGAATGCGAATATTATTAATTGTACATTTAACGTTGATCGAATATTTTACTGATGAAGAAACTTGTAGTTCTTTCGGGAGCCGGCATGAGCCAGGAAAGCGGATTAAAAACGTTTCGCGATATGGGCGGAATTTGGGAGCAATACGACGTGACCGAAGTTGCGACTCCCGAAGCATGGGCGCGCGATCCGGAATTGGTTTTGCGTTTTTACAACGAAAGGCGCAAACAACTCCTTGAAGCACAACCCAACCGCGGACATCGGGGAATTGCCGAGTTGGAGAAATGGTTTGAGGTACAGGTAGTAACTCAAAATGTAGACAATCTACACGAGCGAGCCGGAAGTACAAAAGTTACGCATTTGCATGGCGAGTTGATGAAAGCCCGAAGTACCATCGATTCGTATTTGATTTATGAACTCGACAAGTGGGAACTCAAACTGGGCGATTGCTGTGAAAAAGGAAGCCAGTTGCGCCCACATATTGTTTGGTTTGGTGAGGCTGTTCCCGAAATACCGAATGCAATTGGAATTGTTCAGCAAGCTGATATACTGGTAGTAATTGGTACTTCGCTGGCAGTTTATCCTGCTGCAAGCCTGGTAAACTACGTGCGAAAGGGAACGCCGATTTTTGTTATCGACCCCAGCAGGCCGGAAGTTTACCACGAAAATGTTACATATATCGAAAAAAAAGCTGAAATTGGGGTGAAGGTTTTAAAAGAGGAACTGGAAAAAATAAACTAAACCACTATGCACTGAAAGTACATAGGTTTAAGATTGAATGAAATTCAAAATGAACAAAGCATAGGATATGAGTAGAAAGTAATGAGTAGTGAGAGAAGAAAATAGACACGAATAAGATTCTCAATACTTAAATCTCTGTACTCAAATCAAAATCCTATAAAATAAAAGTTTATAGAAACTAAAGTAGCTGCAATCAAATTGCAGGGTTTTAACCATTAACTAGAAAATAAATGAAGCGAATATTTATTGCCTTGGGATTTTTTTTGATTACAAATTTTGTTGTTGCCCAGCGTTTTGACGCCGGAATAATTGCAGGATTTAACGGCACACAGGTTGAAGGCGATAATCTGAAAGGCTATCACAAAGCAGGTATTTTAGCCGGTATATTTGTGCAAACCGATATTGCTCCGGCAATTGTGGCCGGAATGGAAATTAAATATTCGCAAAAAGGTTCTCGCAGATCATTCGACCCCAAACAACCCGACATTGACAAATATGTTATGCGCCTTGGTTATATTGATATTCCACTTTTTATGGCATTCAGAACCAATGACCGGAGTATGATAATTGGTGGTATTGCGCCGGGTGTTTTAGTCCACTCGAAAGAATTGAACAGCGATGGCGAAATTCCGGAGCCCGACCGGCAGGATTTTAACACTTTCGATTTGCAGCCCTTTCTTGGATTTCAGTTTGATTTTCTGGAGCATGCATCGGTTGATCTGCGTTTTGCGCTGTCAGTCCTTCCGTGCAGCGACAAATCGGAAACCAATTATTATTTCCACAACGGATTATTTAATAATGTAATTTCGCTGGCGTTGTACTACAGATTGGGGCGGTGAGATTTTTCTCTCGCAAAGGCGCAGAGACTCTAAGAATTGAAGCACAATAGAAACATAGAACAATAGATCATTTCGGTACTTAAGTTTTGTTTACTATTGCTGAGTTGTTCTATTGCTAATTTGTAGAACAGTTACTGCTACTGTAAACTTTCTTTCTGCTTCTAAATCTAAAATCGTTAATCTTCAATCGAAAATCAACAGTCTTAATATATTATTCATTCACTCAGTCCTATTTCCGACTTAATCATTTATCCTTTCCTTAGCTGTTCACCATCCACTTCGAAAAATCATCAAGGTAGGTCCAAAACGATTTCAGTACCTCATCGGGCAGATCCAGCTTACTTAAAACCTGTTTGTAACAATTTAACCACTCAATGCGCCCTTCTGCTGTAATGGTAAATGGCAGGTGTCTTCTGTTTAGCTGTGGTTTTCCGCGGTTTTGGTTAAAATAATCGGGGCCGCCACAAATCTGAATAAAGAAATCAGCCGAGTGTTCTTTCGCCTTTTCCAAGGCAATCGGATTTTTTGGAAAGAGATCTTTAATCGGACTCTGTACAACCAAATCGTAATGATCGCTCACCATTTTACGCATTCCCTCCTCTTTTAAAATTTCCAACATCAACGGCGAAGGAAGTGTAATACCGGGCCGAACGCCCTTGAAATATTTACTGATCTCTAATTCCATCTTTGTTTTTTGTGTTGAAACAACCAAAAGCAAAAGTTGTTGAGTCTACTTTCCAAAAACCCAACCAATTCGTAATCCACTTGTAAGCGCGATCGGAAAATCATCAGGAGCAACAATAAAACCATATGGCAATGCTCCATCGTATTCGTCAGCACCGACGCCGTATCCTACCCCCCAGTATATATCTACAAGAAAAGCATCGTCAAAAACCCACTGCTTACCAAATTTTAGCATAATTGCCAAGGTTACCTGGCTGTTTCTTTCCGAGCCGTAAGAATAGTGGTAATTCCCATTAACATCGTAGTAGCTGGAACCAGAATAAGAATCATATGACATGTAACGCAATGCAATTTCAGGAGCAATATAACCTCCTTTTAAAAGATGTGAGTAGTGCATTTTGTGCATGTAGAAATTAGGATTGCGCGTAAATTTATAAGCGAACTTTCCGTAAAGACCTCGTGGATCTTCATCTTCAATATCGTTTCCAAGACCAACAATGCCCAGGGCAGTTTCCCACGAACGACCGGGTTTTATGCTTTTTTCGAAAACAAACTCGGTGGTACCAAAAAGAGGTGACAGGAAATTGACTTTTAAAGCATTTTTCGACTGATCGGCATAATACGCGGGATCATCAAAGGTATTCTTCTGAATTTCAACCACCTCACCGGTACCAAATTCAACACGATCGACCAGTGCATTATCAATTCCAAAAATAAGTTTGTCGTTTCCGTCGTAATAATATTTTACTTCTTCAGCTCCCAGTTCCGTAACTTTACAATTAATTATATCGCCTGTTTTTTTAATAATCTGGTCTTGCGAATAAGCAGAAAATGCAACAATTAAGACCAAACATAGTGTAGTTATGGTTTTCATGATTTTTGTTTTTAGTATGTTACGTTGATCAAATATAGTGCCGAAATATATAAAAGAACAGGCTTACAAACTAATTATTTATGTTAAAATAATGGCGGCTATTCTTGACATATACTTTACATTAGAGATTTTCCAGTTGATTATTTCCGCATTTCATAAAACAATCAACTCCCTTGATTTGTCTTTACAAGTACCGGTTATGTTTAACCAAAACCTTTTACTACGATGAGAAAGAAATACATGAATCCATACCTGGCGGGCGTGCTACTTGGGTTGGTACTTTTAAGCGCCATGTTTTTTTCGGGGCGCGGACTGGGAGCCAGCGGTGGATTAAAATACGCAGTGGTGGCAACTGTTGAAACGGTTGATCACCAGCACGCCATGGAATCGCCGTACTACAGTAAATATTTCGAAGATGGTAAGAACCCGTTAAAAAGCTGGCTGGCACTTGAAGTGCTCGGTATGTTCCTGGGAGGATTTATTTCGGGAGCTATCTCGGGCCGCTTAAAATTCAAAATTGAAAAATCGCCAAAAATATCGAACAGTAAACGTTTGTTGTTTGCCTTTTTGGGCGGTGTGTTTTTTGTGTACGGCGCGCAACTGGCTCGCGGATGTACCAGCGGCGCTGCACTCTCGGGAATGGCCGTTCTTTCGGTAGCCGGATTTATGACCATGCTTGGCATTTTTGGTTCGGCCTTCCTTTTTGCATGGTTTTTCAGAAAACTTTGGATTTAACATTCAGTCCATCAGTAACTCATTAATTCAATAATTATGGGACCGATTACAATACTTAACGACCTTCCGGAATGGCTTAATCTCAGCATTGGATTTTTTATCGGGATTGGCTTTGGCTTTGCTTTGGAGCAGGCTGGATTTTCATCGAGCCGTAAACTGGCAGGCATGTTTTACGGCTACGATACTACTGTTTTAAAAGTGTTTTTCACTGCTGCAATTGTAGCGCTGGCAGGTTCGCAACTGCTCAGCTATTTTGGTTTGCTCGATTTAAACCTGGTTTATGTAAATCCATATTACATAACCGCAACATTGGTGGGCGGAGTAATTATGGGAGCCGGATTTATTATGGGTGGTTTTTGTCCGGGAACCGGAATCAGTGCAATGTCGATCGGAAAAATCGATGCGCTGTTTTTCCTGGTTGGCGGATTGAGTGGTGCCTTTCTTTTTGCCGAAACTTACCCGATGATACAGACACTGTCCGGAGCAAATTACAAAGGCCCGGTGCGTGTGGACGAATGGTTGGGAGTATCCCCCGGAGTTTTTACTTTTCTGCTGATTGTGGCTGCCATTACCATGTTCTGGTTGGCTGAACTGGCCGAGAAAAAATATGCACGAAACGATATTACATCTGAAATTTGATTAGCAATGAATGCACGAATAAAAATATCAGTAGCACTGGCAGGCGTTGGATTGATTCTGGCTTTTCTGCCTTTTAATGCAGCAAAATCTTTTCAACTAAAACCTACTGAATTGCTGGAGGTTTCGTCGAATTCCGATATATATTTTACGGTTGACGAGGTGGCGCGTTTTGTAAATAACGAAGACACCACTATTCAACTTATCGATTTGCGCAGCACTTCCGAGTTTATGGAAAGTAACATTCCGGGATCGATAAATATCCCGTTCGACGATTTGCTTAATCCCAACTGGGAAGGTTATCTGAATCAGGATAAAGTAAGAAATGTGTATTACGCAAACGGCGATGAAACAGCCAACATGGCGTGGACAATTGTGAGTGGATTGGGCTACCCGAATTCGTTTGTAATGAAAGGTGGGATGAATAAATGGTACCTTACGGTTATGCTGAGCGAATTTACAGGAGAACGGATTACACCGCGCGAAAATGCCTTGTTCGAAAACCGCTACAAAGCCCGAAAAACCTTTACTCAAATAAATAGTTTGCCTGATAGTTTAAAGATGCAATACCTCGAAGCAAAGCGGTTGGAAGAATCTCAACTTGACGGAGGTTGCGAATAAAACAACTACAAAATGAAGAAAAATATACAATGGATTTTTGGAGTTCTGCTGGTATTACTTGCAATGGTTTTAGTGCGAGCATTTAATCCGAACCTGTTTAAAAGAAACGTGAGCGAAGCACTGATAACTACATCAGAAATGACAATTTCAGTGGACAAGTTAAGTGACTTAAAAGATGGCTACACAATCGTTGAGCTGGACGCCGAAAAACAACGCTTCCCAAATTCAGTGGTGATACCTTTTAACCAACTTCTTGAAAAAGGAAATAAGGAGAAACTGGCTTCGCTTGACGGTAAAATCCTGCTTTATTCAAGTAACATTCCCACAAGTTCGAAAGCCTGGGTAATTCTGAATCAACTGAAATTCGATGGAATTTTTATTCTCTCGGATGAAGAAAATCCGGAGGAGTTAAAATATAAATTCCAGCCCGACACAACGATCAGGCTGGAATAATATCGTTAAGAAAAATCTTCTATTTAATTCTGTACGTACGGGTAGTCGTGAATTTCGGCTTCGGTAAATGGTAGCCACGAAAGTGTACTTTCCTCTTCTTTCATTTTATCGTACATAAAGGCATTGTTACCAAAGGTGAGTGTTTTGGCATCGTAACCAAACAAACGCAGGTAGGCCGTTGCAAATCCCGAATTGTGGCCGGTATTGCAATATAACACCACTTCCTTATCCACCGGAATAGTTTGCATCTCTGAAACAATTCCAAGCGTTCCTCCGGGTTTATACCGAATAGCGCCCGGAACATGTCCCGACTCGTACTTGTCTTTCCGGTCGTAGTTAATCGTATAATAATTACCCGGATCTGCAAACACATCAGTCGCTTTCACCAAAGCATCACGATAACCGGCAGCAAAAAGTGCCTCGATTCGTTGTTGTAAAATCTCGTCACCACTGGTACTTCCGGTGTTCAGCTTTGGAAAATCTGCTATCGGTGCTTTATCATGATCTACTGTTTCCAGCTGATCCTGATAATCGGAAGAAACTTTGGCGAGCCACGCACTTTCTGCAAAATGTTTGTTCCAGCCACTCATTCCCCAACGCATGGCATAAACGTTGCCATAACCTGCCAGTCGCAACAACGAAACTGCATAACTCGAAATCTGTCCGGAATAGCATACTACCACAATTTTATCGTATTCAAACGGCTTGATATCCTTGGTGAGATACGCCGGTAAATTGCTAAAATCAACCCGAACAGCACCTTTTATGTGTCCGCCGTTAAAAGCTTCTTCATTACGCAGATCGATAATGTAAATGTTTCCATCCAGTTCTTCATAAACTGACGAAGGTTTTATCAGCGACGGGAAATTACGGCTGTTAGCATAATCCCCCATTTCATTGAGGGTTTTCAGCAGTAATTTTGCCTCCTCATTTACCTCAACTTTTGGAGTTGTTTCTTTTACGCTGGTTTCTGCCTGTTCCGTCTTTTTCTGCCCACCTGAGCAGGAAGTTAAAACGACAAAAGCTGCCAGCGTAAGAAAACTTAAAATCGGTTTTATCTTGATCATAAATTAATAGGTATTAACTCTAACTTTCAACAGGATTCATTTCTTTGTCGTAACGCAAAGTTTCTACTCTACGACCCTGCTCGTCGTATTTGTACTCCACAATAGCTACACCGTTATTCGGATTATTAACCACATTTCCATCGGCATCTTTCGAAATACTTTTTACCAGCTCACCAAGTTCGTTGTACTCATTCTCGGTTACTGGAATTCCTTTTCCACCAAGTAATTCATCATCCTGATCGTATACGACTGTTTTAACCGCATTGCCGTATTCATCAACGGTGTTTTGGCGCTTGGCCCAGCCCCAGTATAAATTCGAAAGTTGCCCGGTAGTGCTGTGTACCGAAAAGCTCAGCACATCACCTTTGTCGTTGTTTTCGAATAAGAAATACGAAACACCAACATCGCCACAATTTTCAGCCGTACAGTTGTACATGGTATCTTCAATAAAGTTGGCCATTCGGGTTACGTAACCGTTTGCATCATACGAAAAACGCAGCTCGTAAAACGGGCAAAACGGATTCATAATGGTCTCTTCCTCTGCCAGATTGTAACGCAGTTCGCGTATCATTCCATTATCAAGTTTCGACCACTCATAATTATGAATATTATTGCGGTTCTCTATCGGATTTCCATCTTTATCGAGGAAACGCATTGCAACGCGCATTCCCGACTCATCGAGTGTGTATTCCTGCGTAAAGGCACCACCGCTTTCAATAGGCTCACCGGCTTCGTTAAAGAAATGTTTGATCTGCTTGTTACCATCGTAAGTGTAGGTAATTTTTGCAGCTCGAAGGCCGGAGTAATCCAACAACACACCATTGCGGTTGTATTCTACCGATGCCAATGTGCCATCGTCGTTCCAGATGAATTTATAGTTGTTCACTTTTCCAGCTTCGCCGGCCGAAATTTCATGCGATCCACGCTCTATATCCCAGGGCGTTTCGCTAAATAACAACTGTCGGTAATACTTTACATTAGCATCTTCGTTGGTCGCGGGCTTCTGGTTACACGCCATAAAACCCATAACCACAAGGGCAAGCAAAAACAATCTTCTAATTTTCATTTTGTTGTATTTTTAGATAATGTTAAAAGCAATCATCATGTTGTTTTAACAGATTGAATGGAAACATTGTTTAAAAAGGCTCTTGGAAGTATTAATAAGATTTTCAGGAAATAGTATCAAGGCTTAAATGTCGGCGTAAGCCAAGGTGGCGATGCTGACTTTTGTACCGGGCTGTTTTAATAAATGAATGGCACAGGCTTCCAGCGTTGCCCCGGTGGTTACCACGTCGTCAATTAACAAAACGTGTTTACTTTCAACCACTTTCGGATTATTCAACCCAAAAACACTTTCAACATTCTGCCAGCGCTCGTATCGGTTTCGTTTTGTTTGGGATGATGTGTAAACCTTTCGATACAACGTTTGGGAGTCAACCGGCTTTTTTAAAACTTCGGCAATTCCACGAGCTATCCACTCACTTTGGTTAAAACCGCGCTTCTTTTCTTTTCGCGGATGCAGCGGTACCGGCATAAGCACATCGATTTCGGAAAAGTCGGGGGAATCCAACAATTGCATCCCGAATTTCTTACCGGTTTCATAACCCAGCTCTTTTAATCCTTTGTATTTCACAAAATGAATAAGCTGTTGATATTTGCTGCCTTTTCTGTAACTAAAAAAAGCTGTTGCTGATGAGATATCAACCCGCCCCCAGAATAATTGTGCAACTTTGTTATCGGGTTTTAAATGAAATTTGGTTGCCGGAAGATCCTGCCAGCAATCAAAACACACGAATGTTTCCTGCGACACCAGACGTTTTCCGCAGGTTACACACAGCTCGGGGAAAAACAGTCCCAACACATCGGAAATACTTTGTTCGAGAAGGTTCATAGCTGAAAGTTACAAAATTCTGCATTTAACCTCTTAATGTTTAGTTAAAAGTTGCTTATGTCTGATTAATAATTCTTTAACCCTCTGATAATTTTTACATAATCAGAGTTGTATAAAACATCCATAACTTGCAGGTGTTTAAAATATTTCCCTTATCTCTCTTGTATTCCTCTCAAGAAATCATCTCCAAAGGTTGTCGCGTTCGAGACAACCTTTTTGTTTGAAATTAATTAGGTAGAAATTCAAAAGCCTGCGTCATAGATAAAGATAAATGGCTTAATTATCGGCGACTTTTTGAAGATTAAAATCAAGTTGAATCTTTATAATCCTACAAAAGTCAGGATTTTGGCCGTTTAAATTAGTATTTTTGAATGCATTGTTAAATCAAGAAACCTAAAATAACCAATGGCCATATTTCAACGTTTTGGTAACTACCTACGAAAAAAACTGTTACTGATCATTTTTATCGGATTTATAATTGGTATCGCTGTTACCATTTCTTCTCTTAAAGTCATTGAAGCTACTTCAACCAACGAATCTTGCGAAGTTTGTCACGTTCATCCGCATGTTTTCGATTCGTGGAAACTCTCTGTTCATCACGAAAACAGAACAGGAATGCATATTGGCTGTGTTGAATGTCACCTCCCGCCAAAAGGGCAAGGCTACTTAATAGAAAAAGCAAAAGCCGGAGCCCGCGATGCTTACGGTTATCTGTTTAAAGACAGTGCCGATTTTAACTGGGAAGCTAAGTCTTCGCTTGAGCAGGCGCAACATTTTGTTTTTGAAGAATCGTGCATTAATTGCCACAATAATTTATTTCCGCTAACACTTACTTCTGAAGGTCAGCAAGCCCACCTTTATTATTCGCAAAACGAAGAGGAACTGCGCTGTATCAACTGCCACCTACATGTTGGACACTACGATCCGAATGCACTGCACGCCAAAAATGTTGAGTTTGGAAGCGACGGTGCCGAGGCAAAAGAAAAATATACAACTGCAGCCGATGTAACGGCTCATGAAAATTATACCGAAACCATTCCGGGAACAACCATTGCATTTAATATGAAAGCCATTCCGGGCGGAAGTTTCAAAATTGGAAGTCCTGAATCGGAGCAACTTCGTGAGAGCGATGAGGGTCCGCAGAAAATGGTAAATGTAAGTCCGTTCTTTATGGCCGAAATAGAAGTGAGCTGGGATGAATACCTGGCATTTTACAGTGCCACTGCCGCCGAAGGCAGAACTACTGACACCGAAGGTACACGCACAAAGACCAGTGTTGAGGTTGACGCGATCTCAGGACCAACGCCACCTTACGGACAACCCGACCAGAACTGGGGAATGGGAAGCCGTCCGGCCATTACAATGAGCTATCATTCAGCCGAAACCTACTGCAAATGGTTATCGCAAGTTACCGGAAAAACTTACCGTCTGCCAACAGAAGCAGAATGGGAATATGCAGCCCGCGGAGGCACCGAAACGCCGTTCTTCTTTGAGGGTCTGCCAAAAGACTTTAAAGAGAAAAACTTTATTGGAAAACTATTTGGCAAAGGAAGCGATGTTATCAATAAATACGTAGTTTACGAGAAAAACAGCAGCTTAAAAACCGCCAAACCCGATGTTGTTGAAGCCAATCCGTATGGATTGAAAAACATGCTTGGTAATGCAGCAGAATATTGTGCCGACTGGTACACCGAAGATGCCTATTCGAAATTAAGCGATGGTGTAACCGATCCTAAAGGACCGGCATCGGGCGACGAACACGTTATTCGGGGCGGAACATTTAAAAGCCCCGTTGGCGAAGTTAGAAGTGCGGCACGCGATTACACCCGTACCGAAGAATGGATGAAAACCGATCCACAAATGCCAAAGAGTATCTGGTGGTTGTCGGATTGTAATTATATTGGTTTCAGGGTGGTGTGTGAATATGATGAAAATACCGGAAAATAACTTATAAATATTGAATCCTAAATTCAACTAAAACATTAATAACATGAGTGACTACAATTTTTCAAGAAGAAAATTTTTAGCCGGAGCCGCAACAGTAGGTGCAGCAGGGGCTATGGGAATCGGAACCTTATCATCGTGCTCTGGCGGAGGCTCATCTGCAAGCGCCGAATACGATTGGATGCCAAGAGAGTACAAATATCCACCTCTGCTGGATGAAGTGCCTTCTGGAACAGTTTTAAAAGCAGGAGTTGTTGGCTGTGGCGGACGTGGAACCGGTGCAGCTCTGAACTTTTTGGAAGCCGGTGGTTCAACCGTTCAGATAACTGCACTGGCCGATGTTTTTAAGGACAGATTGGATAGTTGTGCAGACAAAATTAAGGAAGCATCGGGACAGGAAGTTCCTGCCGAAAACTGTTTCATTGGTTTTGATGCTTATGAAAAAGTTCTCGATTCGGGTGTTGATATTGTAATTCTGGCAACACCACCAAAATTCCGTCCTCAACAATTCGAAGCAGCTGTAAAAGCACGCAAGCACGTATTTATGGAAAAACCTATTGCTGTTGATCCGGTTGGAATTCGACAGGTTTTAGCTGCAGCAAAAATGGCCGATGCTGCCGGATTAAAAGTGGTTACCGGTACACAACGTCGCCACCAGCATAAATATATTAATGTATATAAAGAACTCAGCAATAATGCAATTGGAAAACTCACCACAGCCGAAGTATATTGGAATGGAGGACAATTGTGGTACAGAAACAGCAAGCCCGAATGGAGCGAAATGGAATGGATGATCCGCGACTGGGTAAACTGGTGCTGGTTATCGGGCGATCATATTGTTGAGCAACACGTGCACAATATCGACGTTGCCAACTGGTTTTTTGGCAAGCACCCGATAAAAGCGTTAGGTTTTGGTTCTCGTCAGCGACGCCCAACCGGCGATCAGTATGATAATTTTGCAGTTCGTTATGAACTGGACGACGGACGCCAGGTTTTAAGCACTTGCCGCCAAATTAATGGTTGTACAAATGCAGTAAATGAAGTTATGCATGGTACAAAAGGAAAAGCATTTACATCACAGGGAGGTACTGCAACAGTTACCGACCTGGATGGTAATAATCTATTCTCGTACGAAGATCATGAAACTAGCCCATACGTTCAGGAGCACAAAGACCTGATCACCTGCATTCGCCAGGATATTCCGTTTAACGAGGCTGAAGAAACTGCCAATTCGGTAATGGTGGCGATTATGGGTCGCGTTTCGGCTTACACTGGTAAAGAAGTTACCTGGGAAGAAATGATGAACTCGGACATGAAACTTGGTCCTGACACCTTCATAATGGGTGATATTGGTTATATGGAAACTGCAAGTGTACCTGTCCCAGGAACACTTGAAAGCTAACATAATAGTAGCCTCTTTAAGATTGATCAATCAATTCAATATGAACCTTCGGCTATAGTCGAAGGTTTTTTTGGCACTATACTTGTTTTAACACTAAAAAATGAAGTTTAATTATAAAAAGTCTATTTGTTATGAAAACAATTGAAAACAAACAAACATTTACCTTCAAGAAAATTACAGCGTTTCTTTTAATAATTGTTGCAACAGTTCTGGCCTCGTGCGAAGGCCCTATGGGACCTCCGGGAAGCCCGGGAGAAGATGGTTACAATTTTGTTGGAACCACTTTTGAATTTACGGGAGACTTTACAGCGGCAAACAATTACCAGATGGTTTTTAACTTTTTGGACAACGGTTCTGATCCCTACGAATCGGATGTAATTTTAGCCTACATTTTGTGGACCAATGAAGACGGGTTGGATTTCTGGCGCCCACTTCCACAAACTACGTATTTCCCATCGGGGGCTATTTTACAATATAATTTCGATTTTACCGGCGACATTCCCAATGATCGTATTGTGGACATGTCGGTATTTTTAGACGGCGATGTAGATCTACCAAGTTTGTCGCCCGATTACACCATGAACCAAACGTTCAGAGTAGTGGTTGTTCCGTCTGATTTTATGAGTATGGCAAATGTAGATGCCAGCGATTTAAATTCAATTCTGAATTCGTCTAGTATTCAGTTTAATTCGTTAGGAACAATTGATCCGGGAACTGTTATTGATACCAATATTGAGATCAAATAATTAGTAGCTAAATATATTTCAAAACTGCTAATCAGTTTCTGGTTAGCGGTTTTTTTATGCTTTATCGATAGAATGATCTATCGAAAACTAACCTTTGTTTTTAATCTCCTCAAGCCGTTTTTCATTGAGAATGGTAAGCACATTTTTGTTTAAATCGATAATCTCCAGATCCTGAAATTCTTTTAAAATCCGCGAAACACTTTCGCGCGAAGTACCAATCAGGGCAGCAATCTCGGTTTGTGTGAGATTTAATGTAAAAGGATTCTCTCCATACACCTCGTTCGCGAAATAGCTTATGGTATTTGCCAGACGACCGGGTAGTTGTTGCTGCACATTTTTTACCAAACGATCGAAATAATTCATTTCATCTTCAAAAACTGTAGATAAAACTTTTAGAGCAAAATCGCCGTTACTTTTCAGCAAAGCCCGAAAATGATCCCTATCGATGTAACAAACTTCTGATTTGGCAAGAGCAATAGCCGAGTAGTAATTGGTTTTGGTCTTGTTGTCGAGATTCTGAAGACCAAGATAAGATCCCCTTTTGGCAACGCTTAGAATAAAATCCTTCCTCCCGGTCCCCTTTTTTACTAATTTTACAAATCCTTCGCGTAAATAAATGATATGCTGCACTGGTCCACCCTCTTTAAAGATGAGTTCACCTTTCTCATACTCAATCATCGAACACGCTTCTCCAATCGTACTTAACTCACTGTTTTCTAACACCGAAAAGGGTTTTGATTTTAGTGTACAATTAACACAACTACTGGTCGTCAAGTTCATCAAATAGTTTTTAGGTGTAATTAATATCACAAGTATACGAGATTTTTCCCACAAAGTTAAATGAACCAATGCTCTTTATTCATCGTATAATTGTAAAAACTTTATATCATGAATAAAATAGTAACATTAATCTTCTACAACTTAGGCCTTTGGGGAATTTTAGGATTCTTTGCTACAATCATTCTTGGCTTCCTGGCCTGCTGTGCTAATTTAACATCTACCGTATTTTATACCGCATTAATTGTGTTTGCAATAATTGGCCTTACCGCCACCACAATTTGCGTAGCTCGTGGCTGCAAAAAGCACTAGAAAAAAGGAAGATTACCAATAATCTTTTGTGCCTATATAGTTGGACAGGAAGAAATATGTGTTTTAATAACGCTCCAGTTTCGGGTAAACTTCGTGCCAGGCATTCCAGCCACCCTCCAATGAATATACATTTTTATACCCCAGAGTCATCAGTGTTTTTGTTGCCAGCGCCGAGCGACTTCCACTGCGGCAATACAAAATTATAATATCTGTTTTTTTAGGTACTGCATGACGAAAGCCTTCCCAAACCTTTTCCTTTGCAATGTGCGATTCAAGCACTCCGCGCTGCACTAAATAAGCTCCCGGAATATGACCGGCCTGGTATTCATCTTTTGTGCGCACATCAATTAAAACATAATCCGCGTTACGGCTTTTCAGTCCTTCCACATATTTTTCATGAAATTCTTCCGTCTCAATTGCACTAATTTCCTGCTTCGCGGCAGCAACCAATTCCTTATAACCGTTGTAAACTTTGGTTTCCTGGGCAGAAAGTATAGTAACCATCCCCATCATCAACAAGATGACAACTCCAATTTTCTTCATAATATCAAAGATTTAAAACATTACTCGATACAAACAAGCGATATTTGCACTCCTTTAATTCAGAAGCGCACAATTGTGTTTGCTCAAAACTTCGGGCATTGAAGGTATTAAGAAAAACGGCCTTATTTTAAGTTTCGAATCCTTAATTCAGTTTTGTTTTGATTTTTTAATAATTCAACCAACTCATCGGTATTTGTTTCGCCAAAATGATACGGATAAAGAACTTTGGGCTGAAACATTTTGTTCGCGTCAGCTACCATCTCCGGAGTCATTGTATAAGGTAAATTCATCGGCAGAAAAGCCACATCAATATCTTTTAACCTGGCCATTTCAGGAATATTTTCAGTATCGCCGGCAACGTAAACTTTTTTATCGCCAAAGTGCAGCACGTACCCATTGCCCACACCTTTTGGATGGAAAGGCTGGCCCGGTTCGCGTTCGTGTTTAATATTGTAAGCAGGCACTGCATCAACCTTAATTCCTGAAAAAGTTCCCGATTCGCCATTACTAAGCACTTTTGTTCCGGCGTATTGTTCGTTGCAGGTTTTTGTAAGCACCAGTTCGGTTCCGTTCTTTTTAACAGCATCCAGCGCTTTGGCATCCAAATGATCGCCATGTTCGTGCGTAATCAGTATCAGATCGGCTTTTGGCATGGCTGCATAATCGGCATACCACGATACCGGATCAATATGAATCACCTTCCCGTTAAATTGCATCATTAGTGTTCCGTGAGCGATAAAAGTAATTTCCAGATCGCCTTCCGAAGTAGCGAAAACATCCTTTTCAAATTCCTGGGCTTGCGCAAAAACAACAAAAATCAACATTATTATAAGTGTAACTATATTCTTCATAGCCTAAGCTTTAAAATTTACTGTAAGATAGGTATAAAATCATTTTTTTGCATCCTCATTAATAAAAAATAGAACATATGTGTAAGCTTCGGGCAACAATTAATTTGTACTTTCGGAGCAAAAATTCTAAAACTATCTGATATGAAAAGATTATCGCTATTAATTACTCTCATAGCCCTTGTTTTCTCCCTTTCGGCCAAGGAATATTCGGTTGAATCTCCATCGGGGAAAATACAGGTAAAGGTAAATGTTGACCAAATGGTTACCTACTCGGTGTTGCTGAATGGAAGCACAATTGTTGCGCCGTCGCAGATTTCGATGGAATTATATGATGGAACTGTTTGGGGAGTGGACGCCAAAGTTCGCAAAGCAAAAACCAACAGCGTTTCGCAGGTGCTTACTCCGGTTGTACGCAGAAAAAGTGCGACCATAAAAGATGAATACAAAGAGCTGACCTTATCATTTAAAGGTTATGCGCTGCAATTCAGAGCGTATGACGATGGCGCGGCTTACCGCTGGGTGTCGGATAAAGATGGCGAATACAAAGTTAAAAGCGAGCTGGCGACTTTCACATTTCCGGCCGACAACAAACTTTGGTTTCCTGAAGAAGAGAGTATGATGACGCACCAGGAACGCGAATACCTGCGCGAAACCCTGTCTAATATTGGCAGCGATCGTTTTGCCTCAACAGGTTTGCTGGTTGACTGCGGAAACGGCGTTAAAACCTACATCTCGGAATCGAACCTGATGGATTACCCGGGAATGTATTTGCGTGGATCAGACGATAACGAATATGCGTTAATCGGAAAATATCCGGGTGTTGTATTGGAGACTGAGATGTTGCGCGACCGCGATGAAAAACCAACAAAATATGCCGATTATATTGCCGAATGCAACGGCCCTCGCGAATTCCCCTGGCGTGCCATGGTAGTTACCGAAAACGATGGTCAGTTGATTGAAACAGAAATGATCTACAAACTGGCTCCTGAATGCAAACTTGAAAACACCGACTGGATTAAGCCGGGAAAAGTTGCATGGGACTGGTGGAATGCCAACAACATTTACGGTGTTGATTTTGTGGCCGGCGTAAATACCGAAACCTACAAGTATTACATCGATTTTGCTTCGAAATACGGCTTGGAATACATTATTCTGGACGAAGGCTGGTATGTGCTTTCTGATATTCTGGAGCTGGAAAAAGACGTGGATGTAAAAGAGATCATCGACTACGGAAAAGAGAAAAATGTTGACGTAATTCTTTGGGTTGTTTGGAAAACCATGGATGACAAGCTGGAAGAAGCACTCGATCAGTTTCAGGCATGGGGAGCAAAAGGTATTAAAATGGACTTTATGCAACGCGACGACCAGTGGATGGTTAACTTCTACGAGAAAATTGCCCGCAAATGTGCCGAGCATGAATTGTTGGTCGATTTCCACGGAGCATACAAACCAAGTGGTTTAAGACGTGCTTACCCGAATGTAATTTCGTACGAAGGCGTTAAAGGTTTGGAAAATGTGAAATGGTCGAATTTACCCGACCCGGAGCACGATGTAACTTTGCCGTTTATTCGTATGGTTGCCGGCCCGATGGACTACACTCCGGGCGCGATGATCAACAAAACAAAACTGAATTTCTATCCTGTACATACCGAACCAATGAGCCAAGGAACACGCTGCCACCAGTTGGCTTTGTATCCTGTTTTCGAAAGCGCGCTGCAAATGCTGGCCGATAATCCATCGAACTATTTGCGCGAGCCGGAATGTATGGAATTCCTTTCGGCAGTTCCATCGGTTTGGGACGAAACCGAAGTACTGGAAGCTAAAGTTAGCGACTACATTGCCGTTGCTCGTCGCTCGGGCGAAACCTGGTATGTGGGTGCTTTAACCGACTGGGACCCGCGCGAAATGGAATTAAAACTCGATTTTCTTGGCGAAGGAACTTACACCATGAAAGTTTGGAAAGACGGACTGAACGCCGATAAACATGCTGCCGACTTTGCACAGGAAACTGTTGAAGTAACTGCAGGATCTACTGTAAAAGTTAAAATGGCTCCCGGTGGTGGCTGGGCTGCTATTATTGAGAAGAAATAATTTAGCTACTAGCCTCTAGCAACGAGCTACTAGCATAATAAAATGCCATCCATGTTGAGGTTTCTCATGGGATGGCATTTTTTATAAAAACCTATTCCCATAGAGCAATACCCTATTCCCCAGGCTTTCGGGCATAGGAAATTATCATTCTCCCTAAGGGGAGATCTCTCCTACCCAAGGAAATAATAGTTCTTACCTTGGGTAGATGCCTTCGGGTTAAGGAAATTAAAACGATACCCTTGGGTAGAATGCTTCGGAAACGGGGTACAAGCCTTCTTACCTTGGGTAGAGCTCTTTGTACATAGCGATTTCATCCTTTTTATCATCTAAAGAAAATGGTCCGCTCCACATTATTAATATACAAAAGCAGCGGGCGACTAATAAATGATAGTCGCCCGCTGAAATATTTTGTGTTGGTAAAAAGCTTCTTATTTACTTTTATTGCAGTACGAATTTTACAGTAACACCAATTGCTTTTCCTTTATAATCTTCAATTTGAATATTGGGCAAAGATTGCAAAACCCTTTCTGCTTCTTTTTCAAGTTCTTTAAAAACTACTTTGTAGTCTTCACTTGTATTTTTCTGATTGGGTTGATAACCAATTACCACAACTTCTTCTACTCTTATATCAGGAAAAGTTTTTTTAATGGTTAGATCTCCCTTTTTGTTAATTTTTGCAGTAACATTAACTGTTCCTTCAACACCAGAGTCTACTGCTTTTGTGGGATATTTGATATTTTTTGCAATAAATCTTCGCAAATCCAGCTCAGAAGTAATTTCTTCTGTTTTTGTGGTAATAATAATCACCCCATCTTTAGCTTCTTCACCATAAGTTTCAATAGCTGAAGCATCTTTCAAAACACTGATCGATGCAATGTCATTAGGATCGATATCAGCCATCTCGCCAGTGAATTTTTCACCGTCGAGAAATATCAGCGGCGATTTTCCATTAAAATCAACCGAACCTTTCAATTTAATCGAAATGGCACCGTCTTTAGCTATTGGTCCGTATATTTTGGTAGCACTTTCATTTTTCAGGACTTCCATTGATTCTATTGTTTTTGGATCGATATCATTAATATCGCCATCGTAAGGTATACCTTCAACAAATACCACGGCATCGTCCATTCTAGCTTTGGCAGCAGCTTTGGTTGTTATAATGATTACCCCGTTTTTACCTTTATCTTTATATAAAATCGTGGCTGACTCGCCTTTCAGAACCTCAATAGATTCAATTGCATCAGGTTCCAACCAATCAATATCTTTCGATTCTTTGCCATCAACAATATATAATGGAGCCGTATCCGGATTACCTGTAAAACCTTGAACCCGAATACTTTCAAGCGGATCATTTTTTGTCTGCAATCCATAGCCAATCACTTTCACATCGTCAGTTTTTCCACTTCCATCGGCCTTTAGCTGAACATTCAACCTTGATTTTCCATCGATACTAATTTCTTTGTCGGCATACCCGATCATCCTATAAACCAACACCTTACTCTTATTTGTTTCAATTTCGTAGTTTCCGTTTATATCTGTTATTGTTCCAACGGTTGAACCTTTTACTACAACCAATGCTCCTGTTAAAGTTTCCCCTTTTTCGCTACTAACAATTCCTTTTACAGTAAAATTATCGGCACTCTTCGGCTTTGCAGTTACTTCCGAAACTCCTTCTGAACCATCGGCTTTTAACTGCACATTAAGCTCTGATTTTCCATCTATGCTAACTTGTTTCTCAGCATAGCCAATCATTTTAAAAACCAGGGTATTGTTTTCGTCGGTATCGATCTTATAGTTCCCCGAAAAGTCGGAAACAGTGCCAACTGTAGTTCCTTTTACCAACACCATTACCCCCGGAATTCCGTCGCCATCTTCGTTGAAAATTTTACCGGCTACTGAATGTGCAGGTTTTACCACTACTCCGTTGGGCGATTGTTGCGAATCGATATCACTTTTAGTCAATACCACATTAATTTTCTCTTTGTTGGCCGGAACTTTTCTGAACTCATAACCCAACATATTAAAAACTAGTACTGCATCTTCATTGGCTACATTTATCACATAGTTTCCTGAAAAATCGGAAATAGTACCTGTGTTTGTTCCTTCGATCAAAACTGCCGCCGCAGGAATCGGTTCGCCTTTGTGATTAGTGATTTTTCCTTTAACGGTGAGTTCTGAAGTTGGCGTTCCATTAACAGCATGTTCAAAACCGGTATTGGTTCCGGGAATATAGTCGCTGGTTTGAATGTAATACACACCATCCTCTTTCGGATTTTTATCGAATGACAGCGCATTGGCAACCACTTTGGTTTCAAGGCCGAGAGCATTTATCACTTCACCTCCATCAAATCCATTGGAGAAATCAATTTTCATCAGATCGGGATGATTGGACGGAAGCTCAACACCATCAACAACTACTTTTAGTTGGCCGGCATCGTGAAGCACTTCGGTTCGTACTTCTTTGTTCGACAACCCCATCACCAAAATGGCCAGTAGCGGAAGCACAACCAGCTGTTTCAGCAGGCTGTAGCGGTTTTCTGTTTTCTTTTTCATCATAATAATACGGTTTTTTAATTGTGAGCCGTTAAGCGCAGTTAAAAAGGGAGCCACTCCTTTTTTATGCGCTAAACCGACCATGGCCAGTTGGTAAGCTTCGGCGTTATGATTTTGGGCTACCTGATGATCAGTCAGGTATTCCAGGTTATTTCGCATAGCATCGCGGGTTAACCAGGCAAAAGGGTTAAACCACTGGAATAGAAATAAAAGCTCGGCAAAAAGGATATCAAATGTATGACGTTCCCTTACGTGCACCATTTCGTGATCGACGATCATTCTCAGGTTGGGATTTTTCAGCGTTTTTTCCGACAGCACAATGCGCGAGAAGAAAGAGAACGGGTGAACATCTTTTTTTGTCAGGTTAACTTCTGCTCCAAACAATTCCCTCAGGCGGCTAAAACGGATAATATTCATGGCTTTGAGGTGCCCGATCAGCAGGTTCAGAAGAAATACAACAATTCCGAACGCATAAATCGCCAGCAGGTAATGATACCATTCGAAACTATATTGCGGTTCATTAGCCGCTACAGCTTCGGGCAGGTAGGCAAAACTCTCCGAAGCAGCTACCGGAATCGATTGTATATAACTCACTTTGGTAAACGTAATCAGCGGAATGAGGAAACTAACCATAAACGACACCGGCAAATAAATCCGGTTAAACAGAAAATGTTTCTGGTGCTGGAAAAGAGCCAGATAAGCCAGATAAAAAGCACCAAGCGCCAAAGCTGACTTCCCGATGTAGAGGATAAAATCTTCCATTACTTTTTGTTTTTAATGAGCTTAACCAGTTCGTCAATCTCTTCTTCCGACAAGTTTTTCTCTTTTACAAAAAAGGCCACAGCACTTTTATACGAATTATCGAAATAGTCGCTAACCACCTGGTTCATAAACGAACGGCGGTACTCTTCCTTCGAGATAAGCGGAAAATACTGGTAGGTGTTGCCGTATTGTTTAAAACCGATAACACCTTTGTCCTGCAACAAACGCACCAACGACGAAATGGTGTTGTAATGCGGTTTCGGCTCGGGATACAATTCAACAATGTCTTTTACAAATGCTTTTTCCAGTTTCCAGAGGATCTTCATCAACTCCTCTTCCTTTTTTGTTAGTTTCTTCATTGTACTGTCGATTTGAAACGTCATGCTGTCCGTCAGCTGACGGATTCAGCATCTAAAACAGATCCTGAAACAAGTTCAGGATGACGAATTGTAAATTACGAAACAAACATACAACTGATTTTTCAGTTTTGCAACTGATTTTTCAGTTATAGAACGTAATTCTCAGTTTTTTTGAGCTTTATATATAATCAAATCCCGCATGAAATACACAATCCATCAGAAATAAAAAAATGCCATTCTTAAAAAAAGAACAGCATTTCATAGAATTGTCTTTGCGTATTATCGTTAAAATTCTCCTCCTCCCATTTCCATTCCACCGTCGCCACCACCACGGTTTCCACGTTCTTCTTTAAAGTTGTTAATCTTGTAGCTCAATGTAAGCATTACTACACGTGGTTCGCGTTCAAAACGAAACCAGCTTTCAAAGTCGTCGCCATAGCTTGTGCGCTCAAAACGACCTGTTCCCAACGGATCGCGAATACTAACAGTAGCCGAAAGTTTTTTATTCATAAACTCCTGGCGGTACGAAATATTGGTGAAGAACATGGCACCACTTTCGCCCTGCGCCGATACTGACTTACCACGGAAGAATGCATTTACCTGCAAACGGGAACTTTCAGCCAATTTAAAAGTGGTATTCATTCGGCCACCCCAGTTTGTACTTTCCCGGTCAATCGACTCACCATTCAAATCGCCGGTAATTTTATAATTGTAAACATTTACACTGGCGTTAAGGATCAACCACTTCTTATAATTCCAGTTTCCGGTAACTTCAAGGCCGGTACTATAATCTTTATCAAAATTGTCGGTATATAGGTAAAAAATACCGTCTTCGCCCAGTTCTTGCGTGCGGTCGATTTTATTATTTGTTACCCGACGAAACAAATCGGCCGAAATAAACGACCGTGATTCACCAAAACGTTTCATTAAGCCGAGTTCATACGAATTGGTGTATTCAGGTTTCAAATCGGGATTTCCGTAACGAATGGTGTAACGGTTGTAATAATTCGGTGTAGGGTCAAGATCACGGCCACTTGGGCGGTTGATCCTTCGGCTATAACTTGCAGTAACATCTGCAGTTTGTGCAACCGGATAAGAAAAGTGCGCTGTTGGAAAAAGATCGAAACGCTTCAAGGATGAAACATTCGCCGCATTTGTATTTTGAATTTCGCGAATGGTTAATTCTCCACGCAAACCGGCCATGTAGGCAAACTTGCCCACTTTGTTGCTGTATGTAGAATAAGCGGCATGTATGTCGCGCTGAAAATCAGTAGCACTTGAATATTCATCGTTGATTATCCAAGAGTCGCTTGCCTGATCATAATCGCGAAATTCCAGCGTCTGATATTCGCTCTTCAAACGCCCCTGGTAACCGGCTTCAAAAAGGCCGTCATCGCTAAACGGATAGGTATAATCGAGCTTCAAACGAATGTCTTGCTCATCTTCGGTTTCAAAAGTTGACACCCTCGATAAGTAATCGTTGGTAGGATTAAAATTCTCGTCGGCCAGTAATTCACCTTCTATTTCATTGTCGGTTCCCGTCTCATCCGAGTAGTAAACCGTAGCTTCAATGCGGTGCCCTTTGTCATCGAATTTATGTTGGAAATTCATGTTCAACGTGTAGAAATCGTTATTTCTATCGGAAGTTTCCTCGCTGATTGAAAAGATTTCTTCAGAAGCAGGGATTGTATAATTTTCTGTTCGGCCACCACCTTCGTTGCCACGTTCCGAGGTTCCGGTTTCTCCCGAAAGAGTTAAGGTAGTGTTGGTTCCTAAATAAAGATCGGCACCCCCTTTAAACCGGTGCCCGCCACGAATCCAGTTGCGATCGCCCGACATATTCAGAAATTCGGTAGTATCGTTGTAATACGTTTCGCGCTCCGAAGCCATTTTCCCGTTATTGATCTCATCGCGCCAGTCGGCTCCAAAAAACAGATTCATTTTTTCAAAACGGTAATTCAGCATAAAATCGCCACGGTATTTTTCGCCCGTTCCAACACTTGCGTTAACAATGCCGTTCAATCCGTTCATCGAGTTCTTTTTCATCACCAGGTTAATGATACCTGCAGCACCATCGGGTTCGTATTTTGCCGATGGGTTGGTAATAATCTCAATATTTTCGATTGCCGAAGAAGGAATCTGGCGCAGCGCATCGCTTCCACTTAAAACACTTGGCCGGCCGTCAATTAATACGGTAAAATTCCCAGATCCGCGCAACGACACATTCCCCTCAATATCAACCTGAACAGAAGGTGTATTTTCCAAAACATCGACGGCTGTACCTCCAATGGCACTGATCACCTGGCTAACGTTAACCACTTTTTTATCCAGCTTATATTCCACTGCGGCTTTGTCGGCCACAACATTTACCTCGCCAATGGCAACAGTTGACGGAGCAAGATTGATCTCCCCCAAATCGTGCACACGGTTGCTGCGATCGAGTTTGATATCCATCACATTTTCCTCATTGAAACCTATAAAGTTGGCCACCAGGTAATAATCGCCATAGTCTAAATCGACTATTTCAAATACGCCTTTTTCGTTGGTAATGCCACCGGTTACGAGGGTAGAATCGGTCTCTTTATAAACGGCAATATTCGCAAACTCCATGGGGATTTCGGTATCTTTATCTACAATCGTTCCAACAATCTTTCCTTTACCATCGTCGTTTGGATCGTACTTTTTTACAGGGTCTTCTATTAATGCATAAGAATTCACCCCAATAAATAAAAGAGCGATTAAAATTAAGTTTTTCAGGTACTTCATTGCTGTCTAAATTGTTTCCTTTTGCCTGTTTACTACTATAAGACCGTTTATTCTTTATTTAGTTTAATTCAAACGTGTTAATTAGTTGTTAACGTGTTCCCGCGTGGTTAGCGCGGTTACTAAGTATTGTTTTTCAATTGTTTGGTCCTACATCGTAATCTTTCTTTTTCGAAATTTCAAACAGCCGCAAAATAGAATAGTCTAAAAAAAATGCCACCCTCCCGGATGGCATTCTACCAAAACTTAAAATCTATGGAAAAAGTGCCTCCTGCTCATTAATCCATAAGGGGTGCAAAAATAATGAGCTTCGAATTTTTTACAACTTTGGACGATAAATAGATCGCTGATTTTAATATATTTTAAGATTTTAGTAACCGCGCACTCTTCGGGCCCATAAAAAACGCCCAACTATTTTGTAGCCGATGCTTTGTTTAGCTTATTCGTTCGCTTAACTTTGTTATTCATCAAGTCTATTAAAAAACTACTTATCATGAACGAACAAGTTAATCAACCGCAAGGACCACCACCTAATTATCTGGTATTTGCCATAATTGTTACCCTTCTGTGTGGAAAAATATTCGGCATTGTTGCCATTGTATTTGCCGCACAGGTAAACTCGCATTGGAATGCCGGAAATTATGAAGCAGCATTATCGGCCAGTAGAAATGCTAAATTATGGGCTTGGGTGTCGTTTGCCGCCGGTATGGCCTGGGTAATTTTAGGTGTAATACTGTCGATTTTTGGCGTACTTGCAGGAATAATGCAGGGAGCTTTTAATTAATAACGAATGAAACGAACCATCAATAGCATACTGCTACTCGTAATTATTGGAGTAGCAGTTCTTTTTTTTGTACTCGACCCTGCCCAACATGAGATTTTTCCGCAGTGCCTGTTTCATTCGATAACCGGGGGCTATTGCCCGGGATGCGGTTCGCAAAGGGCGTTACACAGTTTGTTACATTTAGATTTTGCCGGTGTTGTTGGCTATAATTTTTTGTTTCTTCCAGCAGCACTTTTTATTTTTTATCACTACTCGCACCCTTTACTGAACAAAGCTTTTGGGTGGAAACTGCCCAACCTGTTTTACAAAAAACAAACGCCCTGGATTGTTTTATTGGTCGTTGTTCTGTTTTGGATAGCGCGGAACCTACCTTGGTATCCTTTTAATGTGCTTGCACCTATGGTTTAGACACAAAAAAAACGGATGCGAAAATACACCCGTTTATCTATTTAATTTGGTTAGGATCACTTCACGAATGAAGCATCATTTAAATAATCGAAACATTTTTCAACACCCTCAAACTGGGTCATACTTCCGTCTCTGATTCCTTCCAGTTCCACATAGAAACCTTCCAAACCATTTTCGTATGCTTTGTTAAAGATGTTTTTAAAGTTCATCATTCCCGACTGGCCAAGAACTGAGCGATCTTTAATATGAAGAACAGGGAATCTGCCGGCATACTTTTCGAAGTATTCCAACGGATCGTTTGAGCCCATAACCGTCCAGTAAACATCCATTTCAAAGAATACCAAATTTGGATCGGTACCATTCAGGAACAAGTCGTAAATTACATCGCCAACAGGCATCCAGGGATTACTTGGTTTATCCTTGTCTTCCGGTTTTACAATGCGGCCAAATTCCATGTGGTGGTTGTGATAACCAAACTTAATTCCGGCAGATTTTGCAATTTCACCGGCCTGGTTAAACGACTCGCAAACTACTTTTACAGCATCATGCGTTGGCACATTTGGCATCATTGGCTGAACCAAAGTTTTCACACCAAACTTCACATGGTCTTCAACAGTTTGTTTCCAGAAATCAGCAATCTCACCCAATTTGTCTTTCGTAATGTCACGAGTTGGAGGATTTACATGTGAGCTGGTAATTTTCAAACCTGCATCGTCGGCCAGTTTACGATATTCTTCAACAGAGTAGTCACCCATTTTGCGATCGCGGTAACCCGCCAGTTCAATGGTACTGTAACCGATATCCTTAATTTTTTTCAAGCCATTCGGAACATCTTCTGCCAATTCACGTCCTACAGAGTAAATTTGCAAACCAATTTCCTTTTTACCCATGCCAACCATCGAGGCAGCACTTGCAGGCTTTAATGAGCCAGCTACCATACCTCCGGCGGTAAGCAGACCCATCTTTTTTAGAAATTCTCTTTTATCCATAAGGTTTTTTAGTTGGTTGATTTATAGTTTATATGTACCACGATAGTCATAACTATACAAACGGTGGTTCCATGCTTCTTTATCGTCGCCGAAACTATGAGTTGCAGGATTCCAATTAACCGAACGTTGTAGTTCAGTAGCCATGTTTCCTAAGCAACAAGTGATGGCTGTACTTGCACCAACTTCAACCGGAGCAATAGGTTTCTTTCTTGTGCGTACACAGTCGATGAAATCTTCCATATGAGGAGAACTGATCTCGAAGCTACCGCCACCTTTTGCCTGAGCTTTCTGCATTTCTTCGAACATTTTTCTACGCTCTTCCGGAGTAAGGTTCTGTGGACGTCGGCCTCTTAATTCATCAGGAATTAAATCTGATTTTGAACAAGCCAGGTATCCGCGAGCCACTTCAATCCAACCGTCGTCACCGATAAATTTAATACCCTGTGCAGCAGGCATATCTTCCAGGTAAGGTTGTTCTGTCATTACAACACCGTTCAGGTATTTAAAAGTCAGGTAATCTGCACCATCAACTCCTTTAGGAATAATTTCTGCAGGGCCAGAACCGTCCATACCAATAGCAGCTTGTGCAATGTCGAACATGTGCGCACCCCAATCAGCAGTAAATCCGTTACCAGTTTCACGATACCAACGCCATGCACCCCAAAGTTTTTCTTTTTCCACAGGATCAAGAGAAATAGGAGGACAAAGATCTGAGTGATAATGAATTTTAGGATCATTTAATGGTCCCATCCAAAGGTTGAAATTCAGATTACCAGGAACTTGCATTTCAGGTAAATCCAGCGGAGCTGGCGGATCACCAACTTTTGCGTAAACTTTATCGATATGACCAATAGCACCACTCTGAACCAATGCAATTGCTTTTTGGAATTCAGCACTTGAACGTTGCTGGCTACCTACCTGAACAACTCGTTTGGTATCTTTAGCCACACGAACCATTTTTTCTGCTTCGGTAATAGTAAAAGAAAGTGGTTTTTGAACGTAAACGTCTTTACCAGCCTGACATGCATGAATAGTCATTAATGCGTGCCAATGGTCAGGAGTACAAACCTCAACTGCATCGATGTCTTTGCGCTCGAGCAGTTCTTCGTATTGTTCGTATTTGTCAACACGTGGCGACAATCCTAATGTTCCTTGCCATTCTTCAACTGTACGTTTAAAACGCTCTGTTTTCATGCTGTCAACATCGCAACATGCAACTACCTCAACTCCGGGAACTGCCGAGAAACTACGGAAGTCGTTCATACCTTGCTGTCCAAGGCCAATGAAACCCATTGTTACTCTGTCGCTGGGAGCAATTTTAACTCCATTGATTGTCCAACTTGGAAGAATAGTTAAACTGGATAAGCCCAGTGCCGAAAGACCAAGAAATTTCCTTCGGTCTAATTGATTCGATTTCTTTGAATCCATAGGTTTAGATTTTTATTAGTGATCAAATGTTATTCAAAAATTCGACACAAGATAGTTTAATTTGTCAAATAGACGCAATGAAAAACTAAAAAATCGCTATCCTTTCAATTAAGCTTGAATTATTTGGAAGCATTAAAAGAAAACAGATATTGCTTCAGCGGTTTTTTAAGTTCCTCAAAATCTGAATAATGAATCAGTTCAATGTCCTTACATCCTGCAATCATCGCCGATAAATTGGAATTGGCTCCTTCGCGAAAAAGGCACAGTACCGATTTCCCCATTTCCACAGCGCGGCCAATTTCGTAACCAACTCCCATCGACACTGTGGTTACTTCGGCCACAATTACATCGGAATTTTGCAGCCAATCCAAATCACGATCGTGAATGAATTTATCATTTGGACCGTCGTCGCCGACACTGGTTAACGACGGATCGCCAACATGTTCGGTAAGCACTTCGCCAAACGATCTCAGGTACTTAATTATTTGTTCGTACAGGACGGCATCTTGTCTTCCCCCACGTATGGAACCGGCAAAATAAATCTTCATTGGTTTCTGATTAGGCTTTTGGTTTGTTTAACAAATCGGTGTTCGGCTTTTGTTCTCCCTGCTGAAAAACAACACGTGTACGCGGTAAACTTTCGGGGTAGTTCTTCTGGATAAACTCGATCATTTTCTCGCGGATAAAAACACGTAAATCCCATGCTGTTGGCGAATCTTTGGCACTTACCAAAACACGAATTTCAACGCCATATTCTTTGGCATCGGTAACCTGCAGTACGTTTACCCGTTTGTCCCACAGCGGAGTGCTGTCGAGCAGGCGGGTCAACTCTTCGCGCAAAGCATCAAACGACACATGATAATCGGTATATAAAAACACGGTCCCCAGAATATCGGAAGTGTTGCGTGTCCAGTTCTGAAATGGTTTTTCGAAAAAATAGGTTGATGGAACCACCAAACGGCGCTCATCCCAGATTTTCACCACCACATAAGTGAGTGTAATTTCTTCAATTCTTCCCCACTCATTTTCAATAATCACTACATCATCGATACGGATGGGCTGAGTGATGGCAATTTGCAAACCAGCCAACACGGTGGCGATTAGTTTTTGTGCTGCAAAACCAATAATAATACCGGCAACTCCCGCCGATGCAAAAAGGCTGAGTCCCAACTGTCGCACATCTTCGAACAACATTAATGATGAGCCAATTGCAATTAAAATGATCATGAAATAAATAATACTTTCCATGATATTGAACTGCGTAAGGAATTTGCGCTGACGTAAATTATCTTCTTTTGACGTATCGAGTTTGGAAAGAATAACTTTTTTAAAGGCCCGCAAAATGGCCATCAAACTCCATGCAATACTTACGATGAGTAAAATGGAACCGGTTTTATTAAATAAATTATAATAATCGGGTGAAACCAGTTGGCGCTTTTCGACAAAAACCAGGAAGAACACCGCTATAAGCAGCAATAAAAAAGGGACAATAAATTTTATAATTCTCTTCATATAAACAGTGTTTTATGCAAAACTATTTCGCTTGTTCAACTGTACTTTTTATGTGTATATCGCGCTGCGGGAAAGGAATTTGTACGCCATGTTTACGGAACTCATCATCGATAGCATAGCGTATCTCGCTTTTGGTATTTTCGACCCAAAATGACTCGCGTACCCAGAAGAACACCTGGAATTCGAGTGCCGAATCGCCAAAATTATTAAAACGAACAAAGGGTTGTGGAGAGAGAGAAACATTCTTGTTTTTTGCAGCACAATCGAGCAGAATCTGCGTTACCATTTTGGTGTCGGAACCGTAAGCTACTCCCACGTCAACCGAAAAACGGGTATTGTAATCCATTTGGCTCCAGTTGATTATTTTGTCGTTTACAAAATTAGAATTGGGCACCACCAAAATAATGTCGTCACGGGTTTTTAATCGCGATGTACGCAGCCCGATATGGATAACCCGACCAACCGTACCATCTTGCAACTGAATAACATCGTTTAATTGCAGATTTCGTTCAACGAGCAAGACAATGCCAGATGCGATATCGCTAAACAACTGCTGAATACCAAATCCAACACCTACCAACAGAGCGGTAATACTGGCCAGCAAGACCGAAACTTTCAGCCCCGACGATTCTAACAGAAAAACGATAATAATAACCCAAACTACATACCTTAATATCAGGTAAACCGACCAGTATGATCGTCGCTCGGTTTCCTGCTTATTGATAAAACGTTTGAAAAAGCGTCGAACTATTTTAAGTGCTATCAAGGTGATCAGAACTACAATAAGTATTAAAAAGATGTTGTAAACGGTAATCGTAAAATCTCCGTTATGATATAATTCAATATTTAAAACCTCTTTAAATGTCATAACCCTTTATCAAATAATTGGAGTTAGAAATGTACTAAAATCTGTCAGATATGAAAAGTTTTAGGGAGCGATAATAATTTAGCTTTATTATTCCAACAACGAGACGAAAGTATGGTTGAAAAAAAGGAGGTCTTTTCAAAAAGACCTCCTTTTGCCATTGTGGTAAAAACCACGTTAATTCATTCCAACTACCAGCCCGTGCTCAAAATAGGCGGCATAAGCTGTTTCAGAATGTAATGCTTCTATTGTTTTTGCAATTCCTTTGTCGTCGTTAATCGATGCTCTTATCGATCCTTTTTGGTAATAATAGCGCGAAACGATCTCGCTTTCCAGCAACTCGCTGATTTCCGGTCTGAATACCGTTAAGTCCTTATCCAAATCGGGTTCAATTTTGGCTGCCAGTGCATCAAATTCTTCTTTCGCCAGATCGTAATATTTTTCCTGTTTGGCTGTCTCTAACAACTCTTTCAAATCGTCTTGCGATGCCGATTCGTATTTAAAATCGCTTTGTTCAACAAAATCGGCAAACTGATTATAAATATCGTCGGTAATCGAAAATGCTTCCGGCTCAGGAATACTTTCGTTTTCGTTTGAATATTTTGTGGCAAAATCGAAAACCTTAAAACGAGTTACCAATTCGATACTTAAACTGCTGAGTTTGTCGCCTTCAATTTTTACATCGGGAACAACACCACCACCGTCGTAAACTTTGCGGCCTTTTTTTGTGGTGAATTCAGTGATCAGCGAATCAGGAACATGACCAACACTTCCATCTTCGTTGCGGTGCGAATAATCCAGCGCCTGAATACAACGGCCACTCGGAATGTAATATTTAGCGGTAGTAACTTTCAGTTTTGTATTGTAGCTTAAATCACGTGTAGTTTGCACCAATCCTTTTCCGAAAGTACGGGTACCTACAATAATTCCGCGGTCGAGATCCTGAATAGCACCTGAAACAATTTCGGATGCCGAAGCCGATCCGCTGTTCACCAATACGGCAATTTTCATTGTGGTATCCAAAGGTTCAGCAGTTGCTTTGTACACTTTGTCCCATTGTTTTACTTTGCCGCGGGTGCTTACAATTTCTTCGCCTTTCGGCACAAAGAAGTTTACAATTTTCACGGCTTCAACCAACAAACCTCCCGGGTTTCCGCGCAAGTCGAGAATTAATCCGTCGGGATTATTTTGTTTCAATTCCAGGAAAGCTTTTTTTACATCGTCGCTACAGTTTGCGGTAAAGCTCGACAAACGAATGTAAGCTGTATTCTGATCGAGCATTCCATAATAAGGAACAGCGTCGATACTGATTTTTTCGCGAACAACATCAACGGTAAAAGGCTTTTTCGCTCCGAGGCGCTGCAATTTTATGGTAACAGGCTTGTTGGCCGGTCCTTTCAACAGCGAACTAACATCCTCGGTAGTCATTTCTTTGGTGTCTTTCCCCGCAACCTCAAGAATAATGTCGCCGGCTTTTATTCCGAATTTCTGTGCCGGAAATCCTTCATAAGGTTCGGCAATTACTATGTTATCGTTTTGTTTGCTGATTAACGCCCCGATACCCGCATATTCGCCGGTGGTCATAAAACGAAAATCTTCCATCTGATCTTCCGAAATGTAATTCGTGTAAGGATCGAGTGACGACAACATTTTATCGATACTGGTTTTTACCAAGTCATTCGGATTCACCTCGTCAACATAAAACATGTTCAACTCGCGAAACAAAGTGTGGTAAATATCCAGGTTCTTTGCAATTTCAAAATTCTTCTCGTCGCGGGTAAAACTGAAAAAGCTAATTCCAATTACCGCAACTATCGTTATTCCTATTAATAATCTTTTCTTCATAATTCTTTCTTTTCTGAATTCACTGCCTGCACAATTGCATCGAACTGCCAAAAGTAACAAATCTTGCCTGATATCAGTAACGTATATCGGCAAACCATTACGTTAATTTATATTAAAACCAATCGTTTATGCTTTTGGTTTAACATTTTCGGCGCCGAAAAGTTAAATGGCGTTAAAAAAATTGTTGCGTTAAACCATTCCAAAATATCGCCGTCAAAGTACCCGAAAACAGAACAATAATTTTTTATAGAATCATGAAAACAAGAATTTTAAGTTTAGCATTAATTGCAGTATTTGCATTTTCGGTTACTGCAATGGCACAGCAACCGGAGCGACAGAGACGATCGCCCGAACAACGCGAAATGATGGCCAAGCGTTTTGACAGGGAAAGAGCCAATTTTAAAGAGTTTTTTACCGAAGAACAACAGGAAAGACTGAAAGAACTTCGCCTTGAATCGACCAAAGAAATTCAGCCTCTGCGCAATGAATTGAACGAACTAAGAGCCAAGCAACGCACATTAACAACTGCTGAAAAGGCAGATATAAAAGCTATTAATAACAATATTGAAAAAATGGCTGATGTTCAGGTTCAAATAGAAAAGATAAGGGCCAAACAACACCAGGAAATTCGTTCGATGTTAAGCGATGAGCAACGTATTAAGTTCGACGAAATGAGAAGCAAAAGAGACAGAGATTTTAACAGGAAACCAACAAGCCGTGATCGTTTTAAACACGGTGCTTAACGGTTAATAGATAGATGTTTTGGAGCCGGCAATGTAGATTGTCGGCTTTTTTTATGAAATATTCCCATTAGCACTGACAAAAAGTAAATATTTGCACAATAATATCTCTCCGCCGTATCAAATTTCTCGTCCTCCGGCCAGCGGACGAGAAATTAGTAAGCGCGGACGCATTTTTAGAGCTGCGGAAAGCCTCCATACACCTGCGGAAGCACTTTTTTCACCTGCGGATCACGATTTCTCCCTTCTGAAAATCTAAAATCGTTAATCATCATTCTACATTCTTACGTGCTTACCGACAAAATACCCCGTTTTAACGAAATAATTACCTGGTTTCATCTTGTTTGCAATAATTTGCATAACAATTATAAACCAAACAAAAACAGATGAAACAATTTGTAGTATTCCTCTCAGGTATCATTTTATCACTTGCCGCTTCTTCGTGTTTATTTCAGTCAACCGTTAAAGGAAATGGAGATGTTACAACCGAGGAGCGAGGTATTGAAGATTTTGATGCTTTAAATGTCAGCCGCGGAATGAATGTTTACGTTTCCATAGGAAACGACTACAAAGTAGTTGTTGAGGCCGACGAAAACCTTCACAAAAGTATTGTAACCGAGTTGCACGGCGAAGAACTGCGCATAAAAGCGATCGACAACATCCGGAAAGCAACCAGCAAAAAAGTATTTGTGACACTTCCACGCCTGATATCGGCAAAATCATCGTCGGGCAGCAATGTATTTTCAGAAAATACTTTGAATGTAAATGATTTAGATCTTGCCGTATCGTCGGGTGCCAACTTAACATTCTCACTCGATGCAGATGATGTGAAGGCAAAATCCAGCTCCGGATCGAATATCTTTCTAGAAGGAAATGCCAATTCGATAAATGCAAAAGCCAGCTCAGGGTCGAATATAAAAGCCGGCGATTTAAAAGCTAAATCGGCGCAGGCAAATGTTAGCAGTGGCGCAAATATTTGGCTTAGTACCGAAAACCAACTGAAGGCAAACGCCAGCAGCGGAGGAAATGTGTTCTATAACGGCAATCCGTCAGAAACCGAAATAAGCAAATCATCGGGCGGAAATGTGATAAAAAATTAGCTGCAACTGTAACTTTCCATTTTTGGCTGCGTCTTTTCAACAGTCTCAATTCAAAAAACAAAAAATAAAGCTCATGAAGACATTTACAAAAATTCTATTCTTATTTATGATCGCTTTTACCAGCTACGGAACAGTACTTGCCGGCAACAGCGACGAAACTCAAATGCGCCAAGTCAGTGGTTTTAATGCCATAAAAGTATCAACCGGAATCGACCTTTACCTGACAATGGGCAACACCGAAGAGGTAAAAGTGGTTGCCGAAGATGATATTATTGATGATCTGATAACCGAAGTTGAAAGCGGAACACTTAAAATTTACATGAAACGACGCAACAACTGGTTTAACTGGGGTAGCGGCAACCAAACAAGAAAAGTTTATGTAACCGTAAAAGAGCTGAAAGAACTTTCGGCCTCGTCGGGTTCCGATGTAGAATCGACAAATACGCTGGAAGGCGAATCTTTGGAAGTAAGTTGCAGCAGTGGTTCCGATTTAAAAATAGAGGTGTACTACAAAAATCTGTCGGTTGATACCAGCAGCGGCAGCGACGCAAAACTACGTGGAAAAGTAAAAACACTTCGTGCTGATGCCAGCAGTGGTTCGGATATAAAAGCCGGCGATCTTGAATCGGCAATTTGTTATGCCAACGCCAGTAGCGGCTCGGATATTACCGTAAGTGTTAGCAGCGAACTTTATGCCGATGCCAGCAGCGGTTCGGATATTAATTATCACGGAAATCCGGATATCAGAGACATCGACGAATCGAGCGGTGGTGATGTAAGCCAGCGATAATTAGTAGAACGCTGACAACGCAGATTTAATGGATATTCGCAAAATATATTTAATCTAAAATACAGGTCTTTTTTCAACTTATGACAACGATCAAATCGTTATGAATCATGGAAAAGCATTGATGAATAAAAGTCCCGGAGAAATACCTTCGGGATTCTATTTTTATGACCGGTCCTAAAATTTGCTTCAAACTTAACCCACATTATTCATCACAAATACCCAGTTATACCAAAACGACGTAAGTTTCGTCCCCATTTTTGACACTCAAAAATGGACTCAACTAAGTCGGGATTAACCCGGAGATACATAACTATTGCTATAATCAGATGAATTATCCGGGTTAAGTCTATTTTGTTCAGTCATTCAACTGGAAATTGATAGTTATCCTTTTTTTGATTTCTGCGCATATCATCCAGTTCTGCGTCATCTGCGTTCACATTAGCGGCAGGTTCCGCCTTTTTTTTGTGCGTGTAATCTTTGTAATTCAATAGAAACCATATTTTTGCGTTCTATTAGCTAGAATGAAGAACTTACCCACAAAAATACGACTCATCGTAATTCTGTTTGGTGCAATTTGTTGGATACCCGCAACAGCACAGAACGGAAATCCTGTGCAATTTTTGTCAGAGGTAAGTCAGTCGTCCCTGTCAAATCCGGCGTTTCATAATAAAACCGAGAAATTAGTAATCGGTCTTCCAATTTTATCGGGTGCCACACTTAACTGGAATGCTAATTTTGCTTCAGATTATTTTTTTTCCGAAAACTTTGCCTATAGCTTCGATCATTTTTATCAATCCTTAGGCGAACGCGGAGATGCTGCCACTGTTGCAATGCTGCCACTTGTATATCTAAGCCTCACAAACGATAAACAAACCTTAAGCTTCTCTCTATCAGAAAGAATATTGGTTTCAGGGAATTTCGATCATGAATTTCTGAAATTTATCGACCAGGGACTTATTCCATACTACGGACAGGAAGAGGAATACGGCCCCATTTCGTTCAAAACACATTTATTCAGAGAACTGGCTTTTTCATATGCCAGGCAACTTTCCAGGGAATTTAGCGTTGGGATACGGCCAAAAGTGTTGTTTGGTCAGTTATTTTTCGACATCGAAAACCTGAATGTAGCGGTTCATACCGATGAAGAAAGGCAGGTTTTACAGGTTGTACCAAACGGAACTTACCGGATTTCGGGGCCAATCGATGTTCAGAATTTTTCAAATGATGATAAAACAACCATAGACCCCAACCTAACTGCCGGAGATTATTTCTTTAAGTTCAAAAATATGGGCGCCGGCATTGATTTAGGATTTACCTACAAGCAGAACAAACAAACCACCATTGCCCTGGCCATTACCGACCTTGGTTTTACCACTTTAAAATACAAGGCTTACAACAATACCTTAAGCGGATCGATCGAATACTCCGCCGGCAATCTTTATCAATCGTCTGATCCGAACGCACCAAATTATTTCGAACCCAAAGAGGCTTTGTTGGCTTTATCTGATTCGTTGGTGTATATAACATCGGCCAAAGCTTTTACACAACGCCAGTACGAACTGCTGCCGGTAAAGCTAAACCTGATGGTTACGCACCTGCTAAACGATAAAATGAAACTGAATTTTTCAGACAACCTCTCTTACTACAACGGAGAAGCCAATAACTATTTATCAGCCTATTTCAATATATTTTTAGGAACCCGGTTCGAATTAAGCAGTGGATTAAACCTGTATAATTTCGAACAGGTTTTACCCGGTTTTGCATGCAGCTACACCGCTAGAGGCGTACAACTTTACCTGGCAACAAATAATATTGCCAAGCTGGTGCAACCATCTAAAGCAAAAAATTTAAATTTGCGCTTTGGTGTAAACTTATTATTTTCCACGCAGCCAAAATAGTTTTTGATATGACTTTATTTATTACACTATACCTGGTAGGCTTCCTCAGAACATTCGTAATAATTGCTGTAATCTACTTCGGATTCCGTTTTATTATGCGCTATCTCTTCCCTAAAATTATCGACAAGGGAATGAAAAATATGCAGCAAAAAATGCGCGAACAGCAACAGCAGCAACAACCCAAACGCCCCGAAGGCGAAGTTACTGTTGAAAACCAGCGCTCAAATAGGAAAAACAACGGCCAGGACAATGGCGAATATGTTGATTTTGAAGAGGTAGATTAAGCATGGACTGAAGGACTGATTTGTTGAAGTACTGACCGGTCAGTGATAATATATGAATTGTCAGTTGACAAATCTCAATAAGCAAAACTTCCACTGCCCATGGCAGAAAGCAGTCTGTCAGAAATTACAATTTAACAATCTTCTTCAATCTTAGAATCCATCTCCTTTCCGTCAAAACCAATCTTGGATAAGTTCCATCCTTTTAATCTTTAATCACTAATCCTTAATCTTTAAAAGACTCTCCCCTGTACTTTAGAATTTTATCCTATTTTTGCGTTCACAATTCAGATAATTATAGTTAGATGGCACAAGAAGATATTTTCAAGAAACTGGTAGCGCACTGTAAAGAATACGGTTATGTATTTCAATCGAGCGAGATTTATGATGGATTAGGAGCAGTGTACGATTACGGACAAATGGGTGTTGAACTGAAAAACAACATCAAAAAATACTGGTGGGACAGCATGGTGCTGTTGCACGAAAATGTAGTTGGTTTAGACTCAGCAATTTTTATGCATCCCACAATTTGGAAAGCATCGGGCCACGTTGATGCTTTTAACGATCCGTTAATCGATAACAAAGATTCGAAAAAACGCTACCGTGCCGACGTACTTATTGAAGACCAGCTGGCTAAGTACGAGGAAAAAATGAATAAGGAAGTTAAAAAGGCTGCAAAACGTTTTGGCGATGCCTTTGATGAAAAACAATTCCGTGAAACCAATCCTCGTGTTCTGGCCAACCAGGAAAAATGGAATACACTTCATAAGCGTTTTTCAGATGCACTGAACGATAACGATCTGGCAGAATTAAAGAAGATAATTGAAGACGAAGGTATTGTTTGCCCGATTTCAGGCTCACGAAACTGGACCGATGTACGTCAGTTTAACCTGATGTTTTCAACCGAAATGGGATCTACAGCCGAAGGCGCATCAAAAATTTTCCTTCGCCCGGAAACGGCACAAGGTATTTTTGTAAACTACCTGAACGTACAGAAAACCGGACGTATGAAAATCCCGTTTGGTATTGCTCAAATCGGTAAAGCTTTCCGTAACGAAATTGTAGCCCGCCAGTTTATTTTCCGTATGCGCGAGTTCGAACAAATGGAAATGCAATTCTTTGTTCGTCCTGGCACCGAGCTGGATTGGTTCGAAAAATGGAAGACAACACGTATGAAATGGCATCGCGCCCTTGGTTTTGGCGACGAAAATTATCGTTTCCACGAGCACGAAAAACTGGCTCACTATGCCAATGCCGCTGTTGACGTGGAATTCAAATTCCCATTTGGCTTTAAAGAAGTAGAAGGAATCCACTCACGTACCGATTTTGATTTATCGCAACACGAAGAATATTCAGGCAAAAAAATTCGCTATTACGATCCTGAACTGGGTGAATCGTATGTTCCTTATGTTGTTGAAACATCGATTGGTGTCGACCGCATGTTCCTACAGGTTATTTCTGCAAGTTATTGCGAAGAGCAACTGGAAAAAGATACACGTGTGGTACTAAAATTACCCCCGGTACTTGCTCCGGTAAAACTAGCTGTTATGCCACTGGTTAAAAAAGACGGTCTGCCGGAAAAAGCCCGCGAGATTATCGACGACCTGAAGTTTGATTTCAACTGCCAGTACGACGAAAAAGACTCGATCGGTAAACGTTACCGCCGTCAGGATGCCATTGGTACTCCATTCTGTGTAACGGTCGATCACCAAACAAACGAAGATAACACCGTAACCATCCGTTATCGCGACACCATGGAACAGGAACGCGTTGCCATTGCCGATCTGGGTAAAATTATTGGCGATGCAGTTAGTTATAAAGGGTTGTTTGGGAAGTTGTAAAAACTATAGTTCTGTACTATAATCCCAAATTATAATATGTGATAAAATTTATGCAATTTTATCACATATTTTTTATCACAACGAACCAAAATTCCGAATACAATGGATATAAAATCGATCTTGAAAGGAGCTGTTCCTCATATCATCGCAATTGCTGCAATGATTCTTGTTTCATCTGTATATTTTTATCCTGCGTGGGAAGGCGAAACTCTTCGACGCGATGACATTGTAAAAGACTATGGCAGTCGAAAAGATGTACTTCATGCAAGAAAGTATGAAAATAAATCGATTCTATGGCAACCATCCTTATTTTCCGGAATGCCTGATTATGTTGGAACTTCATATCCCAGTTCGTCAAAATTAAAACGCATCTACAATTATCCTGTCAAACTTGGAATACCACAAGAAGTTAATTTTATATTATGGTATATGATTGGTTTTTACATCTTACTAATTGCCTTTGGTGTAAATCCCTGGTTATCTTTGATCGGCGCTCTGGCTTTTGGATTAACTTCATACAACCTCATAATAATTAATGCCGGGCACTTTAAAAAAGTGAGAACCCTTGCTTATATCGCACCGGTACTGGCAGGAGTATTGTTAACCTATCGAAAAAAATACCTTCTTGGCTTTGTTCTGACAACATTCTTTCTCGCCTTGCAAATAGCACATGATCACATTCAGATGAGTTATTACTTTATGCTTGGTTTGTTATGTATAGGCATGGTTGAACTTTATAATCACATAAAGGAAAAACAAGTGTCAGATTTCATAAAGGCTTCTGCCTTATTAATAATTGCCGCATTGGTAGCCATCGGACCAAACTATTCTAAACTTTCAAACCTTTATCGTTACAACAAACAAACCATCAGAGGGAAAAGTGAATTAACGGTAGGGAAAGAAGGTATAAAAACAAAATCCGGTCTGGATCGCGATTATATCAATGCCTGGAGTAGTGGCAGATCAGAAAGTATGATGCTATTTGCCCCAAAAGTAAAAGGAGGAGCAAGTGCTTACGTCAAACAGGATCGTGAATTATTAAAACATGTCGATCCCAGGATGCGTGAAACGATTGGAAATATGAACCAATATTGGGGAGACCAGGGCGGAAGTGGCGGCCCCAATACTGCAGGGGCAGTTATAGTATTCCTGTTTATTATCGGCCTGTTTATAATTAAAGGACCAATAAAACAAGGGATATTAGTTTCAGTAATCCTATTTATTTTACTTTCCTGGGGGAAATATTTCTCCGTTTTCACAGATATCTTTATCGACTATGTTCCGTTGTACAATAAGTTCAGAACCCCTGTTTCCATTCTGGCTATTGCAGTAATCTTTATAACATTCTTCGCTTTTTACACGCTTTCCAAACTGATAAAAAAACCAGAACTGCTCTCCCTGAATTCAAAACTAACATTAGGAAAAAAACCCGTACCGCTGTATATGGCAGCCGGACTTGGGTTTATCCTGTTTTTATTACTGAATCTGGCATTTCCGCAGCTGTTCAACCGCTATTTAAATGATCAGGAAATTGCCCTTTTTGATAATTACCGGACACAGGGCGGAGCAAATCAAATAGATGCAATTGTAAACGCACTTACATCTCTTAGGATTTATGTATTCAGAACGGAATTTTTTAGAACTTTAGTTTTTGCCGTATTAACACTAGCCGGCATATATTTATTTAAAACCAAAAAAATAAAAGCCACTACATTAATTGTACTCATTGGAATACTTTCAATTATTGATGTTTGGACAATTGGTCAACGCTATGTAAACAAGGATGATTTTACCAAACAAAACCTGATTGAAATTGAATACAGGTTAACGGATGTAGACAAACAAATTTTTGCAAGAGAGATTCAGAATAATCCGGGCATCGAGCAAAAAATTAACGAGGCATATAGTCAATTCCAACCCAAAAATCAGGCAGAACAAGAAGATATCCAGAAATATATTATTCAAAAGAATACTTTTTACCGAGTATACGATCTTACTACTGCCGCTTTTCAGGATAATGGGATAACCGGGACACACCGCTCAATTGGAGGCTACCATGCAGTAAAATTACGACGCTATCAAGATCTGATTGAGCGACAAATTACAAAGGGCAACATGCAAGTTTTAAACATGCTAAATACCAAGTACTTTATCACTCAAAATGGCTTGCAAATTAATCCTTCCGCATTAGGAGCTGCCTGGTTTGTCGATTCAGTAATTTGGGCCGAAAGTCCGGATAAAGAGATGGAAGCCCTAAATAATTTTAATGCCTCAAGGCAGGTCGTATTGAATAATAAAGATAAATCTAAAATATTACCATATAATCCTTCGGTTCAAGGAGATACAATCATTGTAGAATCAAGAGAGCCGGATCACATTATTTACTCCACAAAAACATCAGGAGACAGAATAGCCGTATTTTCAGAAGTTTATTATCCCGACTGGAGCGTTCTTATTGATGGACAACCAGCTGAATGTGTTGAAGGGAATTACATTTTACGTGTAATGCATATTCCGGAAGGGCAACATAAAGTTGAATTTATATTCAATCCTTCGCATTATACAAAAGCCAATTCTATCTCTATGATTTTTTATTACTTAATTATGGGGCTGATGCTTATCCTTGCCGGACTTTCAGTTTACAGGGTGATAAACAAACAAGGACAATCAGGTGTAAAAGCCTAAGAAGACAAAATGCGTTATACAATTATCATAGCAGTTTACAACCGAACCGATGAAATTCGTGAGTTACTGGATAGTGCCGAAAAACTGGACTTTGATCGAAATGTATTTGAATTTCTTTTTGTAGATGATGGCTCAAAAGATGGTTTTCAGGATTTTATAAATAAATATAAATCAACAACCAACCTTATTACACGATCAATTTACCAAGAGAATAAAGGTCCGGGAGAAGCCCGTAATAACGGAATGCGGAATGCAAAAGGAGAATATTTCATCTTTGTGGACTCCGATTGTATGTTTCCTCCAAATTGGTTACATACGATCGATGAGGAACTGCAAAGAAACGGCTATGAAGCGTTTGGTGGCCCCGACACCTGCCACGAATCATTCAGCCCTCTTTTAAAAGCTATCACCTATTCCATGACGTCGAAGTTGGGAACCGGAGGTACAAGAGGACAAAAGAAAAGCGTGGGTAAATTTTACCCCCGAAGTTTTAATATGGGCATACACCGCAAGATTTTTGAGGATATTGGTGGCATGAATAAACTCCGCCATGGACAGGACATGGATTTCTCGCAACGCATTTACGATGCGGGGTATAAAGTGGGATTAATTGCAGATGCTTTTGTATATCATAAACGTAGAACAAGTCTGTCAAAATTTTATCGTCAGATTTTTAACTGGGGAGTTGCCCGGATCAATCTTTCACTGGCACATCCCTCCATGTTGAAACCGGTGCACTTATTGCCTGCCATGGTCGTATTAGGACTCGTATTCCTGCTCATTTTCACCATTATTTTCCCTGTAATTGGAAGCTATCTATGGATATTCACTGGCATTAGTTATCTGGGAATTATATTCACTGCGTTTTTTCAATCCCTACTGCAATATAAAAACCTGAAAGCTGCTCTACTTTCACCTGTTACATTAAACATTCAGGTATTTGCCTATGGCTTTGGATTAATAAAAGCGCTGTGGCAGACTAAAATTCTGGGAAGAAAGGAAGCCGAAGGATTTGTGAAAGGGTATTATGGGAAGAATCTGGAAAGCAGATAAAAACCAACTCTCGCGTAGAATTGACTATCTTAACAACATTGTGTTAACATGGCAATCAGAAATCAAAACGAAAGATGAAAAAGAAAGTCCTGATAATTACATATTACTGGCCTCCTGCCGGAGGTCCTGGGGTTCAACGCGTACTAAAATTTGCTAAATATCTACCGGAGTTTGGCTGGGAACCAATTATACTTACCGTTACAAATGGGGACTATCCGGCAATGGATTTCTCGTTAGAAAAAGAAATACCCGATAACATCAAAGTCTTCAGAACAAAAACTCTTGAACCCTTCTCTCTTTTCAAGAAACTATCAAAAAAAGACACAATTGATACTTATGTCTTAAATAATAATTCGGAAGGACTTCTTTCCAAAATTGCAAAATTGGTAAGAGCAAACTTCTTTATTCCGGATGCTCGTGTGGGTTGGAAATATTTTGCTCTCACAGAGGCAAAAAAAATCATAAAACAAGAACAACCGTTGTTGGTCTTTTCCACTTCTCCACCGCATTCAGTTCAGCTAATTGCAAAAAGAATTGCAAAAAAATATCGACTAAAATGGGTCGCTGATTTCCGCGATCCCTGGGTTGAGAGTTATACCAACCAGCATCTGCCAAGAACCAGCTGGGCAAGAAAGAGGGACATAAAACTTGAGAAATCAGTACTTCAACAAGCTAATTTTATTACCCTTGCGTCCATTGATTTCAAGAAACTGTTCCAAACGTCAGTTAAAAATGTTCAGGAAATTACCAACAGTTTCGACCAAATCCCACCAGAAACAACAGTTCAGGAAACAGAGCTTTCAATCGCTTATGCCGGGTCCATGTCTGAAAGTCAGGTACCGCACAACTTTTTAAAAGAGCTCGGTAAAAATACCCAGAGAAATATTCGTTTTAATTATTACGGAAATATTACTACTCATTTTATGAATACAATTCATAAGCATAATCTCCAGAATAATTTTAAACATCACGGATACTTAGAAAAATCAGAATTTTATACCGCATTAAAACAAAATTCTATTTTACTACTGCTGATGCAACCCTATGAAAAAGGATCAGACAATATTCCACTAAAACTTTTTGACTACCTTGCTGCAAAACGATTTATTGTTGCATTTGGTAATCCTTCAGGCAGAACTGCACACATTTTGAAAGAGACAAAGTCAGGTATCGTATTTTCTTATAACACACCCTTTGGGGAAAAGCAAATGAAAAAAGTACTGGAGTTAAAGAATAATTTTACACCTGATACTAATACATTAAGCAACTACTCCACTCCGGTAATAACCAAAAAATTATCCGGTATTTTTAACCAACTGGTATCATAAAATGGCAAAAGTTAAGAAGATAATATTCATGCTGCGCAAACTAAAAAGGGATCTGTTTGGGAAACCTGACTGGCAGATTATAAATGATCCGAACAGCTCCGGGCTAAAAGAATATTACCTGGTTTTTGTAGAAGATCCCAAAAAGTTGAACCGCCTGATTGCCGATTACGATGAAAAAGGGGTACCACTTAATTCAACGTACATTGATGTACAAGAAAAGAAATTACACTACTACCCGATATCCATAGGACAGTTCGCATTGGCAGTATATCACTCATGGATAAAAACAAATAATACAGAGAAAAAGGAGCATTTTTTACGAATCGCCGAATGGTTTTACAATTCCCGCGTTGAAGATAAAGAACTGGGAGCTTACTGGCTAACAGACGTGCCCAAGCCGGAACATAAGATTACGGCCCCATGGAAATCAGCTTTTTCTCAGAGTCGTGCCTTATCGGTTATGTTGCGAGCCTGGCAAATAACAGGAGAAAGAAAATACTTTGAAGCATGTAAAAAGGCCCTTATCCCCTTCACAAAAGATATTAGCGAAGGAGGGGTTGCTATCCGAAGAAATAAAGATGAGACCTTTTATGAAGAATATGTGGCAGACTATCCAACCCGTGTCATCGATGGTCACATTTTTTCTCTTTTCGGTTTACACGAATACCTTAGAGCCATTACCGTAGAGATTGATGCAGAATCGCACCATCTTGCCCAAAAACTTTTTAAGGAAGGGCTGGAAGGCATAGCCAATCAATGGGAAAAACTTGACATGGGATTTTGGATACGCTATAGTCTGTCTGAAGTTCCCGGTTATCCGGTTGATGATCCTTGCACAGCATCATACCTGCGCCTGATAAGACTTCAACTTAAAGTACTCAATAAAATTTCGCCTCATCCTGAACTCGTGAAGTTTTATCAAAAAACAATTGATGTTGATACCCTGATAAACATTTTAAAAATGTATCAGTTAAAATACAAGGTCTTAAAAAAACTCAATCGTTTGTAATATGTGTGGAATTGCAGGAATACATCAGATTAATGCCAGGCATGATGGCTTAATGGACCGAATGCTTCAAATTATAGCTCATCGTGGTCCTGATGGTGCCAAACAGGTAACGCACAATAACTTTACCTTAGGTCACCGGCGATTGGCAATTATCGATCTGAACACCGGCGATCAACCCATTTATAACGAAGACAGTACACTTTGTATCGTTTTTAATGGTGAGATTTATAATTTTAAAGAACTCCGAACGGAATTACTTGCGAAAGGACACCTATTCAGCACACAAACCGATACCGAAGTGATACTTCACGGTTTTGAAGAATATGGTACTTCATTTTTTAGCAGACTTAACGGGATTTTTGCCTTCGCTCTGCTCGATATAAAAAACGATACCTTATTTCTTGCCCGCGATCATTTTGGAATAAAACCTTTACACTACTACCACAATAAAGATCTATTGGTATTTGGTTCCGAACAAAAAAGTATACTGCTACATCCCCAGGTACCCCGCGAACTAAATAAACAAGCTTTACACCTGCAATTAAATTTAAGATATACACAAGGCAACGAAACTTTATTTAAACACATTAAACGATTACCGCCGGCTCACTACCTGAAATTTTCAAAAGGAAATATAGAGGTAACCCGGTTTTGGGAGCTTAAGTACGACAATGTAAATGAACATATAAAGGAAGATGAGGCCATTGAAGGGATGCATTACTATATGAAACAAGCTGTACAACGACAGTTGATTAGCGACGTGCCTGTTGGTGTGTATCTTTCCGGAGGACTTGACTCTTCAACAATTGTACAAAAAATGCACGAACTCGGGGTGGAACAAATAAATACCTTCACCCTTGGATTTAATGAACCTACCGACGAATTTCCCGATGCAGAACGCATTGCCAAACACTTTAAAACCAATCACCACACACTTAGCCTTCAAATGAATCCGCTGGAGAAATTCCCGGAAGTACTTTGGCATGCAGAGGAACCAAAAATCAACTTGTTGCAAGGTTTTAACATGTCGAAATTTGTAAGCAACCATATAAAGGTTGTTCTTGGTGGACTTGGAGGTGATGAACTTTTTGCAGGTTACGATATCCATAAATTCACCAATCCCTTTAACTGGGCACATGCCAATCTCCCTCAATGGATGCAAAAGGTTGCCCGGTTTAAATCACAAATCATTTTTAAACTACAGAATGCATCCGGGAAACTTTCCATCGACGAATACCGCAGGGGAGTTCAAATGTTACTTGCAATGGGCGACGTAGAAAAATTTTACCTCATTGTAAGAAATACCTGGGATTACGACAATCCATTCTACCCCAATATATACGCTCCAACGTACATTAGCGAAGCACAACACCTAAAAAAAGTCCACCTTTACTTCGATAAGCTGTTCGAAAAGGCAAACAACCTAAAAGCTCTTGAACAAGTACTGTTTGTTGAGATGCAAAGTAAAATGGTAAACGATTACCTGCTGGTTGAAGATCGTATGTCGATGTCGAACTCAGTAGAAGAACGCGTTCCTTTCCTTGATCTTGATTTGGTTAACTTTGCCAATACCATTCCGGTACACCTAAAAATCAAACAAAACCAAACCAAATACCTTTTCCGTAAAGCTATGGAAAGCCATTTACCCCCAAAAATTATTACCAAAAAAAAATGGGGCTTTACGGTAAATCCATATCTGCAATTCAAAAAAGACTTAAAAGAAGTAGCACAAAATATACTTACCAAAGAGTTTGTTGAACAACAGGGAATCTTCAATTATCAGTACATCGAAAAAATCATCAACTACAAACCTCACCCAAAATTACGCTGGCATTACAACTATATTTGGGTGGCATTAGGCATTGCCATTTGGCAAAAAATGTTTATTGAAACCAATAACTTTGAGCAAAGGAAGTTTGAATTAGGAGAATATTACAACAAATAATATACAAGTAATGGGAAAATTAAAAGTCCTGTATATTGCCAAAAACATACCCACACCAAGAAAAAAGACGAATAGGGTAATTTTTGATATCGCAAAGAATTTATCTTCATTTTGTACTATTCAATTCCTTTTTCCCAAAGAGATTGTTCCTTTCTGGCTCAGAAACAGTGCCAAATTTTCTTATTTAAAGGGATTAAAGAACTGGTCATTCGAAAATTTCTCCATTCAGGCCATTCCTTATATCAAGTTGCCCTTTAAACCCATGCAATACTGGCCATTATTTTATTTGCCTCCGGCCTTAAAGAGATACATAAACAATGACCGGCCTGATCTGGTACATGCTCATTACTTGTTCCCCGATGGTTATATGGCGTACAGGATATGGGAAAAAACCGGAATTCCCTATGTAATTACCTTTCGCAACCAGGACAAGCAATACCTTGAAATAATTTCGAATAACAATCCTGATTTTAAGAAAGCTAAAAAGATTCTCTCAGCGGCCAGACAGATTCTTGTAACGAACGGAGGATATCAAGAATTTATTGAGAAGAAATTCGGTATAAAATGCATAATTATGCCCCATGGGATAGAATCTTCCGTTTTAAAAAATGGAAATAGCAGAAAAAAAAACGAAGCCATTATTATAACCACTGTAGCCGAAGCCATTAACAGAAAAAATATCGATTGGATCATTAGAGCCTGTCTTCAATACAAGGGCAATAAAGAAATCAGGTTAAATATAATTGGTGATGGCCCTGAATTGGAGAATCTGAAACATTTGGCAATAAATGACAACAGAATCACTTTCAAAGGACGTGTAGAACACGCAATGGCATTACAAATTCTCGGCGAAAGTGATATTTTTGCTCTGCCAAGCTACAACGAAACTTTTGGCCTGGTGTACCTTGAAGCCGCAGCTACACATAACGCGATGATCGGATTAAAAGGTGAAGGAGTTTGGGGCGTATTCGAGGAAGACAAGGAAATGTTGTTTTGTGGAAATTTCGAGGGATTCAAGCAACAATTACATCGTTTAATCGAAAATGATGTTTTGAGAACTGAGATAACAGAAGAAGCATTTAAAAAAGTGAAAACTATGGAATGGGAAAAAGTGCAAACGAAATATAAAAGTGTTTACCTGAACGCTCTCAAATAAAATTGCGACTAATCGACTATGAACGAACAATTATTCACCCGACAATTTCTGTTAACAAAACATTCAACTACAGAACTGAATAACTGGAACCAATCAGCGATTGGAGAATTTACCTTGTTTACACATCCCAAACTTGAAAGCTGCCAATATTCAAGAAATAAAGTTGAATTATTGCTTATCGGATATTTTTTCGATTACGAAAAACCAAAAGCCACCAACCGTGATATTCTAAAAAAACTTGCCAACAATACATTCGAAGCTTATTTAAGGCACTTAGATAGATATACAGGCCAGTTTGTGCTTCTTCGAAAAGATGAATCATCTTTTACTTTGATAAGCGATGCAGGAGCACAACGCGAGGTGTATTATAGCAACGACTATTCAACTTTCGCATCTCAACCGAAACTTATTACTACTGTACATCAGCCCAAAAATCAGAATAATCTATTAATCGACGATTTTTATCAATCCGGAAAGTTCGATAAAAAACGGTTACATATTATGGATAATACCCAATGGGCAGATATAAAACATTTGCAACCCAACCACTATCTTGACTTAACCACCCAAAAACGTGTCCGATTCTTTCCTTATGCTCCAAGAAAAGAGAATGCTTTAGATTTTGTCGTTGATGAATCAATTAAAAGAATTACCGGCTACTTCGAGGCTGTTGCTTCGCGCTACAAAGTTGCACTGCCTGTTACTGCCGGCTATGATAGCCGACTTTTATTTGCAGCCAGTTTACAAACCAATTGCCGAAGGTTTATTTTTAAACATCGAAAATTGAACGAAGAACATTACGATGTTGCCGTACCAAGAAAGCTATTAAAAATGCATGATCTAGATTTCGAGGTTGTTACATATAATGAAGTTGCAGATGAAACCCAAAAACAACTTCACCATAACAGCATTGATTTTGCTCGCGATTTTAATACGGCGATGATCTACAATGGTTACCAACCAAAATTCTCAGAATTTATGGTGGTAGATACCATAATGAGCGAACTTGCCCGAAATAAATATGGTAATTTTAAACAGCTGAATGCAAAGGATCTTGCCTACCTCAATGGGTACAAAAACAATAAATTTGTGATTACGGAATACCAAAAGTGGCTTGATCAAAGCTCAGAAACAATTCTTCAAAACAAATACCACATCCCTGATCTTTTTTACTGGGAAGAGATTATGGGTAACTGGGCCGCAAAATACAAATCAGAGTATGGCTTGGCGATCGAATTTTTCTCTTTGCTAAACTCCCGTGAGCTAATTGACCTGATGATGAGTGTAAACATCAAATATCGGCAACCCAATAATAATATCCTTTATAATACAATTATCGAAAGGCTTTCGCCACAGGCTTTATCCTTGCCAATGAATCCTTCAAGAAGAACTTCCTTTCAAAAAACGATGCAACAACTTCGAGTATTTGATCTATACCGCTATATAAAGATTAAACTAAGATTGGAAATATAATAAGTGTACCACAAACCAGATTTAATTAAAATGAACTTAAAGATAAATTTATTTAAGAATGTATTTAGTCTATTTTTGTTCTGAAAAAGTTTACGAATATGAATAAAGTTTTAATTACTGGAGCAGATGGATTTATCGGTTCACATTTAACCGAACTTTTATTAGACAAAGGATATAAAGTGAAAGCGCTTGCACAGTACAACTCTTTTAATAATTGGGGCTGGCTGGAGGATGTTCCGGCAAATGATAATCTTGATGTTGTAACCGGAGATATAAGAGACTCGCATTTTTGCAAAGAGATAACGAAGGGTATTGATACAATTTTTCATCTGGCGGCATTAATTGCAATCCCATATTCATACGTAGCACCAGAGAGCTATGTAGATACCAATGTCAGAGGAACGCTCAATATCTGTCAGGCTGCTAAAGAGAATGGCAACATTCGATTATTACTAACCTCCACTTCCGAAGTATACGGAACTGCCCAATATGTGCCAATTGACGAGAAACACCCTAAGCAACCACAATCGCCCTATTCGGCTTCGAAAATAGGCGCCGATGCTATTGCTCTCAGTTACTACAATGCCTTTAATCTTCCACTTACGATAGTAAGGCCATTTAATACTTATGGCCCCCGACAATCAGCAAGAGCTATTATACCAACAATTATTACCCAAATTGCCAGCGGTAAAAAGGAAATAAAACTAGGAGACTTAACTCCAACCCGCGATTTAAACTTTGTGAAAGATACCGTAAACGGTTTTTTAGCAATCGCCCAAAGTGATAAAACAATTGGAAAAGAAATTAATATTTCGTCTAATTTTGAGGTATCTATGCAGAAAGTAGTGGAAATGATTGTTGACATAATGGGATCGGATGTTAAGCTGTTTAGGGATGAAAAACGAATCCGTCCTGAGAAATCGGAAGTTTTCAGGCTTTGGGGCGATAACACCTTGCTTAGTGAACTAACAGGTTTTAGTCCGGTACATAATCTTAAGGAAGGACTAACTGAAACTTGCAGGTGGTTTGCAAATAGAAACAATCTTGTAAAATATAAAACAGGAATCTACAATGTATAAAATTCCCTTGTTTAAACTGAATTTTGACCAGGAAGAAGAAAATGCAATATTGGAAACCCTAAGATCAAAATGGATTTCTACTGGGCCCAAATGCATCGAACTGGAAAACAAATTTGCTGAATCCATTGGGACAAGGTATGCACTAACGACATCAAATTGTACTGTCGCACTACATTTAGCATTAGTCGCATTAGGGATAAAAGAAAATGATGAAGTTATTGTTCCGTCATTAACCTTTGCAGCAACGGCAAACTGTGTCACATATACTGGTGCTAAGCCTGTTTTCGCAGACATAAATAGTTTAACAGACCTTACCATTTCACCTACAGATATTCAAAGAAAGATTACCGAGAAAACAAAGGCAATAATTGTAATGCACTACGGTGGATTTCCTTGTAAAATGGATGAAATTAAGAAAATTGCTCAAGACAATAATCTCTTAATTATTGAAGATGCGAGTCATGCTCCTCTATCTGAATACAATGGAGTGAAGATTGGGACCTTAGGCGATATCTCATGCTATAGCTTTTTCTCGAATAAAAATATAAGTACCGGTGAAGGAGGAATGTTAGTAACAAATAATACAGCTCTATTTGAAAAAGCAAAACTTCTTAGGTCTCACGGAATGACAACAATGTCATATCAAAGAGCAATGGGACATGCAAGCAATTATGACATAAACCAAATTGGATTCAATTACCGGATGGATGATATACGTGCGAGTATTGGATTAGTCCAATTAAAGAAATTAAGGACAGACTTAATCAAACGTGCAAACATCCGACATATTTATATTGAGAGATTGACAGGAATTGATCAAATTATTATTCCATTCGAGTCAAATAATAATTTTGTCTCGAATTATGTGATGCCGGTTATCCTTAAAGATTCAAACAAGAATAAACGTGACATAATCAGAGACAGGCTACATGAGGTGGGAATACAAACCAGTATCCACTATCCTGCTTTACATAAATTTTCATGCTATGATCAAGGACAAAAATTGCCAATAACGGAATATACTGAGGATTGTTTAATTTCATTACCAATGTATGGAACACTTTCTTCGGAAGAAATTGATTTTATCACCAGAAACCTAACAGTTTTGTTATGAGCAATAAGATTATACTCATTGGAGGATTTAAGGAAATAATCGAATTATGTGAAGATTCTGACATCCAGATTGCCGGTATTTTTGACCGTACATTAGATAAAAATTTGAATGGGATTACAATTTTTGGTAATGACCAACAAGCTGAAGGCCTTTACCACCAATTAAAACAATTCCCCTTTGTAATTGCACCCGACATACCTGAAGTTAGAATGCACTTAGCGCGTTACTATCAAAAAATCGGTTATTATCCAACTTCATTAATCTCAAAAAAAGCCAATATCTCAAAAAGTGCAACTATCGGATTAGGGAGTGTAGTCCAGTTTGGAGTAAATGTCTCCTCAAACGTAAGCATTGGTAATTTTGTCAAACTTAATACTTATGCAAACGTTATGCATGACTCTGTAATTTCGGACTACACTACTGTTGCTCCAAATGCAGTCATATTAGGAAAAGTCAAAATTGGACAAGGGTGTTATATAGGTGCCAATTCTACTATTCTTCCAGGTTTGTCGATAGGTGATAAATCAATTATTGGTGCAGGAGCCGTTGTCACGCGTAATGTAGATAACGGACAAATTGTAAAAGGTGTTCCTGCTAAATAAAACAACATGAAAAATCAGAATATCTATACAGACAAAGAGACAAGTATTCTCGAGACGCTGAAACATATGGATGATATTCAGCGAAAACTGCTAATTGTTACAGAAAATGGGAAATATAAAAGCCTGATCAGTATTGGTGATATCCAAAGAGCTATTATTTCTAACATTGACTTGTCACAACCGATTAAAAAAATTCTGAACAGTGACGTAAAAATTGTAGCCCGTGATACTGACAGCATCGATTCCATAAAGACATTAATGCGCAAATTAAGATGCGAATTTATGCCTGTCCTATCAGAGGAAAACAATATAACAAAGGTAATTTTCTGGGAAGATATTCTTGGAGAGGAGGACAAATTTAAAAATATTAACCTATCCATTCCGGTAGTCATAATGGCCGGCGGAAAGGGATCCAGACTCAAGCCAATTACAAATGTTCTTCCAAAGCCACTCATCCCTATTGGAACCAATCCAATTATTGAGGAGATCATGAATCGCTTCTCGAATGTTGGCTGCGACGAATTCTATATCTCAGTTAATTATAAAGCCGATGTAATACGTCACTACTTTGAAAAGGAATGTACACAAAAATTCAATATTCATTTTTTTCAAGAGAGTAAACCTTTGGGGACTGGAGGCTCTCTGCATTTAATTAAGCATAAAATAAACACAACCTTTTTTGTTTCGAATTGTGACATTATTATTGAACAAGATCTAGCTGAGATTTACAATTACCATAAAAAGAATCAAAACAAAATAACCATAATATCCGCCCTAAAACACTATAAAATTCCCTACGGGACAATTGAAACTGGCGAAAACGGATTACTGAAAAACTTTTCAGAAAAACCGGAACTTACTTTTCAAATTAATTCGGGACTATATATTCTCGAACCTGATGTTTTAAACTTAATTCCTGAAGATCAATTTTTCCATATTACCCATTTGATTGAGAAGTTGACAAAAAGTGGCGGAAAAGTTGGTGTTTTTCCGGTAAGCGAAAATTCATGGAAAGACATTGGAGAATGGCCCGAGTACCTTAAACTTATTGAGCACCAATTATGAAAATACTCCTATTGTCCGATCAGGCAAATTTTATAAATCAAATAGTTTCTTTTATAAAAGAAAAACACACAAACTTTCATCCATCAACATTAACCCCTAAAAAACTGGTTACTAAAGAAACGGATACTTTATATGAGCAAATTATAAATTTTAAAATTTCTTTACGCAGCATTCTTTTTTATCTAAAATATTTTCCGAGAATTTTAATATACTCTATTTTCTCATTATTAATTCTATTATTGAATTATAGACAAGGATTAAAAAGTATCAAGTGTGTTTTCGATGCCTATGGATATATTGGAAAAATTCAGCACGCCATTATCTCTGATTTTGATCTCATCAATATCCACTATTGTACAGTAAAAAAATCTATTTCAATATTACTGCTTCCAAAAAGCTCTAAAATAGTTCTGTCGTTCTGGGGATCGGACCTCTTTCGTACAAACGGATTAAGTTACAACTTTTGGTTACGCAAAGCTTTAAAAAGGGCTAACACTATTCATATTTCGTCGTTCGAAATGCGCACCTCTTTGTTAAGTGAGTTTGGACATGAACTGGCCCCAAAAATAAAGTTTGCGCTATTTATTCCTCCGTTTGAACAAATTCAAAAGATAAATACGCTACTATCGGTACCTGATAAAATCGACGAATTAAAAACAAAATACAAGATTAAAAGTAACAGATGCATAATGATTGGCAATAATGCCAGCAGAGGTAATAATCATATCGAAATATTAGACGCAATAAAAGATATCGTACTCAAGTACAATGCAAGCATTATTTTACCACTTACATATAGTAAAAACGATAATTACCTAAAGCAATTAAAAAACTATGTTCATTCGCATAATATTGATGCTATCTTGCTCACGGAATATTTAACAAATACAGACATGGCAGCCCTTAAACTTATATCTGATATTTTTATCACCATGCAGGAGACCGATGCAATGAGCGCGTTTTTTACAGAATCGTTATATGCGGAAACCATTTGTATCGCTGCATCTTGGTTGCCATACAGTACCTTTAAAAATAGTGGAGTACATTATTATCAGTGCCCTCAGTTTGAGAGTTTAGGAGAATTAACCGAAAACATACTTGAAAACTTTAACACAGAGAAACAAAAATGTAAAAACAATCCGAGTTTGGTAGCTTCAACTTTTTATGACAAAAAAAAGTTGTTACGGAGTTGGGAGGAGATCTATGAAATTTAAAATGCCAGATGTAAAAATTGAAATATCAAAAAATACCGAACAACATGACTTCTTTTTAGCAGACGAATTAAAATTCGACGCCGATAACTTTGTAATTGAAAACCATCTGTATGAGATATTAATAAAGGGTGTCAGTTTCAATTTTACAACACTTGACGCTACCACAAACTTTAGGTTGTTCGTTAATGAATATCAACAAAAAGGGATAGAATATCTCAATTCATTGCGCGGTAGTTTATGTGGATCTATTTATGATAAGATAAAAAAAGAATATATAGTTTTTACCAACCACATTGGAGATCAAAAACTATATTACGCAGAAACAGCAAATTCAATTTATATTGGTTCTGATCTATTTGAGTTAGCCTCATCTCTTAGAAAAGAATCGGTAAAGCTAAACTTAAACCTTAATGCAGCCTATTCCCTGCTTTCATTTGGATACTTAATTGATAATGCAACTTTGGTTTCTGAAATAAAGAGAATTCCGGCTGGTCATTATCTATACATTGATCAAAATGGAAACAGCCAGCTCCTGAAGTATTTTGAACTCAACAACCAGCCTGATTCTGTTTCTAATGATGATGATTTAGTTGACGAACTGGATAATTTGTTCAAAAAAGCAGTAAAACGGGAATTTGAAAAAGATATTCTTTATGGATTCAAGCACTTTTCTTCTATCAGCGGAGGATTAGATTGTAGAATGACAAACTGGGTAGCAAAAAAATTGGGGTATAATAATGTTACAACATATACTTTCTCTCAATACGGTTATCTCGACATGAGTATTGCGCATGAGATTGCTGCTTATCTGGGATATGAATGGATCTTTAAGTCGCTGGATCCGGGAGATTATCTGACAAATATTGATGAAATGGTTAGATTAACTAATGCACAAATCACCTATTCCGGTTCTGCACATGCTCAAAGCATGATAAAATTACTTAATCTAACTGATTTCGGAATTATACATTCCGGTCAGTTAGGAGATGTTACTATTGGCACCTACTCTCCTCTTCATGCATATAGGCCAGCTTCTGCATCAAATGTAAAAGCAATGTCTAGAAGATTTGTTGATAAAGTAGAAGTTAACTGGGCTGACTATAAAAACCAGGAACTTGCTACATATGAGATCAGGGGATTCAACGGAATTTTAACCGGAAATTTTATTTTTCAACCATATACAGAAGTGGCTTCCCCTTTCTTGGATATCGATTTCCTTAATTTCTGTTTTTCTATTCCTGCTGAAAAAAGAGCTTACCATCAGATTTATAAAAAGTGGATATTAAAAAAATATCCTCAGGCTGCTCAATTCAAGTGGGAAAGTATTGATGCCAAAATCGATGAAAAAATCTTGCATATTCGGGGTAAAGCAGTTCCCTTTTCAAAACTTGCAAGGTTTATATACAACGGTATTTTTTATCGTTTAGGGAAACCAGTTGACGGAACACATTCGGCTTTTAATATGAATCCTTTTGATTACTGGTATAAGACAAATAATAATCTGTCAAAAATCTTCAACAATCATTTTAATGATAATATTCATTTAGTCCAAGACAATGAACTTCAAAGAGACTGTGAGTTACTTTTCCAACAAGGTGCTGTTATCGAAAAAATGCAGGTTCTCACTTTACTATCTGCCATTAAACAACTAAGCTTTTAATCGATCTATCATAGACCCGAAATTTTTTGCTATTTCAAAGAGATTGTAAAAATACTTCTAACCTCTTTTTATAACATTACTGACTAAATTATTTACATCATCTGATACATTGAGAATATAGATTAACGTAGAGAAAACGATTGTAAATACTGAACTTCTCAACAAAATATCGGGAATTAATTGCAATGATGGGATTAACGCTGAAATCCCCCAGGAACAGAAAAAAGCCAAGGGCACTAATAAAAATTTAAAGTTAAATGGTTCCATTTTATATTTTATCTTCAGAAAAAAGTATCGCATCAAGTTGTTTAGCAAAAAAGCAAGGGCAATGGCTGCTGCTGCGCCACTCAACCCCCAGATAGGGATAAACAAGTACATAATTGACACAACCAATACTACCAGTATTAACAGAAACCAGAGTCCCATCTTGTAATACTTTGAAAGACTAATAATTTGACTATTAGCTCCAGTCGCCATATCAACAAGATAACCTAATCCGATAAAAAAGATCACCCATTTTCCTCCAATATAATCAGGCCCAAGAATTTCAAGAATATTATCGATATTAATCCATATTCCACCAAACAAAAAAGCAGCAATAATAAACTGGTTCAGACAACTCTTGTGATAAATATCCGAGATGGTCTTCAGATCATTCCTTTTAAAAGCTTCGGCAATTAGAGTCCCTGAAATCTTTAAAAGAGTCCTTGAAGGAATGACAACCAGGGTTCCAAAAAAAAATGCAATGGTATACACTCCAGTGGCACCTAGGCCCATCACCTGGTTGATTATAATCTTATCGATTTGAAAAACAACACTACCTCCAATTCCAACCAAAATACTGTAAATAGCAACACTTATCATTTCTCGCCTTAAGTCCGGCTTTACAAAACTAAGTTGTGGCTGAAGGTTCAGTTCCTTTCGAAATAGGAGATAAAAGAAAATAATAGCGCCTTTCAACCCTACAGCTCCGGCATAGGCAAGAATCAATGCATTTGGTGATAACCAACCCGCAATATATAGTAGTAAAATCAAGAATATTAAAATCCGCTGTATAAATTCTTTTAAAAAAGTACCCAAAACTGCATTGTAAAGCATTTTATTTAAGAGATCAAGCAAATTGAAAAGCAGGGCCAAAAAAGTAAGTGGGATCATTATATTCACATATTGTGAGAATAGGGCTGATTTTTCCAAGTTACTCTCCACCAGCCATGGTCGAATTAAAAGAAATGTGACAAAAAATAAAATGAATCCTGAAAGCATTACCACAAAAGCGATAAAAACAAATCCGTTATGTCCTTTAGCCTTGTCTCGGAATTGAGGAAAAAGCCGGGCAGTTACTCCATGAAATCCCAAAAGAGAAAATTGCGCAAAAATATCGGACCAAGCCAGCAATAGTGCAAATAAGCCAACAATCTCAGGTGTCAAATAATTCGGGTAAAGATATGCAGTAGTTATAAAACCAATACCTACCCCCAAATACGACCACAATGCACCTTTAATAGATTGTTTAATAATGATTCCCATAAATGGCTCTGCAGTAATTGCTGTTATTTTTTTATCAATAGAATTTAATACGCCAAAAATAAGCTTTCTACGGAAACATTATCCAATTTGTAAAAATCTTTAAATAATGCTTCTATTCCATTTTTGCAGGCAATTAACCCAGGCTACACTTTAATCTCAAAAGCACCAAATACCAAAATAACCGAAACAACGCCTCCAATACAACAACCTGCGTATCATTTTCTAAAACCAATAGTAACTCTTCTTAAACCTCACCTCCTTTTTGATTAACCAGGGGTACTTTTACCTTAACCACACCTCCATTTACGTTTGGGCAGGGTACTTTTTCTTAAACTACATCTCCGCTCTTATTAAGGGCACATCAAATCAATTATGGGCTAACTGTTTTCACGTTATCAATACCGCTTTTCTATGGCCCTGTCATTTTTCCCTAAAAGTCAAGCTTTTATATAACATAAACTATATGGATAGAAACGCTTTAATAACTATTGTGCAAAACCAATGATTACCGTAACTTTTCATCTGTTAACGCGAAAATGCACCATGCAATTGATTATCTTTTATTTATCAACCTTCAACTCATGGTCTTTCCGCCAAATATTAATTTCAAAATTTAAAACCGATGAAAGGAAAATCGATTAACAACTTTATGGAAGATTGTCGTATTGCTATCTTTAATGCGGCCGACGACGAAATTATCAGCACACGTTTCGCACCCTTTGGATACGACGAAACAAAACACCAAAGCAACAAAACATTGTTTCAGGAAACAACCGACATTATTGCACAAAACAAAATCGAACACGCCGAATACGACACGGCACGTATCGATTTTAACGATGCCGTTGATGCCGCCCGTAAAATTTACAACAGTATTACCCGTTCGCTACAGTATTGGTACAGCCCCGAAACCCGGGAAGCTTTAAAACTGGGGCTTTACAACAACAAAATTGCTCGCTATGCCGATTTTGTTCAGGCAGGAAAAGAATTCTACACCGAACTCATTAAACAGCCGGATGTAATAGAAAAGTTAGTTCCCTTTGGCCATACACAGGAAAATATAGTTGAATACCAAACAAACATTAACAGTTTGGATGACCTGCGTGCCAAACGCGAAAAAGAAAGCGGCGATGCACAATACTACGTAAAAGCCCGCAACGCTAAAATGGACAAACTGGCCGATATAGTGGCAGATATCAAACGCCTGGGAAAACTCGTCTTCACCGAAGATGAAGCGCAATACCTCGAAAAACTCGGAATAATTGTGAAATCATAACACGGATACCCCCTTCGTTTGCATCAAAAAATCTTCTTCACGCATCGAGGGGTTTCTCTTTAGTGCAAAAGTTTCTCCATTTTAAAAACAAATCTTCGTGTTTGTGTACCATAACTACCTACCCAAAATCACGAATCTCTTCCGTCAACTGAATACTCTCCCTAACATCCTCAACCCCAAAACCATTCCCGGCTAAGATATGGCGGTATGATTCGGTATGAAGATCTGTAAAGCCATCAGTAAAGTCGATTTCTTCATCGTTTACTATCATCGAACGGAAAGTTCTTTTCCCACCTAGTTTAACCTGATCGGGCAGGTCGCTTTCATCAAGGCTCAAATGCCAGTTTACTTCTGCATTCTCTAGTTTTAAAGTGCCTACTGCTTTAAAAGGCCGGTAAATATTTACTTTGCAATCGCGCACACTACCAAATATCCAGATCAGCATATCAAACAGGTGAATACCAATGTTGGTGGCTATTCCTCCTGATTTTTGCACATCGCCTTTCCAGCTTTTAAAATACCACTTACCCCGCGTGGTGATATAGTTAAGATCAATCTTGTAAAATTTATCTTTACCGGCAAGGTCGACTTTCCTTTTTAAATCGAGAATGGCCGGATGATGACGAAGTTGCAAAATGGTGTAAACGCGTTTCCCGGTTTCTGCTTCAATATCTTTGATAATCCGCATTTCGTCGGGATGTATCACCATGGGTTTTTCGCAAATGGCATTAGCACCGTTCCTCAAGGCAAAACGAATGTGCGTAGGATGCATATAGTTTGGCGTACAAATACTTACATAATCAATTGGTGTTCCGGCCATGCGCTGATCGTCCATAAAGCGATCGAGATTTTCATGTTCGAGAAAAAACTCGGCCTCAGGGAAATAGCTGTCCATGCACCCCATCACATCAAAACGATCGGAAGCACAAACCAGCTGATTGCCCGTTTCCTTAATTGCTCTCATGTGCCGCTTAGCAATATAACCGGCTGCCCCTATTAATGCAAATCGTTTCATCTTTAAGAAGTGAGATATTAGTACTGAGTAGTGAGTATTCTACTTTGAACACTGAACTCTAAACATTGAACTTTACAATTTATACACTTTCTCCGAAGCTTCTTCAATCACATTCCGCATATCAACCACCAGTTTTGAATGTACTTGAATAAAGTCGGCATCAAAAACAGAATGATTGGTTGTTATAACCACGCAATCTGCATCTGCCAGTGCCTCTTCGGTTAATTGCACCGATTCCAGCTTATTCCCTTTTTCAGTTTTTATGGCAGGTATAAAAGGATCGTGATAGCTAACCTCGCCTCCTTTTTGAATAACGGTATCAATAATTTCAAGGGCAGGCGATTCGCGTTCGTCATCAATATTCGGTTTGTATGCGACACCCAGGAACAGCACTTTACTTCCATTCACCGCCTTCTTTTGTCGGTTTAAGGCAGTGGCTATTTTTATATACATATAATGCGGCATCCGCATATTAATATGCCCCGCAGTATGTATCATACTCAGGTCGAATTGAAACTTCTTTGCAATGTGTTCCAGGTAAAAAGGATCGAGCGGGATACAGTGTCCGCCAACTCCCGGCCCCGGATAAAACGCCTGAAATCCAAACGGCTTGGTTTTGGCGGCTTCAATCACTTCCCAAATATTAATGTCCATTTTCCCGGATAAAAGAGCCAACTCGTTAATTAAACTAATATTGATTAAACGATATGTATTTTCCAGGATTTTTACCATCTCGGCCACCCGTGGTGAACTTACCGGATGAATATTATCGATGGCAAATTTATAAATAGCTTGTCCTATTTCCAATCCGTCTTCGGTTAGAGCTCCCAACACCTTTGGCGTATTCTTGGTAACAAAATTCTTATTACCGGGATCAACACGTTCTGGAGAATAAGCGAGCCAAAAATCATCACCATGTTTCATCCCCGATTCTTTTTCGATGATCGGAAGCATAAAATCCTCGGTGGTAGTTGGATAAGTTGTGCTTTCGAGGCTAATAAAAGTACCCGGCTTCATGTGCTCTCCGATCTCCTCGCAAGCCGACTGAATGTAACTCATGTCGGGTTTCTTGAAACGATCCAGTGGTGTTGGAACACAGATCAAAAGCGCGTCACATTTATTCATCTCAGAGAAATCGGTTGTTGCATGAAAAGTTACATTCTCCACAACTTCACGCAGTGCTACATCCCTTACATCTTTGATATAATTCTCACCACTGTTTATCTTATTTACTTTTTTTTCGTTTTTATCAAAGCCTAAAACATGAACGCCAGCTTCAGCGAAACCAACTGCAAGCGGTAATCCAACATAACCCAACCCGATTATACCAACTACCAGTTCCTTTTGTTCTACCTTCTTTAAAATATTAGTTTTATGATTCATTCGTTTATAATTGTTTACTTTTTATGGTAACTCATGGAACTCGCATAATCATACTCCTGTGTATAAAAAGGCTGTTTATATGCTCGTTTCATCATTTACCATTTCCAGATTTGTGCCTGCTAAATTATACTTTTCTCCGGTTTTAGGGCAAGTTAAATCGTCGCCCAAAATTTCTCCACTGCGGCTCACCCAACCAGTTTGTTTGGCGGGAACTCCCGTCACCAATGCAAATGGTAAGATATCCTTTGTAACGACTGCTCCGGCACCGATCATACAATATTCGCCCAAAGTTACTCCGCATACTATTGTGACGTTTGCTCCTATTGTTGCCCCTTTTTTTACCAATGTTGTTTTGAATTCATCTTTTCGCTCAACACTACTACGAGGATTGACAACATTGGTAAACACCATTGAAGGCCCCAAAAATACGTCATCCTCACAAATTACTCCTTCATACACTGAAACATTATTCTGCACTTTCACATTGTTGCCTAAAATTACATTGTTGCCAACAAAAACATTTTGCCCAAGGATGCAACTCGTTCCAATTATAGCAGAACTCATTACATGCGAAAAGTGCCATACTTTCGATCCGGAACCTATTTTCGCTCCATCATCAATAACCGCTGTTTTGTGCGCGTAATATTCGTTTTCCATTGTTTTAATTCTTATCGCTTTTGCGGGAAACTTTTAACTGCCTCAACAATAAATTTTAATTGTTCCTCATCCATCTCGGTGTGCATTGGCAGCGACAATACGGTATGCGTTAATTTCTCAGCTACCGGAAAGTTTCCTTCATGATACCCTAAATTTCCGTATGCCTCCTGCAAATGCAAGGCTTTCGGATAATACACCATTGATGGAATTCCTTTTGCTTCCAAATAATTTCTCAATTCATGTCTATCCTCCATTTGAATGGTATATTGATGAAAAGTATGTGTGCTAAATTCAGCCCTGGCAGGTATTTTAACCCCTGACAGATTTTGTAAATGCTCATCATAGAAACGAGCTGCAGTTTGACGGGCTTTTATATGCTTATTAATGTATTTTAATTTCACCTCAAGAATTGCAGCCTGCATACTATCGAGCCGTGAGTTTATTCCAACTCGTTGATATTCGTATTTGGCTTTCATACCGTGATTGGCAACAGAACGAATCTTGTCGGCCATTGTTTTATCGTCTGAGTATACTGCACCGCCATCGCCAAAAGCACCCAAATTTTTTGAAGGAAAAAATGAATTACAACCTATGTGGCCGATTGTTCCGGCTTTCTTTTTTGTTCCGTCAGCAAAAAGATAATCTGTTCCCAACGCCTGACATGCATCTTCAACCACAAACAGCTCATACTTTTCAGCAATGTTTAATATTGCGTCCATATTGGCACATTGCCCAAAAAGATGCACCGGCAAAATTGCTTTTGTTTTTGAGGTTATTACCTTTTCAATTTGCGTAACATCCAGATTAAAAGTATCCAGACAAACATCAACAAAAACAGGTTTTAACCCCATCAACACCAAAACTTCAACGGCTGAAATAAACGAAAAAGGAGTGGTAATTACCTCATCGCCCGGCTTTAATTCCAAAGCCATAAAAGCCAGCTGCAAGGCATCCGTTCCGTTTCCACATGCAACGACATTGGTACTGAGATAATCAGACAATTTCGCTTCGAAATCAAGCACCTTTCCACTCTTTATAAAGCGTGTAGACTTTATCACCTCCTGAATGGCGTCATCAATCTCCGCCTTCATGGTAAGGTATTGCCCATAAATGTCAGACATATGGATGGATTGCATACTGCTAGCTTGTTTTTAATAAACTATAAAAGTATAAATTTAGTGCACAGAATAATTCAAACGTTTTTTATTTTGCACATTTCCGATCCGATAGATATAAAATATGATAATAGATTCCAGTCGAATACCAAATTCTTTCTTCCAACGCAATGTAACCGAAGTTGCGCCCGATTTACTCGGGAAAATCTTGATAAGATGTTTTGAGGACGGAACAACACAAAAGTTTATGATTACTGAAACGGAAGCCTATCGCGGTGGCAAAGACAAAGCCTGTCATGCCAATAAAGGGAAAACTGCACGTACTAAAGTGATGTTTGACGAAGGTGGATTAGTATACGTTTACCTGATATATGGGATGTATTGGATGTTAAATTTTGTTACTGGCGATGCAGGAGATTCTTCTGCCGTTTTAATTCGGGGAGTGGAAGGTATTTCAGGGCCGGGAAGAGTTGGCCGGGCACTGCAACTCGACAAATCGTTTTATGGTGAAAACCTTGAAACTTCACAAAGAATATGGATTGAAGATTCGGGAATGAATCCACAGTTCACAACTGCTCCACGTGTTGGGATTGATTATGCCGGCGAACCATGGGTTAGCAAACCATGGCGGTTTATTTTAAAGTAATTCCTGAGAATTCTATAAATTATTGTCGTTTCCCTTTCATCACAAACTTATCATACAAGAAAAGCGCCACAACCGCTGCCAGTCCAATTATAAGGATCACCATCCAAATTTGCGACGGATTATATTTATCCCACAGCTGGTTGGTCAGTTCGGCCGGAGTCATTCCCATTTTTTCTGCAGCTGCGTTGAAGTATTCATTTTGTGTAAGTCCATCAGCTAGCTGAATGCCTTTTTCTGCTACTTCCTGCCGCACAAAAACGTTCTTATCCGACATACCACCGTAAACATTTCCTGAAATAATACCTGCAAACACGTTACCCAAAAATACAGGAATAAACGAGTAGCCCATGTACAGTGCCTTTTTATCGGTCGGCGCAATTCGCCCAATATATTCGGTAATCTTTGGCGATCCCGCCATTTCGCCAATAGCAAAAATATAAATGGCAACCAACGTAAACAGTACATTCTGTGTAGCAAGCGTTAGTGCCATACCAATCGCACACACCAAAAATCCGGTCATCATAGAACGCAACGGACGCCATTTCATTACAGCGGCAGAAACAATGATCTGGAAAATAATGATGAACATCGCATCGAAATTGGTAATAAATTCGGCCTCCATTTGTCCGGTTTCGGCAATACCATAATTTTCGCTAAAGAACGGAAGGTACTGATGAAAGAAATTGTAAACGGCACTGGTGTCAACCCACTGTGCAATAAAAACAGGAAGCGTAAAGAAAAGCTGGTTATACATTGTCCAGAAACCGGCTACAATAACCAGAAACAGTAAGAATTTAAAGTCTTTTACTACCAATACAATATTAGTAAAAACCTTCCCGATCGACTCCCAAATTGAATCGGTATTAGCTACGCGGTCAGGCTCTTTGTAAAACAAAAGCAAAATGAAGTTTAAAGCCACAATACCTGCCGAGATATAAAAAATCAACTCCGATTGTCCTTTGTAGATCAGGGTAACTAAAGGCCCAAAGAAAGCCCCAATATTTACCATCATATAGAAAATACCGAAACCAATCGATGCCGTTTCATCGTTGGTTGTTTTAGCAATTGTTGCAGAAATAATTGGTTTAAAAAGTGCTGCACCCAACGCCAGATAAAGATACATAGCAAAAACTCCGGCAAATGTATCGAAGTGTGGAAGTAAAATAAACGCCGATGTATACACGGAAAAAGCAATAAACAACACCCGTTTATAACCATATTTATCGGCAATTGCCCCTGTTATCACCGGCAGAAAATAAAGAATACCGGTACCAATACCCATTATCAAACCTTTTTGCTCCTGAGAGAATTCCAATCCTCCCATATCTGCCGATCCGGTTAGATAATTGGCAAACAGCATAAAGAAGCCGTACCATGCCCAACGTTCAAATAATTCAATTGTATTCGCAACCCAGAAACTGCGGTTGTATTTTTTTAATACCGAAACAAATGCCATATCGCCTTAATTTGTTGAAGTTCGTAAGGTAACATTTTTCGAAATACGTTCAGCACCATATACCCATGGAGCTGACATATCGCATAAAAAATCGGCTAAAAAATGGAATGGGCTATAATCCAGGGGCGAAAAAGACCGACACAAATGTGATAATCATAATGATAAGAAACAACACAATAAAAAATCCGATTACTCCCAGTTTAAAACCATAACTCTGTTTTTCACGTTTTGTGGAGTTTTTCAAACGCTCGATAGATTCAACCAGTTTTTTCGGCGCCTGATCATTTTTAATGATGTAATCGGCTGCACCTAGTTTCATAATTTTTATGGCAATATCCACTTTGCTTTGCGCACTCAGAAAAATAAAATCTATTTGGCTGTGTTCGCGCTCCACCTGTAACATAAACTCCAAACCGTTAATTCCTTCCGACGAATAATCTAATATTATAACATCAGGTTTTAAGTGAAGCTGCTTGAGACATTCTTCTCCGTTTTTAAAAACTTTTAGATTCGAAAACTTCTTCGATTGCAAATAGCCAACAATTAGATCTTTGTAAACGGTACTGTCTTCGATCAGAAAAATTAAAGGATTTTTTGTCTCTTGCATAATTTTAGAAATAGTGTTAGTACCAGCTTTAAAATTAACACTATTTTTTTTAGTAAACAACAGGGCATAAATGCTCAAAAAAACCGCAATCATTCGCAACTGAAGAGAGAAAAAGGTACTTTTGAAAATTTAATATCTGAATTATGTTATTGGCAATCGACATAGGAAACACAAACATTGTTTTTGGTATTTACAAAGATGAAGAATGGGTGAACCACTGGCGCATTCAAACCGATCATCTGAAAACAGCCGACGAATACGAGGTTATTTTCCGGTCGCTGTTAACTGCAGGAAAGATCTGTCGCACCGAAATTTCGCGGATTATTTTAAGCAGTGTGGTGCCTTCGCTTGTTCATCCGTTTCGCGAAATGCTTTCGGGATTATTCGACAATGCGTTAATCAACCACATTAATCCCGACATTTACGATCGGCTGCCGATTAAAATTCTCAATCCATACGAAATTGGAGCCGACCTGGTGGCCAATGCCACGGCTACCTATCAGAAATATGGCAATAACACTATGGTTATCGATTTTGGTACCGCGTTAACGTTCACCACCATCGGTAAAGATTCAGCAATTTTAGGCGTTGCCATTGCACCCGGTTTACGCACAGCCGTTGACGCTCTTGCCGGAAAAACTGCACAATTGCCGCAAATTCATATTGCACCTCCGCCATCGGTTTTGGGAGAAAACACTATTCACGCCATTCAATCGGGAATTATTTTCGGCTACACGGGATTGGTCGATTCAATGATAGAACGTACCGAAAAAGAATTGGGCGAATCGCTTAACGTTGTAGCCACCGGAGGGCTCAGTGCAGTAATTGCTCCGTTAACAAAAAAAGTTAAAGCCTGCGAGCCCATGCTCACGCTCGAAGGTCTCGTTCAGATCAATTCATTTATATAACATCGAATATCTCATACTTTATTACAAGTAATTTTATTTCTTTTGCAGTGAACAAACTGTGGCAAAACAGTTGTTATTGTTTCAGTAATTTTTGGAAAAATGGAAGACGCGAAGGGGAAGCTGCTTGAATCAATAAACAATCCCGACGATCTAAAAAAAATACCGGTTGAACAACTCGAAGAAATTTGTAGCGAGTTGCGCGATTATATTATCGATGCGGTTTCAACCAATCCCGGGCACTTCGGAGCTAGCTTGGGCGTTGTAGAGCTAACTGTTGCTCTGCATTATGTTTACAACACACCTTACGATCAGTTGGTTTGGGACGTTGGTCACCAGGCCTACGGACATAAAATACTTACCGGACGAAGAAATAAATTCGATACCAACCGGAAATTTAAAGGACTTAGCGGATTCCCAAAACGCACCGAAAGCGAATACGATGCATTTGGTGTTGGACATTCATCAACTTCTATTTCTGCCGCATTAGGAATGGCCATTGCCTCCAGAATTAAAGGTGAAGAAAAACGCAAAGTGGTTGCCGTAATTGGCGATGGCGCTATGACCGGCGGAATGGCTTTTGAAGCGCTGAACAATGCCGGAGGCGAAAATGCTGATATCCTGGTAATTCTGAACGACAACAATATGGCCATCGACCCAAGTGTTGGTGGCTTGAATAAATACCTGCTTAACATCTCCAAGTCCGACACATACAACCGGATGAAACACGATGTTTGGGAAGGACTCGGAAAACTAGATGGATTCGGAAAGAAAACGCGTCGGTTTATTCAGAAAAACCAGCACGCACTAAAAAATATGATACTGAAAGAGAACAACCTTTTTGAGGCGTTCAACTTCAGGTATTTTGGCCCCATTGATGGACATGATGTACAGTATTTAACCAAAGTATTGAATGACCTGAAAGATATTTCGGGACCCAAAATCTTACATGTAATCACCCAAAAAGGTAAAGGTTTTAAACAAGCTGAACTGAATCAAACGAAATGGCACGCGCCGGGTATTTTCGACAAAGAAACCGGAGAAATCTACAAATGCGACTGCAATGTTGATAAAGCACCAAAATTCCAAAATGTGTTTGGAGACACTTTGGTTGAACTCGCAGAAAAAAACGATAAAATTGTTGGTATAACACCTGCAATGCCTACCGGCTGCTCTATGAATAAAATGATAGCACAAATGCCGGGTCGTGCTTTTGATGTAGGAATTGCAGAACAGCACGCCGTTACCTTCTCGGCCGGACTTGCCGCACAAGGCATGGTCCCTTTTTGTAATATCTACTCAACATTTATGCAGCGCGCCTACGATCAGGTGATACACGATGTTGCTATCCAGAATCTACCCGTAATTTTCTGTCTCGACCGCGGCGGATTAGTGGGAGAAGACGGGCCTACGCATCATGGCGTTTTTGATATTGCTTATATGCGTTCGGTTCCGAATATGATCGTGTCTGCACCAATGGACGAAATAGAGCTGCGCAACCTGATGTACACTGCACAGCTCGAGGATATTAATCAGCCATTTTCAATCCGGTACCCACGTGGTTGCGGAATAATTGCCGACTGGCAAAAGGAATTTGAGAAAATTGAAATTGGTAAAGGCCGAAAACTAACCGATGGCAGCGATATTGCTTTGCTGTCGATAGGAAAAACCGGAATCTTTGCGCAGCGTGCAGTAAAAATCCTGGCCAAAAGCGATATTTCGGCGGCCCACTACGATATGCGTTTCGTAAAACCGCTCGATACCGAAATGTTGACCGTAATAATGCAGCAATTCGACAAGGTTATAACCATCGAAGACGGCAGCATTCAGGGTGGATTTGGAAGTGCAATTCTCGAATTTATGGCAAAAAATGGGTTCACCAATAAAATCAAAATCCTGGGAATACCTGACAAGTTTATCGAACATGGAACACCCGAAGAATTATATCAGGAATGTGGCATTGATACAAAAGGTATTGTACTAAGCGTAAGAGAATTAGTTAGTAAAACGAAAATCGTTTAAACATTAAATACTCCTACATTCTAATATTCCCATATTCGAACACTCCGATGTTTAGCCATTCAGTTATCGATATAATATTTTTATCTTTAAGTCGTTCTGAAGAGTGTACTTAAAAACCATTTGCATTGGACATCTATCTTAAACGACGACGGGGGAAAATTTTACTGCTTCTTATTGCTGTTCTTATCGGAGTGGCATCGATGCTGTACACCAATTGGCTCACCAAAAAGATGGCCAATGAAGAACGTAACAAAGTTGAAATTTGGGCCGAAGCCATAAAAGGAATTAATGATGCTGGAATAAATATAACCTCACCGGAACTGAGCCAATTACAAACTCGCTACCTCCAGTTTTTAAATATGGTTAGCGAAAAAAACACAACTATTCCCATCCTGATTTTAAATCCTGACGGAACTTTTAATACCGACCGAAACATTACTTATCGCGAAGACAGAAAAGAAGAGGTACTGCAACACGAGCTGGAAAAAATGAAGGATTATGCCGCCCCGATTCCAATTGATTTAGGCGACGGATACGAGCTGAAGTTGTACTACCGCGAATCGAGCATCTTGCGAAACCTGCGATTGTACCCCATTATCCAATTGATTGTTATTGTGATATTTATTCTGGTTGCCTATTTTGCGTTTCTGGCTACCAACCGCGCCGAGCAAAACCAGGTATGGGTGGGCATGTCGAAGGAAACAGCGCACCAACTCGGCACTCCTATTTCTTCGCTGATGGCATGGATCGAACTGCTAAAATTAAAAGATGTTGATCCTAATTTGATCAAAGAACTGGAACAAGATACTTCGCGGCTGGAACGAATTACCGAACGCTTTTCTAAAATCGGATCGAAACCGGAGCTGCTCCGGGTTAACCTCATCGAAGTATTAAATTCGGCCGTTTCGTACCTGAAGCGACGCTCGTCGGACAAGGTAAAATTTGAGCTGAATTACGACACCAATGGCTACATTGAAACGCCTTTAAACGGAGCTCTGTTCTCCTGGGTAATCGAGAATTTGTGCAAAAATGCCATCGATGCTATGGGCAACAACGGCACCATCACCATCAATGTAAAAGAAAAAGAAAAGCAGATAAATATCGACCTCACCGATACCGGATGTGGCATCTCTAAAAACCACCAGAAATCGATTTTCCATCCCGGTTTCTCAACCAAAAAACGAGGATGGGGATTAGGACTGTCTTTGGCCAAACGAATTGTTGAAATTTACCATAATGGTAAAATTTTCATTAAAACATCGGAGCTCGGAAAAGGTACAACGTTTAGAATAATTCTGAACAAATAACCTCGTACTATATTTTTCCAACCTCAAAAACAGCACATATTTAACTGTCGCCCAATCAATTAATTGCACCAACTAATTGTAAGTTTAACAATATACATCTGTTCCGGTCTATTCTTTTCTATTTTGATCTAGGAATTTTAACAAATTTTATATAACATTGCCCCATTATTGTATGATTAACAATAAGGCAATTAAACTAAAACTATCAAATATGAACAGATCAAAAATCGACTCTTCTAAGGTGTCTTATGGGGATATCCCACCCGAAAATCTTCACGATTCTATCAAATAAAAATTTCAGGTCTTTTTACTCAATAAATAATCAAATAATTAATCTATGAGAAAAATGAAAGTTAGCAGAAAATTCTTATGGAATTTTTCTAAGTTAAAAATCATGCTGGCTTTTGGGCTAAGTATGGTGTTAATGCTGTCGGCAAGTTTGCATGCCAACGCTGAAAAAGCAGATGGTCAGCAAAAGAAGACAGTTTCAGGAACAGTGGTTGATGCTGAGGACAATGTGCCGGTAATTGGCGCTACTGTCAGTGTTCAGGGTACAACAAATGGTACTGTAACAAACATTGATGGAGAATTTTCGCTTAGCGTTAATCCAACCGACGTGCTTGTGTTCTCGTTTATCGGTTACAAAACTCAAACTATTCCGGTAGGAGATCAAACAACTTTTAACGTTACTCTTCAACAAGATGTAACCGACCTTGACGAAGTAGTTGTTGTAGGTTATGGTGTACAAAAGAAAAAGCTTGTTACCGGTGCCACAGTTCAGGTGGATGGAGACAATCTTCAGAAAATGAACACCACCAGTGCTCTGGGTGCTTTACAAACCCAAAGTCCGGGTGTTAACATCACACAAGTTTCTGGTCAGCCAGGAGACGGGTTTAAAGTTACCATTCGTGGTTTAGGTACTGTTGGTAATGCATCTCCTCTTTATGTAATCGATGGGGTTGCAGGGGGCGACATTAACTCGTTAAACCCATCAGACATCGAGTCTGTTGATGTATTAAAAGATGCCGCTTCGGCAGCTATCTATGGTGCTCGTGCTGCAAACGGTGTAATTCTTGTTACTACTAAAAAAGGTACAAAAGGCAAAATGCGCATTAGTTACGATGGCTATTATGGTGTTCAATACTTAGCAAAAATGCCATCTATATTAAATGCACAAGAATCGATTGCAATGAGCAACGAAATTCGTTTTAATGAAGGACGTAATTTCCAAGACTGGGAAGGTTTGTTGCCTCCCGATCTGTACAGCTCCATAACTGATGGTTCATGGGAAGGAACAAACTGGCTGGAAGAATCGTACAACGAAGCAGCTCCTACTCAAAACCACGCCATTAATCTATATGGAGGTAACGATCAATCAGTATTCTCAATTGGGTTCTCATATTCAGCACAAGAAGGTATTTTAGGAAAACCAGTACAATCGGATTACGAAAGATATACTGCACGTATTAACTCCGACCATGTTTTATTTGAAAAAGGCGGAATGGACATTATTAAAATTGGAGAAACACTGAATTTTAATACCAATACAAGATCGGGAATTGCAACCGGTAATATATATTGGAACTCTATTTACGATTTATTAGTTGCTACTCCGTTATTACCAGCTTACGATAACGAAGGAAACTTTTATGACTACTATGACAAACAAGACAACGATTGGAATCTTGACGGAAACGCAGGAAACCCACTGGCTCAAATGGCAATGTCATCAAGAGGGCTAAACGAATCTGTTAATTACGGCTTGCAAACCAGCGCTTATTTAGAAATTCAACCAATTAAGAATCTGATTATCAAATCACAGTTTGGCTACAAAATGAGTGCATCGCGTTACCGTTCTTACGATGCTATTCGCCGTTTATCAAATACTGTAAATGTTACTATGGATGCAGTTAGCCAAAGTGGTAGTTCGGGGCACAATATTACATTAGACAATACCATTGCCTACTCTTTTGACATTGACGAAACACACGAATTTAGCGCAGTTATTGGTCAATCAATAGAGAAATGGGGAATGGGAGCAAACATCAGCTCTGGTGGTAGTAACACCATTTTCCCAGGACTATTTGATTATGCCTGGGTAGACAACTCAAAACCAACAGAATTATCACAACGAAGTGCCGGTGGTAGCCCTTGGGGCGAAGGAGGATTGGCTTCATTCTTTGGTAGAATAAATTATAATTTTAACGAAACTTATTTATTCTCGGCAGTTATGCGTGCCGACGGATCTTCAAACTTTTCGAAAGGAAACCGCTGGGGCTATTTCCCATCAGTATCAGCAGGTTGGGTAATGACCAACGAAAACTTTTTGGAAACTACGTCTAACTGGTTAGACTTCTTTAAACTTCGTGCAAGTTGGGGACAAAATGGTAACTCATCGATAGCTAATTTCCAATACCTTTCTACAATTTCGTTTGACGAAAGCAATGGTTATTACTTCGCTTCCGACAAAAAAACGCAAACTGTTGGTGGTTATGCCGATATTCTTGCCAACCCCGATGTTACCTGGGAAACATCTGAACAGTTAAACATTGGTTTTGATGCACGTTTCTTAAACTCTCGTTTAGGGCTTACTTTCGACTGGTATACCAAAACTACAAAAGACTGGTTAGTAACCGCTCCTATTTCTGCTGTTTGGGGTTTAAATCCACCATCAGTAAACGGAGGAGATGTTGAAAATAAAGGTATTGAAATTGCATTTACATGGAACGACAACATTGGCGATTTTAATTACAACATTGGTGTTAACATGTCGCACAACAAAAACGAAGTTACCCATATTGCAAATGCCGAAGGTATTATCCATGGTAATATAAACGTACTTGCTCAAGGAACCAGCGAAATGTACCGTGCCCAGGAAGGTTATCCTATCGGATATTTTTATGGATACAAAACTGACGGAGTATTCCAAAACTGGGAACAAGTAGAGAGCACTGACGCAAGATATGCCGGAGCAGAACCTGGTGATCTAATTTTTGTGGACACAAACAACGATGGAGAGATCACTGAAGACGACAGGACAATGATTGGTAATCCACACCCCGATTATATTATGGGATTAAACATCAACATGTCGTACAAAGGACTTGATTTTGCAGTTAACGGGGTTGGTGCTTTCGGCCACCAAATTGCTTTATACGATCGTTATACAACAAAAATTTTCGACAGATGGACAGGAGAAGGTACCTCTAATACCATGCCTCGCTTAACATCAACAAGCCATACTAACTGGCAAAATATCTCGGAAATGTATTTTGAAGACGGCGACTATTTTAAAGTTAAAAACATTACGATAGGATACGATTTTAAAACTATCTTACCGAATGTTCCTTTAGAACAAATGAGATTATATTTCTCGGCTCAAAACCTAATTACCTTTACTAATTATTCAGGTATGGATCCTGAAGTTGGTTATGGTTACGATGGAGGAAATAATGACGGACACGAAAACTGGTCATCAGGAATTGATCTGGGATATTATCCAAGTCCTAGAACATTAATGGTTGGTGTAAATCTTAAATTTTAGGAGAAGTAGATCATGAAAAATATATTATTACTAATAATTATAGCTTTTGCCTTTGCTAGTTGCGAAGACTTCTTAGACACAGAAAGCTACACAAAAAAGAATACAGGGAACTACCCTCAAAGTGCCGATGATGCCATTCAGATGGTAACTGGTGTTTATGCAACACTAAATACCCCATTGGCAAACGTACAAAACACCTATTTATATGCGGCAGAATTAGCCTCAGACGACCGTTTTGGTGGTGGTGGCGAAAACGATAAAGGAATGCAGGTACTCGATCACCTGTTATACACTGACATGAATCGTTTTCAAACTTTCTGGACCGACAGATACTCAGGAATTAGCAGAGCAACAATGGCGCTGGCTAATTTAGATAAAGTTGAAGATGAAGAAATGAGAAACCAATTGATGGGTGAAACTTATTTCTTAAGAGCCTTCTTTTATTTTGAACTGGCTCAGTTGTTCGAAAGAGTACCATTAATCACCGAAATTCCGCAAACAGTTAGCGAAGCAGGTGAATATCCGGCACAAGCAGAACCTGAAGAAATCTATGCTTCTATTGCTTCTGATTTAAAAAATGCAATAGATATAATGCCTTCGTACGATTGGCAAAATATAATTTCAGGCGAAGGACATGCCAGTAAATGGGCTGCCGAAGCCTTAATGGCAAGAGTTTTCTTATTTTACACTGGTTTCTACAACAGTGAAACGCTTCCTCTTATGGATGAGAATATGGAGGTAACCGGCAGTATATCAAAATCAGAAGTTGTAACCTGGTTAGACGACTGTATTGCGAACAGCGGACATGATCTTGTTAACGATTTCCGTAGTTTGTGGCCTTATTCCAATTCTGTATCTAAACGCGATTATGATTATGTTTCGGATGCACCTGAATGGGTTCGCGATGGAAATAACCCTGAACAGATTTTTTCAATAAAATGTTCTCACCTGGCGAGCTGGAGTACTACTATAGGTTATTCTAACCAATATATGTTGCACTTTGCTATTCGTAGCACTGGTAATGCTGATCAGTATAAAAACTTATTCCCATTTGGTCAAGGTTGGGGAGCGGGTCCTGTAAGCCCAAAACTATGGAACGAATGGGAAACTGCCGAACCTGACGATCCTCGTCGCGAAGCTTCTATTTTAGATGTTTCAACAACACCAAACTACGAATTTGGTGGCGACAATCAAATGGAAGAATCTGGATACTGGGCTAAAAAAATGATTGCTACTACTGCAGCAAAAACATACGACTCTGAAGGTAACATCGATGAGTATTATAACAGCTTTACTTCAACAACCGATTATTACGGAGATGGGGAGTCTGACGATTTCCAACTGGCCCACGAAGTTGATGTAAATGTTATTCGTTTTTCCGACGTACTTCTTATGCAATCGGAATTATCGGAAACTGCTGAAGCAATGAACAGAGTTAGAGCTCGTGTCGGCCTTGATGATGTTCCTTTCTCAGAGACTGCCATCAGAAACGAACGTCGTTGGGAGTTAGCTTTCGAAGGAACCCGTTGGAGCGATATCAGAAGATGGGGCATCGCCTCTGAGGCATTAACAGAGCAACTCGGATCTCCAATATATAACCTTGGTATTGCTACAACGATGAAAGATCAGGGAGCAGGTTATGAAGCCCGTTATAATACAACCAGAGGTTTTATGGCTATTCCACAGTCTGAAATTGACCTTTCTAATGGAGTTCTTCAACAAAATGATGGCTGGGATGCTTCTGCTGTTTTTGTGAGTTGGAATGAATAGAATTGTTAACTATTTATAAATTAATAATTTGAATATTATGCTTAATAAACTTATATATTTAATAGCGATTGCAGCAGTATTATTTACTGCTTGCGATCCTATCGAGGACAGAGATGTGATGTCTGGCGCAATTACTGCCGACGATCTTGATATTTCTGCTGTACCTCAGATTATCGATGGAAAAAACTCCAACTTTATCGACTTAAACAGTGATGGAGTAGGCTGTTTAACTTCGTGGAACTATGGAAATGGTGTAACCACCGAAACCAAAACAACAGTTCAAATGGTTCTTGATGGAACACAGGATATTGTATTTACCGGACTTAACGGCGATGGTTCTCAAATTACAAAAACCATAACTATACAGATTGATACCCTTATTGATGTTCCTGAAGAATGGGCACTACTGTGTGGAACTGGCGAAAAAAGCTGGGTTTGGGATGATACCGATGGTCAAGCCGTTTGGGGCAATGGTGGTTATCTTGGGTGTACATCTCCTTGCTGGTACACTGTTCCTGTAGGTGATATGGACGCACAAGCTGCTGGAGAAGGCTTGAACTCAGAATTAGTATTTTCTGTCTCAGGTTCTTCATTAACAAAAGTTTACTCTGATGGTAGCTCAGAAACTGGTACATTTACATTCGACATGAGCAAAACTACTAGCTATGAAGGCGGAGGACTATGGGCAAAAGGAAAACTTACTACCCAAAACATTACAGTACTTGCAGGTTTCCAATCAAATTTTGGTGGAGCTCCTATTTACGAGTACGACATCCTTCGTCTGGATGAAGACAAATTATACCTGGGATGGCCGGAACCCGGTGTTGGTGCTTGGGGTGCAGCCTGGTTCTGGATGTTCAAAAAGAAATAATTTACATTTCAGATACTTAAAAAGAGGGCTGGAATTTCTGCCCTCTTTTTTTATTTTTATTGGCTTAAACAAGCAGAATAAACCTTTTCATAATTAAGCGATTTGACACATAAATTGCCGTTGAAAATAAAAAACACTAACGATAGGAACTAAAGGATATGAGAAAAATCGTTTTCTACCTGGTACTAGCCACTCTTTTTTTTACAGCTTGCAAAAACAACCCAAATTTTGAGATTAGCGGCCAGGTTCCTGACAAAACGCTGGACGGAGAATGGCTTTACCTGGTACCAATGGTAAATGCACCTGTTGAGCGGGTTGATTCCACTCAGTTAACAAACGGGCATTTTTCCTTTAAAGGCGATGTTAAAACACCCGAAATTTTTATTATCCGTGCACGTCCTCTTATTCGTCTTTCGTTACAAGAGCTACTGGTAGTTAAAGAACCAGGCACCATTCATGCAATTTTAGGTAAAAACAGCCAGGTTACCGGAACAGCCTTAAACGACAGTTTACAAAGCTGGAAAATACAAAAGGAGATTATCGACAACAAAATGTTGTTATTGCAACAAAACCTAAAGAATGCTGATGATGACAATCAAACGAAACTTCATTCAGAATTAGAGAAACTCCGTACCGAACGCGCCAACTACAGCTTTCAATTTGTAAAAAACAACCAAAACAATGTAGTTGGCAAAATGGTAGCCCGAATTATGAAAGGTGCTTTTTCTGCCGAACAAAGGAAAGAACTGGGCATTGAATAACAAATGAAACGAACTGAAGCGCTACAGAAAATCCTTATCCCTCTTGCGATCGCGGTCGTAACCTTTCTGTTTTTTCAGTTTCTGTATTCTTACCACCTCTTTTTTAAGGAACAACTACAACTCTTTTTATTCACTCCCGATTACCTTTTATCTTATTTTCAAAAACCAGCTGGTTTAGCCCGTTTAGCTGGCGACTTTTTTACGCAGTTTTTTTACTTGCGCGGCGGTGGTCCGTTGGTTTTAGCAGTTGTATTTACTGTAGAATGGATCTTATTACAATGTGTGCTAAAACGCATATTCTCGATAAAAACTTCCGGATGGTTGGCTTTGTTGCCACTTGCTGCCGATTTTGTTTCACACCTGTCACTCGCCTACCCATTAGCAAATTCAATGGGTTTGGCTCTTGTCATCACATTCTTTTTACTGATTGACAGGATTAACAACAAAGCAGTAAACAGCCTCCTTATTTTTGTACTCTCTTTTGCCGGACACTATTTATTCGGAAGCCCGGCTTTCGCACTTCCATTCTTAATTCTTTTTAGTAAACGTTTTTACCAACCAGTTATCACAGCAGCAATTTCGCTACTATTCCTTGTTATCATACCATCTGTTTTTCGGACTGACTATCTGTTGCCGCTCACTACAACTTATCTTTTCCCGGTAACTTCGTGGAAAGGAATTTTACCCCCGGCAATTCTTATTCTCTCACTACTAATTTCGAAACTTATTGCTCCCGTAAAAAGTTTTCAGTTGGGCTTTGCAACAACTGCTATTGTTTTTGTTGCGATAATTACATTTTTTGGCTTCCGGTTAAACGCAAACCAAAACCTTGAAAAAATATTGGCTCTCGATAGCGAAACGTATTTTGGAAACAATACAAAAGTTATAGAACTGGCAACAAAGAATAGGTTCGAAAACCGATTTGCCACATACTACACCAACATGGCGCTGGCAAAAACAGGACAACTTTCCAATCGTTTACTGGAATTTTATCAACCATCGTTTTACGGATTGATTTTGCCTGTTTCGCAAAACGAACACTGGCAAACCATTCTTTTTAGCAACGAGTTTTTTTACCTCGTTGGAGATATGAACCTGGCACAACACTCGGCCATGCTAGGAAATACATTCTCACCATACAACCGTAGTTCGCGCATGATGAAACGCCTGGCTGAAATTAATATGGTTAATGAAGATTATGCCGGAGCTGAAAAATATTTGCGCATGCTCGATAAAACCCTGTTTCACAAAAAATGGGCAGAAAAACGACTTGCTGAAAATAATGCCTTGTCGAACCCCGGGTGGCTCTTGGAAAAACGAAGCCAAATTGCCAAAACCGATACGATTCGCAACGGATCGGAGTATTTAAAATCGCTGGAATTTCTCGTTGAACAAAATCCACAAAATAAAATAGCACTGGATTATCTGCTTTGTTATCACCTGCTTAATAAAGATCTGGAAGCATTCAATACTGCTTACGACCGATTTGCACTTCCATATTTTAACAGCGTACCAAAAGTTTACAGCGAAGCATTGCTAATCATTCTTTTCAGAGAAAATGCGTCGGAAGAAACCTTACAACAATACAAAATTCAGCAGTCTCAAATTCGTGATTTTACAAAATATACAAGTAGATTTGAAGCTGCTAACGGAAAAGGAGAGGCATTAAAAGAAAGTTTCGGAACCAGTTACTGGTTTTATTATCATTTTGCCACCATGCAGGAAAAAGAAAAATGAAGCTAAAAATAGTAACATATTGTTTCGTATTATTTGCATTTCTGAGTGCCTGTAACAACACGCCCGAAAATGTGCAGCAAAGTCCCGAATATCCAAACATCTACCCTGATTACATTGATGTAACTATTCCAAAAAACATTGCTCCCTTAAATTTTCTTTTACGCGATTCCGTTGAAAAAACAATCGTTACATTTGAAGGGAAAGATTCGAAAATATCTATTCACAGAAACGATAAAATTCACATCCCGGAAAGGAAATGGCACGATTTGCTTTCGTCGGGCGAACAAACAATTACGGTTACCGTAACTTGTCTGAAAGATGAAAAATGGATTCAATACAAACCTTTTTTTTGGTGGGTAAAATCGGATAAAATTGATGGGTTTTTAAGCTACCGCTTAATTGAGCCGGGCTACGAAGTTTGGAACAAAATTCAGCTAGTTGAACGAAATATACAAACGTTTGACGAGCGCGTTTTGGCCGATAACAACCTTACTAAAGGCAGCTGTATGAATTGCCATATTTACGGCAACCAGAATCCCAATTTATCGATGTTTCATTTACGCGGTGCAAATGGCGGAACCATTCTGAACCGAAACGGAGAACTACGCAAAATAAATACCCGAAACGATGAAATGATTGCCAATGCCACGTATGGAAATATCCATCCTTCGGGACGTTACGGAGTGTTTTCATCAAACAAAGTAATTCCCGAATTTCATACTTACCGCAGCGAGCGTCTTGAAGTTTACGATAAGGCATCGGATCTGATTGTAATTGATTTTGACAAAAACAAAGTAAGTACCCAACCTTTTTTAAGTGATACAACCGCTTTTGAAACCTTTCCGGTTTTTTCTGCCGATGGAAAATCAATTTATTACTGCACGGCTCCTTACAAACTGGTCCCTGACAGTATCCGGTCGCTGCGTTACAGTATTTATCGTGTAGCTTTTAATCCGGCAACCGGAGAACTGGGAACGAAAGCCGATACCATTTGGAATGCCGATAAACACAACGGATCAGTAAGTCATTTAAAAACTTCGCCCAATGGCAAATACCTGCTTTTTACCGTTGCTGATTACGGAACTTTCCCAATCTGGCACCGCGAAGCCGAACTGCAAATGATTAATCTGGAAAGCGGAGAGATCGATAAAATGGAAAATGTGAACGGCCCAAATTCCGACACTTATCATAGCTGGTCGTCGAACAGCCGGTGGTTTGTTTTTGCCAGTAAACGCGATAATGGAATTTACGGCAAACCCTACTTTTCGTATGTCGATGAAAACGGAAAGACACACAAACCATTTGTGCTACCGCAGAAAGATCCGGCAAAATATGATTTCATGCTAAAATCGTTCAATATTCCCGAGCTATCAACAGGGCAGGTTCCTTTTGACGCCATCGACATTGAAAAAATATATAAAGACACATTAACAGAACGCGTTCAGTGAGCCCGGCTCGCGAACAAAGTAGCTATAAACATGAAGCAAAATATATTCTCAAAAATAATTAGCGTCGACACCCTCCTCTCGCTGGTATTTGGCGTTGCCGTATTTGTATTTTTTGGCTTTTATTATTCCTACCATCTTAACTACCAGGAACAGTTTCAGCTCTTTCTGTTTACGCCTCAATACTTACTCGATTTTGCAAATCATCCGGGTGGAATAAGCGATTATATAGGTAACTTTTTCACACAATTCTTCTTTTACTCGAAAATTGGGGCTCTAACACTTGCAGCTTTACTGGTGATTTTGCAACGAATTATTTTAGCTACTTCACTAAAATTAAGGGTAGCAAAACATTGGATGCCATTAACATTTATTCCATCGATACTATACTGGAACCTGCTTTGCGATGAAAATTATATGCTGGGCGGCTTAATTGCAATGCTGTTACTAGCACTTTTCTGTTTTATTTTCCTTCAGTTAAAACCGGGTAACACGCAACGCATTGCAGGAATTTTACTGCTTATAGTTTTATACTGGTCGGCCGGTGGAGTTTTTATTTTGCTCACACTTTTTATGCTGGCCTCGAAATTTACAGGGAAGAGCAAAATTGGCAAAAACGATCTTCTTTTTGCTGTAAGTTTAATGCTAATTACCTTGGTTCTTCCCTACCTTGCAAAACTGATCGTATTGCAATTCCCAATGCAAAAATTCTGGGTCGGCGTAAATTATTTTCGTTTTCCGGTTAATATTCCTGTCACTATTATTACAGTTGCTTTGCTAATTTTTACAATACCATTTCTGCTGTGGCTAGTTTCAAAAATCACCATAAAAAAGGCAGGAGTAATCCTTGTAACACTCACTATTTTAATCAGTGCAGTAAGCTTTGGTTTTATTCGTAATTCTGCCGATTTCTCGAAAGAAGAAGTGATGGCTTACGATTTTCAAATACGCATGCGAAGATGGGATAAGGCGATTGCTATGGCTGATAAAAAAACGCCCAAAGGGCCACTATCTGTAACCTGTTTAAACCTGGCTTTGGCACAAAAAGGGCAGCTGGGCGAAAGAATGTTTGAATACTTCCAAAACGGCATGGCTGGTTTAATTCCTGATTTTACACGCGATTTTACAATCCCTCTTATCACCAGCGAAGTCTACTATCATTTGGGACTAATAAACACCGCACAACGCTTTGCTTTTGAGGCAATGGAAGCGTTGCCCGATTATCAGAAAAGTGTTCGCTCAATTAAACGTTTGGCAGAAACCAATATAATTAACGGCAATTACGAGGTAGCCAAAAAATACCTTCACTTGCTACAAAAAACACTGTACTATAAAAAGTGGGCTACCAACTCGCTCGGGATCATTAAAAATGAAGAAGGAGTAGAGCAACACATCGAATGGGGCTGGCTACGGAAAGCACGTATTCAAGAAGATTTTCTGTTTAGTGAACAGGAAAAAACAAATATGATTGGCCTCTTGTTTATGAACAACCGAAAAAATACGGTTGCTTTCGAATACTTGCTGGCAACAACACTTTTAGATAAAAATCTGAACCTTTTTAACCAGTTTTTTCCTTTGTCGAGCTCGGTGAATTACCTGGTAATTCCGAAACACTTTCAGGAAGCATTGTTATATTATTGGTCATCGCAGAATGAAACACCTCCGGAAAAATTTCCATATCCGATAAGCCGACACATTCTTGATCGTTTCAACAACTATCACAGTATTTACATTAATAATATAAATGCAGAGCCCTTACTCCGCAATAACTTTAGCAATACGTACTGGTATTATCTGCAGTTTAGAAATTAAAACAAACGAGTATGTTAAAATACATTTATATAATTCTTACCGGACTGGCAATTGTCCTTTTCTCCTGCAAGCCGGAAATAAAACCGGATACAATCAAAGATGAATTGCCCATAATATTTCCCGATTACTGCAATGTAACAGTTCCGGCAAGTATTGCCCCACTTAACTTTCGTATGAAAGAAGAAGTTGGCGGAATAGCTGCAACTTTGAAAGGTGCAAATGGTGATGAAATTAAAGTTTCCGGCAAAACACATATTGAATTTCCGACAAAAAAATGGACAAAGTTGCTAGGCGCAAATATTGGAAAAGAAATTTTGGTTACGGTTTCGGCAAAAACAAATAATAAATGGGTGGAATATTCGCCATACAAAATTTTTATTAGCACCGATCCCATCGATCATGGTCTGGCCTATCGCCTGATTGCTCCCGGTTACGAAGTATGGAGCAAAATGGGCATTTACCAGCGTGAACTGGCTTCGTACGATCAGGACGCAATTATAGAAAATACGCTGATTACAGGCAGCTGTGTAAATTGTCACTCTTTTAGGCTTACTGATGCAAATGATATGAGTTTGCACATCCGTGGAAAAAAAGGAGGTACCATTTTAAAAACTGATAACGAAGTGAAACTGCTGAATACAAAAACGCCAAAAACCATTTCGAATTTTGTGTACCCGTTTTGGCACCCGAGTGGCGACTACCTTGCTTATTCGGTGAATAATATCCGCCAGGTTTTTCACGAAACCAAAGACAAACGCGTTGAAGTGATTGATTCAGAATCGGACCTGATTGTTTACGATGTGAATAACAACGAAACGCTGTATTGCGACAATATAATGACTAAAGATCATTTCGAAACTTTCCCGTCGTTTTCGCCCGATGGAAAGAAACTGTATTTCTGTGCAGCCGACGCTAAACAAATGCCAATGCAATACAAAGACGTTCGTTACAACCTTTGCAGCATTGATTTTGATCCACAAACCGGAACTTTTGGCAACGTGGTTGATACGCTTTTTAATGCAGCAGCTATCGAAAAAAGTATCACTTTCCCGCGTCCTTCTCCCGATGGAAAATACATCATGTTTACCCTGGTAGATTACGGTAATTTTTCGATTTGGCACCCGGAAGCCGACCTGTATTTATACGATGTGGCAAGTGGCGAAACCCAACCTCTTGAAATGGCCAACAGCAACGATACAGAAAGTTATCATTCGTGGTCGTCAAACTCGCGATGGTTTGTATTTAGCAGCCGCCGAATTAATGGGTTGTACACCCGCCCGTATATTTCTCATATCGATAAAAACGGGAAAGAGAGTAAACCATTCTTATTGCCGCAGAAAAATCCGGGTTACTATGAAAATCTTCTATTTTCCTACAACATTCCTGAGTTTATAAACAAGAAAGTAGATCTGGATGTGCGCACAGTTGAATATCTGGCCAATACCAAAGGAACGAATGTTGAACAACGCGAATAAGCAATGAAGGATATAAAAGACAAATATATTATCCGAATCTGGAACGGGCTGTTTTTTATTGCATTGCTGGTATTTTGGCGGTTCTTTTACGTTCAACACCTTGTGCACATGGAACAAATGCAGCTGTTTCTGTTAAGCTTCGATTATTTAAAAGAGCATTTAGCTGTCCAGGGTGGATTGGCGATTTATTTGGGCGAGTTTATCACGCAGTTTTTTCTGAATAAATGGATGGCAGCACTATTAACCGCAGGTTTAGCTGTTACTTTAAGTCTTTTGGTTCAGCGAATTTTCCGGAAGCTATTCAATACAAAATATGTAATGCTCTCGTGGATTCCGGCCATACTTTATACATTTTTACTTTTCAACGATTTATACCAGCTCTCGGGGCTTGTAGCTGTAACAATTTCTGTAGGGTTGCTTGTTGCTTACCTTAAAATAAAAGCTTCTCGATATCGAATAATTGCCGGATTTTTAGTGCTGATACTTTCGTATTGGCTAACCGGAGGTGCCTATTTCATCTTTCTTTTTTCGGTATTAGTCATCGAATTAATTTTGAGTGTAAAAGAAAACGCATCGAAAACATCAAACGCCAAAATCCTGCTTCTTTTTGGCTTTCTTATTTTCGGTTTCATTGTTCCTTTATTTTTCCGGCACTTTGTAATTATCGACAATTTGTTGGAGAGTTACCTGTCGACAGCATTTTATAAAATCAGACTCATATTTCCGTGGCCAATTTATGCTGGTTTTGCAGTGCTGCCGGCAGCAATATTCTACCTTGGTTTTGCCCATGAGAAACTACCCGAAAAAATCCGCAAAATTATAAACCTTACTTTTTCGTTAGCGGCTATTCTTTTGTTTTTCGTTGGGTTAGTAGTACTTCCGAATTTCAGCAAGGAAAAGGAAATACACTATTCGAACCTTGTTTACAACCGGCAATGGGGTAGCATTATTCAGTTATCGGAAGAAGAACAACCAACAGGAGAACAAGGCAAATTGGCTTTATCGCTGGCCCTTGCACAAAACGGAAATCTCAGCGAACGGTTATTTACTTTCAGCCCAACACCCACCGACTTTTTTATTCCATTTAATCTTGACGGAATGGCTCCGCTTATTGCCAGCGAGCCCTATTATTATTTGGGATTATCCAACTACTCAAAAATGCTGGCGCTGGAATCGATGGAGTCGACACCCGATTCGAAAATGCCGGTTCGGGCCGTAAAACGATTTGCTGAAAATTGCATTATAAGTGGCCAATACAAAGTTGCTGAGCGCTATTTGTGGTACCTCGAGCAAACACTGTTTTATCGCCGTTGGGCAACTAATGCCAAACAATTTCTTTACAACGACGAAAAAGTAAATGCTCATCCCGAATGGGGCAAATTGCGAAGACAGCTTGTTAACGACGATTTTTATTTTCAATACAACCGAATGGATTTGTCGCTGATATCGCTGTTGCGAAGTAACCAGCAAAACAAAATGGCTTATGAATATTTAATGTGCTGGTACTTGCTGCGTAAAGATTTTGACGAGTTTTTAAAATATCTCCCATTGGTCAATAATTTTGATTACGACGAAATGCCGCAAGCATTCCAAGAAGCGCTGGCGTATATTTTCACCCTTTACGACGAAGTTCCTGAAGGCCTGAAACAGTTTCCCGTTTCGGCAGAAACTCAACAGCAACTCAACCGGTATGCGCAGGCTTTTCAACAAGGTGGCAGCAATAATCCCGCAGAAATGAAAAAGCTTTTTGGAAACACTTACTGGTACTACGTACATTTTACAGAATATGAAGATGAGTAAACTAATATTAGTCGCCGTATTATCCATTTTTGTTTGGAGCTGCTCGCAACCGGTTCCTGAAAATGCTGTGGAAACCGGGCAACTGCCAATCATTTTCCCCAAAAATTACCAAACTACTATTCCGTACAATATTGCACCAATTAACATTAAAGTTGAGGAAGAAGCTGATGATATTTTTGTTTCAGTTGAAGGAAAAAACAGTAAGCTTGAAAACACATTCAACGACAAAAAGACGGATTGGAAGATTAAAGAGTGGTCGCGATTTCTGGAGGCAAATAAAGGCGACAGCATCCGTTTTACAGTTTACACTTCGCAAAACGATTCGTGGAAAAAGTACAAATCATTTAGCTATTTTGTGTCTCCTGATCCGGTTGACGACTACCTTTTTTACCGTTTAATTACACCCGGCTATCAAACCTGGAATAAAATGGGGCTTTACCAGCGTCAACTTAGTTCATTCAATGAGTCGACTATTCTGGATAATAAAATTATGCCGCACTCGTGCATGAACTGCCACACCCTGGCAGCCAATAATCCTGACAATATGGTTTTCCACATCCGCGAAAACAACTCGGGAACATTTATTATTAAAGACGGGGAAGTGGAAAAACTGGTATCGAAAAAAGAAACGCCGTTTAAAAGCGTTTCCTTTCCTTACTGGCATCCATCAACAAAATATATTGCTTTCTCGATAAACAAAGTACGGCAGGTTTTCCCATCGGAAGGAACCGAGCGCGCTCATGCTTTCGATATGGGATCGGATATGGTAATTTGCGATATCGATAAACAAGAGTATTTTACCTCGCCACTTTTGTATGCCGACGATGCTTTTGAATCGTTCCCTTGTTTCTCGCCCGACGGACTAAGCTTGTACTTTGTTACAGCGCCGGCTGCGCCAATGCCCGGCGAATTACGCAATATTCAGTACAGTTTGTGTCGTATTGATTTTGATCCGGAAACAGCAACTTTAGGAGAAAAAGTCGACACGCTAATCACTCCAAAAATGACCGGAAAAAGTCTGACCATGCCGCGTATTTCGCCTGATGGGAAAAACATTGTATTAACGTTTTCCGATTATGGCAATTTCCCGGCTTATAACGAAGAGGCTGATCTTTATAGGTATAACATTCAGGATTCGTCGATTACACGTCTTGATGCCATAAACAGCGATCAGGTAGAAAGTTACCACTCGTGGTCGTCGAACGGACGGTGGCTGGTATTTAGTAGCCGCCGAATGGACGGGCTTTTTATGAACACTTATTTTGCGCACGTTGATGAAAACGGAGAATTCAGCCAGCCATTTTTGTTGCCGCAACAAGATCCGGATTTTCACCGGTCGTTTCTGTTTTCATTTAACTTACCGGAACTATCGATAAAGCCAATTCCAGTTAGTGCAATGCAAATTGAAAAGACCGCAAAACAGTCTGCCGGCGACAAACAGAAATTCGATACAACACATTAGTCCAAATGGCTCAGCTTTAACGAATTTGATTTGGAAAGAAATTTGAAATATTTCTCTGATTTCTTTAACTGTTAATAAAAAATTTATACTTTTGCATCCACTTTTTTGGAATCGTGAGCTGGAAAAGCAAATATAATATTGAGTACAAAGGTCTTAAAGAAGGCCTTCACGATTACCATTTTGAGGTAAACGATAAGTTCTTTGAGCATTTTGAAGAGAGTCTGGTTGACAAGGGAGAAGTTAGCGTAAACGTTCAGCTTGAAAAACGAAGTGCATTTCTGAAATTAAGCTTTGCACTTGAAGGATGGTTAGAACTGGTTTGCCACCGCTGCCTTGACGAATATACACAAGACGTATCTTTAGAAACCGAATTGTTTGTAAAATTTGGCGAAGAAGATGAGTTTGAAGAAGGCGACAACGTAATTTGGGTTTTGCCCGAAGAACACGCCATCAACCTGGCTCAAATCATTTACGAATATGTAACACTTAGTATTCCGTTGCGGCATGTTCATCCGAATGAAAGCGGAGAAAACAGTTGTAACCAGGAAATGATTGAGAGATTGAATGATATTATGCAGCACGAACCGGCAGAGGAAGATGAAGAAGAGATCGATCCACGTTGGGCTGCACTTAAAAATTTAAAAAATAATAATTAAAAATACATAACAATGGCACATCCAAAGCATAAAACATCGAAATCGAGAAGGGATAAAAGACGTACGCACTATAAAGCGGTTGCCCCTACTCTGGCTACTTGTTCAAACTGCGGAACAACTGTAAAATACCACACAGTATGTCCTGAATGTGGTTACTACAGAGGAAAACAGGTAATTGAAAAAGAAATTGCATTATAGTTAAATAAGCTGCTGGAAATTCCGGTCTTAACTATTCAAAATCCATCCTGGGGCAGAATCCCAGGATGGATTTTTTTTGCATTCTCCGCATCTATTTATATTTTCTGATTTTTCGAACAATGTTATAAATTGTTCTGCACTACAAAACATTTTTTTACTCCCAAAAGCTATATCTGGAAACAATTCTTTGTTGTCTCTTGTAAATCACTCTACATTTAACCCCGGTAAAAAAATACCAAATAAGATATTTCTATAAATACAAATTTTTAACGTAAACAATGGCTAGCATAAGGGCAGCAATTACAGGGATTGGAGCCTACCTCCCGGAATACCGATTAACAAACGAAGAAATCAGCAAAATGGTTGATACTTCGGACGAATGGATTATGCAACGTATTGGTATAAAGGAGCGCAGGATATTAAAGGAAGAAGGGAAAGCCAGTAGCGATATGGGAGCATGGGCGGTTGAAGACCTGTTAAAGAAAACAGGTACAGCACCCGAAGAAGTTGACATGTTGATTTGTGCTACCATTACCCCGGATATGAACCTGCCGGCCACAGCCAATATTATTGCACACAAAACAAATATTCATAACGCCTGGAGTTTCGACCTGAATGCCGCCTGCTCGGGATTTATATTCTCACTGGCAACAGCCACACAGTTTATCGAATCAGGACGATACAAAAAAGTAGTTATTGTTGCTACTGAAAAGATGTCGTCGATTATTAATTACGAAGACCGCACTACCTGTCCGCTATTTGGCGACGGCGCAGCTGCCGTTTTGGTTGAACCAACAACTGAAGATGTTGGTGTTATCGATTACATTAACCGTGTTGATGGTTTGGGACGTCACCATCTGCACATAAAAGCCGGAGGATCGTTAAAACCGGCCTCCGAAGAAACCGTTAAGAATAAAGAGCACTTTTTATACCAGGAAGGACAAGCCGTTTTTAAAGCCGCCGTATCGAGCATGGCCGACGTGGCTGTTGAAATTATGGAAAAGCACAACATTCGTTCTAAAGATGTTGCATGGCTTGTTCCACATCAGGCCAACATGCGTATTATTGAAGCTACTGCCCGACGTATGGGAATCAGCAAAGATCAGGTGATGATTAATATTCGCAAATACGGCAATACCACTGCTGCCACAATTCCACTTTGTTTATGGGATTACGAAAGCCAATTGAAAAAGGGCGACAACATTATTCTTGCTGCTTTTGGTGCCGGTTTTACCTGGGGCAGTACCTATTTAAAGTGGGCGTACGATCCTAAATAATACCGATAGTAGCCTTTTTGTTGCCAACGTTAATTTTTATCGATTCTAAATCATTTTTTTGCTGAAGATTCATTTTATTGTATCTTCAAGCACCCATTTTAATAGATACGTAAGAGTTATAAACCATGGCAAAACAAAACGCAAGAACCTTTGGAGAAACTCCCGATCAGGCTATCAACATTTTAGGCGAAGGTACCATCATTAAAGGTGATATTGCTGCCAACAGCGATATTCGTATCGATGGCCAACTTGTAGGAAACCTTGAAGCCAAGGGCCGGGTAGTTGTAGGTCCGAAAGGCAAGATTGATGGCACGGTTACCTGTAACAATGTTGAAATTTCCGGATTCATTAAAGGGAAAGTTACGGTACAGGAGCTTTTAAATATGAAAGCTTCTGCTAAAATTGAAGGCGATATTATTGCCGGCAAACTGGCAGTTGAACCCGGAGCAACTTTTACCGGCACCTGTGCGATGGGGGGAGCCACTGCACCTGCCAAAGAAGATGAAAAACAAAAAACCTAATACAACCGGAAAAGCTAATTCGTTTATTCGCTACTCCAGTTTGGGTTTCGAGATGATGGCCATTATTGGTGGTTTTACTTTCCTTGGCTACAAAATCGACCAGTGGATGCATAACGAATTCAAGGGGTTTACACTTAGCCTGGTTATATTGGGTGTAATTGTGTCTATTATATATGGTGTAAAAAACCTTTTGAAAACAGATAACAAATCGAAAAAGCCAAAAAGCAAATGAAGCCTTTCATTGTAAAACTTACCGGAATAACTCTTGCAATTGCCGTAATTGGCTGGTTAGTATTTTCACTGGCGTTTCCTGAATATTATTTGCCTGTTCTTCCCTTTCTGTTGCTTTTCTTTTTCCTGGCAACAATGGGCATTCATGCATATCAGTTAAAAATGGCCCAAAAAGATATCGGGAAATTTACCCGCAGTAATATGCTCGTTACCTTTTTCAAACTGGTTCTGTATTCGGTAGTAGCCGTTGTTTATATTGCCATCGATAAAGAAAATGCAATCCCGTTTGTAATTTGTTTAATGTTACTCTACCTGATCTACACATTTTTTGAAGTAACTGAAATAACCAAGATTACAAAGTCCACCGATAAAAAATAGATCCCCCTTAGTGCATCCCTCATAGAAAACAGGTTTTTAAACATTGTTAATTTCTCTGCTGAAAATTGTCAATTTCCATTCATGGTCCAAAAAATCTTATAAATTTGTGAACCTTAGAAAGAGAAAATTCGTTTTAACACCTTGGTAAAACTCTTACCAAATTGTGTTTTTTTAATAGTTTCAGACTTGTTACAACAAGAAAAAAATTAACCATGCTTAAGCTTACTAAAGCCATTTTTATATTCTTCGCCTTTTCATTGTTAAGTTATGGCCAACTTCTCGCTCAGCACGGGCAGGAGGAAGAAAAGACACACGCAACAGAAAGTCACTCTGGTGAAAGCGATGCGCATACTTCAGACGCACATGCTGAAGAAGGATTTAACGCCGGAGAATTTGTGATCGATCACGTATCTGATTCGTACGACTGGCACATTACTTCGTTTGGCGATAAGCACATTAGCATTCCACTTCCGATAATTGTTTACAGCAAACAACCTGAGTTGCACGAAGGAAAAGCCTTTCATGTTTTCATGTCGTCGAAATTTCACCACGGCCACAGCGCTTACAAAGGATTCCGGCTTTCGGAAAGCGAAGAATTTAAAGGCAAAGTGGTTGAGCTGGATGCCGAAGGACACGAAATTGGAACACCCATCGACATTTCAATAACAAAAACCATTGCCGGTATTTTGGCATCTGTAGTCATCTTATTATGGCTGATTTTTGCAACGGCTAAGCTGGCTAAAAAGAATAAAGGCAAAGCGCCAACAGGTGTACAAAATGCTTTGGAGCCGATCATCTTTTTTATTCGCGACGAAGTGGCAAAACCTGCTATTGGCGACAAGAAATACGAAAAGTTCATGCCATTTCTTTTAACCCTGTTCTTTTTTATCCTGATCAACAACTTCATGGGATTGATACCTATCCCGCCATTTGGAGCCAACGTTACAGGAAATATTGGGGTTACAATGGTACTGGCCTTATTCACTTTTGCAATAACAACAATTAACGGTAACAAACATTACTGGAAAGAAATTTACAACCCGGATGTACCGTGGTGGTTAAAATTCCCGATTCCTTTAATGCCTATCGTTGAACTTTCGGGCGTAATTACAAAACCATTTGTGTTGATGGTCCGACTCTTTGCCAACATGATGGCGGGGCACCTGATTGTAATGGTGTTTGTGAGCCTTATTTTTGTATTCGGCAGCCTTTTTGGCCCGGCAGTTGGATTAGGAGCCAGTCCGATATCCATTCTGTTCTCGGTGTTTATTCTGTTGCTCGATGTATTGGTATCATTTATTCAAGCGTATGTTTTTACTCTGTTGTCGGCACTCTATTTCGGAATGGCGACCTCAGAACATCATTAATATTTAAAATTAAAAGCTATGTTATCAGCTATTTTAACAGTATTGCTACAAGCGGCCGCCGGTGCATCGGTTGGTAAAATGGGAGCAGCAATTGGTGCAGGTTTAGCAGCAATTGGAGCTGGTATGGGTATCGGTAAAATCGGTGCCAGTGCCATGGAAGCTATTGCCCGTCAACCGGAAGCTAGCGGTGACATCAGATCAAACATGATTGTGTCTGCAGCACTTATCGAAGGTGTGGCATTCTTCGCAGTTATTGTTTGTATCCTAATCGTTTTTGTATAGCAAAAAAACTTTGGCAGCCATCCCGGGGATTGCCCGGGATGCAGTTGCCCCATTAAAATTTTAAATCATGGGATTAGTAATGCCGAATCCGGGCACCATTTTTTGGATGCTCATCATTTTTGGAATCGTCTTTTTTATACTGAAGAAGTTTGCGTGGAAACCAATTCTTACCGCTTTAAAAGAGCGTGAAGATTCAATTGCAACTGCTTTAAACTCGGCCGAAGAGGCTAAAAAAGAAGTAGCCGGGCTAAAAGCTGATAACGAAAAAGTTATTGCTGAAGCACGCCGCGAAAAAGAAGCGATCCTGAAAGAGGCCAAAGAGTTAAAAGATAAAATTGTTGCCGAAGCCAAAGATAAAGCGGCTGAAGAAGCACAAAAAACCATTGCCCAGGCACGTCAGCAAATCGAAGCTGAAAAAACGGCTGCCATTAGCGACATTAAAAAGCAAGTGGCAGAACTTTCGGTAAGTATTGCTGAAAAAGTGATTCGCAAAGAATTGAGCAACAAGGCTGAACAAGAAAAAATGGTTGACGGATTAATCGACGACATCAAGCTGAATTAAGTATGGACCAGAGCGCAATAACTGTACGATACGCCAAAGCTTTCTTTTCAACAGCTAAAGAGAAAAAACTGCTCGATAAGCTAAAAGCCGATATCCAGTTGGTTATGGATGTCTGCACCTCATCGGAAGATTTTATTCTTTTACTGGAAAGCCCGATCGTAAAATCATCAAAAAAGGCAGCCTTGGTAAAAAGTATTTTCGAAGGCAAAATTGAAGAGATCAGTCTTAACTTTTTATTGCTGATCGTTCAAAACAAACGCGAAGTACACATCCCGGGTATCTGCCGTAATTTTCTGGATTTAACACGCAAAGACCTCAATATCAAATCAGCGGTTCTTACAACTGCCTCGGAGGTTGATGCTTCTACACTTAAAAAGGTGAAAGAACTGCTGGGCAAAGAACTGAATGCTACTATTGAATTAGCAGCCCAGGTAAATCCCGAAATTCTTGGTGGCCTGGTATTGCGATTGGATGATAAACAGTACGATGCCAGCGTGGCAACCCAATTACGCAAGGTAAAACAAACCTTGTTAGAAACCGAATTATAAACGAAAGCGACAAGCAAAAAATAATAAAAGATGGCTAATATAAAACCTGCTGAAGTATCTGCAATTCTAAAGCAACAACTCGAAGGATTTAAATCGGTAGCCGAACTCGAAGAAGTTGGTACCGTTCTGCAAGTCGGCGACGGCATTGCGCGTATTTATGGACTTTCGAACGTGGAATCGAACGAGATGATCGAATTCGAAAACGGAATGAAAGGCATTGTTTTGAACCTTGAAGAAGATAATGTTGGTGCTGTACTTTTAGGACCTTCAGAAGAAATTAAAGAAGGAGACACGGTAAAACGTACTCGACGTATTGCATCGATTAACGTTGGAGAGGGCTTGCTTGGACGTGTGGTAAACACCATTGGCGAAGCAATTGATGGAAAAGGCGCTATTAGCGGCGAACTTTTCGAAATGCCTTTGGAAAGAAAAGCACCGGGTGTGGTTTTCCGTCAGCCGGTAAAAGAACCGCTGCAAACAGGGTTGAAAGCTGTTGATGCGATGATTCCAATCGGCCGCGGTCAGCGTGAGTTAATCATTGGCGACCGTCAGACAGGAAAAACAGCAGTAGCCATCGATACCATTATTAACCAACGTGAATTTTACGAACAGGGAAATCCTGTTTACTGTATATATGTGGCAGTTGGCCAGAAAGGTTCTACTGTTGCAAACATTGCTGCTACGCTTGAAAAAGCAGGTGCAATGGCCTATTCGGTAATTGTTACGGCAACCGCATCAGATCCTGCGGCATTGCAGTTTTATGCTCCGTATGCAGGTGCTGCAATTGGTGAATATTTCCGCGATACCGGTCGCCATGCATTAATTATTTACGATGATTTATCGAAACAAGCTGTTTCGTACCGTGAGGTGTCGCTGTTGCTTCGTCGTCCACCGGGCCGCGAGGCTTATCCTGGTGACGTTTTCTATTTGCATTCACGCTTATTGGAACGTGCTGCAAAAATCATCGAATCGGATGAAGTTGCAAAAGACATGAACGACTTACCGGAATGTTTAAAAGATAGAGTAAAAGGTGGTGGTTCGTTAACAGCACTTCCTATTATTGAAACACAGGCCGGTGACGTTTCTGCATACATTCCAACCAACGTAATTTCTATTACCGACGGACAGATTTTCCTGGAGTCGAACCTGTTTAACTCGGGTATTCGTCCGGCGATTAACGTGGGTATTTCGGTATCGCGTGTTGGTGGTAGTGCACAGATCAAATCGATGAAAAAGATCTCGGGTACATTAAAACTCGACCAGGCACAGTTCCGCGAACTGGAAGCGTTTGCCAAGTTTGGTTCCGACCTTGATGCAGCAACAATGCGTGTTCTTGATAAAGGACGTAAAAACGTGGAGATCCTGAAACAAGGTCAGTATTCTCCGGTAAAAGTGGAGCACCAGGCAGCTATTATCTATTGCGGAACCAACGAATTGCTTCGTAGTGTACCAATCGATAAGGTTAAAGAGTTTGAAGCTGACTTCCTGGAAACAATGGAAATGTCGCACCGTCCGGTTCTTGATGAACTGAAAGCCGGTAAACTGACTCCTGAGATTGAAGAAACCATTAGAAAAGTAGCTGCTGAAACAGCAGAAAAATATAAATAAATATTAGAAGGTTAGAATATAGGAATATTAGAAATGAAGAATTCTAACACTCCAATATTCTGATACTCCAACATTCCAAAATATGGCTGGATTAAAGGAAATACGCACTCGAATTGCATCGGTAAAAACAACCCGGCAGGTAACCAGTGCCATGAAAATGGTTTCGGCTGCCAAGTTAAAAAAAGCACAGGATGCTATTTTACAGATCAGACCGTATGCGGATAAACTGCACCAGATTCTGACCTCGCTTAGTGCCAGCCTCGAAAACGTTGAGGATTCGGTGTACACACAATCGCGTACTCCCGAGAAGGTGCTGTTGATATTGGTATCGTCGAACCGTGGTTTGTGCGGCGGTTTTAATGCCAATATCACCAAAAAAGCCGTTGAGGTAGCCCACAGTAAATATGCCCAACAGTTGAACCTGGGTAACGTTGATTTTATGTGCATCGGTAAGCAAGGTGCACGCCAGCTAAAACACCGTGGCTACAATGTTGTTGCCGACGAGAATGAATTATTCGACAACCTGTCTTTTGAGAATGTATCGAGGGTAGCTGAAGAATGTATGAAATCGTTTGCCGACAAACATTACGACCGCATTGAATTGGTATACAACCAGTTTAAAAATGCTGCCGTTCAGGTTCAGGCCGCCGAGCAGTTTCTTCCGGTTGAAATGGAAGAGGCCGCCGAGGAAAGCAATTTTGATTTTATTTACGAACCATCGAAAGAGCACATTATTGAAGAACTTATTCCTCGTTCGTTAAAAATTCAGTTTTACAAAGCTTTACTTGATTCGAATGCAGCCGAGCACGGTGCACGAATGACAGCCATGCACCAGGCAACTGATAATGCCACTGAGCTTATCGGATCGCTTACTTTGGAATACAACAAAGCACGCCAGGCTTCTATTACGGGAGAAATTCTGGAAATTGTTAGTGGAGCCGAAGCATTAAACGGATAATTCGTTAAGACAAAATATTGAGAAACCGTTCTTTGTAAAAAGAGCGGTTCTTTTATTTATATACCGGGCTCACCCATTTTTCCTTCGGAGCATATTTGCTTTCAGCTGCCCAACGGATTCCACGCTTCATAATCTCCAGTGCTTCCTGCACTTCAAAATCAGTCATAACGTGGCCCAGCGAACTGTAAAACACACGTCCGTTGCCGTAGTATTTTTTCCAAACTACCGGCATTACGCAGTCATCAATCCACAGAGAATGTTCTGATGTAAATTCAGTTGTAGCCAGCACTTTTACATTCGGATCGATATGCATGTAATACTGCTCCGAATGCATCTCAAAATCGTTTAACCCTTTCGTTACAGGATCTTCCTTATCAGTAATATTCACCGAATAATCAATAACACCTCCCGGATGCGCTACCCACTGCCCGCCAACCATAAACTGGTATTCAGGATTATTTCGAAACGAATCACCAATTCCGCCGTGCCAGCCAGCCAAACCTGCTCCGTTTCGTATTGCTTTCAGGAGACCTCTTTCCTGTTCGTTTGTTATAGTTCCCATTGTCCAGGTTTGTATGATCAAATCAACTGATCCCATTAATTCTTCATCCAGATAACTATCCAGGTTATCCGAAATCGTTACCTCTGCACCTTCCGACTTTAACCACGGCACAAAAACGTCAACGGATTGTTTGGGTTCGTGCCCCTCCCAGCCACCATAAATAAAAAGTACCTTTTTTTCTTTTAGTGAATTATTACTTTGTGTCATTTTCCGCGCATAAATTTCAGACGATGAGAATAATAGTCCGAAAATTACCAAAACCGCAGTCAAAATATAATTTCTTCGAGATTTGCCTAACATAGTCCAGTTGATTTAATACACTTCTAAAATACAGTAAAATACCAGATTTAAAAACATAATCCTGGATAGCACTCATTTTTAACAAGTACGGATGAACAACTGCGGTAATTTTTTGAAAATAAAACAGATAAAATTCATTTTATTGTTTTCAGACCTTTTATTCCTCTATATTATTGAAAATCAAGCTTATAAATCCACATGTGATACTTTTATCCTTCTCCCACAAGACCTATCTGTCTGTTTTTCTGCCCATTACAGCGTTTCGTAATTTTTATTTCTGTTTTGTAATACGTAAATTGTAGTAAAGAGCCCAATAGCTAAATGAGATAAAGCCGGAATTTTTTCAAATTATTAACTAAAAATTACATTATGAAAAAATTTGCTGTTTTGCTGATCTTAACCCTCATTGTAAGCACAGTATTCTCACAAAGTAAAAATGGTACTGTTTTTAACGAACACGAGACCATTGATAAAACGAGAGCCTTTTGGGATGCCGTAAAAACTGGCGATACAGAGAAAGTAAAAACCTTTTTTGCCGACTCTGTAACCATTGTAAGAAATGGAAATGACTGGAAAACCACCGCTGAAACCTTTAGTGGAAACACAAGTTGGTGGGCCGAAAATTTCGTAAATTTTGATGTTAAAGATTCACCCGGAGCCTATCCCGATGCAATAGAATATAAAGACGGAAAAATGTGGGTTCAAGACTGGTTATTACTAACCGGAACACATGAAAAAACCGCCATAAACTTAGACCTGCATCTCCACTGCCTGTATGCCTTTAACGATGATGGAAAAATTGCCGCCTTTATTCAATACTATAATAATAATGTTTTTGAGGACATTAGAAATGCACAAACTACCCGCGAAAATGGAAAGGTTTACATTAACCACCCCCACATAGCAACGGTAAGAAAACTATTGAATGCCTACGCTGCAGAAGATATTGAAACAGTAAAATCATTCATTGCAGAAGATGCAACATTCAATAGCATTGCAGGCGACTGGGGAAAATCAATGGATCTTGAAACAAGAAGTGAAGAAGTTAAAAACCACTTTGCCTCAAGAAAAGATATACATTTCAAACAAATCGGGTATCCCGATTGCATTTACTATGAATTAAATAACGGCTATGTAGTCTACTCCTGGTGGGAACTTACCTACACACTGGAGGAAAATGATAAAAAAGTAGTGTTACCACTAATGCTGTCTCACTCATTTAACGATGATGGAAAAATTGTTCGTGAAATGGCTTATTATAGCACTAACCATTTAGAAGATTAAAACATTATTTACCGCATAAAAAAAGGAAGTATTCGATAAGAATGCTTCCTTTTTTGTGAGGCATACTGGATTCGAACCAGTGACCCCTACCCTGTCAAGGTAATGCTCTAAACCAACTGAGCTAATGCCTCAAAGCAAAATAAAAGTACAAAAAAAGGATTGCCGTACGACAATCCGTTAAATATTTTTTAGTGGTAATTATACTCCAAACCACAGATTCAATACTGATAGCAAAGCGATAGCCCACATCAGCCAGGAAATCTCGCTGTACTTACCGGCCACAGCTTTTAATACAACATACGAGATAAATCCAAACGATAAACCAATGGAAATACTGTAAGTAAGTGGCATTAAAATAATGGTTAAGAATGCAGGTATAGCTTCTGAGAAATCTGCAAAATTAATTTGTTTGATATTCTTGAACATATACACTCCAACGATTACCAATGCCGGTGCCGTTGCATAACTGGGAACAATACCAATAAGCGGAGCAAAGAACAGCGCCAAAAAGAATAAAGCAGCTGTAATAACTGATGCAAAACCTGTTTTAGCACCATTGGCAATTCCCGAAGCAGATTCGATGTAAGTAGTTGTTGTACTTGTTCCTAACAGCGTACCGGCAACGGTTGCAACCGCATCGGCTTCCAGAATACGATCAACATTCTCCACTTTGCCATCTTTATCAACAAAACCAGCTTCGTACGAACAGGCTACGATTGTTCCAACCGAATCAAAAAGGTCGACAAACATAAACGAGAAAATTGCACCGATTAATCCCAGGCTAAGAGCCGAAAGGATATCCAGTTTCAACATTAAAGGACTCATCGACGGAGGCATAGAAACAAACGATTCAGGTACCTGAACTTCTCCGGCAACTATTGCAATTATCGTAGTAATAATAATTCCGTAAAAAATTCCGCCACGTACTTTTTTAACCTCCAGAATGGCAGTAATCAATAAACCGGCCAACCCGATTAACAATGTTGGAGTAAATTCACCTAAACCAACATATGTTGCAGGATTGGCAACAACCAACCCCATATTTTTAAAACCGATGAACGAAATAAACAATCCAATACCAGCTCCGGTAGCTAAACGCAGTGCCAACGGAATTGTATGAATAATCTTTGTGCGTATTCCGGTAACAGTAAGCGCCAAAAATATCACACCTGAAATAAATACCACCCCAAGAGCTGTTTGCCAGTCAACACCGGCCCCCAACACAAGTGTGTACGTAAAAAAGGCGTTCAACCCCATTCCGGGAGCCATGGCATAAGGCACTTTGGCCCAAATACCGGCCAGCAGCGTACCAATAAGAGAGGCTACAATTGTAACTGTGATCAGTGCATTTCTATCCATTCCTGCATCACCCAAAATCGATGGGTTTACAAAAATGATGTAGGCCATAGTTAAAAAGGTGGTTGCCCCACCAATGATCTCCTTTTTGTAAGAAGAACCACGGCCGCTGATATTAAAATATTTATCGATCATAATTCAGGTTTTAGAATGTATACTTAACTGCCATCGTAGGTTTCACGGCAAATTCATCGCCAACAAAATTATTGCTAAGCTCTATTTCTGTACCAAACGAGAAGTTTTTGCATGGGTTGTACCACAGTTGAGGCTCAGTTAAGAAACGGTAATCAGTTCCCCAAAACATTTCTTCTTTCCAGAAATCGGCAAAACCGGTAAAAGTAACTTTACCTTCTGCCATTTGCACAGTCCACACAGCTGTTAACTGAAATGAGTTTTGATTTTTGGTATTGTTTTCAAGTTTATCCTTAATATTCTTGTAATTGACCTGCAAAGTCAGAATTTTTGAGAAATCAGCCGAAGCCCAGGTACGTTCAACACCGGCCAACCAGCAGTTTTCGATCGCATACCAATCTTCCGGAGCCGGACTTGTCTTCATTACTCCACCGTTGTATTCAACACGCGGCATATACTTCTGCGTTTCGTTCCATTTAAAAGCACGTGCAATCTCCCAGTACCCCAGCGAAATTCCATTGTCGATACCACTCTCGTCCGAACCATAATCCATATCAACAAAAAAGAATGTTGATCCATATTTGTCAGGACGGAACATTTCAACTGTTGATGTCAGCATTTTACGGCCTTCGCCGAAATCGTAATGTAATTGTACATTCTGGGCATTAACAGAAAACATAAATGCAACAAAAGCCATTGCAAGTAGTACTTTTTTCATAGTCGTTAAATTATAAGAATTTGATATTTAATGGCAGCAAAAGTAATTATTCTTTCCATTCTGAAAAACAAAAAATGGTGCTAACCTCCTCAGTATTGAATCGTTATAAATAAAGAACCCCGGTCAGAACAACCGGGGCATTTCATTGAAATCGGGAAGATAAAAAATAAGGGTCTTATACTATATATATTCCTTTTGACGCAAAAAAGTAACCCCTTCTATACTTATTAAGAGCCAATCAAAATAATTATTCGGCCAGCGCTTCGTACAAAAATAAATTAACAGGATGGAGCTGTTCATACAGCGCAATTACTTCTTTAATGTAGCTATCACTGGTTACCACCTTCTCTTCCAGTGTTTTTGAATAAATATACGATTTGTGTTTCAACAATTCAATGTGATCATGATCTTTCGGGAAACCCTTTGGCGCCAACTTTAATTTTTCGCCATACATTTCCGGAAATTGTTTTTTGAAATCGGGCTCGCCTGTAATTTCAAGAAATTCTTCGGCGTGGTCGGCCACATAACTCCTTATCGATTTTAACACCGGCGCCGGTGGCATATAAATTCCTCCGGCAATAAAACAACTACCGGGTTCCAAATGAAAATAGTATCCGGGATTCATACTTTTCCGACCTCCTTTGCAGATAAAACTCCCGAAATTAGTTTTGTACGGCCGTTTATCTTTTGAGAAACGTACATCACGGAAAATCCTAAAAACACAGTCTTTGGGTTGTAATCCTTGCACTGCCGGATCGAATTCGCCAATCTCATTTATCAGCACATCGGTAAGAAAAAGTACTTTTTCCCTACTTTCTTCGTACCATTTTCGGTTATCGTTAAACCACTCGCGATTATTGTTTTCTGATAGTTGTTTTAAAAATCCAAGAACTTTCTCCATTGTAGAATATTTTGCACTATTTTTAGCAGTCAATGTAGACAAAAAAACAGAACCGATGCTAAAAAAGTTTGCTTTAATTGTTGCAGGTGGCAGCGGAAACCGAATGGGCGCTTCCGTTCCGAAACAGTTTCTCGAGATTGAGGGCAAGCCTGTTCTACTATACACTTTTGAAGCCTTTTTACGTTTTGATCCGAACATTGAATTTGTGCTGGTTTTACCCGAAACACAAGTTGAACACTGGAAAGGACTTTGCCAAAAGCATTCTTTTACTACAAATTACAAACTTGCTTTTGGTGGCGAAAATCGTTTTCAATCAGTAAAAAACGGGCTGGCACAAATTAATGACGACGGCATTGTTTTTATCCACGACGGCGTTCGCCCACTTGTTGCCAAAGAAACCATCAAGCATTGTTTTAGTGAAGCCCAAAAATCGGGCAATGCTTTGCCGGTTGTTCCTCCTTCGGAATCGATTCGCTATTCAGATGCGCAAGGCAATAAAGCTGTCGACCGCAGTAAATACTTTTTGGTGCAAACACCACAAACTTTTAATGTTCAAGCTATAAAAGAGGCCTATAAAAAAGCACAGCACGAGAATTTTACCGACGACGCTTCTGTGCTCGAAAATGCCGGACATAAAATTCATCTTGTTAACGGTAACCGCGAAAACATAAAAATTACCTGGCCCCAGGATCTTATCATCGCAAAAACCTTTCTTTTTCCACAATAAAATAATCGGCGTTTATTGGTCAATATTCGCCACTTACCGATTAAAACAGCGGAAACTTTTATAAAAAAAATAGTTTTGTATAACGACTTTACTATTCAAAAATCTATATAACTGGGAAGTTTAAATACACTGTCATGTAAAAACTTTTTACACGACTAAAGTTTCCTAAGAAAACAAGCATACTTTTGCCGCGTGGAAGAAAAAAAGAAATACATCATTGAAAACGTAGGTCATCTTTATTTTAAGAAAGGCATACGTGCGGTTACCATGGACAATGTGGCGGCCGAATTTGGCATTTCCAAGAAAACGCTGTATCAATATTTCTCCGATAAAAAGGACCTGGTTACCCAGGTTATCGATTTTTTTTTGGAGGAAAGTGGCGAAACATTCAAACAGCTTGACGATAAAAATGCGATTGACAGCATGCTTTTAATACGCAAACATGTGGCATTCATATATAAATTCTACAACAACGGAATTGAAAAGGATTTAAAAAAGTATTACCCCGAGCTGTATAAAAAGATTAACGAAGTAAAGCGCGAACGAATATTCACCAATACAATCGACAATTTAAAACTTGGAATGGCGCAGGGTATGTACCGCACTGACCTTGATCCGTATCTGATTGCCAAACTACAAGTTGGTAGAATGTTGTATACAATGAATCCTGATTATGGAATTTTCAAGGAGTACGAGGTAAACTCGCTCGCATTTTTCGATAGTATGATGGATTATCATATGAATGCAATATGTAATGAGAGGGGAATAAAATATTATAAAAAACAGCTAAACAAAGTTCAGTATGAAGAAAAAAATTAAACAACTAATCTTGTTTTTATTCTTGTCAGTTGTGGGACTGTCGCTGAAAGCTCAGGAAGAAGAAAACACCACGTTTTCGCTCGACCAGGCCACACAATATGCCATGCAAAACTCGTATGTTTTGTTTAACACGAAACAAGATGTAACCATTGCCCAGAAACAGGTTTGGGAAACCATCACCACCGGATTACCACAAGTATCGGGAACAGCTAACTACAATTGGTTTCTTAATCTCCCGGTTTCGCTTATTCCAGCAGAGTTTGTTGGTGGAGAACCCGGTGAATATTTCCCGGTAAAATTTGGTCAGGACTACAGTGCTGACTTCGGATTCAGTGTGTCGCAACAGATCTTCGACGGATCGTGGATCGTTGGTGTAAGTTCAGCCGAACTCTATTTAAACCTGGCAAAACAGGCGAACGAAAAAACCGAGATCGATATTCGCGATGCTGTAGCACAAGCCTACTATATGGTATTAATTAGCGAACGTTACAAACAAGTAATGCTCGAAAGCCTTGAAAACAGCACCCGTTTGTACGAAGAGACCAAAGTATATTACGAAAACGGTTTCCGCGAACAGCAGGATGTTGACCAGCTGCGCATACTCCAGAAAAATGCCGAGAACGAAGTATTGCGTTCAGACCGGGAATTAACAGTTGCCCTTACAGTTCTGAAATACACTATGGGTTACGATCTCAACCAGGAACTTACCCTAACCGATGAACTGGAAGTATTTGTAATGCCATTGATTGAAGAACAAAATACCATTAGGCTGGATTTGTTAAATCATATTGATTACAGACTGGCGCAATCGAATTTTGAGGTTTCAGAGAAATTGTACAAACTTGAGAAAGTAGCTTACCTACCCAGACTAAGTGGCTTTTACAGCTATACAAAAACCTCGTACAGCAATAGTGCCAACTTATTTAAAGAAGAATGGTTTCCATCTTCGCTAATTGGTTTTCAGGCTTCTATTCCAATCTTTAACTCGGGTAATAAACAAGCGAAAGTAAGGATGGCACGCCTGGAACTTGAAAAAGCAGAAAACGACAAACGATATGCTGAAATTACACTTCAGAAAGACTATTTAACGGCCTCGGCTCAAATGGAAACCGCAAAAGAACAGTTTCTGAATACACGCGAAAACCGCGATTTAGCCAAAAGTATTTTAGATAAAACGCAAATAAAATTCAACAACGGAATGGTAAGCAGTGCAGAGTTATCGCAACAGGAAACCCAGTACATAACCACCTGGCAGCAGATGGTTTCCTCAACAATGTCATTGCTTCAGGCCGATATAAACCTGAAAAAAGCTGCCGGAGCTTTATAACAAAAACGAAAAAAACATATCATGAAAAAGATTCTATTCATAGCAACAGCAGCACTAATTTTATCGGCTTGCGGAAACACAAATCCCACCGACGATGCTGCAAAACGGAAACAACTGCAGGAACTAAAGCAACAAGTTCATGCGCTTGAACAACAAATTCATGCACTGGAAACCGATCTGACTGCCAACGAAAAAGAAGAATTGGTGAACATTAAAACCACATTGTTGGAGAATCAAAAATTTGAGCACTTTATTGAAGTTACCGGAAAAGTTGAAGCCGAGCAGGATGTGGATGTAAGTCCCGAATCAGCAGGTATTATAAAAGAAGTTTTGGTTACTGAAGGCGAACATGTGAGTAAAGGACAGATTTTGGCCCGCCTGAACACTGATGTTTTGGAACGTTCGGTTGAAGAGTTACAGGTACAACTCGATTTGGCGGTAACAAATTACGAGCGTCAGAAAAACCTGTGGGACCAGAATATCGGTTCCGAAATGGAATATCTGCAAGCCAAAAACAATAAAGAAAGCCTTGAAAAAAGGATTCAAAGTTTGAATACCCAGATTGAAATGGCTGAAGTAAAATCGCCAATTAACGGTGTGGTTGATGTAGTACACCAAAAGAAAGGCCACATCGGAAGTCCGCAGGTTGCGTTTGCTAAAGTAATTAACACCAGCAACATTAAAATTTACGGCGATATTTCTGAATCATACATTACTAAAGTACACAAAGGCGACAATGTTGAAATTAGTTTCCCGGCATTGGACAAAACCGTTGATGCAAAAATTAACCAGATCGGTAACACCATCGATCCGAACAACCGTACATTCCGCGTGCGTATCAACATTAACAACCCAACGAATATGATAAAACCAAACCTGGTTTCGGTTCTTTCAATGCGCGACTATGTAAACGACTCGGCAATTGTAGTTCCTTCACTTTTTATCAAGGAAGATTTTAAAGGTCACTACTTATATATTGTTGAAAATAACGACGGTAAAAATGTAGCTAAAAAAGTTTATGTAACACCGGGCGTCAGCAATAACAACATGACCGAAATTACAGAAGGCTTAACTGCCGGAACTCAGGTTATTTCTGAAGGCTACAACCAGATTGTTAACGGAACAGCCGTTAAGATCAATTAAACTCCTACCTAAAAATTCTTCAAAATGGAGAAAGAAACTGAAAAACATAAATCTGAAATAACGCGCAAGTTTCAACCAACATTTCTTGCGCTAAAGAATAAAACCACGGTGTACATTTTTACGGCCCTGTTGGTTTTATTCGGAATCTTCTCGTACCAGCAAATGCCCCGCGAGGCCATGCCCGAGATCGTTGTTCCATATATTTTTATCCAAACATTGTATCCCGGAAACTCGCCGGTTGACATTGAAAACCTGTGTACCCGCCCTATCGAGAAAGAACTGAAAGGGCTGAAAGGCGTGAAAGAAGTAACGTCGGCATCGTACCAGGATGTGAGTACTATTATTGTTGAGTTCAACACAAACGTTACCATAAAACAGGCATTGCAGGATACCAAAGACCGCGTTGACCAGGCAAAATCGGAATTACCAAACGACCTGCCCAGCGATCCGTATGTAACCGATTTCGACCTCTCGGAATACCCGATTATGAACGTCAACGTTTCGGGCGAGTACAACATGCGCGACCTGAAAAAGTACGCTGAAATAATGCAGGACGAATTTGAAGGCTTCAAGGAAATTTCGGAAGCCAACATTCGTGGTATCGAAGAACGCGAGATACAGATCAATTTAGATCCTTATAAACTGGATGCTGTTGGCCTAACATTTGAAGATGTGGCTTTAGCCATTCAGTTTGAGAATATTAGCATAGGAGCCGGCCAGTTTACTGCCGACCAAACCCGCCGGACGATTCGTACCGATGCGAATTACACCAGTATCGACCAAATTGCGAATACCATTATAAAGGTGAACAGTGGTAAACCGGTTTACATTCGCGATGTGGCAACCGTTGTTGATGGGTATAAAGAGCAGGCAACCATAGCCCGCCTGAACGACCAACCGGTAATTACTTTATCGGTTACCAAAAAATCGGGCGAGAATATACTTGCCGCGTCCCAGAATGTGCTGAATGCAATTGACCAGTTAAAAGCGCGCGGCCAAATTCCGAAAGACCTTGATGTGGTTGTTACCGATGACATGACCCATTACATTGAAGATACCATTTCGAACCTCGAAAACAGTATTATCCTGGGAATGATCCTGGTAACTTTTATATTGTTTCTGTTCCTGGGCTTCCGCAACGCACTCTTTGCAGGTTTGGCTATTCCGTTGTCTATGTTCCTGTCGTTTGTTATTCTGCAGCAAAGCGGAATTACACTCAACTCGATGGTACTTTACGGCTTGATACTCGCACTGGGAATGTTAGTAGACAACGCCATTGTTGTGGTTGAAAATGTGTACCGACTCTTCAGCGAAGGGAATCCACTATCAAAAGCAACCAAACAAGGGGTGAGCGAAATTGCCTTCCCCATCATTTCATCAACTTTAACAACACTTGCTGCTTTCTTCCCGCTACTAGCCTGGGAAGGAATAATTGGCGAGTTCATGAGCATACTTCCACAAACATTGATTGTAGTGCTTGCCTCATCGCTGTTCGTGGCGCTGATTATTAATCCGGCGTTTATTTCATCCTTTATGAAAGTGGAGGACATTAACCGCCGGGCTAATGGGAAAAAGGTGTTGCGAAATGCCGCCATTTTTGCCGGAATCTCGGTATTGTTCTACGTAGCCAAGATTTTCTTACTCGGAAATCTCCTGGCAACAATAGCCTTTTTAATGGTTGCCAACTTGTTTGTTCTACGCCCGGTGGCACGCTGGTTCCAAACCAAATTCCTGGTGTGGCTCGAGCACATGTATACCAAACAGCTAAAACACGCCTTAACAGGCCCATGGCCTTACATTTACTTTGGCGGAACATTCTTATTACTTCTTTTTTCTCTGGGATTCTATTTCGGAAGCAACCCAAAAATGGTGTTCTTTCCTGAAACCGATCCAACAACAGTTTATGTAACCATGGAACTACCATTGGGAACATCGATTGAAAAAACAGATGAGATGTCCCGCGAGGTGGAGCAAATAATAAAAGAAACCATAAAACCGGTTAACCACATTGTGAAATCGGTTACTACTAACGTTGGTGTTGGAATGGGTGGCGGCATGTTCAGCAATAACGAAGAAAGCCCTAATAAATCGCTTACATCGGTTTCGTTTGTTGAATATAAATTGCGCGATGGCATAAACACATCGATTGTGATGCAGGATATTGCCAAAAACCTTGATGGTTTTGTGGGTGCTAAAATTTTTGTTGACAAAGATGATCAGGGACCTCCGACGGGCGACCCGGTTAGTATTGATGTATCGGGCGATGAATTCGACCAGCTAATTCGTATCACCGACGATTTTATGCGGATAATTGAAGACGATAACATTCCGGGAATTGATGAATTACAACTGAACATCAACACCAACCAACCGGAAATGCTGATTCAGGTTGATCGCGAGCAGGCTCGTTTATACGAACTCTCTACGCAGCAAATTGCTATGGCTTTCCGTAACTCGATTTACGGTTACGAAGCCAGTCAGTTTAAAGATGGTGAAGATGAATACGACATTTTTGTTCGATTGGATGAAAAATACCGCAACGATGTTTCGACCTTAATGAACCAGAAAATTCCGGTTAACGACAGCAAGATTCCTATTTCGTCGGTAGCATCGTTTAAATATTCAACTTCGTACGATAAAATCAGCCGTATCGACCATAAACGTGTAATCAGCATTACCTCGGGAGTTGTTGAAGGCTACAATGCCAACGAAATAAATCAGCGTATTGCACAACTTCTTGAAGATTATGATATGCCGGAAGGTTATACTTATGAGTTTTCGGGCGAGCAACAAGAACAAGCCGAAAGTATGGAGTTTTTGGTGTATGCACTTATTATTGCCATAGCCATGATCATGATTATTATGGTAACACAGTTTAACTCGTTTATCCGCCCGGCAATTATTATTGCAACTGTGGTATTCAGTACCATTGGTGTTTTCCTTGGATTAGGAATCTTTAAAATGGAATTTGTGGTAATTATGACGGGTATTGGTATTATTTCGCTGGCAGGAATTGTGGTGAACAACGGTATTGTACTAATCGACTACATTGACCTGACGCGGAAACGCAAACGTGAAGAACTGGGGTATTCTGAAAAAGCTTTCTTGCCAAAACAAGTTCAGATTGACGCGCTGGTAGAAGCCGGAAAAACCCGTTTACGCCCGGTATTACTCACTGCAATTACAACGGTATTAGGGTTACTTCCACTGGCCATTGGCTTAAACTTTAACTTCTTTACGCTGTATTCGCGTTTCGATCCGCAAATAACCATTGGCGGCGAGAGTGTAGCTTTCTGGGGGCCAATGTCGTGGACTGTTATTTTTGGTCTTACCTTTGCCACTTTCTTAACGCTATTACTATCTCCGGTGATGTATATGATTACTATCCGGATAAATTATACGATAAAAAAATGGACCGGTAATTTGCCGGAGGAGCTTCCTAAAGAAAACAAAGCATAATAAAGAAATACAAACAAAAAGGAGCGTTTATCACGTTCCTTTTTGTTTAAAAAGAAATGCCCAAACAGCATTTTAACCATAATTCATACTTTCATAATTCCTTTTTCACCCGCATTACATTATAGTCTTAGAATTTCGGACAATAGTTTTGTAAGGATTATTGTTAAACGTATTAATTTTGAAATTATGAAAAACAAATTCGCCTATTTATTCATTGTGCTTTCAATTTCGTCATACATAACTTTTGGGCAAACAAAACAAAACACAAAAGCACTACCATCTAAAGAACAATCCATCAATTTTGAAAGAAAAACCGGGATTGAAGAAATAATTATTAATGTAAAAGAACAAACACCAATTTTAAATTTATTGATAACCGGTTCTATAAGTTCAGGAAAATTAAACGTAAAAATAATTGACCCTCATGGCGAAACAATTAAAAGTTTTTCGATAAACAGAAAAGGCTTTGATAAGAACAGTGATATTCCGATTGGCAAAATCCGTAAATTCCAGAAAGACCCGGAACCTGGTAATTGGAAGGTAGAAATAGCAACAACAAGGGCTTATGGGAATATAAGTGTCGTTTCAGAATTTGAAAAAGACTACAATATAGATGTTCCCAAAAATTTTACTCCTGATGGCAATGGTATTAACGATACATTTAAAATCGAAACATATAACATTTCAGAAATAGCTGCCTTAAAAATTTACGACCGATACGGGAAAATGGTATTTTCAACAAAAAACAAAAACGAAGGCTGGGATGGAAAAGTTAACGGTAAACAACCAGTTCCGGGAACCTATTTCTATTTTGTAACTGCCAAAACATTTTCCGGCGAAGAAGTATCACAGGGAGGGTACCTGACTTTATCGGGAAAAGGTTTAAAAACAAATTTCATTGATGAACTCCATTTTATGCTTAACCAATAAGTTTAAAGTATGAGCCTGCGACACTTAAAATTTTTCATATTCATTTTACTATTTATATCTGTTCGTACAACAGGAAATATCCAAAGCAAAACCGGAGCTGTTATTTCAGGAAATCTGTTTCTTGACGAAAGTTGGGATTCGGTAATTTACCTGTCATATATCCCAACTTATGATGATCTGTATTTGATGTCAAACGACATGATTATTGGCAAAACAAGAATTGACAGCTCCGGTTCTTTTGAATTTAACATTAATTTTCTTCCCTCAGAAAAAAGGCTGTACCGTTTACATATTGTAAAAAAAGGTGATTCCCCGGCAACGCTTATCATTGGCGGGAAAGACGAAAATCATTTATTCTTAATAGCAAACTGCTGTTCTGATATTAGCTTGTCAAGCAGTTTTGCTTTTCCTCCTTTCGGAAATATAACATTTAAACATTCCCCGGAAAATACATCTTTGCAGCAAATTAGAAATTTGGTTTTTAATGTTGAAAAATCTTACGAAGAAAGCAGTTCTTCCAAACGGGCATTGATAAGAAAAAAACTGGAGGAAGACCTGCTTACGATAGCCGATACTTCAAAAATATTTCTTGTATCGCTCTACGCCATTTACGAAAGCAGGTTCAAAAACAAGTATACTGAAAATGCCGGGTTCTATAACAACTACCTCAAAAAATGGAAAAATCAGGATAATGCCTATTTTAAGGCATTCAAAAAAAGCACCCCCGCCAGAATATTCAACATCAGAATCATATTATTTGCGTTGTTTCTGATTTTAATAATGCTGGTAATCATTTACTTTATTTTTAAACCAAACTTCAGCAAAAAAAGGAAACTGCAAAAGCTGAGTATCCAGGAAAGAAAGGTTTTCGAATTACTTCGCACCGGAGCGACAAACCAGGAAATATCCGATCAATGCAATATCGGAATAAATACGGTAAAAACGCATGTCCGCAATGTTTACTCAAAACTGGGTATAAAATCGCGAAAAGAAATTCTGGATATAGATTTATAAAAAGCAATCTTTTTTAAAACTGCCCGGTACTACACCAGCGAATCTCCTTTTTGAATGCGCACATCGGTAACAAATTTTTTCACCTGATCTTCATCTTCGCATCGGCAAATCATTAAAGTATCGTTTCGTTCGGCAATAATAAAACCATCGAGGCCTTGAATAACAGCCATTTTATTTTTAGAGATATCGACAATGCAATTTTCAGTATCGTACAGCATCACATTGTCTGCCCGAATTACATTGCCATCGTCATCTTTTTCTTTGTTTTCGTATAACGAACTCCAGGTTCCCAGGTCGCTCCAGCCAAAATCAGCAGTAAGCACGTACACATTTTTTGCCTTCTCCATAATTCCGTAGTCGATTGAAATAGCCTGGCATTCCGAGTATGTCTTCCGGATAAAAGGCTCCTCGCTCGAAGTGTTCATTTTGCTGCGGCCATGTTCAAATTTCAGGGCAATTTCGGTTAAATGCTGCTGTAGCGACTCGAGCATGGTAGACAACGACGAAATAAAAATCCCCGAGTTCCAGTAAAACTCTCCACTATCGATAAAAATCTTCGCCATTTCTTCATTCGGCTTTTCCGTGAAGGTTTTTACTTTATACAGGTTGTCCAAATCGTTAAACTCCTTTTTCCGTTTCACTTGAATGTAACCATAACCGGTTTCAGGGCGATTGGGCTTTATACCAAGCGTTAGCAATGCCGGCTTTTCGGCAACAAACTCCAACCCATTTCGGATTTGCTTTTTAAACTCCTCCTCTTTCAGAATCAAATGATCGGACGGTGTTACAATAATGTTGGCTTCCGGATCGATCAGCGCAATCTTATTCGCCGCGTAAGCCAAACACGGAGCCGTGTTCCTTCTCAAAGGTTCCAGCAAAATCTGCTCATCGCGAAGCTCAGGAAGCTGCGATTTTACAAGATCTTTATACAATGCGTTTGTTACAACAATAAAGTTTTCTTTAGGTACGATCTCCTGAAACCGCTCGTATGCTTGCTGAATAAACGTTTTTCCTGTTCCTAAAATATCTAAAAATTGTTTTGGACGTGCTGTGCGGCTAAGTGGCCAAAATCGACTTCCTACTCCACCTGCCATTATCACACAAAAATTGTTAGCCATCTGTCTGTGTTTTGTTCGTAAAATCAACCTATACTGAGATTGTAACTTTGAAAATACGGAATTATTTTGTTATTGTTGCCTCTGTCCGATTCAAATTCATAAAAATTTTGTTTCCGGTTATTAAGTTGTAATTTTAGCCGATTACATTAGCAAGAAACTTTAAACAATGGGGTTTTTCTTTCATATAGGCCGATATTTTTCGATGCTGAAACGGGTTTTTGCGCGACCCGAGAAACACAAGCTGTATTTCAGGCAGTTGTTTCACGAGATAGATAACCTGGGAGTAAACTCGGTGGGTATCGTAATTATCATTTCGATTTTTATTGGCGGAATTATGACCATCCAGTTCGCCTACAGTATGGCGAATCCGATATACCCTTCGGAATTGGTTGGTTTGGGAACCCGCGATACCTTGCTACTTGAATTCTCATCGACCATGCTGGCACTTATAATGGCCGGAAAAGTGGGATCGAATATCACCTCCGAAATAGGAACGATGCGTGTTACCGAACAAATCGATTCGCTGGAAATTATGGGTGTAAACTCGGCCAGTTTTCTTATCCTACCTAAAATAATTGCGGTGGTTTTTATCTTTCCGTTTCTGTACATTATTAGTGTATTTTTTGGTTTGCTGGGAGGTTTGGTAACCGGACCGATTGCCGGTGTTATTACCATCCCGGAATATATCAATGGAATTCAGTGGTTATTTTACCCGTATTACATTACTTTCTCGATAATAAAATCGTTGTTTTTTGGATTTTTGGTGGCCTCGGTGCCGGCCTATTTTGGCTACTATGTGCAGGGCGGCGCCCTCGAAGTTGGTAAAGCCAGTACAAAAGCCGTGGTAAATACCAATATCCTCATCCTGTTTTTCGACTTAATTTTAACCCGCCTGCTTTTAACCTGAGTTCGATTATAAAATAACTCACATGATTACACTTAAAAACATCATAAAAACTTTCGACGGCAATACGGTTCTGAAAAGTATTTCAACCGTTTTTGAGCAGGGAAAAACCAACCTGATTATTGGCCGAAGCGGATCGGGGAAAACGGTTTTACTAAAATCGACACTCGGACTTTTTGAGGTTGACGGTGGCGAGATTTGGTACAACGACCGCAATTTTACCCAAATGAACGAGAAAGAACGTAAAGTGCTGCGCCGCGAAGTGGGAATGGTTTTCCAGGGTGGTGCATTGTTCGATAGTATTTCGGTGGAAGACAATGTGCGTTTTCCGCTTGAAATGTTTACAGAAATGAGCTCGGCCGAAAAACAAAAGCGTGTTGATTTTTGCCTCGATCATGTAAACATCGAAAAACATGCATTTAAACTTTCGCCCAGCGAAATTAGTGGCGGAATGCAAAAACGTGTGGCCATTGCCCGCGCTATTGCTTTAAATCCGAAATACTTGTTTTGCGACGAACCCAACTCGGGTCTCGACCCCGAAACAGCAACGGTTATCGATAAACTTATTCAGAACCTGACTAAAGAGTTCCAGATGACCACCATTATCAACACCCACGACATGAACTCGGTTATCGAGATTGGTGAGTCGGTACTTTTTATTTCGCAAGGAGAAAAAGAATGGGAAGGCACTAAACACGACATCCTGAATTCGGGTAACCAAAAGCTGGAAGATTTTATTTTTGCCAACAAACTTTATGCGCAAATGAAGAAGGGACAATAACTTTTAAGAATTAACGCTACACTAAATATCTTACCAAACATTGGTTCAATTATCAATACTAGCAAAACTTCTTTTACTTTTGCGACAAATTTCGGAACCAGAGCTTCAATCCTCTGACTTCCGGCTTCAAACTTTTTTAATATGAACTACGAATGCCTTATTTGCCAGGTAAAAGCGCTGCAAAAACGTATGGACAAATACGAGATTGCAGAAGAAAAAAGAAATACAATTGTTAGTCAGGCCATTTCAACCATTGCAGGAATTGACCTCGACAAAAGTTTTTCGCCCGAAATTACCAGCAATATTCTAAGGGAACTGGAGAAAGAATCGGATGTAAAAGATCCGTATGCAGCTGAAAAAAAAGAAAGCAACCAGGCATTATTAGGTCGATATAAGGAGTTCAAAACAAAAGTGGATAAGTCAGATGATAAATTTGATACGGCATTGCGTTACGCCATTGCCGGAAACATTATCGACTTTGGGCCAACGCACCAATTTGATGTTGACGAAACAATTGAACGGGTATTCCAAACCTCCTTCGCCGTAGACGATTCGGAAGCCTTAAAATCCGAGATAGAAAAAGCCAAAACCATTTTATATCTGGGCGACAATTGCGGCGAAATTGTAATGGACAAACTTTTCCTGGAAACCATTGGTCACTCAAATGTGATATTTGCAGTTCGCGACCAGCCAATTTTAAATGATGCCACCTTAAAAGAAGCCCGTGAAGTTGGATTGCACGAAGTTGCTTCGTTAATCACCAACGGCGATAATACACCATCAACACTGTTGCACCGCGTAAGTAAAGAGTTTTTGGAGATCTACCGCTCAGCCGATCTCATTATCTCAAAAGGCATGGGCAATTTTGAAGGATTGATGGATGAAAGTGACCCGCGCCTGTTTTATCTGCTAATGATAAAATGCCCGGTTATCGGCCAAAAAGTTGGTGCCGAAAAAGGGGATTTTGTGGTGAAACGGAGTAGGAACTGAACACAAGGTTTTGAAACCATTAGACACATAGGCCACAGTAGATTGTTTGCAACCTAAGGTTCTGTTGACTACTGCTAAATTGTTCTATTGTGAAATTGTAATACTGAAAACTGCGATTGAAAACTGCAAACTTTCTTCCCTCTTCTGCAATCAAAAATCGTTAATCATCATTCAAAATTCCTTTTCGTGTCTTAGTGTTTAATCTACTTTTTAGGGTCCAACGTAACTACCGGAATAATTAACTCCTCCATAGATATTCCTCCATGCTGAAAAGTATCTTTGTAATAATTAGCGTAATAATTGTAGTTATTCGGATAGGCAAAAAAGTCGCTTCCCTGAGCAAAAACATAGCTGGTACTCACATTCCGCGATGGCAGGTAAATGCTTCGCGGATCACGAATCTCAAATACATTTTTCGATTTAAAATTCAAATTCTTACCCAGCTTGTAACGTAAGTTGGTGTTGGTTTCGCGGTCGCCAATAATCTTCACCGGATTATCAACACGAATAGCACCGTGGTCGGTGGTAATTACCACACGAATATCTTCATCAGCCAGCGCCTTCAACAACTCCAGTAACGACGAATTTTTAAACCAGCTTAATGTGAGTGAACGATAAGCTTTTTCGTTGTTGGCCAACTCGCGTATCATATCCATTTCGGTACGGGCATGCGAAATCATATCCACAAAATTCACCACCATTACCGAAAGATCATTCTTCAGAATATTATTGAGATTTTCGGTTACCCAGCGCTCTTTTTTAGCTCCCGATCCTTTTTCAAAATACAGGCTTTCTTTGCGTGCAAAACGCTCCAGCTGCTTACGCAACAATTCTTCTTCGTTCCTGTTTTTGTGTCCTTCGTTATCGTCGTCGAGCCACAATTGCGGGTACACCTTTTCAATTTCTGAAGGCATTAATCCGGCAAACATTGCATTACGTGCATACATGGTTGCCGTGGGCAAAATCCCGCAGTACAGGTCTTCTGTTACCGTGCGAAAATAGTTATTTATCTCGGGACTGAATATCCGCCACTGATCGTAACGAAGATTGTCAACAATCAAAACAAAAGTTTTCTTTCCATCGTTGAGGTGCGGAAAAACACGGTGCTTAAAAATATCGGGCGACAACATCGGGCGGTCCTCAAAATCAGCCTCAAACCAATCCTGGTAATTCTCTTTTATAAAACGGAAAAAAGCCTTGTTAGCCTCCTCCTTTTGCATAAAAAGAACCTGATCCATTGCCGAATCTTCGGACTCGCTCAACTCCAGCTCCCAATAAACCAACTGACGGTAAATATCTTTCCACTCATCAAAAGTCAGGCGATCGTTCAGTCTCATTCCAATCCGGGCAAACTGCATCTGGTATTTCGATGTGGTTTGTTCAGTAACCAAACGTTTCTGATCGATGTTCTTTTTCAGGGTTAGTAAAATCTGTTTTGGATTTACCGGTTTTATCAGGTAATCGGCAATTTTAGCACCAACTGCCTCATCCATAATGTTTTCCTCTTCACTTTTGGTAATCATTACCACCGGCACATTTGGCGCAACATCTTTAATTTTTGTAAGCGTTTCCAAACCGGTCAGGCCCGGCATATTCTCGTCGAGAAAAATAATGTCGAAATAACCGGCTTCAACTTTCTCAATAGCATCGAGTCCGTTGGTGGTCGTTTCAACTTCGTAACCTTTTTCCTGCAGAAATATAATGTGTGCGCGTAAGAGATCTATTTCATCGTCTGTCCAGAGTATTCTTGGCTTGTTCATGCAATACTTTTTTTCTGTTTCTGTCCCCATTAATTCAAACTAGTTAAAGATAAGAACAAAAAAGGTGCCGTTAAAGTATGTACTTAACAAACTTTAAGAGTTCTGTTAATCCAAAGGAAAATAACAGATAGACCTATTTATTGAGGTATACTTGTTTGTAGAAATCCATGTATTCCGTGATATTCTTCTCGCGGAGGAAAATATCGAAGTTCTCATCCGAAATCAGGAAATTCCGGTATTGTGCTGTTCCAAGCGGATCGAACAGGTCGCGGTTACGCACCACCACACTAAAGTACTGACGTGCCGTTGCCTCATCTTCCATACCTTTAACAATGATCAATTGACGAACCTGATCCAGTTGCTGCTCTTCGATAGTAAAACCTGAGTTGGCAAAATTCGACTGGTTATACGCTTCAATTCCGTTGATAAACGCCTCTTTAAATACACCCGTTGCCGGAATTACAAACACAATACGGTGCGGCCCTTCAATGTTCTGGTTATAAGGCAAATCATCCACAGAAGTAGCATCGGGTTGAACAGCCTGTGTTGGCTCAGCAGTCTGCGTAGTAGTTGTTTCCGTTGGTGCTGTCTGACTTTCAGTTTCTGATGTAGAACTTGAAGCCCTGCGTTGGATATAATTGTTACGGAAGAAAGTGATGTATTCGTCCACCTTATTCTCGTCGAGCAGTGTCTGCAGGTTATCATCCGTAATCAGGAAGTTCCGGTACGTCGATTGTCCCAACGGCTCGAATAAACTACGTGTGGTAATTGCACGGCGGAAATACGACATCGATTCGTTCAACGCCGGTATTCCATGAACCACCAACAACTGGTAATCACCCACTTCTTTTGCCTGCAGCGCCAATCCCCACGCCCGAAACTGATCGCGGTTAAAGTCAGCAAATCCCCGCATTAGCGGACGCAACGACAGGCCTTTGTCTTTAACGGCAATCACAAAATTCTGAGTTGTATCAACATGCGTATCGTACAACCCCGCAGGACCTGCTTTTACTGTAACAAAAGTACCACGTTCATTCAGCGCGTTGGCTTCTGCTGCGGCACGTGCCATCAACTCTTCAGGCGAAATATCCATTTCGTCGTCACTGAAATTCGAACGGATAAAACGGCTATAATTCTTCACAAAAAACTTCATGTAATCGGCCGTTGAGCGCTCTTCCATAACCGCACGGTAGTTGGTCGACGATATTACAAAGTTCATGTAATCAATTCCCTGTAAAGTTTTGAAAACAGACGCTTTTCTGATGATCGCACCATGATAAATCAAAGCATTTTCCTTGTTCGTCATTGAGCGTACCAACAGAAAAGCCAGCTTATCATCCAGATACTCTGTTTCAATATCGTAGTCAATTTTTGTGTAGTGGTCGATGTTGTAATTAGCAATGTCAAACTTCAAACGATTTAGATCGATATTGTCTTCTTTATCTCGTGGATAGGCAATTACAAAATAGTGCAACAGATCTTCGTCGTAACTGAATTTACCACCAAACTCATCGTCGGCAAAGAAATTTTCAGGTAACAATTCTTCGTTCTGAATCTCTTCGCTGATGTAGCCCATTTCCACCAATTTCTGGTAGTCGGTTAATGTACTGTCCTGAATCAGCGTAAGAATTTCCTGTGCCAGCGGCGATGGTTCTTTTGCCGGATATTCTGCCAGGTAACCTTTTAGCAGAGCTTCAAAATTGTGGACATCGGTTAAAACACCGTCGGCAACCATTTCCATAAAATCAATTTTCGGAACAATCACACTATCGGGCTCCATACTTTTCATTTGCCCGGTAAGCGACAGCACATTCTGGTACCTTCCCTGTTTATAATTTCTGAAGGTTTCCTGGTACAAGCGGTTCATACTATCTGTTTTCGCTGCCATCTCCACAAAGAAATTTGGATTTTGCAGGTACTGCGCAAACTTACTCTTCGGATATTCAGAAATAATGAGATTACGGTAGTAGTTCGATTTTTCTTTGTCGCCCATTAATTCATACAAATCATACAAATCGAAATAAGCCGACAACAGGTAAATATTGTTTGGATAGCGTTTTATCAACTCTTCAAAAGCCTGGGCCGAACGCTCATAATCTTCAAATTCCGATTTAAATATTTTTCCTGAGTTGTAAAGTGCATTACGAATTCGCTCGTGCGACACTGTCATCATCGAGTCGGTTAAAGGCAAATCCTGCGTATAAAATTCCTTTTTCAGCGGGTCTTCAACACGCTGTTCTTCGGGTTCGGCCTCTACCATTTCCTCTCCTTCTTCCATCGACACCGTGGCCTTGTTCGATCGTCGCCAATCGTCCTCAAGTGTTCGTCGCCCCCATTGCTGCTGGAAAGTTACCCGCCCGTACGACACCGTTTGCGGATTATAGAAATACCAGCCTCCGCCACCTGAATTTCCCATTCCCATTCGGTAACGGTTTGAGCGGTAGTACCCCTGACTTTGCGCATCCTGCATGGCCAGATTTTCCAAGTTTCGCTGGCTCTCCTGTTCTTCTTTCATCAGGCTGGCAATCAGAGCTTCGCGCTCTACATCCGACATTTGAGCTACTCTTTGCAAACTGTCTTCACGTTCAACCAACAAAATATTGTCAACCAGGTTGGTTAAACTCCCGTAACGTGCCGACACATCCTCGTAATTCGGATACGTTTCGTCGATAATAATCATCGCACTATCGTAGTACGACTGCGCACCACGATAATTTAAATCCTCAAAATAAATATCGGCCAAAGTAATTGACGACAATGCCCGTTGGTATTGATTTTTAAAACTTGTAGCTACTGATTGTTTGTAGTTATCCTTTGCAACATCGCGATTTCCTTCGCGGAAAAAGATATTACCCAATGCGTAATAAATCTGGTCGCGGAAATCGACATTCTTTTTGTCGCGCAGCATTTTATTCAACTGCTTTTTCAAATCTTCCGTATTTCCTTCGCCCGAAAATACACCTGCCCCGTTTATCATTGCGTTAAACGCCATGGTATAATCAGGATTCATTTTTGTTACCTTTTTAAAGGCTGCCGCTGCCGCCTCATTCTGGCCAAGTTCCTGGTACAGTTGCGCTACAATATATTGCAGGCGGGCCTTATCTTTTTTCCAGAATGTTTTGTCGATGGCAATATCAAGCAAGCGAATGGCATTGTCGTACTCATACTGCTTTTTGTAATAGAAAGCTGTTGCAATGGCAAAATCGCGCTCCAGGCTTTTGGGAAAATCATCGTAGGACTGAATGGACTGAATAACTTCATTGGCTTCAATGTAACGCTCCAGCTCGGTATAGGCCCGAATCAGCCAAACCTGCGCCTCATCGGCGGTTTCCTCGTCGGGGTATTTACGCACCACATACGAGAAATTATCGATGGCTGCATAAAAATTATGTTGATAGAAATAGGCTTTCCCCATTAAGAGGTAACTATCGTCGATCCAATTGTTAAACTCATCCTGGCTGGCAAACTCCTGGTATTTACGCGAACCACCACCCCTTTTACGTTTTGGCTTTTTTGTGATGGAATGGATCTCGATCAGTTTCGAACATTTTATAACCGCATAATCCATATCTGATTTTACCATGCGCGTAGCCGATGGATCGCTCGCTTTGTAGATGGGCAAAATACGGGTAAAGTCGTCCTCAATGCGCTCTTCAATAGTTGCAACACCCTCTTTTACTGCCTCGTTGGCATTAAAATAAACATTGTAACGCGAAGTAACATTATGGAAAGTTCGTGAAGCACGGGTGTTTTTTTCAGTAGAACAGCCGGCAAAAATCGAAACCAATAAGAACAGGAATATGGTATGTAAAAGTCGTTTCTTCAAGCAGTTTTTTGTTAACTCATTGAATAAACTCAGGAATCACAAGATTATTGCCTGCACATCCTGAATTGTTGCATTTTGTAAACGCTGCAAAAATAAGAAAAAATGAATGTGCAACAGAATTAATTATCGGGAGGCTGAGATAATGCATTTTTAAGGGATTCTGTCTGGTCCTGAAAAAAGGAGCCTGTCTATTAATTTTTGTTTCGTCATCCTGAACTTGTTTCAGGATCTTTAAGCAAATTTAAAAGATTCTGAAATGAATTCAGAATGACGTTGTTACCAAACTATTAGACAGCCTCCTATTCTAAATTTATTTTCTGGTGATTTTTACCTTTTTAGTTGGCGCCATTTGGATGTTACGCACATGAACACGGTGTTTCACTTTATCAGCCACATCGGCAAAAGCCATTCCGGTAATGGAATCGCCGTTGGCAGCCACCGGTGTTCCTTCATCGCCACCTTCGCGGATGCTCTGAACAATTGGAATTTGCCCTAACAATGGCAAGCCCAATTTATCGGCTAGTTTTTTACCACCTTCTTTACCAAAAATGTAGTACTTATTTTCGGGCAGCTCTTCCGGTGTAAACCACGCCATATTTTCTACCAAGCCCAATACCGGAACATCAACCGACTTACTTTGGAACATGCTGGTTCCTCGCACCACATCGGCCAGTGCCACATCTTGCGGAGTAGTTACAATGACAGCTCCGGTTACCGGAACACTTTGTACCAGAGTAAGGTGAATATCACTGGTGCCCGGAGGCAGGTCGATCAACAAATAATCCAGGTCGCCCCAGTTTCCTTCCGAGATTAATTGTTTCAAGGCGTTTGATGCCATTGGTCCACGCCAGATAATGGCACTGTCGGGATCAACAAAAAAACCTACCGATAGGAATTTCACACCATATTTTTCCAGCGGATTGATCATCTCTCTGTCGTCGATTTTTACACCTGCCGGACGTTCGCCTTCAACACCAAACATTTTTGGAATTGACGGGCCAAAAATATCGGCATCCAGTAATCCCACTTTTGCACCACTTTTTGCCAGAGCAACTGCAGTATTTACGGCAACAGTTGATTTACCAACACCGCCTTTACCTGATGCGATGGCCACAATATTCTTAACCTTGGGTAAAACCGGGCGTTCCATATCGTGAATGAATTTCACGGCAATATTATCTTCAATCTCAACCTGCTCACCAAGGTATTTTTTTATGGCCGCTTCGCAAGCCAGAACAAGTGCTTCAATATTCGGGTCGTTACTTTTCTGAAAAAACAGCGAGAAACTTACACGTTGCCCGGCAATGCGGATTTCCTGTGGCATTTCCAGTTGCACCACATCTTCGTCACTTCCCGGATATTTTACAGTGCGCAAGGCATCGGTAACATCTTTGGGGACAATTAATTTTCTTGGTATATCTGCCATTTTAAAATGCTTTATTTTGACTTTTACTGTCGTTTATTTGTAGCTGCAAATTTAATAATTGCAATTAGATGAACAGTTTAAACACCGAAATGTTTTGATTATTATTTTGAACTTTTGACCAATTCGATAAATTCTGAGAATAATTAATTCATTCCATCGTAACTGGTAGTTGAGTAATAGTTTCGTTACAATTCCTTCTTCGGATCCCAGAACTTTTCTTTGAAATCGAGAATTTTGTCACCATCGAGTTTCAGCCCTTCCGCTTCCAGCAGTTCCTGCATGGCATTTGGATTATCGAAATGATGTTTCCCGGTTAACAGTCCGTTACGGTTTACTACCCGGTGTGCCGGAACAAACTCCTCGTGCGAGTGACTGGCATTCATTGCCCAGCCTACCATTCGTGCAGCTCCCGGCGATCCGATACTGGCAGCAATAGCACCATACGATGTTACCCGTCCCGGTGGGATTTGTTTTACAACTTCGTAAACCTGGTTAAAAAAATCGGACATCTCAAAAGTTATTTGTCATTTCGAAGGAAGCATGACTGAGAAATCTGTAAGATCAGAATATAATTGTAACAGATTTCTCCCTACGTTCGAAATGACAGGTTATCTACTATAAGTCTCGTGCACTACGCCCAAAACTTCGGTACTCGTCGCGTTCAATATCAATTTCGGGTTCTTTGTATTCTCCGTTGTGTGGAATAAATGCCAGGTACTTGCTTGGTATTCCGCGGTCGAGCCACTGCTTTTCGTAAAACGTGCGAATGCGTAACACATCGGTTAATCCTTCCCACTCGTACAAATTATCGGTTTGTGCCAGTATTTCAAACTTATTCAGTTTGGCCATTTCCAGCGTGTAGTTGTACTGAAAATTACTGTCGGTTTTCAAATGCACCACACCTCCGGGTTTCAGAAAATTCCTGTATTTATTCAGGAAAGTTGTTGATGTAAGGCGTTTCCGGGCTTTCCGCATTTGCGGATCGGGAAAAGTCAACCAGATTTCATTTACTTCATTTTCGCAAAAAAACTGCGGAATCAATTCGATGTTGGTACGCAAAAATCCCACATTTTTCATTTCGCGCTGAAAGGCCAGTTTTGCACCTTTCCACAGCCGCGCACCTTTAATATCCACACCAATATAATTGATGTTCGGATTCATTGTCGCCAGCTCAACGGTATACTCGCCCTTGCCACAACCCAACTCTAAAATCAGGGGTTGATCGTTTTTAAAAAAATCGGCCGACCATTTTCCTTTTAAATGAAAATCATCGTGGCCAACCTTATGAAACGGCGCCTGAACAACGTGTTCGAAGCCCATCATTTCATCAAACTTTTTCAGCTTTCCTTTTCCCACCTCTAAAAAATAAACTGTTGGTATTTATAAATTTTCTTGATATTCTATTTGATTTTTTCCACACGAACACCCACGTCGGAAATTCCTTTTAACTCGTCGTTTCGCATGCCTTGCTGTAAACTTATGGTGTAATCGCCCGAGTGAGGGAAGAACACATTTCTCCAGTAAATTGCCTCGCGGGTTTTTAGCCCGCCAAAACCTTCGCCCAGCCATTTTCCCGACGGATCGGCCAGCAACATTTCAAAAGTATCTTGAACAGCCTCGCCACTAGGTTGCTTTATATTAACAAACAACCACAGGTTGCTGTAGCGGTAATCTACATTGTTGCGCACATTAATATAAAGGTTGTGATTTTGAAGGGTATCGGTAACCGGCACCTTAAACACCACCAGCGAATCTTTGTTCCAAACGCCTTTGTCTATCGGCTTGTATTTATCGAAAACACTCTGCGAATTGCACGCTGCCAGCAACATCACAATTCCCGCAAAAAGTATAACTTGAAAAAAACGACTCATTCTGTTTCAACTATTTTTTTTCAAAGGACATTAATCAAACGCAGTAAAACGTAAGTTGTTTTCTTTAATTACGGTTTTGGTTACGATTTTGATTGGGCCGGCGATTTTGGCTTCCCCCGCGATTCTGTTTCGGCTTGCGGTTTTGTCCGTTTCCCTGGCTGTTATCTTGCCTGCGATCCGGTTTCTGACCTTGCGCATTTGGCTGATTTTGATTTCTTCCCCGGTTTGGATTACGACGGTTGCTACGTTTTTTCGAGCGGCTTTTTTTCTTTGCCCGGTCGAAACGATCCAGATCTTCCTGTCCCACCACATTGTGGAAAGTGTCGATCTTTTGTGCTCCGGCATCGTATTTTTCAATCACCAGTTTTTCAGGTTTCTTACCGTTACGATTTAAACGCAACACCTCTTTCACCCGTTTTACAGGAACCGCCACCAATGTTCCCGGACCTTCGCCGCGTGGTGCGTACCAGTAAATTCCACCAAAAATATCGGCTTTTAAGAATGAGTAAGTCATGTGTTCCGTTTCCAGCGGAATATGATTTGGCGGAAAATCTTTTGTCGCATCAATGTAAGCATCCACCTCGAAATTGAGGCAGCATTTCAATTTACCACATTGCCCGGCCAGTTTTTGCGGATTTAGCGAAATCTCCTGATGACGTGCAGCATTGGTAGTTACCGACACAAAATTGCTCATCCACGTTGAGCAGCAAAGTGTTCTTCCGCAAGGGCCAATTCCGCCAATACGGCCGGCTTCCTGACGCGCACCAATCTGTTTCATCTCAATGCGGATGCGAAATGTTTCGGCCAGCACTTTTATCAGCTGACGAAAATCAACACGTCCGTCAGCAATATAGTAGAAAATGGCCTTGGTTTTATCGCCCTGGTATTCTACGTCACCAATTTTCATATCCAGCCCCAGGTCTTTAACAATCTGACGCGACTGGATCATGGTTTCGTGTTCCAGCGAAATAGCTTCTTTCCACTTGTCAATGTCAACCGGTTTGGCGTGGCGGTATACTTTGCGGTATTCGCCGTTGTTCAGGGTTACTTTGTGGCGTTTCATTTGCTCAAACACCAGCTCACCTTTCAGCGAAATAATACCAATGTCGTGCCCCGGATTTCCTTCAACGGCCACCAGTTCGCCAACTTTAAGTTTTAGGTTATTTACGTTTTTATAATAGTCTTTTCGGGTATTTTTAAAGCGCACCTCAACAATGTCTTCGCCTTTGTAAGCAGGCTGCACATCGCCAAGCCAGTCGGTAACCTGCAGTTTTCCGCAGTTTCCAACTTTCGTTTGACAAATCCCTCTATCTGTGGTATTTACTTCTTTCATCTTTTAGATTAGTAGTACTGAGCCTTTTAGTACAGAGACCAAAATGCTCTTTTATCCGGCAAGGCCAAGATAATGAATTAACCAACAAAAGTAATGATTAATAGCAATTTGATAGCTAGTGGCTTGGTTTTTAAAATGAATCTAAAAAGGGAAGTAGTAAGCCGGAATAACTACCGTTTAATCAAACGCACCATCCGCAAACCGGTATCCATAAAAACAATACGTGGATTTCCGTTCATGGAAATGTGTTTTATGGCCAGTTCAAATTCGTCGGCAAAAGCGACAATATTGCGCTCATTAATAAATGGTGCGAATTTTTTTCCCCAATCTTTTTCGGCGCGGTTCATATATACAATTTCGCTGCGTTTCATATTCGACACAAAATACTCGCGCACCAAACGTAGTGCAGCCGCAAAAAAGGCTTTTTGTTTGTCGCGGCCAATTTTTGCCATTTCATCGGCCCAGTCAATCATATCTTTTACCTGCCGCGCGTAGGCAAAACGCATCATTTCCTGAAATTTCTGGAAATAAAACTGCTCATCTTCCGACGGCGATAAATAGCTGAGCGCTTTCAGGTAACTTCCCGAAGCCAGGTGAACCGCATCGGGAATAATCTCCGGATCAACTCCTTCAATTTGCAACAACGCATTTTGTATAGATTGGTTATCGACAAACGGAAACTTTACTAGTTGCGCCCGCGAACGGATAGTGCCGATCACACCTTCTTCGTTTTCGGTTACCAGAATAAAAAGTGTTTTGCTGGGCGGCTCCTCAATCATTTTCAAGAGCTTGTTCGAGCATGCGATGTTCATTTTCTCGGGCAACCAAATGATCATCACTTTAAACTCTGACTCAAACGATTTTAGGTTCAATTTTCGCAGGATCGACTCGCTTTCTCGTTCATAAATTTCGCCTTGCGCATTTCCAGCATCAATGTGGCTCAGCCAGTCACTCAGTTCGAAATACGGATTTGTCAAAACCTTCTCACGCCACATCGGAAGAAAATCATCGCTAACCGGTTTATTAAACTGTTTGGCGTTAAAAATAGGAAACACAAAATGCAAATCGGGGTGCGCCAGTTTTTGGTATTTGTGGCACGACGGGCAGGTACCGCACGAATCGGTTTCGCTGCGGTTTTTGCACGAAACATACTGCGCATAAGCCAAAGCCATGGCCAGCTTGCCGGTTCCCGACGGCCCGGAAAATAATTGTGCGTGACTGATTCGTTGCTCCTGAACCGACCGGATAAGGCGGCTTTTTATATTGTTTTGTCCTACTACGTCTTTGAAAAACATAAGCCAAAAATAGTACTTAATTCTGAAAGTTGGCAATATGCAAAACTCAGTTGGCAAAGTTTGGACCCACTAACCACAAGCCACTAGCTTTTTCTTCTCTGTGCAACTTTGTGGTATAAAAACCTAAAAACACAAAGACGCTAAGCCACGAAGGAATGAAACACAATGAACTACCCCGCTGCAAGCAGACGGGGTATCACTAAGGAAATAGTTTTTAACTCGCAGCAAGCTGCGGGGAACTAACCCCAAAGAGATTAGACACAAAGGAATCATTAGGATTTAAACACTTCAAGGTTTCAAAAATTCTTGAAGGTTTATCGGTTTGCCTATTGCCAATTTATGCCTTTTCAAATTGCTCTACTGTTAATCCGCATTATTCATCACAAATAGCAAAATTGTTTAATGCGACGTAAGTTTCGTACCCATTTTTGACACTCAAAAATGGACTCAACTAAGTCGGGATTAACCCGGAGAAACATGACTATTGCTAGAATTAAATGAATTATCCAGGTTAAATTGCAGACCCGTTAACTGCGACTGAAAACTGAAAACTTTCTTCCCTTCTGCAATCTTAAGTCGTTAATCTGCAATCATTATATATTCAAGCTACGAGCTTCTGGCTACAAAGTCCCAACATCTCATTTTCTCAATGTCTCAGTGCGCATCATTCTTAATTCTATATCCCTTTATTCCCCATTCCAACATTCTCAAATTCAACTCTTCTACCACTCCTCTTTATCTTACCGCAACATTAAATTATGAAAGGCCTTAAAATTCCACTGTTTTTTCGTGCTATTAATTTTTATCTTTGGTTGGATTTTTCAAAAAACACTAAAAATATAATATCATGCAAACTATTAGCAGCTATGACTTTAAAGGGAAAAGAGCCCTTATCCGCGTTGATTTTAACGTGCCTTTAAACGAAAATTTCGAGATTACTGACGATACACGTATGCGTGCAGCGCTTCCTACAATTAAGAAAATTATTGAAGGCGGTGGTTCTCCAATTATCATGTCGCACCTTGGTCGTCCGAAAAATGGTCCGGAAGAAAAATTCTCGCTGAAACCATTGGTAAATCACCTGAGCGAACTGCTTGGTGGTGCTACTGTAAAAATCGCTCCTGATTGTATTGGCGATGAAGTAAAAGCAATGGCTGAGGATGTAAAACCAGGCGAAGTTCTTATTCTTGAAAACCTGCGTTTTTACAAAGAAGAAACTGCCGGCGACGAAGAATTTGCTGCTAAACTAGCTGAAAACGGCGACTGCTGGGTAAACGACGCTTTTGGTACTGCACACCGTGCACACGCATCAACAGCTGTTATCGCTAAGTTTTTCCCGAACGACAAAATGTTTGGTTACTTAATTGAAAGCGAAGTTGAAAGTTTGGACAAAGTGGTAAAAGCACCAAAACGTCCGCTTACTGCAATTATGGGAGGAGCAAAAGTTTCATCGAAAATTACCATTATCGAAAACCTGTTGGATAAAGTAGACAACCTGATTTTGGGTGGTGGAATGAAATTTACTTTTATTAAAGCTCACGGCGGTAAAGTAGGTAGCTCAATTTGCGAAGACGACTTCCTGGAAACAGCCTTAAATATTGAAAAGCTGGCCAAAGAAAAAGGGGTGAATTTATACATGGCAAGCGATGTTGTTGCTGCCGATGCATTTAGCAACGATGCCAATACAAAAGTTCTTCCGGTAGGCGAAATTCCTGACGGATGGATGGGATTGGATGCTGGTCCTGACGCCATTGAAAGCTTTAAGAAAGTAATCGAAAAATCGGGAACAATTCTTTGGAATGGCCCAATTGGTGTTTTCGAAATGGAAGCTTTCGCAGCAGGAACAAAAGCAGTTGGTGAAGCTGTTGTTGAAGCTACAAAAAATGGTGCATTCTCGCTTGTTGGTGGTGGCGACTCGGTAGCTGCTGTTAACCAACTTGGATTTGCTGATGGCGTTTCGTACATCTCAACTGCAGGTGGTGCATTGTTGGAATACCTTGAAGGAAAAACACTTCCTGGTGTTGCTGCTGTTCGTGGCGAATAATCAAAAATTACAATACTCTTTAAAAGCCTGGTCCGTTTCGGATCGGGCTTTTTTATGACAATCTCCATATAGTAGAAATCAAGTTCACGCAGAGAACGCTAAGTCTTTCGCCAAGCACACAAAAAAATTGATAATAGTTGCATAACCTTTGTGAACTTTGCGCTTCTTCTTTTCTTTGTGTGAAAAAATATTCACATCCTCTCATTCCTCCATGTTACTCCCTTAAATATTAATAATAGGAACACATGTGATTCCAATCTTGAACATAACCACCCATCCAACTGTTTCATTACAAACTTAAAACAGAAAAAAATGAAAGGTAACGTAGGATCAATTGACAGGTTATTACGAATAATTGCAGGATTGATAATTGCTATTATCGGAGTTATTTTCGACAGCTGGTGGGGATTAATTGGCATTGTGCCATTAGCTACCGGAATTTTCAGGTTTTGTCCGTTGTATTTACCTTTAAACATTTCTACTACCGGAAATGATGAATAAATTACATATTGAGGTTTGCCCATCTAACTTAAAACTACTTCATTAACAGTATTCATTTCAAAAGATACTGAACATTAAGTTCTTGTCCGTATTTTTCTTATTGTATTTTACACATAAAGAGTTTCGAAAACAAGAATTTTAAATATATTTGGGCTCTTATCTTTAGGTTATTCTTGGTGTTTTTATCAATTTTGAAAACTAATAAACTATTATACTATGAATGCAATTAATCGCTGGCCGCTCCTGGCCATTTTTGCGCTACTCTTTTCGGTAGCTTGTACAACTAATGAATCCGGCCCCAACCTTATGATACAAAAAGAATTAAATACCAACTGGACCTTTAACCAAGTGGGTGAAGACGAATGGTTACCCGCAACAGTACCGGGAACAGTTCACACCGATTTGCTTGCCAACGACAAAATTGAAGATCCTTTTTATCGGTTAAACGAACTGGATCAGCAATGGATTGACAAAGTAGATTGGGAATACAAAAGCACTTTTACAGTTGACAAATCAATTTTGAATCGCGATAAAGTTGTTCTCGATTTTGAAGGACTCGATACGTATGCCGATGTTTCTGTGAACGGAGAAAAAGTACTTTCGGCTGATAACATGTTTCGCGAGTGGCAGGTTGATGTAAAAGACCTGTTAAAGGAAGGCGACAATGAAATTCATATTGTTTTCCGTTCGCCAATTGTTGAAGGATTAAAAAAATATGATGCCAACGGATTTGTTTATCCCGGTGGAGAAAACGACCAGGCCGAACGTGGCCAGGTGGAAGGCAACAAACGCGTGAGTATTTACACCCGTAAAGCCGGTTATCATTTTGGCTGGGACTGGGGACCACGTTTGGTAACCAGCGGCATTTGGAAACCAATTTACCTGAAAGCATGGGACAAGGCAACCATTGAAAACCTGCAAATCGTTCAGCACGAAGTATCAGAAGAAAAAGCAACATTCACTGCCGTTTTCGAAGTAGACGCGGTTAAAAAAGCAAACGCCACCATTTCAATTAATAACGATGGACAAAATCTTGCATCAGGCAAAATCAGTCTTACTCCGGGCGTAAACAAATATTCGGTTGATTTCGAAATTGCCAATCCTCAACTTTGGTGGACCAACGGTTTAGGCGAGGCACATTTATATAACCTGTCGGGCGTTTTGGATGTAAAAGGCCGCACTGTAACTGAAGATACCCGAATCGGAATTCGAACCCTTGAGTTGGTTCGCGAAAAAGACGATGACGGTACTTCGTTCTATTTCAAACTAAACGGTCACCCGGTATTTATGAAAGGAGCTAACTATATTCCGAACGATATGTTTTTGCCACGCGTAACAGACGAAAACTACCGTACTGTAATTGAAAGCGCCAAAAATGCCAACAACAATATGTTGCGTGTTTGGGGTGGCGGTATCTACGAAAACGATATTTTCTACGACCTGTGTGATGAGAACGGAATTCTGATTTGGCAAGACTTTATGTTTGCCTGCGCCATGTTCCCAAATAATCCTGAGTTCCTCGACAACATTAAACACGAAGCGATCGATAATGTAAAACGTTTGCGCAACCACCCAAGTATTGCTCTGTGGTGTGGAAACAACGAAATCCTGACCGCCTGGAACACCTGGGGCTGGAAAAAAATTGCAGAAGACCAGGGCGACGATGTACCGGATAAAGTATGGCAAGGTTATGTTGACATTTTCCATAAAACACTGCCCGATGTGGTGAATGAATACGACCCTTCACGCAGCTACTGGGGTTCAAGTCCATCATCAGGACTTGGCGTACAAGCCGACCTTGTTAATGGCGACGAACACTACTGGGGTGTTTGGTGGGCCAAAGAGCCATTCAGCACTTACGCCACTCACCTGGCGCGTTTTATGAGCGAATACGGATTCCAGAGTTTCCCGGAAATGGCGTCGGTGCGTAAATATGCAGAGTCGGAAGATTATGATATTTACTCGGAAGTAATGAAGTCGCACCAGCGCTCATCGATCGGTAACGGAACCATCGAATATTACATGCTTCAGGAATACAAAAAACCAAAAGATTTTGAGTCGTTCCTGTATGTAAACCATGTGCTACAAGCCGACGGTATTAAATTCGGTCTGGAAGGACACCGACGCGCAATGCCTTTCTGTATGGGTAGTTTGTACTGGCAAATTAACGATGTTTGGCCGGTTGCTTCGTGGAGTTCAACCGACTACTACCAAAACTGGAAAGCCCTGCAATACTACGTAAAAAAAGGATTTAGCCAGGTTTTGGTTAGCCCGTACGAAGAAGGAATTAAGTTTAAAGTAGGTATTGTAAACGACCGCCTTGAGCCTATTCAAGCTGAACTGCGCGTGCAAATGGTTGATTTCGACGGACAAGTGATTTGGGAAGAAGCTCACCTGGTGGATATTCCTGCCAACTCGAGCGACGATTATTTCGATGTAAATAAAAACGAGTGGCGTTACAAATACAGAAGAAATCTGAAAAACGTTGTTTTCATCACCGAACTGGTTGAAAACGGAAAGGTAATTTCAAATAACAAATATTACTTCCTTCCATTTAAAAACCTGAGTGTTAAAGCTCCGGAAATTGAATATGCCATTACAAAAGCTGACAATGGTTTTGATATTGCATTAAAAACCGACAAGCTGGCTAAAAATCTTTACCTGCAAATTGGTGACGAAGAAGGTTTCTTCTCCGACAACTACTTTGATCTGCTGCCAAATGAGAAGGTATCGATTAATTTAAAAACGGATATTTCTGAAGAAAAACTGAACGAGGTACTGAGCATCCGTACTTTGGATGATGCTTTTTAAGAAATGATATTTTAGGATGTTCAGTAAGTAAGTTGGCAACGTCATTCTGAACTTGTTTCAGAATCTTATTCGATTAGACCCTGAAACAAGTTCAGGGTGACGTTCTCAATGGTTTCACTTTATGAACATCCTTTTCTTTTGTTGACACCCCGCTGTTTAAAACAAATCCTCACGCACAGACTTATTCAATTTCAATTTCCCGACCTTTAAGCTATGAACTTACTTATTGTACTCTTTTTTAGCATTCTGTCTATTTTCATTGGTAAACCGACCGAGAAAACCGAAGTGTACCTGGAAAAAGGAGGCCAGCTGATCGCTTTTCAGGCAACCGGCGAAAAAGGGAAAGTAAGCTTTAAATACCTCGACGAAGGCAGCTACAAGTTGCTTTTGGTTTTTCCGCAACAAGAGGGTAAATACATTAAAGAAAAGCCCAAACACGAAACCATGACCAAAGCCACTTACAATCCTAAAAACAAAACCTATTACTACCAGGGAACAGAAGGATTTTTCTCCATAAAATTCAGAGATCTTTCAAGGATTAAAAGCGATAATTTTTCGGCAATATTCAGGGAAGAGCAAGATGGTGAAGACAAATTTAATGCGGTTGCAGAATTTGGTATTCACAATGCCGGCGGATCAATCGGAGTTTTTGTAGAAGCAATAACAGCCGCTCAATTCAAAAAAGCTGCGGATAAAAATGGACAGGATATTTCAACTCAATCCATTCGGGGAATAAAATAAAATGTCATTTCGAAGGAGGTACGACTGAGAAATCTGTCACTTTAGAGATTAAAAGCAACAGATTTCTCACTTCGTTCGAAATGACAAATTATTTAAATAATTCCCAATTCTTTGCCCACTTTAATAAAAGCATCAACAGCCCTGTCGATTTCCTCCGGCGAATGGGCAGCCGACAGTTGAACGCGAATTCGTGCTTTTCCGCGAGGAACAACAGGGAAACAGAACCCAATAACATAAACGCCCTCTTTTAACAGTTTATCGGCAAATTTAATAGCCAGCGGCTCATCGTAAACCATCACCGGAACAATCGCGGTGTCTCCTTTTACCAAATCGAAACCTGCAGCTTCCATTTTACTGCGGAAATGTTGAGCATTTGCCATTGTTTTAGCGGGCAGATCGGCTCCACCCGAAAGCATTTCGATTACTTTTAATGTTGCTCCAACAGTTGCAGGCGCCAAAGTATTCGAGAATAAATACGGACGCGAACGTTGACGTAACATATCAATAATTTCACGACGACCCGATGTACAACCTCCGTTTCCACCACCCATAGCTTTTCCGAAAGTGGTTGTTATAATATCAATTTCACCCAATAAATCGTAATGCTCGGCAGTACCACGACCAGTTTTTCCGATGTAACCGGTGGCGTGCGAATCATCGACCATTACCAGTGCATCGTATTTTTTAGCCAGCTTAACAATGTCGGGCAAGTTGGCAATATCTCCGTCCATAGAGAAAACACCGTCGGTTACAATTAACCGGTATTTCGCGCCCGATGCATCTTTTAAACACTGCTCCAGCTCTGTCATATCAGAGTGTTTATAACGAAAACGTTGCGCCTTACACAAACGCACCCCGTCGATAATCGAAGCATGGTTCAACTCATCAGAAATAATGGCTGATTCAGCACCTAAAAGTGGCTCAAAAACTCCGCCGTTGGCATCAAAACAGGCACAGTACAAAATCGTGTCTTCAGTTCCCAAAAACTCAGAAACCTTTTCTTCCAACTGCTTGTGTATAGATTGTGTTCCACAAATAAAACGCACTGAAGAAAGTCCAAATCCCCAGTCGTTCATAATGTCTTGCGCAGCTTTAACTACCTCAGGATTGTTGGCCAGTCCCAGGTAATTGTTGGCACAAAAATTCAGCACCGACTCTCCGGTCGACACCGCAATTTCAGAACTTTGCGACGTTGTAATAATACGTTCGCTTTTATATAATCCCTGCTCTTTTAATTCTTCTAGCGTGTTTCTTAGGTCGTTCTTAATTTTTCCGTACATGATTTCGATTGTTTTAAACTTTACACAAAGTAATGGAAAGCAATAGTATTAAACATTGATAAAAGGCAGATTATGGTACTCAATAGACAATTGTCAAATTTGCAATAGGCAATAGAAAAAGCCTCTGGTTAAGCGGTTACCTACTGCGAATTTGCTTACTGCCGATTGCTTTACCTTCCTCCCCTTGGCATATATTTTCCCGGATGCTCAACCATATGATTCAATAAACGGCCAACTTCTTCCGATTTCTCAATTAGACCTTTATAAGCCTTCTCCGATATATAATTACACTCCACTGCAAAATCCAATGACACCTGTGTTTCTGTATTCTCCATATCCGAATCACTCATCTTACTCTAAAAATGCTTTGGGTATTGCCGTTTACGATATCCTTCGCCAATTGCCCGACAAACTGCACGCGAGGATCGTCTTACCTGATCTGTTAACTCATATTTTTCTTCTGCAGGAAAGTTTTTTGTTATTTCAAAAATCTCCATAGCCAAAGCAAAAGCCTTTGAATAAACCGTTAAGCCACGAAATCCTGTTTTAGTTGTTTGTTGCATCGGAAGTTATTTTTCCAATCAAATTACTAAAAGTATCCTATACGACCAATATTATCGACTTCAATTTGTCTATTGAATTTTGCTTATTGCCTACTAATAACACAAGATTCTTATCTTTGCACCGAATAAAAAAACGACAGAATGAGCGACAAAAAAGTACGGGTACGATTTGCCCCAAGTCCAACCGGACCGTTGCATATGGGCGGTGTGCGAACAGCTTTATTTAATTACCTGTTTGCAAAGAAACACGGTGGCGAATTTATACTCCGAATTGAAGATACCGACCAAACCCGTTTTGTTCCGGGTGCCGAAGATTACATTATTGAAAGTCTGAACTGGTGCGGATTAACACCGGTTGAAGGCCCTGGGATTGGAGGCGATTTTGGCCCATACCGTCAGAGCGAAAGAAAAGAGTTGTATAAAAAATATGCCGACCAGCTGGTAGAAAGCGGTTGGGCATATTATGCTTTTGACACTCCTGAAGAAATTGATGCGTTACGCAAAGACGCCGAAGCCAGTAAAGAAACTTTCTCGTACGGAATTGGCACACGCGACAAGCTAAATAACTCGCTCAAATTATCAGAAGAAGAAGTTCAGCAAAAAATAGCAGCGGGCGAAGCTTATGTCATTCGCTTTAAAATGCTTGCAGATACCGACGTTTCGGAAGACGACCTTATTCGTGGTAACGTGACTTTTAACACCACAAAAAGTCTCGACGACAAGGTGCTTTTTAAGTCGGATGGAATGCCAACTTACCACCTTGCCAATGTGGTTGATGACCATTTAATGGAAATCTCGCACGTTATCCGCGGCGAAGAGTGGTTGCCATCGATGCCGCTGCACGTTTTATTATACAAAGCTTTGGGCTGGGAAGAAACCAAACCACGTTTTGCGCACCTTCCACTAATTTTGAAACCGGTTGGAAAAGGCAAACTCAGCAAACGCGATGGCGACAAACTGGGATTCCCGGTATTTCCGTTGTTGTGGACTGATCCAAAAACCGGTGATGTATCACGCGGATACCGCGAAGACGGTTATTTCCCTGAAGCGTTTATCAACTTACTAGCTTTATTGGGCTGGAACCCGGGAACTGAGCAGGAATTCTTCTCGCTGGAAGAACTGGGAGAAATCTTCAGTCTTGAGCGCGTGGTGAAATCAGGATCACGTTTCGATCCGGAAAAAGCAAAGTGGTTCAACAAACATTATTTCCAGGAAAAATCGGTTGAGGAACTTTCGGAATTATTCAAACCTGTACTCGATGAAAAAGGAGTTGAAGCCAGCGATGAAAAAGTAAATGCGGTAGTTGCAGAGATTAAAGAACGTTGCGAGTTTGTTGCCGAATTGTGGGACCAAAGCAGTTACTTCTTTGAGGCTCCAACTGAGTACGACGCAAAAACAGTAAAAAAACGCTGGAAAGAAAATACATCAGGACAACTGACTGAAATTGTAAACGTTTTTGAAACTGTTGAAAGTTGGAAAGCTGATGCCATTAAAGAAGTTTTCTCATCTTTTATGACTGAAAAAGAATGGGGATTTGGCGCCATTATGAATCCGCTGCGTTTGGCACTTGTTGGCGGAAATATGGGACCTGACCTGTTTGTAATTTGCGAGCTGCTGGGTAAAGACGAAAGCATTGCCCGCATAAAAACAGCAATTGAGAAAATATAAAACCCGCTTTTGTTTCTCCCCTTTATTGCAATTATCCGTGAAATTTTAAAGTCTCGTTTTAAAAATTCACGGATAATTTGTATATTTCACCGTGAAATTCTAAAATTACAGTGATGGGTACATTTCTGCGAAAACTGTTTAAAGAAGTACAAAACTCTCTTACTTACTTCCCGATAGTAGCAATAATTGGCCCCAGGCAAGTTGGAAAAACAACCTTGATTAAGCAGTTAATTACCAACACAAAGGAAGAATGTATTTACCTGGATTTAGAGCGGGCATCTGATTTGAACAAACTAACGGATGCCGAACTATTCTTTTCGCAAAACCGCGAGAAATTAATAATTATCGATGAAATTCAACTCAAAGAAGACCTTTACCCACTTTTAAGATCGCTGGTTGACGAAACCCGCAAACCGGGGCAATTTATTCTACTGGGTTCAGCATCGCCCGATTTAATTCGCAACAGCTCGGAAACTTTGGCTGGCAGAATTGCCTATCTCCGCCTATTCCCATTTGCCCTTGAAGAACTACCATCAAACATAAGCCAAACAAACTTATGGATAAATGGAGGGTTTCCGGATGCTTTACTTGCCCCCACTCCTGATTTAACATGGCAATGGACTGAAAATTTTATTCACACCTATTTGAACCGCGATTTATTACAACTGGGGCTAAATGCACCGAGCCGTACAATCCGAAACCTTTGGTCGATGCTGGCACATTCGAGCGGACAAATATTAAATGCCTCAACATTAGCCAATTCACTGGGACTTTCCTCTCCAACCATCAATAAGTATATCGATTTTCTTGAAGGGGCTTTTCTTATTTACAGCCTGCAGGCTTTTGCCCCAAACATGAAAAAGCGCATTGTTAAGAGGCCCAAGATATACCTGACCGATACCGGTATCCTTCATCACTTAATCGGGGTAGAAAACTTTAATGAATTAGCCGGGCATCCGGGCTTAGGGCCATCGTGGGAAACGTTTGTTTTAACCCAGATTTTAGCAGAAAAGAAAAAAACGTTAAAGTTATTCTTTTATCGGACCCACCACGGTGCAGAAGTTGATTTTGTAATTACAAAAGGAGAAAAAGTATTAGCAAGTATTGAAGTTAAATTTACAAATTCGCCAAAACTGAGTAAGGGAAATTATATTGCATTTGAAGATTTAAATTCCCCTGCAAACTTTGTAATAACACCATCCTCCGACAATTATTTGATCAATAAAAATGTTAGAGCATGCTCTCTAAAAACGTTCATAAAAGACTATTTATCAGTGCTATAGATATGCAATTTGCTCCAATAAAAAAACCGGCTTGTAAAAAGCCGGTTTTTTTGTAACCAGAACTTACTCTACATTACTTTTTCTTTTTCTTCATAAAAAAGAAAACAGCCGCCGCGATAACTACAACTGCAACAACAATAATGATTACAGTTGAGTTTGAACCTGAAGCTTGCTCAACTCCGGTTAGCGGAGCCTCTTCCAAATACGAACTGTCCTGAGCACCCAAATTATCAATGTATGTTCCCTGGTCTTGCGCCATTAGCAACATTGTTGGTAAACTCATGATGAACAATCCGATCATTGCAATTACTCTCTTCATTTTTCTAAATTTTTAAATTCGTATTATCTATTTAATTTCTCTTTCACTTTCGTTAATAGTGGTGCCGCATTTTTATAGCGCGGATTCACTTCGATCAGCTCGTTTAAAACCGCATAACTTTCTTCAAACTTTCCCTGATCGAATAATTTTTGCGCCTCGATCAAATACAACGGCTCATAATAAGGATGTATTGCCCGGCCGCCCTCCAACAATTCGTCAAGCTCGGCATACTTTCGTTGCGCCAATTTCAAATTCGCCAAATTTACAAACATCCAAACATTATTGGGATCGGTTTCCAATTCCTTTTTTAATAAGATTTCGGCCTCGTCCCATTTTCTGTGCTTCAGCAGGTCGATCCCTTCAAAATCATCTTTCGATTGCCTTTCCAACAGCACCACCAGCGGATTGCCTTTGTGGTAAAAAGTCTTTACAATCCGTGTCGACTGCCAGGTATTGTTCTTCAGCAAATACGAATGAATATAATTCACGCCAAATAATGCATAATCCCAATCTGCCGAACTACGCTCAAGGTAACGCGTATATTTAAAATCGATATTGGGTATCTTTTCGAAATAATTCGGCAACTGGCAATTCATTGCTACTATCGCCTTTTCATTACCAATTTCGGAAATCAAATAATCCGTCGCCTCCTTCATTCCATGGAAATAATAATCGTACTCGTAATTACTCCATGCCGCCTTGTTTCCTCCCGAAATAGCATTGAAATAAATATAATCTGCCGGAAAAGTTTTCGCCTGGTGTTGAAACGGCAAGATCATCAATACAAAAAACAGGGCCACAGCCGGAACTTTCACTTTCTTTCTGATGTCTAGTTTTATGAATTGAAATAAGCCACTTACGGACAAAACAACCATTACCGGAACTACAAATAACATTTGCCGAATCCCGCTGTACAGGTTCGATCCAATAATAATTACATACGCCACCGGGAAAAGCAGTGTAAAAAAGACGAACAACTCGATGATGAGTTGTTCGCTTAACGGTTTAGAAAATTTATAGGTTAAAAAGGCTACAAAGTATAGAGTCCCGAGTAAAATAAACTCGGGTGTTGCTATCAAAATCCATTTTATAAGGTAGTGCCAGGGCAGCGACGAACTCCAGATTACATCGCCTTCGAATAACTGTTTAATGCTGATTTTGTAGTGCTCCATCACAGACAAACTTTCGAGCGGATGACGCACCACATCCTGCAAGGCATAGGGCCAGAATAATAGTCCGAGGAAATAACCTGCGAGCACTATTACCAGCCACTGGCCCATTAACCTTACAAAACAAGATTTAGTTGAAACGATATATTTAAGTAAAAAAGGCTTCGAAAGAATGAGTACCACAATTCCCAATCCGAGATAGGCGAAAAGGATTAATCCGCCAATGCGCACCGAACAGGTAAAAGCGATGGCCAAACCGAGACCGATCACTGTCTTCCAATTCACTTTCGGAAATTGTTTTAAATACTTTATAATGAAATAAATGCCGGCAATATATCCGGCTGCAAAAGGAATATCTTTTAAGTTGCCAAATGCCTGCCCAAACAAACGTGGCGTGAGCATCAGTGATAAAACTACAGTTGCTGCCACCCAATATGAATTGCTAATTTCTTTACCGAGAAGACCGGCGAAAAGCAGTAGCAAAAAGAAAAATACAGCTCCGGTAAAATGTCGTGTCAGAAATTCATTTTCGATGGAGAACACACGATTGATCAGCGCTGTAAGATTATCAACCGATTGCCCGTAATATTTTAAATTGTGAACAGGAGTATTCAGGCAAGAAGTATCCTCTCCGCCGGTGTAATACCAGTTTACCACACGTTTGGCATGCGGGTAATGCAACATCTCATCGACATTAACGGCCGCTTTCGGCGCTAACGACAGCAAAATCACAGCAGCTACAACCAAGCTGATGCGAAACACATTGCGTGCAGTTAATATGTCGGTTAATTTATTCATAAACCTCCTTCACCAGGTAAACAGGCCGCTTTTGTACCTCTTTGTAAATGCGATAAATGTATTCGCCAATGAGCCCCAAAAAAGTAAGCTGCACCGATCCAAAAAAACTGATTGCCAAAAAAGTAGACGACCAACCGGTTGGTGCCAGTCCTGTAAATTTTGATATCAGCGTGTAAACAATGGCCAGCAGAAAAACAGCAACACCCAGTAAACCCAGATACAAACACAGTTTTATGGGCCATTTCGAGAACGAATAAATAGCATCGGCAGCCAGCGCAAACAATTTTTTACTGGTCATTTTTGCGGAGCCTTCGGCTCTGTCCGGGCGATCGTAAACAATTGTATCGTGCTGAAAACCGATAAAATTCCGGATGCCCGGGAAGTAGCGGTTTTGCTCGGTAAATTTTAAAATGGCCGAAACGGCTCGGCGGCTCATGATACAGAAGTTACCGGCTTGCTCCAGCTGTTGCTCTTCCGAAATATTCCGGAATACTTTATGAAATACATTGATGTAAAAGCGCTTGCTGAACTTTTCGCCACGCTCCGAGCGAACTGCCGAAACCACATCGCCTTTGGTTTCCTGTATTTTTTGAAAAAGCTCTTCTATCAGCTCCGGAGGATCCTGCATATCGCCATCCATAACCACCACATACTCGCCTTTGGTGTATTCCAAACCTGCTGCAATAGCTGCCTGCAATCCAAAATTTCTTGATAACGACACTACTTTCAACTCCGGCTTTTCAGCTTTCATTTCCAGAAGCTGTTGAAGTGTATCGTCTGCACTTCCGTCGTCAACACACACCACTTCGAAAGCTTCGCCCAAAGTCATCAGGTTATGGTGAACTTCGTTTATCAGCAGCGATAAAACGGCACTTTCGTTAAATAGTGGTATGACAACAGATAGTTTCATATTCTGTTTTTATGCTTTATGTTGCGTTCCCTGTTTTGGTACCGGAAATTGCATATCAACCGGGCCCATTTCATACTTCTTCGGTCCCAGTTTTTCATTCGAAGTCATCATCTCCTCCCAGGTTACTTTTTGCCCGGTGTAAGCGGCTGTTCTTCCCATAACTGCTGTCAATGTAGACTCGGCAGTTCGATGTGCCTCAACAACAGGCTTGTTTGTACGGATAGAAGTTACCAGGTGAATGTGCTCCTGCACGTATGGCGAAACCGCTACAACTCCGGTAGAACGACCATCTTTATTTTTCGGATATTCGTAGGTCCATTTTACCGAACCATCATGATTGAAGACCGTGTTTTTACAGTTCGTGTAACCTTCGGTTCCCATAATTACCTCACCAAGTTGGTTGGCACAACCATCAATCTGGCGCGAAAAACTGTGCGATGAAATACCATTTCCGAAGTCGAAATCGATGCTGAAGAAATCATACTGGTCGCCGGTTAGTCTCCGGTGACGTCCGCCAAAACCAATGGCTGATTCAGGAGTTTTTCCCATAAACCAATTTACAATATCGATGTTGTGAACGTGAGTATCCAGAATATGATCGCCACCCAACCAGCAGAAGCTGTTCCAGTTACGCAGCATGTATTCCATGTCGCTCCAACCTTCTTCGCGGGTGCGGAACCAAACATGCGATTGTAACCAATACGCTTTTGCCGCCACCAAATCACCAATAGCACCTGAAGCCACCTGGCGATAAGTTTCGTTATAATCGCGGCTGTGGCGACGTTGTGTCCCTGTAATAACTGACAAGCCCATGCTTTCAGCCTTTTTTGCCGTGGCCATAATCTGGCGTGCTCCTACCGGATCAACACAAACTGGTTTTTCAAGAAATACATGCTTTTTGGCCTGCACCGCAGCATCAAATTGCATCGGTCTGAAATGAGGTGGTGTAGCCAGAATTACCACATCCAGATCTACATCCAGCAGGCTTTTATAAGCATCGAATCCCCAGAAACAGTTAGCTTCCGGCACTTCAACGCGCTGTTTTAACAATTTATCGCGGCAATCCCAAACCTTATCTTCAAACACATCGGCAAGTGCAACCAAGTGTAAACCATGTCCTGCTGCCAAGAAGTTCAATGCTGCGCCGGTTCCCCTGTTTCCGCAACCCACCAATCCTACTTTCAGTTCTTTACCGTCGGGAGCCTGATCAAGCAACGGGGGAAATTCGTAATCAACCTCTTTTGTCGTGTTTTTACAAGAACTCAGTGCATTTAAACCAATTACTCCGGCAGCACCGATTAATGCTGATTTCTCCAGAAAATTCCTGCGTGATAGTTGATCTTTACTCATTGTATTTCGTTTTAATTTTTTTCTGTTGTAAACATTTCTTCATTGTACTCACAAACCACCCTAAAACCAACACTTTTGGTATCAGAATACCACCAGATACTTTTTGGAATTTGCGGATCCGTTACCAACCAGGCGTCGGTTTTTGTAAAATCGCGGGCAGCCACACGTAAGTCTTTTGGCGAGTTTCGGAATGAACCTCCACGGACTACGTGTTCCATTCCGCTTCGTGGTCCTCTTGGGTTTTTCACCACGCCTTTCGGATATTTTCCATACACCTGCGGATCGTAATAGTCAAGGCAGAATTCAGCCACATTTCCCAGCATATTTTTCAAACCGTAAGGATTGGCCTCAACGGCATCTGGTTGCTGGGTTTTATTCGGACTGTTCAACTGCGATATCACATACTGGTTAATTACTTCTTTATTGCTGCCAAATAACTTCTTGATAAATCCATCCGCTTCAAAATCTTTGGGTGATCCTTCAAAGAAATACGGCATTTGAGTTCCTCCACGTGCTGCATACTCCCACTCTGCTTCAGTTGGCAGACGGTATTTTCTACCTGTTTCCTGGCTTAGCCACCTACAATATGTTTCGGCTGCATGATGACTCATGGTAATTGCCGGGCGTGTTCCTTTTCCCCAGCCCTGATCCGGTGCTCCCCAAGGCGGTGTTGCGCCTGAAACGCCATCGGTTTCTTCATCAACTTCTACAGCTTCTTTCCGTCCCTGAGAACCTGTAGCCGTAAAGAATGCCAGGTATTCATTCCACGACACTTCAATTTCTGCCATCCAGAAATTACCTACTTCCACTTCGCGCACCGGACCTTCATCTCTTTCACGGTAAGGCTCATCGGCCAGGCTACCCATTTTAAATTGTCCTCCGGGAATGGCAATCATTTTAAACGAAACTGCAGTTCCCGGAATCTGTTCTTCAAATGTTTCAAAAGCTTTTACTTCAGCTGGAGCGTTATAAATTTCTGTTGGATCAACAGTTTCTTCCAATCCAACCAGCAAGTTGGTTGCACCTCGGAAATGGCCAACATCATGATGGCACTGCATACACGAGTTATTCTCCGGATCGCGGATATATTTTATATGCTGCTGACAACCCTGTTCGTTTAGCGTTGACGGGAACATATTGGTGTGACATTTCACGCATCCATCTTCGTATACAAAGTGTTCTGAAGCTTCAACCGACCGTTTAGCTGCCCAATCAATCTCTTCCGGATCCATGGTGAGGTACGCATAAAAATCATGAAACCCATGATAAGCTTTTCGGGTTAAAAAACGAGCTATTTGATCTTCCGGTGGTAAGTGACAATCGACACAGTTGGTGGAAACACCACTTGAAGTATTATGATGGGCTGATAATTTCCAACTGGTTTCGGCATGTTCGTGAACATGACATGAATTACAAAAATCGTTTGTTGAAGTATAATTCACGGTTTTATTAAATAACAGCAAAAAGAGTATAACACTCAGTCCTCCCGCAATAAACAGCATGTAGTGTTTGCGTTTAATCGTCTTATCAGTCATTCGTTGTCAATTTGAGCGGCAATAATACGCGCGCGCAATTAGCTACTTCTTAATATCGATGCTAAATGTGTCTTAACGACGTCTTAATTTCATCTTAATTTATTTTGTAACTAATTGATTAAAAAGCTTTTTAAGAATTGTATTTTTTATTGAAAAAAATATCGATTTACGTATATTTTAATATATTTGGGATAAAAATAATATCAAATTAAGGACGTTATCATTCTTGTTAAAAGAACATATAAGATGCTGCATAAGATTAGATTGAAGCTATTCTTGTTACTTTTTGCCGGAGTTGCCTTTTCTCTGCCAGCTAAAGCCAATGATTTTGCCGACAACTCCTTTTTGATAGGTCAATTAACACCCGCCGAATACCAGAACAACCGACTTTTCGATTTTATAAAAGACAACAATTGGACGGGAATTGAATTAGCTGTCAGTTCCGATAAAGAAGGAATACATTTAGAAAACAGCGCTGTTCCGTTTTCTGATATTCTTGAAAAAATAGAATTGTTACTGCAAGAAGAAGAATCCAAAATCATTCCGGTATTCATCAACTATTCGGGAAATGTACATGTGCTGGATTCGGTAATAAACGCAAGCAACCTGACGAACCAGATATTTTATTTACCACAAGGAGAAAAATGGCCATCGATTGAATATTTGGTACAAGCCAACCGTAGGGTAATATTTTTTGTTGAAGGCGAGTTGCAAAACGAAAGCCGTATTTTACACGAAACGGACAATTATGCGCTTGAAATCGGAGCCAGTCAGATCACACCGAATTCGGCTATTCTGAAACGGGAATCGAACATCAACAAAGAGCTTTTTAAAATCAGTAATTTCGACCGTTTGCCGATCGGTGTTTCCACTTCGTTGGTAAACCGGAATTTGTACCCCGAATACATTAACTTTTTGCTGGAGGGCTGGATAAAATATGGAAAGAAACCTAACTTCCTTTTTGTTGAAAGGAGTATATATAATTTTGGATTTATCATTGAACAACTGAATTCTTTTGAAGCTGTAAAAGGACAGGTGCGCACAGTTGGGAAAAATTTTGAACGCGTTTTCTGGAAAAATGCTGAAACACTTATCACCGGCGGAAAATTCAGTTTCCCAATTCGCGGTGGTGAAGAAATGATATTAACTCCCTTTGTTCCGGGTTTTAGCTTAACACCTTCGCAACTTACCATCACTGCTGAGATGGTGAAACCCGAACAATATTCCATATTGGCAACTCCGCTCGATCTTAACCGGCGTTTAATGGCCAGTTTCCATTTCGAGAACGAATTGGCGGATGTGGTGAATCCAGAACGGACTTTCGACGGAAACCGTTTCACCTTTAGCCAGGATATTGATCGGGGAAATGTACTTCGTTTGCCGGAAAATGCCAATGTAAATCTTGGTCATCCCGAATTGTACGGATTGCCCAACAGCAGTTTTACCATTAGCTGTTTTGTAAAATTTATTGATATTCTGAAATTTGGCGACAATGCGATTCTGGGCAACGATGAACAAGGTTACCGGAGAGGACTTCATCTGGTTTTGCGCTCGGGACATCCCTATTTCGGACTTTGGGCGAACGATTTTATGTCGGACGAATTACTGGAAACCAATAAATGGTACCACCTAACATGGCGCTATATTTTGGAAACAGGCCAGCAAGCAATATTTGTTGACGGCCAGTATATTGGTGGCTCCGACGGCCATCCGCCCTATTCCGGCACCAACGATATTTTTATTGGCAGTGCACTTTCAGGCGGTGCCAGCCTCAGAGGATATATCGACAACCTGTACATTTGGAACCGCCCGCTGGGTAACGAGGAAATAAACCGGCTGGCACACGACGAGGAAATCACTTACCAATCGACGGAAGCCCCAACAACCTTACTGTCAACCAAAACCATTGTTGCCATTTTAGCTTCTCTGGCCTTTGTTTTCCTGGTGTTAATTTTCATTCTGTTGCGGAAAATGAATGCACGAAAACATTCAATTTTAGTCAACAAACCTGAAACACCGACAAAGAACCAGATTCAACTTTTTGGCGAATTCAAAGCTATCAATAACAATAACGAAGATGTTACCGATCTTTTCACCCCAAAAGTACGCGAACTGTTTATTTTCACGCTCATCCACAGTATGAAGAATGGAATCGGGGCATCTATTCCCGATGTTAACAAAACGTTGTGGTATGGAATTGAGGATAAAAAGGTGGCCAACAACCGCGCGGTTACACTCAACAAATTGCGCAAGATTCTGGCACATTTCAATAAGGTAGAAATTACCTCTCAAAATGGTTATTTGCACTTAAACCTGTCGGAAGACTTTTTCTGTGATTATGTGGAAGCTTTTCAACTCTGTAAAATTCCACAGGGTATGACTCGGCAACAGTTGCAACTGTTTTTCCATTTGGTAAAAAAAGGCCGGCTGTTAAAAGGAGTTGACTGGCCATGGCTCGACGAAGTGAGAGGATTCACCGGCAACCAGGTAATTGACAACCTGTTAAAACTGGCTTCTGATTACAAGAAAGAGAATAAACCCAAAGAAGTAGAAAAGGTATCTCAACGAATCTTGGATTACGACGACCTGAGCGAAGAAGCGCTTTATCTGCAAATCTGGGCATTGCAAAAAGCAAATAACTCGCATTTGGCAAAGTTCAATTTCGAGTCGTTCTGCTCAAAATATGAAAAAACAATGGGCGAATCCTATGCTTTAGGCTTTAAAGAATTCACCCATCATTACGCTAATCAGTTATAACCGATCCTGCTTATTGTTTACGCACCTTTTCGGCATGCTCCAGCTCCACAGAAAAGTGGCGCATTATCGGTGCTTCCTTTTTAATCCGGTAACCGTGATCAATCTCGTCTCTCCGATCGAAGATATTTTTTAATGCCGCCGCCACCACATCCATGTGATTATTGGTGTAGGTGCGGCGTGGAATTGCCAAACGCAGCATCTCCAGTTTTGGATAGCGGTTTTCGCGCGTTTTCGGATCACGATCGGCAAGCAGTGTTCCCACTTCTACACCACGAACTCCCGCCTCAAGATACAATTCGATAGCCAGTGTTTGTGCGATGTACTCTTCTTTTGGAACATGTCCCAAAAATTTCTTGGCATCAACAAAAACAGCATGCCCGCCAATGGGTTTCTGCACCGGAATTCCCCATTCCATCAACTTATTTCCCAAATAGGCTACCTGCTGAATACGATTTTCAAGGTAATACCCGGTTGTAACCTCATCAAGTCCAACGGCAAGCGCATTCATATCACGTCCCGCCATTCCGCCATAGGTATTAAAACCTTCGAACATGATATTATAAACCGAAGCCTGTTTTAACAGCTCCTCGTCTTTCATGGCAATAAAACCACCGATATTTACAATGCCGTCCTTCTTACTGCTCATGGTCATGGCATCGGCGTACGAAAACATTTCAGCCACAATTTCTTTGATGGTGCTGTTGCGATACTCATCTTCACGTTGCTGAATAAACCAGGCATTTTCAGCAAAACGTGCCGAGTCTAACACCACTTTTATTCCGTATTTTTTCGACAATGCATGTACATCGCGCAGGTTTTGCATCGACACCGGCTGCCCACCAGAAGTATTGCAGGTGACCGTTACAATAACCATAGGAATTTGCTCTGCCGGATGTGTTGAATAAACCGCTTCCAACTTTTCTAAATCGATATTCCCCTTAAACGGATGCAAAGATTCAGTATCAAAAGCCTCGTCGATGGTGCAATCAACCGCTGATGCTTTCCGGTATTCAATGTGCCCTTTTGTGGTATCAAAATGACTGTTTCCGGGCACTACATCACCTTCTTTTACCAGCACCGAAAACAAGACATTCTCGGCAGCACGACCCTGGTGCGTTGGCAAAAAGTAATCGAAACCAAGTATATTTTTTATCGCATCTTTTAAATGATAATACGACGATGATCCGGCATAACTTTCGTCGCCAGTCATAATTGCGGCCCACTGATTCTGGCTCATGGAGCCGGTTCCACTGTCGGTCAACAGATCAATAAAAACCTGCTCACTCCGTAAATTAAAAAGGTTGTAGTTCGCTTTTTTTATCCACTCTTCGCGCTGTTCACGCGTACTTTTATAGATGGGTTCCACCATCTTAATTTTATATGATTCTGCAAATGGTAATTCCATTTAAATATGATTTATGAATGATGATCAACGAATGATGATTTGCGATGGATCTAATAAAACTAACCATGCCATTCAAAATCGTTGTTCTTGTATTAGAAAAATAGAATAACTATTGATGATTTATGAAATGAAACTTACGATAGTAAACTTCAGAAGAAATCTGAAATCCTAAATCGTTAATCTGAAATCTACATTCTAAAGGCGTCCCTGTTTTTGATATTCAGGAAGCTTCGGTTGTGGAGGTAGATAGCCATTAAAAATTTAATCATGACTTTTTGTTTTTGCTACGGTACAAATTTAGTGAGCTAAAAAGGAAATGCAACACGATAAATATCAGTTTTATACATTTTTAAATTCTTGTGTGTAAGAATTGTCTAATTTTGTTTCCAAATTAGAAAAGGGAAAAAAATGGGAGACTTAGCATTTGAAGCAGTTATTTTCGACATGGACGGTGTAATTACCAAAACCGCCATTACGCACGCCGCGGCATGGAAGAAAATGTTTGACGAATACCTGCAAAAACACGCTGAAGAAACAGGAGTAACTTTTAAAGAATTTACACAAAGCGATTACCTGGCTTTTGTGGATGGAAAACCACGTTACAAAGGAGTGGCATCGTTTTTAGAGTCGCGAAAAATCATCATGGAACCTGGTGATCCTTCTGATGCACCTGGTATGGAAACCGTGTGTGGGTTGGGTAACCGCAAAAACGAAGCTTTTAACGAAGTAATTGCGCGCGATGGTGTTGAAGTTTATGAATCGACAGCACAAATGCTAAACGACTTAAAAGAAGCAGGTATAAAACTGGGCGTGGCATCGTCGAGCAAAAACTGCGCGCCGGTTTTGGAAGCTGTTGACATGCTAAAAATGTTTGGTGCCCGCGTTGACGGTGTTGTTTCGGCCGAGCTGGGACTGCACGGCAAACCAGAACCGGATATTTTTACCACTGCCTGCGATATGCTGGAATCGACTCCGGCAAAAGCCATTGTTGTTGAAGATGCTGTTTCGGGAGTTCAGGCCGGAGCGAAAGGTAATTTTGGCTTAACACTTGGCATTGCCCGTGAAAACAATGAGAAAGAATTAGCTGAAGGTGGTGCAGACTTTGTAGTTACCGACCTTGAAGAAGTTGGCGGAATTTCAGGATTAAACGAACTGTTTGTAAAGAACAACAAATAATATAGTCTGGTCAAACTATCGATTTATGAGTCGATTGTATGACCTTACTTTTTTGTTACTCCACCCAGCTCCTGCACACTTTTACGCAGAAAGTCACGCGTATAATAATCTTCATCAACAACCTGCCCATTCCATACTACAATATCCAAATCGATACATCGTGGTCCGAATTTTGGCCCCGTTCGGTCGCGCCCCATCCGGTCTTCAATTTGTTTGAGTTGCTTTTTCAAATCAAACTGCTCTAAATCTGTACTAATTTTTACCGCGCCGTTTGTAAAATCAGGTTGGTTTTCAATGCCAATTGGTTTGGTTTTTATCATTGATGAAAACTGAATTATGGTCACCTCTCCTTTCAGAATCTCAAACATTTTGGCGATATTCTCGTCTGCATTAATGTTTGAGCCGATGCCGATAATCACCTCATTCATCGCCTGGCCTCCATTTCCATCGATACTGATTCTGCAAACCGCAAGGCGTGTGGTTTATCCACTTCAACGCGGGCCCAAGCTACTTTTTCGTCTTCCATTATTGTATCAAGAATACGCTTGGTGAGCACTTCCAATAATTTGAAACGTCCCTCCTGAACCAATGCAATAATTTTTTTGGTAACTACTTTATAGTTGAAAATGTCTTCGGGTTCGTCAGACTCCAAAGCCGATTCAGGAATATCAGTTTCAATTTCGAGGTTGATTACCACATCCTGTTTATTCACCAATTCATCAGGATTGAATCCGATGTAGGTTCTGATTAACAAATCTTTTACACGTATTTTAGCCATATTCAACGATTTTTTCCAAGGTTTTCGCCACCGTCGGCAAAGAGTAACTGCCCCGTCAGGTGATCGTTTTCCAAAATATAATCCAAACTTTTCAAAATAGGTTCCACGCCTCCCGGTTTTTTCATCGGGATTCCTTGTGCCAGTTTTTCCAGATAATCCTCGTCCTCATCTTCAGGAGGCAGCGTAACTCCGGGAGCAATTGCATTAACTCGAATATCGGGAGCAAATTCCAAAGCGGCCATTTTTGTGAGCTCCCAAAGTGCCTTTTTTGAAATGGAATAAGCAGTGAAATTTGATGCATTTGATGTGATGCGCGTGTCAACAAAATTGATGATGTTCCCTGTTTTAAAATAATTGGCGAAGTCGCGGATAAGAAAAAACGGAGCTTTTAGGTTGACATCAATTTGTGAATCAAGAAGCTCACCCGACGTGCCTTTGAGGTAGCCACGATCAAAAACTGATGCATTATTTACCAGCAGATCGACTTTGATCTTCTCTGCGGCAAGTTTCGGAATCAATGCGACTACTTCATCGGTTTCGGCGAGATTAGCTTGCACTGCTCTGAATTCCTGATCAGGATATTTTGCTGAAAGATCTTCAACCAACCCATTCGCTCCCTTTACTGAAGAATTATAATGCACAACAACATTCCAGCCCTTTTCTGCCAGATGTTCTGTTAACGACCGGCCAATGCGTTTTGATGCTCCTGTTATTAAAGCTGTTCGTTTCATTCCTAAAAGTTAGCTATTTTTTCTAATAACAACAGGTCTCACAGACTTATGTTCACAAAAAAAGGCCCGCAAAACGGACCTTTTCAAAACACTATATGGTTTTTCTATTTGCTGTACGAATTCAATTTACTGAGATATTTTCCGATAATATCAAACTCCAGATTAATAACCGATCCCACTTCAAAAGTGTGGAAATTGGTTACTTCCTGTGTAAAAGGAATAATTGCCACCTGGAAAGAGTTGTCTTTTGAGTTTACCACCGTAAGACTAACACCGTTAACTGTTACCGACCCTTTTTCAACGGTCATATATCCTTGTTTGGCTTTCTCAATATTAAAGTCATATTCAAAAGTGTAGTACCAGCTTCCGTCAGCTTCTTCAATCTTTACACACTTTGCTGTCTGGTCAACGTGACCCTGAACAATGTGACCATCCAAACGGCCATTCATCATCATACTACGCTCCAAGTTAACTTTCGATCCTACTTCCAACAGACCAAGATTCGACTTGATAAGCGTTTCTTTAATGGCAGTAACTTTGTATTTCTTTTCGGCTTTATCTACCCAAACAACGGTTAAACACACGCCGTTGTGCGATAAACTCTGGTCAACTTTCAGCTCGTCGGCAAACGAACAGGTCAACGTAAAATGTACATTCTCCTGGTCTTTCTCAACGGCTACAACTGTTCCGTATTCTTCTACAATTCCTGAAAACATAGCTTTATATTTTGATTAGCGAATTTCGATTAACGATTCTATTCTTCTTCTACATTCGTTAATCATTATTCAACATTCATAATTCATTTAACACTCCACTCCACACCGTCTTTGGTGTCTTTTAACTCAATGCCGATAGCATTTAATTCGTCGCGAATTTTATCGGCAGTTCCCCAGTCTTTATTGGCTTTAGCGTCTTTTCTCAAGTTAATGAGCAATTCAACTGCTCCACCAAGTACTTCATTGCTACCGCTACCAGCAACATCTTCCTCTTTTAATCCAAGCACATCGAAAACGACAGCGTTGTAGAAGGCTTTCAAATCTTCCAAATCAGCTGCTGAAATTTTCTCGTTACCGGCTTTAACCGAGTTAATCATTTTTACCCCATCAAAAAGGTGAGCGATAGCGATCGGGCTGTTCAAATCGTCGCTTAAAGCGGCAAAACATTTCTCTTTTAATGATACTACATCCACTGTTGAAGCATCAGAAGGAGTTAATTCGCTTAATGTTTTTAAGGCAGCCATCAAACGCTCCAAACCTTTTTCAGAGGCTTGTAAAGCTTCATTCGAGAAATCGATGGTGCTGCGATAATGCGCCTGCAAAATAAAGAAACGAATGGTCATTGGCGAATACGCCTGCTCCAGAATTTCATGCGAACCTGTAAACAACTCATCAAGCGTGATGAAGTTACCCAGCGAGCGCGCCATTTTTTGCCCGTTAATGGTAATCATGTTATTGTGCATCCAGTAACGTACCGATTCTGTTCCGCGGCAAGCAGTATTTTGGGCAATCTCACATTCGTGGTGCGGGAAGGTCAAATCCATTCCGCCACCGTGAATATCAAACTGCTCACCTAAATATTTAGTGCTCATTGCCGAACACTCGAGGTGCCATCCCGGAAAACCATCGCTCCATCGCGAAGGCCAGCGCATAATATGTTCAGGTGCAGCTTTTTTCCACAAAGCAAAATCAAAAGAATTTTTCTTTTCGTCCTGCCCGTCAAGTTTGCGGGTGTTGGTTTTTATATCATCAAGATTACGACCGGAAAGTTTTCCGTATTTGTAATCATTGTTGTATTTCTCTACATCGAAATAAACCGAACCATTGACCTCGTATGCGTATCCGTTTTTTAGAATACCTTCTATCACTTGAATTTGTTCGATGATATGGCCCGAAGCACGCGGCTCGATACTCGGAGGAGTAACATTCAAATCGTCCATGTTACGATGAAAAGTGTTCATGTATTTCTGAACTACTTCCATTGGCTCCAACTGCTCCAGACGGGCCTTCTTTGCAATACGATCTTCGCCAACGCCTTCCACCTCATCTTCAAGGTGACCAACGTCGGTTATGTTGCGCACATAACGAACTTTGTTTCCAAGGAAAATAAGGTAACGATACAACAGATCGAAAGTAATAAACGGGCGCGCGTGCCCAAGGTGCGAATTGCTGTAAACTGTTGGCCCACATACGTACAAACCAACACGACCTTCAACCAGCGGTTTAAACACTTCCTTTTTTCGGCTCAGCGTGTTATAGATATAAAGTTGACTCATAATTTTTCAGAAATCGTATGATTGTGCAAAGGTAAAACAAAATGGGTGATTTTGTGACTGTTAGCAAATCCCTCTGCAAAAAGGTAAACCGAACTTAACCTGAATAAAAAATGTTTAAGCTGTTTGCTCTGCTTCGGCCTCTTCAGTCTCTATTTTGCTAGTATCGGGTTTGTTAAAATACTTGCGATAAAAAAGCAAAATTGAAAAAATACCTACGGTAATGGCCGAATCGGCAACATTAAAAACCGGACGGAAAAAGATAAAAGGATTTCCTCCAATTTTTGGTATCCACTCCGGATAACGGCCTTCAAGCAGCGGGAAATATAACATGTCAACCACTCTTCCGTGCAGGAAGCTGGAATAACCTCCTTCAGCAGGAAACAACGAAGCCACTTGTCCGTAGCTATGATTGAATATCATTCCGTAAAAAAGACTGTCGATAATATTACCTATGGCGCCGGCAAAGATCAGCGCAATACAGGCTACAAAGCCGAAAGGCACTTCTTTTTGTCTGGCCAGTTTAAACAGGTACCAACCGATGGCCATTACTGCCACAATACGAAAAACACTTAAGAACATTTTTCCGTATTCGCCGGCAAACTCAAAGCCAAAAGCCATACCGTTGTTCTCAACAAAATGAAGAATAAACCAATCTTTAAAAACCACAATCTCATCACCGATCGAGAGGTTGGTTTTAATCCAAAACTTCAGAACCTGATCGACAATTAAAATGGAAAATATAATTATCAGTGATTTTACGGAACGCGACATATGCTAACCCTTTATAACAGAAATGCTCTTCGAAAATTTTAAACAGGTTTTTCGAAGAGCAATTCCAATTCGTTTCTTTTACTTATTATTTTCCTTGCTTCGCATCAATACTAAGTGTCGCATGAGGAACTGCACGCAATCTCTCTTTAGCTATCAACTTGCCGGTCTCGCGACAAATACCATAAGTTTTATTTTCGATACGAATAAGAGCAGCTTGTAAGTGCTGAATAAATTTTAACTGACGCTGAGCTAATTTTCCTGCTTCCTCTTTAGAAAGGGTAGCAGCGCCTTCTTCCAATACTTTAAACGTTGGCGAGGTATCGGAAATATCGTTACCATCGCTTTGAGTGATTGAATTCTTGTACATTTTATAATCTTCCTGAGCCTTTTCAAGCTTATCGAGAATGATTGTTTTGAATTCCATCAACTCTTCATCAGAATATCTGTTTTTGTCTCCCATAATTCGTGGGTTTTAAGTTCCTCTCTTTTTTCAACAAGGCCCTAAAGTAATAAAAAAGTCCATCATTTTCGGTGCCTGTTGACAAATATTTAATTCACCTTTTCAATCTCAATTTGCGCCATCACATCTTTGTCAATTTCTACCTCTTTTGCGTTGGCAGAATTAATGCTATCCGTCAACTCCAGAACATCGGCAAGTGTTTGTGCACAAATGTATTCTTTGTGGTTTTCTACCGCCGTATTATACTCTTCGTGCTTTGCAATACGCAACTTAATCCGATCAGTTACCTCAAAGTCATTTTCCTTTCGTAGGTTCTGTATTTTATTGATAAATTCACGGGCAATTCCCTCTTGTTTCAGTTCTTCCGAAATATTGATATCCAAAGCAATTGTCATCTGTCCTTCGGTGGCAACTGTCCATCCAGGAATATCTTCGGTTTGAATTTCAACATCGTCCAACGACAGCATGATTTTCTCATCTGCCACAGTCAACTCATATTCACCATTACTTTCAAAAACCGAAATAGCATTCTGATCCAACTGATTTACAGCTCCGGCAATTTGTTTCATCATTTTACCGTATTTCGGTCCAAGCGTTTTAAAATTCGGCTTGATCTTCTTTTTGATCACTCCTGCAGTATCAGTTAAGAACTCAACTTCTTTAACGTTTACTTCTGCCAGAATAATATTCGCAACAGCCTCGAATTGCTCTTTAAAGTGCGGATTCAATACCGGCACCATAATTTTACCCAGCGGCTGACGCACTTTCAATTTCTCTTTTCGGCGCAGTGCTAAAATCATAGAAGAAGCTTTTTGCGCAATGGCCATTTTTTCTTCCAGATCTTTGTCGATCAATTCCTCAGTAAAAGCAGGGAAATCAACTAAGTGTACGCTCTGACTTTCAGCTTTACCAGTTGCTTTATTCAAATCATTATAAAGCAAGTCGGCATAAAACGGTGCAATTGGCGACATTAATTTCGACACCACTTCCAAACAAGTGTACAGCGTTTGATAAGCCGAAATTTTGTCGGCAGAATATTCACCACCCCAGTAACGTTTACGGCTTAAACGTACGAACCAGTTACTCAGGTTCTCGGTTACAAACTCCGAAATGGCACGGCCTGCACGTGTTGGCTCGTAGCTTTCGTAACTTTCACCAACTTCTTTAATCAGCGAGTTCAGCAACGAAATGATCCAGCGATCGATTTCCGGACGCTGCTCAACAGGAATTTCTTCTTCGGCATATTTAAAACCGTCGACATTGGCGTACAATGCGAAGAAATTGTAAGTATTGTAAAGTGTTCCGAAGAATTTACGTTTTACTTCTTCAACTCCTTCGATATCAAATTTCAGGTTATCCCAGGGCTGTGCATTGGTGATCATGTACCAACGCAGTGGGTCTGAACCGTATTTATCGATAGTAGCAAACGGATCGACTGCATTACCCAGACGTTTCGACATTTTCACACCGTTTTTGTCGAGTACCAGACCGTTTGAAATAATATTTTTAAATGCTACCGACTCATCAATCATGGTTGCAATGGCATGCAATGTGAAGAACCATCCACGGGTTTGGTCAACACCTTCGGCAATAAAATCGGCCGGGAATACATCTTTAAAATTCTCTTTCCACTCGAAAGGATAATGGCGCTGAGCAAAAGGCATCGCACCCGAATCGAACCAAACATCGATCAGGTCGGATTCTCGCTCCATTTTTTGTCCCGACGGAGAAACCAGTATAATATTATCTACATGCGATTTGTGCAGGTCGATCTTTTCGTAGTTGGCTTTTTCGTAATCGCCAACTTTAAACTCGGCAAACGGATTCTCCGACATAAATCCGGCTTCAACCGCTTTGTCAATTTCCGTCATCAGTTCTTCCATCGAACCAATGCAGATCTGTTCCGAACCATCTTCTGTTCTCCAGATTGGCAGCGGTGTTCCCCAAAAACGCGAACGGCTAAGGTTCCAGTCAACCAGGTTTTCCAACCAGTTTCCAAAACGCCCTGTTCCGGTCGATTTTGGTTTCCAGTTGATGGTATTGTTCAGCTCCACCATTTTGTCTTTCACCGCAGTTGACTTTATAAACCACGAATCGAGCGGGTAATACAATACCGGTTTGTCGGTACGCCAGCAGTGTGGATAACTGTGAACATGCTTCTCTATTTTGAACGCTTTGTTCTGCTGTTTCAGCATTACCGAAATATCGATATCAACAGTTGAAGCATCTTCCTCCAGCTTATCGTCGTATTCGTTTTTCACTGAACGACCGGCAAACTCGTGATACGATTCGGTGTTTACATACTTCTCAACAAACTCCGGATCCAAATCGATGGTTGGGTAAAAACGTCCTTTTCTGTCTACCAAAGCCTGACGTTTTCCTTCGGTATCGATAACGATCAGTGGCGAAATTCCGTGTTGTTTGGCCACGCGGTCGTCATCAGCACCAAAAGTAGGTGCGATGTGTACGATTCCTGTACCATCTTCAATAGTTACAAAGTCGCCGGTAATTACCTCAAAAGCTTTACCTTCAGGTTTTACCCAGTCGATCAGCTGTTCATACTGAACACCTTTTAGCTGCTCGCCGGTGTATTCTGCCAGTACCCTGTATGGAATATTTTTATCGCCAGGATTATAATCTTCCAGTGCCAGTTCAGCATTCTTCGAGTTGAAATAAACAGGGAACAGGTCTTTCGCCAGAATCAATGTAACCGGATCGCCGGTGTATGGATTAAATGAACGAACTTTTACGTATTTAATGTTCGGTCCCACACAAAGTGCCGTGTTCGATGGTAGTGTCCATGGAGTTGTCGTCCATGCCAGGAAATACAAATCGGTTTCCACTTCTTCAAAAAGGAATTCCGACTTTTCGTTTCGAGTGGCTTTAAACTGGGCAATTGCTGTTGTGTCTTTCACATCACGGTAACATCCCGGTTGGTTCAACTCGTGAGAGCTCAAACCTGTTCCGGCAGCAGGCGAGTAGGGCTGAATAGTGTAGCCTTTGTACAACAAGCCTTTGTTATAAATTTGTTTCAGCAACCACCAAACCGACTCAATATACTGGTTATCGAAGGTTACATACGGATCGTCCATATTTACCCAATAACCCATTTTGCGTGTCAGCTCCTCCCACTCGCGGGTGTATTTCATCACCTCTTTGCGGCAAGCGTCGCTATATTCTTCAACGGTAATTTTCTTACCTATATCGTCTTTTGTAATGTTCAGCGCTTTTTCAACGCTCAGTTCTACCGGCAAACCATGCGTGTCCCATCCCGCTTTACGGTGAACGCGAAAACCTTTCATGGTTTTGTAGCGGCAAAAAATATCTTTTATGGCACGCGCCATCACGTGGTGAATACCCGGCATTCCGTTTGCCGATGGCGGTCCTTCGTAAAATACAAATGTTTCGTGCCCTTCGCGGGTTGAAATACTTTTATGAAAGGTATCGTCTTTCTCCCAACGCGCCAGAACATCTTTGTTTATCTGTGCTAAATCTAACTGCTTATATTCCTGAAATTTGTTACTCATAAGAATACCTTATAATCCACTGATTTTAAAAAACATGCAAATATAGAAAAATTTTGATGGGTGGCGAGGATGAAACAGTCCTTAATTAAAACGGACTAAAAAGCTTATTACAAATAATTTACATTGCGGCACAAAGCTTTTCGGAGCCGTTTACACAGCTCTGTAATTTACTGACTAATAGCGTCCTGTTACATACAGAGCAGTCCTGTTACTATTACGGCACCCTGTACCATTTTTATTGCGTCCTGTTAACTTTTTGGTGTCCCTGTCGCATTTTGGGGCATCTTGTTACCTTTTTTACTCATCCGGTTAAGTTTTTTGGCGTCCTGTTAAACAGGATTCGGAGATTTTGTAACAGGATGGAGGAAATGGTTACAAGGAAGCACATCCGACTACTGCCCCCCCTCATATCCAACCAACTTTAGATTCCTATACCAGATTTAGTAAATGTCTTTTCAGACGGAAAATCCTTTTTCCTATAGCTGAAAAAGGATTCAAAAAAGCCACCGCTGACGATAAAAAACTAAAAATAAATTACTTTCTCTAAAATCAAGAAACTCCTCCTTTTAGCCCTTCGTTCCTCAGGTCTAACGAGCGTCAAACAGACTTGATTTCTTTACGCTCTCTCCATTTATTTTCTTAACGCTTTTTCTCGAAGGCGGACCTGAGGCAAACCTTGTGCGGGCTCGTCAAAAATCCGTCAGTCGGGCTAACCCATTTCATTGAGAAAACACAAAGGTTTTTTTTGACAAGATTTTTGGTTCCTTTTCATCGATTGGAAAAGGAACTACCCGTCTGGCATGAAGACAAATGCAACAGAAAAAATTAAATTCTACCAATGTGGTCCTGTTGCCATACTACATCTTAAATTGATTTCATAGAAAGAAAAAGCCACTTCATCAATAAAGATAAAGCGGCTTTGGTGGAATACCTTGTGAAGATGCCCGAACAATGATCGGGTCTTAATATTTTGTCAATCTGTAGTGAAGCTAACCTTGCCGATTTGCATCCCTTTGGGAAATCGGGTGTAACAAAACACCAAACTTAGTTTCTCGAAAACTACCGTCTCGTATGCTACAGATCCTTAATGCTTTTTTGATTAATTCAGGTCGAGAACCGAATTAAACTCGCCTTCAACAATGCCAGTGGGGGCAGTGCTGTCAGCTTCGCTTTCGTTTTCCCAAACCGAATTGTCGATTAAATATTTAAACTGGTAGGCTTTACCGGCTTCCAGATTCAGCGTTTGTGTAAAATCACCGCTTTTCAGTTTTCTCATTGGCTCAACATCTTCGTTCCAGCCGTTAAATTCACCTACAATTTTTACTGTATCTGCACTTGGAGCATCAGCTTTTGCTACACGGAAAGATACTTTACACTCGGGTTTACTTTTTAAATATTGTTTTTTAATACTCATAATTCAAAGTTTTTTTTGTGAAACAGAACAGTTACCGGCATTGTGCTTAAAAGAATGCCTTATGAATTCGCATCCGGCGCCTGATGTAAACTCAACAGCCTTCTTTCAATTACTGATCCAGTATGCTCTTCTGAATCGTTCTTGTTTTCAATTCTAAATTCGTTTTAGTTCGTTGTTGGTTTGGAAATGATGTTCTATCAATTTGTTAATCAAATGTATGGCATTAACATTAATTAACAGTAGACCAGCAAAAAGAATATTCTGATATTTAACACTTAAATAAAATTAAAAAATTTTAGTATCTTATTGTTTTCCAGACACATTGAGCAATTTCCCCACGCCATTTTTCTTGAATAAAAGAAACGCATGTAACTGGTTTTAAGAAATTTAATCAAACAAATGTTAGCAACTTTCTCGCAAATGTTTTACGCAGGCCATAAATGCCTGAACCCTCTCCAGTTCAACCTCATTTTGCCAGTCTCCATCGTATTTAAAATATGAGCCAACAATAAAGGCATCGGCGTAAGGCCAGAAATCCGAAATATTTTGCTCCGTAACTCCGGAGCCGATCAGCACCGGTAGCCGAACCGCCTCAATTACAGCCTGCACATCTTTTATCGATGCTTCCTCGCCCGTTGCATTTCCGGTAACAATTACCCCATCGGCCAAAAAGAACTCAGCAGCTTTCGCCATGTCGCAAATCGAAACATCGGCCGAAATAGCATGCGATGAGTGTTTCTTTTTAATATCGGTCCAGATTTTTATACTGTCGGCACCAATCTTTCTTCGGTAGCGCAAAAGTTCTGCGGCATCGCTGTTCATCATTCCCTCGTCGGCCAAGTGCCCGAATACAAATCCTTCGGCTCTGATAAAATCAAAACCTGCAGTGTGAGCAACGGCCAGCGCCTGTTTGTTGGCTCCGGCCAAAATCTGTATTCCCAGTGGAAGTGTAATAACCTGTCGGAGTTTTGTTGCAATAACCGACATTGCCGCCACTATTTCTGGACCAACTTCGCGATTCAAATAAGGACGGTCGTGCATATTCTCAATCATAATAGCATTCACACCGCCCTGCACCAGTTTTTGTGCATCGTTGATTGCCGCTTCAATAATTTCCGGTATCGTAAGGTGGTTTTTCGGGGTGCCTGGTAGCGCTCCAACATGCACCATCCCGATTATTGATTTGTTGATTTCCACGCTGTATTATTTTGTTTCCTTAAAGTTAACTGAATTGAACGAATTTTAGCCGTTCTCCAAAAACAATTCACTTATCATTCTGATTGCCACTGATTTTGTACATTTACACACCATAACCTAGGTCAAAAAAAACAAAAGATGAAGAATAAATCCCTTGTACTCGCAATTTTTGTAGTATTCAATACGGTATCCTGTTCACTAAACAAAGGCGAAAACACCTTAACAACGCAAGAAATTGAGGATGGCTGGGAACTACTGTTCGACGGCAAAACCACCAATAACTGGAAAACTTTTAACGGAGGTGCAGTAACCGGTTGGAAAATAATTGATAGTGAACTGCATAACTCAGGAGTTGGATCGGATCATGGCGGCGACATTATCACAAAAAAACAATACGCCAATTTTGAATTGTACCTGGAGTGGAAAGTTACACCGCAAAGTAACTCCGGAGTTTTTTATCACGTTCAGGAAGGACTGACCAATGCCATTTACGAATCGGGACCGGAGTACCAGCTCATAGACGACAAAGGATGGCCGGATAACCTGGAAGCCTGGCAGCATTCAGGTGCCAATTATGGAATGAGTGCACCAGAAAATGCAAAGGTTAAACCAATAAACGAGTGGAACACCACACGAATAATTGTTGACGGACCACACGTTGAACATTGGCTGAACGGCACCCAAGTAGTGGAGTATGAGCTATGGACCGACCAATGGGAGGAAAATAAAGCAGATAGTAAATGGGCAGACGCACCGAACTACGGAATGGCTAAAACCGGCCATATCGGTCTGCAAGATCATGGCGGACTAACCATGTTCCGGAATATTAAGATCAGGGAATTATAGTTTCCGTAATCTTATCGAAATCACCAACCCCGAAACAGGTTTCTCAATAAAAATTATCTTTGCTCAAAACATTTTCAAAAATGGAATTTACAGCATTCAGAGATCTGAAACCCTTCTCGCAATTGTTTTTTGCTGCATTTGTTGTGGTGGCCAGCATTTTAATATTCTTTGTAATGTCGCTTGTTGTGGCCATTCCAATCTGGGGCTTCAATACTGTTTTGCACCTGCCGACTGTAGACTCCGAAACGTCCCAAAATATTATCAACCTTTATAAATTCATCCAGGTTGTTCAGGCGATCGGGTTTTTTATCGTTCCTCCGTTTATTCTGGGCTACCTGTTTCATGGCAAATCAAAAGAATACCTTTATCTCGATAAATCATTCAACTCGCAAAGTATAATTCTGGTTGTTGTGATGATGTTTTTTGCCTCACCACTCATTAACCTCATAGGCGAATTGAACAGCAATATGAGTTTCCCTGACTGGTTATCGGGTGTGGAAGAATGGATGCGCAATGCAGAAGAAAATGCGGCTGATATTACCGATGCGTTTTTGAATGTAAAATCAATTGGAGGACTTGCGTTTAACGTGTTTATGATCGCGCTGCTACCTGCAGTTGGCGAAGAGCTTTTATTCCGTGGCGTTATTCAGAAGATATTTAGCAAAATGACGCACAGTCACCATTGGGGAATATGGATTTCGGCTATACTTTTTAGCGCATTGCACATGCAGTTTTATGGTTTTGTTCCTCGTGTTTTGCTTGGTGCTTTGTTTGGTTATTTGCTGGTTTGGAGTGGATCGATGTGGCTGCCTATAATTGCCCATTTCCTGAATAATGCAATTGCCGTAATTGCCATGTATCTTATTAATAATGGCTTGATGAAACCACAATATGAAGATATCGGATCAACGTCTGACAGTTATTATATGGCCGGAATCAGCCTTGCAATAACACTCATTTTTCTCATGATGTTGAAACGGCACAATACAGGGAAAGAGATTCCTGTATAAAAAAATCCCGGATCAGTTTTCACCAAGCCGGGACATAAATATCAATACAATAAATTCATTCGTCTATAATCGTTTATATTAATGGCGACTCATGTAACTCGCATACTCATGCCATAGTGTACTAAAACGATTATTTAAGATGCTCGTTTCCTTTAAGCAAATTCAAATAAGAGATCGGTCTGCATTTCTTCTGCCGAAAGCTTTTTCTTTTCATTCCGGCGAAATACATAAACAATACCATATTCCTGTGCCAACAGCCGTTTCGCTTTTGGCGATTCAACCTCGAGGCTTTCTTCAATCTCTGTCCACAGCTTGCTTATAAAGTCGTTGGTTATCTTGCGCAGTTTTTGCATTTTATCGAACGAGCGCAAAGTATTTCGCTTTAAGGTTTGCTGAAATACCGAAGCATCGTGCAATTCTTCTACCTTAAATTTTACCAACGCAATTGATGGATTATAAATGGCGCTTCCTCCATTTTGTTTACGTTTTTGCTCGCCTTCCACCATTATTTTGCCCCACTCAATAATATCTTCTTCGGTATTCAAGGGTGGTAGTTTCCCTTCAAACGAAGCCAGGTTTCCGTAGAACTTAATTCCTCCATTAATCTCCCCTCGCTCTGACGCAAACAGCAAAACCTGTATAAAATGCGAAACGTACATTTTAGCACGATCGAAAGCTTCTTTGTACTCTTTTATATTTTCCGACTGAAGACGTGTGTCTAATTCGTATTGTGTAAGGTGATTTTCAAAATTATTCTTCACATTTTGCAGTTCTTCAACCGAATGATTGGAAAACGCCAGTTTGTGTTCATTCTTAATCACCTTCGCCAGCGCTGCATTAAGTGCGCGTATTCTGGCTTTATCCGTCGTGGGTAAACGTCTGTATGGCATAATTATCCTTTGTGTTTATGCGAAGTTATGGATTGTGCATGGAGAATACATGTGTTCGCCCTTGCACTTATGCACATCTACTTGTTTATTAATGTGAAAAAACGGAAGCCATTTTTAGCGAACGGCCTTATTTTAATACCTTTCAGTCTCTATCTTCGCACGAAGTTAACAGGTTTAGAAACAAGAAAAGTAACGTTTATTGATGCCCAATAATAACAATGAAAGCGAAATTCCTCTCAACTTTTTCCTGCCGGAGGCCTTCATCTTTGCCTTAATGCAAAGACGAAGCACGAGGAAGGCATTTCCGAGCTCAAGGCTGCTATTAATCTTCACCTTACATTTCATAAAACCTAAGTTCGGACGGGTGATCTCCTCAATTCTTCGGAGCTTCCCGCTCTCTCTATGGTTTTATTTCAATTCCAGGCAAAGATTCATAGAGGCCGTTCCAAAAATGAAACGCTGGCAAATACAAGTAACTGTTTAAAAACTTCTTCCCTATTCAATAACCGACAAACCTTGAAGGAAATCCTGTGCGGGCTCGTCAAAAATCCGTCAGTCGGGCTAATTGGTTACATTGAAAAAATGCAAAGGTTATTTTTTGACAAGATTTTTGGTTTCTTTTGATCGAATGCAAAAGAAACTGTCCGTCTGGCATGAAGACTAAAACTACATAAGTGAGCTACATTTTTCTCTTGCCGAACAAAGCAGGCAGACAAAAACAAAAAAGCCTCCCCAGAAACTGAGAAGGCTTTTCAAAACTATATAGCTTAAATTTTCTTATTCGCTAATTCTTGCTTTCAGATATTCGCGGTTCAAACGTGCAATGTTTGTAATCGAAATACTCTTCGGACACTCGGCCTCACAAGCCTGCGTATTGGTACATCCACCAAAACCAAGTTCATCCATTTTCGATACCATATTTTTAGCACGGCTTGCAGCTTCAACTTTACCCTGTGGCAATTTTGCCAGGTGCGAAACTTTTGCCGAAACAAACAACATAGCCGAGGAGTTTTTACAAGCTGCCACACAAGCGCCACAACCGATACAAGCAGCTGCATCCATTGATTCTTCTGCATCTTCCTTAGCAACCGGAATAGCATTTGCATCAGGTACACCACCGGTATTTACCGATACGAAACCACCAGCCTGAAGAATTTTCTCGAAAGCTGTACGGTCAACCACAAGGTCTTTAATTACCGGAAATGCACGTGCACGCCATGGCTCAATTACAATGGTTTCGCCATCTTTGAACTTACGCATGTGCAACTGGCAAGTAGTAACTTCGGTGTCTGGTCCGTGTGGACGGCCATTGATGTATAGACTACAAGTACCGCAGATACCTTCGCGGCAATCGTGGTCGAAAGCAATTGGATCGATTCCTTCTTCGATTAGCTGGAAATTCAGGATATCCATCATTTCAAGGAAAGAAGACCCGGTTGAAACATTCTCGATTGTGTATGTTTCGAATTTACCTTTTGATTTGGCATTCTTTTGACGCCAAACTTTTATTTTGAGTTTTTTTAGAATTTTGTCTGCCATTTTATTCTAGATTTTTAGATTTTTAGATTTTTAGATTTGAGTAATGAGACTTTAGTCGTGATTAATTAATGATTGTTTAAAACCAAAAATCATCTTTTGAATTTCATTCAGTTTCCGATCAAATTCTTCAAATTTATCTTGAGAAAGAAATTCTAAATCAAGACTTAGAATCACTAAAGTTTCCAATTCAAATGCACTACCATTGGCAATATCCAGAAAACGACTTAATTCCTTATCGCTATTTCTTCCACAGCCTTCAGCAATATTTGCAGGAATTGAAACGGCTGCTCTTCTCATTTGAGAAGTTATACCAAAAAGCTCATCTTTAGGAAATGTGTGAGTTGCTTTATAAATCTCTTTAACAAGAACTCTTCCCTTTTGCCAAACTTTCAATTCTTTAAACTGATGCATCGTCTTTGCTTTTAATGATTCTCGATCTTTCTTCTTCTCAATACTAATTACTCACTACTCTGTACTAAAAATAATTACTTGTAACTCCGCTGAGTCAGTTTCACATTCTCAAATACCAAATCTTCTTTATGCATATCCGGCTCTACGCCCTCTCCTTTGTACTCCCAGCACGATACGTAGGTGAATTTTTCGTCGTTACGTTTTGCTTCACCTTCTTCGGTAGCCGACTCTTCTCGGAAGTGTCCACCACACGATTCGTTTCTGTCGAGTGCGTCGCGAGCCATCAACTCACCAATATCGAAGAAATCGGCAACACGACCGGCTTTTTCCAACTCAGGATTAAGGTTATCCAATTCGCCCGGAATACGAACATCTTTCCAGAATTCTTCGCGGATCACTTTAATATCCTCAATTGCTTTTTTCAAGCCTTCAGCGTTACGAGCCATACCTACATTGTCCCACATGGTTTGACCCAATTTTTTGTGGAAATAGTCAACCGGCTTCGAACCTTTAATGTTGTATAATTTTTCGATACGATCTTTTACTTCTTTTTCAACTTCAGCAAACTCAGGAGCGTTTGTATCGGCCATTGGCGTCATAATTTCATCGGCCAGGTAATCACCAATAGTGTATGGCAACACGAAATATCCGTCGGCCAAACCTTGCATCAGTGCCGAAGCACCCAGGCGGTTAGCTCCGTGATCGGAGAAGTTAGCTTCACCAATAGAATACAAACCAGGAACTGTTGTCATCAGGTTGTAATCAACCCAGGTACCACCCATTGAATAGTGAATAGCCGGGTAAATCATCATTGGCGCTTTGTATGGATCAACGTCGGTAATTTTTTCGTACATCTGGAAAAGGTTTCCGTAACGTGCTTCAATTACACTTTTACCCAAACGCTCGATAGCATATTTAAAATCGAGGAAAACTGCTTTACCTTCGGCATTTACACCGAAACCGGCATCGCAACGTTCTTTTGCAGCACGCGACGCAACGTCACGAGGTACAAGGTTACCGTACGAAGGATATCTTCTTTCCAGGTAAAAGTCACGATCCTCATCAGCAATATCGTTCGGGTGAAGTTCACCTTTCTGCAATTTTACTGCGTCTTCTTTTTTCTTTGGTACCCAAACACGACCATCGTTACGCAACGACTCCGACATCAATGTCAGTTTCGACTGCTGATCGCCATGAACAGGAATACAAGTTGGGTGAATCTGTACGAAACATGGGTTCGACATAAAAGCACCTCGTTTGTAACACTGCCATGCTGCCGATCCGTTACTTCCCATTGCGTTAGTCGACAGGAAGAATACGTTTCCGTAACCACCGGTTGCAACAACAACGGCGTGTGCACCAAAACGTTTGATCTCGCCCGAAACAAGGTCGCGGGCAATAATACCACGGGCTTTTCCGTCGATTTTAACCAAATCCAACATTTCGTGGCGGTTGTACATTTCAACAGCACCTTTCGAAATCTGACGGTTCAACGCCTGGTAAGCACCAATTAACAACTGCTGACCGGTTTGCCCACGTGCGTAGAACGTACGGCTTACCAATACACCACCAAACGAACGGTTATCTAACAAACCACCGTATTCGCGGCCAAATGGTACACCTTGTGCAACACACTGGTCGATAATGTTTGGAGAAACTTCTGCCAAACGGTAAACGTTAGCTTCGCGTGCACGGTAGTCACCACCTTTAATTGTATCGTAGAACAAACGGTAAACCGAGTCGTTGTCGTTCTGATAGTTTTTAGCAGCATTAATACCACCCTGAGCCGCGATTGAGTGCGCACGACGCGGGCTATCCTGGTAACAAAATGCTTTTACTTTATATCCTAATTCTGCTAATGAAGCAGCTGCCGAGGCACCACCTAAACCGGTACCAACAACAATAATTTCTAATTTACGCTTGTTAGCAGGGCTCACTACTTTAATGGCTGCTTTGTGTTTGCTCCACTTCTCTGCTAATGGCCCTTCAGGTATCTTATTCTCTAAAATGCTCATAATTCTTTCCTCTTTTTTATTTATACAATCCTAACATGAAATAAAGTGGAATAACGGCGAAACCCACAGCAACAAGAATTGCGTAAATTGTACCAATTACTTTCCAGCGATTTAACCAATGTTTGTTGTTTAAACCTAAAGTTTGGAAAGCCGACCAGAAACCATGTGACAGGTGAATTCCTAATAGAACACCTCCAACGATGTATAAGATACAGGCAAAAATACTTGTTTTAAAAAGTCCTGCCACTAAATCGTAATCGCCTTTAGCCAACTGCTCTATTTCTTCCGGTTTAAATTTAATAACCCAGAAAAAATCCATGATGTGTAATACAAGAAATACCAATACCAAACCACCTAAAATCAGCATATTACGCGATGCCCACGAGCTTGCTCCACTCATGTTCTTTTTCGCATACTTTACCGGGCGTGCTTTCCAGTTTTGATATTCAAGGAAAAAAGACCAAACAATGTGAATTAGAAAACCTAATCCGAGGATGGGCTCCATTACTTTAATTAGCGGATTAGTAGCCATAAAGTGAGCTCCCTCGTTGAACAATTCACCACTGTTATCAAAGATCAGTAATAAGTTGAGACCCAAGTGGACTGCAATAAAAGCTACCAGGAATAATCCCGACAGACTCATCACAAATTTTCTTCCAATTGAGGCCGTTAAAAATCTGCTCATAATCTATTATTTATTTTTGGTTGATTCCGAATTTTGCTTTAAGCGCCACAAATGTAGACGAACACAAATATTCCTGCAAAAAAGGCGTTCTAAATTAGCTAATTTATAACGATTCTACAACTGATTTAATTTTTGGTTTAAATTGGAAAAACAATCCCATGTTTCCGGACTTTTTAATAGCACTGAAAAGTGCATCAGACAACGAAAGGCGGACAAAAAAGTTAAAAGGAATCCTACTAAAACTGTTGCTTTTATCGTTTCTGCAGCCCCTTATCTTTTTCCTGCTCAAACTTCAGAATCACGTCGACTCCTGATTCTTTGGCACTTCCACTTTGCAGGCGCAAGAACAGCTTCTCATTAATTTCGTACTCAACAATGATCGTTTCGGGAGTAATCTCGTCGCCATTTACTTCTCCAAAACCTCTTTGGTAAATCACAAAAATGTCGTTGGTAATGTATTTGCCCACAACGAAAGCTGCACTTTGCCAGTTTTCGGTAGTGGTAACCTCAATCATGTCGAGATTAAATTTTGTACCAATGGTTTTACTTAACTGAGAAGAGATCATACTTGCCAGTGCATTTGAACCGATAGAGTTCAGCAAACCATTGTTTCCTCCGTAACCGATCTCATCGCTCGTAGCACCAAAAACAAGTACAGAGATTCCATCAGTTTCTGTAATTTCCACATTGTCGAGGTAGAACGTGATCTCTGGCTCTGTTAAATTACCCGTTATATTCATTTCGAGGTAACGTTTTTCTTTGTCGCTGCCACGGTAGATATATTCGGCTGAAATGTTTAAAATCGGATCAAATTCTTCTCCTCCCTGGAATACTACTTCGCTCTCCTGAAGATTTAACTTTCGGCCATACAACATATAATATCCCCTGAGAATTTTGACATTCCCGAACATTTCAAAACTCGGTCCTTCTTTTACAATTTCAAGCTCGCCACTTAGCTCAGCACGTATATCGGTGCTTCTTACCCATGTGTTTCGTGGAATTTCTACCTGTAACCGGCCAGTCAGCTGGTCAAGAAGTTCCGACTCTTTTTGGGGCTTTATCTTCGCGGCTTTTGTTGCAATTGAATTGACAGAATCTTTTGATTCTTTCAAGGCCTCCACTAACATTGGGGCATCGGCTTCAACATCGCTTTTCGATTCCTTCATCAAAGCCGGCAAATACAGATCAGAACGTAGCACTTTTATCATTCCGCCAAATTCCGGTTTGTCGTTTTCTGACCTAACAAAAGTATTTGCATCTATCAGTACTTCGTAATTGCGATGCCGCGTTAGAAAAAAGTTTTTGGCATCGACCTCTACCGATGAACTGCTGATATTCCCTTTTATGATGGTGGAATCGAAAGCCAACTCGCCATCCACCGAAATCAAGCCATTCTTTTGTTTCACCAAAACAGTGTCGATACTAATTTCATTGCCATTGAAACTAACTGCTGCAAGAATTTCGTTGTAATCAATCCCAAAATTTTTATTGCTGTACATTCCGTCTTTCACATGTAGTTTCCCGAAAAACTGAGGATTATCAAGCGTGCCCTGTGTTTCAATTCTTGCATCGAGTAATCCTCGCACACTATCGTGGGGCGCGTAAGATTTAACAGTTTCAGTAATGTCAATCGAATCAAGAATAAACAGTCCCTCATAGGTTTCAGGCGGATGAAATCCAAGTTGTAATGAGTCAAGCGAAAGTGAAAAAGGAGCACTAATTCCTGCATAAAATGAGTTCCCCATATCGGGAATCGTCAACTCAATACTTCCTTTGTCGTTGGCATAAGTAAAATCGGAACGCATCGAATGAAGTTCGTAGTTGCCATAACGCGGATCAGTTATTTCCAACTGACCATCAATTAACGGATTAGTAGATCGCCCATAAAGCCGGAAATGTGAATTTAGCTTGCCACCCAATACCATTTCTTCGCCCAGAAAACGATTCAGTTCACTTAAATCAAGGTCATTTATTTTTATCTCAAAATTACCGGTGTCGCTGGCCGATATATTTCCATCCACGGCAATCATAAAATCTTTTAAATTCCGATCTTTCAACGTCAGATTATTTACTTCCAGAAACTGATTTTGATCGAGTGTTGCGGTCATGGGATCTACCAGGTAAACATCAGCCCATTTTGAATTTACCTCCAATTCGGGAACCGTTAACGAAATCGTATCATCCACAATAATAGAGCTTTTCAGCTGTGCCTCCAACATATCGGACCAACTAACTTTTGCCTCCACATCCATCGCTTCTCCCGCAAAACGGTAGTCCAGCAAAACGGTGTCTAATCCAATATCTCCCGTTTTTAAATTGCGAACATCGGCTTGCACAGCAACCTTAAAAGAATCACTAATCAGTGCAACCTGATAATTTGCATGGGCAGTCTCTGCGTTCACCGAATAACCTTCAGCATGAAACAGGTCGAGCATTCCATCAATTTTTAACGAGGGAACAGAGCCTGAAACGGTTGCCTCCGTTAAAATGGAATCGAAAGCAACAGGCAACTCGACTATCGAATCGATAAGTTCCAGGGAATTGATAATTCCGTATAGTTTTGATTGCAGATACATTGAATCCAGCTCAAACTGTCCACTACCCGAAACGGCAGCGCCCGGAACAAAAGCCTGTAAAGTATCTATCTTAACAGATGACCCGTCAATATGAATAAACGAGTTAACACTTTCTATCGGATACTCATAAACAGTGCTGCCCGCAAGAGAAATATCAGCATTTGCCCGCAACTTTTCAAGATCAAAACCTTTGCCTTTTGCAACAACTTTTCCATTTAGCACGGTGCAACCCAGTTCCGGCATCATTTTGCTGATCTCAAATTTCTCCATCACTATTTCAGCGTCGTATTCAGGCTCTCCAACAAAATTCAACTTACCTTTTAAAGCCGCTTTACCAACATCCGATTGCATAACTATATCTGCCCTCAAACTATCGCCCATATATGTTCCGGCAAGATCTAAAGTCTTAATCCTCACCTCCTCAAACGATGAGTTTTCAAATTTTGCTTTAACAAGGGTTTCCGATTTAAAATTCTTCAGATTTTCGCCGTTAAGATTTACTTCACCGTTTAAATATGATTTTTCAACTCCCAAATCAACCCAATTGCCAACATTAACCTGATCAAGTTTTACATAGGCCTGGTAAGGAACACTTCCATCGTTCAATTGCAATTTGGAAAATGGTTGCAGCGAAAGATTTGCACTGATCTGTTCTTCCCCGTTTTGCAAGACAACACTGGCGTTGAGCGAATCGTTTGATACGGTCACATCCGCATTTATCAATGGGGAACAAAGCATTTTAAAAGAAGGAACAAATAGGGCCAGATCGTTTTTGTCGATTGTTCCCTCACTAATTATCCCGGTCATATTTTCGGGCGAAAAATAAGCTCCCTGAAAATTAATGCCGGAGTTATTGGCAACAAGTAACAAGCTGTCAACCTCTATTCCCGAGTCGTTTAATTCGAGTTTTCCACTCAGTTTTTTTAACTCGATAGAAGGATCTTTGCTTTTAAATCGAAAACTGTTCAGTCTTATCAAAGTTTCTGCCGCACTGTATTTTCCGCCGGCAAACAAATTGATATCATTAATCTCCGAAGGAATCCCATTTACAGGCGAGGCAATATCAATTTTTCCGTCACGAATGGCAAACTGACCCGCTTCTATTGTATAATTAAAAGGTTTGTCGCTTGATGTGGATGGCTCCGTTTCCGGCAAAATAGTACTGAAATTCCAGGTGCTGTCGGCTTTTTGCCACAGATTCACATAAGGCTCACGCAAAACTACTGAATCGATCCTGATTGTATTTGAAAGTAAAGGCCACAATTTATAATCTACTTCTAAACCACTAAACGACGCGAGTAACGAGTCTTTATCGCGTAGCTCTACATTTCGCAGCAATATATTGTTGTAGAAATTACCATCCAGTTCTTCGATATTGAATGTTAAGTCCAACTGTTCTTCCACCAACTTAACTACCCGGGATTTCAATTTCTCTCTAAAAAACGAAGTTTGAGTTAACAGCAATAAACCGGTTATCAGCAGTATAAATCCTGCTAGCACGATTGCTGTATATTTTATCAATTCCCTCATTTTTTTTAGAAAGAGTGACCTATATTAAAATGAATTTGCCATTTGTTATCACTGTCGAAAACCGGCCGTGCAAAATCAATTCCGGCAGGCCCCATTGGCGTTTTTATTCGTAATCCGGCACCGGCAGCGTAGTGAAGATCTGTAATGTGATACTCAAAACTCTTTTGCCAGACATTACCCGCATCCATAAATAAATTGAACTTCAATCGTCGTCCTATATCAAACCTGAATTCAGTAGTGGCTTCCAGCAGACTGTTTCCGCCAATGGGAGTGCCGTATTCATTGTGTGGGCCAAGATCGCCTCTCGACCAACCACGCACCGAATGACTTCCGCCGGCAAAAAACTTCTCTTCCACCGGAATAAAGTCAGCATTGTCGGTTCGTTTAATTCCCCCGATTTTTCCTTTCAATGCCAATACTACTCCACGTTGTATTCCAAAATAAGTTTTGTATTCCGTAAGAATCCGGTAGAAAGGGATATTTCCGCCAAACGTTATATCGTTCGTTTTTATATTGAACGAAACAGAATACCCCTGAACCGGGTCAAGAATAGGATCAGAATTATTGTATATCGCTCCTAAAACCACTCCCGTTTTACTGTATATCGATTCATCATATTCAGCACTAAATTCACCAAAATATTGGGAAGTATCCTGCTCTACATCTTCATAAATAAGCCCAATTGAAGTATTTAGTTCTTTCGAAAAGTTTTGCAGAAAAGTCAGGCTGGCTCCCATTCTTTGCAGTTTATAACCGGGTTCATCCTGTTCCATAATAAAAGGGTGAATGGTTAAGGTATTAATGGGCACCAGAAACGATGGTTGCGAGAATTTAAGGTAAACATTGTAAGGTTCAAGCCCCGAACGCTTGGCATACAGATTTAAACGGCCGGTATGAGTCAGAAAACCCAGGTACTGCACATCGGTAAACGCTCTTAGTTTATCTTCGCGTCCGTAACCGGCACCAAATCTTACCGACCAACGCGGGGCCTCCCTGATATATATTTGCAGCGGGATGGTGTCAGGCTGTTCTTCACCCATTTTTGTACGGATAGAGGCTACTCTGTAATTTCCCTGGCTGTAGATTTGTTTCTGCGTTTGGTCGATCTTCATTTTACTCCAAACCTCTCCTTCCTCATAAGCAACCTGACGAAGTATATTTTTTGACGGCACCCGCTCGTTTCCGTTTATGGTTGTTGCACCAATATAAGCGAGTTTACCACGATCAATGTCCCATTGCACAGCTGTTGTATTGGAAACTGTGTCAACATCTAATCGCTGCTCAACCAGTGTATACGGATAACCGTAATCAAAAAATGTTTCGGCGATTAACTGTTTATCATTCATCACCGCCTCATCACGAAATATCTTAGATGTGTTTATCTGTGTTTGCAGTAAAAGTTTACGCTTGTCTTTTGGGTGCAAAACATTGTCCAGTTTTTTTGTGCTGTCAATCCGATACGAAATATCGGAAATGGTTACTGGATCACCTTCGCGAATAAAAAAGGTTAATGCTACCTGATTCTTTTTATTGACGGTAAGTTCAGGCTGATCAAACTGCACATTCAAATAACCTTCTTTTTGATAAAATATCCGAAGTCGTGTAATATCCTCGTTGTATAAGCTCCGGGAATAATAAACCGGTTCTTTCCCTAAAATCTTGCGTTTAAACCACGAGCTTCCATCAATGGCTATTTCATCCTTTAGTTGCGAGCTCTGCAAATGTTTGTTCCCCTGAAACTTTACTTTACTTATCATCAGGTTCTCCTGTGCGAAACAAAATAATGTGCCAAAAATAAATGCTATTGTTATCAGGAAGTGTTTCAAGCAGCAGAAATTAAGGTTTTCCCAAAGATATAATAAGGCAGCTTCATAACGCAACCAATGCGTAAAAATTTGAGCAAAATACATACGTAATGTGGGAGCAAAACTATTATTTTGACAGAACCACTACAAATTCTAACTTTAGCCAATGAAGTTGTTTGAAGTTAATTGAGAATTTCGAGAGTGATATATCGGTTCTCAGTGGCGAAACTCCATTTTTCTTGAGCTGACCTGACTAAGTTAGAAAAATTAGCTAATGCCAATGGGATCGAGATGGTGCTCGCAGTTTTTCATATTAACTTTATACAAGTTCAAAACTAAATCTAAACCAAATGGGTACACCTTTTCTGATTTTTATGGTGCTTTCAGCAGTTGCCTTGCTGCTTTTCATGGTACTAAAACTCAAAATCTCGGCATTTATCGCTTTACTTATCACCGCCATTTATGTGGGAATTCTGGCCGGCATGCCACTAAAACAAATCACACAATCCATACAGGATGGAATGGCCGGAACATTAGGTTTTGTCGCTACAGTTGTAGGCCTCGGTGCCATTTTTGGACAAATGCTGGAAAGTTCCGGCGGTGCAGAATCACTGGCTCACTACCTGGTTAAAAAGTTTGGAAAAGACCGCGCCTCATGGGCAATGGTTGTTACAGGTTTTATTATTGCCATCCCGGTTTTTTTCGATGTGGGTTTCATTATCCTTGTACCAATTATTTATGCCCTTTCGCGCGACACAAAAAAATCGTTATTATACTACGGGATCCCGTTACTGGCCGGGCTGGCTGCCACGCACAGCTTCATTCCTCCAACGCCAGGACCAGTTGCAGTAGCTGATATTGTTAATGTACAACTGGGCTGGGTGATTTTACTTGGACTGATCATTGGTTTTCCAACAGCGATAATTGCCGGTCCTGTTTGGGGAAAATTTATTTCCAAGAAGATACACCTCACTCCGCCGGAAGAATTTATGATACAAACCGAGAAAGAGTATGATGAAAACAACCTCCCGTCGTTTCGTTTAATTGCTTTAATTATTGCTGTTCCATTGTTCCTGATTTTAGTCAATACTTTTACCGGACTTGCCGTTTCGAAAAATGTGGTGGAGCAAAGTATTTATACCAATATTCTTGAATTTCTGGGGCACCCTTTTTCTGCGCTGATCATCGCAACGCTTATTGCCATTTACTTTCTATGCATAAAACGCGGAATGGGTAAAGAAAAAGTATTGGAGTTGTCGACCAAAGCACTTGGCCCGGCAGGAATTATTATACTGATAACCGGTGCCGGCGGCGTTTTAAAACAAATTCTGGTAGATAGTGGAATTGGAAAGATCATGGCAGAATCGATGGCAAATTCTGCACTTCCTCCTATTTTGTTGGCCTGGATTTTAGCAGCCATTGTACGCGTAACACAAGGTTCTTCAACAGTTGCCATGATCACCGCTGCAGGAATTATTGCACCGGTACTCGGCGAGTTTGGATTGAATGATCCACAACGCGCACTGGTAGTTTTATCCATTGCATCTGGAGCAACTTTGCTTTCGCATGTAAACGACAGCGGATTCTGGTTGGTAGGTAAATATTTTGGCATGAACGAAAAACAAACCCTGCAAAGCTGGGCGGTTATGGAATCGATAATTGCAGTTTGCGGACTGGCTTTTACAATGTTGGCCAGTATGTTTTTTTAAGATCACCACCTCCCACAGCTGCGCTGCGTACTCCTCCTGAGAGAAGAGAAACATTTTAATGGAGTATTTAGTAGCACGAAATTTCCACTCCTGGCAGGAGGGGTGTATCCGTCTGCTGACGGATGGGGTGGTTATAAATCACAGATAATAGCCATCGTTACCTCCTTCAGCCGCACTACATTCTATTTCAAATTTTAGAATAACAAACAAAGTCACAGCTCAAAAATTACTATCATTGCACAACAAATCGCTTTGCGCCCGGCGCTTTGCTCTATGCTGTTACTATGACTTTTAAATTCAAACATTTCACAGAACTCACAACATCCGAACTTTACGATATCCTTCAACTTCGGGCTGAGATTTTTGTGGTTGAACAAGACTGCGTTTACAACGATATAGATGGGTTGGATAAAGATGCCATCCACCAGTTTCTGGAAAAAGAAGGGCAAATTGTGGCTTACTCTCGTTTATTAAAACCGGGTACACGTTTTAACGATTATTCCATTGGGCGTGTTGTCGTGAAAGAATCGGAGCGCGGAACAGGATTGGGAATCAAGATGATGGAAGAAGCCATAACTTACATTATTGAAAACTGGAAGCCCGATAAAATAAAAATCAGTGCACAAAAATACCTGCGTAAATTTTACGAAGATCTGGGATTTAAAATAATAACTGACGAATACTTTGAAGATGGCATCCCGCATTATGGGATGTTGTTTCAAAAACAAGCGAATTAAACAGATGCGAAAAATTGCAATTCTACTATTTCTTTTCCTGAGCAGTCAATGCTTTGCCTCAACGCAGGACATTCTTGTTGAACGCATTTTTAACGAAATGTACAATCAGCATTATGGGCAGGCTGAACAAATGCTGAACGCCAACGAAAACAATATCGACTCCATTTTTTTCGCGGTTCTTTCTGTTGATATGAGTTACTGGCAAAATGTCACCGGCACCAACACTCCCGATTACCAGGCTTTTGAAAACGATTTGCAACAGCTTTCGCCCACCACTCCAACATCATCAACTCAACAGGCAATTCGGCTGGTTACTTTGTCATACCAATTGCGTTACGAACTCAAACGATTTAAGCTCATAAAAGCTATTTCAACGCGGCAGGATACAAAAGCGCTTTTCACCTCGCTAAAAACAAACGAAGGATTACCGCCCGAACAACAGGAACTGTATCAGTTGTATTCAGCACTTTTTCAATATTTCGACAATTATTTAAAACCTTTTTTTGTTTCGGGCAAAAAAGAAAGTTGTAGCGAAGCATTAAACCAAATGACCCAATTATTCCAATCGGAAAGCCGGATTACGAAAACATTGGTTGCCTATTTTCTTGGAAAAACGTGGTTAAAGTACGAGAACAATCCCCAAAATGCCGTCGGATATTTTCGGTGGCTGCGCAAAAACTACCCGGAAAATATAAAGTTTGAAGAGCTGCTGGATGAATGCAACAAGCAGCTAAAATAAGTTTTCAAACATTTCATACAATTTTCTGTTTCATCCGCGAGTTTTGATCAAAGAAACTTTTTACTTTACACAAAATTTATGAGATGATTCAAAGGGTACTTTTTTCAATTTTTCTAGTGTGCTTTAGCCTGTCGATCTGGGCTAACAATGTAAATAACGACAGCATTGCCAACCGGATATTTACCTTAATTTACCAGCAAAATCTTACCGAAGCTGAAAAAACTTATACAAACGGGAAAGATGAGTTGAGCGAATTTTACCGTACTTTTTTAAACCTCGATCTGCACTGGTGGAAATACCGCACCACCTATTCAAAAGAAAACTCAAACAAACTCAATGATTTAATTGATACATCGTTATTACCCGAAACCGACACTTACGAAAAAAAGATGCGCCAGATTATTGTTCGTTCTTACCAATTGCGCTACGACAAAAAGAAATTCAACATTTTTGGAATGCTTTCGGCACGCTCCGATATCAGAGATCTTATAAAGGATATTGAAAAAGAAGACCCGCCGTTTACCGGCGACGAACAAAAGCTATTCGAAAGTTATGTGATTATGTATCAGTACATCGAAAATATCAACTTTTTTGCCAACGCGAAAAAATCGGAAGCCCGCGAAAAGAAACTAAAACGAATGGAAAAATTTGCCACCGAAGACAACGTTATTCTAAATACTGTGGCTGATTTCTTTTTGGCGCGGATGTACCAAAAAATTGAGGACAAACCCGAAGTGGGGCTCGAACATTTCAGAATACTCACCAGAAAATATCCAACAAACAAAACTTTTGCCGAATACCAGGCAGAGTGTGAAGAAAAAATTTAATCCCACAACTGATGCTGGGTTAAATCGCGATGGAAAGTACGCTTTCTACATCGTGGGCAAATTGCCTTTTTTAAGCGATGAATATTGGTGAGCTTTAATCTCGACCTGCAATCCTTACACCTGAATTCACTTTTATGTACCACCTCCTCGTTATCAAAAACAGTAACTTCAATCTTGTCGTATAAGGTTTTACATTTGGGGCACTTATAAATCTGAAAACCGGCTTCTAAATGGAGATTATCAGAAGTCTGCACCAATTCTTTAAGCAGATTGTGGGTTTTGTAATGAAAAATCCGGGTACGCTGTTTCAGGTAATCGCCAACTTCTTGCGAGTGAACCAAAAAACCATGTCCCTGATTAAAACTTTCGGAAAAGCCACAATGATCGCATCGATATAAATAAGCATGTCCCATTAGCTAAAAATAGGAATTTTAACGCGGCAATTAAATGTTATAAAGTATCATTCAAACATTTTTTAATTTCATCTGTATTAGTGTCATACATAAACAAATAAATCATGAAACATATTGTATTTGCCACATTACTGCTTGTATCGACCCTAAGTACATTAGCGCAGGAATTAAATATTGGAGACAAAGCACCGGTATTTTCAACAAAAGCCGACGATGGCTCAACCTGGAATGTAAAGGACTATTTGGGCGACAAGTTTATTGTAGTTTATTTTTATCCGGCAGCAATGACAGGAGGTTGTACAAAACAAGCCTGTGCCTACCGCGACATGAAAACCGAGATTGACGAAGCCAATGCTGTTGTTGTTGGAATTAGTGGTGATAATGTTGAAGGATTGAAACTGTTTAAAAAGGCCAACGATCTTAATTTCCCTTTACTTTCGGATGAAAGTGGTGAAATTGCCAAAAAATTTGGCGTTCCTGTGCGCGATGGAGGAACAATAACCCGCGAAATTGACGGGAAAGAATTTGATCTGGTTCGGGGCGCCACTGCATCACGCTGGACATTCATAATCGACAAAAAAGGCACTATCGTTTATAAAAATACAGAAGTTGACGCAAGTAAAGACTCTGCTGAAATTTTGGAATTTATCAAAAACAATTCATAAATTGCACTGATTTACAAACCCATAAATTAGTTGAAAATGACAAGATTAAGAGCAATTTTAGTGATTGGCCTTATGTGTTTTTTACTTCCGGTAAAAAATAGCAGTGCCCAGGCCGAAGTAGTAAAAAACGGCGACAATTACACTTTTGTATTTAACGAAGAGAATAATGAAGGGGACGTTATTCGGTGGGAAACTACCAATTACTCTTCAAGAAGCACTATTTCTGCTTCAGGCAATATTGTTAAAAAGCTATACTTTCAGCTACAAGACGAGCATCCGTTAATGGGCCATTATTTAGTATTTGGTGCCAAAATTACAATCGATAATGATACTTATCTCATTGACGAAATGGTTTATCTAAAAAAAGATGGCAGATTTCAAGTCAATGTTCATCTAAACGGGGCAGGAAATCGTCTTCCCATTGGATGGATAATGGAAGATTAAAATAATTTTTACATTCATTTTTGCCACTCAACAGGCTTAAAAACTATCTTTGCGCAAAATTTGAGTTTTGGGAACAACCTCGTTTCTAAAATATTTCGAGGGGCATAGTGTTGCCGGTAAAGTAGCTAAAAAAGCCGTTGCCCCCCCCGGTGAAAAAATTCACCTGCATGGGCTTATTGGGTCTTCTAAAACCATACTGCTTGCCCGCGTTTTCCGGGAAATTCAAAAAAACTGCATTATTCTGCTGAACGATCGCGAAGAAGCTGCCTATTTTTTCGATGATCTGAACAATCTGGGATTTGCAGAAAACACCCTGTTTTTACCGTCGTCGTACAAACGTTCGGTTCAGTACGATAATCCTGAACAGGAAAATATTGTACAGCGTACCGAAGTGCTGAACCTGTTGTCGTCGGCTGAAAAACCTTATTTTGTTATATCGTATCCGGAGGCAATAATCGAGAAAGTTATTTCAAACGATAGCCTGGAAACAAATACTTTACAGGTAAAAAGCGGCGATAAGATCTCTATCGATTTTATCAACGAATTTTTATACGAATACGGTTTCGAGCGGGTAGATTTTGTTTACGAGCCCGGACAGTTTTCAGTTCGCGGGAGTATCGTCGATATCTTTTCGTTTTCGCACGAAGATCCGTTTCGCCTCGATTTTTTTGGCGATGAAATTGATTCTATCCGAAGTTTCGATATCGAAAACCAATTATCTAAAGATCGTTTCAACAAAATCACCATCGTTCCGAATATTCAAAACAGCTCGGTGGATGGCGAGCGTGTTTCATTTATCGATTTTCAGGAAAAAGAAAGCATTTGGTTTGGTAATAACCTGAACCAGTTTTCAGACCGGATTGCCGAACTGCACCGGCAAACAATTGTTTCGCGCGAAGATGAAAACATTGCCGATCTGCTGCTTACATCCAATGAATTTGAAAAGCAATTAGATGTTAAAACAGTATTTGATTTTGGTAACGATCAGGTATTTTCCCCCGACGAAAGAATTGATTTCAATACATCAAGCCAACCGGTTTTTAATAAGAATTTTGAATTGCTTGGATCGAACCTCACGGAACACCTTGCAAACGGCTACAAGATTTTTATTCTTTCCAGCCAGGAAAAACAAATCGAGCGTTTGCAATCGATTTTTAAAGATACGAATGTAAAAGTCGCTTTTAACCCGGTAAATTTTGTGCTTCACGAGGGATTTATCGATCACGAGTTAAAAGCCTGTTTTTATACCGACCACCAGATTTTTGAGCGCTACCACCGATTCAAACTGAAGAACCGGAAAGCGCAACGTGAAGCCATTTCGTTAAAAGAACTGAATAAACTGCATCCGGGCGATTATGTGGTTCACATCGACCATGGAATTGGAAAATTTGCCGGCCTGGCACGTACCGAAGTTAATGGAAAGATGCAGGAAGCCATTCGTTTGGTTTACAAAGATAACGACTCGCTTTTGGTAAGTATTCACTCGCTGCATCGCATTTCGAAATACAAGGGAAAAGACGGTGGCGAGCCCAAAATAAACAAGCTGGGTACCGGTGCGTGGCAAAAAATGAAAAACCGCACCAAGTCGAAGGTGAAGGACATTGCCAAAGAACTGATCGCCTTGTATGCCAAACGCCGGGCAGAAAAAGGTTATGCTTTTTCGCACGACTCGTACCTGCAAACCGAGTTGGAAGCATCGTTTATTTACGAAGATACGCCCGACCAGGAAAAGGCGACTACAGCGGTTAAAGCCGATATGGAAAAAACCATGCCGATGGACCGCCTGGTTTGTGGCGACGTTGGTTTTGGCAAAACAGAAATTGCCATTCGTGCCGCTTTTAAAGCCGTTGCCGATAGTAAACAGGTTGCCGTGCTGGTACCAACAACCATTCTGGCTTTTCAACATTTTAAAACCTTTTCGGAGCGACTGGAAGATTTTCCGGTAAAAATAGAATACATAAGCCGCTTAAAATCTACGGCACAAATAAAAACTGCATTAAAAGATGTTGCCGATGGAAAAACCGACATCATTATTGGGACACACCGTTTGGTTAGCAAAGACGTTAAGTTTAAAGACCTCGGTTTGCTGATTATTGATGAAGAGCAAAAGTTTGGCGTCTCGGTAAAAGAAAAACTAAAGCAGTTTAAAGTCAATGTTGATACATTGACTTTAACCGCAACGCCAATTCCACGTACATTGCAGTTCTCATTGATGGGGGCCCGCGACTTGTCGATTATACAAACGCCGCCACCAAACCGCTACCCGATTGTTACGGAGGTGCACGGTTTTAACGAGCAGATGATAAAAGAAGCCATTCTTTACGAGATGAATAGAAACGGGCAGATTTTCTTTATACATAACCGCGTTCAGAATATTTACGAAGTTGAAACAACGATAAAACGTATTGTTCCCGGTGTAAAAACAGTGGTTGGCCACGGACAAATGGAAGGTCCGAAGCTGGAAAAAGTGATGCTCGATTTTATCAATGGTAAATTCGATGTGCTAATTGCCACCACAATTATTGAATCGGGGCTTGATATTCCAAATGCCAACACGATCATTATAAACCATGCACAAAACTTTGGACTAAGCGACCTGCACCAATTGCGCGGACGCGTTGGCCGATCAAACAAAAAAGCGTTCTGTTACCTTATTGCACCGCCGCTTTCAACAGTTAGTGCCGAAGCACGAAGGCGTTTACAGGCCATAGAGCAGTTTTCGGAACTGGGCAGTGGTTTTAATATTGCCATGCAAGACCTCGATATTCGTGGCGCAGGAAACATGCTGGGGGCCGAACAAAGTGGTTTTATTGCCGACATTGGTTTTGAAACGTACCACCGAATTTTGAATGAAGCGATTCAGGAATTAAAACAAGACGAATTTAAAGACCTGTTTGTTGAAGAAGATAAGGCACAATCGCAGGCTTTCCTGAACATAAAATACGTAAACGACTGCACGATCGACACCGACATGGAACTGCTTTTCCCAAGCGATTATATTCCGGGCAATTCGGAGCGTATGATGCTGTACCGCGAACTGGACAACATTGAAAGTAAAGAAGAACTTGACAGTTTTACCAAAGGATTGCAAGATCGATTTGGCGAACTTCCCCGCGAAAGCCGTGAACTGATCGACATTCTGCCACTGCGTTGGAAAGCCATCGATTTGAGCATGGAAAGGATCATCTTGAAAAACAAAAAAATGATTTGTTATTTTGTTTCCGACCAGAAATCGTCGTTCTACCAATCAGGCGATTTTATTAAAATTGTACAGTACGTACAAAAAGGAAAATCGAAAGGCCGGATGAAAGAAACAAAAGGAAAACTAACGCTCAGTTTTTCAAATGTTCCGAATGTTGAAACGGCCGATTATATACTCCGTGAGATTATTGATGAAGTAAAAAGTTGATCGCGGCTTTACAAAAAATGCAATTTATTGCAAAGTTCAACGTTTTCCAATACACTCAATTTGATGCACTTAGTAAACGGGATTTTAAAAAAAAATTCACGATATTGGCACTTCGAGACAACCAAATCGATAGAAACTATATCTAACATAGCATTGAACTCTAAATAACTTTTAAAAATTAGAAATATGGACACAATGATGAAAATTGGAAAAACACTAACCATCCTTTTAATTGTTGCCGGATTTTTTGCCTGCAACGACGACGACAATTCAGTACCATTTGAGGTAATTGGTGATGTGTTTGTTATTAAACGTAATATTAACGACGAAGACAATTACGCAACTGCTTATGCAGCATACGGAAATCAACCAATGAGTCACGCCGAGGTTACAACACCTAATGCCGTGAATTTGACTCTTGATCCGCTTCCCGAAAATTTGAGTACTTATTCAAAAGAACCTGTTTTAGATGAATACAGTACTTCTGCTCCCGTTGAAGGCAACTACCAGTTTTTAGTAATAAACGAAGACATTACACATCAGGCAAATGACCTGCTTGATTTTGACAATATTGTTTATACTACCATCACTTCGGCCGAAGTTAGCAACCAATTACTTGCCGTCCATTGGGAAACCAATGATAATGCCGATAATTATGTGATACGGCTGATAAATGAAGCCGGCGAAATGGCTTTTGTAAGCCAACTCCTTCCGGTACAAATGACAAGCTTGCAGGAAATTGGTATTGGAACAGCTAACGGTTCGTGGCAGGAAACCCCCGAAGTTGGCAATGTATACAACATTGAATTATTAACAATAAGGTATGAAGATGACGCTATTAATTCCGATGCAGCATATAATTTTCAGGAAATTGCTGTTACCGAGCAAGAAATTACATGGCAATAAACCATTTACAAAAATAGATCAACCGTCTGAATTTCAGGCGGTTTTTTTGTGCCATTTTTAGCCACATCACCGAAATTCACTGCAATCCAAAAAAAAAATAATTTGCCAAGCAACTATTGGTTGCCCAATTGCATCTACCAAGAGATATATGAATAGTTAGCAATTCAGAATAATTCAAATTAAATTTTAAAACAAAACAAAATGATTAACATTCAGAAAATTGGCAAATTAGTTTTATTAGCGTTTATTGTAACCGGTTTTTGGGCATGTAATGATGATGATCCGGAACCATTTAATTTTGTTCCAGAAGTTGTTACCGTAAAAAGGACAATCGATGGTGAAGCGAAATATGCGTTAAGCTATTACGCCTACGGTAATATGAAAATGGATTCGGCCAGTGTGAAAATTTCAGGCGATTCAACGCTTGTCCTTTCATCAGGAAATGCACAAAAACTCACCTATTATTATGAAGCTTCAATGGAAGATTTTTCCACTACTGCTCCGGCAACAGATAATTATGATTTTTTGGTAACGAACAAAGATGTAGAATATACGGCTACTGAAAATCATACTTTTACAGATTTGGATATCCCAACAATTGATTCTGTTGGCGTAACAACCAATAGCAAATTTGTTTATGTTGAATGGGACAAGATTGAAGATGCTCAAAATTATGTTGTTTGGGTATTTAATGATGACCATGAAGCAGTTTTTAATAGTAATCTTATATCAAAAGATGCTGAAAGTTTCACTGCTAATGAAAGTACAGGAAAATGGGAAACATCGTTAGCAACCGGAGAAACCTATACTATAGAAGTTCAGGCAATACTATACGAAGACAATGCAACCAATGCTGATTACTTCCAGCAAATAGAGACCATTGCAATTGCTTCGGAAGAATTCACTTTTGGTGATTAAAAAAATACAGATTCGTACAACCGCCTGTTTTCCAGGCGGTTTTTTTATGCGTATTTTGAATAATACTATATTTATAGTAGAAATTCTATTTAAATAGTTTTGTTTCTAAATTTTTAGTACTATGTTTGTAGTAGAAATTAAAAAAGAAATAAAAATTCCGATCGTTGGTTTCGGAATCCAGTATCAAGAATCCAATATCCAGAATTAATAACAAGATGAAAACATTAACAAAAGCGGAAGAACAGGTAATGCATATTCTCTGGAATTTAAAAGAAGGAGTAGTTAAGCAGGTAGTTGACGGATTTGGCGATGACAAACCGGCCTACACCACCGTGGCAACTGTTTTAAATGTTCTGGAGAAAAAGGGATTTGTTACCCATAAAAAAATTGGCAATACGAATCTTTTTTCACCTGCCGTTAGTAAAACGGATTACACAAAAGTCCAGTTTTCATCCTTATTGAAAAACTACTTCAACGGCTCGTTCCCGAAAATGGCCACCTTTTTTGCGAAAGAAAACAACCTGGGAATGGAAGAGCTGGAAGAAATGCTAAAGTTGACAGAAAACGAATTAAACAAAGAAAAGAAAGACTAGCCATGGAAACTTCTCTGTTCTATTTATTAAATGCATCCGGAGGAATTGTTCTTTTCTACCTGGTGTACTGGTTGTTTCTTCGCAACGAAACTTTTCATGTAGCCAACCGCTGGTTTTTAGTGGGATCATTGCTCTTGGCTGTCCTTTTACCTTTAATACCGATTCGCTACGAGGTTTTGATTGAAGCAACTGAAGGTGCGAAAACCGGCGCAAATACCATTGCCGATACCTTCAAAAATATTCCGGTTTTTAAAGCGACTGAAGAAAGCACCACAGCGTTTGGTTGGCAACAAGCTATTTTGCTCGTTTACCTCACCGGAGCAGCTATTTTCCTGCTTCGGTTGCTTACCCAAACCTTTGTTCTCGTTCATTTAATGGTAAAATACCGCGTTAAATTGCTACACGACATGCGTGTGGTAGAAAACGAAAAATACGGACTCCCCTTTTCATTTTTTAATGTTGTTTTTATAAATCCGAAATTTCATACACAGGACGACCTGCCGGAAATTCTGGCTCACGAAAAAGTGCACATTCGTGAGAATCACTGGTTCGATCTGCTAATGATAGAGCTGTTAACAGTCATCTTTTGGTTCAACCCATTTATTTGGATGTTTGAACGAGCAATTAAACAAAACCATGAGTACCTGGCCGACAAAGGTGTTCTTGCGCAGGGACACACTGTGGGCCGTTACCAGGCTTTATTAGTAAACCAGCTGATGGGCATGCAAATTATTGGCATCACCAATAACCTGAATTTTGCCATTAGCACAAATCGATTAAAAATGATGACGAAAAAGAAAACATCGGCCCGCCGGCTGATACGATTTACCTGGGCACTGCCCGCTCTTGCGCTATTGTTGTTCGCTTTTGCCGAACCACAATACAGTTACACCGAAACGGAAATAGTTGGGAACAAGCTTGTTCCTGCCGAAACGCAATCGGGAAAACAGCTTACCATTCACGGAAAAGTTGTTTCGGAAGAAACCGGCGAAGCAATTCCCGGAGCTTCAATTGTAATTAAAGGAACAACTGTTGGGTGTGTTTCAGACCGCGATGGTACATTTACACTGGTAGATGATAACCCGACAATAAAAGCTGATGGAAGTTTAAGTTCAGAAGTTGTAGTTTCGTTTGTAGGAATGAAAACCGTTATGAATACTATTTCTGCTTCTGGTTCCGGAGTAGATAATGCGAACTATACTTTTAAAATGGAGGACGAAATTATTGTTATCTCTACCCAAATACCTCCGCCGCCGCCAGCTCCTATTGTGAAAGTGGTTGATCCTGCAAATGGAGGGACTCCACCTCCACCACCTCCGCCACCACCACCAGCTGTTAACGGAGAAAAAGAAGTATTTTTTATTGTAGAAGATATGCCTGAATATCCCGGAGGTCAGGCTGCATTGGCAATGTTAGTTCAAAAAATGCAAAAAAAGCTGGCAAGAGAGAAACAACTAAAAGGCAAAGCAAAGGTTGTATTTACCGTAAATCCAAAAGGGAAAGTAACGGATATTAAAGTGGTTGAAAAAGATAACGATGCTGCAGCAAAGGGAGCTTATGCTATTGTTAGTGAATTGGAAGACTGGAAACCGGGAAAACAACGTGGAAAAGCTGTTCCGGTAAAATACATGCTTCCTGTAGAGTTTAAGTAATACCAATTGTTCTTTAAAATGACACAGGAAATTTTAAAGATTACAATGGTAAATGCTGATTCTACAACAAAGGAGTAAACAGAACGAAGTAAAAATATGCGACATTTTGTTGTTACATCAGTATAAGAACAGAAAACAAGAATAATCCTTATTGATTCACCCGTTGGCTTTTAGTCATCGGGTGTTTTTTTTATCTTGTATACTGTTTCTAAAAACCTGATCTCCATGAAGAAAAAATACTTCAAGAACAGTCGCGAATGGGAAATATGGCTAGCTGAAAATCACAATAAAGAAAAAGAATTATGGCTGGTGTATTACAAGAAACACACCGGCAAACCGTGCATTGCTTATAACGATTCGGTAAAAACAGCACTGTGTTACGGCTGGATTGACGGGTTGGTAAAACGTATCGACGATGAATGTTATGCGCGTAAATTCACGCCGCGAAATGCCAGGAGTCTTTGGTCGGAATCAAACAAAAAACGCATTGCCGAATTATTGAAAGAAGGAAAAATAAAACCTCCGGGTTTAAAACTAATTGAAGCAGCAAAAAAGAATGGTAACTGGGATAAAGTGATTCAACCACCGAAAGTAAATACTAACCCGTCTGCAGAATTTAAATCGGCTCTTACCAAAAATCCTGAAGCCAACACCTATTTCGAGTCACTGGCTGCCAACCATAAAAACCAGTTTATTATCTGGATTAACATGGCCAAACGTGACGAAACAAAAGAAAAACGGATTAAGGAATCTATTGAATTACTGAAAAGCAAAAAGAAGTTAGGATTGAAATAAGACCGTAATAAAAAACGAAAGGCCGGTTCAATAACCAGCCCTTTCTCAATCAACCTAAACCTAAACTAAACCAAAAACCAAACCATCTTTTATGGTATGTAAATCTTTATGAAAAAAGATTTGTACCAGTAAAACACCAGTTTCAGTAAAAGGTTTACCGAATTGTGATTTTTTTTTTAGTTTTCCCAGAACACAGATAACACTGATATTACAGATACTCACTGATAAGATTCCAACTAGTGGTTTTCAAGTTGTAGGACAAACGATTCCAAACCTGTCAATTCTATATCAACAGTCCCTTTTCCGTTTTCCACTTCCAACTTAAACTCTTTTTCACTTCCAAGCTGATCTGTTAGTTTATACAAACCGTCTTTTAAGTTCAGAGCCTTAACTGTTTCCTCATCCAACTTAAGTTGAAAGTTGTGCGAAATCTCCTCAAAGTTGCTCACCACGAGCAAACGATCATCTCCATTCCAACGTACAAATGAAAATACTTTATCGGTGTACCCATCCGTGTTTTGGCGGTTATACGAATGAATTTCTTTGTATTCGCCCATTAAAGCAGAAGAATGCGCAGAAAAACTCAGCAGGTTTTTGTAAAAAACATTCAGCTCTTTCTCTGATTCTGTTGACTGTCCGCCATCAAATTTCCCATTGTTCATCCATCGCTGATGCGCAGGAACACCGCAATAATCAAATATCGAAGTTCTTGTTTCATCGCCAAATCCCATGTCACCGTCACCTGGTTCGCCAACATTTTGCCCAAAATAAATCATGGTTGGCGAAGTAGTTAAACAAGTTGACACCACCATTGCCGGCTTACCTTTTTCAGCATTTCCGGCAAATGCGGCACTGGCAATACGCTGCTCATCGTGGTTTTCCAAAAAGTGCAACATGTGATGCTCGATATCTTCCAATCCATTGTAAATCGCCGGAAGATTGTCGGTGCTTCCGTGCCCCTGCATAATATGTTTTAACGTGTCGTATAACTCCACTTTGTCGTACAGATAATCCATTTTCCCCTTATGAATGTAATCTCGATAAAGAGTAGGATTATAAACTTCGGCCAACAGAAAAGCATCCGGATTTTTCATTTTCAATGCCGAGTTCATGTAACTCCAGAATTCCACCGGAACCATTTCTGCCATATCGTAACGGAAACCATCCACACCTTTGTCTAGCCAGTAAATCGCAATATCTCTGAATTTCTTCCATGAATCAGGAACGTCTTTGTCTTGCCAGAATTCAAAATGAGCTTTGTAATCTTTTTCATCAAAACCTTCCGGTAGCAAATCGAAATCGTAAGTCCCATCTGGTTTTACGCCGTAATTTACTTTTACCGTTTCATACCAGTCATAAAATCCGGGTTGAGCTAAGCGCGCACCGTTTCCGGTCCACTTGGCCGGATTCTCATCAAACTTTCCATCCGATAGTGTATTGTCATCGCCTCCTAAAGGTTGGTAGCCGTTCAAAAATTCCGGTACCTGAAATGCCTCGCCGGGAATGTAATAAAAGTTATTATCGCGTTTGTACTCCATCGAAGTGTCATCGTTATCGCCAAAATCAGAAACACCTTCAGGCTTCGAAATAGACTGGTAATTGCGGGCAACGTGATTAGGAACAATATCGATGATCACTTTCATGCCATGTTTGTGTGTTCGCGCAATCAGCGCTTCAAATTCCTCCAAACGATTTGCAGGGTCAACTGCCAGATCAGGATCAACGTTGTAATAATCTTTTACCGCGTAAGGTGAGCCGGCTCTGCCTTTTACCACATCAGGATCGTCGTTTGAAATACCGTATGCTGTGTAATCGGTTATCACATCATGATGCGGCACACCCGTGTACCAAATGTGCGTAACACCCATCGATTTGATTTCTTCCAACGCACGATCGGTAAAATGGTTGAACTTACCAACGCCATTCTCTTCAATGGTTCCCCACGGTTTATTGGTGGTATTGGCATTCCCAAACAAACGGGTAAAAACCTGGTAAACGACGTATTTTCCTTGCGGTGAATCGGTATTCTCAGGCTCTTGTTCTTGATTGGGCTGGCAGGCAAAAAGAGCCAGAATTAAAAATATGGATGATAGTTTTTTCATGATTCAGGCTGATGCTTTAAATGATGAACGCAGATAAAACCAGCATTTCACTGATCTATCTGCGTTCGCTAAATTCAAATCTCTTATTTACTCAACTCAACTATTACCGATGATTTTGCAGGAACTGTAACTTCCGAGATATCGGAAATTGTGTTACCCGAAATAATTTCTTTACCCGACTTATAACCGTCAATTACCTCGCTAAAACGATCGGTTTTGATAGTTTTAGCTTCGATGTTTTTATTTAGAATCACCATCACCGCTTCGTCATCAGTGTAGCGGAAATAGGTGTAAGTTCCATCTTCAGGAACAAAGTGCGTCAATTTTCCATCGTGAATTACATCGGCATTTTTACGCCAGTTCTGGATTTTGGAAACATACTGCTGCATATCTTTTGCGGCAGCGCTCATCCCTTCACCAGTAAAAGCATTTACTTTATCGCCTTCCCAACCGCCTGGATAGTCTGCACGAATATCGCCGTGTTCACTCCCGTCGTGACGCATTAAAATTTCGGTACCGTAATAGATTTGTGGAATTCCGCGGGTAGTTAAAAAGAACGCCACACCCATTTTCAGTAGATCTACATCTTCGCCAACTTGCACGTAAAAGCGCGACATATCGTGGTTGTCCGGGAAAATTGTCAGTTTGTTAGGATTAGGATATAGAAAATCGTTCGCCAGTGCATTATAAATCTGAATCAATCCATAGTCGAAACTTTCTTCGTTGCGTAATCCTTCAGAAACTGCACTCTGCAATGGAAAATCCATCATACTCGGAGCATAATTTTTATAGCCGTCCTGATTGTATTTTCCTTTTTGCCAGTAAGAAACAATAGCCGGATTGGTGGTCCACTCTTCTCCAACCACGTTAAAATTCTGATATTCTTCCAACAGTTCTTTTGTCCAATCGCTCATCATATTCTTGTCGGGATAAGGCCACGTGTCCTGGCGAATTCCTTCCAGTCCAACATATTCAACCCACCAAATACTGTTTTGAATGAGGTATTTTGCGAGAAATGGATTTTTCTGGTTCATGTCGGGCATTTCGGTAACAAACCAACCATCCACCATGGCTTTTTTATCTGCTTCCGAAGCGTGTGGATCTTCATTCACTGTGCGGCGGTGACTGGTAATTTTTATCTCAGGATAATTGTTAATCCAGTCTTTCATTGGCATATCGTGCATCCACCAATGCTCTGATCCACAGTGGTTAAAAATCAAATCCATAATCAATTTCATGCCGCGTTTATCCAGCTCTTCGTTTAATTCCAGATACTCTTCATTCGAACCATATCTTCTGTCAACCTGGTAAAAATCGGTACAGGCATATCCGTGATACGACGATTCGTTCATATCATTTTCCAACACCGGATTTAACCAAACGGCTGTAAATCCCATGTCTTGCAGATAATCCAACGAATTGATAATTCCGCGGATATCGCCACCGTGCCGGCCATAGTTATAATCACGATCGAGACCTTCTTTCATTCCTTCCACCTCATCATTGCTGGTATCACCATTAACAAACCGGTCAGGCGTGATCAAATAAATCACATCTGATGAATTAAAACCTTCGCGTTTTGCCGAACCTTTTTCACGATCCCACAATTCGTAATTGTAGCTATCTACAACTTTATCGCCTTGTTTAAATTGAATTTCGAATTCGCCGGCTTTTACATCTTTTGCCAACTTGAGATCGATAAACAGGTAATTCGGATTTTCCACTTTAGTAGTAGCCTCCAAAGTCACTCCCGGATAATCGATCACCACATCGGTTTTTGATATATCCTCGCCATAAATCATTAATTGCAAATCAGGATCTTTCATTCCGGCCCACCAGTTTGGCGGCTCAACTCGCGACACCTCCTGCCCCACAACATTAAGGGTAAGCAGGATGATAAACAAAGTGATAAGTTTCTTCATTTTATTGGATTTCTTTTAAATACTACTTTTTAATTTCAAGGGTTGAATTTCCGGCGATCTTATGCTCTACTCCCCAAACCGTTGCTGCCACATCAACCGCAGAATGATTAACTACCACAAACTCGCCGTGCTCCATTTTAACTTCGAGATGTGCACCTCCAAAATCGATCCTGAATCCATACGATTTCCATGATTCAGGCAGGAATGGATTGAATGTGAGTTTGTTATTTACCACGCGCATTCCTCCAAATGCCATTACAAACGACATCCATGTTCCGCCCATACTTGTAATGTGCAGGCCGTCTTCGGTGTCATTGTTGTAATCATCCAAATCGAGGCGAGAAGTGCGCAAATACATTTCGTAAGCTTTTTCCTGGTAACCGATTTTTGCCGCCAGAATGGAGTGAACACATGGGGACAGTGATGATTCGTGCACAGTTAAAGACTCGTAAAAATCGAAATGTCGTTTCAGCTCTTCAGTAGTAAAATTCTCCTGAAACAAATACAAACTCTGCAAAGTATCGGCCTGTTTGATGTATGGAGCGCGCAAAATGCGGTCCCACGACCAGTTCTGATTAATTGGTAAATCTTCTGCCGGAAGTTCAGCCACCGGAGTCAAATCTTTATCCAAAAATCCATCTTGTTGCAGGTAAATGCCACGCTTCTCATCTCTTGCGAAATACATTTTATCAATGATATCTCTCCAGCGCGCGGTTTCCTGCAACTCATTAAATTTCCATTTCTCCACCATTTCTTCAAACAAAAACGGGAATTCTTTTTTCAGGTATTCAATGGCTTCAAGTGTATATTTTAATGTCCATACGGCCAGGTAGCTGGTGTGGAAGTTATTGTTTACGTTATTCTCGTATTCGTTTGGCCCGGTAACGCCCAGCATTACATATCTTTCTTTGTCGGCCGACCAGTTTACGCGCTGGCTCCAAAAACGACTAATCCCCAGCAACACCTCAAAACCCATCGGTGCAAGGTATTCTTTATCGCCAGTGTAATTTATGTAGTCGAAAATAGCATAAGCAATCGCTCCGTTACGGTGAACTTCTTCAAAGGTTATTTCCCACTCATTGTGGCATTCTTCTCCGTTAATGGTAACCATTGGGTACAAGGCTGCGCCATTTTTGAAGCCAAGCTTTTCGGCATTCTCAATAGCCTTTTCCAAATGTTTACGACGATAAATCAACAAGTTACGCGAAACTTTTTGTGGCGCTGTACTCAGGTAGAAAGGTAAACAATAAGCTTCTGTATCCCAGTAGGTTACGCCGCCGTATTTTTCACCTGTAAATCCTTTTGGCCCAATATTCAGCCGCTCATCTTCGCCCGAATAGGTTTGATTAAGCTGAAAAATATTAAAGCGGATTCCCTGCTGGGCAGCAACATCGCCTTCAATTTTGATATCGCTGGTTGCCCATTTTTGCAGCCAGCGGTTTTTATGACTCTCGAACAGCGCATCGAAACCAGCCTCAACAGCCAGATCCACTGCTTCTTTTGCCTTTTCAGGAAGGGACTCTTTTTCATAATCAAGGGAAGAAACAGTAGAAGAGAATTTCTCAACTACTATTTCATCACCTTTCTCTACCGAGACCTTTTGAGATGCCTCAATATACTTTTCCCTTTCCCTATTGACAATGTCTGTGTCTACTTTATTTCCATTTTTTGTTAATTGAAACCACATACCGCTACTTACATGAAATCCGGTTTTTAAGGTTTCAACTGTAAGATAACCTTCCGGTCCGCCAACGGCACGGGCAACTTCTACCCAGAATTTCTCGTCGTAATTGGAGTCTTCGTTCTCCACATCACCATCGAGATAAGGCGTAACTTTTATCTCACCATCAAAGTTCAGTGCTTTAACCGTGTATCGGATAGCTCCGATTTCGGTGGCTACAGTACTAACAAAACGATGCGAACAAACCTCAACCTGGTTACCATTTTGCAATTCGGCAACAAAACAACGGGTTAACAAACCGTGCTGCATGTCGAGCTCGCGTTTAAACGAAAGTACTTTTGCCTTTGCCAGATCAAGTTCTTCACCATTAATGGTTACTCCTACTCCAACCCAATTGGTTGAATTGATGATCTTAGCAAAATACTCCGGATAGCCGTTTTTCCACCATCCCACGCGGGTTTTGTCCGGGTAATAAATTCCGGCCACATATGTTCCGTTCAGCGTGTCGCCTGAATACTTTTCCTCGAAATTGGCGCGCTGACCCATTTTCCCGTTTCCGATACTAAAAATACTTTCTGATATTCGGTTGAGTTCCGGAACAAAACCCTCTTCAACAATTTTCCAGTCGTGATGAATGATATAATTCTTCATCTCAGTGTTTTTAATTTTTTAATTTTCTATTGCAACGTCTTTTACAAAAAGTACCAGCACGGCTGCTATCACCATTGATACTCCACCAAAAACGAGTGCTAAAATCGACTCTCCTCCAAACAAATCTTTTACCATGAAACCCAAAATGGTTGCCGCCAGAATTTGCGGTATTACAATAAAGAAGTTGAAAATCCCCATGTAAATTCCCATTTTGTTTGCTGGCAACGATCCGGTAAGAATGGCATAAGGCATAGAAAGAATACTTGCCCAGGCAATACCAATTCCAATCATTGGTACAATTAGCCAGTTTGGATCGTTAAAAAGGTAGATGGAGGCCAGACTCACACCACCAATTATTAAACTAATGAAGTGTGTAATTTTTCGGTTGGTATACTTTGCAATAACGGGCAAAGCAAATGCCATTAGTGCAGCAACTCCATTATAAACGCCAAAAAGGATGGTTACCCAGTCGGCACCATCGTTGTACAATTTTGTGGTTGTATCAGAAGTTCCGTACACATGGCTGGTAATTCCTGCAGTGGCATAAATCCACAAAGCAAACAAACCAACCCAGGTAAAAAACTGCACCAACGCCAGTTGTTTCATAGTAACCGGCATGCGCAATAAATCACTGAAAATCTCTACCAAAGCATTCTTGTCCTTCTTCTGTGATTTTAGCAAGGCAGCCATCATCATCAATAAAAAGAACAGAAAAAGAATACCTCCAAGAATGTACAGCTCCTTTTCCAACTCCATCAGTTTTGTAACTACTACTATCAGCAAACCAAGCATCCCCAGTATTCCACCAACTTTTGCAAATCGGCTGCTCACCACTTCTTCTTCGTTAACTATCTCAGCTTTATTGGTTGTCTGTCTTTCACTTTCTTCAAACGCTTTCAGGTCTTCAGGTGGGTATTCTTTGGTTGAAAAAATGGTCCACAGAATGGCCAAAAAGAAAACGACACCTCCAATGTAGAACGACCAACGCACCGATGGAGGAATTACTCCTTCGGGAGCCGTATTGGGAATATTCAGCCAATTGGTCATCGCATACGGAAGCACAGATCCCACAACGGCACCTGTACCAATAAAAAAGCTTTGCATGGCAAAACCCTTGGTACGTTGTTCGTTGGGCAACATATCGCCAACAAAAGCGCGGAACGGCTCCATCGAAATATTAATGGAAGCATCCATTATCCAAAGTGTACCGGCAGCAACCCATAAGGCGGGCGAGTTTGGCATTAATAAAAGGGCCAGCGAAGCGAAAATTGCTCCAAACAAAAAGTAAGGCCGTCTTCGTCCGAATCGGTTCCAGGTTTTATCGCTCATGTGCCCGATTATCGGCTGAACAATTAACCCGGTAACCGGTGCGGCAATCCACAAAATAGGGATGTCCTCAACATTGGCCCCAAGTGTTTCGAAAATACGGCTTACATTGGCATTCTGCAGGGCAAACCCAAACTGGATACCCAGAAAACCAAAACTCATATTCCAAATCTGCCAAAAACTTAACGTAGGTTTTTTGCGCATAATAATAGTTTTAATTTGTAGCAAAGCTGTATGTACTAACAAGATAATACAGCAAAAGAACTTTTGCTGCTAAACACGAAGTGAGTGAACTGAAAAATTGCCTGCACAAATATAAGTCAGAATCAAAGTAAATTCCAAACCGACGATCATGTGAACAGTTGAAAAACAGGGCTTTTTAGCCAAAATTGATCATTTCAAACGTTTGCAGAAAGTGAAAATATATTCTACAACATATTTTTGCGTAATTGCGGAAATCGGCCAGAAATCAATAAATTTTGAATGGTATATTATATAATAGATGATCCACGAACAATAAGACCCGCATTCAAGACTTTTGTCTCAGCCGGATATTCATCGTCTTCCGATAGAATTCGTTTTAACAGCATTTGTGTTGCCAGCGTTCCCATTTCGTAGCCATGCTGGTCTACCGAAGTTAGCGTTGGATCGGTAATGCCCGAAAAACGACCATCGGAAAAGCCAACAATCGCAATCTCATCAGGTATTTTGTAGCCTTTTTTCTGAATGGTTTGCATGGCGCCAATGGCAGTAAGATCGTTTGTGGCAAACACGCCATCAAATTTTTTCTTTTGATTAATGAGTTTCATTATAGCCATTCGTGCTTTCTCAAAAGAGTCAGCTTCCAGGATCAGATCTTCATCAACAGGAATTCCTTCTTCGTTTAAAGCTTTCAGGTAACCACTTTTTCGGTTTTGCCCAATCAGTAAGGCCATTGGCCCGCCCAAATGTGCAATCCGGGTTCTTCCGCTGTCAATTAAATGACGGGTTGCACGGTATGCAGCGTCAAAATCGTCGATAATAACCTGGTCGGCAGCAATGCCTGGAACAACGCGGTCATAAAATACCATTGGCACTTCATTATCGCTAAAATTATATAAATGTTTGTAATCGGTAGTTTCTTTCGATATAGATACCAAAACACCGTCGACACGGCTCGATATCAACGTTTTTGCATTGGCCACTTCGCGCTCGTAACGCTCGTTGCTTTGGCAAATAATTACGTTAAAACCGGCATCGTACGCAACATCTTCAATTCCGCTAATAACCGATGAGAAAAAATAGTGGACAATTTCGGGAATGATAACACCTATAGTATTGCTACGTCGTTGCTTTAAACTAAGTGCAACAGCATTGGGTTGGTAATTTAGCTTTTGAGCCAGTTCCTGAACAGCGCGCTTGGTTTCTTTACTGATATCGGGGTGGTCTTTCAACGCACGCGACACCGTCGACGCTGAAATATTCAATTCACGAGCCAAGTCTTTTATCGTTACCAGTCCGCTTTTCATCTTCCTCTAATTCCCCCTTGTTGATTATTGATTTTACTAATTCCTTGGTTTAAGGCTTTACACAAATGTAGCAATTTAGCCTAAATGTTCATATAAATTCGGTTGGTTAAATGGGGCAACCAGTAACTACCTGTTTTATAACATATTGGGCGCAAACGTCACCGCAAACGTTTGCATTAACCGGTGTGTTAAAAAACGTAATTTTTTCTTAACAATTATTATACATTCGTCCCAGAATTTTAGCATTTGTTAGACACGAAGTCTCTGTAACAAATTGATTTATTGCCTATTTAAATGAGTTAAGAGAATTTAACAAACAGAAAAATTCATAAACTAATAACATGTAAAATGAGGATTATTCGTAAAAACCTTAAAGTAGTCTTGTTTTTGTTTGCTATGCTGAGCTTTAGTCTTGGTTATGCGCAGGTAAAAACAGTTACAGGTACTGTTAGCGATGCCGGAAACGGCGAGCCTTTACCTGGTGTTACCATTGTAGTTAAAGGAACTACACAAGGAACAATTACCGATTTTGACGGAAATTTCAGTATTGATGTTGAGCAAGGACAAACCATTGTTCTTTCATACATTGGCTACACTCCGCAGGAAGTACTTATTACAGCTTCAAATCTGGTAAATGTTCAGTTGGAACAATCAATGGAAAACCTCGACGAGGTTGTTGTAATTGGATATGGACAAGTACGGAAAGAAGACGCAACCGGCTCGGTAGCAACTGTTTCTTCTTCCGATTTTAACCAAGGAGCAAGCAATTCTCCACAAGATCTTTTAATGGGTAAAGTGCCGGGAGTGCATATTCAAACCGAAGGTGGAGCTCCGGGATCTGCCTCTAAAATTCGTATTCGCGGAGGTTCGTCGATGTCGGCAAGTAACGACCCACTGATCGTAATCGACGGAATGCCTATTGATAACCGCACTATTGACGGGATGAGCAATGTTCTTACTTCGATTAACCCAAACGATATTGAAACCATGACCGTACTTAAAGATGCTTCGGCTACAGCTATTTACGGTTCACGTGCATCAAACGGGGTAATTTTGATAACTACTAAAGAAGGCTCGAAAAACCAAGAACTCAAAATCGAGATAGATTCAAAAGTTAATATTAGTGAAATTAAAGAATACATTGATGTATTAAACGCCGGCGAATACAGGACTTTGGTAAATGAAAGAGCTGCTATTAGTTCCGCAGTAAATCCTGCTTTGCTGGGCAATTCCAACACCAACTGGCAAGACGAAATTTTCCAGACCGCCATAGGACATGAGCATAACTTGGGAGTCTCCGGCTCGATTAAAAACATTCCTGTCCGCGCTTCTGTGGGTTACACCGATCAGTTTGGTATTTTAAGAACTTCATCAATGGAAAGGAAGACTGGGACATTAAAAGTGAACCCGAGTTTTTTAAACAACCACCTTACAATTACGGCAGGCATTAAATATATGAACATAGACAATCGCTTTGCCGATAAAGGTGCTATTGGAAGTGCCCTGCGTTTCGATCCTACCCAATCGGTATTCAACAATACAGGTATTTATGGTGGTTATACTACATGGCTAACAACTGATGGCTCAAGAAACATTAACGGAACCCGGAATCCGGTTGCACAGTTGCAACAAAAAAGGGATATCTCGAATGTTGATCGCTACATTGTTGATGCACAGGTAAACTACAAATTACATTTCTTCCCTGATATTACTGCTACGTTAAAAGTTGGCCTGGATAAATCAGAAAGCGATGGTTCTGTCAATACCGATCTGGATGCATCTTGGGTACGCACAGCATCGTCGGGTGTAGCACGCGATTATACACAGGAAAGGAAAAATGAACTACTCGATTTTTACCTGACTTACAAAAAAGATCTTCCTGGTATTGAAAGCCGGATTGACGCAATGGCCGGTTACGAATGGCAGCATTTCTGGTCTGCCGCTTCAGCTTACGAAGTTGACAGATTCGATACCGTAATAGAAGATTCAAAAGATGAAACTGAAAACTATCTTGTTTCATTTTTTGGAAGGGCGAACTATTCTTATAAAGAAAAATATTTACTTACTGTCACGCTAAGGAACGATGGTTCATCCAGGTTTCATAAAGATAACCGGTGGGGATTGTATCCTTCAACTGCACTGGGTTGGAGACTGATTGAAGAGCCATTTATTCAAAACTTAAACACTTTTAGTAACCTGAAATTAAGATTAGGCTATGGTATTACCGGCCAGCAGGAACTTAACAGTGGCGATTATCCTTACCTCGGAGTTTACCAGCTAAGTGACTCCAGAACGCAATACAAGCTGGGCGACCAGTATTATACTTTGATTCGTCCCAATGGATTCGACTCAAGTCTTGAATGGGAAGAAACCACTACTTATAACGTAGGTCTCGATTTTGGCTTTTTAAACAATCGCATTACAGGTTCAGTTGATGTTTACAAACGCATCACCAAGAACCTGTTGAACACCATTCCGGTTCCTTCAGGTACCAACTATACCGACCGTTTGCTAACCAATGTAGGCGATCTTAAAAACACAGGTGTTGAGTTTGCAGTAAATGCCATACCGGTTACAACAAAAGATTTAACATGGGAAGTTAGTTTTAACCTTACCCACAACAAAAACAAGGTAACCAAGCTTACCAATTACGACGACCCTAATTACACCGGTGTTGATGTTGGAGATATTAGTGGCGTTGGCGTTGGAAATAAAATTCAAAAGCATTCGGTAGGACATGCATTAAATACTTTTTACGTATATCAACAGGTGTATGATGCAAATGGGAAACCTATTGAGGGATTGTACGTTGACAGAAACAACGACGGAGAAATTAATGTTGATGATAAATATTATGCCGACTCTCCTGTCCCTGACGTATTTATGGGACTCTCCTCTATGCTTACCTATAAAAATTTCGACTTTGCCTTTAATGCAAGAGCTGCCATTGGCGGACAAATATACAACAACGTAATAGTTGGTGCCCGCTACCAGGAGATGACTGTTAATGAATACCTGACTAACTTACCTTCGGAGATCAATAATTCGAAGTTTACTACTGCGCAGCAGTATTCCGATTATTTCCTGGAAGATGCTTCATTTTTCCGGGTTGATAACGTAACATTAGGCTATAACTTCCGTGATATCCTAAAAAACTCATTGGGTTGGAACCTGAATGCAAGGCTTTATGGTTCTGTTCAAAATGTATTTGTAATTACCGATTACTCAGGATTAGATCCCGAGGTTAACAACGGTATCGATAACGACATTTATCCCCGTCCAAGAGTATATCTCTTCGGGATGAACATTACCTTTTAACCGTTAAACTATAATTACAATGAAAACAAAATATAGAATTACATATATAGTGATGGCAATAGTGATGGCTTCGTTCACTTTTGTGTCATGTGTCAATGATTTGGACACAGTACCACTTGACGAGGATTTACTTACTGCCGATAAACTCAACAACGATGCATCATACAAAGGTATGCTGGCCAAATGTTATGCAGCTCTTGTTGTTGGCGGACAGAAAGGTGTTGACGGAGACCCCGACATTAGTAGTATTGACGGTGGTTTTTCATCCTACCTGCGCCAGTTATGGAACCACCAGGAGTTAACTACCGATGAAGCAATTTGTGCCTGGAACGACGGTAACCTTCGTGATTTGCACGATATGGACTGGACTCCTTCAAACGAGTTTGTTACTGCCATGTATTACAGGATTACATTAGAAATCGCATACTGTAACAATCTTATTCAATTGACTAATGAACAAGACCAATTTAAAGCCTACAATACTGAGGCACGTTTTCTCAGGGCTTTATCATATTGGCACATGCTTGATATGTTTGGAACAGGGCCGTTTGTTACCGATGAAGATCCGGTAGGTTCTTTCTTTTTCCCGGAACAGGCAACAGCACAACAACTTTTCGATTACATTGAGTCGGAATTACTTGCAATAGAAGGCGAGCTGGCCGATCCCGGGACTAACGAATACGGACGGGCTGATAAAGCTGCTGCCTGGATGATTTTGTCGAAACTGTATTTAAATGCCGAAACTTACGTAGGCACGGAAAAATACACCGAGTGTATAACTTACACAAAGAAAATTATTAGCGCAGGATACAGCCTGGAACCGGATTACCAAAACCTGTTTCTTGCCGACAATTACCTGCGTACGAATGAAATTATTTTCCCGATTGTTTGTGATGGGGAACATACCCAAACATGGGGAGGAATGACCTTCATTATTCACTCGACTATTGGTGGCGATATGCCAGCTTCCGAATCAGGAGTTGATGGCGGATGGGGTGGAAACCGTACCACAAAATCATTTGTGAACCTTTTCGGAGATATCACCGGCGAAACTGACAGCCGCGCCCTATTCTGGGAAGAAGGACAAAACCTGGAAATCAGCGACATTTTCAATTTCAGAGATGGCTATGCACTACGTAAATTTAAAAACATTACTTCGGATGGCACTGTTGGTTCCAACCTGTCGCATCCTGATACCGATTTTCCCATGTTCAGATATGCTGACGCGCTATTAATGTATGCAGAAGCAGTTGTACGTGGCGGAACAGGTGGCGATATGGCTACTGCCGTTGGTTATATTAACGACATCAGAGAACGTGCTTATGGCGATGATTCGGGAGATATTGCCCAGGGAGACCTTGATTTAGACTTCATCCTGGACGAACGCGGACGTGAACTTTACTGGGAATGCCACCGCCGTACAGATTTGCGCCGTTTTGGAAAACTAAGCGGTTCATCGTACATCTGGCCCTGGAAAGGTGCTGTTGCAGCAGGAACTTCTGTTGATGAGAAATATGATTTGTTTCCGATACCTAATTCAGATATCAATGCCAATCCAAATCTGAAACAGATCAATTATTAAACCTGATAATTTGAAAGAGATGAAAAAATTTAGATATATAATTGTATTGTTCCTGGCTGTATTGCTTTTTTCGTGCGAGGATGACGATATAATAAAATTAAATGAGTCGGAGTATATGCCGGCAACCAATATTGAGGGTTTTGGTACTACTTTGGACATATCGAAAGATAAAAAAGAAGAAACAATTAAAATATCGTATACACCTGCTTCTTACGGAGTAAATATTGTTTCAACGCATAAACTTCAGTTTTCTGTTGCAAACGATTTCTCAAATCCTGTTACTTTTGACGCTAACGCATCCGACAACGCATTTTCTTTTACTGTTGGTGCCCTCAACGAATTTCTTACTGAAACATTAGCGTTACCGGTTGATGAAGAAGCTACCGTATCGGCAAGAGTAATCACTTATTCCCTGGAAGGAGTTGATACCCTGTTATCTTCTCCGGTGAGTTTTTCAACCACTCCTTACTTAGATATTCTTTTTGCCCCTAATACTTTCTATCTTTTTGGTGATGGTGTTGGGCGAATTGCACAAAACAACAAGCTGAGATTTAAAAAGGTTCATAGCGAGGAAGATGTGTGGACGATCGTATGGATGGAAGCTACCGGAACCTTTAAGCTTTGTTCTGATGTAAATTATAAAGGAGTAATTGGCAAAGTTGGAGATCCGGAAAATGGCGAATATACTTTAGGAACCGTTGATAACCGGGGAGAAGATATACCAGTACCCGGAACTGCGGGATATTATACCGTTGGTATAAACCTGGCAACCAATAAACTGCTGATTGAACCTGCCAATGTTTACATCTGTGGCGATAACGTGGGTGGCTGGCCTACCAGCACTGTTATTGAAGAAAACAGGTTTCAGCAGGATACTGAAAACAAGACAATGACTTTAACCAAAAGTCTGGCTGGTGGCGAACTAAGGCTTCATGTAACACATCCATACATTTCCGGCCCCGACTGGTGGCATGCCGAATTCCTGTTCTTCGATGGTAAAATAGAATACAGGGAAGATGGCGGTGATCAGGATAGGGTAAGCGTCAACGCAGGCGAGCGGACTATTACACTTGACTTTATTAATCAAACAGGTAAAATCGATTAAAAATGAAGAATCTAAAATATTTTCTAATTATTGTCCTGGCGGTTTTCACCTTTGCTTGTGAAGAGGATTTTATGATACCGCCGGTAACATCTGTGGTTGAAGGCACTCCGCCGGAGTGGACAAATGTGCCTTCTTCAGAAATAGATACCATACTTTTCAAAAAGAATGAAAAAGAGACAATCCTAAACCTGGGATGGTCAGCACCGGTGTATGCCGATAATGTGGGGGTACGCTACTTTCTGCAAATCGATTCGAAAGGAAGCGATTTTTCAAACCCAATTGAGTTTGACAGGATATCTGCAACCGAAATGGTAGTTACTATTGGCGAGCTTAACAGCAAGTTAATAACACGCTATGCCCCTGTAGAAAAAGTGGAGATTGAATTGCGGATCAGAGCTGCATCTAATGAAGACCTGGCAGACCTGTATACTAGCGCATTTTCAATGAAAGTGACACCCTACCTGGATGTACCGGTTCCTGAAACATTGTTTATGACTGGAACTGCAACAGCTGTTGGTTTCGATAATTCGCTTGCTGCGGGTAAAGACGGAGATGTATTTGTTAAATACCTTCAGCTCACACAGGATGGGTTGTTCCATTTCACCGATAACCTGAGCGATGGCTATGTATACAACTTTGGTAAGTTTGCAAGCCTTTCTTCAAATATTGTTGCAGCTGCCGACGAAGACGGTAACTTCAAATTTACCGGGGAAACCGGATGGTACGAGGTAAGAGCCGACTTTACAAACAGCGAACTGACCATTGCTCCTTACATGTTTGGCTCTGTAACCTATACACATAATCCGGCAGAGGTATTCCTTGTAGGCGACTACAATGCAGATGTACCGGCATGGAGTCCTGAAAATTCACCGCAAATGACTGAAAAATCAGAAGGCGTTTACTCCATCGAAACAACTATTAAAGACGGAGCAATGCTGAAATTCGTTGGCCAGCCTAGCTGGGGCGACCTCGACTGGGGAAATTTAGGTGCTGATGGTTCCGATGGTGTTATCGGCCCAAAAGGCAAAAACGGAAACATAACATTTGATGGTGGCGACAAGACTTACATTGTTACTCTGGATTTAAACAAAGGTACATATACCATAGAAGAAGCGGCTATATATATTGTAGGTGATGCAACCGAGGCTGGTTGGGATATTGCTAATGCAATTGAACTAAAATGGCGCTCGGGCCATAATGCTTACATGGGATATATTCCGTTAAAGAGTGGTTATTTTAAATTTTTCCCGGTTAAAGGCAGTTGGGATAATGGAATGGGAAGAATTAACGATTCTGAAGATCCTAAAGGCGGTTTACTAGGTGGCGAGAACAAGGATATTCCAAGCATGAATACTTCTTCTGATTATAAATTATACCGGATTGCTGTTTGGTACGACGATGATGCAAGTTCTTATAAATACTCGGTTTTGGATGCCGAAATGGTTCTTGTTGGAGATGCAACGCCAGCCGGCTGGTCTATCGATAATGGATTCAACATGGTATATGCAGGAGAAGGCAAATGGGTAACTTATGTTGATATGAATGCCTCGGGAGGTTACAAATTCTTCTATGAATCCGGAAACTGGAACTCTGGCTATAAAGAATATGATGCCATAAACAAACCGGGCGAATTATCTCTTGAAGGTGGAGATCCGAATATCTCAACACCGGGCGAAGGTTATTATAAGCTAACCATTGACACTTATAACATGACCTACACCAAAGAAGCTATTGCAACCAGGAAGATGTATTTGGTGGGTTCTCCTAATAGCTGGGATATAGATGCAGGCATTGAAATGACCTGGGATGATGCAAACAAAGAATGGACTCTAACCACCGATCTGGCAGCCGATGATGCATTCAAGATTTTTGCAGAATCAGGCAACTGGAACAGTGGATTTAAGTTCAATTACGGCATGCTTAGTTTCGAAGGTGGAGATCCTAATATTTCAACACCGGATGGTGCCGGAAACTACACCATTAAATTTAGCCTGGCCAAAAGAACTTTGACATTTACGAAAAATTAACTTCATAATTTAAGCTGAAAGGGTTGCCCGCCTGTCGGGCGGCCCTTTTTTTTAACTTCTAAAAAAAATTTATCATGATCCGTTTGCGTTTCCTTTTGGGTATTTGCTTTTTTCTGATGTTAGGCCCTGCACTTGGGCAGGTTACTACTGATCCTGCATTTCCAGTGGCTGGCGAAGCTGTAAAAATAATCTTTGATGCCACTCAGGGAACTGCCGGATTACAAGATTATACAGGCGATATTTATGCCCACACCGGAGTTATTACCGACCAAAGCACATCGGGTTCTGACTGGAAATATGTGATAGCCGACTGGAATGTAAATACAGACAAAGCTAAGCTAACACGCGTTTCAACAAATATTTATGAACTTGAAATTACGCCCGACATTACGTCGTTTTATGGCGTACCTTCTTCCGAAAAAACAGAACAATTGGCGTTTGTTTTCCGCAGTTTCGATGGTAGTTTGGAAGGCAAAGCAAGCGGAGGAGCTGATATTTTTGTTGATGTTTACGAAGCAGGATTAGCTATTGAAATTACCGACCCTGCAGATAACAGTGTATTGCAGAAAAATCAACCGGTAAATATTTCGGCAAGTTCTTCTGTTGATGCCGACCTCAAACTGTATTCAAATGAAACTCTCATCGCTCAAAACACAGGAAACACGATTTCGGCAAGCTATACTTTTACTGAAAGTGGCAGCAACTGGCTGATTGCAGAAGCAAGCTCAGCCGGAGAAACACTTCGCGACTCTATTTCGGTTTTTATTCGCGAAGATGTAATTACTGAAACAAAACCAGCCAACTACAAAAAAGGAATCAACTACATCGACGATAACACCGCAGCACTGGTACTGTGGGCACCATTAAAAGAATTTGTGTATGTAACCGGCGATTTTAACAACTGGCAACTTTCTGACGCCTACCTGATGAAAAAAGACGGCGATTATTTTTGGCTCGAACTTACCGATTTGGAGGCCGGAAAAGAATACGCCTATCAATATCTCATTGACGGAAATATCCGCATTGCAGACCCTTACACCGAAAAAATATTAGATCCCTGGAACGATAGCTACATCAACGAAGCTACTTATCCCAACCTGAAAGCTTACCCGGAAGGTTTAACCGAGGGCATTGTTTCAGTGTTACAAACAACACAACCTGAATACAACTGGCAGGTAACCGACTTTGTAATGCCGGAAAAAGAAAAACTGGTTATTTACGAATTGCTCGTTCGCGATTTTACCACCGGGCACACCTACCAGGGAGTTATCGACCAACTGGATTACCTGGCAGACCTGCGTATTAATGTACTGGAACTGATGCCGGTTAACGAGTTTGAAGGAAACAGCAGTTGGGGCTATAATCCGTCGTTCTATTTTGCGCCCGACAAATATTATGGTCCAAAAGAAAAATTAAAGGAACTGGTTGATGAATGCCACCAACGAGGAATTGCGGTGGTAATTGATATGGTTTTAAACCACAGTTACGGACAGAGTCCGTTTGTGCAAATGTATTGGAACAATTCTGGTAAACCGGATACCGATAATCCGTGGTACAACGAGGAAAGCAACTTTCAGAATCCGGATGCACAGTGGGGATACGATTTTAACCACGAAAGTACTGCAACCCGCCAACTGGTCGACAGTATTTCCTCATTTTGGATGACCGAATACAAAGTTGACGGTTTCCGTTTTGATTTCACAAAAGGATTTTCAAACACGCCTTATGCCCCGTCAAGCTGGGGTAGTGAATATGATGCCGACCGTATTGCCAACCTGAAACGAATGAGCGACGAAATCTGGAAACGGAATCCCGGTGCGCTGGTAATTTTTGAACATCTTGCCGATAATTCGGAAGAAACAGAGCTGGCTAACCACGGCATTATGCTTTGGGGAAACCTGAACTATTCGTACGGAGAAACAGCCATGGGCTACAACGATAATTTGAACTGGGGAATTTATTCGAATCGTGGTTGGGACGAACCCAATTTGGTTACTTACATGGAAAGCCACGATGAAGAGCGGCTTACCTATAAATGCTTAGCTTACGGAAAATCGGCCGGTGCTTACAACACGCAGGATTTAACAACAGCACTCGACAGAATGGAACTAAACTCGGTGTTTTTTATTCCACTTCCCGGCCCAAAAATGATCTGGCAATTTGGCGAACGAGGTTACGACCAGTCAATTAACCGCTGCACTGATGGCACGATAAACAACGATTGCCGCCTCTCGGAGAAACCTCCTTTCTGGAATTACCTGGAAAACACCGACCGTACCGACCTGTTTCAAGTGATGGCAAAACTAAACGAACTCAAACAAAAATATGATGTGTTTTCACCCGACAATGCTGAATATAGCATGGCTGGAATTACCAAATGGTATAAGTTAAGCAAAGGCGACAATCATGTTGTTGGATTAGGCAACTTCGATGTTGTTGAAAATGATATCGTTCTTACCTTCCCGACAGCAGGAAAATACTACGAATTTTTTAGTGGCGACTCGATTGAAGTGACAAGTTCCAGTCAAACTTTTACTTTTGACCCGGGCGAATATCGTCTATACTCAACACAACAGTTTGAAGAGCCGAGCATTGTTACTGATATAGATGAAATAGAAAATACCGCCGATAATTTGCAAATTTATCCGAACCCGGTTTCCGGCAAATTAACAGTAAGCTCAGATAAAACCATTTCTACCATTCAGCTATTTTCGGTTGCAGGAACTATGCAATTTGAAACTAGCGACGTAAGTGAAAACAAAGTGGAAATTAATGTACAAGATTATACTCCGGGTGTATATTTAATCCGTGTTATACAAGACGGAGACAGCAGCACACAAAAGGTTTTGGTAAAATAGCTTTTAGAAAAAATACAATTCAGAGGCCGGGGTAACTCCCAGTCATGGTCGGAAGATTTTCTTCCGACTTTTTTTGTATCTTATCTCTTCTGAAAGAACACATAAACAACTAAACGACAATACATTATATTTGCATTTGGTCATAATATATGTTATATTTAATATAATCAAAAGATAATATATGTCAATGTTTAAAGGACACAATATTCAAATCAGTCAACTTTTAAGTGTTATCCCGGAAGCACTATTATCGGAGTTATCTTCTACCTCGAAGGTCGATCACTATGCCAAAGTACTGCATGGTAAAAAGCTGTTTTATTTGCTGCTGTATGGAATTTTAGAAAACGAGAAGTTAAGTCAACGTACTTTAGAAGATACTTTTAATGATCCGGTATTTAAACTGTTGTTTGACCTGGAAAAGAAGGAGACTGTTCGACGGAGCTCTATCTCTGAAAGATTATCAAAAATTGATGCAGGCTATTTTAGGCAAATCTATGAATGTATTTACGACCAGTTTTCTTCTGTTTACATTGAAACAGAAAGGCACAAACATAATCTGATACGCGTTGACAGCACAATTGTTAGTGATACTGCTGGCAAGTTAATGGAAGGCATTAATAACGTAGGAAAGAAAGCTGTAAAGTACAGCGTAGCCTTTGATGGCATTTTGCCCTGTGAGTTTAAAGCCTTTACAAACTCCAGCTATTCCAGTGAAGATATCGCTTTGCCCGAAGTTGTTTTGAGTCATGTAAAAAAAGAAGCTAGTCACCAAAGTATATACGTACTTGATAGAGGGTTGCAGTCAACAAAAACAATGAAAACTTTTACTCAAAACTCTATAAGGTTTATATGCAGGGCGAAAGAGCATAGAAAATATATAGAATTAGAATCCCTTATCTCTGAAGGTCAAAAACTTGATTTTGGAGAATCTACATTAATAACAGACAGCAGAGTGCAATTGTATACCGGGCTGCCTATTAAAAATAAGCAAGGAAACATCCATTATCGAGAAGAGTTAGTGGATACTGAGTTTCGGTTGGTAATTATTGAAAGTAAGGAGGATGAAGGACAGCAATATTGGTTTATATCTAACGACTTTGAGCTTTCTACAAAAGAAATAGCCCATGCGTATAGACGAAGGTGGGATATTGAAGTATTTTTTAGATTTCTGAAACAAGAATTAAACACAAGCCATCTTGTTTCTTTAAATAAAAACGGAATGGAAATAATGATATACATGACTCTCATTGTAGCCATGCTCGTTTTAATCTATAAGAAAGCAAATCGTATTGGTTACAAAACTGCCAAAAGAAGAATAGTCATGGAGGTTCGAACCCTTGCTATAGCGGTGATTGTAACTCAATGTGGCGGTGATCCCAGCTTGTTTTTTAAAACATAAAAAATGGTCGGAATTTCTTCCGACCACCACTGGGTAACTCCCGGCTTTTTTTATTCTTACGTCAGTTTCAGGCTCAGTACCGTCAGGTGCAATAGAGGGCATTTTTGCGCAAAATCATTGCCATTTTAGGGAAGGTCACATTTTCGCAGTTATCGGAGGCCATTTTCTCCTAAGACCATTGCCTTTCGCATGCGATAGGGCCCACTTTCTTAAGAAAACACTGCCTTTCGCATGCGATAGGGGCTACTTTTTTGAAAAAACATTAGCTGTAGCATGCGATAGGATACATTTTTGGGAAAAAATGCCCTCTTTCAACTGCGATAATATACATTTTCTGAACTATCTTTTTGATTGCCAAAAGGCTTGCGAACTACTTCGCAGCCGTTGCTTCCCTGTTGCGGCCAAAGAGGTCGAGATTGTAGCTAAACATGATTTCGTGCGTGCCGCTGTTAAAGGCGCTTAATTCAGAAATGGTAATATCATACGAATAACCGATTGACATTTTCGACGAAGGATTAAACTTCACCAGCATGCCATAAGCATCACCGAAACGATACATGGCGCCTACCCAGAATTTATCACGGAAACCACCCATCACAGTCATATCAACCGAAAAAGGAGCACTTTTAACCCAACGCATCATTCCGTTTGTTTTTAACTGAAAATCTTCGTTGATATCAAATCGGTGTCCGGCCACAAAATACATGTGCCGCTGCTGTTTATTAATGTAATCGGTTTTAACATCCTCGTTAATAATTATATTGTCAATAAGCTTTGGAACCGATAAGCCTAAATAGGTATTTTCAGAATACAAAAACAAACCCACACCAACATTGGGCAAAAAGTTCTCGTAAATATCATGACTAAATACGGGGTCAGAATCAACCGTTGCGAGTGCAACAAGGTTAGCGCGATAAAAACTCACTCCTCCTTTAAGTCCTAATCCCAACTTAAATTTTTCCGAGACCTGAAGAAAGTAGGAGTAATCGGCATAAAAGCCGGTTTGTTTCACTGGCCCAATCTGGTCGGACATCAGCGAGAAACCAACACCAATATTTTGCTCGTCATACGAAGTGTTGTAGGTAAACGAACGTGTTGACGGAGCACCATCGAACTCCACCCACTGGCTGCGTGCTACCATTAAAATATTTCCAACTCCCTGCGAACCGGCATATCCCGGATTTAATACCTGCAGGTTATCCATATATTGCGTGTACATGGGATCTTGTTGAGCGCTGGCCTTTTTCCCTTGAAGAAAAACCACAAGGGAAAGAATTAAAAATACTGCTATTTTATTTAGTCTTCCCATTTATTTGTCGATATATACAGAGCCAGCTATTGGTTGCTCTCCATTTCCTAAATCCAGCACATAAAAGTATGTTCCGCTTGGCAGCTCACGGTCTATACCTCCCTGGTTCGATTTTCCATCCCAAAACAGAGGAGTGGTTGATATGCCATAGCCACGGGCTTTATATACTGTTTTTCCCCAGCGGTTTATTATTGTTATCGAATTTTGCTCAAACAGCTCAATTCCTTTAATTTCAAAAAAGTCGTTTACGTTATCGCCATTGGGTGTAAATGCTTCCGGAATAAAGAAATCGGCAGCCGTTACATACACAAAAACATTGGCGTTATCGCATTTTTCGTGGTAGTTACATATACGGTACTGAAATATATCGCCACCCAAAAAGCCATCATTTGGCGTATAAGTTACTGTACCGTCTCCATTAATATCAACAAAACCATTCACTGGGTTTTGCATAATTTGCAACGACAACGGATCTAAGCCCTGCCGCTGATCTTCATCATTAGCAATAAGATCTATCGTTACTGATGTTTGGTATTCGGTGGTGTCATAGTCATCGTGGGCAATTGGAGCCGATATAAAGCGGCTAACTACCACTGAGTCTAACGCAGTGCAACCAAACATATCGGTTACCTGTAAATAATAAGTTCCTACAGAACCAATTTCAGGAGTAGCAGTATTCTGTCCACCTATAAAGGTTCCGTTTTCTGTTGTCCAGTAAAATTCAATTTGTTCACCAATACTTCCCTGTCCGTTTAACCGGGCCGAAGTTTCCTGTTCAAGCATAATATCTTCGCCGGCATTGGCAACCAGGTTCGATACATTTATTGTAACCGTATCAGAATAAGAAGAATCAAGAGAACTTGTAATTGTTAAAATGTAGGTTGTAGTTTCACCTGGAGTAAACACTGGATTTGCAATTGTAGCATCGTTCAACCCCGTAGTTGGTTCCCACTGGTAAGTATAAGAATTTTCATTAGGATATACCGAGTTAAACAAGTAGGACTGGCAGTTTCCAATTAAAGTATCGGGACCAGCATAAACAGTTAATGGTTGCGGATTTGCATTTTCAATTTTAACTATTTTACTAATCGTGTCAGCCAAACATCCATTTCCATCAGTAACTGTTGCGTAAAGTGTATAGCTTCCTTCAGATCCGTCCCATAAAATATTCGCTGTTGATCCGGTAATTGCCTGCATGTTGGTACTTGTTCCGCTTGCCGATTCAACCCACCAGTTATATGCTGCGTCTTTTGATTCACCATGGAGCATTTCTAATTTGTAAAAACCATTGACTAACCGGCTAACCGCATCCTCTGAGTAAGCAAATTCAATAGTAGGTTTTGCATGAATTATTATCTGATGCACATTGTTTCCGGTAAGTGGTTCTAAGCTTTGTCCGTTTGCATCAATAGCTTCCAGAAGTGTTAACTCAACCTGCATATCCTTTTCAGGTGCTGCCAATATAAAACTGTCGGGAACAGTAATTCCCCAGTCGTCGCTATTTATCTCAAAGCTGAATTCCGAACCATTAATATCCACTTTTACCTCTACCGGAAATTTTGATGGATCAAGTTCTGCGCCCTCATTGTCAAGCAATAGCACTCGTCGGGATTCATCAGGGTAAGGATTAAAACATATTGCGCTCGAACCGTTTGCAAAAGCAATACTTCGCGTGTTAGGCAAAACAGTTACCACCATTGCTTTTCGGTTGGTACAACCAGTATTATCAGTTTCAATTACATCAAGATAATACAATCCGGCGCTTTTCCAGCGGACACTAATTTCATTTGAATTCGTTCGTGAAATAAAAGTATAGTTATTGGACTCGGCTTCAATGTTGGGGTTAAAATTTGTCAAAACTTTCCAAGAATAATCGCTTCCTGAATGATCCTCGACAAAATAATTTTGTTCGGCACCTTCAAAAACAACATAGTCCTCCTGGGCTGCCCCGTAAAGGGCAGCCAGAAGGGTTGTTATCATTATGAAAAATACCTTAGTTTTCAATCTATTGCTTTAGAATCTTAGATATTAAGTAATTATTTATCCTGCATATAGTTAATGATCTCCGATTTATTAACACGGAAACTATCAATAAATGCAATGCCTCGCGGGAATAATCCCAGAGTAAATTACTTTAAGTCAACAGACTTCTAGTTGGTCTGAATTCCCGAGGTAGCAGGACGAGCCTTAACGGTTTGCGTTTGCTCTACAGTACCACCAGAGAATAAAGTACTTCCGTCACTCATAAATATATTAGCTGGAGAAGTAGTTCCGCCAACAAGAATATTTGATAATTCAAGAGCCATGCTTTGTCCTGAAGTGCCTTCCGTTGTAGCACCATTGGTAACCGTAACTTTTAAATATACAGTCGTTGAACCTGAAACAGTTTTTGATCCGCTTGTAGATTCTCCTGTCGAGTATGTTGAACCATCTATACTGTAACCGATATCGGAACTTGCGCCATCTAACGAGTTTGTAAAATCGAAATTAAATGCCCACTCAGAGCTTATCCCAACTGCTGTAATTTTATAGATATACTCCCCGATACCATAGTCATACGAAATGGTCGTTCCACTTGCAGTTAATGCAATATCCGGAGCACAACGTTCTGGATTGTCAGTGTCACCTGATGTACCAACAGCTGCAAATGTCACATCAAACGAATTAACCGGTTGGATGGCAACAGCTTTAATATTTGTACAGGTACCATCATTTTCTTCAACAACGAGGTAATAAGTATTACCGGCAGCAGACGGTAACCAAGTAAACTCAATACCATTTACTTCACCAGCAGTATTGTATGCAGCCCCAGTACCAGTTACTGTTACGAAACCTGAAGGATCAGCAATTGCAGTTTTTAAATCAGCGGGAGTAGTACTAATCCACCATTTATATGTACTTCCGTTGTCATCGCCAAAAGCTCCATTCACCCAATATTGGTGAGTAGCATCAATGTAAGGTAATGTCCCTGTACTTTGTGCAAAAACATTTGTACTAATTGCGGTAAAAACAACCGCAACAATTAATAAGACTAATTTTTTCATAATAATAAACAGTTATTGTGTGATTTATAATTCTTAATCTGTTGTAATATCTGATGTATCAGGAATTTTGTATATCGTATTGGTAACCGGCGACCAGCTTCCTGTACTTGCTGCAGGAGTATTGTATAATAATTCCCGGGCCGAAGTAATTTCGGCATTAACAGTTACATCTGTAAAAGAGTAACCTTTTACCTCAACTTCAATACTTGTTGTACCTGTTCCGTCTACAGCCGAACCTGTTATTCCTGTTATTGAATAATTTCCACCTGACAAATCATTTAGGGTACCTGAAGCACCTGAAGCCAAGGCTACTGAAAGAATTCTTGCATTACTGCTGGTTACGGCTAAGTTGAATGCTACTTCCCAATTTGGTCCCCAGGTTGTACCGGTTTCCATGTCGAATGGTATTGTGATAATAGAAGTAGCACTGTCTGCTGGGCTTACACTACCAGAATTATTATTACACGCATCTGTAAGTGATCCAATGTTTACATCGAAATTGTTTGTACTTACAGTAACATCAATATCCTTCACAGTGGAACAGCTTTCAGTCGTTGTTTCTGTAAATGAAATGGTATAATCTGTTGCACTTGCGGTATTCCAGGTAACACTTAAAGTAATTTCACCTGTTCCTGTAGTTCCCGATACAGCAGAGTTTATTGTGTAACCCGAAGATCCAGTTCCACCTGATATCGTCCATGTATAAATATTTCCATTAGCTCCCGGCGTAACTTTATATTCGTGTGTTGATCCGACAAAAGGGGATGAACCACCTTGTGCCATTGCAGCTGCACTAATTATTATTAATGCAGCTGTTGCGAGTAAATAAGTAAAACTTTCTTTCATTGTCTTTTGGTTTTCTATTGTTTTTCTATCTTTTAATCTGGTATTATTTCGCCGGTAGCCGGAACAGCATAAACTGTTACAGCATCCGAATTATTGATTGTTCCTGTTTCTGAAAGGCCACAATTGTCTTTCACATTATTTAAAGTGAGTGTATAAGTTTTATCCAAAACACTATTATTTACTGTGTATGAAATGGTTATATCACCCGAAGCACTCACTCTTGTTGCCGAGGCTACATCGGTTGTTCCATCGTTGATGGTATAGCCATAAGTCCAGTCAGAAGTACCGGCCAGTAAATTTACTGTCCAGGTTACAGTTGTTGTTCCTGTTTGCCCGCTCTGGCAAAAATTAGCTAAATCCTGGACTTCAATATCTATTTCAGTATCTGCTACCCCGCTAACTTTTACATCGCAATTTGTTGTGTTTCCATTGCCATCATCAGCAGTAATGGTAACATGATGGATAGTTCCTGCACCCGAAGGCAAAACTGTTCCTGCTACCGGAGACTGCGACAATATTGGTGTTCCGCAATTATCTCTCTCGTCATTCATTCCTGAGAGTAGATCAGGAATAGTAATCTGGCATGAGGCATCAAAAACAACTGTTGTTGCAGTAGGACAGGTAAAATCCGGATCAGTTACATCATCAATAATTACGTTTTGTGTTTGAGAGGATGTATTGCCATTGCCATCCTCATACGTCCAGGTTACCGTGGTTGTACCCTGAGAGGTAATAGGTAATACCGTAGATGTTGTACCGGTTACTTCGCCCAAACAGTTATCGGTTGCCGTGGGAGCCGTTAGAGTTGTTACCTCACACTCGGCTGTTATATCTGGCAATTCTATTTGGTCGGGAATAGGAGCAAGAACATCGTTAACAGAAACCAGAGTTTGGCAAGTGCTTGTGTTACCGGCATTATCAATAACAGTTAATGTTACCAACTGCTCTTCAGACGACGTCAATTCAATATTTGTATTACTAAACTGAGAATATGACTGGGTTTGAAATCCCAACAATAAGCTCAAACTGGTAGTAACATCCTCAACACTAATATCAGAAGAGTAGGTTCCTGACAGGCCAAATATTGAACTACTCGCAGAACCAGACATACCACTTAAATCAGCCGAATGATTCTGACTATTATTTAGATAAAAGTGCAACTGTTTTGTATAAAAGTTAATAACCGGAGTTCCGGCTACCTCAATATTATAATCGAAAGTAAAATATGCATTATAAGAGGTACTATATTGCTGTGAGAGGTTAAGCTTTATATTTGTAAAGGTTACCGTTACGGTAGTACCTCCATCATCAGATTGGGCACTTACTTTATAAATACCAGTAGAATTCTCCGAACTACCCGAACAGCTAAGTTTTTCGGGACTAACCCACATAGTATCAATTCCACAATTATCAGTACTTCCGTTATCAATCATTGCGGGAGTAATAACTGCTTCGCCATTAGCATCAACATTAACAGAAAGACTTGAAACGCAACTGGCAACAGGAGGTTCTGTATCACCCACAATAACGGTTACTGCCGTTGTTGCTATAGAAGTACAGAAAACAGCTCCGAGTGTGGCAACAGTTTTTCTTCGGTATTGTGTTGTTGCCGTTAATGCTCCCGGAGAATAAACGCTACTTGTAGCTCCGCTAATTGTATTCCACGTAGAACCGTCGGTTGAACTTTCCCACTGATAAGTAAGGGATCCAAAACCGGTACCATCGGTTAATGAGGTAATTGTTTCCGGGGTACTTCCGCTGCAAACTTCCTGATTAGCAGTAATTTCTCCGACTGTTGGCGTGGCAAGTGTGGCAACAGTAAAATATTTATTTCCTGTAATAGCGAGATCATTTACAGTAAGTGTGGAAGAATTGACCGTCCCTTCCACAAACCGCCGGTTGACAGAGAATGAGGCATCATCGGCAATTAAAACGCCAATTTTGCAATACGATCCGAAAGACGTTCCGGTTAAATTAAACTGAAAACTTTCTGTTGGCAGCATATTAGTTGTTTGTGCATACCATTTTCTTGCAATCGTATTAATTCCTGTACTTAACGTTGAAACCGTAGATGTTGAACCACTATTATGCCCGGTAATAAAAAACTGCTTATCGCTTAATGCTGTTCCGGTTTGCGCATTTGTTGGCGCAACAAAAGAACTTCCACTTTGAATGGTAAGAATATCTGTTCCCGGGTTTTCGCTTTTTGATGAAAGCTGGTTTAATCCATAATTATCATCGCGCCCAATTCCGTGAATATCATTTTGAAATCCGGGAGTAGTTGACCAGGTAGTTACTCCGTTGGAAGCATAATAATTTCCGGGTAATGAAATTCCGTATTTAACGGCCATGTAAGATTCTACCTGGTTTTGATTTACTACAGCTCCAGAGAATGCCATAACTTCTGCGATCTCTCCGGTGTAAGAACGTCCCGAATAATATCCGCCAATATAATAATCTCCCGTTAATGCCTGGTAACGGGAAAGGTTAGCAATGTGCCATTCTGAAGAATGGAGCATATTGGCATCAACGACACCATTAATACGCCCTGTTCCTCCATTAGTTGTATTTACCCAATCATCGGTATTATTATCTCCTCTCCATGATTGAAAAGGAGTGATATCGGGACCTAATGCATTAACCGAGTTACTAAGCCTGATCCCCTTATCGCCATCGGCGCCGGAAAGGCCCGATAAATCGTTTCCGGTTGCTGGTGTTTTATTTACAACGATAAAACTTTGAACTGTTAAAGTATTTGAAACAGGAAACTGCCGATCGACATCTGAAAAAGACAACGAAGGGTTAAAGTTAATGGAATTAGTAACGAGAGATACATCTCCTGAATTTGTTGCATTGTTATTGTTTCCGGCCTGGTCTGCCCAGTTAGTAACCGAAGATGTTCCGCTTACCCCGGCATCGGCTTTGTACCAAAAACTTTCGGGTAACGACGAGGTAAATGTTATTTTTACCTGTCCATCGGCTCCGTTGCCGCCACCACCACCAGAATCTCCGGCAGCACCACCGCCACCACCGTAATTTAAACCATTTCCACCAGAACCTCTGTTGCCACCAGAACCTCCCTTGCCACCGAAATCGTTTCCACCACTCCCGCCATTGTGAGATAAATCGAAACCATTATCTCCATTGCCACCATCTTGAATATTACCGGCGCCACCACCACCGGCACCACCTTCTTTATTGTCACCGGCACCACCATTTCCGCCATTGTGTAATATTTGACTCGCTATTGCCCCTGAGAATGAACCTGAACCTCCAGTTCCTCCAGATCCGCCAGCACTATTTCCAACAATACCAGCACCGCCACCTTGTGCAGTAATAGTGCCAGATGAATGAACGACTATAGTATTTCCTCCTGAACTTCCATCAGCTCCATAACTATTAATAGCCCCTGCACCACCAACACCAATTGTTATTGTTAAATTATCTCCTGGGTTAACATTAATAATACCACCAGCAAAACCGCCTCCACCGCCTCCATTTCCACCATCTTTCCCATCATCACTCTCATTACTACCTCCACCGCCGGCGCCCCATACTTCCACTGTTATTTGAGTAACGTCGGCTGGAACCTGCCATGTACCTGAGCTTGCAAACGTTACCGTTCGTGTAGTTTGTCCAAAAGAAACTTGTTGATAAAATAAGAATAGCAAAAGGAAACCTACAAACAAAGTAACTGCCTTTGCATTTTGCAAAATACAATTCCCGATATTGCAGAAAAGGGGTAATACGCATATGGGTTTCCCTGTTACTGTACGCACAATTCTTTTACTTCTCTAACTTTTACTCATAATTACTATTCCCTGCACATGAGAATAACAATTATGTTGCTATTCGGGTAAAACATTACACCTTACCCAAAACTCCTTGTTTGCATGTTTTTTAAACAACAAAAACCAACTTACAAGCACTTGCTACAAATATAGCAATTACAACTTGTTAGACTTTAGCCGCCTAAAATAAAGAATTAACATAAACGTGTGAATTTGGAAACCTTAATTGACGAAGTTTGTTTCATTTTGGGACAACGGATAACATTAAAACACGTTAAACAAACACAATATAACACAAAACAAAGGTAGGTATAAGCCCATGTGCTTATACCTACCTTTCAAGAAACAGTATTTCTATTAGTTATTCCGACATATCTCGTCCCTGCGACTTCAGTTTATCGATATCGTTTACATTAAAATCGCCAAAGAACGACACGACAAAACTGTTGCCCTCAGGATTTTCACTGGTTATAAAAACATGGCACTCAGAGTATTTTTTCTTTCCTCCCAGTAAATAGATTTCTGCATCCGAATCATCGTCTTCATCTTCGAATTTTTTGTATTTAGCGGAAAGAAGCGCAATTGCTTTTTTGGTAAACTCGCTGTTTTTCAAACTTCCTTTTTCAGGATTGTACGACATAAACCGAATTCTATTCAAATCGCCGGTTACATTCTTTTCATCATCATCGCCTAAATCCATATCAATGGCATCGATCATATCTTTTGAGAACGAAAAGCTGGTAATGCCATCTTTATTGGCAAAGACATCATACATTTTATCCGACTTGCTTTGACCTGATGCCAGCAACCCCGCCAACAAAAGACCAAGCGCAAAAAGTAATGTTGTAATTGTTTTCATAGCTACTTTTTTAAACACGAAGACACTAAGTCACAAAGTTATCTTACGCTTTTATCTTTGTGTCTCCGTGACTTTGTGTTTTTATTTAACTGTTTTTTCTGTCAGTCCTTCCGGTTTCATTTCCCAGTATTTTCCTGGCATATCGCCGTCCCATGTGTTCGATGTATTTTCAATATCATGGATTATCTCGTCCATGTCGTTTCCAAGAAATACGGCTTTTCCTTCAGGTACGCGTACTTTTATATCCACTTCCTGACCTCTCCATTTTGCTTCGTCGCCGATAAAGAAATATGGATCGAAATAAAGCGTTGAATCCGATCTTTCGTAAGTGTACACCATTTCTTCGCACCACTCTTTAGCATTGTCGCGTGTTTTGCCTCGTGATGAATAGCGAACTGTTACCACAAAATCATCACCCGACGAACGGATAACATCCAGTTGCGGATAACCAACCACCACTTCTTCTCCATCGATAACTGCCACTTTAAAACCTTCCACATCCCAGTCGATTTCGGCGTAATCATCCAACTTATCTTCGGCTACCCTGAGATACAAAGTCTGACACGAATCGCACGAGATGGTTTCACTTTTGGTAATTGATGAGCTTTGCTTGTAGTTTCCAACCTGCCCAACCGAAAGAATTAACAGAGCGAAAAGCGATACCAACCAAACACCAACCATCGACAAGGCAACTGCCGCATTGTTCGATTTATACCTGAAAACCAGCTTGGTTCCGATATAAATCAGCGCCAATAAAGGGATTCCTGCAATCAGCCCAACCAATATAAGTCCCCAGGTAACCGCACCCGGCTCAATAAAGTGATTCAACATATTCGGCACATGAATTTCGGGGCCCCAAATCAGTGGCATTCCTTCCACAAACGAATGACCAATGATCATCGACGATACCAATCCAAGTATTCCGAAAAAACCAGACAGAACAAGGAATACACCAAACACAATTACAAATACTTTCAGAATTACCTTGAAAATATTATAAACCACGTCGCCGGCTCCTTCCATCGACTTTTTTCCTTTCGAGTAGGTATCCGATTCTTTAAATTTCTTATAACTCTCTTTTACTTCTTTTACCTCTTCTTTAATCGATTTTTCGATGTTTTTTACGGTAGCTTCCTGTCCGCGCATTTCAAGACGTTGAGCTGTGCTAACTGCTTTTGGTACAGCAATCCATAAAATCAAATAAGCCAAACCTGCAGCTCCCGATGTCACAAAGAACAGGATCACCAAAATGATACGCAGTATTACCGGATCCATATTAAAGTAGGCTCCCAAACCTCCGCAAATTCCACCCAGCACCCGGTGATCAGGATCGCGGTACAAACGACGTTTGCGTTTGGCTTCCGATGCAATTGAAACATCTTCATCTTCGCCTTCTTCCTCGGCAAAATCTTCGGGTGTTCCCATTATTTCAATCATGTCGTTTACCCACTCAACGGTGATCACCTTTTTCTCGTCGGTACTTTTCGAGCTAAAAATCTCGGCAATACGCGCCTCAATATCAGCAATAATCTCTTTTCCTTCCTCGTCAACTCCAAAATGATTTTTCAGGTTGATAAGGTATTTTTGCAGCACCTCGTAGGCATCCTCTTCAATATGAAATATTGTGCCGCTAATATTTATTGTAAATGTCTTCTTCATCTTGTTTTTTGTTTGAATTTATTAGGATGGATTAAGCTTTGTTTTCTCTGATTTTTTCTACCGCGGCAACCAGTTCACCCCACGACCCTTCAAGTTCTACCAGGAATTTCCGGCCGGTTTCGGTAAGCTCATAATATTTTCGAGGTGGGCCTTGTGTTGATTCTTCCCAGCGATAAGCCAGCAACCCGGCATTTTTCAGCCTTGTTAACAAGGGATACAATGTTCCTTCCACCACTATCATTTTTGCTTCTTTCAACGATTGAATAATATCGCTGGCATAAAGTGGTTTTCCATCGAGAACGAGCAGAATACAGTATTCCAGTACTCCCTTTCTCATTTGTGCTTTTGTGTTTTCTATCTTCATTTTATGTCCCTTTCTATCTGTTAGTCCTCTATTCTCCTCAGTGTTAATTGGCCGTACCTGCTATTAAATAGCCCAGGTATTTTCCGAAACCATCCAGGCTTCCAGCTCAAGCGCTGCTTCCTCTTCTACCACCGGCTGAAAAAATGTTTCGTTCATCATCCAGTCTTCCACTTCAAGGTTTGTTTCTGCTGCCTCGCTGTATTCAAACTGAGTGGTGGTAAACCGTGAATCGTCGGTCATCCATGCTTCAACTTCCATGGCCGACTCAACTTCGTTAACAAAGTAATACTTAGCCTCGGTCTCTACTGGAATCCCTTCCACATCTTCCATTTCAGCGGGTGCTGCCATTGCTATGGCAATATCGCTAAAACCTGTATTTTCCAATAAACGTTTCCAAAATGTTTGTGCACTCACTGTAAAACTAATAAGAACAAAGCTAACTACTACTGCTGCTGATCGTAAAACTGCTTTCTGAACATTGTTTTTTGTTTTCATCTCGTTTTCATTTTTAGTTTTTAATGGTACTTGATGTAACTCGCAATCATATTGTTTTTTGTTTTCATGGCTTTGATTTGTGATTGCTCGTTTCATGACTTTGAGTTTTTGTTTTCTGGCTTTGCGATTTTTTCTGAAGTTCGCTCTTCATTTCTGCTTTCTAATTATTTTCTGTTTCCGTCTTTAAGACGATTGTTTTTTGTTTCCGTTACAACTTGCAAAGAACTTTTTTTAAGAATGTACTTTTTTTTACATTGTTATTTGCATTACAAATATATGTCATTAATCTAGTACTTTGCAACACATAGTACCATATTTTTTAGATTAAAATTTACAAAACCATACTATATTACTATCTTACTGCACTTTACAAGATATAATATTTTTATAAAAATTTTGAACAGAATAAAAAACTGTCGAACTATTTAACAATAATCACTCATTTAGCAGGTTGAAGAACTCTTTAAAACTGTTAAAATGTGAATAAAAATGTTAATAACTCAGGCCATTTGTTTAACAACTTAATTCGTGTTGGTTTGTTTTTAGTGAGCATTAATAGGAATTTTAAGTTGTTATTATTAGTGTGAAAATTAAGGCATAGTACACAATAAGATAACATCCATTTAACAAAAAAACACAAAAGAAAAGTTTCCTTTGCTGCGTTAGTTCAGGAGAAAGGAAGATTTGATTTGAAAATCAAAAAACTTCGCATTTTAAGATAATGAAAGCCAAGTTAGGATACACAAAACAATATGTTCTGTTTAGTTATGCGGAATCTTCTAACGCAAAGAACCTCAGACATATAAATTCTATTCAATAATTATTTAAATTCCAAATCTATGATTAGAAAAATCAGTTTTTTATTAGTAGCGTTCATTGTTTTTTCTGCTACTATTATTCAGGCACAGGTAACCACATCCAGTATGAGTGGACGTGTTACTGATGCTGAGGGAGCTGTAATAGGTGCAACTGTGGTTGCCACACACACCCCTTCAGGAACGACTTATGGTACTGTAACCAACGTGGAGGGTCGGTTCAACCTAAACGGCATGCGTGTAGGCGGACCTTATACTGTAAAAGTAACCTTCATCGGATATGGTGCATTCACTCAAAACAATATTACATTGAGTTTAGGAGAAAACTATGTAGTGAATGTTGCACTCACAGAAGAAACATTATCATTAGATGAGGTTCTTGTAACGGCAACGCGCACAAAATTCTCGAATGAGAAAACCGGAGCCGTTACCAATATCACAAACGACCAGATAGATAATTTACCAACAGTAACCCGTAGTATTATGGACATTACCCGCCTTTCTCCTTATGGAGGTGATGGTATGAGCTTTGTCGGCTCCGATGGTCGTACGGCCAACTTTACTGTTGATGGTGCAAATTTCAATAATAACTTTGGTTTGAGTGATAATCTTCCTGGCGGAGGTAATCCAATCTCTATTGAAGCTATTGAAGAATTGCAGGTGGTAATTGCACCATACGATGTGCGCCAAACCAACTTTATTGGTGGTGGAGTAAACGCGATTACAAAATCGGGTACAAATACCTTTAAAGCCAGTGCGTACACCTATCACCGAAATGAAAACATGCGCGGAAATTCGGTTTATGGGCAGGAAATTGCAGGTGCACGGGAAAAAGACCGTAACACTTTATACGGTTTCACGCTTGGTGGCCCAATTATCAAAAATAAATTGTTCTTCTTCGTAAATGCCGAGAAAGAGGAAACGCCAACAGTTGCCAACCGCTGGAGAGCTTCTACTGATGGTGTTGCTGATCCGGACAATTTTATTTCACGCACAACAGAAGACGATCTTCAAACTGTTTCTGATTTTGTAAGAAATAAATATGGCTATGAAACAGGATCTTTCACCAGTTTTCCTGCCGATCAAAGCAACAAAAAACTGCTTGCCCGTATCGACTGGAACATCACCGACAAACATCGTTTAGCATTACGCTATAACTACACAAAGAACACTTCATGGAGATCGCCTAACGCATCGTCTATGGACGGAGGTACGCGAATGTCGGAGGCCAGAATGTCACAAGCGTCAATGTCGTATGCCAACTCCATGTATTCGATGGACAACCTTGTTCACTCCTTCTCTTTCGACTTAAACAGCCGTTTATCGGAAAACATCTCGAACCAATTCCTGGCAACCTTTTCAAAACTTGACGATGTTCGCGGAACAAATTCTGCTCCGTTTCCTTTTATCGACATTTTGAAAGATGATCAAGCCTACCTTTCATTAGGTTACGAGCTGTTTACCTGGAACAACGGTGTTCACAACAATGTATGGAACATTAAAGATGAGATAACCTATTATTCTGGTAATCATAAAATTGTTGGTGGTATTGCTTACGAATACAAAATGGCTGATAATGCCTACATGCGTAATGGTACCGGTTATTATCGCTACACAAGCCTTGAAGACTTCTTAAACGAAGCAACTCCTGAAATTGTAAACTTAACTTATGGCTACGATGGAGAATCGAATCCGGCAGCGCGTGTAACAAGTAACAAAATTGGAGCTTATGCCCAGGACGACTGGAGCATTACCGAAAGATTTAAACTTTCGTACGGGCTTCGCATTGATGCATTAATCTTTGACAATAACGATTTGATTACCAACCAGGCCATTAAAGATCTTGATTATAACGGCCGTAGTATTGATACCGGAAAATGGCCAGATGCCAATATCATATTCTCTCCTCGTGTAGGTTTTGTTTGGGATGCATCTGGTGACAAGAGCCTGAAGGTTCGTGGTGGTACCGGTCTTTTCTCGGGTAATTTACCACTTGTATTCTTCACCAACATGCCAACCAATGGCGGTATGGTTCAATACCAGGCACAAATAAATGCAAGAAATGCTGAGAACAATGGTTTCTCAATGGATGAATTTGCCGGCGGTTTAGTAACCGATGGTGAAGGAAATGCTACAATAGCAGCTCTATATGATAAATTGGCAGGCTTAGGTTATCCTACAACTATTTCTCCTGAAGACGGAACAGTACCTTCTTCAATTGCGGGTATAGCCTCAGATTTTAAGATGCCACAAGTTTGGAAAACATCATTTGCTGTTGATTATGCATTCCCAACATCTTTCCCATTATCGGCAACAGTAGAGGGAATCTACAACAAAACAATCAATGGTGTTTCTATTTCTGACTGGAGTATTCCAAATGTAGGTGGTTTTGCCCGTTTTAACGGTGTTGACAATCGTCCGATTTATCCCGCAGGTTACCGTACCGGAACCAAGGCTTTTGTTTTGGATAACACAAGCCGCGGTTATGGCTGGTCGGCCAATATCACTGTAAATGCTCAGCCAACAGAGAGAATCAGTGTGATGGCTGCCTATACACACACGGTTGCCAAAGATGTAACCGGCATGCCAGGATCTAATCCTGAATCTGCATTTACATACGTTCCAACAGTACAAGGACCGAACAATATTAAATTGCACAATTCCCAATACAACACTCCCGATCGTTTGGTGGCATCGCTTACTACACACGACAAGAGTGGTAACCACTTTAGCATTATTTATGAAGGATGGCGTGGTGGATATAACTACTCATATATGACGGTTAACGATATGAATGGCGACGGTTACAACTACGATGCAATTTACGTTCCAACCGACGACGAAGTGGCTAACAATGAATTTCGCTTTGTGTCAGCAGACGATCAAACCCGTTTTATGGACTATGTACACAGCAGTGACTACCTGAAAGACCAACAAGGCGAATATGCTGAAGCTTATAGCCTGTACTCTCCATGGGTACATCGTGTCGACTTCAGCTACAAACATGATTTTGCGCTTAAAGCAGGTAATAACGAACACAAGTTGCAACTTAGTCTTGATATCAAAAACGTGATGAACCTCTTCAATTCTGAATGGGGAGTAGCTAAACATTTGAATCCGGAAATTGGCACAGATCCCCGTATCCTTAAATACGAAGGTGTTGATGCCGACGGAGTAGCCACATTCTCTACACCAGCTTCAATCCATGGTAATACTAAAACATTTACGCCAAACTATACATTGGGTCAAACCTGGTATGCTTCTATTGGTATCAAATATATTTTCAACTAATTTAAAGTATAGAATAATATGAAACTTAAATATTTATTTCCAATATTCATCGCATTACTTGCTTTGATGACGAGTTGTGATGATGAAGAAACAGTGACACTGCTTAAAGAAATTCAGGTATCGTCATCTTACGTTTCTATCCCTGTAGATGGTGGTTCTACATCCATTACTATAACAGCTAACGACAGCTGGACAGTAGTGAGCGATATTGAATGGTTAACTATCTCTTCAGCCTCTGGCAGTGCCGGCGAATCAACGCTTACGTTCTCAGCTGAATCTGCCTTAGATGGTCGCAAGGCAGAGCTTTCAATTCAATGTGGAGACGCAACCCAGCGAATCAATGTCATCCAAGGATTAGCGCAAATTGCACCTGCCACCTGTCAGGAGGTAATTGACGGACCAGACAGCAAAACCTATCAAGTAACCGGAGTTGTTACGGCAATAACCAATACAACATACGGTAACTGGTATTTAGAAGATGAAACAGCTTCTATCTATATTTACGGAACTCTTGATGATAAAGGCGGAGAAAAGAACTTTTTAAGCTGGGGACTTGAAGTAGGTGATGAAATTACCGTTCAGGGACCAAAAACGACCTATAATGGAACAGTAGAGTTGGTAAATGTAACTGTTATTAATATCAATAAATCATTGGTTAAAGTTGATTCTGTACAAAACGCAACACTTCCTCTCGAAGGTGGTGATTTTGTTGCATATGTAACCTGCAAAGGCGAAGGCTTATCGGTAGAAATTCCAACTGATGCCGAATCCTGGTTATCTATTTCATCAATCCAAACAGTAGGAACAAATAGTGTTGTAACATTCAAAGCAGAAGCTAATGAAGGTGGAGATCGTGAAACTACACTTACATTCAGCACTACTGACGGAACTAAAAACTATACATCTCAAACATCGCTTAGTCAGAAAGGAGCCATTTTAGAGGTATCTATCGCAGAATTCCTTGCAGCAGAAGTTGGTAACACACAATATCGTTTAACCGGTGTTGTTTCCAGGATTTCCGATGCTACATCAGGCAAATTATACTTGAGCGATTTTTCCGGGGAAACCTATGTTTATAAAATTCAGGATTTTGATCAGGAAAGTGTAAAAGAAGGCGACATTATAACAATTGTAGGAAAACGTGCTGCTTACAACGGATCTCCACAAGTAAGTGGCTCTGTTCTGGAAAACGTTATACCTGTAACTCCTGTTACTATCGCAGAGTTTCTTGCTAAACCTGAGGATTCCAATACATACTATATGATAACCGGCCAAATTTCAGACATTGATTATGCACCATATGGTAATCTCTATTTGAATGATGGCGAAACTGAAGTTTATGTATATGGCTGCTACCCGGGTTGGGGAGCAACAGGAGACGACAGAAAAGGTTTGTTAGAAGACAAAGGTATTGTAGTTGGAGATACACTATCAGTAATTGGTATAAGAACCAGCTATGAAGGACAAGATCAACTTGGATATGGTATCTATTTCAGCCATGAAAGTGCAGAATAGAATCTAATATTCTATCTTAACTCAATATAAAGAAAGCCGCTTTTATGCGGCTTTTTTTATGCTTCAAAACCAAACATTTAACTGATATCACTGTTTTTTATACAGGAATTTATATTTTTGCGCCCTGTTTATTCAGAACAAAAGAGATGGAACAGCTTCAGATAAATAAAATGTTGGAAGAGAAGGGTTATATTGAGGAGACAATTAATCCAAGCCTAAAACTGGTGGAAGAAATTAAACGCCTGAAAAAGGAAAAGAATGCTGTAATACTCAGCCACTTTTACGTTGAGGGCGAGCTACAGGACATTGCAGATTACGTTGGCGATAGTCTGGGTTTGGCACAGGCAGCGGCAAAAGTAGATGCCGACATAATTGTTTTTGTGGGCGTACACTTTATGGCCGAAACAGCCAAGATCATCAATCCCGATAAAAAAGTGATCCTTCCTGACCTAAAGGCAAGCTGTTCATTGGCAGAGTCGGCACCAGCAGAAGAATTTGCTGCATTTAAAGCCAAATATCCCGGACATAAGGTAATTACCTACGTTAATGCAACGGCGGCACTTAAAACCATGTCCGACATTGTTTGTACATCGGCCAATGCCCAAAAGATTGTCGACAGTTTCCCTAAAGATGAGAAGCTGATTTTTGCGCCGGACAAAAACCTTGGAAACTACATTAACAGCATAACCGACCGCAGCATGGTACTGTGGGATGGTGCCTGCATGGTTCACGAGCAATATTCGGTAGAGAAGATTGTTGACCTGATGGACGCGCATCCTGATGCCGAGTTTATCGCTCACCCTGAGTGTGAGAAACCGGTATTACTGCTGGCAAAACACATTGGATCAACAACTGCACTGTTAAACTACGTGCAGAGCAGCGATGCAAAGAAATTTATTGTAGCAACCGAAAGCGGTATTCTACACCAAATGACCAAAGCTTGCCCGGATAAGATATTTATTCCGGCGCCGTCAAACGATTCAACTTGCGCCTGCAACGATTGCGAGTACATGAAGCTAAACAGTCTGCAAAAGCTGTACATCTGTTTAAAACACGAACAGCCGGAGGTTACACTTCCACAAGATGTAATTGAAAAAGCCCGCATCCCGATTCAGCGGATGTTGGAAATATCGAAATAGTTTTAGAATCAGCCACTAGTTACGAGATGCGAGTGGCGAGATGCTGTCATTTAGACGAGTACACGAGGAGAAATCTGTTACTGGTTTGCAGATTACAAGTTGCAGGTTTCAGATTCCAATGACCAATGACAATTGAAAAAGCCCGGTAACAATAAATTACCGGGCTTTTTTATACAGATTCCTGAATTAGTTTATTGCAACCACTGAATCGGTAGCCACTACATTCTGAACCATCAGGTTTTGCTGCGATACCTCGATGGCACGTAACAATGTTTTATCAATTTGTTTGATGATTGGATAAAACCCTTCTTCGCCAATAATATTCCGGGCAACATAGGCTTTCATTTGCGTATTAATCACCTTCCCCGACACCTTTAAACCTTCGGCATCCTTTTTCACGCCCTTTTCTTCGGCGTATGCTATAAAATCGTTAATCGCCTTGTTCTCGTCCAGATAATTCTCAAACTCATCGGCCGAAGTTAATTTTGTCAGCTCCTCGCGGTGCGAATCGGCATATGCATAAGCAAAAGAATAAATTAGTCCCTTGCGGTAAATCTGGTTGAAATACTCCGAATTTCCTGTGGTATCAACCGGAACAAAGAAGTCGGGCATAATACCACCGCCACCATAAACAACGCGTCCACCCTTGGTTTCGTAGCGCAACGAATCAACAAAGTGAATACTGTCGGCAACCAGCTGCTCCATATTGTGAAAACGTTCGTAAATATGGTTGTAATATTCGTCGTTACCATCATCGTACGAGCTTTGAATACAACGGCCGCTGGGCGTGTAAAAACGCGCCACAGTAAGGCGCAATGCCGAGCCGTCCATCAATGGAATTTGCTCCTGCACCAGTCCTTTTCCAAACGAACGGCGTCCAATCACAAATCCGCGGTCGTTATCTTGCATAGCGCCGGCAAAAATCTCACTTGCCGATGCTGAGAATTCATCGATCATCACATAAACGCCGATATTTGCAAAGGTTGCTTTAGCCGAAGCATTGTAGGTTTTTCGTTGCTGATGCAGGCCTTCGGTGTACAAAATCGGCTCACCTTTTTTGAGGAATTCATCCACCATTTGTAGTACGCCAACCAGTGATCCTCCGGGGTTACCGCGCAAATCTATAATTACCTTTTCGGCACCTTCGCCTTTCAGTTTCAACATTCCCTCCACAAACTCGCGGTAAGTGGTATTCGCAAAACGGCTCACTTTTATAAAACCGGTATGATTATCGATCATGTACGACACATCAACGCTATAAAGCGGAATGTCACCACGGGTAATTTCAAACTCCAGCTCACCATCAAAACCTGATCGTATTACGCCAACGCGAACTCTCGAATTCTTTTCGCCGCGTAACAACGACAACACCGTATTATTATCAACATCTACACCCGCAATTACCGAATCGTTTACACTTACAATGCGGTCGCCGGGCATTACTCCTACCTGGCTCGACGGGCCACCGGAAATCACTTCAATCACACGAACCGTATCTTCCTGAATGGAGAACTGAACGCCGATACCAGAAAAATTACCACTCATTTCTTCCTGCACTTCCTGCATATCCCGGGCAGGAATGTAACTAGTATGCGGATCAAGATTTTTCAGTATTTCGGGAATTGTTTGTTCAACAATATCGCCAGTATTTACACTGTCTACATAACCTGTATTAACCAGGTTGAGAATAGTGGAAATTTTATTGGGTTGCGCAAAACCCATTCCGTGAAATGCCGGAGTTGTAGCATTCCGGCTTAAAAGGTTTCCAATCAAAATACCTGCTGCCACAGCAATTGCAATCAGCACAGGTAAAAGTATCGTTGTTTTCTTGTTCATAGGCTTTATTCAATGACCAGCACCTCTGCGAACGAAGCCCGGCCTGTTTTTAATTGTCTTTCATGGGCTATTCAGCCACTTTAAATATCAACCTGCTTTACTTCAATATCAGCACGTTTTAACAGATTTATTCCATCCTCCAGGCGGTAACTCTCGGTAAAAACCACACGCTTAATTCCGGCCTGAATAATCAATTTCGAACACTCTAAACATGGCGAAGAAGTGACGTACAACGTGGCACCGTCGCTACTGTTTCCCGACTTGGCAACCTTTGTAATTGCATTGGCCTCTGCGTGTAGCACGTAAGGTTTTGTTTTGTTGTCTTCGTCTTCGCATATATTTTCAAATCCTGCCGGCGTACCATTGTATCCGTCGGAAATAATCATTTTATCTTTTACTATTAATGCACCTACCTGGCGGCGTTTACAGTACGAGTTTTGCGACCATATATCGGCCATTTTCAGGTAGCGTTGATCAAGTAATCTCTGCTTTTCGTCTTTACACATAAAACATTTTCTTTCTAGAATGGGTATTCATTTTTTGCAACGATTACAAATGTAATACTGATTTCCAATAAATTCTGAAAATATAACACCGATAAGCCCTTTGTTGTTGATTTTAAGAATTTTTAAAGATTGAATTATTATTAGAAGAAATTCATTTTGTTTTGCACCGCGGCTTCACCCCGGTGGTAAAATCGCAGCGAATGCAAAAGGCTTTAGCCTTTAATGCTGAGTAGTTAAACGCTAAAGCTTTCTATTCTCATTCAGGAATCACCGCCCTAAAGGACGGTGCAAAACCTATTGAAAAGCCAAATGCTAAATACGTGAATGAAATTCTTAATAAAAACCACGAAGGCACAAAGTTCACAAAGGAAACTACAAAATCAATTTCTTCAACTTGGTGTCTTCGTGCCTTTGTGGTAATAATAACTGTGCAAAAATTTAGCCAATAAAAAACGCCGCATAAAGCGGCGTCTTCAAATCAATTTAAAATATTTTCTATTCTTTAATTAAAAGCCAAACATCAGCGTATTTCGGGAAAGCATTGCGTACCTGTGCTACACGACCACGAGCTTCGGTTTCTGCTTTGTAAGAATTAACACAAACGCGGTAATAACCGGTTTCGCTGTGCAGAATGATAGGTGTAAAACCTTCGTCGATAAGCGTCGTACGATAATTTTTTGCATTGTCTAACTGGCTAAACGAACCCAGAATCACAAAGAAAGTATTTCCGGCGTTTGCAGTCTGATCAGTCTCGTTGGTAAACGAAACCTGCTCTTTTCGCATAGCAATTGGTTTCTCGTCGGCTACCGGTTCGGGTTTTGTTACAGCTGTTGGCTGCGTGGTCGATTCACTACCCGGAACTGTAAACACTTTTGTTGGTGCTGTGGTGTCGGTGGTGTAAGCCGATTCGGCCTGCCCCGATGATTTTTGAAATATCTTACATGAAGATGCAGTAATTGCAAGAATTGCTAAAAGAACAACTATCCTATTCATTCGTTTAAATTTATTGCTTTTTAATGGTAACTCATGGAACTCGCTTTTAATCATGCTGCTGTATGGCAAATCTTTTGATGCTCGTTTCATCTCTTTAAATTTTTATTTCTGTATTTCTGTTTAAAATCTAATTACGAAGATACGCATTACGTCTGCGTCCGTTTTTATAATCAAACGCAAGTTTTGCACAGCATGTTGTTCGCAACTAGCAAATTTATTTTCAGGCAGTCTATTTTTTGCATTTGGCACCGGCACCACCACCGCCAAAGAATAGCATCACTCCAATAAGGTAACCAAAGTTATACCAGCCTCCTGCATTGGGGAAAGCATAAATTTCGTAATCGGTAAAAAGGCTGGCTATAAAGCTGAACAGCAAAATAAAACCATGAAAAACACCTTTTATAAATCCCGGAGGATCGCCAATATTTTCAAACGATTGTGTTGCGCACCCGGCAAAAAGGAATGCTGCAGCTACTACCACTGCCAATAAAATAAATGTACGTTTCATCTAATTATTTTTTTTGATCTATGCGACGGAAAAACCCCGTGCTCTTCGAACAAGTTAGGTCTATTTTATCAAAAAGAAAAGTTGAATTGAGGATCTACTCTTGAATTATTTGCTGCATAAAAGCAACAAACTCCGGTGTGTTGAGCCTTTCGTTAAGCATTACAAAGTGCGGGTTTATAAGAATGGCTTTGTTGTAGGCCATGGTTTCAAAGGTATCCTGACGAAAAACAGTGCCGCCAAATTCTTCCACCATCAACTGGCCCGGTGCAGTATCCCACTCCGAGCAAGGACCGGCTTTTAGGTACATATCGGCATTTCCTTTGATAATTTCGATTTGCTTTTTTGAACTGCCGCAGTGAAGGATCTCCAGCTCAAAAGTGCCTTTCATTTTTTCGATCAGCTCGGCCTCGCGGGGCTTAAAAAACGAGCGGCTAGTGGCCACCCTAATTTTTCCGTTGTACGGCTTCGGCCTCTCCATTTTTGCATAACTTCCTTTGCTGTCGAACGTATAAATCCCGTCGCCTTTACCGCAGTACCAGCCTTTTTTTTTCAACGGTTCGTAAATCCATCCGTTTATCGGAGCTGTTTTGTTAATCAACCCGATGTTGATGCAGAATTCGCCGTTTCGTTTTATAAACTCCTTAGTTCCATCCAGCGGATCTACCAAAAAGTAATTCTCCCAGGTTTTACGAATCTCGTACTCCGGGAAGTTGGTTTCTTCATCTAAAACAGGAATTTCGGGGAATATTTGTGCAAGGCCTGCATTAATTATCTTACTCGATGCTTTGTCGGCACGGGTAACTGCTGTATTATCCGATTTCCGCTGCTCATCAAAGTCGTTGCTTTCATACACTTTAATAATCGCTCTTCCGGCATCAGCCAGCACATCAATAACATTATGTACCTTGTTTAAGTCCATCGAGATTTAGTATTCACGTAAATTTACGTTATCTGTTTTATCTTTAAAATCACTGCCCGCAAAAACCGATGCTATTTAAATGTTTCTTCACAAACCGGGATATAAACCAATTTTATTGAGATGCGTAATAGAATTACTACCTTTTAGCTGAAAGGAAACTATGATATTCAATAAAAATAAAAACCGAGAGCCGGCTGTTGCAGGACAATTTTACCCTTCATCGGCCAGCGATTTACGAAATGAGCTGGAAGAATTATTTAGAAATGCCACTACTTTAAAAACTTCGCAACCACTTCGTGCCGTTGTTTCACCACATGCAGGCTACATTTTTAGTGGAGAAGTAGCTGCAGCCGCTTTCAAACAAATTCCGGCAACCAAAAGCTACCGGAATATTTTCGTATTGGCATCAAGCCACCGCTATACTTTTGGCGGAGCGGCGGTTTACACCGAAGGAAACTACGAAACTCCGCTGGGCGAAATTACAGTGAATAAAAAGATCGGGAAAGAACTGCTGGCCTCATCGTCGGTGTTTACCGAGCACGATGAATCGCACCTTTACGAACATAGTCTAGAGGTTCAGTTACCGTTTTTGCAATATCGTTTGGGGAATGATTTCACGTTAGTTCCAATCATTCTCGGAACTCACTCCGCCGCTAATTGCAAAAAGCTGGCAGACGCGCTTCGGCCGTATTTTACCCCGGAAAATTTGTTTGTGATCAGCACCGACTTTTCACATTTCCCAAGCTATGAAAATGCAAACCTGGTAGACCACATAACCGCTGACGCCATTTGCAAGAACAAACCAAACAAACTGTTGAAAGCCATTGAAAAGAACAAAGAGAAAAAGATAGGCAACCTTGCAACATCATTGTGCGGCTGGACATCGGTATTAACGCTGCTGTACATGACAAAAAAAGGTGATTTTGAGTTCAAACAACTGGCCTACAAAAATTCGGGCGACAGTAAACTTTATGGCGAAAAAGATCGCGTTGTGGGTTATTGGGCCATTGGCGTTTACGAGAAATCGGTTTTTGAAATAAGCCCCGCGGAAAAAGAGGAAATTCTGCAGCTGGCCCGAAATTCTATTACTCGTTTTTTAGGTGAGGACATTAAGGAAAAGAAGCATAAAAAAAGCGATAACAGCATTCTCGACCAAAAAGCCGGTGCATTCATAAGTATTTACATCAACAATGAACTGCGCGGATGCATTGGCGGTTTTGCCGGCGAAAAAACATTGCGCCAAATGATTAAACGTTTTGCGGTTTCGGCCACAAACGACCAGCGTTTCGATCCGATTGAACCTTCGGATTTGGACAATATGACACTTGAAGTTTCAGTGTTAACACCTTTGAAAAAGATAAAGTCGATCGATGAATTCGAACTGGGCAAACACGGCATCTATATAAAAAGCGGTTTTAACTCGGGCACATTTTTGCCGCAGGTAGCCGAAAAAACAGGTTGGAGTAAAGAAGAATTTCTGGGAAGATGCGCAAAAAACAAAGCCGGAATTGGTTGGGACGGATGGAAAACAGCCGAACTTTACACCTACGAGGTCGTGATTGTGAAAGACGATCAGGAAAAAACTTCCTGAAGTACTTTTAGCGACTTTATTTCACCCAGCGTATCAAAATGCAGACGGTAATAATCTACCAACTTTTCAAGCAGCGTATCGCGCATGCTGCGTTTCAATTTCAAATTGTCCAGTTCATTAATTTTTAGCAAAGCCAGTTTTACCAGAATTGCCGTTGCCTCTTTGTTTACAAACATCGGGTGCGAAGGTTCGAAAGGAACAACTGCACCCTTTTGCAGATCGAGCCAGCCTTCGAAACCGGTTTGTGTGGTGTCGGGCATAAAACCAAGGTACTCGGTTAAATGAAAAAGGAAATACAGGTGAAAATTTGTTTTGCCCTCCTCCATCAAATCGAGATAAAGCAAAGCGTTTTTCATAAACTCGAACAGCTCCGGGTAACTTTCCTGTTCGTGGATGGTTTTATAAAGCACCTCAGCCAGAAAAATGGCTTGCGTTGACTTTACAATATCGAAAGGAATTTCCTGGTATGTAGAGAGGCTTTTCATTGCCCTTATCCGCTGAAGGTCGCGCGATTGTTTTTGATAAGCTTCCAGTTCAACCATAAACAAGGGCTGCAACAACCCGGCTTTATTTTTCGATTTTCTGCTCCGCGCAGCGTTTATCAGATAACTTTGCCGGCCAAATTCTTTGGTAAAAATGGTGGCGATAACACTGCTCTCGCCATATTTTATCGTGTGCAAAACAATGCCTTCGGTAGCACTAATCATAACTCAGTTAAGCTTCTGTTGAATCCCGATCAATGGATGAACAATATTTTTGTGATGTGGGTTTCTTCCCCGTTTTCATCGTTACAAAACACCAGGTACACTCCTGTTTTTACGCGGTTGCCGTTCAGGTTCTTTCCGTCCCAAACCGCCTGACCGCCAAACGAAGTAGTTTTGTACACCAGGTTTCCGCTGATATCGGTAATTTTCACATCGGTATTTTCAATTAATCCGGCAATTGTAACAGGGCCATCATAGGTTTCGCGCACCGGGTTTGGATAAACGTAAACATCACTGTAAGTGTCCGCTCCGCCGGTTGCTTCACCCTGGTAAGAGATCAATCCCTTGTCAGTTCCCAAAAACACCTCGCCACTTTTCTGATTAATGGCAATTGACAGAATATTATTCGAAAGTAACGGACTGTTTTCGGTGGTGAAATGCAACACTTCAGCTTCGCCCGTTTCCGAGACCAAAAACACACCTGAATTTTGGGTTCCCAGCCATTTCCGGTTAGCACCGTCAACAGCAATGGCAGTAACGGTTTCGGTTTCCAGTAGCGGATGGTAAATACCGTCATTCAGATCGAGTCCGGGATGAGTGGCATAAAAGTTATCCGAACTCCAAATCCGCGACGGATTGCTATACACCGCCACACCTTGCGCACTGCCAATCCAAATGGCACCTTCCTGATCTTCAGCAATTGAAAAAACATCATGCATCGGGGTAATAATATTGTCGGTACCATTACTGAAATAGGTCTGCACCAATAATCTTCTTTTCTGGTCGCCGGTTTTATTAATTACATACGCATCGTGCCCCCCCGGAATGAGCATCCATTTGTCATCATTTTCATTCACAATAATTTTGGAAACATTGTATCTGTTGGCAATTTCAGGCAATTCAAATGATTCCCATTCTCCCGATGGCGTTAACTTATGCAGGTTATGTGCGCACTCAGCATTGTTTACCCACAAGTTTCCTTCCGAGTCGAAACTCATACCCCCAACCCGTGTAAAAGGTTCGTTGGGTTGCTCCGGCAAAGCTGTTTCCAGCGGGCTGTTCAGGTTATAATATCGTTCCACCAGCTCATCGTTACGGTACTCCAGCAATCCTCCGCCCCAGCTGGCAACAAAAAAATGATCCGGATCGCGGGGATCCACTTCAATAGCCAGAATGTTATGAAAACCTGTCAGCTCGGGATGTGTTTCTTCGGTAAAATACGTCCAGCCATCGTTGCCAAAACGCTGAAAGAGTGGCCTGACATAACCTACTGTACTACCCGGAGTCATCCAGACTTCTGAGTTAAAAGCACCTACAAAAAACATGTTATTATTAATCGGTCCGGGAGGTAAGGTTTGCTCAAAACTTTCGCCATAATAGCGCACCAACACTTCGTTGTTATCAGCAATCCAAATCGAGCCGTCGGCAGATACACCTGCACTTCTCGGGTCGATACTATCTTCCGTTCGGTTACCAAATTCGTAAGTATCAATCCGTCCAATTAGCGAATGATTACTGTCGATGATAAACACCACTTCGCGGCTGGCAATTATCAGATACCCACCGTTGCTTTGCATATCAAAAGCATAATGTATGGAAGAATTGTAGGGTTCCCAGGTGTTATTATTCAAAATGAACATTTCATCCTGGTACCACTCACTGGCGGCGTAATTGGCAATAATATTCCCGGCATGATAAACCAAATGATTAAAAATACCGTCGGGATGTGGAATATCATCCACATGAATCCAGTTCGCAAAATTGGCCAGATTCGGTTCATTTTTATCGGCCCGGTAAATTCCCTGGTTGGTAGCTGCAAAAATCGAACTGTTATCCACTTCTATATCATTTACTTCCAACGATGATCCACCGTCGCCAATATAATAAGTATCTTTCACCTCCTTACGATCCATATCCAGCACTACAATCCCAAAACCACAGGCCAAATACGCCTCATTTTCCGAGAAAGAAATGTTATTGATAACCTTGTTGCCGGCAATTGTTTTCCGCTTTATATCCGAGAGGTTAACCACTTCGCCATCATCATAAAGCAAATCGATATTACTGTTTGAATAAGCTATTACCAGCACCTGATTTTGCTCGCTGTAAGCAATAGTGCTTACTCCAAAATCGGATAACTGAATGGCGTCGTCAAATTTATTAACACTGTTGTCTTCCAGATCGTAATAAAACAGTCCGCCCTCGGTAACGCAGAAAACTTTATTTGGCGAAACCGCAATTTTACTGGCGTTATTATACGAAAGATAATCTTGCCACGACCCCTGTTCGCGCTGGGCTTGAGAAACAAAAAACGTCAGTAAAATTAGTGCAGAAAGTATAAATCTTCTCATCATTTAATCGAGCTTTTTCAAATAGTCGACCAGTTTTTGTACGGCTCTTCCCCGGTGACTGATCTTGCTTTTATCTTCGAGGCCCATTTCGGCAAACGATTGGTCGAGTCCTTCGGGTTTAAAAATGGGATCATAACCAAATCCCGAATCGCCACGTTTTTTCGTTAATATTTCGCCGTTTACGATGCCTTCAAATTGTTCCTCTTCACCATCAATAACCAACGAAATTACAGTTCTAAAACGTGCATTTCTATCATTTATTTTAGCCAGTTTTTCGAGTACCTTCTGCATGTTCGCCTCTGAGTTTTTGTCTTCGCCGGCATAACGTGCCGAGAAAACTCCAGGCTCTCCGTTCAGGGCTTCGATTTCCAATCCGGTGTCGTCGGCAAAACAATTCATTCCGAATTTGTCGTAGATGTAATAAGCTTTCTGGCTGGCATTTCCTTCGAGTGTAGGCTGTTCCTCAGGGATTTCATCGAAACATTCAATATCTTTTAAGCTAAGCAGGGTAAAATGATTGCCCAAAATAGCCTGTAATTCTTCCAGTTTATGTTTGTTGTTTGTTGCAAAAACGAGCTTCATAATCGAATAATTTTACGTAAAAATAAGAAAATGGCTCTACTTTGCAGGCACTTTCAGCTATTGCTTCTAATTTCCATTACTCATTTTCACTTTTAGGTTATCAACATCAAACCGGGCTTGTGTTCTGTTCCACAAATAAATATGAATCACATCTCCCGTAAGCAAATCAAAATCAACTGTTTTTACTACGGCAAATCGCGACCAGCTACCTGTCTCATACGTGAAATCACTTATTTTTCGGGTATAATAGTCCAATTCCTCTTTCCCCCGCGATACGGCAATAACCATATTTACCTCCGAAAGTATTTCGGGGAATCGCAAATCACCCAACACCACAATTTTTTGCCGATCGTTGATTTCCTCATCGACGGTAATTTCTAAATCAGCTCCCCATTTTTGAGATGGCAAAAAGGTGTAATAACTATTTGTTGAAATCGAGTCGGTTCTAATTCTACTCTTATCGATCTCCCAAAAGCTATTTGTTCCCGGCTCAAAATCCTCATCAAACTCAGAAGTTATATTGTCTCCTTTCCCGGCCAGAATAAATCCCGAATTTCCGGAAATCATCTTGTTTTCCACCTTAGAGAAATAGGAAGTAAACAGCTCCTTCACTTCTGGGCTAATGGCACCATTCACCCAAGCCAGCGCAAATTGCCGCGAGTGCGTTTTGGCCAGCACCTTACCAAAAGCGGCCACACTCATATTGTCATCCAAATAAAACTGATGATCGGTATTTGGCACCTCAACCTGAGCACTTGAGGCATAACTCAAAAACGTTGTAATATCGGTCTTTTTGCACTTCTTTAACGCTACAAATTCTTGTGTGATTTCGGGCAATAATCTGCTTTTACTTTTATGATAGCACCATCTGTTAATCCCGCTGAAAGCAGTAAAAAACAGCACAAATCCGACGCCCATCCACAATGTGATTCGCCTTTGATTTGTATGCTCTTTCCAATGCATAAAAAGAAGCAGGCTTGCCAAAAACAGCAGCACCAGCATCGAAACAACAAAGAATACAAGTATGACTTTGTTACCATAACTGAATTGAACGACATGTTCTCCTGCCGGAACGAGCGTGCCCATTAAAGCATAGTTTGCCGGAACTATTTTCTGCTCTTTTCCGTCGATGGTCACCTTCCAACCTGAGTAGTAATTTTGTTGAAAAACCAGCAACTGCTCATTTTGGATTTCAGTATACACAACGATTTCCTTCGGTGAAAAGCTCTTTATTTCTAATTTACCCTCCCGATGATCTTGTAATGTTTTTCCATTGATCAATTGCAAGTCGGAGGATTCCAACAAAACGGTTTTCGGGCCAATGTTAGCCGTGTCACCTTTTGCTCTTACATCATCGGAAAAGAAAAAAAGTGGCTGCTTTTTCAGCATTTCCAGTAGCTCCGGAAAATCATCGCTCAACGTTGAATAACCATCCGTTTTAAAAGATACCAACCCGTCGAATGTGGGACGTTTTGGAAACACATTGTTGTTTCTCCAGGTAAATTTACCGGATGCATTTTTGTCAGAATTTTCGCCAATCGGATGCAACTCCGGAATAGGAAAACCTTTGGGTTTTGAATCTAAATACCCCTGAAATTCAATAGGATCAATATCGCTAACGACCGTGTAATGCAAATTCAGCTGCGTTGAAATAATCCCGTCGATGGCAAACAGAATTACAACTATTGCGGGCAAATATTTTTGTTTTCGTTTGAGAATCAATACCAGAAAAAAGCAGCCTATTAACAACAAATGGATAATGCCCTGCAAAACAAAAGCCTCATTAATTGTAGCTTTTTGCAAACGCTCGGCCAACGATAAATTGAAGTCGAAAAGTACAACAGATTCAAGCTTGCCCACTGATTGTACAAGCACAAACAGAATAAAGATTGCCACCAGACCAACAATCGCCAACAATCTCTTTTTATCTACCGATTTAAGATCATCGAGCCTACAATTAAGCCCCGCATAAGCCAGAAAACCAAATATACTAAGTGCTCTAAAAATCGATGGATATTTAAACATGTTCATGAAAGGGAAATAATCATACAGAAATTCCCTCAAAAAAAACTGGCTGCCCAGAGCTGTTAACAAAGCAAATACCGCGAACAACAAAAAGACCACACCTATTTTTTGTTTTATTTTACCGGTTACCGCGTGAATGAATAACACAACTCCAAATAGCCCGAAATATGCATTCGACATGGATGGATCGGTGTTAAAGTAAGCCACATCGGTTGTTGTGCTGTATGGAAATAAGAACGACCAAAATGAGCGTAAAGTGAACGGGTGCCTTAATACGGCTTCAAGTGATAAACCGGCATAACGGCTTAAATAGGGTTGTGCCTGCGAATAAGCCAGCAACAACACAGAACTTCCAACAAGTACAACTCCCGCCAAAATCAGATGATAAACAAGAAGACGCTTAACACTCTCCTTTCTCTTGAAGAATAGAATCAGATAGTAGATAAAAATACCCAGCAACAAATAGGAAAGAATTATTGTGATACCCGGATAGCTGGCAAAAACCATCAATAAAAATACGAGGCTCAGGCGTACCAAACTTTTTGATTCAGGCTGCCTTGCAAACTTCACATAAGCGGCTACAACAAGGGGCAACAATGCATATCCGGCGATAAACCCGAGATGCTGTGCATTGCCCACCGTAAAACCGGATAGCATATAAGCAATTGCCAGCGAAAGCGCCAGCAATTCGTCTACTTTGAACCGTTGCAGAAAATATCTGAAGTTGACTCCGGCCAGAAAAACATAAGCTAAAAAAACATACTGAAGGGTAATATTCGAATAACCAAACATATTGGCAATCAACCAAAACTCCGGATTAAAAACGGAAACCAGGTCGGCATAAAAAGGCACACCGTACAACATGTATGGATTCCAAAACGGAAAAATATTATTTAAAACTGCTTCAGAAAAAAAGTAGCGCGCCGGTAAATAGGCATCCACAAAATCCCATTTCATGCCATTTTGAAGAAAAGCTACCTGCCAAAAGGCTACAATACAAACAGCAAATAATAGAATGCTTCCGTACTTTTTTATGAAATGGTCGATTTTCAAATTAGTTGAAAAAATTAGATTAAAATATCCGGGCTATTGAATCATAAAATGATTCACAAAATAAGAAAACCTTTAAAATTTTTGCATAAAAAAACCGCTTGATCTTAATCAGCGGCTTTTCCTATCGTAATAATTTCTTTTAATCGCAGGTGCAGGTTTCCAGACAATCAACAATCTGGCTCAAAATATTGTATCTCAAGTAGTAATAAGTGTTTTTCCCTTCGCGCTTCGAGCACAAAACACCTTTGTCGCGCAAAATGCCCAAGTGATGCGATGTGGTTGACTGCTCAATTTTTAGCAGTTCGTGGATCTCGGTAACTGTTAATTTTTTTCCTCCCTCCAAGTGCTTCAAAATCGCAATTCGCATCGGATGCGCCATTGCTTTCAGCATGCTGGCAGCGACCTCCAACCGTTCAACGTTTATCTCCTTGATATCTACCATGGTTATACCTTTAAAAATGCAAATATATAAATATTTGAGACTTGTTTACTGCTTTTTGGCGTGCGGATATCTAACATTTGTACAAAATCCGTAATTTTTAGATTTTTTAAATAAAATGTCTGTTTTTATTTAAAATTATTCTAAGTTCGTTCATCGAAAATGAAGCGGAAAAAGGAATGACCACGATAAATAAAATAAAGGCCCCAATTGAACAGGAACTACATGATTTTGAGCCTTATTTTAAGAAATCGTTGCAAAGCGATATTCCTTTGCTGGCAACCGTTTTAAACTTCCTTTATCGTACCAAAGGCAAGCAACTTCGCCCCATGTTTGTGTTCTTATCGGCAAAATTGCACGGCGGAACCAATGAGTCTTCAAAATTGGCAGCCTGTTCGGTTGAATTATTGCACACTGCCACGCTGGTGCACGACGATGTTGTTGACGAATCGTATGAACGCCGCGGATCGTTTTCGGTTAAAGCACTCTGGAAGAACAAACTGGCTGTTTTGGTGGGCGATTATATTTTGGCCCGCGGACTGCTACTGCAACTCGAAAGCAAAAAATACAACTTCCTGCACTTGATTTCGCGCGCTGTTCAGGATATGGCCGAGGGAGAAATCCTGCAGATGAAAAAGAGCCGCAAACTCGACATCGACGATGAAACCTATTTCGAGATCATCCGCAAAAAAACAGCTTCACTAATTGCAACCAGCATGGCCATTGGCGCTGCATCGGCAATTGATGATGAAGTGATTATTGAAAGAATGTACAGCATCGGGCAAGATGCCGGCATTGCTTTCCAGATAAAAGATGATATTTTCGATTACCAGTCGAAAGGCCTGCTGGGTAAACCAACGGGAAACGACATAAAGGAAAAGAAAATTACCCTGCCTCTACTTCATGTGCTGAATGAAGCCGACCGATCGGAACGGAAACGGATTTTGAGGCTGATAAAACGCAAGAATAACAGCTCGGCAGTTGTTGAAGAGCTCATTCAGCTGGTAACGGAAAAAGGCGGTCTTGAATACGCCGAGCAAAAAATGAATGAGTTTAAAGACCGGGCAATTGCCGGCTTAAAAGAATTCCCGGATTGTGAAGCACGCGAATCACTTATCGAACTGATGAACTACATTGCTACCCGCAAAAAATAACCATTGTGTTTTCTGATATTTAAAACCCGGCTATCGTCGAAAATTAAATACTGCCCTTTTATGCCGGCCAGTGTTCCCGTAACTTCAGGGAGTTTATCAAAACCAATACTTTTAATTTTCACAGGAAACTGCTCAACCGGATAATTTATTTCGGTAACCTCATTTTCCGTATCCATGTATTTCTGCAATTCCAACGGTAGCATATTGGCAATACGTTCTTTTTCGTCTGCCAGATCAAAATCTTTTAAGACTTCGTTTTTCAGCATCGACCGCCAGTTGGTTTTATCGGTAAAATGATCTTTTAGAAACACCTCAATAACTCCGGCAATATGGCGGTTTGGAGTTTTTGCAATTTTAATGGCATAACTAGCTCCCTGATCGATCCAACGCGTAGGAATTTGATGCTCGCGGGTAACACCAACTTTTAATGCACTCGACACGGCCAGGTACACAAAATGGTCGATCAGATCATGTTTTTCGGCCCACTCAATATCGCGTGCAATTCCAAAATGTGCTTTCGACAACTCGGGACGAATAATCGATTCGCTTGCCTCGGGAGCGGTTTGAAGACAGTTGTAACAAAATCCCTGGCTAAACGATGTTTTCGTTTTCTTTCCACACGACACACAATTAATCTGCCCGTCAAATTTCATCGAGATTTCTTTCCCGATCAGCGCATTCATATCAATTTTTTCGTCGCCAATGGGTAGTGTATATTTTACCGGCGCATTAAGCTCGGTAATCATTTTTCGTATGTTGCCTTCGTATTGCATGATTTGTATTTTTCTGACGTGAAAATAAGACAAAATGTGTATCATACAGTTTTTGTATTATTTTTTAATTTGAATTATTCATCACAGAATTGCGAAAAGTCTAATGCGACGTAAGTTTCGTTCCCTTTTTCGATACTCAAAAATGGACTCAACTAAGTCGGGATTAACCCGGACAAACATGACAATTGCTATAATCAAATGAATTATCCGGGTTAATTTGAATGTCCGCAATTAGTCACAACCGACAAGTCTCCCCGTCTGTAAGCTGACAGATCCAGAATGTTTCCCGCAAACAACTAACTTTCAGACGCAAAAGATGCTGAAACAAGTTCTGCATGACGAGCCATAAATAACTATGTAATTGATTGAGTATTAATTCTTTTAATCATCGAAACCCGGTCGTTTAAATTCCATTACGCCGGGAAATGTTTTTAGCATTTGCTTTCTTATTTGCGACAGATCTAGTAAAAACTGTAGAATCTCATCTTCCATTTCTTTAAAACCGGAGTAAAACACCGAAAGAGCATCCATTGATCGTTTAATTCCGATTATAGCAATTTTTGCCGATCCAAGGTTATCGGCGTATAAACCGTATTCGTCGTTGGGATCGTTTTGCCGCTGCTCCAGTTCCAAATGAGCACGGTGAACTTTGGCCCCTATAAAAGCACTGTACCACTGAATTACCTCAGCTGCATCGCGGTATTTTATCATCGAAGCATCGTCGTCAATCATTACCAGATTTTCAGCTTTGGTCTCGAAAAACTCCTTGTTCTCATTCATCCATTTATGAATGTTGATTCCGTAGTTCCGCGCTTGTACTTCCAGTGGTGTTTCTTTGTGTTCAGGCAATTCAATATCTTCAACATCGCTCAGATCGATCCCCTCTTTGTCGGCATCCTCTTCAATCATTTCCATGGTCACTTCCCAGGCCAGGCGAATCTGGTCCCAAAAGTTTTTGTTCTCTTCATCGGGATTTAGAGAATCTTCTTCAACTTTGTTTTCCTGTTCGTGTAAGTAGGTCAAACATTTCTGCGTCATTGTACAACGTTCGCACCAACGATCGCAATAGTTGTAAATCCCCGGAACGAGATCTTTTCTGTTCGCCAGATCGAGTAGGGTTCGTTTAAAGTGTTCTTTCTTCGATTTCATAGGTGCCACACAAGTAGTATTAGCAGAGTAACAAGACAAATCGATAAAAAGTTGAACCGATTTTTGCCGCTGCTAAAGTTTAGTATCGTTTACCACGCCCAAAACGCCCAGATAAAGCAGTTTTGCGGCGTCTTCCATAATTTCTGGAGTTAACACATTTGTTTTATCGGCAGGCATGTGATAGTGCACCGGATACACCGAGTTGCGGGTCCAAAGTCCAAATGTTTTTATACCTACATTCTCGAAATTCGAAGCATCAGAACGCGGCCGTCCGTAATTTTTGGTAACTGCTGAAGCTCCCATTTCGCGGTGGATGTAGTCATTATTGGCATCCTCGAAATGACTGAACAATGCCGAGTGCGTTTTCCCTCCCGACACAAAAAAGCCGGTTCCGTTTCCAACCATATCCAGGTTGATCATCATTTTGGTTTTCTCCACCGGGAACAGCGGATTTTCGCAGTAATATTTCGAACCATACAAACCACACTCCTCGCCACCGAGAAGTATAAAAAGTACCGAACGTTTAGGTTTAACTTCTGATGTTGCCAAAGCTTTTGCGGCACCCAGAATATCGCTGACTCCCGATGCATTATCGAGTGCACTGGAGAAAACAACATCACCCATTTTCCCCTGCCCGTCCAGATGGCCACCAATAATTACTACTTCATCTTTCAGTTCCGGATCGGAACCTTCGATCATTCCAACCACATTGCAAGCCTGCGCATCGGGGAAATATTTTGTTTCGGCGCGGATAAACACTTTTTGTTCTGCCGGTAATGCAAACGATGGTGTTTTCATATTTTTTAACTGCTCCCGAATCTGCTTGTAATCTTTTCCGGCGTCGGCCATAATTTGCGTCACTACTTTTGTATCGACGTGCGCATATACAAAACCTTCGAGATTTACAGTATTCGGATTGGCCAGTTTGCTGGCATAAATCATTCCGGCAGCACCGTGTTTTACCGCATTCCTGAATTTATACCGATGATAAGCGTAAGGTGTCCATTTTGCCAGTGTTTCATCGTTTTTGGTGTAGGGAGTTCCACTTTCGAGAATAATTATTTTCCCTTTAACATCTACGTTTTTGTAATCGTCGTAACCTAGTTCCGGGGCAGTAATCCCATGGCCAACATAAACCAGTTCGGCCTGAACGGTGCCACTTGCCGAGTTGGAACCCGGTAAATAATCTTCCGGGAAATCGAGGTATGTTTTTTCATCGCCGTTAAAATAAACTACCGATCCCAGCGAGTTTACTTCAGAATATTCATTCGGAAAATACTGAAAATAACTACCGTTGTTTGCCGGCTGAACACCCCACTCTTCGAACTTTGAAGCACACCATTTGGCCACTTCCAAATATTCCGGAGTGCCCGACAAACGTCCCTCGTATTTATCAGAACTTAGTTCGGCTGCAAACTCCATTAACTCGTTGCTCGAAATAGAGTGAAAAGTTTTTAAACGCAAATCATTATCACTCTGCTGTGCAAATCCATTTACTGTAAATGCTGCCCATAACAGCATGCAAAAAATTGTTACTCTCATCATCAAATTTTTGGGATCGTTAAAAGTATAATTTTTTACACTGATCGACAGCTAAAAGCTAAAAAGATGAGCAAAAAATTGGAAAATTGGCGCAATACAACCTTCTGAAGTTATCTATCGTAAAAAATAAACAGTTTAACTTTAAACAACTGCATCATGAAAATTCTAAGAGGAACTATTTTTGGCGGTATTGCCTTTTTCTTTCTGGGCTGGCTGTTTTGGGGAATTCTGCTCATGGATTTTTCGGCGAACAACTATAATCCCGATTTTTACCTGAAGGACAACGAAATGATTTGGTGGGCACTTATTCTTTCCAACCTTACTTATGCCCTGCTTCAAACCCTGTTTTTAAAGTGGGGAAAAGCAAAAAAGTGGATCGACGGTTTAAAAATCGGCATTCTATTCGGTGGTTTGTATGCATTATCTACCGATCTGAGTATTTATTCCATGACCAACATATTACTGAATGTTTGGGCCATAATCGTTGATACACTGGCCTATGTGGTGATAACGGGACTAATGGGAATTGTAATTGTTTTAACCTGGGGAAAGTCGAAATAATTGAACGATTGAATTTTATTTATTCCTCATCATAAACCATTTCCACGTCGTCAATAATTAATACACTGCCGACAGCACCCGCAAAATTTGCCCCGTCGTAACTCGATGAAGTCACAAGTGAGATGTGTGTAGGCAACATGTAAGTTGCTGAATCACCCGACACAAAATTCCCGTCCTCCGGTTTCATGTAATCGGGGTACGAGTCGTCGAGCGGACCGTAAATTACAGGCATATCAGTTGTTATGAGTTCGGATTGCACTTCGCTACTTCTAAACCAAGCCGTTCCCAAACGCTGTATTTCTCCGCCTAAACGCACTTCCAGAAAGGCATAAATATCGCAGCTGTCGTCGTAATCAAGCACATTTCCATATCGGTCTTTATTCACTGCTCCCGGAACATATGAATAAGTAAAACGGATTTTAACGGGCCGCCCGGTAAATGGCGTTCCAAATATTACTGCAGCTTCGGGGTCGGTCGGATCAAGCTTATCAGAATCAAAATAACCGGTAAACAGCGACCCTGCGGCAATCGGCGTTTTTAACGGAATACCCGCCAATCCCAGGTCGTATGTTTCCATGCGCGCTGCCAGGTTATTATTTCCCAAATCGTAAGGTGCAGTTGCAATTTTTCCCAATATCTGCGTACCCTGGTTTCCGGTTCCCCAAATGGTAGAAGCTGCATCCGTACCGGGTTCGTAATAATCGGAGCTGGTTTTGTACCATGCGTTTAAATCTCCGTTATCGAGCTGTGGCGTAGCCGAAGCTACAAACGATTCGATGGCCCACGCATGCTCGCTGCCATCCTCCGCAACTACATTCATGGTGGCCTCGTCACTTAGATCGATGACATCGCCAACAGCTTTATCGGCAGTGGCAAACGAAGAAAGTTCCATTTCCTGAATCACCAGCGACGAAAGCTCAACACCTCCGGGAATTTCGATGGTTACAGTTTGATTCTCGGTGTCGATAATGGCGTTGCCGGCCTGGTTACTTACCAGAAATTTTTTAATATTTCCATAAGGCGACAATCCAAAATGATCTTCCTTAACGCAGGAGAACAGCACCAAAAGAATTGCGGTTATGTATACTGACTTTTTCATTCGTTTATAATTGTTTGTTACTATAAGGTATAAGATGGAACTCGTCCCGAAGTTCTCTAGACTCGTTTCATTTGCGTGCCCCCTTCCTGTTTTTATTGGCTCCAAAATAGTACGCCAGCCCCAGATCGAGCGAAAGCAGGTTTATACGAAAGTCGACATTCTGGCGCACCTGTTTCGATTCGGGCCCCTCGTTAATACTGCTTTTGGCAACATTTAACTCGTAGCCCAAAACATTGTTCAACTGCACCTCGAAAGCAAAATTCTCCATGGCAAAAAAGGTAATTCCCGGACTTAATCCCAGCCCAAAAGTGAACTCCTTTTTGTGTTTTTTATTAATCTCGTCGATATTTCTTACATCGCGCGTAAGCGAACTACTGCCACCCAACGTAAAACCAAATTCGGTGAAGAAACTTAACCGTTCGTTTGGTGTTAAAGGCACCGACGAACGGAATCCGGGACTTACGGCAAATCCGCGCGTTAGCGTATTCGATTGTACGGTGTCGGGATCTTGAAAAACAGTGCCTCCAAAACGATTCTGAAAATAGTTGAAATTAATGATCGCCATTCCGTAATCGCCGGTGTAGTAACCACCTTTTAGCAACAAATTGTAGTCAAGCCGGTCGCCTTCAACAACCTGTTGAATAAGGTAATTGGTATTAGTAAGGTTTTTATCGGTTACTGAAAAGGCCAGTCCCACATAAAAATTACCTTTTTGAAAAGGCTTAAAATCCTGGTTATAATAACTCGACAGCAAATCGTAAGGTGAGGTTTTCTTTGCAACTTCAAGAGAGTCTTCTTGGGCAAACAAACAGGCCGGCAAGATTAACAGAAATACAAGTATCCAAAATTCTTTCAACTTCATGGATTAACAGTTTTGTCTATCAAATATAAGGCATTGATATCAAAACAACTGCATGGCCATAGTGTTTTATCCCTATCAATCCCACGGTCAATCATTTAATTACAAATCGGGATGACCCTACACTATCCAAAGCTAAGGTTGGGACCAGAGTAAATCTCAGCTATATTGAAAATCCTCGCAGCAGAGCTGTCGAGGAATCCGATTCCCTTAAGGACTTCTTTATTGTTTTGTTCGCTTAACCCGAAGCAAAGCCATCGGGGAATGTCTGGTTTGATCATGATATCCAAATCACATAGTGACGTTTAATCATCCATTTTCCATTTTTATTCTCTACATAGATTAAGCTTCCGCTGCTGTCGTCCACATCCCAATAACTAACGAAGTAAAAGAGGGCATGGGTATAATTATCGTCAAAAACCATTTTCGAGTAAAACGCTGATCCAAGGTAAGTAAATCCCATTTTCCTAAATTCAGGAGGTCTTTCCGCTTGCAATTTATATTCACACAAACTGTCGATTACTGAAAATTGAATCGGCTTTGGTTTTAGTGTATCGGCGCGTAAACTTCCTAAAAGTCCGTTATATGCCGAATCCTGAAGATGTGAGAATTCAACGATGTCGGGTAAAACTAATTTATCGTGTAAATGAACAATAAAAACAGTAGTATCAACCATGCGTTTGAAATCTGCTTTTACCTTTTCAATGCTGTCGTTAAATGCTTTTCTCTCTATTTCTGTACCTACAAATGGAGGTGGAGGCGGTGGATATTTTGGGCGCAACAACTCAGGAAGCGTTTGAGAAATTATCTCTGATTCATATTTCTCCTGATTTCCTTTATTGTCGATTTTTGTACACAACGTGAAAACCATTGCTCCGAATACGCCGATGAATATGACTAGTATTTGTTTCATTTTCTAATTCGGGTTAATGGTTAGTGCATATTGCATTGCGACATTTCGTTGTGCAAAAGAAATTATTCTATTCCGTTAACAATTCATTTTCGTTAGTAAATAAGTTGTCAAAAATCAGTTTAAAATCTTTCCATTGAATAATAATTAGAAATACTCCAATGTTTACTAAAACATCTGCCACGTTAAAAACCGGAAAATTATACTCATAAAGATAGTGAATATGAAAGAAGTCTGTTACGAATCCATTTAACATCCTATCCACAATATTTCCATAGGCACCGCCAAGCAAAATAAAGAATGGCAGCAATAATCTGAATTTCTTATCTTTTATTTTCCAAATCATTACAAAAGCAAACATTGTTGCAGAAATAGTCAGTAGGAAAATTAATGGAATTCTGATATTCTTCTTAATTGAACTAAGAAAACCAAAAGCAATTGAGTGATTCTCCACATAACGAAGGTCAAAAGTATTTTCAATTAGAACTATTGAATTGTCTTTCAAATTTGTTTTGGCAATTTCTTTAGTTTTTAAATCTGCTGAACATCCGGAAATCATAAATGATATTAAAATCAAATATTTTATTAGTGTCTTTTTCATTTTATAATAGTTATATTTTACTCCAGGTTTAGAATTGATTTTAACTATCTGTCTGCTTTTAATATTTGATGTAACACATTGTTAGCCAAAATGTAGTTATTTATGCATTTATTTTACTTTCAAATTCTTCCACCTTGGTTTCCGTAAGCATATTATCAAAAAACAGCTAACTACCTGATTTCAAGAGCTCCCCCCACCATTTTGTAACTATCGTTGGGCTAGCAAGCTTCAAAATGGTTATTTTACCGCTATTGCAGAGCTACGCCAACATCAAAACGATCATTTTACCGCTGTTGTAGTACCACTCCTGCTTCACATTCACAAAAAAACTACTGTTGTGGCCCTGCAATAGTAGTTTTGTCACCCATTTCAAGCCTTCGCAGCCCGGCATAAGGGCTTTTGAGGATGTATCGGGCTTCTCGCAACATTACAATGAACTACCCCGCTGCAAGCAGTCGGAGTATCACTAAGGAATTATTTGTTCAATCGCCCCAAGGGACGGGAAATAAGCCCCTGAGATCCCGATGGCTTTGCATCGGGATCAGTTCGACTTTGTAATTTCAGTTCACTATCGTTTCTGAAATCACAGTCTCACTGATTTAATCAGCGCAGAGCATTTGTGGCACAACACCGGGCAATTATTTACTTAGTCTTTGATAAGAAATAGCTGAGTTTTCTGACAAGCACTAATTACCCGCCAATCTCCGCCTCGATACCGTATTTTTCGAATATGGCGATCGCCCTGCTTTGTTCCTCTTCGGTGGGCTCCTCCATATTGAATTCGTTGTATTTCGACCCCAGTTTGTTGTACTTATTAGCCGCAATATTATGGTACGGCAATAAGTTTACCATTGGCTTTTTACCCGGCAAGGCAGCTATAAATTCGGCCATTTCGGTAACCGTGTTATGATCGGCATTTACATTGCGGATAAACGGCACACGAATATTGATGTTCGCACCGCTTTCGGCCAGCAACTGCAGGTTTTTAAGAATAAGCTTGTTACTTACACCTGTCCACTTCTTATGTTTTGCCTCATCCATCAACTTCAGGTCGAACAGAAAAAGCTCGGTCTTTTTAGCCACTTCCAGCAAGGTGTCAGTATCGGCAAATCCGCAGGTGTCAACAGTTCGGTGCAGCTTATTTTCGCCACAGGCATCCAGCATCTGCATCAGAAAATCCGCGTTCATCAAGGGCTCACCCCCCGAGAAGGTAACGCCACCATTCGATTGCTCGATGTGTACACGTTCACGTTCGATGATTTGCATCAGCTCCTCCATCTCGTACAGCCGTCCCGACATTTCAATGGCTTTCGTTGGGCACACATCGGCACAAATACCACAAAGGGTACAAGCCTGATAGTCGGTAACAATTCCTTTTGGCGTGAGTGTGAGCGCATCTTCCGGACACATTTTCACACACTCCTGCGCCCCAATACACTTCGACTCGGTATACAGCTTTTGTACTCCCGGCGACTGGCTTTCGGGGTTGTGACACCATTTACAGCTCAACGGGCAGCCCTTCATAAACAGGGTGATTCGGATACCCGGACCATCGTTAATGGCATAACGTTTTATATCGAATATTAATGATTGATTCATTTTTAGTAGTGAGATGTGAGTATAGAGTAGTTGAGTACCGAGATCAATCTCAATACTCACTACTCTATACTAAAAATCTATAATACTTCATTCTGTGTACGGTCAATAACTTCCTGTTGCAGGTCGGCATTCATGTCGTTAAAATAATCGCTGTATCCGGCCATACGCACCAGCAGATCTTTGTAATCTTCAGGACAAGCTTGTGCCGCCAAAAGCGTAGCCGTATCAACAATATTAAACTGAATATGGTGACCTCCCAAAGAGAAATAACTGCGGATAAGGTGACCCAGTTTTTCCACGTCTTTGTCGCGTTTCAGCAAACTTGGCACAAAACGCAGGTTCAACAGGGTTCCTCCCGATCTTGCCTGATCGAGTTTTCCCAGCGAGCGGATCACGTTTGTTGGTCCGTGTGTATCGCAACCGTGCGATGGCGATGTACCATCGGAAATCGATTTCCCGGAAAAACGTCCGTTTGGTGTGGCTCCCAGCACCAGGCCAAAATAAACGTGGCAGGTGGTTGAAAGCATATTCAAATGGAATACTTCTCCTTTGGTATTTGGTTTTCCTTCAATGGCAGCCAGCAAATCGTTGTACACCTGCACGGCAATAGTATCGGCATATTCGTCGTCGTTACCAAAGAACGGCGTACGGTTAAGAATACGCTGACGCAACACTTCTTCGCCTTCGAAGTTTTTAGCTACTGCATCCAGAATGGTGTCCATCGAGAAAGTCTTGTCTTCGAAAACATGCTTTTTCAGCACCGAAAGACTGTCGGTCACGGTTCCCAAACCTGTACACTGAATGTAGTTGGTGTTATAGCGCGGGCCACCGTTGTAGTAGTCTTTTCCTTTCGAGATACAATCTTCAATTACCACTGAAAGGAATGGTGCCGGCGCGTATTTTGCAAACATCTGGTCAATGTAGTTGCTTACACGTATTTTTTGGTCTACCACAAAGTTCAGCTGTTTCAGGAATGCTTCGTACAGTTCATCGTAGCTTTTAAAATCGCGCGGATCGCCGGTTTCAATACCAGCCACTTTTCCGGTTACCGGATCGATACCGTTATTCAGCGTGATCTCCACAATTTTCGGAACGTTCAAATAACCAGTCAACAGGTAAGCTTCTTTACCAAAAGCGCCCACTTCAATACATCCACTGCAACCTCCTTCGCGTGCATCCTGCAATGTTTTTCCCTGGTTCACCATTTCCTGTATGTACATATCAGGATTGAAAACCGATGGGTAACCGTGTCCCTGGCGGATTAGTTTCCCGGCAGCCTGTAAAAACTCGTCGGGAGTAACTTTTGCAATATGCACCGAGTTACCCGGCTGCAGTACGTGCAACTCTTCGATAACTTCCAGCATCATGTACGAAACTTCGCTAACTCCGCTGGTTCCGTCGGGTTTAACACCACCAATGTTGATATTGGTGAAATCGTTAAACGTTCCACTTTCGCGCGCTGTAATGCCAACTTTTGGTGGCGCGGGGTGGTTATTTACTTTTATCCAGAAACAGCTGATCAGCTCCTTGGCCTCATCGCGGGTCAGTGTTCCTTCTGCCAGTTCTTTTTCGTAGAACGGAGTAAGGTGCTGATCGAAATGGCCCGGATTCATCGCATCCCAACCATTTAATTCGGTAACGGTTCCGAGGTGCACAAACCAGTACATTTGTATGGCTTCCCACACGTTTCGCGGTGCGTTGGCAGGTACCCAGCGACACACTTCTGCAATTCGCTTCAGCTCGGCAACACGTTTCGGATCGCTTTCGGTTTTTGCCATTTCCTCAGCCAGATCAGCATGGCGCTCAGCAAAAACAATGGCAGCGTCGCACGATACGTCCATTGCTTTTAATTCTTCCAGCTTTTCGGTGGCTTCAGGGTCGTTCATAAAATCAAGACGATCAATATGGTCTTTGATCTCCTTTTTATAATCGAGCATTCCCTTTTTATAGATCGTTCCGTCGAGCGCAGTATGACCGGGAGCACGCTGCTCCATAAACTCGGTAAATACACCGGCTTCGTAAGCACGTTTCCACTCCTGCGGAACGTGACTAAAAATACGCTCGCGCATGGTACGGCCCTCCCAATAAGGAATAACTTCCTGTTCGTAGGTATTAATATCTTCCTGCGAAATGGTGTACTGTTGCTGATCGCGCGTGTTCAACACGTGAAAATCCTCAACGCTGTGGCAGGTTAATTCCGGAAAGGTGGGAACCGATTTTGGAACCGGACCACGTTCGGCAACAATCAACTCATCGTCGCCAATGTATATGGTTTTTTGCTTACAAATCTCAAGAAAGTTAAGGGCACGCATCATCGGCTCGGAGTACTTCCCGTAGTTTTCTTTGTAAAACTTCGTGGTGATCATGGCGCGCTCAATCGACAGCGACTCCTGTGTTTCAACACTTAGTTTACGCAAACGCTGAATACGCTCGTTCATGCCTGGACCAATAGCATCAGGGTGCGGCGTATAAAAATTACCTTCAGCGCCAGCCGGACGCTCGGGTGTCTTTATTGTTAGTTCATCTGCAAAAGACATGGTTTCAAAAAAATTAAATTAAACAATAAGTAAAGAAACAGGGTTAACCTAAGCGATAGATTCTAAGCATATAAGATCCAGCACTCAAACAAGCACCGGTAGCTTACCAGTAGATTTGATATTTTCAATTTCGATGTCAACTTGACAAATTTAATTTAATGCCGTAAATTTAGTTAATTATTAAATCGGTTCAAACGCAAAACTAGCAAGATTAAGAAAATAAAAACATAACAACAATCACATAATAGCATACTAATCAGTAATTTATTTACATAATAACATGGCTCCCTATTTTTCGAAATCACATGCTTATTAAGCATTTCCCTTGAAAAACTAAAAACAAAACATAGTAATTTTAAATTCTCATATTATGACCAACAAAAACAGATTTAAGTTTCTGGCTTTACTGCTCTTCATTTCGGGCTTGCTAATTTCATGTCACCCGGAATACGATGCAACCATTGAAGAACTGGACATTGCTGTTACCCAGCACGATGAAGACCAGGATTTTTCGCAGCTACAAACCTTCTACCTTGCCGACTCTATCATTTATATTAACGATGAAGAATCAAATTCGCTCATCAGTGTAGACCATGCACAAGAAGATCATATTTTGTCATTAGTCAGGCAAAATTTCCTTAACATGGGCTGGACTGAGGTTAGCGGCCCCACCGAAGGCCATATTGATGCGGATGTATCGATCATGCTTTCAGTACTAGAAACCGACATAAACTTTTATTATTACTACTGGTGGGATTGGTGGTACTGGTATCCGTGGGATTGGTGGTACCCCTGGTATACCGATTCATATTGGTATCCGGGTTATCCGGTATGGCCGGGTTATCCTTCTTATCCTATTCAGGGATACACTGTTGGAACATTGTTTATTGACATGTTGAATATGGATGATGTAGAAATGCCTGACGAAGGCGATAGTTCTTTTAAGGTACCGATGCCCTGGAAAGGATCTGTTATTGGCATTTTAGCCGGCTCGGATTCGCACATTCAGGATCGGTTAACAACCGAGATTGACCAGGTATTTGAACAAAGCCCATACTTACAAAAATAAATCCTGCAGCTATGAAGAAATATATCATTATATCACTACTGGTTATAACAACCATTGCCGCAAAAGCACAAGAAGGAACATCAATTTTTGTTAACTATTTACCATCAATACCGCTGGGGAACACTGCTGATTTTAGTGACAATATTAGTCCGCGAGGTGTTGATTTTGAGGTACAACGTTTTCTGAACGAAGAGCTTTCTATTGGTTTTAACATCGGATGGAACATGTTCAGAGAAAAAATTCCGGAAGAAACCTTCTTCCAAGAAGGCCTTACAATAACTGCAGTTCAATTTCGGTATAGCAATATTGTTCCGCTAAATATAAATGTGAAAAAGTATTTTATGAGCGAAGGCGATTATATACCGTATGTGGGATTTGGCCTGGGAACTTCATACAACGAATCGAGAAACGATGTTGGTGTTTTCTCTTTAATCGACGATAAATGGCTTTTCAATATCTCTCCGGAAATAGGAATGCTTTACGATATGAACTACAAAAGCTTTCTTTCGGTGAAACTTAAATACAACTACGGATTTAAATCGGGAGATTTCCCCGCACAGTCATTCTTAAGTTTAGGTGTTGGAATTGGTCTTAAATAATATTAAAAGGTTCGGTACTGCCGGACCTTTTTCTTTTAATACTGATTACTGTTTGTGCTTTTCCACCCCGTTTCCGGGTCACTCGTTGCCGGATCAATCTCTTTAACCTTTTCCGGACGATTTTCCCGGAAGTAGATCCAAACCGTAACTTCATTTTTGGTCATATTAATTTTATCGACTTCTACACGAAGCACATTAATACCGGTGTTTTGCCTAATCTCCTCCAATAAGGTTTGATTATCGTTTAATACTGAATAATTGGAGGGAGTATAAACCAGTGATCTTTTTAGAACATAATCGCGGGGTTTGTAATACTCCATAACCAACGCCGAAACAATAATAATAAGATTGGCAATAAACAGCCCCATTAAAGTTTGCATATTAAACTCAACAAGCGCATTTATAATGGACACGCCGATCACCAAAAACAGATAGGTCATTTCTTTCAAATCGATAGAAGGCGAGCGGTAGCGGATAATTCCAAAAACAGCAAATAAGCCCAGGGCAAATCCCATATCTAAACTAACCCGATCGAGAATTGATGCAATCAGAAAGATCATCATTCCCATCAGGAAAAAAGTAAACAAGTATTTAACCCTGCTGTTTTTGGGATAATAGATAAAACGAATTAAACAAAAGATTGAGACAACATTTACCAAAAGCCTGATTAAAAAATCGGACCAGGATTCTCCGCTAATATTTAGTAATTGTAGGTTTGTCATTTTTTTGAAACTTTAAAAATCAATATCCCGGCACTCACTTTTCAGCATTTTAATGAAGTCTTGAGGTTGTTCTGTCATCCTAAAAAACCCGTTAACAAACGAAAGTACCTCTTTTTGATCTCTTTTTCCAAGGTACTCAAATGTTTCGATGGTTGTAATAATCTCGTCTTTTTTCTCATTAAACAAAGCGATAGCCTTCAGGTAATAGTCCTCATTCTCCTGGCAATAACCAAGATACTCGCGTTCCGTAATGTCTTCTACACTGCTCCATTCCTGGGGCATTCCATAATTTGTATTTACAAAACCTGCATGGTCGTAGTCGTAAGGCAACGGAACAATGTATTGTGTAACCACATCCAGCAGTTTTATGTATTTCATGTTATGCCCGCCTTTAAATCGCCAATCGGTGTTTCCAACAAAATATTCGAAAAGAGCAACCAAAACACTTTCGTAGGGCAACACATCTTTTCCAAAAACCATTTCCGATTTAACTTCAACTGCATGCTGCCGTTTGGTTATTAATTCAACGGGCTCAATTAGGAATCCTTTTTGCTGATAGTGACGTTTTTTCTTCCCGGTGTCGATATAATTAATATCTAATAGCCTTACCCGAAAACACATATCAGTTAATAACGCATAGATTTTGTATGCGAGGTATTCCCGCATTACATATGATTCATAAGTCTTAGATGAGCTGCAGTGGGTTACCATTTTTATTTTTCTTGTCCCCTCCAGTTCCGTACTTTCAATAGGATCGGTTTTGAAATTTAAATATATTGGAGGAAAAAAGCAATGCCCTCGACGAAAATTACCCCGGGCTTTTAACCGGATATTCTTAACGATCGAATCACTGCCAGCTGGATAAATTGCGAGTTCGGCAGGTAGGTATTCACCTTTAACTTTGTGTCTTATAAATGAAGATATATCGTATTTCAAGGTAATTTTCAGAGGTTCGTCTACATCAAAAAAGCCAATGTTTTCAAGTGTTTGTCCAATTGGTTCGAATAATGAACTATCCTTTTCTTGTTGAGCATAAGCAAAATTCAGAAATACAATCAGACTTAAAACAGTAAGCAGATTTTTCATTCGTTTTTAATTGTTTATTTTTTAAGGTAACTCATGTAACTCGCTTTTCATCATTCTCCTCCCGGTTATCCGGGACAAGTTGTGTGGCAAAAATTTGAGATGCTCGTTTCATAACGTTTTAATTGAAATCTCGGTTTTAGTTTACATTGTTGTTTTAAAATTAATGCATTTTTATCAGAATAGCATTCTCAGCAAATATTATTAGCTGGTTATCTTTTTTTTACACCTTATTTTCCTTACTTCTAATCTCCCAATATAATTTTTGTATTATTGTAGAATTACAAAACATAATTGAAAACAATGAAAAAGTTTAGCTACCTCATTCTCGTTTTGAGTTTTTTACTCACAAGCTGTTCTTCAACCAAACTTATCAATTCCTGGACGGATAAAGAAAACACTCCGCAGCAATATAAAAACATTGGTATAACTGCTCTTTTCCCCAACTCATCAGACCGTTATGTAACCGAGCATGCTATTGTTGACGAACTGAAAACAAAGGGCCTGAACGGCATGTCTACTGTTGATGTATTTCCGTTGGCTGCCCGTATAAACGAAGCAAGCGACATTTTAAAAAATTCGGATGCTGTTCGCGAATCGGTAGTATCGAAAGTGAAAGAAAATAACATTGATGCCTTGATGATAATTACCCTTTTTAATAAAACCAAAGAAGAGCGGTGGGTGAACAATCGTAGTTTTTCAATGGGCGGAACCGGATATTACGGCTCGCCGCTGGGAATACACGGTGCCTATTACGATTATTATGCCTATTCGTTAGGAAGCGTTTCCAACAACGGTTACTACAAAGATCATGTCTCTTATTTTATTGAGTGCAATTTATACGATGTGGAATCGGAGCAACTAATTTACCGGGCGCAAACCAAGTCTACCAACATAAAATCAGTTGAAGAAGAAGCAAAGGCCATTGCCTACATTGTTGCCAAACAACTGATGAATAAAAAAGTGGTACAGAAATAAGAAATGTGTATTGCAAAAAGATAAAAGAGCAGATATGTTATTCATGTCTGCTCTTTTTTTAATTATCTCCTCGTTCCTCCGCTTCTGGCAGGTGCTGGTCGGCTACGTGGTGTTGCTGCAGGCCGGTTATTCTGGAAATTATTATATCGTGTGTTTCCCCTGTTTCTATTGTTAAAGTCGCGCTCTAAATTATTTGGTCTGGCTGATGGACGCTGTGCTGGTTGCGTCGGGCGTGTCGAAGGCCTTTGCGCTGGCTGCGTTGGCCGGGTTGATGGTCGCTGGCCGGGCTGTGTTGGCCGGGTTGACGGGCCTGTCGAAGTATTATTACCCGGTCGGGCCGATTTATTTGGCAGATCAGGACGCGTACTTGGACGCTTATTCTGTTGTTGCCAGTTACCATTGTTGTCGCGTCTTAGAATATTACCATCACGGTCGGTGTAAACATTGTTGGGGCGCGATGAAGGACGCGATGAAACATTATCTCTTCTGTTTGGTAAAGATGTATTGCGTACATCACGTGTACTCTTAATTCCACGATCTCTACGTTTGTATACATTTTGGGAGTTATATCGTCCATTGGCGTAACCGGCTCTGTAACCCGCAAGGTATCCATTACGATAACCATGGTGATAACCATGACGATAGCCGTGGCGATAACCGTTACGGTAACCTGCAGGCCCCCAATAACCATAACCACCATAGTACCCCATGTGAAACCAGCCATAGCTAAATCCTGCAGAAAATCCCCAACCGGTGTATGGATTATAGTGAACTCCAAAACCAAAAGTCCACGGGCGCGGGTAATAATACCTTCCATACCATGGCCGGTAATGATAACCGGTTCCGTAAAAAATACAGCCATTGTACCAGTAAGAGTGACAATATCCGGGCGTATAACCAACATACACAACATCAGGAGTTGAGTCGTAAATATACACATACTTTACATTGTAAACCGGCGCACTTGGTGGTATTTCGTCCACCTCGGCCGGGCGGTTATCGCATACTGCCCAGGGGCCGGTAGCTTTTCTAGATTCAAACCAGATTCCATCGTCAACACAGTAGTATGTTCCGCCAATACGTAAAATTGTACTTGCAGTGTTAATGGCATATTCCACATCCGAATTCTTAATTTTTTCAAACTGTGGATTGCCATCATACTCAACCGTAACCGTTGCTGTTTTACGATCAACTACTGCGGTTTGCGGCATCTGCTGTTCGTATTTTGCTTCTTCTGCTTCAGGTGTTCCGGGCACACTGGCTCTCACGGTGCCAATTGATGCATCTTCGGGTATCTTTGCAAAATCTTCCGGCAAATCTCCCGGTTCGGTAAAAGTCCAATCGCCATCATCAAGTGTTTTGGAACTAAACCAGCGTCCGTTTAATAATACAAAATGGTGCTGAGAATTGATATCCATAATAATATCATTCTCCGAATTTCTTACAAAAAGCAGCGAAGTACCTTTAATACTTTCGTATTCCAGTTTGCCATCAGAACTAATCAATTCGGCAGGAACAGAGCTTACAATAACCGTCGGAACAGCATCGTTCCCATCCATTTCCGGCTTTTCTTCCTGTTTTTCCACCATTTGAGCGGCTACCTTTTCAACTTCTTCTGGTATTGATTGGACGAGCTTCCAGTCATTGCTGACTACCGTTGCTGACTTGTACCAGTATTCGCCTCCTTTAAGGTAATAATCCGATTTTTGTTTCAGGATTATAAAAGGCGTGTTCTGCACATATTCCAGGTTCGATTTTTCTACTTTTTTCAAAATCGGTTCACCATCCACAATTACCAAAACTGCAGGTTCTGAACGGTAATATATTTTGGGGGGATTGTTGTTCAGTTTATCATTCAAAAGCTCAATATTTTCAACGTCTTCAAGATCGGCAATTATCCTGTCAAGCGACATTTGTATGTCCATGTCCTCCAAATCCGAAATAATAAGTTCTTTTAGTTGTTCTAGTTGCGATGCATCCTCCAAATCAGGAAATTTAATCATTGGTATTTCCAGTTTTACCAGGTCGGCAGTGCGGTTGTCCATATCGGTTAAAAGGGTGGCATTAAACCACAATGCACCAAAAATAATATCGCCATCCTTAGGATTTATCGATAAAGCCATACGTCCATCCAGCACGTTTTTATCAAGCGACTCCAGTTGTGGTTGATACAAAGTGATAACATTGCCTTCGACATCAATTTCGCGGGGCCAAACCAAAGCTTCTGAATTACTGTTTGCCCAAATTTGTAATCCAAATAACGAAAGACAGATTAACAATAAATACTTCATGACATTATTATTTTAGATCTTCTAGTTTTGCAACCTGATAATTAGTCCAGCTCCAAGATCCCAGTGAACAAGAGGAACATTAAAGTTTACTCCCCCGGAACAGCCACTTCCGATTCCGCACCAAAATCCAGCGCCATCAAACTCTAGCGGTAACATTAAATTGGTAAATAAGCGCAAACCAACCCTGTCAGAAAGAAACAATTTCGCTCCAGCTCCAATTCCACCGGAAAAAAGCCATATGCGTTCATCGCCTCCTGTTTTTTGTACGTAACGTGTTGTGCCTAAACTTACTTTAGCAAACGGAACAACTTTTCCAATAGCAAATTCACGTAACATGCCAACCTGGTAATGTTCCACCGCCATATCAATTGTTTCCTCAAAAGTACTTCCTTTTGTCTCATTCCTTTCATAGCCCAGCTCTACGTACATCATGTCTTCAAACTGAACACTAAGCAAACCTCCATACAGCATATCGTCTTTCACATCGAAATACCTGCCGTAATTATTTACTTTTCCGGCAAAAGTATAACCAAAAATCGGCGTCAGTTCAATATTTTGTGCAGTAACAATTATTCCTGCAAACAGAAATAGCAACGAGGTAAATATTTTTCTCATTTTTAGATAAATTATGTTCGATTTATTTTTTGTTCAATTTCGTGCTTTTAGCGCATAATAACAAATCATTTTAATTTATTAATGTTTTGAGTGAGCCGGGTTGAAGAAACATTTTATTCTTCTTTCACCAATTGTTGGCAATCACTATATTTAAATTTTGATACATACAACATTTCACCACTGTTCGATTAAAATTTTCAATTATGAAAAAAATTCTAATCATCGGCCTCCTGTTGTTTTTCACGTTTACATCTCATTCGCAAATTTTAATCTCGCTGCTTTTAGGTGACAAATTAAATTCGCCAAACATAGAATTTGGCCTTGAAGGAGGAATTAACTTTACCAACATACATGGTTTTGACAATAAAGGGAGCCTTGGAAATTTTAACCTGGGATTTTATCTTGATATACGAATGAAAAACAACCTGTTTTTATACTCTGGTGTACAAGGAATTTCAGGATTAGGGATGCGCGATCTGTCAGTAAATGACCTCGAATTTTTAAATGCAGAAACATATGATGTTGAGGGAATTTACAATCAAAAAATAAGTTCTTTTATGGTTCCCATTCTGGCCAACTATAAATTCGAAAATCATTTTTATGTGGAAGCCGGGCCACAAGTTGGTTTAATATATCAGGGCTGGATTGAATTTACATCAAACGAGAATAATGTAGATTGGAGAATAAAAGCATACAACGGTGACCAACTAAACTGGTTTAATGCCGGCCTTGCCGTTGGTGCAGGCCACAAGCTACTGAAAGGCGAGGGCTGGGCCATTGGAATACGTTATTACCAAGGGCTTACTGATGTGTTCAAATACAAGTCGGGAACAATTCACCACTCGCTGCATTTTAAGGTGAGTATTCCGATCGGGGTAGCTAAAACAAAGAACAGTGATTAATTGGCAAATAAAAAGGGCATATTGTTTAAAACAAATATGCCCCGATAATTTATAATAAATGCCTTCTATTTTTTTATAGTGCCGGATTCCATTAACGTTTTTACCAGGCTTTTTGAGTACGCATTGGAAGCTGACTCAGAACCTGCAGGATCTACCAGTTCCGATTGTCCCGACCAAACAATTGCTTCTTTCACATTTGTTTCGTTTACATCGTACAAACGGGTTTCTAACACATAAGTTTTTTCCTGACGATATTGATTGCGATACATAAAATCGTAGTTGTAATGAATAAAACTACGATAGCCGTACCCATATCTTCCGCCATACATATACGGGTAATAATTGTAGTTGTCTACCCGCACATCTTTGGTATTTACTTCCACCAACGAAGTTATCAGAACAGCATCATAGCCACCGTCTTTAATCCGGTTGCCAATTTCGTTTTCACTTAGTTCTTCCAGCTTCTCAACCGGGGTAAATACATTTAAAGCATTGCTTGCAGTTATGCCTTCCTCTTTAAGCAAATCAACCACGGTGTTCTCGAATAAGGTTCTCGATTTCAGATTTTTGCTGATGGTTAATACCAACACCTTTTCAAAACTTTTTCCTTGAAAATTATCTTTTGTCCATGTGTATTTCATGGTGGTTGAGCACGACCAAAGAAAGGTCAGTGCAATTAAGCTAACTATTATTCTTGCTTTCATATCTCTACACTTTTAAAATGATTAATTACGGTTTAACTATTCCGGTCTCGACTAAAGTTTTGGCCAGTTTTTTTGAATAACTTTTCACTGCCGAATCAACCGATGAAGGATCGGTAAGTTCCGACTGACCAGACCAAACTACATTTTCTTTCCGCGCCTGATCTTTTGTGTCGTACAGTTGCGTCTCCAAAACATAGGTTCTTTCCTGACGGTAATATTCGGGTTCCTGCATATGTACATATCCGGTCCTGATTCGTCTTCCGTACCTGTAGGTAACCGGTTGCATATAAGTACCGCCCCCTTCGCGCACTTCCCGCGAATTGGCATCAGCAAGTAAACTCACCAGTACTCCATCGAAACCTCCGGTTAAAATCCTGCCCTCAATTTCTTCTTCAGTAAGATCTGTAATAATTTCACCGGATTTGAAAATGGCCATACTGTTCGATGCATTTATACCCTCTTTCTTTAAGTTCTCAACCATAATATTCTCCGCATTTATTCTGCTCATCTGCGATTTTGCTTCAACAACTACCAAAATCTTGTCGTAAGTCCTTCCCTGGTAATTTTCGTTTTGCCAGGTGTATTTCATGGTTGATGAGCACGATGCTACAACCAGAACTGTAACAATCGCCAGTAAAAATTTAATCTTTGTCATAATCTGTTTATTTTAATTTAGTTACTACACAATTTATTATTATGAATTCAACACTACTACATTTTAATTTAAGGCTTTTGACGAACGTGCGATTTTAACAGAGTTTTCACCATGGAACAGGCGTGGTCCTTTGCACCCGAATCATATGTTACTTTGTGCAATTTTGGTGATGTAATGTACAAATTCAAACTTATATCTTCCAATCCCGGTTTTGCATCCTTAATATCAAGTGGCAGACGTTTTATGGGAATATTGGTGCGGGTGATAAGATTAAACTTTTCGGGCAAAAACGGATAAACAGGCTGGATATTAAGCGTATGTGTTGCGCGATCGTGATATACTCCCTGAATAGGATCGTAACTGTTTGCTCCAAAATCAAGATTATACTGAAAAGGTAAACTTATTAAATTAGTCACCGGATTTTGTTTTTTTTTGGCCAGATCGCTTCCCGTATCTTCCTGAGCCGTTACAGATAAACACCCAAACAGTAGCATTAATGCACCAACAAACCGATTCTTATTTCTGTACATTTTGTATTAAAAAACAATGAGTTAATTACTTATCTTTTTTCTCTTTGGTTTCGGCAAGCACAATACTCACACTCAAAACCAGCATCAATACAACAGCTATTCTTTTCATTATTCAGGGTTTCAATCCACTTTTTTCAATACCGCCAAAACTTCGCCATTTTCGTCGAGTAGCGTAAGTTTCATATTCGCAATTTTATAACTACAAACCTGTGGAATTGCTTTATTGAACTTGTCGGCAAAGGTCATGTCGGGGCACATTTTTCGGGTGGCAGCCAGCGGCCCAAATACCAGCTCATTGTTAGTTAAAGTTGTGATTCCCCCTGTAAAATTATTGCAACCATCGCTTCCCATCGTCTTCATTTCCGAACTGTTAATTTCAAGTCGAGGTGCTGTGCTAGCATCGCTTACAGCTTCGCCGTCAACAATTTCGGCCACCCAAATATCATTCAGTAAAACTTTTGCATCAGTAGCTTTGATAAACTCCAGCAGCTCGGTGCCCGCTTCATCAGTAAATATCAAGTTGTTTTCTTTCAACTCATACTTTTTTACTGCAAGCAGCGCCTCGTTAAAAGCTTTTGAAATGCTCATGTCAGGGCACATTTTCTTTGTGCCGGCAATGGCTCCCAATTCAATCGTATTTTCTCCGATTTCGGTAATATGTCCGGTAAAGTTATTACAGTTATCAATTCCGCTAATTTGCATGTCGCGAATATTAATTTGCAAATTTGGTAGTACTCCGGCTCCACGCATTCGGGGCAATTTAATCACCGATCCGTTTATTTTAAGCGCCTCCCAGCTTCCGTCCAGAGCGAGTTTGGCATCTTCTTTTTTCTCCAGCACTTCCACCAGAATATATTTAACAGACGAAGCATCGGCAGGAGCATTTTCCAGCTGCTCCTCTTTTACTTTTAACTTGTAAATAAATCCGGGTTCATATTCAAAACCTTCAATTTTTGAATAGAAATTGGTCCACTTTCCGACTTCCGGAATTTCTCCTTTTTGAACCAACATACATTTCATCGGGCCTACTCCAACGCAATCAACTTTGTAGCTGTTTACCCAAAAGGTTGTGTATTCGGATCGGGAAGAACATGATGCTAATAAAACAATTGTAATAACTATCCAGATCTTCATGCTAATTATTTGATGATGTTAACTATTGGATCAATAAGTTCGGAAAAATATTTCAGACTTACATAAAGTTTTAACTAAAACAAAAGGCTGCTTTCTTTAAAGCAGCCTTTTGTTTTAGTTAAAATTAATTCCCTTTTATTGACTCATAAACTGCAGATTGATGCGAAAGAAATACCGGGAAATGTGGTTGGACTTATTTGTGCAACATCAAATACTGTGGTTTAATCTGAATAATTCCCCGTGACAAAGCTCCGGGGTTCCGCTTTTTCTCACCTGTTGGGGAGATGTCATCCGTCAACTGACGGATGACAGAGGGGTGAAATAAAGAGATTAAAAGCAATATTGCCTACTTTTACAATCTTACCTTTAATGGCAAATTTTCCTTTTTCATTTCTTACATTTCCTATTCACCTTCCTCTACATTGACAACTCCTCAAATTGTTCCCCTGAGAATAAGATAGGGGTTGGCGTTTGTTCAGAATTAGTTAGTACTAAAAATCTCTTTAAAATCATTTTTCATACTCACTACATGCCAGCCTTTTTCAGCCGCATCGTTTACCGCATTTTCGGTGCCATGTATGTAACTGTATTCACGCGTTTCGTCGTCGTGATGAACAAGAATGGCCATTGATGGTCCGTTGCCCGAAAGCGTGTATTCCATCATCTGGTAATCGCCATCGCTGTTTCCGGCGGCAAAAATAGGTTTACGTCCAATATGCAATTCAATATTGGTTGGTTTAACGGCTTTATCGTTATTTGAATTTAGTTGAGCTGTACGCACCAAATACGTTCCGCTTTCATCCGAAACATACTTCAGCAAAACGCTGCTACCCACCACATTCTCCTTGGGGATGTTGTAAATTTCTTCGGAAATTGTGCGCACCGAAGTAATCTCGCCTCCGGTTACGATGTATACTTTAAAATCGTTCGCTTGCAGGTAATGAACCAACTGAACCATTGGCGAGTAGGTCAGCTCTTTTAAAGGCCGGTTGTATTTTCGATGTTGAATTCCAGAGAGTGTTTCATAACAAAAGTCTTTATAATCTTCCTCTTTCATTCCTGCCTGAGCACTAAAAATTTTGCCTATTATTTCTGCCGTACTGTAATCGTTTAAAACGGAAAGATTGTCGCCGGCCAGTCCGCTAAAGAATTTTTCTTCTTCCCATTCAGGATGCCTCGGATATTCATTTTTTACATAGGCGATCTCCAGTTCTACCGGTATATACAGTGGTTTTTCGCACCACAGCGTTCCGTCGTTATCAAAAACTGCAATGCGGTCTTTAACCGCTACAAAATCGGAAGAGTTCGGATCGGTAACATCCGCTATAAATTTTATTATCGATTCTTTCACAAGGCCATCATTCCACAACGAAAGTACCGGCGGTTTTGTAATTTCCTCTGGTGAAACAGTACACTGTGTTAAGAATATTACGGTCAGAAAAAAGAAGAAGTATCTGCGATTCATTATATTCTATTTAGGTATTTAAAATTTGATTATAATTCCAAAAGTTCGGAATAATTATGCAAAGTCACGAATTTATTTTTTGGAATTCTGCAAAAAAAATAGTACTCTCCTCATCGTAGACTTTTATTTCAGGAGCTTTTGAGTGACAATCTTTTTTATTCGTCGAAATAAAATTTACTCAAAATCAAACTTTAAAAGTCTTTTGCAGAGAATATGTATCAAAAAGAAAAACGACATAAAACAACCTATTGATCAGGCACATATCACATAAAAAAAGATTATGGCAGAAAAAGAAAATGTTCCTCACGAAGGGGAAGCTCACCTGGTAAGCACTAAAAAATATTTTGATGTAGACGGCCCTGTTTTTTGGCCTGCCGCAATACTGATCGTTCTTTTTATTGCGGTTACACTAATTGTTGGGCAACCCATGAATAAAGTCTTCTCCACTATTCAAACTTCAATTTCAGATTATGGCGGCTGGTTTTTTGTGATCTCCGTAAATATATTCCTCTTTTTTGTTCTGTTCGTTGCCTTTAGTAAGTTTGGGAAAATTAAACTGGGAGGCAGCAAAGCCAAACCCGAATTCTCGAAAGCAGCGTGGTTTGCCATGCTTTTTAGCGCGGGTATGGGTATTGGTATTTTATTCTGGAGCGTTGGCGAACCCATCAACCACTTTATTCATCCGCCAAGCGGCGAAGCCCGAACAGTTGAAGCTGCCCGCATGTCACTCGAAATTACCTTTCTGCATTGGGGATTACACGCCTGGGGAATTTACGCTTTGGTAGGAATGGCCCTGGCATTTTTTACTTTCAACAAAAAATTACCACTTACCATCAGTTCAATTTTTTACCCGCTTTTAGGGAATAAAATCTATGGCCCGTGGGGAAAAGCAATTAATGTACTGGCTGTGGTTGCCACACTTTTTGGATTGGCAACATCGCTCGGAATGGGCGTTCAGCAGGTAAGTGCCGGGCTGGCTCACCTTTTTAACATGCCCGACACCATTACCTCCCAGGTTATTCTGATCACCGTCATCACTTTTGCCGCAACAGGTTCGGTAGTTGCCGGACTGAGTGGCGGTGTAAAACGATTAAGTGAGCTGAATATGATTATTGCAGCAGTTTTTCTGCTTTTCATGATAATTGTAGGACCAACACTTTTTATTTTCGATTCGTTTATCCAGAACCTTGGAGGATATGTGCAAAAGTTTTTTGAACTGTCAACCTGGACCGAAACCTATCAGCAATCGGACTGGCAAAACGACTGGACCGTTTTCTACTGGGCATGGTGGATAAGCTGGTCGCCATTTGTTGGCATGTTTATCGCCCGTATTTCACGAGGACGTACATTAAAAGAGTTTGTTTTGGGCGTATTGATCGTACCCACACTGATTACCTTTTTATGGCTGTCGACATTTGGAGGAAGCGCCATGTTTCTCGAGCTGAATTCCATGGCCGACATTGCTGGTGCAGTAACCGATAATATTGCCACATCGTTATATGTATTGTTGGAACAATTTCCAATATCTGCCGTAACTTCAACGGTTGGGGTGATTTTGGTATCCAGCTTTTTTATTACTTCATCCGACTCGGGATCGTTGGTGGTTGATTCGCTAACAGCCGGCGGAAAACTGGATGCACCGGTCGCTCAACGGATTTTTTGGGCATTAACAGAGGGGGCAGTTGCTGCAGTGTTATTAATTGGCGGAGGACTGGGAGCTTTGCAAACAGCTGCAATATCAACAGGTTTGCCATTTGCTATTATCTTACTTTTTTTGGTTTGGAGCCTGTTAAAAGGATTACGTGCTGAACACCGCGATTTAATGGAAGTAAAACTCGAAAAAGAACATAAGGAATACGTCGAGACAATTTCCAGGATGTTGCAAAAACGCGGGAAAATACAATCGGCGCCAAAACCACAGGAAAATAAAAACAAGTAATAACCCTTTTAAAAAGTATAAACATGTATCAATTAAATCATATTCTGGTGTGCCTCGACCTAACAGAGATGGACGATTCACTTATTCGTTATGCCGGTTTCCTTGCCAATAAAATTAAGCCGGATAGTATTACATTTCTGCATGTGGTGAGGCCTTTTGATATTCCAAGAGAAATACTGGAAGCATTCCCGGAGCTGGACGAACCTATTCCGGAAATAATTCGCAAAGAACTTCAGGAAAAAGTTGACGACCAGTTCAGCCCTGATGTTGACCTAAAAATTAATACAATAGTTCATGAGGGTTATCCAACCGAAACGATTGTAAAGTTTACCCAGCAAAATAACATTACACTTACTTTAATGGGGAAAAAGATGGGCTACAAAGGGAGTGGTAATATAGTTCGAAAAATACTAGGCCTCATTCCTTCATCGGTATTGTTGGTTAGCGAAACTGTTCACGAAAAAATCGACAACCTTTTAGTCCGGATGGATTTTTCAAGAATCAGTGAAATGGCTTTACAAATGGCACTTCGCATAAGCGAACTAACTGGTGCCAAAGTTGCATGTCATCATGTACACAAATTGCCGCTGAGCTACTTCCCGCAAACTCCGGCTGAAGACGATGCCAAACTACAGAAGTACGTGGATAAGGTTAGTCATAAAGAGTTCGGGAAATTTGTAAAACGATACAAACACGAGAACGATGAAATTCCCTTTTCCTTCACGATTGATACCGAAAATGAAGAAGCCCAGATTTTGTACCGGCAAGCACTTTTAACCGGCTCTGATATGATTGTTATTGGCTCGATTATAAAATCCGAACTATCGGATATCATTGTCGATTCAACTTCTGAAAAGTTAGCCGAATCAGAGAAGAATATCCCGGTTTTTATTGTTAACGACCGCAAACAGTCAATGGGATTTCTAAAATCATTGTTCAATTAAAACAAACGAAATGAACCAATATTCATCAAAGACTAAAATTATAGCGCTGGGTTTGTTATTCGCATTTTTTGCTTCATGTAGCACAAGTACGAATTCGGAAGATGAACGTTCGCTTAAAATTGTTTACACCGATTGGTCGGAAAGTGTTGCCATAACCTACTTGTCGTCTGTTTTGCTCGAAGAACATATGGATTACAAGGTTACGCTAAAAATGACCGACGTGGAAGAAGCTTACCTTGAAGTGGCGAACAATGAGGCCGACGTTTTTACCGACGCGTGGTTGCCCGAAACACATAAACAATATTTCGACCAACACAAGGAAAACCTGGAAATGCTGGGAATTACCTATCCCGAAGCACGTACCGGACTTGTTGTACCAGCATACAGCGAGCTACATTCGATGGCCGATCTGAAAAACTATACGCACCCAATTGTTGGAATTGATGCCGGTGCCGGAGTGATGCAAAAGGCACAGAAAGCCATTAACAAATATTCGCCGGCAAACTCTTTACTCGCACTTTCAGAAGAAAAGATGGTTGAACAGTTGGGCGATTCCATCGAGCGAAGAAAAGACATTGTGGTAACCGGCTGGGAACCTCACTGGATATTTGCGCGTTACAATGTTCGTTTTTTAGATGATCCGGATAATATTTTCGGGCTGAAAGAAAACATTTACACCATTGCCACTAAAAATCTCGAAGAAGACCACCCCAATGCAGTTCGTTTCTTCGAGCGTATGCAGCTTACTAAAAAGCAGCTAAACAGCCTGGTTTATGAAATAAGAGTAAGTGAAGATCCTGTAGAAGGCGTTAAAAAATGGATGGAACAAAACGAATTTGTGGTCAACCAGTGGATGAAAAACCTCACCAAAGAACGTATAAAAATTTACTGATCACGGTTACTACTCGTCTTTTACACACCTGAATCCGGTGTGGCTCATTCCTGTGTAAATTTCGCCAGGCATACGTGCTGCCACCCGGTAACTCGAGCAGTAACTATCGTTACACAAAAACGAACCTCCCCGAATGGTTTTTCGTTTGTCGTAAGGATTTCGTGCATCGTTACTTTTTGCTGGTCCTTTCGGATCAGCAGTAACTTTGTTGGTTGGTAAACTTTTGTAGTAGTCCATATCGTACCAATCGGCTGTCCATTCCCAAACATTTCCGGCCATATCATAAAGGTTATACGGATTAGGGCCATACGATTCAACAGGAGATGTGCTGTAAAAACCATCTTTTTGCGTATTCATATTCGGAAAGTGTCCATTCCACGAATTGGCTTTTGGCGAGCCATCTTCAATGTGCTCGTTTCCCCACGGATAAATATTATTTTCCAGCCCTCCACGTGCCGCAAATTCCCACTCGGCCTCAGTCGGCAAACGTTTTCCGGCCCATTTGCAATAAGCCATTGCATCGTTCCAGCAAATGTGTACCACCGGATGATTTTCACGACCTGAGATCGTACTTTCAGGTCCTTCAGGATGTTTCCAGTTGGCACCAATAACCCACAACCACCACTGCGAATAATCGTTTAGCGGGACAGCCTGCGACGGCGGTGTAAAAACCATCGATCCGGCTTTCAGCATTTCTGCTGCTGGTTTGGGCGTGCCCTGCGGAACCTGTGTTTTCATTACTTCCCAGTCTACATCCTTTTCTGCCTCTGTAATATAGCCGGTTTCATCCACAAATTTTTTGAATTGCGCGTTGGTTACTTCATGCTCATCCATCCAAAAATTATTCACTTTTACAGGGTGTTTCGGATATTCATCGGGGCGTGCCTGGTTGTTGTCGGCCCCCATTTCAAAAGTGCCTCCTTTAATAAAAACCATTCCTTCGGTTCCGGAAGTTTGCGGAATTATTTCTGACGAATCGGCCTGTGCAAAAAAGCGTGATTTTGAATTTACATCACAACAGGATAAGCCCTGCTTATTACCATCAACCGAAGTTTTTGATTCCTTTTTCGAACTACAGCTAACTAATACAACAAGCACCAAGAAAAACAAGGGAAATAATCGATACATTCTGTCAGGTTAAAATTTCTATCTATAACCTGAAAGCCAACAAAAGGTTTATAGGTATTTTATTCAAAAATAAAGGCCGGTTCAATAACCGGCCTATTATGAATGTGTTTCTCTTAATGCTTGCTAAAGTCTATATACAGCACATTAAGTTTAACGCTTTCAAGTTACAACAAATAAGTGAAACATTGTTTATTAAAACACAATTATTCACACCTAACCATCTAATTGTCAAATATTAACAATAATTAAATTATCACTACTGTCCGACTAAAAGGCAATTATGAAAAAAGATTCTTTCGCTTCATTTTATTACGCTCAGAATGACAGAATATTACGATTGAGAGAGCATCAAAAAGTATAACCAATGGTTAATCCGTAACGAAACGATATGGTGGAAAAGTTAGTGCTTCTGTCTTTAAAATCAAAACGAAAATCACTTTGAATAAAATCGTACAGGCTGAAATTTTCCAAAACGTTGTTTAAGTCTTCATAAAATTCTTCCGGCAATTCAGTGTTATTCTCCAGCTTATATTTTTGATGACTGGTTCCCGGGCCAATAATAAGAAAATCGAGTATAAACCGATTGCTTAAAGCCAGCTTGTAGCCAACCATTAAACCCATCGAAAAGATATTGATCTTTGCATCCATATTAAGTTCATATTCTTTTGACTCTTTAGTGATATAGCTACCATAAATATTGGAGGAAAAATAAAAGTATTTGGAGTAAGCGCCAAAATAGAAACCATCAAGTTGATACTGTTGAGTTTTATTCAGATAATACCTAACATCCGGAATAAGTTTTAATCCGGAATAGGTGATATCTCCTGTTTTCAGTCGCTCTCTGTCAATTCCTGATATACTTACCAATCCTTTCTTTGTTTTTAGTGCTGTTCCCAATCCTACAGACAGGTGATCTGACAATTTTCGCTCGTATCTGATTTGATAACTTCCATCGATTAAATCCGTCACCACCAAGCTTATTTCGTTAATCCGAAATACAGAATCATTTTCTAATTTTGTCTCCTTCTCTTGTGCAGCAACACTTAGCATAATACAACAAAGAAATAGCACAACCACAAACTGTTTTTTCATGTTTCAGATTTAAGTTTGATTGAAATAGAAAATAAAAGATACGGATTTTGAAGAAAATTGAAACTATAAAAACGAAGAAAGGGCAGTTCAACAACTGCCCTTTTACTAATGTTAACCCCCAAACACACATCGTGCTGAACGCACGACAATACAAAAGAACAAAAAAGTATTTAGTTATCAAAACAATGAGAAATATTTTTCACTTTTTTTAGACTTTTTCACAGTTTTTCATGCTTTGAGCTCTACTTAACAGACATTTAACGTTTCTGTTTTAATAGAATGTTGCTATTACCAGGCTTTTTTATATCCTTCAGAAAATTGTAGCTTTGATAGTAATTCGAATAATTTAAACCAATGTTATGAATACACTTATTTCTGCCATTAAAGAATTTGGTAAAGATTTCCCGGCCGATTATTCCATTCCCAAACGTAAATTAGGAAAAACTAACGAAGAACTTTCCATTATTGGATTTGGTGGTATAATGCTGAATGATAATCCTCAGGAATTCGCCAATGAACTGGTTGCCAAAGCTTTTGATTTAGGTGTAAATTATTTCGATGTGGCACCCAAATACGGAAACGCGGAAGATCGTCTTGGTCCCGCGCTAAAGCCCTACCGAAAAAATACGTTTCTGGCCTGCAAAACAAGGCAACGCGATGCTGCCGGAGCACAAAAAGATCTGGAAAACTCGCTGAGAAAGCTGCAAACCGATTATTTTGATTTATACCAGTTGCACGAGCTGACTACCGATGAAGAGGTAGAAACCGTTTTTGGTAAAAACGGCGCACTGGAAACCCTGGTAAAAGCCAAAAGAGATGGTAAGATAAAACATATTGGTTTCTCTGCTCATTCGGTAAAAGCAGCTTTATTCGCGCTAAAAAACTTCGATTTCGACTCCATACTTTTTCCCATTAATTTTGCCTGTTGGAATGCCGGCGATTTTGGTCCTCAGGTTTATGCCGAAGCAGAAAAACAGGGCATTGGAATTCTGGCTTTAAAAGCAATGGCACTTACCACATTTGGCGAAAAGGAAGACCTCATCTTTAAAAATTGCTGGTACAAACCAATCTACGACGAACTTATTATGAAACTTGCACTTCGTTACACCCTGTCGAAAAAAGTAACTGCCGCAATTCCACCAGGAGAATACACCCTGTTTTTAAAAGCAATGGAGTTTATGCAGGATTTTAACCCGATTGCAGAAGAGGAGACAAAAGAACTGCTGGCATTGGCCAAAAATACCAGGCCGGTGTTTATGCATGGCTAAAAATAAGCAACCTTCGTCCCTGAAAACATAAACCTAACCTGAAAAATTCATTATTTTTTTCACACAAAGTGTTGACGATTAAAAATCAGAGACTGTGCCTTGAACAAAATAATCTGATGATTTTCAATGTCAAGATTAGCCCTGACAAAAAATTGTATATCAATTATTTAGTCATCCCTATGGGTGATTAATTCAATAAGCGAATTGGGAAAATACGAACACTATAACTATAAAGGCAGAACTTCCTTAGGATTTATCCCTTTTATCTTTTTAAACATCGATGAGAACTTCGATAAATTCTGATAGCCCAGATCGTAGCCAACTTCCATTACTGAAAAGTTACCTGTTTTTAGTCGACGAAAGGCTTCGTCCATTTTTGCATGGGTGTAAAACTGATACACAGAGGTGTTAAAAAGCGTCTTAAAATCCCGTTTCAATTTTGATACACTAATTCCAAATTCTGCAGCCAGTTCTTCCACACTAATTCGCTGGTCGAAACTTGATAACAGCTGATCTTTCAGTTTTAAGAGCCGGTTGTAATCATCAATATGCAGGCCGTGTAACTCGTCTTTATCTACAAGTTTTCTTACCGATCGAAGTAAGAGGGTAAATAATTCAAGGCTCCGTGCAACTACCAAAGGTTTGCTTCCAAATTCGCTTTTTTTGAAAACAAAAATATCTTCAACCAGTGTTTCGAGTTCAGCAGGTAAATGTGTGTGATAAGCTACTGGCTCATTAGATCCAAATAAGGCTTCAAATGTATTTGTTGCTTCAGGAATTAATTCTGTTAAAGCCTGTCTGCTAATTTTAAAAGCTATCGATTCAAGTAAAGCATTGGGAGGATGTGTTATTTTCATTGGGAATAAACCATTATAAATAAATATTCCCTTGCTACTATCTGCTTCGGTCCTTTTTTCGTGACTATCGTAGTCTCTGGTCATACTTCCTTCCTTGATAACATTTAAATGAATCAATTCAGGATTATCATCCGATTCTCTGTCGACAACAACGGAAGTGTAGTGTGTGGCAGAAGTGGTGCTGATTTCAAAACCTGGTATAATGGAGTACGATGTTAACCTTATGCGTGTACGTCCCCTGTTTACTTCATAAACATTTCCCGAAATCTCTCCGCCAAAGCTTTCCTTCAAGGCATCGAAATAATTTTTTGCTTCACCTTCTTTAATCTTAAGGTATACACTTTCCAAGTTATCCATTTGAATATCATTTTGAGATTTAACCTGACTAATTCATAAATTATTCTATTCCGAATGAAAATTTATGAATCAAGCAGGTTAAAAATAAAAGAAATGTAGTTTTAATTAAAATTTTAAATTGTTTTTCTGATTTGACGTTGAAATCCAAATTCCGGGATTCTGCATAAAATGATTCTTATATCGATAAAACAGGATGTTATTCTTTATGGATAATGGCTGAAACTTCAGCTTCGTACCAAACAAATACAATTAATGTAAATGATAACAAAGGAGAAAGAAAATCGGCTAATATATTAAGCTCTTTCTCCGAATTACAAATAGGAATACCGGAGATAAATCCCCGGTATTCCTATTTGTGTGCGCCATAAAATGATGTTGTTTTCAACAAAGTACTTAGGTAGCCAAACTGTATGCCTTGCGTATTTCATGTTCAATTCTTCTGTTCATGATGTTATTCACAATCGTTTCTTTCAAATGCCCGTAAAAACGTGCTTCTTCTTTTTTACCAAGTTGCATATAAACTTTAACCAAAGCTTCAATGGTTGGTAGATGGAAATTCTTAATCTTCAGTGCATGCTTATACTGGACAATCGCCTCCTTGATGAATCCAAGTTTCACTAATTCATTTCCTCTGTTATAATGGGTCTCCACATTTTCAGAACCGATTAGAAAGCGTAATTTAAAAACGTCCTCTGTTTTAACATTAACTACAATACACCCAACTTCACTAATCACCTTTTCACTTACCGATCCCAAAAAAGTCCGCTGCAATGCCCTTTTCCCTGAGCTTCCAAGATAAAGAACCGATGCCTGTCGCGCAAACTTAACAATCTCCGTTTCCGGATTTCCTTCAAGGATTAATGCTTCTCCATCGATATTAGAAAAATCAAAACCTTTTAAAAATGCTCTAAATTCCTTCTTAAAGATTTTGTAATCGCGTTTCCGCTCATTTTCTTCACTAATTCCGGCCCGCATCAATCGTGGTGATGTCAGATTAAAAGGCCTGTAAACTGAAATGACTGATAGTTTGCCGTCAATTTTTCGGGTATGTAAGATGGCAGCTTTTAATGCCAGTGACGAAGCTTTCGAATTATCGACCGGACAAACAATATGTTTCTTATTGTCCGATGGTGATTGAGGTAAAACAGCCACCGGTTTTTGCAATTTTCTCAGAATCTTAAAACCATTAGCTCCCAGTCTGGACGTTTTTCCTTTATTCAGAACGATCAGATTAACTTTCTCCTCTTTGGCAACCTTGTTAATCTGGTCGGCAACATCACCAACCTCAACACGTACTGCAATTGTTTGGTCATTCACTGGGTTCAAACGTGCTGAAATTTTATTTCGGATTTCATACTCTACCGATTTGGTAATCTTTTTTTGCGAAGCTGCTCCTTTTATGTGTGAAGGAAGCACATGCAAAATTACCAGATCGTTTCCAAACTGACTTCTGACTCTGTTGATTTTTTCGATTGAAATTTCATGATCGCTGTTGAAATCAATCGCCCACAATACTTTACTTAATACTTTCATAATTATAAATTTTAATAGTTAATGATTTACTTGAATAACTCCTGCAAAAGTATCGCAGACGATTCCATGTTTGTGCTCAATTTGGTCCATGTTCAGTCCCAAAAAGTCCAAGCTATACTAACCCGGGAAGCCTTATAATAATAAGCATATAAGAATTTTGCAGCTTGAACTTTTTGGGATAATATCTGAACCTTTCTGAGCAAAATGCCGGACAGAAAGCCCACATTTTTGTACCGAACAAATAAACAATCAGATGAAAATATTAGATGTACTTCAGATAATCACCTTTTTTGCCGGATCAATTTTATTCGGCATAGGGGTAGGAACCAATTCAATCCTTATGATGGCAGTTGGAATTGCTTCGATGATATTGGCCGTATTAAATGAAATTGCCATCATAAAACAACAAAATCATAAAGTGAAAAGAGGAATGAGTATCGGAAATGAAAAACATTAAAGGAAAAGTAGAAGCATTTGATTTTAAATTGAACAATTAATTTACAAAAAGCCCGGTATTAGAAAACGATACGTTTTCTAATACCGGGCTTTTTTAGTGCCCCAATTATACTCAGAAGATGAGATTCCATCTTAATAAGCGACAAGTCCCGACTTAAGCGATGCAAGAAACTGATCCTTTTGGGATTCTGTCTGGTCCGTTACGGATAAAAAAGCCATGAACATACCCACATCTTTGCATTAGTAATAACAATTAAAACAATAGTATCATGAAAACGACATTAAGTATTTTATTGGCAGGAATGTTTTTGGCAACCGCTTGCACACAACAACCTGCAGAAACAACAACGAAAGAAACAATGGAACCATCACCTGTATCAATATTAAAAGACGGCATTTCGCCTGAGAAAGCACTGGAGTACCGCCGGGAATACAGTAGCCAGGATTTTCTTGTAAACGGCGATTTGGGAACCTATAGTTTCTTGAATACTCCGGAGTTTTACCAAACAGCAACCGTTTATCGCGGAGCCGGGCAGGTGGCTATGCTGGAAAAAGATGTGGATGAGTCGCTGTTAACTACCATGACCGATACCGATATAGGAAAAATGCCTTTAAGCGATCTTTTAAGCAACGAAGAAGCACGCATACAGGGTGTGATGGTGATTCACGATGGTAAAATTGTTCTTGAGGAATACCCCGGAATGCGCGAGCTGGACAAACACAGCTGGTTTTCGGCATCGAAACAGTTGGTAGGATTAACCGTGCATATTCTGGAAGAAGAAGGATTAATAGACCTGGAACAAACCGTTAACCATTACATTCCGGAATACGATAGCGACGATTGGAAAAGGATAAAAGTAAAACATCTGTTACACCATGTGTCGGGGATGGATTATGTAGAAACCAACGCCAATTTTATGAATCCGGAGCATCCGTTATCAAAAGCCATTACTTATTCGCTGAGTACACGCCACGAAGATGCCGGTGAGTCTGTTTTCGAATTACTCAGGAATGTAGAGAGTTATATTGAGCCCGGTGTAAAATACGATTATGCTTCGCCAAATACACAAATACTGGGCTTTATTATCGAGCGAGTTACCGGTGAAAAATACGAAGATGTAATAAGCGAGCGTATCTGGACACAGGTGGGAATGGAAAGCGATGGTCATTATGCCTTGTCGGCACAGGGAGAACCATTATCCGCAGCCTTGTATTCATCTCGCTTACGCGATTTTGGCCGGTTTGCAATGTTGTTCACTCCTAGCTGGAATGTGGTCGCCGATCAGCAACTTGTAAGCGATACTTATTGGGACAAAGTATATGATACCACATATGCCGATGCATTAAAAAACGGCGTGGAAACCGATAAATCGAAATACTTTAACGGCGGGCAGTCGCATGCCACGTACCAGTGGGATTTGGTATTTGATGATGGTGACTTATTTAAAGCCGGTCGTTACGGGCAGGGTATTTATGTATCGCCCGAAACCAATACAGTGGTGGTTTATTTTTCAAGTGTTTACATGAACGATGTTTATTTCCCCGGTTTTGCGCGGCAGCTTATTCAGCAGCATTACAGGTAAAACTGAACAGAATAAAATATATAAATCCTACTCCGAATTTCAATTGCTGATTTTGGGGTTAAAAATGGACATTTGTTAAATTGGAATAAAGTTGTATATAGTCTGGCGGGCATGATGTATCTTTGTGATCACACTGTTTGTCAGACTATAAATGTTTCGGTCATTTTTACCCGGGCGGTGCGGTTATCTTATCCGATACGGGCGATAAAATGCCACTTATCGAAAGAACATTACTCTTTTTGAAAGAGAACTTGCAGTAAGTTAAAACCTAAAATATCATCAAAAGGAAGTCCGTCAACATTTCAAGGCAGGTTTTCTTTTTCGTCATATATCTCCTGTGTAGCTCTTTTGATCTTTTTGGGATGCTACCTGAACCTTTCCGGGTAAAATACCGGGCTGCAATGCCGCATCTTTGTACCGAACAAATAAACAAACAGTAATAACAAATAAAATAACAGATTATGAAAACAACATTAAGCATTTTGTTAGCCGGACTATTTTTGGCAACAGCCTGTACTCAGCAGCCTGCAGAAACAATAAGAGAAACAACAACAGAAGAAACAATGGAGCTCTCACCAGTATCAGTTTTAAAAGACGGCATTTCGCCTGAAAAGGTGCTGGAGTACCGCCGGGAATACAGTAGCCAGGATTTTCTTGTAAACGGCGATTTGGGAACCTATAGTTTCTTGAATACTCCGGAGTTTTACCAAACAGCAACCGTTTATCGCGGAGCCGGGCAGGTGGCTATGCTGGAAAAAGATGTGGATGAGTCGCTGTTAACTACCATGACCGATACCGATATAGGAAAAATGCCTTTAAGCGATCTTTTAAGCAACGAAGAAGCACGCATACAGGGTGTGATGGTGATTCACGATGGTAAAATTGTTCTTGAGGAATACCCCGGAATGCGCGAGCTGGACAAACACAGCTGGTTTTCGGCATCGAAACAATTGTTGGGATTAACCGTGCATATTTTGGAAGAGGAAGGATTAATAGACCTGGAACAAACCGTAAATCACTATATCCCGGAATACGATAACGACGATTGGAAACGCGTTAAAGTGAAACATTTATTACATCATGTTTCGGGAATGGATTATGTAGAAACCAATGCGAATTTTATGAATCCTGATCACGTTTTGTCGCAGGTTACCAGGTATGCTTTTGCCTCGCGTAACGAGGATGGTGGTAAATCGGCTTTCGAACTGTTAAAAGACGTGGAGAGTTATATTGAGCCGGGTGTAAAATACGATTACGCTTCGCCAAACACGCAGATACTTGGTTTTATTATCGAGCGTGTTACCGGTGAGAAATACGAGGATGTAATAAGCGAGCGCATCTGGACTCAGGTGGGGATGGAAAGCGATGGTCATTATGCCTTATCGGCACAGGGAGAAGCGCTGTCGGCTGGTATGTTTGCTTCGCGCCTTCGCGATATGGGACGTTTTGCCCTATTGTACACGCCGAGTTGGGACAAGGTATCCGACACGCAAATTGTAAGCAATACCTATTGGGATAAAGTTTATGACAACAGCCTGGCAGATGCACTGAAACGCGGTGTGGAAACCGACAAGTCGAAATACTTTAAAGACGGGCAATCGCATGCTACGTACCAATGGGATTTGGTATTCGACGATGGCGACCTATTTAAAGCCGGCCGATACGGACAGGGAATTTATGTATCGCCCGAAACCAATACAGTGGTGGTTTTTTTCGCAAGTGTGTATATCAACGAGGTGTATTTCCCCGGTTTTGCGCGGCAGCTTGTACAGCACCACTACAGATAATACAATAAGCAACTGAAATATAGCTTAAAGCCCGTGCTCTTGCATGGGCTTTTTTAGCATATGGTTGTTATTGACTTGACTACTGAGTATAAAAGGATTAATTTGCATTGTCATCTTTCCGAAGGATTAGAATCCAAAATACGTTTGAGATGACAAATGACAAACTATAATCATTGTAATAAATAAAGATATGAAAAAGGTAAAGGTATTATTGAGTTTTGTTGTGTTTGCTTTTATATTTACAGGAGTTACCAATGCTCAGGACTATGATCTGGTTATTTTAAATGGACGAGTGATGGATCCCGAAACCATGTATGATGCCATTGCCAACGTGGGTATTAAGAATGAGCGGATAGCAGCAATAACAAAAGATGAAATTACAGGAACAAAAACGATTGATGCAAAGGGGCTTGTTGTTGCTCCCGGTTTTATCGATACGCATGTTCATGGAGTTGATCCGTTCACTGTAAAGATGGTTCTGCGTGATGGTGTAACAACTGCCATGGATCTGGAAGTCGGTGCTTGCCATGTAAAAGAGTGGTATGATAAGAAAGCTGAATCCGGATGGCAGGTCAATTATGGCACTACATCCAGTCATGCTCTTAACCGAATGATAGTGCACGACCCGGAAATTACGATCGACGAACCCGTTGATATGACCAATGCACCTCATTACATGCATGCTGCAGGTGAAGACGGTGTTGTGGGATGGGCGATGACCATTGATACAATTGAGTCGATGAATGCAGTATCGCGATTGATTGATGAAGATTTGAGACAGGGAGCACTTGGTCTTGCCGCAGTTCCCGCCTACATGGCCAGGGGGCTGACAACCTATGCATTTTTCGAGGCCCAGAGAGTAGCGGCTCGCTATGGACGTTTAACGGCCGTTCACACCCGTTATCACCTTTCATCCGAACCACCAACAGAGGCGACTCAGGGTTTTAACGAAGTATTCACCAACGCCTATCTTTTAGATGCGCCCTTATTGGTTTTGCATGACAACGATTACGGTTGGTGGGAAATAGAAGAAAAGCTGCAACTCGCCAGGGCCAAAGGTCTGAATATGTGGTCGGAACATTATCCTTATGCCGCAGGAGGGACAGCTATATCTGCTGATTTTTTACGTCCTGAGATATGGGAAGATGTTCAGGGCAACCGTTATGAGGAGACTATCCTTGATCCCCAGACAAACAAATTCTTTACCCGTGAAAGCTTTGTAGAAATGGTGAAGACCGATCCCGGCCGCTCCATTGTTATTATTATGCCCTGGCGCGAAGAATGGATTAAATACTGGCTTACTATGCCACATATGGCAGTGGCCTGCGACGGTATGTCCGGGCACGACACAGACGGAAATCTTCTGCAATGGGATGCAGATTATTCGGAATATACAGGTAATCCACGAACAGCCGGCACACATGCCCGAACATTACGTCTGGGGCGCGAGCAAGGAGTACCTCTTATGTTTCAACTTTCGCAGCTCAGCTACTGGCCGGCTCTGCATCTTGGCAATGCCGGACTTCAGGCAATGAAAGACAGGGGACGTGCTCAGGTGGGTAAAATTGCAGACCTAACGATTTTTGCTCCTGATGAAGTTACCGATAATTCCACCTTTACAGTAGGCGAAAACGGCCTTCCCTCCACAGGCATCCCTTATGTAATTGTTAATGGAACCATTGTTGTAAAAAACTCTAAGGTGCTAAAGGATGTTAAGGCTGGTCTGCCTATCAGGTATCCGGTGGAAGAAAAAGGACGGTTCGAACCGGTTAGTTTGCACGGCTGGATCAGTGAGAAAACCATAATCCCTATTGACTTACATGAGGTTGACGACTGCGGAATGCATGAGCTTATTGAAGAAAGTGAAGAAAAATAATAAAATAAATTTCAATCAGCATCCTGTTATTCGAAGTTGAGATAACCCAAATGCATGATAATTTTGGTCATAATGGATTGTTCAATGACTGAATTGGATTAAAATTTCAAAACTAAATCGGACATTTTTGCATCGAACAATTAAAGTAATAACAAAATGAAAAATCGAAGAAATAGATTAGTAGTGTATTTGCTCAGTGCGCTTATTGCTTTGAGTATAATAAGCTGCACAGAACAACAGGAGAACGAGGTAAAAATATACCACGGAGGAACAATTTTAACCGTCGACAGTGACTTCTCGGAGGCAGAAGCAATAGCATTTCAAGACGATAAAATCCTGGCAACCGGTGATTTAAAATCACTAAAAAAAGCCTACGGTAAAAAAACAGAGATCGTTGATCTTGAAGGCAAAACAATGCTTCCCGGATTTATCGATCCGCATGCACACGTGCTGTCGTTTGCTCCGGTACACTTTCTCACTGAAAATATTGGTATAACAAACTTCACCACAACCAACGAGGCATTGGCGCACCTTAAAACAATTGCAGCCGAACGCGCGGAAGGTGAATGGATTTTGGGAAGCGGATGGGATCCATCCATTCAGGATGGTGTTTCTGAACTGACCTTCAAAGAGCTAAATGCGATTTCTACAGAGCATCCGGTTTTTGTGATGAATACATCCGGTCATTTGGCCTATGTGAATGAAAAGGCTTATGAAGTGGCAGGTATTACCGAAGATGTGGTGAATCCGCCGGGAGCCGAATTTTCGAGAGACGAAAACGGCAAACTAAACGGTGTAATAAAAAACAACGTAGCTTACCTGAAAGTATGGTTGGCTAACCCGGCTGCTCAATCGCTTGATATGACAGAGGCGTTGATTTCGCTGCTGAACGACTTTAACAAGTACGGTGTTACCACAACCAGCGAATTTGCATTGGGAGGAGCTACGCAAAGTGCTGCCGAAGCAGACTTATTGTTTGCCGCCACGGAAAGAGACGATTTCTCGGCACGTGTAATGGCGTATCCGCTATATACTCTTAGCGAAAAATGGGACGAGGCCGGAACAAAGATGTACGACGGTAACGACCTGGCAAAAATTGTAGGTTTTAAATTTATTGCCGACGGTTCGAACCAGGGATACACAGGCCTTCAGCGCGAACCGTACTTTCATCCTGATCATGCCCAAGAGTATGGTATTGCTTATATGTCGTTGGAGCAACTGAAAGAAATGGCAGAATACAGGGCCGGACAAGGGTGGCACATGTCATTGCACGGAAACGGCGATGCGGGTATCGATAATATTCTGGATGCAATGGAGTATTTAAAAGAACAAGGATACGATCTTTCTAAAATTCGTCCGCGTATCGAGCACTGCTCCATACTGCACGACGACCAGATTGAGCGAATGAAAGAGTTGGGCGTTTCGGCAAGTTTCCTTATCGGACATGTTCACTACTGGGGTACTGCCATGCGCGACGATGTATTCGGCCCTGAAAAAGCAATGTTGTTAGACCGTGCTGCAAGTGTTGAAAAAGCAGGCATCTCCTATACCCTGCAGTCCGACTTCTCGGTTACTGAGCCCGACATGTTGCGGATGATACAAACGGCGGTGGAACGTAAAACATTCAAGGAGCCGAACTATATTCTGAATAGAGATGAGCGTGTATCGGTTGAATCAGCTATTCGTGCCGTTACCATTGAAGCTGCCTGGCAAATGATGAGCGAAGATATTATAGGAAGCCTGGAAGCCGGAAAATATGCCGACTATGTGATACTGGAAGAAGATCCACGCAAAGTTGATGTCTCGGAAATTTCAGATATAAAGGTTTTGGAAACCTGGATGAATGGTAAACAGGTTTATTCGGCAGAGTAAGAAGCTTTAATCTTTTACATTGACCTTTTTGGGATGCTACCTGAACCTTTCCGGGTAAAATACCGGGCTGCAATGCCGCATCTTTGTACCGAACAAATAAACAAACAGTAATAACATTAAAATTTAAAACGATGAAAACAACGATTAAAAGAAATTGGCTAATTGGAATGATGATCATTCTAATGATTTTTTCCGCCTTTACAGGTGTGGCACAAGAAAGCACTCTGCCACAATCGGTAATTGACAAAATGGAAAAGGTAGTAGATGCGAATGCAGAATACATTCAGGATATCTATAAGGACATCCACGAGCATGCAGAGTTGCCATTTATGGAGTTCCGCACAGCCGGGGTGGTTGAAAGAGAACTAACAAGTCTGGGTTTTGAGGTACACACCGAAATAGGAATTACCGGTGTGGTAGGAATCCTACGTAACGGCGACGGCCCTGTTTTAATGTACCGCGGCGATATGGATGCACTTTCGATTAAAGAAGAAACAGGATTGCCCTACGCCAGCAAACAGGTTGTAACAAACCGCGAGGGAGAGGAAGTACCAGTGTCGCACATGTGCGGACACGATGCCAACACAACCTTTTTGATCGGACTGGCACATACCATGGTAGAAATGAAAGACCAGTGGGCAGGAACTCTGGTACTGGTTGCTCAGCCGGCCGAAGAAATTGTTGAGGGTGCTCAGGCAATGGTCGACGATGGCTTGTACACCAAATACAACGTTCCCAAGCCGGATTATTTTCTGGCACAACATACCGGGCCGGCTCCGGTGGGAACCATAACAACAACACCAGGCAGAATAATGACCGGAACCACACATATGGATGTAACTTTTCACGGAATTGGCGGGCATGGCTCTTCGCCGCATCACGCTAAAGATCCGGTGGTAATGGCCGGAATGGCAATCGTTCAGTTGCAAACAGTAGTATCGCGATATACCGATCCGAACGAGGTGGCCGTGTTAACCATTGGTAGCGTTCAGGCAGGAAAAGACCACAATGTGATTCCGACCGAAGCGCACCTGAAACTAAAACTGCATTTCTCGAACGAGGACACTATGAATAAAATGATTAAAGGCATTCACGATATTGTAAACAGTATTGCGCTGGCGAACGATGTGCCGGAAGAAATGATGCCTACAATTACACAAAGCGGTTTTGGCCCGGCGGTGTATAACGATGAGGATTTTATCAACCAGATAAGAAGCGTAACCGAAAAAGTTGATTTTGTAAACAACCGTATCGATGACTTTGTATCCTCTGGCTCGGAAGATGCCTTTGCCCTGATAGACGGGCTGGAAGATGTAAAAGGTGCTTACCTGTTTTTAGGAGGCGTTACCGCTGAAGAGTTTGCACAGGCCCAAAAAGAGGGGAAAGAATTTCCGTTTTTTGTACACGAACCTTATTACCACGTGTCGATGGAAGGAATAACTTTTGGAACAAAAACAGCAGCTTTAATAGCGCTCGATATTTTGCAGAAGTAAAAAGTTAAACAAGAAACGTTTTGCAGTGAGCCCGGCCTTTGGTCGGGCTTTTTTATATCTTCATTTTAAATTATGGTTACATAATAGCATTGCCTCCTCACGCGCATTTCTTTGTGCGATAAATAGCATATGTCGTTTATGGAAATGTGTATTTTAACATAAAATGTTCTCCATGACAGAAATATTCCATAAATTTATAAGACATTAGTTTTTCCGTAAGAAATTAAAACCCGAGTATCATTGCGGACAAATGGTAAATTTAAAATCAACAAATACAATAAAATGAAAGCAAAAAACATAGCGCTAATTTTTATCGCATTATTCATGGCAATTTTCAGCAATGCCCAGAATGACACGGTAAGTGTTGAGGTTGGAAAATTCTATCTTTCGCCATTGCCAATTATCTCCTCAAATCCGGCATTTGGATTTATGTACGGAGCAGCCGCTTCGGCAGGGGTATTTTGGGGAGATCCTTCTGCTACTTCAATGTCAAATGGCATTTTAACCGGGGCATATACTACTAAAAAACAATTGATGTTTACTTTTAAGTCGACTATTTATTCTGCCAACAACGACTGGATGCTGATTGGCGACTGGCGTTTATTTTTTTCGTCGCAACCCACTTACGGACTTGGGACCGGTCCGCAAGCCGATGACTTGACAGGCATCCCTGAACTTTATGAAGCCGATTCTGATATTCCCGAAGGCGAATTAATGGAGTTTAACCTCATTCGTTTTCATCAAACCATAATGAAACAGGTTCAGCCAAACTTTTACCTGGGACTGGGATATCATCTCGATGCGCATTTCGATATCAACGATCATCTTTTGGACCTGGAAGCTGAACCTCCTGTGCTTACCAATCATTACCGGTATAGTATTGAGCATGGTTTCAACCCGGAGAAATATACCACTTCGGGGGTGTCGGCTAATGTAATTTACGATAGCCGCGATAACGTGGCTAATCCATATACGGGAAGGTTTGCGTTTGCTTCTTTCAGGGCTGTCCCAAAATTTTTGGGAAGTACAAAAAATGCTACAACGTTGTGGCTTGAATACCGCGACTATCTATCGTTAAGTGCAGGTAATCCAAGAAATCTCCTTGCTTTTTGGACTTATGGTAATTTTACAACGAGTGGTACTTTACCCTATATGAACCTGCCGGCGTTGGGTTGGGACCAAATGGGAAAATCGGGCAGGGCATTTCCCCAGGGGCGTTTCAGAGGCGAGAATTTGTATTATGCCGAAGCGGAATGGCGTTTCCCTTTAACATTGGTAAAAAAAAATCCTGATTTATTGGGCGGGGTTGTATTTGCGAATATGATCACTGCCTCAAACAAAGCCGACGACGTTAAATTGTTTAAATACGTAGAACCGGCTGCTGGTGTTGGCTTGCGAATTATGATACAGAAGCAGTCAAGGGCTAATTTAACCGTCGACTATGGTTGGGGACTGAATGGCGAAGGTGCCTTTTACCTGAACCTGAACGAGTACTTCTAAAACCAGGATGTCTACTAACGGATGCATGATAATTTTAGTGAATTGAACAAATCCTTAAGGTTTGCTCCTGTTTTCACTTGTTGTTGGGACAAGGCTAAAATTTATATTGTCCCGGAAAAGTTAAGTTGTTCCTCTTTGTTGTACACTGTCACTAACAATTGCCCCAATCCTTTTGCACAATAGGTTTATCATCTTTAAAAGTTGTTTTTTTACTGTTGGCCCTTTTGGGGTTTTACCTGGCCGTGCAGGAGCAAAATACCGGGCCGCAATGCCGCATCTTTGTATCGAACAAATAAACAAACAGTAATAACACTAAAAATTTAAAACGATGAAAAAATTAAAAAGATTAGCAGTAGCATTTGTATTAATTGCAGGAGTTGGATTTGGAATGGCATCATGTTCTGACGACTATTATTACGAGGAGCCGGTACAACCGCTTCCTCCATCAGCAGAAAATCCGATGGTTCCGGGAACGGATTATCCGACCAAACCCGGTCCTGATCCTTACAATTACTAAAAGGTAGTTAGGGGAATTGCTTTTAAGTTGAACAATTGATTGACAAAAAGCCCGGTACACTGAGAACATTCAGTACCGGGCTTTTTCCGTTTATAAATGAAGCGCGGTCCCCTTACGGGGCAACCGTTTCTTCTTCGGGTGTTTTACGGCGTTTTTTTACCACTTCGTTGTTCTCGGCAATAATGGTGGCAATGGTGCGGGCAAAAACGCCATAATTGGCTTCATCCACCACTTCCATGGCACGCATATAGATTACAATACGCTCGTTAATTATACCAACCACGCTTTTCTTGATGGCCGTGGCATTTTGTTTGGTGCTTTCGTGTGCCTTTTCTTCTTCGTAAGCAATACGGGTGGTTTCAAAGTCGGCCTGGGCAGTTTGCAAGGCCGTTTTTACTTCGGCACATCCCGGCAATACGGCAATGGCATCGAGTACTTTTTGTTTCGAAAGATCATCGAGCAAAGAGGCTATCAACGACGATTCGGTGGAATAGCTTTCGCCGGTAATGTCGAGGCCGTAGTTTTCAAGCACTTTTTCCACCGTTTCGGCGGCGCTTTTTACTTCGGCCTGCGGATGATACAAAAAGCCTTTTACCAGGTAGAACAAAGCCCTTACCTGCTGGTCGCGCACTTCATCTTTAGCCTCCAGTTCGCTTTCGGCTTTCGAGCGGTTAATAGCTGCGGTTAACCGGACAGATTCTGGTTCAAGATCGGTAAACATGGCGCTTAAATGCACATCGGAACGTAACGATGTGTTTTTGTAAGCGCCGAGTAAGCGCATACTTGCCGCATCAACCTCGGTGACACGGCTAACTGATAATAATTTTTCAATCATGGGTTTTTAATTTAAATGTTTGAATAGGTTACCATTGCAAAATGCGGCTTAAAGAGATGCATAAATTGTGCGATGGTACGATTATTACGTTCAATTTACGGCCGATATCGCAATTAAACAACATAATAATGAATGTTTTACGGCATCCATTCACATACTGTCCCCGTTTTAACCCGGCGAAGCGATGTACTGGGTACATTCGGTCACTCTTTGTCCGGTGAGGTAATGTACCGGGTACATTGGCCCTCTTTTTGTCCGGTGAAGTAATGTACCGGGTACATTGGTCCAATTTTTATTTGGGGAAGCAATGTACAAAGTACGTTGCCCGAATTTCAGTTGGGGGAAGCAATGTACTGAGTACGTTGACCCAATTTTCGTTCGGTGGTGCTGTGTACTAAGTACATAATACGACTTTATGTTTTTACGGCAACGTAAAAAACACCACATTACGAATTGCAGGCTAAACTATTTATGTTTATTTTAAAATGCTGGAAATTAATAACCGTTGAATACGTACCCAGAAATAGTAATAAAAAGAATAGTAACCATAACAACACTTTTTAAACGCTATAAGCGAAATAACAATAATGATGATGCACAGTAGTTAGCGGTCAGTTTAAATGAGAACAAACACAGTATATTTTTTCAATTCATTTGTTTCCTAATTAAGAAACTTCTATTTTTACAAAAACTATTTGAATGGAAGAAAAATTCAATATTGATTTTTTAAATGATGCAATTGATTTCATGAATTCATTGAACTCAAAAGCTCGTAGGAAAATTTATTACAACTTAAAAAAATCGCAAATTGTCAATGACCCAGAATTGTTTAAAAAATTAAATGAAAACATCTGGGAATTTCGGACATTGTTTGAGAAAAAGCAATATCGACTTTTCGCATTTTGGGATAAAACAGATAATAAAGAAACACTTGTTTTAGCGACTCATGGAATAATTGAAGTTGTTTAAAGTTTCCGCAGTAAAATCACGGTAAATGCTATTAAATTCAGTGCTTTCCAATGTATAGCATTTGTTTCAAACCGTACTAAGATTGCTTTAAATGCATCAAGCCATGCGTTAGTGCGTTCCACAACAAATCTGCATTTATACAGTAAGTCGTCGAATAAGTATTCACGATTTATCCCATTGCGTTTGTTTTGATCAATATTGCCAATAATTTTTGTTTCCGAACAATAACGGCGGAACTCTCCTGTATCGAAGCCAGAGTCAGCATTTAAGAACAATCCATCGGTGTGTATCCCTGAGTTTTCCAGAACGGCAATCATTTTCTTTGCCGTTGGAACCAGGTTGTATGCATCATTGTGGTTCCCGTCAATAGGGTCGCTACAAGTTAGAGGGATGCCTTGGCTGTCCGTTAAAATCAGCATATTACTTGTTTTTGCTTTTTTCCTCCCCTGATAGGCAACTGCTTCTCCTCCACGTTTAGTTGGAGTATGTGTACCATCGAGCTGGATACTTGACAAGTCCAGCAAGTGTTTGTATTTGTTCAGGATGTTTTGCCACATCTCATCCCAGCTTCCGTCCTTGCACCATTTTTGATAGTGGAAATACACACTTTGCCAGTTGTATTTGCAACGGAAGAATTGTTTCATAGGTAATTGCCTCCATTGACACCCTGTTTTTAATCGATATAGTATTGCTTCAAGCACCTGATAATCTCTTACTTTTGCATTATTCTTTGAATTCCCAAATTTTAAGTAGGGACAAATCTCTTTTTTATTATACTTTTACTCAACACGATTTTTTGAAAGAATGATATAAAATGTTGTGTCTCAATATTGAAATATCATTCTTTCTTTTCAACAGTTAACTTTTGACAACTTCATTAAGAAAACACAAAAGACTCCGAAAAGTGAGATTAAAAAGGCTGAGGAAATAAGAAAAATTTATTTTGAACTAAAAAAACAAGAAAAATGAAAACAGAAAAAATAAAAAGAAAAGGTTTGGATGAAATGATTGACGAGCATATTGGAATTAAAGGCACAAAAGAAAGAGATGCTTTTGAAGAAGAATTGCGCCTTGACCTTTTAGGACAAACAATCAAAAAAATCCGAGTAGAAAAAAACTTAACTCAAGAACAACTTGGGAAACTGGTTGGGGTAAAAAAAGCCCAAATTTCTAAAATTGAAAACCATCTGACAGATGCTAGGTTTGAAACAATTTTAAAAGTGTTCAGAGCATTGGATGCAAAAATAAATTTCAATGTTGAGTTACTTGGACATTAAAGTTAATTGTGTAATAAAATAAAAACCGAACCGCTAACAATGTGCAAATGTAATGCGGGCGGGCGCGGTGTTCCAGCATTTTCGCATTGTTCAACCACCGCCAATCCGGCTTTGACGGACGACGGTGCTAAAAATAGTGTTTAACAATAAGCCGGCTTGGCTCTGTGGCAACTTGACAATGATGTTTTTCAAAGCTCCGCACTCCACTTGCACCAACCGTTATGGGCAAAATTAAGAAACCACTTACCATACAAATAACATTAATAATGAATAAAACAGTAATTGCTTTAAGCCTAATCGTTCTTGTATTTAGTTCTTGTGTAGAAAACTATACGTCAAAGGATTATCTGAAACAAGTTGTAAAAACAATGGAAAAGATAGAATCTGCGACATTTTGGATTCAAGCAGAATCATGGAATCCTGGAGATACTGCCGCGTCTTATGTGGTTAATCAGTATGTAGAATCCTACAGAAATCCAACGGATTCAACTATTGGTTCAAGTTGGGCAATTTTTGAAACAGAAGATAAAACCCATTTGGAATTCGCTTATGACGGTAAAATGAGGACTCTAATTTATGATGATGAAAAAGAAGTGTTCATCGATAGTTTTAAAGTGAGGAAATTGCCGTTTAGACCAGTATCGCCGCCGTTTTTTAACTACACCGAAAATATTATTAAGTATATCTTAAATAACAATGATAGTACTTTACTAGTGCAAAAAGATTTGGGAGAAGAAGTCTATTTTAAACTAACAATTTATGAGGATAGGCAAGTTGAGTTCTTTGGTAAAGCTCATTATATACCAAAGAGTCCTTACACATTTGACCCGACTTCTGTATATGAATTGTGGATAGATAAGAAATCAAACTTACCGCGGAGAGTAAGAAGAGAGATGTCTCATAATATTTCGGTTAGTATAGTGTCAAATTATGAGTTCAATAAACTAAGCGTTGAAGACTTTGTAGCTTCTGATTATTTCCCTAAAGATTATGAAATATGGCAATATGGCCAGAAGGGGAAAAAAAGACAGCCTAATGAATTGATTGGTAAAAAAGCTCCTGATTGGACTTTACAAATTGATAATACGCAAAATTTATCATTATCAGATATAAAGAGTACAGTTCTTATGCTTCAATTTACAAGTGTTAGTTGTGGACCATGCAGGGCTTCTATTCCATTTTTAAAAGAACTTTCCAAAGAATACAAAAAAAACGACTTTGATTTTGTTGCAATAGAATGTACAAGTAAAAGTATAAATGCTTTGAAAAGCTATATGAATCGCAACGATTTCGATTATAAATTTTTGTTGTCGACTAAAGACGTGTTAAAAGAATATTCGATTACATCGTTTCCAGTATTTTTCATACTTGATGAAAATAGAGATATTAAAAAAGTAATAAATGGATATGGAAAAGAAAAAACGGACAAGGAAATAAGAACCCTGATTAATGAAATGATATAAAATTCAGCGCATAGGTTTTGTATAAGTAATGGCGATGTAGTTAATATCAAGGTTTGTAGCTCGCATCAACACCATCTCGGTAATGTAATCAATCCGTGAGAAACAGAAAATATACCTTTATAAATTAGAGAGCAATAGGGATATGGTAACAATAGAAAAAATTGTTGAAAATAAAAAACAGTTCCTTGACTTATTGTTGCTGGCAGACGAGCAGGAAAATATGATTGACAGTTATTGGAGTTGGAATGGCATCATGTTCGGATGATTACTATTATGAAGAGCCGGAAAAGGTTAAACCGCTTCCTCCGGGAACTGATTATCCGACCAAGCCCGGCCCTGAAGCTTACAACTACTAAAAGGTAGTTAGGGGAATTGCTTTTAAGTTGAACAATTGATTGACAAAAAGCCCGGTACAGAAAACGATGTTTTCGAAATACCGGGCTTTTTGTATGTCATCTCATATACTAACTAAACCACTATGCACTGAAAGTACATAGGTTTAAGATTGAATGAAATTCAAAATGAACAAAGCATAGGATATGAGTAGAAAGTAATGAGTAGTGAGAGAAGAAAATAGACACGAATAAGCTTCTCAATACTCAAATCTCTGTCCTCAAATCAAAATCCTATAAAATAAAAGTTTATAGAAACTAAAGTAGCTGCAATCAAATTGCAGGGTTTTAACCATTAACTAGAAAATAAAATTGATCACCGGTAATATCGGTTTTAGCAAACTGGCAAATCACCTCTTCGCCCTTGATCTTTTTGGGCTTTCACCTGGCCGGAAAGGAGCAAAATACCGGGTCAAAAGCCTGCATCTTTGTATCGAACAAATAAACAAACAGTAATAACAATTAAAATTTAAAACGATGAAAAAATTAAAAAGATTAGCAGTAGCATTTGTATTATTAGCAGGTATTGGAGTAGCAATGGCATCATGCTCGGACGATTATTATTACGAGGCCCCGGAGAAGGAAATTCCGATGTTGCCCGGAACGGATTATCCGACCAAACCAGGTCCTGAGGCTTATAACTATTAAAACATAGTTAAGGCATTTGCTTTTAAGTTGAACAATTGATTGACAAAAAGCCCGGTATAGTATGCCGGGCTTTTTGGTATGTTTTAATGGCAGGATTAAATCACCGGAATCGTTAGCAAATTCCAAGTTCCCTGACAAAAGATATATTTGGTCTTTTTGGGATAGTTTATGATCCTTTAAGAACAATAAAGCAGCCGGTAATCCAACATATTTGCAGTAGTAATAACAAATAAAAAAAATAAGTTATGAAAGCAATATTAGGTACAATCTTAGTGGTGATGCTTTCTTTAGGTGGATATGCATCAACCAGAATTTCCGGGGAAAACACAAAAAGCCCGGGCAACGAATTTTCAGTAGAGATACTGAGCGTTTCTCCTGATTTTAAGACCGGAGAAAATGGAACAATTGAGATGAGCAGCGCCTTTTTGGCCACAGATAATAACTCATCGGAAGAATATTTTGGCTCGTTTTGGGCCGAGTTTGAAGTTGACGCAGGAAATACCTCTGACAAGTACAATGTAAAAAACTGGAAAGTAAATGATATTCGATTGGCAGAAGATCTTGCAGAGGAAGAAAAAGCACAAATTGAAACTGCTTTTTACGGCGAGCTGGCAACACGTTTTAGTGAAATCCCAAAGAGCACTATCGACGGATTGCGCAGTGCTTCAAAACTAAACGATGAGGCTGGATTTAATACCAAGGCACCAACAGTAATTTACTCGAATCAACCTTCGGCATTGATAGTTGTTGATGGAGAGCCTTACTACGAAGAGCTGGATAAGCGTTTCTCGAAGGTATCGAACGCAGGAGCTTTCATTCTTAAAGACAATAAGCAAGACATGTATTACATGTACGGTGGCGGACTGTGGTTTTCGTCCGGCAATGCTTTGCAGGGATGGGAGTACAACGACAATGTACCTAATCGTATTAATCGTGTAATGAAAAAGCACGCACGCGATTTATACGATAGCATGCAGGAGGAGCAGTACCAGGCACGGATAGTTCCCGATATTATTGTAACTACCGAGCCGGCAGAACTTATATCTACCGATGGTAGTCCGAAATATGTACTTATTCCGAATACAAAACTGGTTTACGTGGAGAATTCCGATGCTGAACTGTTCAGGGATGTGGAAAGCAACCAATATTATTCCCTGTTTTCCGGACGTTGGTTTGTATCGGATAAATTGGAAGGCAACTGGCAATATGTAGCACCCGGTGAATTGCCGGCCGATTTTGCCCGTATCCCGGAAGATCATGATAAGAGCAGCGTACTGGTAAGTGTACCCGGCACCGAAGCAGCAAAAAATGCGGTAAGAGATGCGCAGGTACCCAACATTACAAAGAATGACATTTCTACCACGCTTGATAAAAAAGTAGCGTATAACGGAGATCCTGAGTTTGCAAAAATCGAAGGTACTGACTTAACGTATGCTGTAAACACTTCGAGCCCGGTATTGATGTGGAATAACCGGTATTATTTAGTGGAAGATGCAGTTTGGTACAATTCTTCATCGCCTTACGGACCCTGGCAAATTGCCACACAGCGTCCGGTGGGAGTGGAAAATATTCCGGCCGATAATCCGCTTTACAACATCAAGTATGTTCACATTTACAAGAATACCGACAGAACAGTCTATACCGGATATACATCAGGTTACACCGGATCGTATGTATACGGACCGACGGTGGTTTTCGGAACCGGGTTTCATTATCACGGATGGTATGGTCATTACTACTATCACCACCCAATGACTTACGGTTATGGCTTTTTCTACGATCCGTTTTACGGATGGGTGCCTGTTTATTCGCCATGGTTCCGTTCGTCGTTTTACTGGAACTGGCACATGAGCTGGGGTTGGAATTGGCACTGGCACTGGCACGGATACCGGCCACCTTATTATCGTCCGCCACACCACAGGCCAAAGCCCGAACATCCAATCGTGCGTCCGGAACGTCCGGCAACACGACCTGAGCAACCGGTAGCAAGACCCGATAGACCAACAACAAGGCCAAGCCAGCCAAATGTGCGGCCAACGCAACCGAGTACAAGGCCCAGTCAGCCGAATGTGCGACCAACGCCTCCGGCAACAAGGCCAAGCCAGCCGATAATGCGACCGTCGCAGCCAAGTACGCGGCCAATGCAACCGGCAGCACGTCCGGCACCTGGTCCGGCTCCGGTACAAATGAGACGATAAGCCGTAAGCATAAAAGATTGAATCAGTTGGAAGGGGAAAATAATGAGGCGTTTGGAGTAACAATCCAGCATGTCAGAATGTACACTTTACTCCAATTAGCCAACTAACATATACTCACCAAGCGGGATTCTGTTTCTCCTGTAGGAACGAATCCCGTTTTCTCCAATTATTTAGTCTTTGCAAGCTTACGCCAAATGCTGCGTTACTCTCGGTTTGAGAACGGTTGATTACAAAAATAAACTCCCTGATTTCCAAACCTTCGAAAGCCTTGCCTTTGACATTTTCTTATCAAAGACAAAGAAATAGCTGAGTTTTCTGGCAAGCACTATTTAATTGCAGCAGTAGACAAACGAATTTATAAGGATATCATAAGAAGCTCAGAAAATAACAGTTAGTGTCGTTTGTTATTACTGTAAGTTCAAAAGTGGGGGCAGGCAATTTGGCCTGCCCCTTTTTTTGATTAAAAGGCAGGTTTTAATTTGAACTTTTAGGGATAAATAGCGAACGATAAGGAGCAGAGAACGGACCGGCATAGCAGTAATTTTGAAATACAAAACAATTTTAAAAAATAAAGAATATGAAAGTAGATGATCAGAAATTATTATCACCATTTACAATAAATGGTTGCGAAGTAAAAAATCGATTTGTGTCGAAAGTAGAATTAGATGAGGGAGTTACAACCTTTAGAGGGATGTTTACCACGCACACAATGGAATACTACGAAAGACGGGCCGAAGAAGGCATAGGAATGATTGTAACCGGGAAACAATCTTCGGCAATGTACAGACCCAGACCGGATGTAACCAGTTATCCTTCAATTACAGAAACGACAGAATATGTCCACAGGTTAAAGAAAATGGTTGATAGGGTACATCGTTTCGGAACTAAAGTTTTTGCTGATGTAAATACACGTTTTGAAAATGTCTTGCCGGGATTTATGCTGGTTAAAAGATTAAAAGAAACAGATGTAAAACCAAACAATAAGGTGGTGCAAATGAATCCTAATGCAGCCGAAGACAAAATAATCGACGAGTATGTAAAACTTGCAACTGTTGCCCGTATTGTTGGATTTGATGGAATTCAGGTTGATATTTCGCCCCTCGATACCAGCACGAACAATCATAAATTTGTTGTAGAGTCTTCACTTTCATCAAAAAGAGATGTTAAACGCGAAATACACAAACGGATTTCTATTGCAGAAAAGATAGTGGAGTCGATAAAGATTGTTTGTGGCGATGATTTTCCGGTAATGTTAAACATTAAGATAAACGATGAATTTATTGCTTACACGCAATCAACATCTACCAGTCCAGATTATTCGACAGAAAGTGTAGAGCTTGATTTTGTGTTGCAATCAATCAGCAAACTTGAAATCGCCGGATTCGATGCGCTGAATGTTGATATTACGGCATCCTCCTATCAATTCGATAACAGAAACAACTATCTGTTAAAACGAAACCTGGTTCTCATCAATAAAATAAAAAAACAGGTAAATATCCCGGTAATTCTGGAGGCTTTTAAAGAGCAAAAGCAATTGGCAATACATGTACTGACAAAAGGATTTGTAGATGCTATCGGGGTCGAAGACTCGTACATGCTTCGGCATGATCTCCCTTTCACTAACGAAGGTGGTTCTGATCATTTAACGAATTACTGGATTGCCTGACAATGCCTTATAAAATGAAAAAGAAGAAACTAACTAAACCACTATGCACTGAAAGTACATAGGTTTAAGATTGAATGAAATTCAAAATGAACAAAGCATAGGATATGAGTAGAAAGTAATGAGTAGTGAGAGAAGAAAATAGACACGAATAAGATTCTCAATACTCAAATCTATGTACTCAAATCAAAATCCTATAAAATAAAAGTTTATAGATACTAAAGTAGCTGCAATCAAATTGCAGGGTTTTAACCATTAACTAGAAAATAAAAAATAGAATATCATGAAAAAGAAGAAAATTGGAATAATTGTAGCTGCAACGTTGTTTGCAATAATATTGGTAACCAGCCTTACAAGTAGTAAGGCAGAATCATTTCATTCTGTTGAGCAGGAAGAAGGATTGCAAATAGAAGAATGGATGATAGACGGACAAACATGGAAAATTTAAAAATTAAAAGACAAGCAAAACATTGAATTTGCTATTTAACAGACATTCTTTTTCAGCATATATTCAATTAATTTGAGGATTAATAAAGAGTAATTTGTTATTATTGCAAGTTCACAGACAAGGGGTCGACACGTTGAAGGTGGCCCCTTTTTTTGTCTGCCAATCAATCATAATACACAATACTTATCGGCCATAATTATAATGAGCTAAAAGTGATAGAGGACGAGCCGAATCGGCAGTATTAACATCGTTTTCAAGCATACTTTTGTAGTAATAATAACATTTAAAACAAATTGAAATGAAAAGAAGTAATCAAAACATTTTTATGCCATTTTCGATTGGAGGAAATTTTGCGTTTAACCAATTCGCAAACAAAAGAAAAACGTCGCTGATAGTGGCCTTATCAAACTCGAACCGTACAGTTGAAAACATGAATTTTAACCGCGAAGGTTCGACACAAGAGGCTGATACCGATTTTTACACCACGTACGATCTTGATGCGGAGAATGCCTTGTTTATTAGTAAAACGAAAAGTGATTCGAAATTCATTTTTAACGTTTCCCTTGTTGACACGACAAACTGTTCGGCTCAGAAACCGCTTTTCAATGAAGAAAAACGGATTATCTCAACACATTGGGCAGAATTGAATTAGAAGATCACGGATGCGTAAACCGCAACAAGGATAAAATAGCAGCAAATGATAACAGAAACGATAAGCCGTATATGTGGGTTGTCTGACTTTTTGTTTAAAAAGCCAGGTTCTATAAACTTACTATTGATGATCCCTAATTCTGGTATTTATAAAAAAGTCAACCAAATGGTTGCCTTTTTGTGTTTTTTAAGTTAAAAACATTTCAGCATCTTATTTTCTTTGACGTATTATTGATAATTAATGGCTATCACTGAAAAAAATTGCTCACAAAAGATACGTTAAAATTACTTCATTTATCTTTGAAATGATTAAGACTTATTCTTGTCATAAATGATGAAAACTAAGCCTATGATAACGATGAAAAGATTGCTATTTGACTTACTTTTTTTAAATAAGGCTTTTTTGCTATTTGCCTTCTCTCCGGAAATATCTTCAGAAATTATATCTGACACCACAATTGTTGAAGCAGATACAAGTAGTATTGATTCTATGCAGAGCATCCGAAAATGGACTACTGGCGACACATATATTAGCGGGGCTATGGAATGGACAAATGAGGACAATGACAAAGAGTTTGAATTTGATATCCAATTTGGAGCCAATTTTATAGGCAAAAAGGATGAAATAGATATTAAACTCGAATCGGACTTTGGTATAAAAAACGGAAAGCAGAAAGATAATGAACAGGATTTGAGGATAAACTGGTACCATACCCTATACAAAAAATGGCACCTGGCCGGGCAGGGCCGAATTGAACGCAATCAACGGACAATAGAAGGCACCAGTTTCGATTATTTGATTTGGCTTGGGGGATTAGGACCAGGCTACAATCTTGAAATCGAAGAGACAGGAAACAGTCGCATTTCCATCTTATACAATTATCTTCAGCTGTTTGTTTTTAAAGGAAATGTTGAAATACACACCAAAGCACCATCCATTTACCTGGACAATGATTACCAACTCTCAAAAAAAGTAAACTTAAAAAACTGGACCAGTATTCTTTTCTATGATATAGATGATGTAGGTTACGAACTGGAAACTGAGTTTGGATATTCGATAACTGAACACCTTGCAATAGGACTACGGCATTACTTTTTATATAACGGTCCTACTTTAAAATACAACAAATCGAACGAGCTGAGGATTTTTACCAAAATCACGTTTTAACGGAATCCCTGCAAACCTCAGTTCAAACGAAGTACATGTGATTAATATTTTCGTTCTACAATTTAACAATGTATTTTTGAAATACTATCAATGCAATTTCTGCTGAGACTGAGAAGTTTGTTCGAAATGAGAATTGTCATTTATATAATCATACTAACCTTGCTGTATGGACAATTGAATGCCCAGGAATATAACGAAACAGTAAAATCGAAAAGAAAGGTTGGCTTTTTGGAAGAAGAACGGAAGTGGAGTGTTGAATTGCCTATCTGGATTCCGGGATTTCGAGGAGAGTTTGCTTATGGTGAAGCAGGTATTGAAGGAGAAGACGGAACCACCCCAATTCCTGATCAGCCAATTGAAAATCCAGAATTTGGAGATGTTTTTAAACGGCTCTTCCGAACACGTTTCGATCTGAACTACTTTCTGGTGTTAGGAGTTTCATACGACAACGAGCGTTTTTACGGTGAAATGGATGCATTTACCGGCACTCTTGGATCGTCGATCATTTTCAGGACTAATAACTATAAGCTTATTCGGGCAAGTGTGCATGCAGATTTGGTCCACTTCCGATTGGGTTATAATTTGTATGAGCGAGCAATACAATCAACCAAAGGGAAATACCAGTTGTATGGTATAGCTGGTACACGTTTACATAATTTTTATATAAAAGCAGGCAATAATGATATTCAGACGTACTTGGCAATATCACCTCTATGGATTGAGCCAATTCTGGGTGCCCGCAACGAAATACTATATAGCAACTGGAAATTTATATTACAAGGAGATATAGGCAATTTCTGGATAAATGATAAATTCTCATATCAATTCAATTTACACGCCTATTACCGGGCAAGCAACCTTTTGTCACTAAAAATCGGCTGGAACAGCTGGTATATAAATTATCGGGATAAATTTCGTAAAGAAGATTTGCTAATTAAAACTCACCTTGCAGGTCCGATCGCGTCTGTATCATTTCATTTTTAAGACTAAGGTTTCGTGAAATAGAGACTAATTTAGATTGAATTTCTGATTTCTTTATTTTACACAGAATGAATAAAAATAAATTGACACTAAATTTGACACCATTAAAAACAAAAAGCCCTGTATCTCCAATAAATACAGGGCTTTTAAAAACACAAAGTAGTCCCGACGGGAATCGAACCCATATCTACAGTTTAGGAAACTGCTATTCTATCCGTTGAACTACGGGACCATAAATGTGGCGCAAAAGTAGTTAAAAACCTGAATCCCGACAAATCAGCCTAAAATATTGTTGCTCTGTTTTTATTCACTATAATCTGAATCATTATCTTTGCACCTCAGTTTAAAAGAACAAGGATGTTAGACAAGATCAAAGCGTTACAGGAAGAAATCGATAAAATAGTGGCTTCAAGCAAGGAAGAGGTAGAGGAGTTACGTATAAGATATATCAGCAAAAAGGGCCTGATCGGACAATTATTCAACGACTTTAAAACTGTTCCTGCCGAGCAGAAAAAGGAGGTTGGGCAGGCCATTAACACGCTTAAAACTTTCGCTTTAGAAAAAATTAACACGCTAAAAGAAGGTTTTGAGAACAATGGCAACGAAACTGCCGGACAGGATCTGACCATGCCTGGTGAGCCCATGAAGCTGGGAACCCGCCATCCGCTATCACTGGTAAAAAACGAGATTATCGGAATTTTTGCCCGTCTTGGATTTACAGTTGCCGAAGGACCTGAGATTGAAGACGACTGGCATGTATTTTCTGCTTTGAACTTTCCACCGGAGCACCCTGCCCGCGATATGCAGGATACTTTCTTTATTGAAAAAGATCCGGATGTGCTGCTGCGTACTCACACATCAAGTGTGCAAATCCGCGTTATGGAGCGCACCGAGCCGCCTATCCGCGCTATTTTCCCGGGACGCGTTTTCCGTAACGAAGCAATTTCTGCACGTTCGCACTGTATATTCCACCAAATTGAAGGTTTATATGTTGACGAGAATGTTTCGTTTGCCGACTTAAAACAAACTTTGTTGCAGTTTGCCAAAGAGCTGTTTGGCGAAGACACTAAAATCCGTCTGCGCCCGTCGTACTTCCCGTTTACCGAGCCAAGTGCCGAAATGGATGTAAGCTGCTCGATTTGTGGTGGCAAAGGATGTAATGTTTGTAAATACACCGGCTGGCTGGAGATTTTAGGCTGTGGAATGGTTGATCCGAACGTATTGGAACTTTGTAATATTGATAGCCGAAAATATACCGGATTTGCATTTGGAATGGGTATCGAGCGTATTACTATGTTGCGCTACGGAATTAAGGACATCCGCCATTTCTTCGAAAACGATGTACGATTCTTAAAACAATTCGAATCGGCTACTTAATACCATTAAAAACAATTTTCTTATGATTAAAAAGTTGACCTCATTAACACTGGCAATGTTTTGCCTTTTTTCAATTTCGTTGGCACAAAAAACAACAAAACGCCAGGCTGTTTATGCCGAGCTGGGCGGTGCAGCCGTTTTAGGATCCGTAAACTACGACTTCCGCTTTAAACCCGGAAACGATGGATTGGGTGCGCGTATCGGGCTCGGGTATGTTCCGGATGTAATAATTTTTCCATTGGAACTAAACGGACTGGTTGGCAAAAACAAGCTGGCTTTTGAATACGGGGCAGGAATTTCTCTGGCTTATTTTACTAAAGAACATTACGATGGAAATCAAACATTTCGGAGTGATGACTCACGGCTGGGGTTTATTTATCACGGGAAGGTTGGTCTCCGAATTACGCCAGCAAACAATGGATTATTCTTCAATTTTAATTGTACACCGCTAATAAATACCGAAGAAGCAAGGCTGTGGTTTGGACTGGGTTTGGGCTATTCGTGGCATTAGTCCGCATTATTCATCACAAATAGCAAAATAGTTTAATGCGACGAAGTTTCGTACCCATTTTTGGCACTCAAAAATGGACTCAACTAAGTCGGGATTAACCCGGAGAAACATGACTATTGCTAAAATCAAATGAAACGACCATGATCCGTCGGTTGACCGGATCACATACGCATATTATTAAAATCATGGGAGTTACATCTTATACCTTAGAAAACAAACAATTTTAATAAGATGAATTATCCGGGTTAATTTTAACCTGTAACTTTTGCTGAATTGACCCCAATTCTTGTAACACTCAGGTTAACACGAATTTAACAAATAGCTGGTCAAAAACCTGCTTTTTGGCATGTTTAGCAAAAAAGCCGTAGCTTTGCAGCATACTTTTTAGTCTTTTACTAGACAGGGAAAATAAAATTAGAAACAGCCCAATCCTGTAGAACACAGAAAATAACAATTAAAATATGTATGATTTTTTGGATGGGGCACTAAATAAATACTGAATGGAAACAAAAGCAAATCAGAATCAGATTGTCATTAAGATGAATACTGAGAATGAAAAAAAAATGCTGCCATTAAACTTTATTTTTACACTGGCGGCAGGTGCTATCGCCGGAATGGCAATTATTTTCAGTCTCTTCTGGGGATTGGAAAAGTTATTGGGAATGTAACCAACGTATTATAGAACAGAAAAGGCTCGCAGTTGCGAGCCTTTTTTTATGCTTTATTCTTACATTTCAAATATTACTTCAGCACTTTTTCAATAGCCTCTAATTCCTCAGCCGAAAAACTATGGTTCTTCAACATTTCCACATTGTCATCGATTTGTTTTACCGAACTGGCACCAATCAGTACCGACGTAATTCGTTTATCGCGTAAAATCCAGGCCAATGCCATTTGCGCCAACGACTGTCCACGTTCCTGAGCAATGTTATTCAAAGCCACAATTTTTTCGTGTGCCGTTTCAACATGCTCTTTTTTCAGAAAAACTTCGCGGGTTGCTCTCGATCCTTCAGGAATTCCTTTTAAATATTTATTGGTAAGCAATCCTTGGGCCAGTGGCGAAAACGGTATACAACCAATTCCTTCGTCTTCCAATACATCCAAAAGACCATCTTCTACCCAACGTTCAAACATGGAGTAACGTGGCTGATGGATTAAACATGGCGTTCCCAATTCTTTCAAAATTCGGGCAGCTTCTTTTGCCATATCAGCCGGATAATTTGAAATTCCGACATACAAGGCTTTCCCCGAGCGAACTGCACGATCGAGTGCCATCATTGTTTCTTCAAGCGGCGTATCCGGATCGGGGCGGTGCGAATAAAAAATATCTACATACTCCAGCCCCATCCGTTTTAAACTCTGGTCGAGGCTGGCTAGCACATATTTGCGGCTCCCCCATTCTCCATAAGGGCCGGGCCACATCAGGTAACCTGCTTTGCTCGAAATGATCAGCTCATCGCGGTAAGCACTAAAATCCTGTTTCAAGATCTTACCAAAATTTTCTTCGGCCGAACCCGGAGGCGGGCCGTAATTATTAGCCAGATCGAAATGTGTGATGCCCAAATCAAAAGCACGGTGCAACATAGCCCGGCCATTTTCAAAAACATCAATTCCGCCAAAGTTATGCCACAAACCCAGCGAAACAGCAGGCAGTTTCAGCCCCCATTTTCCACAGCGATTGTACTGCATTTCATCATATCTCGATTCTTTTGGTACATAGGTCATACTATTAAATTTAATTGGTTATTGCTAAAAATGCTTTTGAAATCGTCGCTAAACAAATCCAAATGCATCGCTTAAAGTTATTATTCTTTTGTCAATTCTCTAACCTGAAAAATTCATTAAATTTTTCACACAAAGTATTGACGATTGAAAATCATTACAGTATGTGTCTTGAACAAAATAATCTGATAATTTTCAATGTCAAGGTTAGCCCTGACAAATAATTGTTTTTCAACTATTTCATCAGCCCTGTGGGTGATTAATTCATAAAATTGCACTACTGTCCGACTAACATTGAACAGATTTTCCTCGCTTCGCTAGGAATGACAAGTTTTTGGCGGCTTTTCGGGGTGGGGGTTGGTTTACGGCTTTGCCGTAAACCAACCCCCACCCCGAAGCTCTCTCAATCGTAATATTCTGTCATTCTGAGTGTAATAAAATGAAGCGAAAGAATCTTTTTCATAATTGCGTTTTAGTCGGACAGTAGTGATAAAATTGAATTAATCAGGCTAAATCAATACACAATCATTGCATTCAACTTCCTTCTCAAAAATACGACCCGCGCAAGATTTCAGTCATATTCTGAAACTAATCGGCCTTAAAACCATATAAATAATATAGAAACTAAAATCGAATAGCCATGAGTGAAAAACTAGTTACTATTGTAGTATTGCCTCTGGCGCGCGCCCATATTTTGAAAATGCGTTTGGAGGAAAAAGGAATTAAATGCGAATTGGAAGATGTGCATTTAATTGAAGGAGCAGCCACCTCAACCGTTCGGGTTAAAATTTTAGAAAACGACCTGAACGAGGCCTTTAAAGAAGTTGATTTACTACTGGGATTAAAATCGGGGAAACAGAAAAAAGTAAGCAAACCCGGCCAAATCCTTGTCCCTATCGACTTTTCCACCGTATCGGAAAAAGCTGTAGAAATGGCTTTTAACATTGCCCAACACCTAAATGCTAAACTGATAATTATGCACTCGTACATTAGTCCGGTGCGCTTTTCTATACCTTACGGCGATATTTACCCTTACGACACCACCCTGTTAAAACAAACCGAAGATGCCGAGGAAGAAGCCAACCAGCAATTTCGAAATTTCCTGGCTCCATTGGTAACAAGTATCGGGGCGGAGAATTGGGAGAAAGTAAATCCAGAATATATTGTTAAGCCGGGGTATGCCGAGGAAGACATTTTAGCTTTTGCCAACGAACAACCTACACGATTGATTGTAATTGGCCGCGGTGGCGATAAAACATGGCCAGGGACGGTGGGTAGTGTAACCGCTGATGTAATGTACAATGCGCCGGTTCCGGTGTTGGTTATCCCGGAAGATATGGAACCCAAACCGGTTGAAGAATTTAAAGAAGTGTTGTATGCCACTAATTTCGATGAGAAAGACTTTACGGCACTCGACAAGCTTATGAACATTGTAAAATCATACGAAGTGAGAGTTGTTTGTGCACACGTTGGTCTTCCGGATGAATACGGATGGGACATTGCCCGCCTGGAAGGAATGAAAGATATTCTGCACAAGAAATACGAGAGCAAGGAATTTGAATGCAAGCTGATTATGGGCAAGGATGTTTTAGATACACTTGAAAGTACAATTAAAAACGACCCGGTAGATATTTTGGCACTCACCACCCATAAACGAGGCATGATTTCGCGGCTTTTCAATCCAAGCCTGGCGCGTAAAATGGTGTTCCATGCACAAATTCCGTTGTTGGTATTTCACGCTTGAAATACATTAAAAGAACAAACTGATGCGCAAATATACATTACCCGAAAACGGGAACTAAGCTTATGAGTTAGTTCCCGCTTTTTTTTACTATTTGCGAACAAAAATGCTATTCAAAATGATTTTAAATGCTGACTATTTTCTATTTTCCAATCAAAATTGCTAAACTCGTTACCACTTTGATTGTTTAACTGGTTAACGAATTTTTAGTTGAAAATCAGGAACATAAAATTTACGATTCTAATTTGAAGATAAAACCAGTAACCGTAAAAACTGAATCGCTGATGAACATGAGCAAAAAGCTAATTCTATGCATTCTTATAGCCCTTTTTTTTATGGCCCGGAATATGGTTGTTGGGGCGCCTCTTTTAATTGAACAAAAAGATAGTTTACGACAGGTTATTCTTCATGCTGAAGGAGAAGTGAAATTAAATACACAACTCAAGCTGGCACAATTGCTTTTTGAGAAACAGAACGAAGAAGCACAACTGGAGGCAAAAACAGCATTACTCGCAGCAAAACAACAAAACAATAAGGAGTCTCAAATGCGTGCTTTCTTTATTTTAGGACGCATTAGCCACGAGCTCAACAATGTTAAACTTTCGCAAGTGTATTTCGACAGTGCACTTACCATTGCCAACCAAATTGATGATAATTGGTATAAAAGCGATATTCTGCTACGGTCGGGAATAAACCAGCACACACAAGGCGAACATTTACAGGCACTACAGTCGTTTAACATGTCGATACAGGCAGGGCGGCAAGCAAAAAATTACCGCATTGTTGGTGCTTCCTATTCAATGATGGGAACAATTTTCAGGGTGAATGGCCTGTACGACCGCGCTATTGAATACATTATAAAGTCGCGGCTAAACTACGAAAAAGCCAACTACACAGAAGGTTATGCCTGGGCTGCCTACTTGCTTGGACGAATTTATACCGATCTCGAAATAAACGAAAAAGCCCTGGAGTATTACCAATCAGCCTTAAAAACTTACCGCGAAATGGCTGAAGAGAATGGAATACAAAGCGGAGTAGTTATTTGTTACGAGCAAATTGGAATACTTAATCTTCTTGAAGGAAATGTTGAAGAAGCACGTAAATATATTGGCTACACACTCAAAATTCATAAGGAAACAGGGTCGAAATATGGCATCTCAAATGCTTACAAGAGCATGGGGCGCATAGAGTATAGCGCCGGCAATTATGCCTTGGCCGAAAAATATCTGAATGATGCATTAATTGGGAAATTAGAGGTAGGCGACATGCTCAGTCAGCCATCAATAAATAAATATCTGGGGCTATGCTACATTAATACCGGACGCGCTAATGAAGGTCTGGCAACCATTCAGAAAGGTCTTAAGCAAGCCATTATCAATAACCAAAAACGTATTCAACTTGATATTTACTCAACACTTAGCACGATTTACCTTAATTTGAATAACCTGGAAAAGGCATTTGCCTGCCAGCAACAACAAATTAATATTCAGGACTCGATGCTTTTGGGAGCTGTAAATATTAAGATGGAACAGTTGCAGGGTATTTACGAAATCGACGCAAAAAACAGCCAGATAGCTGAGCTCGAACAACAAAATGAAATAAACAGACTGCAACTAAAACAGCACCGAACATCAAGGATTTTAATGATAATTGCCATTCTTCTTGTTCTTATTATTGCCGGCATTATTTATATATTTTACCAGCGCCTGCGCCAAAAAAATAATCAGCTGCAAGAAGCAAACCTGGCAAAAGATAAGTTCTTTGCCATTATTGCCCACGATCTTCGGGGCCCGATGCACACGCAAACAGCATTTCTCGACCACCTCCACGAGGAATTTGATTCGCTGGAAAAAGATGAGTTGAAAAAGCTACTGAAACTCCTTGTTTCAGGATCAGAAAACATCAGCGACCTGCTCGACAACCTCCTGCTTTGGGCACAATCGCAGGTAAAAAAAATGGAAGTAAATACTACCGAACTTGATCTTAGTAGTGTTATTCAAAATACGGTTGAAAAACTGCAACAATCGGCGAGTCTAAAACAAATTGCGATTTCGCTTGATACTGACAATCAGCTTAAAGTTTTGTCGGATACCAATATGCTTCAAACAATTATCCGGAACATTGTTAGTAATGCCATAAAATTTACACCTCGCGGGGGGGCAGTTAACGTGAAAACTTTCGCTTCGGCGCAAAACGAAATTACCATAAAAATTACCGATACCGGTCTTGGTATAGATTCTGAAAAGTTAAATCAGCTATTTGATATCAGCTCGAAAAGTCATTCGCAAGGAACTGAAAATGAAAAAAGTAACGGCCTTGGGCTTATTCTTGTAAAAGATTTTGTTGAGAAAAACAAGGGTACAATAAACATTGAAAGCGAAAAAGGAAAAGGTACATCTGTTATTGTTACGCTTCCGCAGGCATAGTCCAGGTTTCAGGTTATTTATGCTATTAACAGTTTTACGCCACAAATAAAATTCTAAACCAAAAACAGCAAAGCGATTACTCCAAACACCAGGGCCAGATTCTTTTCGTGCATACTTTACTTCATTTAAACAGTTCTACTATACGATATGGCAGCAAAGGAGTTGCAAAAATATACTTGAATCACTTTGCCTCAAAAAGTGGAGTTGCTACTTCAATCTCGAGTAATAATGAGTTATCTTTTTCGTAAGGCATCATTTCTGATTCGCCGAATATTCCCAAAGCTTTCCATTTCCTGGTAGGTGTTGGTATTTCGGAGCCGGATAAACCAGCCTCCTCCCTGCCTGTGCAATATCAGCAATGAAATTTAATGTGTCTCTAAAAGGATAGTTACCGCGATAGTAAGGCCCTGCCGTTCTTTAAACGTTCGATATTAATCGTGTAAGTATTGACAATATAGCATGTACAGTAGCCGTATCGATCTATAATTCGTTCCTGATACTTATGAGATAATTGGGGTTTTAATTTTTGCATTTTGCGGCTCTCGTTCCAATTTTTAACCTGAAGGGCAACCAAAATTCCGATTACTACCAGCAAAATTTCCTCTACAGCATAGCGCATGTATTTTGCCACCCTGTTTTCGGCAGCCAGTTTGTAGCGCATTTTTGAGAAGAATCGGAGCATAAATTCTATTTACCAGGAGGTGATAATTTCAGCATCAACAGGAGTTGCAGAAGTAATTGTTTGCAAAACCACACAGTATCGTTCAGTTAATTTTAGCAGCGTTTTCTTTTTTTCCTCATCGGCATCACAATCCAGTTCAAACAACAAGCGGATATTTCGAAATCCTACCGGCACTTCTTTCGAAACAGCCAGTGTTCCTTTAAAATCTAGATCACCTTCGGCTTTAACTGTTCCACTTCGGAGCTCTATTCCAATGGCAGTTGCTACCGAACTAAGTGTAACTCCGGCACAGGCAACCAAGGCTTCCAGCAATAAATCGCCCGAACAGGCCAACGAACCGTCGCCGCCCGTGGCAGGATGAAGTCCGGCTTTGGCCAATGCACTGCCTGTTTCCACTTTGCATGAAATTCCTTCACCAATTTTACCTTCTGCCTGAAGCGTGATAACAGCCGCTTCCGGATCGTTTCGGTATTTATCTTTCAGGGGAGCCTGCATTGCTCTTAGTTCTTCAGAATTCATAGTATTGAATTTTAATTATTGACTTCTTTTTACGTAATTTTTCAGGAAGAATTTCCAACGTATTGTAACCACAATAGAACGGGATACATCGCAACAAGCAGAAGACAAATGCTAATAAACACGGCAGCTGTGTAGAATATCTTCATATTTTCATTTATTGGTTCTTTGCGATGGGTATAAACTCATATAATTAAGACTAGTTTATCGTAATTATAACCACAGACAAACAATTTTGTTTAAACAACTGGATAAAAGGCAGTTTCGCAAACCAGAACACGACTAAAATCACGAGCAAAAACAAAGGCTCCGGGCGACGTCAAGTCACCTGAAGCCTTTTAAAATCCGCAGTATCGTCATTAAAAGTTGTTGTAGATTATTGTTGTACCAGAGTCAACGAATGTTGCGGATAATTTATCAGGATGTTCTCAAAATTATTTTACACGTACATATCTCTCCATTCGGTAATTGTCTTTGTCGTAGCTCCAGTCAACGTTTACCGGGTTAATCTGCATCAGCGTATCGCCTTTAAACTCCATAAGCAATCGTTCATCTGTCTCCACATAATCCTCCGAAACATGAAACGTAATATGTTCCGTATAATGATTTCCTTTAAGCGTGTAAGTTCCGCTGCCATAATTAGGAGTAGTAGTACCGTCGGAAATAAATTTACCTACAAACATAAAGTACTCGCCCGACCAGCTTTTCAGCTGTTCTCCTTCAGCATTTCCGGGTATGGTCCAGGCTATTTCTCCATCAACAATGCTTCTGTATTCAACCAATTTCCAGGTTCCTTCCAGCCTGCTTCCAGGATTAGAACAAGAAAAAAGAAGGACGGTAACAAAAAGTAGAATGAGTTTTTTCATAATTCCTGATTTTTACAGAATTGTTGCTTTTGTATAAAAACTGGTAATTAGCTGTTGTCTTCTGGCTTTCCACGATTTTCCGATCAACCGGAATGGGGACTAAGCTCTTACAACGTTTCATGCCTCAATATTTTGGTAAAATACGGATGTGGATAAATGCAATATAAGGAGTACGGGCGCTAAGTACTGTCTTGCCACTACAATCCGCGCCGGATGGCAGCCCTATGAACAAAACAGTTGGGGTGCGACATGAATGTCGTTTTTGAGCCTGTGCTTTAAAGCGTCAACATTTTCGTCCAAACTAAAAAGGAAGAAAAAGTTACGAAAAAACAGGAAGATACGCAATAGAGCTCCCGCTTTGGCAAACGTTGTGAATCAAAAATTTCAAGCTTAATTCAGCAAAGAATGTTTTTGGTCAGAACAATATGGGGTAGATTTCGTTTAAGTAAACCTGACAGCTTAAATATGCTATTATCATTATAAATCAAATCTATGCAAACAGCTACAACCGGGTCGGCCCCGGTTTTCACTAAGAATACCTCCTCGTCTATTCCGTTTTCTGAACTTTTAGATAACCTGAAAGAAAAAATGAAACAGGTTTTTCATGTTCGGGCCGATATCGATCAACTGAGTTTAAAGCGTGGACTTCCTCCGTTTGTAATGCGCGAAATTATGTCGGTAAATCCGCTATCGGTAGGTATTCCAAAACAATATGGCGGTCGTGGTGGAGTAATGAAAGAAAACATTGGTTTGCTGTCCGCGGCATCTTACGAATCGCTGGCACTGTCGCTTACCTTTGGTATTAACTCGGCCTTGTTTCTGCAGCCTTTTGGCAAGTTTGGACAGGAGGAAGCAAAAGCAAACGTTTTCAATCGCTTTTTAAACGAAAAAGCCATGGGCGGCCTGATGATCACCGAACCGGATTATGGCAGTGATGCTTTGAATATGCAAACATCGTACACCGAGTCAGGATCGAAATATCACCTGAAAGGGAAAAAGCACTGGGCCGGATTAACAGGCTGGGCCGACTTTTGGTTGCTTTCGGCACGTCAGCAGTCAAAATCGGAGAAACTGCAGCGCGACATCGACTTCTTTTTGTGTGATGTTACTGCACCCGGACAAAACATTGTGGTGGAAGAGTTTTTTGAGAATCTTGGTTTATATGCCATTCCGTACGGACGAAACCGTATTGATGTGCAGCTACCGCAAACCCATAAATTGGTGCCCGAAACAACCGGCGTTAAAATGATGCTGGACCTGTTACACCGCAGCCGTATGCAGTTTCCGGGAATGGGAATGGGCTTTATTCAACGCATGCTCGACGAAGCATTAACACACTGCAAAGAACGAATGGTAGGCGGAAAAAGCCTTTTTAACTACGACCGTGTGCAACACCGTTTGTCGAAACTGCAGGCCTCGTACACCATTTGCTCGGCCATGTGCGCTAACAGCAGCGAAAAAGCCGGTTTGGATGTAGACCTGTCGTCGCACGGAATGGAAGCCAACGCCGTAAAAAGTGTGATTACCGATTTAATGCAGGAAGCTGCTCAGTCGGTGGTTCAGTTGGTGGGTGCAAAAGCTTATAAACTCAACCACATTGCCGGACGTGGTACTGCCGATAGCCGTCCATTTCAGATCTTTGAGGGATCGAATGATATTCTGTACGCTCAAATTTCGGAGGGGCTGGTAAAAATGATGAAACGCGCCAAAGAGCGTAATCTGTTTCAGTTTCTGAAAAGTTTTGATCTGACGGACAAAGCAGTTCATTTTGTAAAAAGTCAGGTTGATTTTAATCTCGATCTTCAGATACCACAACGCAAGTTGGTTGAAATGGGTAAAATCATTGGCCGCGTAATTTCGCTTAACCAGGTTTTAGACCTCTCGGAAAAAGGTTTTAACAAAGAGTTGATAGATGGCAGTGTGGCATTTCTGCAACAGGAGATCACCAAGCTGATGTCGGCCTTTAATTTTAGAAACAACGAAAAAGTGGTTGACGGCTACGACGAGAATACCTCGTGGCTGAACTTTGTGGCAGGGTAAACAGCTTAAATAGTGCTTACCTGAAAACTCAGCTATTTCTTTGTCTTTGAGAAGAAAGCGTCAAAGGCAAGGCTTTCGAAGGTTTGGAAATCAGGGAGTTTACTTTCGTAATCGACCATTTTCAAACCGAGATTAACGTAGCATTTGGCGTAAGCTTGCAAAGACAAAATAAATAAGGACGCACACGAAAAATACCTCATTCCAGCACAGCAATATTCAAATGAAGTACCTCGCAGCAAGCTAACGAGGTATCAATACGAGTGTAGTTTAATAACGATGCAAGCATCGGAGTATTAACTCATTTATCCCGATACGCTCCGCTATCGGGATTAGTTCGGCCATCAAATTACAGTTCGTTTCTCTCCTGTAATTTGGGTCTCACTGAATAAAAAAGCAAGTTTGGGAAAGTTGCCATTCGTCCCTGATGACTGGCTGTTTCCCCTAAATGCTTTCATTTGTCACTATTCTCGCCCCTTAATCCCATTTGCTTTTTATTCCAATTCATCGTAACGAACTTTACCATTACACAAATAAAAATATTAGTCAGCGATGAAAATATTATTGGTATATCCGGAGTACCCCGATACATTTTGGAGTTTTAAGTATGCCCTGAAATTTGTCTCCAAAAAAGCCGCTTACCCACCTCTGGGATTGATTACTGTTGCGTCGATGCTACCCAATGCCTGGGAAACAAAACTGGTTGACATGAATATTGAACAACTACGCTCAAAAGACCTGAACTGGGCCGATTACGTTTTTCTTAGCGCCATGAACACCCAGATTCTGTCTGCAATAACTGTTATAAATCGTTGTAATCACCTCAACATACCGGTAGTTGCCGGCGGACCACTTTTTACTGCCGATTATAGGAAGTTCGACAATGTAAACCACCTGGTTTTAAACGAAGCAGAAATTACCCTGCCTCTTTTCCTCAAAGATCTGGAAAACGGGAATCCAAAACATCTTTATCAAACCGAGCAGTATGCAACCATGCAGGAATCGCCTTTACCCGATTATTCGCTGGTAAAACTGAACAAATACACTTCCTTGTCTATCCAGTTTTCGCGCGGATGCCCGTTTAACTGCGAATTCTGCGACATTACAGCTTTACTCGGTCACCAATGCCGGCTAAAATCCACTCAACAGATTATTGCCGAGTTACAAAACCTCTACGATCAAAACTTCCGGGGTTCGGTATTTTTTGTTGACGACAATTTTATCGGGAATAAAAAACGGATAAAAAAAGAGTTGCTCCCGGCAATTATTACCTGGATGGAACAACACAGTTACCCGTTTCATTTTACCACCGAGGCATCGATAAACCTGTCGGACGACAAACAGTTAATGGACTTAATGACACGGGCCGGGTTCCTGAGTGTCTTTATTGGTATTGAAACGCCCGAGGAAATGTCGCTGAACGAATGCAATAAAGTGCAAAACAAAAACCGTAACCTGATAGATAGTGTAAAAAAAGTACAAAAGGCCGGGATGGAAGTATTGGGTGGTTTTATTATTGGTTTCGACAGCGATACGCCCAATATTTTTCAACGACAAATACAGTTTATCCAGGAGAGCGGTATCATTTCGGCAATGGTTGGATTGCTGAATGCCCCAACCAAATCTCAACTTTATAAAAGACTAAAATCGGAAGGACGGATACTTGAAAACTGGGATGGCGACAATACCAGCAGTGTAATGAACTTTATCCCTAAAATGGATAGTGAAAAGCTCCGAAAGGGTTTTAACCAGGTTATTCGTGGCATTTATGATGGCAAAGCATTTTACGAGCGGGTAAAAAATTTCCTGAAAGACTTTGAGCCAAAAGTTAAAGCCAAAAACAAGATCGATTCGATAAAATTAAAAGCATTTTTTCGATCAGTTTTTATTATTGGTATTCTCGATCGCGACCGGAAATACTATTGGAAACTGTTTTTCTGGAGTTTGATCCATCGCCGCGACCTGTTTCCAATGGCCATAACCTATGCCGTATATGGCTACCATTTTAAACGATCGTACACAAAGATCTTTTAGGCGTAATGATTAAATATAAAATATCACTACTGTCCGACTAACATTGAACAGATTCCTCGCTTCGCTCGGAATGACAAGTTTTTGGCGGCTTTTGGGGTGGGGATTGGTTTACGGCAGAGCCGTAACCCCCCCGAAGCTCTCTCAATCGTAATATTCTGTCATTCTGAGCGTAATAAAATGAAGCGAAAGAATCTTTTTTCATAATTGCTTTTTAGTAGGACAGTAGTGATAAAATATATTGTCGTGCCTAAGATGTTACCGGTATTCCGTCCAGATGAGACTTCACCACATGTTAAGAGATATCAACTACAATATCAAATTGTTAACTTAAAGCAATAATATATTTACAATATGACATAATATTGAGAATTATAGCGATAATTATAAAAAAAACACCAATGTTATAATTTCATTTTATTAATCAATTAATTTAATAAACATGTCGAAGGAAAGAGTTTTTGAGTTTCTGGATAAAGGTGCAGACGACCGTCAGTTTCGTATTAAGTATGACAACTGTTTCTCGATGGAAGAATTTTGTAAAATGGCCGCTGAAGACGGATTTGAGTTTTCTGTTGATGACTTAAAGGCTGCTTTACGCGAAAACGGAGACGATTTCGACTCATACGGAAATCCGCCCAAAAAAGGAATTTGGGTGTAAGGATTGCTTCGGTCGCTTCATTCCCTCGCAATGACAGTGGTTAATTAAGCGAAAGGCAGCGGACAACAAACAAAATCATCTCACCACAATTCACTGCTGTACGCTGCCTGATATAATTAAAATGCTAATGTCATTGCGAGCGTAGAGAAGCAATCTAAAACCCCAAAACCAGAATTAAGAAAATCCCCGCCCATGCTATCTTAACTAAGGTCCAACATTTCCCTAAACATTTTTACTTTTGCAGCGTTAGAGACTGTTTAAATTTTATTTTTTAGAAATATTATGAAGTATTTTTTACCAATTCAAGGCGGAATTGACGCAAATAGCCTTAGCTATTTAAGGAAATTTCAACGAAGAAGTAGTGAAAAAGACGAATAATAGAATAAATGGATAATTTTTAAACAGTCTCTTATACTAAACATGCGAATTTTTAACGATTTAAATCCACAGGAAAGGCTCACTTTAAAGCTGCATTTGTTCTACTCGGGCATTGAGGGGATTGCAGCCGGCGCTTTGCTGCTTACGGAGTTCATTTTTATCAAGTCACTAAAAGGGAGCAATGTACAGCTGGCTTTTCTGTTTCAGTTTAATATGGTGGTGTTTTTGTTTGCCATGGTGGCCAACGAAATTTTACGCCGCTACACCAACCGAAAAGTTCTGCTGCGCAGTATTGCCATCATTTCCAAACTGCCGCTGGTAGGCCTGGCCTTTTTCCCCGATGTGAGTCACCAAAAAGGACTTCCGCCAATTTACCACACCTTTTTTCTGGCTATATTCCTGCTTTATTTTATGTCGCGCATTGTAGCTATCCCCTCGGTTAACCAGTATTTAAAAGGAAATTACCGGCACGAAAATTTTGGGCGCCTGTTTAGCTATTCCGTTACGCTGCAAAAAGTGGCCATGCTGCTTTCTACTTTCGCCGCCGGTGTACTGCTCGACTGGAATCCCAATTCGTACAAAGTATTTTATCCCATTGTTGGCATCCTGGCTATTGTATCTATTTTTCAGCTCACCAAAATAAAGTTTGTTCAGAAAGAGGAGGTTATCGATACGCCTTTATGGAAATCGTTGCACCAGTCGTTTATACGAATTTTCCAGATCCTGAAAAATAACCGGGCATTCCGGCACCTCGAAATCGGTTTTATGCTATATGGTTTTGCCTGGATGAGCACGCACGCCGTAATTACCATTTTTTACGAACGCGCTCTGCACCTTAATTATTCAAGTGTGGCCTTTTATAACAATGCTTTTAATATCGTTGCTATTGCCTTTTTACCCTCTTTCGGAAAGATTATTGGCAAACGCGATCCCCGGCGCTTTAGTATTATCACTTTTGGGTCGCTGATGCTGTTTATCCTGTTTACTGCACTAACCGAGTATTACAACGGCTACACAGAAGTGTTTGGTATAAAAATTTATTACATGCTTATGGTGGCTGTTTTCTTTAACGGATTATTTATGGGAAGTATGCCCATTTTGTGGGGCATTGGCAGCAGTTATTTTTGCCAACCCAACGAAGCTGCTGATTACCAGAGTGTACACCTGTTTTTAACCGGGCTTCGTGCTTTGATGGCCCCCGTTATTGGTATAAAATTGTACGAATGGGCCGGTTTCAGCTACACCTATGCTACAGGAGTTGTGCTGCTGGTGTTTGCGGTATTTCTGATGATCTGGTCGGAGAAGCGGGTGGCAAAATAGAAGGAAAAGATTACTTCAATCGTTCCACTCTCGTAATGACATTCCCATTAAGTTGTAAACGCCGCGAACCGTAAACAATTTTGCCCGGATGGACTTTATCATGGTCCGCTACAACAAATTCCCTATAACAATTGTCATTGCGATCCCGGTTTATCGGGAGAAGCAATCTCAGTTAATCACAACTACCAACAAAAAAGAGACATACAATGTACGCCTCTTGTTAATTCATTCTTTTAAGAAGAACTATATGCTCTGGATTGTCAATATCTTAATGATGTTTATCCCAGTGTCTGTGCTCATGGAATGAGTAATGTTTTTTGCCCAGATTCTTTCTGATGATGTAATAAATTTCGCGGTTGCTATACTTCGAAATTTCAATTCCCCCATCGGTAAGGGTAGCATTGTTCAGATCATTCGGATCGATATCCTCCATTAGTTTACTAAGACTCAGCTGGATATAACTGGTAATATCTACACTCTCTATGCCAACCTCAACGCTGTCCTTTTCGGTTTTAAACATTACGTCGTCGTCGATTTTTACTTCCACAGGTAACGTGGCAGTTCTACCGTAAAACGTTCCCGCCATATAAAATACGGGCATCTCTTGCGCATCGGCCTCTTCTCCTCTTACTGTAATTTCAATCTCGTCGTAAAATCCGGGTTGTAACACAAAATTACCGAAAGTAAGATCGGGATTTAATAAGTCGGCAAACTGTAGTCCGCTCCATTTGTACTCAATTTCAATCGAATCGTGGTGTGTTAACTGGCTTTTTAATTCAGCTTCGAACTTAATATACGAGATCATTAAATGAACAGAGTCCCATTCCATATACATAGAGTCAATCATAGCAGATTTTAACATTGAGCCATCAACGGGTAAAGAAAAACTTTTATTTAAAGCCTCAATCTGAACACTAAGATTTGAATCACCTGTATTTTCGAAATCGGTATCCTGGCACGACCAAAGACCAATGGAGAACAAGGCAAGCAAAAAATAAACTGTAGTATGTTTTTTCATTAAAATTGTTTGTTTTCTAAGGTATAAGATGGAACTCCCATGATTTTAATAATATGCGTATGTGGCAAAAATTTTGTAATGGTCGTTTCATTCGTTTAAATTGTTATTTTTTGGTAACTCATGGAACTCGCATAATCATACTCCTCCCGGTTATCCGGGACAAGTTGTGTATAAAAAAGCTTTTTATATGCTCGTTTCATCTAATTAAAATTTTTGTCTTTCTCTATTTATTTTTGATTATGTGTTTCTATCATGAAACAAGCACAGTGCCAATTGTCCATAAAAGTTAAAACACACATAACCAAAAGATTAGGATATGTCCACATGCCCGAAGGATTATCAAATCGAAAACGTTTTATCATTTTGATAATTCCCTGCGATCGGAAAGTAGGGGCAAAGTATGCAAAGCCCCGAATTTTAAAGGGTGCAGGAATAGATAGAAAAGAGACTGCTTCGTTCCCGAAAAGTCGGGACAAGCTGTTCCTCCGTGGAATGGCCAAGTGGCACAAAAACGTTAGGCCGCAGACCGTAAACAAATATGCCAAATTGATTTTGTCGTGGTCCGCGGCCTAATATTCGCGATAATCCGTGTTATTGCGATCCCTATTTATCGGGAGAAGCAATCGCTGCTTACGGCAGCCAATTAACTCCAGGAGCACGGAAGTCGCCTGTTTTTTTCGCCGCAACATCAATTTCTTCGGGTGTCATTAATACGGTGCTTTTTACGGTTACCATGCCACTTGATGCTGTCCGTAGCGCAAAGGCCGCCATGCTGGCACTGTCGGGCATATCAAATATGCCGTAAATATCGTAATCGCCAAAAGCGTAATACACACACTCAACTGTTCCGCCCAGCGAAGCCACTAATTTTTCAATTTCCGAACGCCGGCTTGAGCCTCCCTCTCTCATTAATCCGTTGATTCCTTCGCCAATGTATTTTCCACAAACCAGGTACTTTGCCATACTGTTTCGATTTAAGACACAATTGTCTGTTGTTATTTTTAAAATAACGATGAGGGCGATTTAAGGTTACGGTTGAGGTATTTTTATGCTGCTTTAATTAATAAACAGCGCGAAGTCCCGAAACTTCGGGTCACGGCAGCGGCACGGTATTCATCATGGTACTTGTCATTGCGATTCATCCGTCAGCTCACGGAGAAGCAATCTACCACCCCACTGAGATTGCTTAGTCGTTCCTCCTGCCAATGACGACACGACATAAAAACAATCGGCCGCAGCCGATTGATCTATTCAACCCGGCATGATTCACTCCTGTCCGCGGCCCCACCTACCCCTCGTTTGCAACAATAATTCCTTACATTTGAATACCAATAGAGCAATTACACCCATGGAAGAAGCGAATAAAAAACCAACGGAAAACGCACCCGATAAAAAAGCAGAAAGTGACTGGATAGAACGGACAGAAGCCAAAATAGACGAGGCTGCCGAAAAAATCCACAAAAGCGATGCCTACCGCAAAGCCGACAAAAAACTGGAAGATGCTACCAAAAAGCTTTTCCGTAAAGCGGGGCGCTTGTGGGGAAAGTTGTGATACATAAAGCCACTCTAAGCTCCGAAAATTCGGGGGTGCGGTAGCGGAGAAAATCAACATTCCGGGCCAATTTCGAAACCAAATACGCCCGTTCCCGTAACACCTCTACTTTCAACCCAATAATTGCACAGCATGAAAACAACGTTTCATTTCATCCTTATCGTTCTGGCGTTGCTTCTGACTTTTGCCTGCAACGACCAGGATCTTTCCGAAGAACCTGCACCCTTTGAACCCAATGATCTTAGCGGAAAAGTGGTATTTCAAAAGATTAGCACAAGCACACTACAAACGGCAGATGTTAATTTCATGAACAATTCAACATCATACGATAATGCCCTGACGTACACCCGACCGGTTTGGTCGCAAGACGGGACAAATTTTGCTGCCCTTGAATTAAAATCCCCCACTGAAACGGGTAACGAGGCTTATGTTTTTGTTGTTAAAATTGTTGACACCGAAAGTGGAAATACTACCATCCGGGAAATAGGAAGTTCTTTAAACCTCGATTTAAACGGATGTTTATCCTGGTCGCCCGACGGTAAAACACTGGCTATGCTTTCAACTTTTTTTGACAGGATCATTTATCTCGACATTCAAACCGGAGATACCATCCAAACCAATTTCCCAGGGCAAACATTCGGTTGGATTACCGCGCTCGACTGGCACCCGGATGGAGACATCGCAGTGAGCATTAGCTTATACCAACAATATTCTCACGACATTGAAATATGGATGCTGGAACCTTTTACCACAAAACTGAAAAATAAAATAGCTGCTAATACTATCACCAGTTCTTATGCATTTGAATTTATGGACTGGAATACTTCAGGATCGAAATTACTGTTGTCGCCTTCCTCATTTTACAACGATATTTATTTACTGGATGCCAACACCGGGGAATACACCACCATTCCCAATATAAAAGGGCAGGCACCTGCGTGGTCTCCCAACGGAAATTACGTTATGTACACCGGGATTTCAGGAGTCGACGGATCTACACTTATTCCGGGGTTGTTTGTTAGCGACCTTGATGGTTCGTTTGAAAAATTATTGCTTACTGATGCCGGCTACAGCGACTGGTATTAGTTTTTCCTACTGACTTATATTCTAATGCATAGTTTAACTTGAAGATTTCTCCTCCTTCGAGGAGGAGTACGTCCGCCAACTGGCGGATGGGAGGTGGTAGTATTAAAAATCAGATTTCTCCTGCTACATAACATATTGATAACTAACTGTATTTTGCATAATTTCATACTCGTTAAAAACCAAAAACCACGGTTAACCCAGAACCCTCTGAAATTACCGTAACATTTTAACACCGACCCGTCCACATGCCACCGAGGTAGCATGTACACGCCTTGTTAAACCCTTGGCGTGCATACAAAAAAGGCCACCTGCGCCGTGAGAAGCTTACAGATGGCCCGAATTATTAATTTTTCAATTAAAAATTTTTTAAACTTACAAAAAATGGCAAACACAGAAGATTACAATGCCAAATTAGCCGAAATTGAGGCTATTCCCAATGAGGAAGTAAAAGAGCCCGGTATGCCTGTTGACGTTGCGTTGCAGGAAGCCGAAAACCTGTATCACTGGAGTTTAGACGATGCCGAAGAACTGGCTGTGGTTGGAATTATCCGCACACAGATTGAAGATCTCCCCGTTCGTGCAGGTGCCTGCCGCGAGGCGCAATCCATTTGGAATAAGGATTTCAGGTCGCAACAGGAAGCACAGGAAGAATGGGCTGTGCAGGCACCACTGGCCTACGAATTCCACGATGATCTGCTGGCCTCCATGCGCTTTGCTTACCGTAAAAACGATGCACTCTTAAGCCGCGTAAGTGCCATTGCCGATGGAGGCGGACATGCCGACATGATCCAGGACCTGAACGACATTGCTGTTTTGGGCCGCGAAAATCCCGATCCCCTTACAGCAATAGGCTTCGATCTTACCCAACTACAACGGGCTGCAGAATTGGCCGATACACTGGCCGATTTGCTGGCCGAGGCCAACGGCGACAAAGCCGATCCAAACGAATCGAAGATCATTCGCGACAAAGCCTACATACACATGAAAGAGCTGGTGGATGAAATTCGTGAAGCCGGTAAATATGTGTTCCGTAAAAACCCGAACCGCTTAAAAGGCTATAGTAGCGATTATTGGCGGAAACAAAACCGCAAAAAGAAAGACGATGACAGCGAAATAGCTGAATAACAGCATCCTGTTACATTTTGGGGCGTCCTGTTAGTAAATGGGGCGCCCTGTTAGTAAATGGGGCGCCCTGTTTGTTTTTACCCCTCCCTGTACCACTTTTGGGTCTCCCTGTTAAACAGGACGGCTAAAAAGTTAACAGGATTCATAAAAAATGGTACAGGACGACAAAAAACCCAACAGGGACACTAAAAAACCTACAGGAAGCTATAAAAATGGTACAGGACGGGTAAAAACCTTACAGGATGGGGTTTTTGAGTGGTGGTTATTTGGCTTAGATAATTTTCAATTCCTTAAACCAAGTATTGGAATCCATTTAGTAAATGAGTGCTGTTTTACTTACTTATTTAGGCTTCGCATCTTTGTATTTGTGTCTTGAATAACAACTCCTTCTTCTTTCATAATTTCAAGCATTACTCTTGGAATATGATTTTTGTGTTTACCACTATGACCATAACCTATACCAAGTGCTCTGCCAATATCGGAATTTCGCATTCTCTCCTGCCCCTCGTTTGTAACGAGGGGTAAAATATTTTTTCGTTTGTAACGACGCTTAAAAAGGTTGTAACAGGTAAATACCATAATCCCCACCTGTCGATACAATCGACGGAAATCCTAACCCCTCGTTGCAAACGAGGGGCAGATAAGATAATTAAAATTCGTAGCTGTCGAACTCATTTACATGCATTCCATTTTTGCCGGTAAACGTAATTTCAACATAACGAATGTGTTCCTTCCCCGAAGTGAACAATCCTTAACCAACGGGAAAGGAGGATTGGTTTGTAGATGCAACTATCTGCTTACAAAGAGGAGATACAAGTAAGAGTTGAAAAATCAACACTACTCAATGGCACAATGATCTGAAATCAGTGTATAATGTGTAAATAAAGAGACTAAAATTTTTGTAGTTATCGAAATAACATATTCGATCAATTTGGTCAAATTCCAAATGCCCTACAACTTTTAAAAAGTAATTTGGATCAAAAAAACTAACTTAAAGCAAATTGTTTTTAAATGGATTATCAGTTTCTATGAGCTCTGATAAATTAAGTTTCGATAGATTAATGATAAATATTTTATCTTCTTTAACTATAATTCCGATTAGATCAAGTGCATCTGCATTGTGGTTTAAATCTGATAACCATATTCTTGCATCACCTCTTTTGGTCGCACGGTATAAAGAAATTTTTAATTCTTCTAATTTATCCTTTAAGATATAGTTTGCTGGTTTTGTAACCTTAAATTCTGGTCCATTCTCTTGGATAGAATAATCATGAATATTCTTCTCCTTCAGGTAATTTCTTACAGGTAAAGTTGCATCCATCAATGATTTACTTAATCCTGTCTCAGTCGGTATAATGATTGTATATTCAATTCCATATCCCTTCAAAACCTTATGATTCAATTGCTCTAAACCCTCTTCATGCTTATCTTCCTTGTCTATAATACAACCTTGAAGTATTTTACTGATAACTTTTCCTCTATGCTCTCGAGTAGCTTTTTCATGACTTCCATGCCGAGCATATTCAAAGTACTTTCTCTCATCTTCCGTTATATCGGCTATTTCTCCTTCATCCTCAGCAAGAAAATATCGATCCACTTTATTTTCTAGTTCTAATAATTCAGATTCCAGTTTTTCATAGTCAATTCTGTCTGTGTCAACTTTCGCAAGCTCAACTATCATAGTAAAAAGGTTGGCTTTATTATACCAGTAACTCTTTTCTGAAAAATCCATTTTAGTCATAGCTTGAATGGATTTGGTTAACAAGTCTAATGCTATCTGATTATTTTCAAATGATGTATTGTAAGTTTCTAAATACTCATCAACCTTAACGCTTCTTCCATAATAATTTCCTTCAAGAATTGTAGACACTAACAAAATAGCATACTGAAAATTATACATTCTTCTTTTATCATTATCAGAAAATACTTTATTTTTTTTAAAAAAATCGTTCAATTCCTTTTTAACGTCTGGACTTAAAACAATATCTGTTTCATTTTCAGTAGCTGTATAATCCTCATCAACAATCTGCTTACAAAACAAGGCTATTTCACCATCTCCATATTGTGCATTATTTTTCTCAACCGCGTTAAGAGAAAATTCTGTGCTATTTATTCTTTGAAAGATTTCTCTGATTAATGGCTCCCCAATTTCCTTTAAATCCTTAACAGACACCTTGTAATTCAAAAAATCCTTCTTTTCATTTGGAGACAGTTGTATAAATGGCGGCACTTTCTTTTGTTCTTTAAAATCGCCAGTACCTTTTATATAGTCTACTATCGTCGTTAATCTTTGTTGCCCATCAACAACGACCTCTGCTGCAATCATCTTTTCAACATCCATCTCCGAACTTGCAATATAAACTTCAGGGAATGGATAATTATTTAATATAGTATCTATAAATGCATATTTATGCTGTTTTTTCCAAACTAATTTTCTTTGATAATTTGGCTGTGTATTCAATAACCCGCTATCAATTTTATTATACAGTTCAATAATTTTTACACTATTACTAGGGATACTCTCTTCAAGTTTTGTTATTTGCGGATTTTCCATTTGCTATTAGGTTAAGGTTTATATTTCTAATGTTATTTATATGATACTTTTCAAAAAAATACCACGTTTTATAAATCCCAATATTTACATCTCTTCCAAATTCCATTTTGTATTTTGCAAGAATTGCATGCAGATCATCAGATATTTTATACAATTTTGGAACAAATTCAGGTTTTAACCATCCTTTCAGGATATACTTTGCCAATGAATTTCTATCAGTGCGTTTATCCCATATTTCATTGTTACAATATTGACTTGTGTAATCAAAAAGTTGATGTAATTGATTATCAAATAAAGCATTTGAAACTATTGCAATATCTAAATCTGACTTTTTACTTTTTGTTCCAGACTTAAAATCGTGATCAAATTCTTTAAATGGAAAGTATCCAGGAACATCTCTGTCAGGCTTAATACTAAATCCTAATTTTCCTGAGCCTACAATTACAATTTCCCTTAAATGCACATTTAAACACTGTGCAATATCTTTCTTAAATCTAAACTCATCTGTATTAATTTCCTTATCAAAAAAATAGCTAGAACCATCTAACAAATATTTTTGAACAACATCGTCATGTTGAAGTTTTAAACAATCAGACTTAAACGCGTTTAGGCTCATACTCTTTGGGTGTAATATTAACTATGGCTGTATATCTTTTTCTTCAAATTTAATCATTGTTAACCAAATCCAATAAATTTATCACTGTTATTCCTAATTCTTTGGCAAGTAAGGGAGGTACTGCATTTCCAACTTGAGTATATTGTGGTACTTCAAACTTTCTCATTTCACCTCCTGTTGTCACCTTTGAACGAAATTCAAACCAATCAGGAAACGACTGAAAACGTGCCATTTCACGAACAGTTAATGTCCTTAAATGCTCCATATGATAGTGACACAAATCATCAGGTATTGTCAATTGTGCTGGTGCAGGCTCAAATTCCCTAAGTGCTCTTTGTGAATGTTTTTTAGAAGGAATTGAGTCAATTAATTTACTGACCTCATTCTTATCTATTGGCTTCTTATAAATTTCTATTCCATTTTCTTCAAATAACAAATTATAATTTGCAAATTCTTTAACTAGTTTTTTCATTAATTCTGGCTCTAAATCTTTGCCTTTAAATAAATCAGTTGCCGCTTTCTTTAATCCATTTTGAAACTCATTAATAACTTGAAAGAACCTAAATCTTGCCTTAACATCAAATCTATGTACTCTAGGTTCATGGTTGCGAACTAATCCATTTTTCTTTTTAGAATTTTTGAATATCGAATTTAGTTTTGCAGGATAATTGCTATGTAATCTGTCTATTGAAAATTCAATGTCTGTTCTTCTAATATCACCAATAGCATCGCTTACCGATATAAAACTATTTCTTTTTGTTCTAATTTTTGGTAATAAAAAACCATCAAACAGTTTATCCTCATTTTCTATATCATAATACTTAAAATCATTAATTGTAATGTTACCAAGATTATTCCTATTATTTTGAACCTTATCATAGAATTTAGTTGATATATTAACGATTGTGTGATTTCCTTTTATGGTTTTTATCTTTTGAAATACATCTTCACGAAAAGCCAACAAGATAAACCTTGGTCTATTTTGAGGGACACCAAAATACTTTGAATTCAACATCATGCAAACTGGGACAAACCCTTCAAGCGAAAAAGCCTTCGCAACTTCCAGCCAAGCATAATATTTTTTACCTTCTTCTGTAAATGGGGCTGTAATACCTTTAACATTCTCTAACAACACAACTTTAGGTTGTATTAATCCTGCAAACTTTGCAAAAGATAACGGCAGTAGATTTTTGTCATTATTTTTTTCTCGTTTACCTGCTAAACTGAAACTTTGGCAAGGTGGTCCACCAGAAAGCAAATCTATATCTTCATCAACCAATGATTCAACGACTGATGGCATTGATGTAAAATATTTTAATAAATCATCAATATTTCCAACCAGTAGTTTGTCTTTTAAATCTACATGCTCATCAAGATCACTAAACTCTGCATCTTTTACGTCAAAAGGATTTTCTCTTAATCTGTCTTTTAGATTGTTACGCTCATACTTACTTTTTATCCACAATACTTTCTCTGCTATTTCCTTTGAGTCTGCCTTGCATTGTAAATCTTCACCCAAAATATTAAATGCAAACGTCTCACTAGCCATAGACGATAATTCATTTGCAAAAAATAGGTCAAACCCAGCTACATCTAATCCAAGGCTCATTCCTCCACAACCCGCAAATAATTCAATATGCTTCTTCCTTTTTGGCATAAAAACAAAGATAATACTTTGATCATACTTTTCGTTTTTGATAGTAAAAACATAATCTAGAAAGAATACATATTTCGCAACTAGGTCTTTTCTTTTTACAAACTAGTGGAGCATAATCTAACACTGCCCAATTTAGTTCTTTTGCATTTTCAATATTCGCAATTTTATATGCTAATGTTTGCAAATATGGATCATGTCTTATATCTACAAGATTTCGAGGACCAAAAAAGCGCTCTAAAACACGAGCCATATTAACATCAAGAAGTGGTGACTTCTTATTTAATACATAGAGTTCAAAAGCATTCGTAATATATTGACCCATCATTGGAATTTCTTCAACCTCATTTCTTGATTTTGGAAATCTTCCATTTCGACGTTTCAGTTCTTGTGCTAACTTAAACAACCTACTACCACGTTGTTTATATAACCCCAATGGTTTTAAAATATTTTGCAAATCTTCTTCAGTTGCGTCTCCTAATCGCTTCCAGCTAGGATATACTCTCAAAAAATTAGGAAGAAATTTAGCAACAGTTTCAGCCTTCGTTCTCTGTAAAAAGACTTCAGAAATTATCAATACATAATTAGTAGCAGATTTTTTTCTCCAAGAAAAATCTCTTCCATTTTCAGCAAACCATTTGAGCAGTTCTTCCTGAAAAAACTCAATTTTACTTTCGTCAATTACTTTAATATTTTCAGGATATTTTTTCATCTAGCCATTCACATCATGGAAACATATACATCCATGTTCAACAAAATTACAAATAAAAAGGCCATTAACCGAGCTAATGACCTTTCTGTTGGGGTAAAATACTTTAGGGTTTACGGGCTTCGATGGCGGCCGAAACAATATAATCGTGAATGGTAGTGCCCGGTGCCCATTCGCGGATAAACTCGCGGCTTTCGTCTTTGGGGCTGATCTTAATGTCGGTAAATCCGGCCTGGGTAAGCATGGCCTCCAGTTCGTCGGTGGTAGAGGCCCTACACTGCCCCTCGTTTGTAACGAGGGGCTAATTTACTGTCGATTGTATCGACACAAAGAAATATGTAACTTTAAACAAAAATGCCTGCAGACAATTATTTCATAGAAGACCAAAATGCGCCTTATTTTCTAACCTTTACTGTTACCGATTGGGTAGATATATTTACACGAAAAGAATATAAACTGGAAATCGTTAATTCCCTAAATTACTGTGTTTCTAATAAAGGCCTGACAATCTATGCATGGTGTTTAATGTCAAATCATCTTCATCTGGTATGTAGTGCACAAGAAGGATTTAGAATTAGTGGTATTATCCGGGATTTTAAAAAATTTACTTCGAAGGCAATTGTAAAACTGATTCAGGATATACCCGAGAGCAGAAAAGACTGGTTGCTTTATCGTTTTGAACTGGCAGGGAAGTTTGATAACAGGATCAAAAAATATAAATTCTGGCAGGAAACAAATCATGCAGTTCTTCTTGACACTTCTGAAAAGATAGATCAACGCATTAATTATATACATGAAAATCCGGTAAAAGCTTTAATTGTTGCTCATGCGCATGAATATTTATTTAGTTCGGCTGTTGATTATTCAGGAGACCAGGGACTGGTTGCCTTGCAAATAGAAAAATAGTTTATTTCTTCGTTGCAAACGAAAAAATGCTTACCCCCCGTTACAAACGAGGGGTAGAAAAGATAAAACATTTTAGTGGTTGAAGGCAAATAAAAAGAGATTACTTCGGTCGTTCCACTCCCTCGTAATGACATAAATAGAATATAAGGTTTGGTAGCGGACAATGACCTAGCCCATTCCGGCACGATTGTTTACTGTCCGCTGCCTAATACACCCCTGCACCACAGTCATTGCGATCCCGATGAGTATAATGAATCGGGAGAAGCAATCTATATTCCTTACGGTTTGCGGGCTTCAATGGCAGCCGAAACAATATAATCGTGAATGGTAGTGTCCGGTGCCCATTCGCGAATAAATTCGCGGCTTTCATCTTTGGGGCTGATCCTGATGTCGGTAAATCCGGCCTGGGTAAGCATCGCCTCCAGTTCGTCGGTGGTAGAGGCCCTACACTGCCCCTCGTTTGTAACGAGGGGCTAATTTACTGTCGATTGTATCGACACAAAGAAATATGTAACTTTAAACAAAGATGCTTACCCCCCGTTACAAACGAGGGGTAGAAAAGATAAAACATTTTAGTGGTTGAAGGCAAATAAAAAGAGATTACTTCGGTCGTTCCACACCCTCGTAATGACATAAATAGAATATAAGGTTTGGTAGCGGACAATGACCTAGCCCATTCCGGCACGATTGTTTACTGTCCGCTGCCTAATACACCCCTGCACCACAGTCATTGCGATCCCGATGAGTATAATGAATCGGGAGAAGCAATCTATATTCCTTACGGTTTACGCGCTTCGATGGCAGCCGAAACAATATAATCGTGAATGGTAGTGCCCGGTGCCCATTCGCGAATAAACTCGCGGCTTTCGTCTTTGGGGCTGATCTTTATGTCCGTAAATCCGGCTTGGGTAAGCATGGCCTCCAGTTCGTCGGTGGTAGAGGCTCCCGATATACAGCTGGAATACATTGCCATATCTTCCAGCACCTTTTTGGGTAAAGTGGTGGTAGCAATAACATCGGAAACGGCAATTCGCCCACCCGGTTTTAACACGCGGAACACCTCATCAAAAACCTTTTGTTTTTCGGGCGAGAGGTTGATCACACAATTTGAAATCGCCACATCTACACTGTTGTCGGCCACCGGTAGGTATTCGATTTCGCCCAACCGGAACTCCACGTTGCTATAGCCGCCTTTCCGTGCATTTTCGCGTGCTTTGGAAATCATTTTCGGAGTCATATCGACGCCAATGGCCCGGCCGGTATCTCCCAGCTGGTTGGCTGCCAAAAACACATCGAAACCGGCACCACTTCCCAGGTCTAATACCGTTTCGCCCTTTTTTATGGCAGCAATGGCCTGTGGATTTCCGCAGCCCAGCCCCAGGTTGGCTCCTTCGGGAATGGTTTGTAACTCGTTTTCGGAATACCCCAGTTGTGCCGACTGCTGATAAAACATATCGGCCGCTGCGGGGGCACAACAACTGTTATCGCCTTCGGGGGCACATCCGCAATTGTTTGTTGCATTATTCTCGGCTACTTTGCTGTAGTTTTCGCGTACAGCCTCTCTGATCTCGTCGTGATTCTTTTTCATCTGTATAAATTTTAATATCCAACCTGTAGACGGAGAAAGAAAAAAAGGTTGCATACTACAGAACTGTACAACATTCAATAAAACGTCATTCTGAATTCATTTCAGAATCTTATTGGAACTATTTATAACAAACTACAGATCCTGAAACAAGTTCAGGATGGCGAAACAAGGAACTTTTAACAGGTTGTCTTTTCAATAGGATTTTTACCCCATCCCAGAAGGGCAAAATCCTAAAGATCAATCATTCAGTAGTGTCTGCTAAACTTGATACAGATTCCTCGCTATGCCCGGAATGACAAGGGATTCAGAAGACTGTATGGAGGAGTGGATACAACTGTAATCATTCAATAAATCTGTTAACGCAGCACTAATTATTGCACGACTTGCAATAGTTCGGATTTGATTCGTAATTCATGATATTGCCATATCTATCGGTGTAAAAAATACAGCATTCGGTCAGTTTTTGTTTGAGCAGCAGGCGGCCCCTGTGCACCCTGGTTTTTGCAGCCGAATACGAAATACCGAGGTAAATAGCCATTTCTTTTTGCGACATCCCCTTTATTTCCGATAATATTAATGCTTCGCGGTACTTTTCAGGAAGGCTGATTATAAAGGGCAACACCCAGCTTTCTACTTCTTCCATAACATCGTCGCTTATTTCGTCATTTTCTTCCGAAAGCGACAGCGGAATGTTTTCCGATTTCTTTGCTTTTCTGAAATGATCGACAATCGTATTCCGGGTGATCTGAAATAACCAGCTTTTTATTTTGGTACTGTCTTTTAACGACTCGATGTTGGTGAGCATTTTTAGAAAAACATTCTGAAGCAGGTCTTCTGCTGTTGCCTTGTCTGACACCCTTTTGCGAATAAAGTGCAAAAGCTGATCGTAATACTCATTCCAGACCGATTCTATGTGGGTGTAGTCTTTATTTTCCATTGTAGTTCATTCTATACTATGTAGACGATCTTTTTGAAAAAGGTTGCAAAACCTGTTTTGTTCATCAACCAACAGCGAATGTTTTGGCTAATTTACGATTTTTGGGTAAGGGCTGGATTGCTTCGGTCGTTACTCCCTTGCAAAGACAAGGTTTGAAGCTGAAAGAAGGCAGCGGACAATTAACTTGTTCATTCCGGCACGATTGCCTACTGTCCGCTGCCCAATACATCTCATTACCGCAGTCATTGCGAGCGCAGCGAAGCAATCTAATAACAGTAAACCTCCACGTAAATGTCCATAAGATCTGGAAATGTTGCACGAAGACAGATTGCTTCGGTCGTTATACTCCCTCGCAATGACAACATTTGAAGTTTGAAAAAGCCAGCGGACATCTGACATACTCATCACGGCACGATTAACTCCTGTCCGCTGCCTGATACATCTCATTACCGCAGTCATTGCGAGCGCAGCGAAGCAATCTAAAAACAGTAAACCTCCACGTAAATGTCGATAAGATCTGAGAATGATGTGCAAATGTGAGATTGCTTCAGTCGTTATACTCCTTCGCAATGACAAAACTTGAATATAAGTTAGGCAGCGGACAATTAACTTGTTCATCCGGGCGCGATTGCCTACTGTCCGCTGCCCAATACACCTATTATAAACGTCATTGCGAACCGACGAAGGAGGTGAAGCAATCTAAATTAAATAAAGAATACTTCAATTGAAAAAGATTACTTCGGTCGTTCCTCCCTCGTAATGACATTAATTTATTATTGAAATGGCAGCGGACAACAATCATAGTAGTTCCAGCATATTTACTCCTGTCCGCTGCCCCCATAAGCCTTGTCACTGCGGCGTAACAGAAGCAATCTATACCACCAGCTTCACTCCCGGTATTTTCCGAATCAGCCAGGCCAAGCCAAAACACACCAACAAAGCTACCGGTGCAAGTACGATAAATTTTAACAGCTGGTTAATATCCTGCCAGCCTACAAAAAGGGCACTTATTCCCACAATTACAGGTGGGTGGATAATATAAACACCATAAGCGCTTCCTGACAATTGCTTCGCTACACCGCCTTGCCGGTTGAAATATTTTTTTGCCATACCAAACAGCCCGATAATCATAGCCACACAGACCAGTTGCTCCCAAATGGCCCAGGCAAAACTCTGCCAGCTTCCACCTCCAACAAAAACTTCTATACCCTTTTCTTTTCCACCAACATACAGCATTACCGGCAATACCAGCCAAATCATAAGTTGCGCAAAAATAAACCAGCGTTTGGCACTTTTAAAGCTGATAGCTTCGAGCCAGTTGTTGTTATAGGCAATAACTCCAAAAACGAGCATTACTATATATTGTACAAAAAACGGGAACTGCAGATTGGTAAATGGCAAACTCCACCCCACCGGTAACCACAAACGGATAATATACTGGCTTAACCCAACAATAAATGCTGCCAGCACCAGCTTTCCGGTTCCGGGATAATTCATCTTAATCGTTCTGTCGCGGTTAAATAGCAGCAGATAAATTGCGGTAAATATCAACAGTGTTTCTACAAACCACATGGGACCAAAACCCCAGGCGCGTGGATTAGTGAGATAACCAATAAAGGTTACGGTATCGTGGTTGATAAAATAATCGCGAATAAAATTAGTCAGCGGATTCAATATGAAATAAAAAACGACCAGAGGAATTCCCAAACGAACCAGGCGGTCTTTTATAAACTTACCCGTTGTTTTACGTTTTAACGAGGCAGCAGTAAAATACGCCGAGATAAAAAAGAACATGCCCATAAAAAAGGCCTGGTTGGTAATGTTAAACATGGCCTGAAGTATAATCTCCGGGAATCCGGCTTCCGATTCGTTGTAATACCAGTCGCCCGGCGCTCCATAAGTGATATTGAAGTGTAATAATATAACCAGACTGATAAGAAAAATGCGGAGGTTATCGATGTAAAACAAGCGAGATGTTGATGACATGGCAGTAGTAGTTTTTATATGTTTTATTCATTATAGGCTTTAACGCTATTCTTTCAGATCAGGTTCCCCGTTACACTGTGCAAAAATTACACGTATCATCCGTTTTACGAAATGATTTCGATAAACAACTGCGAATGAAGGACTAACAATGAAAGATAAAGGATTAATGGATTTGTCTGAACGCATTTTTAAGTAGCAATCGGTACTGCAAAAAACACTTTGATAACCAATTCGATCTGATTTCGTAAAGACAAGAGTAATTCTAAAAATTAACCAAATGAAAACAACAGCATTTATTGTATGTATCTTCCTGTTTATGGGAATTGTTTCACTCCAGGCACAGGAAACACCTGTTATGCCCGAGAACTTTTTAGTTTTTGAAGAGTTTGTTCAACCTGCCGATTTGCCGGCGTTTAGAGAAGCGCAACAAGAGGCGATCGACCTCTGGAAAAAATTTGATTTCGAAGTGCCGATATTTACCTACTCAACCGACGTTAGTTCGTTTTACTGGGTAGTGCCCTTCGAGAATTTTGCAGCGTTGGACCAAATGTTTGCCAAAATGGGCGAATTAGGGAACAAAATGAAAGAAGAAGGATACAATCCCGAAGCAAAATTCCGTGATCTTTCTACCACACGCGAAACGATTATCCACTGGGAAAAAGACCTGTCGTACCACCCCAGCGAACAAATGGGTCAATCTGCAGACAAACCTTATTGCGAATGGACTTTTTTCTATTTAAAAGCCGGCCATCAAAAAGAAATGGCTGAGGCCGTGAAAAAATACATTGAATTTAGCGAGAACATAGATGAAGAATGGAGCTGGGATTTATATAGCGTTTCCATGGGTTACGACTCTCCTTGCTGGGTGGTTATGGATCGTGGCGAAAATCCTTTGGCAATGCGTAAATTAGAATCAACACTTCAGGAAAATCATTCGGATAAATTAACCGAGTTATGGGGAAATATACAACCACATCTCCGCAAAATGGAAGTTGTAACGGGTTGGTTCCAACCTGATTGGTCGTTGAATACTGGGCAATAATATAACGTGAGTCCGGGATAAGCTATCAATCACAGAAAGTTGTAAGTGCATTAGATTTAGGCTAAAAAAGATGCATAAATAACGGGTTATTTGAAAGGCTTTTTAGTACAAAGATGATGTGCTTTGAACTTTCCTTGAAAAGGCTTTGACAATATCTTATCCCGAATTCACGTTAATATAAAACCGGGGCTGTATTATTTGCTTAAATACAACCCCGGCCTTAAAGGCTTCAGTATTATAATCACTTCGCCGGAAATATATGCTCCATCGCCTTTTTGCGGTAATCGAAAATCTCCTCCAGCTTTTTGCGAATAACCAGTGTGTTTGCCAATTGCCCAAGAACACCCAGTGGCAGACTGTAACTAACAATGTCTTTCATCAACACTCCGTTATCCACCGCCTCAATGTGATGCTCGTGATGCCAGAGTTTATACGGCCCCACGCGCTGCTCATCAACAAAGTATTTGTGGGGCACAACGTGCGTAATTTCGGTTACCCAGGTGGTAGGAATTCCGAACAGCGGCCGAACGGTGTAGGCAATAATCATCCCTTCGTAAGCAGAGTCGGGCAAATCGGGCGTGCGAATATCAAAACCCATATAGCGAGGGGTTATCCTTTTAAGGTTTTGTGGCATTGAAATAAAGGCCCAGACCTCCTCAATTGTACTATTTATTAGTTGTTCGCGTCGAAATTGATAAAATGCCATGGCTAACTGTTTTTCTTTTGTTTCACTTTAATAAGTACTGAAGTATCGTAACCACGATCGGCAATACGTTTTAACAAATTGTTGTACACCGCAGGTTCCATTTGTGGTGTCCGGCTCAATATCCACAGGTATTTATCTGTACTGCTGCCAATTACTGCCCACTGGTAATCCTTATCCAGTTCCAGCACGTAATAATCGCCGTAAAATATCCAGAAAAAGGAGACCTTTAGTTTGGCCGGTTTATTTTCCGGATCGGGAATTTTTGCTTTACCAATAGCTTCAGAATATTCGCCGTCAAGGGTGTTTTTGTAACCACTGTTCACGACCTTAATTTTGCCATCAGGACGCATAGAATAATTGGCGGTAACTCCCACCAACCCTCGCTCAAAACGATGATCGTAACGGACAATCTCGTACCAGGTTCCCAGGTATCTTTGGATATCCAGTTCATTAACTACACTGTTATCAATCATTTGTTTTTGTCCGGAACAGCCGGTAAATAAACCAGTTGTTATTAAGCTAATAAGTACCAGCAACAGATGGCAATAGCTCTGGAATGTTGTTCTTTTCTTTATTATCTCTTGTTTAATCATATATCTAAAAACACTAAACAAAGTGTTTGGTTCGGTTGAAATGTTACGATTAGAAAATTATAATCGTATACCTGTTCTTGAATTTAATTTTGAACCAGAAGTAAGTGAAAACCAGCCAACAAATATTCTGGCTACCTAAAATAAAACAGAAAGGAAAAGTTTATATTTGCGTTGAGGCTAACATTTAATCCGGTTCTGAACAGGTGCGAACAATGAGGAAGATTGAGCATCTGGCAGGAATAATTCGAATATAGGAACACGATCAAAAACAACAATTTTGAATAACAAATAGGAGGATAAACGCAGTCTGGAGACAATTGTTTTCTGAATGTGAGTGCCTAAATTAACACAACATAAAACCAATAAACTAATGCAACGAAAACTTTTAAGCGTACTGATCATTCTTGCCTTTCTTTCAGGATGTGCGTACAGCCCCGAAGGAGAACATTTTGTGGAATTAGATCAGACCGGTACACCACCCGCTGTTGAGGTAGAGCTGAATTTCGATACCGATACCCTTTACATTAATAACAACGACTGGATCATGTTTAGTTATAAAAAAAACGGCGATAAAGTAAACTGGGCACGGTTTATTATCGACGGGCAGGAGACCAGTCCCAACGATGAGCAACATGGAGGAGTGGAACTGTATTTTTATTTCCCGGGGTTTGAGCCAGGGATTCACTCGCTAAGCATGCAACTTTATACCCAATCAGGTACCGGAAGTATTGCCGATAAAACCGGAGCTGAAGGATTCCTCTTACAAAAAGACTGGGTACTTATTATTGTTGATGATTCAAAAATTTCTCCGAATGTTGTGGATACTACCTTCGAAAATGGATTGTTAATGCTACACTGGGAGAAATACAAAGGATTGAATTTTGAGAACTACAAGGTATACAAATATGTTCAGCCAACGGCTTTACCCGATCAGTTAGTTACCACCGTTACCGATCAGCATCAGACTTCTGTAATTGATCCAAACTATCATGGCGAAAACTCGATTTATTATGTAAGGGTAAACGACCGTTATCGCGGAAGTTCCATTCAGATTGAAGGCCCGATGCCTTCGCTTAGTGCCACCAATAACGCCGAAGGGAACATTGTGTTGCACTGGGAGAAACCTCCTTTCTGGTCGGCCCTAAAAGGCTATCGTATTCTGGATAACGACATTTCGTGGACAAGTTCGGGTTTTGTCCCGCTTTATATGATCGATAATCCGCAGGTAGATTCGTTTGTTATTGCCGATGAATGGTTTGGGTTTAAACGCAGTTTCTGGTTGCAGATGGATCCGGCAGGAACGTCTTATGTTGAAAACTGGATCCGCCCGGTTCAATTGGCTTCGCAGGTACAGGCAAGTTATGGGCAGCAGTCGCCGCAATTTCTTTGGGCGCAAACCGGCACTGAAAATAAAATTTACCTGCTGGGTTATGCGGGTTACGACGGCCTGAGTGTCATCAATACTGAAACCATGGAAAGAGAATTTCCAGATAATGTTCCCGACCTTTTTCGTATTTATGTTTCGTCGAACAATAAATACCTGACGGGGAGAGAGCGCAATGGCAACAATATTTTCCTCTTTGACATATCTCATCCGGTAAACAACAAAACCATTGATATGGACAGTCAATTTTCAGATTTCGGCCACCTGGTTTCAGTATCCGACAAAGGAACCGGAATTATTCTTTCGGGACAAACAGCAGTATTATACAATTTTGTAGACGAAAAGATTCTGGCAGAACGACCGCTGAATTACAATGGTCTTCACAAAAACCACATCTCGGGCGATGGCAATTATTTTGCCCTTGAAACCGATGGCGGCTATTCCTGGTATTCATGCGAAAACAATAACATAACAGAGCTGGAAAACATTAAACAGGCAGAGAGCGGTATCCGTTTTACAGATTTTATCCCCGGTGAACAAACCCACGTGGTGGTGGCAACATATGACCATGCAAGCGTTTACAATTGCAAAACACAGGAACTATTGTTTCGCTCTGAATTTGAATCGGGTGTAGAAACAACGGTGAGCCATGTGGTAAAAAGCAGTGGAGAGCTTTTTATTTTGGAGGGAGAGAATATGGTTTTACTGGATCTTGAAAACGACAAACATACCTTTCTGGGAAAAACAAAGGAAGATAGCTGGTGGGAACTGGTATACAACAACGGGCAAATTTTGTGGAACGAAGGAAGAAGATTGAACGTAAGCGATAAACTTTAAGAATTATGAGAAATCTGTTGAAAATAAACATCATACTTTGTTTTGTATTTTTTACAAACCTTGCCATGGCTCAAAAACTGATGTTGGGATTGGGAGGAGGTTATGCCACTTTCGATATGAGTGATACCCGGTCTTACAACGAATGGGTGAAAGACAACCTGCCTTTTAGTCCTGCACTTACCGACGATTTTCCCGGCTGGTATTATTTTTCCGGAGAAGCCTTGTACAGTTTGCCCAAAACACTTGCATTTGGCGTAAAACTGTCGTCTACCTCTACCGGTTCTCGTCTTCACCTGTCCGATTATTCAGGCGAATATACCTTCGAGAATAAACAGAATGTTTGGTTTGCCGGTGTAAAAACTTTATTAGGAAAAGCACCTGGGCAACAAAGTGGCCTTTGCTTTTCAATGGAGGCCGGTGCTTCTTTTAGCTCAATGACTTTTGAGGAAGAATTACATGTATATGAACAGCAACAAACAGATACCGAAGATTTTAGTGCAATTGGTTTTTATGCTGAACCGGGCTTAACCTACCTGCGAAACATTGACAAAAACCTTATTTTATCTGGAAACGTATCCTATCACGTGAATTTTGGAAAAGGTTATCACATTCAGGGTGAATCCGACATGGAAATCATTCATCCTGAAACGAATGAGAAAATTAAGCCTCAATGGGATGGTTTCCGCGCCGGAATAATAATTTACTGGAGTTTGTAGTTATTTCCTGATTCTGAAATTTTTATATCTTCGCGGCGTAATAACCACGTGTTCTTGATAACCACGTAAAAAACAAGAGAAATGAAAAATAAAGTATCCGTTCTGTTTATGCTTGCAGGTATTCTTTTCGCCACCTGCTTATTGATTTCCAACATTCTTGCTTCAAAAATTATGATGATCGGTCCGTGGTCGGCACCCGCCGGAGTATTGATCTTTCCGCTGGCATATATCATTAACGATGTGCTGGTTGAAGTGTGGGGTTACCAGAAAACCCGCCTGATAATTTGGGCAGGATTTGGAGTGAATGTGCTTGCCGTGCTGTTCTTTACACTGGCAATTGCAGTAAATGCTGCACCGTTCTGGGAGAATCAGGATGCCTTTGCAACTGTTTTGGGCAGTACCCCGCGAATTGTAGCAGCCAGTATGTTGGCTTACCTGATGGGTTCGTTCCTGAATGCTTACGTAATGAGCAAGTTTAAAGTACTTACCAAGGGAAAAGGTTTTTCCATACGCGCCGTTGTTTCAACGCTTGTTGGCGAAGGTGCCGATTCGGCTATTTTTATTACCATTGCTTTTGCCGGATTATTCCCGGTAAATGCTTTAATTACCATGATCATTACTCAGGCGATCATTAAAACCGTATACGAAATTGCCGTACTTCCACTTACCATTTGGGTAGTTAGTAAAGTAAAAAAACTGGAAGGTATCGATACTTACGATTACCAAATCTCTTATAACCCGTTTAGGCTGAAGGTTGAAGGATTGAAGGATTGAGAAACTGTAGAATTGAAGGACTGATTTATGAATGTGTGAATGCAGAAATGCAAGAATGATTTAATAAATTTTAGGCAAAAATGACTTCAACAACTAATATTGATAAGAAAAAAGCGCTGGTGGTTTTTTCGGGCGGACAGGATTCTACCACCTGCCTGTTTTGGGCAAAACGAGAATTCGACGAGGTATATGCCATTGCATTTAACTATGGTCAGCGCCACGCCATTGAACTGGAATCGGCAAAAGCAATAGCCGAAAAAGCCGGTGTGCCTTTGCAGGTATTTCCGATGGACCTGATCTCGCAACTCAGCCAGAATTCGTTAACACACCACAGCATACAGGTGGATCGCCATAAACCGGAAGACACGCCGCCCAACACACTGGTTGAAGGCCGGAACATGTTGTTTTTAACTTATGCTGCCATTTTTGCCAAGGTGCACAACATACATAACCTGGTAACAGGTGTAGGTCAGGCCGATTTTAGCGGCTACCCCGATTGCCGTAATGATTTTATCGTGTCGCTGAATGAAACACTGAACCTGTCGATGGATTATCCGTATCAGATTCATACACCGCTGATGTGGAAGAACAAAAGCGAGATATGGCAACTGGCCGATGAGTTGGGTGTTCTGGAACTGGTACAAAACGAAACCGTTACCTGTTACAACGGCGTGAAAGGAAAAGGATGTGGCAAATGCCCGGCTTGTGAGTTGCGAAATAAGGGGTTGGAATTGTATTTAAAAAGAAGGACTGAAGGATTGAAGAGCTGAGGGATTGAATACCTGTCACACTGAGCGAAGTCGAAGACTGAATAACACTTCGACTTCGCTCAGTGTGACAACAAAAAAACAGAATAATGAGCGAATTAAAACACCTGGGAAGCGAAACGAATTACGATTTTAACTATCGTCCTGATGTATTGGAATCGTTTGATAACAAACACCCCGAAAATGATTATTGGGTAAAATTTAACTGTCCCGAGTTTACCAGTCTGTGCCCCATTACCGGGCAGCCCGATTTTGCGACCATTTACCTCAGTTACATCCCTGACGAAAAGCTGGTGGAAAGCAAAAGCCTGAAGCTTTATTTGTTCAGTTTCCGTAACCACGGCGCTTTTCACGAAGATTGTATCAACATTATTATGAAAGACCTGATCGCTTTGATGAATCCAAAGTACATTGAAGTATGGGGAAAATTTCTGCCACGTGGCGGCCTCAGCATCGATCCGTTTTCAAACTATGGAAAACCTGGAACGAAATACGAAGAGATGGCCTGGTATCGTATGCAAAATCATGATTTGAATCCGGAGAAGATTGATAACCGGTAAGGAAGATTAAACACGAAGACGCAAAGCCACGAAATCACCCTTCGACTTCGCTCAGTCTGACAGTCACCTTGAGCGGAGTCGAAGGGTGTATACGCTAAAATACAGCCATAACCGACATTAAATCATCATTCGTCATTACAGATTAGATTCCCAATTTAGCAATCTCATCCAACCATTTTTGTTTCTCCTCATCTGCAAGGAAACTGGCTTTAAATGAATTGGCTGCCAGTGTTGCAATATCCTTGTTGGTTAGACCAAGCGCCTCGGTAACTGCATAAAAATTGGCATTCATATAACCACCAAAATAAGCAGGATCGTCGGAATTTACTGTGGCTACAATGTTATGGTCCAACAGCTTTTTTAAAGGATGATCGGCCATGTCATTTACGACTTTTAGCTTTAGGTTCGATAGCGGACAAACCGTTAATGGCATCTCAATACGCGCCAGTTCATCCAACAACACAATATCATCGATCGAACGTACGCCGTGGTCGATACGAGCTACTTTTAACATATCGATTGCATCCCATACATTTTGTGCCGGTCCTTCCTCGCCGGCATGGGCAACAGTCAGGAATCCTTCGGCACGCACCATTTCAAACACCTTTTTAAACTTAGCCGGCGGATGCCCGACTTCGCTCGAATCAAGCCCAAAAGCCGAAAACAACTCACCAAACCGCAACGATTCTTTAAAAGTCTTAATAGCGTCCTCCTCACTCAGGTGACGCAAAAAATTAGGAATAAGCCGGTAGGTAATGCCCCATTCATTTCGGGCATCAATACAAGCCTGTAAAATTCCATTAATTACATTCTCAAAAGGAACGCCGCGTTGGGTATGCGTTTGCGGATCGAAAAAGATTTCGGTATGTACTACCTTTTCTTCGTGGCATTTTTTCAAGTAGGCTTTAGTGAGGTCGTAAAAATCCTGCTCGAAAAGCAACACATAGGCTCCGGCATAATAAAGATCCAAAAATTCCTGAAGGTTATTGAATTGATAAGCTGCACGCAGATCGTCAACTGATTTATATTTCAAACGGATATCGTTTCGTTCGGCAATGGTAAACATCAGTTCCGGCTCAAAAGTACCTTCAATATGTAAATGCAACTCGGCTTTGGGAATTGAATTTATCAACTCTATTTTTTTGTCAGATGTCATTCTCTTTTTCTTTGTGTCAAAGATAAGGATAGACTTTGCTATTCTACAAACGAAAACGATAGTTACACAAAGTTTCACTAAAAAGTCGTAGAGAACCACAAAGATAAGCTAAATGACTCTGTGAAACTTTGTGTATTCTCCGTGTAGCTCTGTGTAATAGTTTTAAAATGAATAGAAATTCGGTTTAAGGCAATAAAAAAGCAGACCCGAAATGAGCCTGCTTTCTTAAATATCTGGTATTTGTCTTTTTAAACTTTAGGCAACTCCCAGGGTGCGCGGTACGTTGGCACCAACAGTTCGTTAGCCGCATCGTTGCCGATAAACTTGCTGTTGTCGGCATCCCAATACAGGCGCTGACCGGTTTTTAAAGCCATGTTACCCAAGTGAGCTACACGCGCCGTATTGGCAGCAATAGCAACATTACAGTTTGTATTCTGATCGTTATCTTTAATACAATCAATAAAGTTCTCCATGTGGTTATTCAATCCCTGTCCGTCGCCTTTTTTCAGTTCAACACCCTCCATTCTTGGATTTCTGCCACCTTCAGGAATAACTTCCCATCCATTACGGTCAACCACCAAAGTTCCGTTTTCTCCAACATAACCTACACCGTGACTGCGGCCGTAGTAACCACCATCGATTCCCAGACCATGGTCCCAAAGCAAGGTATAATCGTCGAATTCGTACAGCGCCTGCATGCTGTCTGGAGTTTCGCAAGCATCATCAGGATAACCAAATTTACCACCCATTGCCATAATCGATTTAGGCGCTTTGGCTTTCATTCCGTATAAACCATAGTCGATGATATGCACACCCCAGTCGGTCATTAAACCACCGGCATAATCCCAAAACCAGCGGAAATTAAAGTGAAAACGGTTCGGGTTAAACGGACGCGCTTTTGCAGGTCCTAACCACATATCGTAATCAACACCTGCCGGAACTGGTCCGTCGGGCATAACAGGTATCGACTTCATCCAACCCTGATACGACCAGCAACGTACGGTACGAATTTTACCCAGCGCTCCGGTGTAAACAAAATCAACAGCATCTTTCCAGTGCTTGTCGCTACGCTGCCACTGCCCTACCTGGGCAATCGTACCATAGCGTTTCCAGGCACGTTCCATAATGTTGATCTCTTCAATGTAGTTTGCCAGCGGTTTTTCACAGAAAATATGTTTTCCTTCCTGTGCGGCATAAACAAATGGCAAACAGTGCCAGTGGTCGGGGGTACCGATAATGATCACATCAATACCGGGTTCTTCCAGTAATTTTCTGAAATCTTTAAATCCCTTTGGTTTTGTTCCCTGAATTTTTTCAACGTCGGCAATACGTTGATTCATAATCTTCTCATCTACATCGCAAATAGCCGCGCACTCCGTATTTTTTTGTTTTAAAAAAGCTTGAAGATCAGAAAAACCCTGACCTTTTGCACCTATCAAACCGCAAACTAATTTTTCGTTTGCACCTGAACACGATTCCATCGCTAAAGGCATACTTGACGCAATCCCTACGCCAGCTGTCGCCATTGCCGATGTTTTAATAAAATTTCTCCTGTTAGTCATTTTTATTTAGTTGGTATTAGAAAATAAATCTTAATTCATTTGTATTAAGCTCAAGAAGATCTTCCCGCACTTAAACGACCCCAAATTTGTAGATTAATTTTAAGTTATCCATTTTTAATACCGACTTTTTGCCTCGTTACGCCCACTTATTAACGTATTCTACAACACAATATGTAAAACATAACGCTTACTCAAACTCCATTTTATCCTTTTTCCGGTAAACAGTTCCTTTAAAATGTGCAATGTGTTCATTCGCTTCGTTGGTAATCTCCACCAGGTAAGTACCCAGTTTTCCGTTTAACGAGATCTCTTTTGCTACGGCAGTTAAAGTACCACTTGATGTGGCTTTAAAAAACGAAATCTCTGCATCAATTGCCAACGCTATTCTGCCATGTGAATTAGATGCTACGGCAAAAGTAAAATCGGCCAATGTGAACAAAGCTCCGCCATGAACAATTCCGACTGAATTATAATGACCTGGTTTAATTTGCATGTTCGATTTTGCATAGCCAGGTCTGGCTTCCACCAATTTTATCCCGTTGTTAGCGGCAAACACATCTTTCACAAATGTTTTGTGATATTTTGATTCGGTCATCGTTTATTTTTGAATTTAATTTTCGTGAAAATACGAAAACTAAACCACTATGCACTGAAAGTACATAGGTTTAAGATTGAATGAAATTCAAAATGAACAAAGCATAGGATATGAGTAGAAAGTAATGAGTAGTGAGAGAAGAAAATAGACACGAATAAGATTCTCAATACTCAAATCTATGTACTCAAATCAAAATCCTATAAAATAAAAGTTTATAGATACTAAAGTAGCTGCAATCAAATTGCAGGGTTTTAACCATTAACTAGAAAATAAAAAGCCGGAAACAATTTGCTTCCGGCCTGAAAAATCTTCTTTTCGTTCTTTTATTCATTTTGCATCGCATCGTCAAACGCAACATCCGACGGTGCAAAATCAACCTTCTTAACAAATTCGCAGGATTCTGTAGCCCCCGCTTCACGGTCCATACCGCTGTCTTCCCATTCTACTGAGAGCGGTCCGTTGTAACCGATATCATTCAGTGCCCTGATGATGTTCTCGAACCCGATCTTTCCACGTCCCATACTGCGGAAATTCCAGTAACGGCGGTTATCGCCAAATTCCATGTGTCCGCCAAAAACACCAACTCCCGTTGGCACATCACTCCAATACACATCTTTCATGTGTACATGGAAAATACGATCGGCAAACTCATAGATAAAACGCACATAATCCACATGCTGATAACCCAAATGGCTCGGATCGTAGTTGTAACCAAAAGCCGGATGATAATCCAGAGCTTTTAGCGCCAGGTGTGCGGTGTGAATATCAAAAGCTATTTCAGAAGGATGTGCTTCAAGTGCATATTTTATTCCCAGACTCTGGTACTCGTCGAGAATCGGTTTCCAGCGACGTGCAAATTCGGCATAACCTTCTTCGATCATTTCGGGCGATACAGGCGGAAACGAGTATAACATGTGCCAAATCGGGCTTCCGGTAAATCCAACCACAGTATCTACACCCAAACGTTTTGCCACTTCGGCTGTTTTTACCATTTCTTCGGCTGCCCGCTGGCGTACACCTTCCGGATCGCCATCGCCCCAAATATGTGGGCTGGCAATGTTTTTATGTCGTAGATCGATAGGATCGCAAACACACTGACTATCCAAATGTGTTGAGATCGTAAACAGTTTCAAATCGTATTTATCAAGTAATTCCCTTCTGCTATCACAGTATTCCTGATCGGCTTTTGGTACATTTATGTGATCGCCCCAGGTACAAAGTTCCAATCCATCGTAGCCAAATTGTTTGGCTTTCTGACACATGGTTTCAATAGGAAGATCGGCCCATTGCGCCGTATAAAGTGTTACTGGTCTTGCCATTATTATTGTTGTTTTAAGTTCAGATTTTTAAGTGTATTTCATTGAGCAGGTGATTTGAAGTCACCTGCTCAATTGTTTCAAAGTTAACCGATCGTTTCGCCAAATTTTACCCATTTCACCTGGTCGTTGTAACCGGCACTTACAACCGTATCGATGAATTGCATTCCGCGAATTCCGTCTTCCACTCCCGGGAAATCCAGCATTTCGGGTGTTGGCTCCTCGCCGTTGGCTTGGGCACGAACAGTAAGTGCAAAATTACGGTAGATGTTGGCAAAAGCCTCCAGGTAACCTTCAGGGTGTCCGCCCGGAGTTCGTGTATTATGCAAGGCTCCCGAAGCATCAAGGCTGGTACCGGTTCGTAAGATCTGCGCGGGCTGATCGATCCATTTTAAGATCAAGGTATTGGGTTCGTGCTGGTTCCATTCCAGGCCTCCTTTTTCGCCATAAACCCGAAGCTTAATTACATTTTCTTCGCCCGCTGCTACCTGGCTGGCCATTAATACACCTTTTGCTCCATTATCAAATCGTAACAATGCAGCGCCATCATCATCCAACAAGCGATTTGGAACAAAAACGTTGAGTTCGGCACAAAGCTCTGTTACTTTTAATCCTGTAATGTATTCAGCCAATTGGTGTGCATGTGTTCCAATATCGCCCATACAACCTGCTTTACCCGATTTTTTTGGATCGGTACGCCAACTGGCCTGGGCATTGCCTGCATCTTCAACTTTTGATGAAAGCCACCCCTGCGGATATTCAACATACACCTTTCTAATCTTTCCGAAACGTCCGTCAGTCACCATTTGTTTTGCCTGTTTAACAGCCGGATACGCCGAATAAACATGTGTTAAAGCAAGTGTTAACCCGGTTTCTTCAAGTTTTGCTTTTAGTTGTAAAGCTTCATTAAGGGTAAAAGTAATCGGCTTATCCAGCACCACATGAAAACCATTTTCAAGTGCCATTAACGCCGGGGCAAAATGCACAAAATTGGGCGTTACAATCGATACAAAATCCATACGTTCACCTTCCGGGAGTTTGGCTTCTTTTTCAAACATTTCCTGATAGGTTTCATAAACCCTGTCATCCGGTAAAAAATAGGACTTCCCCGATTGTTTCGAGATTTCAGGATTTACACTAAAGCAGCCGCATACAAGCTCTATCTGATTATCCATAAAAGCGGCCAACCGGTGTATTGCCCCAATAAACGCGTCGGTTCCTCCACCAACCATTCCCATACGAAGTTTTCGTTTCATCATGATTTATTCGTTTTTGTTGATTTAGTATTAAGTTTATAAAATTAAGAACTCTTTTTTAGGAAACAACAGAAGCAGATGTACTTATTTGATGTCGGTTTGTTGTTTTTCATCCCGTTAGTACAGGATTCTTTCCAAAGCAACAAAAGATAAGAACAACAACTTTTGTATTGTTCTGAACTCCTTGCTATAAGGATTCACAAAACACTCCTTTATACCTATAAATGTTGATTTATTTTACTAGAATCAACAGCTTTCCAGATTTAAAATTCGATAATAATTCCGATGGTTGGCAAAACAGTTCCCGACTTGCTTTCAATTTCGTTCAGCACGTAACGCGTTCCGTTGTCGGTTGTGAGAAAATTCCCATTGGCATCTTCGGCACGAACGATAATATCATTTTCCTGTGCCTGGAAATTGTAAAGGTTTTGAATATCAATGTAGAATTTAGCAGTGAGTTTTTCGAAATAATAGGATTTGTCGACACGGATATCGAGCTGATGAAAAGGATCGAAGCGTTTGGCATTTAGCTGCGTATAATCGTAATACGGCTCACCCTGCAAGTTCCAGGCTTCCACCAGCGACGATTTTTCGATATCCCAAGGAGTATATGGCAAACCGCCAACAAACCGCCAGCGTGCACCCACACGCCAGTTGCGTTTCAGGTCTTTTGTGGTGGTGAGCGTAATCAGATGTTTCGAATCCCAACTTGAAGGAATGTAAGTGCCCTCTCCATCTTTAAATTCGCTTCGCACCAAAGTGTACGACAGGTTAAAATTAAATCCATCGAATGAATTTATTCGTGCCTGAAACTCGGCTCCGTAAGCTCTTCCCTCTGATGTTGAGGTTACCTCTTCGTCGCCAACCACACCATAATCGGCTCCCAAATTTGCCAGACTTACCTGATCATTCACCGAAAACGGATACTGGGAATAACCTTTCCAGAATGCCTCGGCTGACAACTGCACGAAAGATCTTGGACGATACTCCAAACCACCAATAACATGATCCACCGAAATGTATTTCAGGTTATTGACTTTATTTACCAAAACATCGTTCTCCTTGTAACCCAGCGATGTATAAGCCGGCAACTGGTAATAACGCCCGGTGTTAAAATTCAGGCTCCACTGATTGGTTAACGAATACGACGCCGAAAAACGCGGTGAGATCTGATCCAACAAATTCTTCATGCTTGACGAGTAGTTATTAGCATCGGCCCGCACGCCCAGTGATAAAGCCAAACGCTCATTAAAAACCGACTTGCTGAGTTGTGCAAACAAACCGTATTTTAACAGGTTAAGGTCGGTGTTGTACATCACATCAACCGGCTGACCGTCGTAAAAACGGCGAAACTGCGAACTGTTTTTGTAACTTACAAAATCGAGGTTGGCTCCAAAATTCAGCTTAAAACCGTCCAAGCGGGAGGTGTTCTCAAAACGAAACTTATTTTCGGTTTCCTGCGAATCGTAATCCAGAATCTTGTTTTCTTCCGAACTCTCGTCGTTATCGAGGTATTTGTAAGCATTGTTATTTAAATGACTGCGGCTTGTAACAAAAGTCTGATAGCTGTTATCGCGGTAGTGTTTGTAAACCGCTCCCATCGTGTACGACCATTGTTTGTTCACCGGAATTTCGCTAAGAATGTACTTTTGCTCGTCATCCGGATCTTCTATATCTTCATTTAATTCAAACAAATCGTTGGCTCCCAAACCGATCAGGGTCAACTCATTCTTTTTATCGAAACGGGTGCGTACTTTAAACTGCATATCAGTGAAAGTGGGCAAAAAGGGTAATTCCAAAGCACTAAACAAAAACTGCAAATACGACTGACGCACCGAAACAACAAAGTTTGTCTTTTCTCCAATCGGACCATCCAATGTTGCCGCAACTTCCGATGCACCAAGCGTTCCGTGAAAATTCAGTTTCTCTTCGTTTCCATCAATCTGGTAAAATTCCATTACACCACTTAAGGCATTTCCACGGTTGGCAGGGAAAGCGCCCGAGTAATAATTTACCTCGCGAATAAAGTCGGCATTCAAAATTCCCACCGGGCCGCCCGAAGCACCTTGTGTGGCGAAGTGGTTAATAAACGGCACCTCAACCCCATCAAGATAAAAACGACTTTCCGACGGGCCACCACCACGAATAATAATATCGTTTCGGAAAGCAGGCGTTGACTGCACTCCGGGAAATGACTGAATAACTTTTGAAATATCGCGGTTGGCACCGGGGCTTTTTTCAATTTCGCCAATGCCAATACTTCGTAACGAAACCGGGCTTTCAATGGTTTTTCTAAATGGCGAGGCAGTAACCATTACTTCATCCAGCTTTGATACTGATTTTTCCAACAGAATCTCTACAAAATGAGTGCTGGCATTATTTACCTCAACCTCCGACGAAATGGCTTTTTTATAGCCTACAAAACTGGCCTCAATCCGAATAAATCCCGGAGTCAGATTTCTAAACTCGAAATGGCCAGTCTCATCGGTTACCGTTCCGTTCGAAGTTCCCGAAACTAGCACATTTACAAAAGGCAATGGCTCGTTACTAACTGCATCTACAACTTTTCCTGTAACTGCAGCGTTTTGTGCAACCATCCATATTGGCAATCCAAATAAAAGCAAAATTAATCCGACTTGCTTCATAAATTTTGTTTAATTATTCTGTTAAATCTTCAAACAAAACTAAATAATAAAAGTTGAGAAAGGTTTATTGTTTTTATAAATTAGCGATCGAAAAATTGGAAAGCAAATGCGTGTTGTCATTCAAAAAGTAAAAGAAGCCTCAGTTACGGTTGAGGGAGAAAAAATATCGACCATTAACAATGGACTACTCATCTTGGTAGGCATTGAAAATGAAGATACTCAGGAAGATATTAATTACCTGGTAAAAAAATCGACTCAGTTGCGGGTTTTCGACGATGAAAATGGAGTAATGAATCGCTCGGTAACGGATGTTGATGGCGATATAATTGTGGTAAGCCAGTTTACCTTGCAGGCCAACACAAAAAAAGGTAACCGTCCGTCGTACATTCGGGCTGCCAAACCCGATATTTCCATTCCGATATACGAAAAATTTGTGGCTGCTATGGAAATCGCTTTGGGTAAAAAAGTTGGCACCGGAAAATTTGGTGCCATGATGGATGTGGCGCTGATCAACGATGGTCCGGTAACCATTATCATCGACTCGAAACAAAAGGATTTTTGAAAAAAGAGACTGTGAGACAATGTAAAATGGGAAAGTGAGATTTTACAATCACTTCTTATAAAACTACTTATTTAAAGAAACATGAAAAACGAAATAACAATACCCGAGGCTCAGAAACAGGTTGACGAGTGGATAAAAACCATTGGAGTGCGCTACTTCAGCGAACTGACGAACATGGCAGTTCTTACCGAGGAAGTGGGTGAGCTGGCGCGTATTATGGCCCGAAAATATGGCGACCAGTCGTTTAAAAAGTCGGATGAAGAATATAACCTTGCCGATGAAATGGCCGATGTGCTTTGGGTGCTGATTTGCCTGGCCAATCAAACCGGTGTTGATCTGAATGAGGCATTTCTGAAAAACATGGAGAAAAAAACCAAACGTGACAGCGACCGCCATAAAAACAACGAAAAATTGAGATAAGCCCGTTTTTTCATAAAATTGTACTTTTGCTATTTTGAAATATTATTCCGGCCATTCGAATAAAATTTACAGAAGAAACAGCAAAATCTTGTTCAATTAAAAGTGTCGCAAATTATCTGTACGTTATAAAACATTTATTACAAAAGGGTTTCATGATGAATCTCCTGCTTTCATTAAAGAAAAATTCCTTACTTTGCTGATGCAACAAAAGTTGCATTTAGAATACAAAAACAAGCAGACTTAAAATGCAAGCAATGGAAAATCTCGATTGGAAAAATATTGGGTTTGGATACCAAGATACGGACTATAACGTTCGTTGCTACTATCGCGACGGCAAGTGGGGAGAACTTGAAATAAGCTCATCAAACGTCATTAATATTCACATGTCGGCAACGGCACTACACTATGGGCAGGAAGCTTTTGAAGGACTAAAAGCCTTTAAAGGGAAAGATGGTAAGATCAGGGTCTTCCGCATGGATGAAAATGCCAAACGTATGCAGAATTCTGCCGATGGTATTCTGATGGCTAAACTTCCGATTGAGAAATTTGAGGAGGCTGTTCGAATGGCTGTAAAAATGAATGAACGTTTTATTCCGCCTTACGAATCGGGTGCTGCATTGTACATCCGTCCGTTGCTAATTGGTACCGGACCGCAAATTGGTGTTGCTCCGGCCGAAGAGTACCTGTTTATGGTATTTGTAATGCCTGTTGGTCCTTATTTCCCTGAAGGATTTAAACCTACCAACCTGGTTATTTACCGCGAATTCGACCGCGCTGCTCCGCAAGGAACAGGAAAATATAAAGTTGGCGGAAACTATGCAGCCAGCATGTACGAAGGCAAAAAAGCCAAGAAAAACGGTTTTTCGGCTGTACTTTATCTCGACAGTAAAGAGAAAAAATACATCGACGAATGTGGGCCGGCGAACTTCTTTGGCATAAAAAACAATACTTACATTACACCGGAATCGGATTCTATTCTTCCATCGATCACTAACAAAAGCCTTATTGTTTTGGCCGAAGAAATGGGATTGAATGTTGAGCGCCGCAAAGTTCCGTACGAAGAACTGGCCGGGTTTGATGAAGTAGGTGCCTGCGGAACTGCAGCAGTTATCTCGCCAATTAAAGGTATTTACGATAACGACAACGACAAGTGGTTTAAATACGGCAACCAGGAAGAAGCCGGTGAATGGTCGACAAAATTATACAACAAACTGCGCGCTATTCAATACGGCGACGAACCCGACACACATGGTTGGGTGGAGATTATTGAGTAAAAGTATTTTGAAAATTAAATATGAAACCGTTTCTTTTTTGAAGAAGCGGTTTTTTTATAACTGGCTTACTTTAAAGCCCTTTTGTTTTAGCTGGTTAAGTACACCTTCCGATCCAACCAAATGCATTGCTCCAACAATTACAAATTCAATTTCAGGTGTTTTTAGGTAGTTTTCCAAATGTATCATCCAGGCATTATTTCTATCCACAACAATAGTTTCGTATATATCCGGATAATTCTGTTTATAATCCTGCAGTTGTTTAAGCATCAACTCCTGTTCTCCTCTTTTCCAATGCTCAATCAAATCAACAAATTCATTCTCATTGTTTTCAATATCTTTTATCGTGTACAACATAAATTCATTCTCATTTCCTTCCCCCATACTTTCGATAAAACTGAGCTGCTCATCAAAAGTTTCTAAAAATAATAGCGTTTTTTCATCACTAATGGCCTTACCCGTAAAATATGAATCTACACCTCGCTCTGTAACACCCAGTTTTTGTAACGACTGAAGTGTGAGCATCATACTAATCATTGATGGTTTAAGTTTGTCCATCAGTTTTATGTCCAAATCCATTGCTTTGCTTATCGAATCCAACTTATTATACACCTCTTTATTTAAAACGCTACTTAGTGTTTTATCGTCCTGAAAAATTAAACTTTGTTGCATCTTCAACATATTCTGTGCACTATTTGCATCATTTATATCCATTTCTGTTGTTAGTATACTACACTTGTTATAAGCCTCATAAAACTCATCAGGCAAAGGATAATCCTGAGCTCTTAAAATGTGAATACTGCCACCGATGTAGAACTCGGCGCCATTACCTTCAACTTTCCAAACCGAAGATTGTGAGTAGGCAGATAAAGAAATCAACAATAGAGTTACAGCTGTGAAGAAAGGGTATTTCATCTTTTTGATTTTTATAAATTTTAAAGGTAAAGATAAAATTTCTCAACAACACCTGTAACTATCCCAAAACTTATCCGTCGTATGTTACGAACAAGGTTCAGAAACAAATGACAATTACCGAATATAACCTTGCAGTTGACAATTACTCAGATCGTCTGTACCGCTTTGTACTGAAGAGTATAAAAGATGTGCATATGGCTGAAGATATTGTGCAGGATAGTTTCGAGAAATTGTGGAAGAACCGCGAGAATGTGGATGGCAAGAAAGTAAAATCATACCTTTTTACTACTGCCTACCATACGATGATCGACCGCATACGCAAGGAAAAACGTTCGACGTTTGTTGAAGATTTGAGCTTGCCTGAAGAAGGTCGCGAAAACAATTATTCCGACTTAAGCGAAATACTGACAGAGGCCGTTAACAAACTACCGGAGATTCAACGAATGGTAGTGTTGTTGCGCGATTACGAAGGATACAACTACAAAGAAATTGGCGAACTAACCAATTTAAGCGAGTCGCAGGTGAAGGTGTACATTTACAGGGCAAGGTTATTTCTGAAGAAATATATTGGCAGCATTGAGGCTGTGGCATAAAGAGAGGGACGGACATGAAGGAGATTAACAGAACAAATTACGAAGCCTATTTTATCGATTACCTGGAGGGCAACCTCGATGAAGGAATGATCGATAGCTTTATTGCGTTTCTGAAAGCAAACCCCGATCTGAAAAAAGAACTGGAACTTTACGAGCCTATTTCACTGGAGCCCGAAAAGGTTGCGTTCAGCAACAAAGCAGAGTTGTATAAAAGTAATTTCGATAATGAAGAAGCTTTTGACAACGCCGCAATAGCATTGCTGGAAGACGATTTGAGCAAAAAGGAAAAACAGGAGTTTGAAACTTACCTGGCCAGTCATCCGGAAAAGAAAAAACAAGCTGCGCTTTTCGAAAAAACGATATTAACAGCTGATGAAAGTATTGTTTTTGCGAATAAGAAAAAGCTGTATAAGAAAGCCACTGGCAAAACAATTCTGCTCTGGACAAGCCGGGTGGCAGCTGTTTTAATTCTTGGACTGGTTATTTTTAACTTGGTAAACAGAAACAATACTGTTGAAGAAAACACTTCGCAACAAATTGCAGAGGTGGAAAAGGCGCCTCAAAAAACAGTTGAAGAAACACCGGAAATAATTCCGGATAACAATATAAAAACCAAAGTTGCCGAAAATGCACCAACTGAAGCACCGACTCCGATTGAAGAAATCAGTCCGAAAGAGCCAATCGTCGAAGACATTGTTGAAGAAACCAGTATGACAACAGCTCCTGAAGAGTTACTCGCTATGCGCGAAACACTTATCGTTCCTGAAGAAATGCACTCCATCAGCGCATCGTTAGAGGTTGAACAAGCAAGCGCATCGCTGGCAACCATGTACATTGTTTATCCTGCCGAAACTTACGATGATGAGATGTTGTTGGCCGATCGCGTAAAAGAAAAGTTCAATTTACGTAAAATATCAAAAGCCGGCCTCAATCTTATTGCAAATATCTCCGACGACAGGTTTGAATACAAAACCAACGATAACGGCAAAGTGGTAAATTACTCTTACGAATCGCGTTTATTGGCATTTTCGATTCCGGGAAGAGATCAGGAAGGTGAATAAATCAACTAATTTTTTACTTTTAACCAGAAAATTAATTTCAAGTTAGCTGTAACTTTTAAAGTCATCAGTCCGTCACAGCATCAGAAACATTTAAACAACAGCCCATGGCTAAGATGTTAAACCGGAGGAAAAACAGCGCATTATTACTCTTTCATCACATCAATAAACGGGCTAAAAAAATTAAAGTTATGAAACAGTTTTTTATCTTGATTTTATGTTGCGCACTAAGCACAAATCTATTCGCGCAAAACGATACTACCGAGGTTAAAGTATTAAAAAAGAACGTAGTAACAGTTATTGAAGATAACAACAAAGTTCAGGTAGCCGTTGGCGATGGCGTTGAAGTAATTACCGACGACTGGGGCGATACCACTCACGTACGAATTGGCCGACGTACCTTTAAAGTTATCGAAGGCAACAATGGAACTTACGTTAGAGTTGAAAAAGATGAAAATCGTCAGAAATGGTCGGGACGATTTAATCCTCACTGGGCAGGGCTTGAAGTTGGTGTAAACATTATGACCGGAACAGATTATTCTATCTACGATGGTGAATACGAAGAATTTAGTGATTTTCTCGACCTGAATCCGGGCAAATCGTTAACCTGGAACCTGAACTTTGCCGAATTCGCATTTAAAAACGAAAACAAAACCTTCGGCGTTGTAACCGGTCTTGGCTTAAGTTTTAACGACTATGCTTTTAACGACCCAATAACTGTTGAAAAACAAGACGGTTACGGCATAATAGTTCCTCGATACTTGCCAAACGACAGTGAAGGACGCGGCATTAAAAAATCAAAATTGCATGTAAATTATATCACCGCACCATTAATGCTTGAGGTGAAAACCCCACTTCGTATGGGTAGCTCGCGCATGTATTTGGCCGGTGGTGTTATCGGTAGCCTTTACCTTGGTTCGCACACTAAATACAAGTATTACAAGGGCAGCAAAGAGAAATCGAAAAGTGGTTACCATATTAACCAGTGGAAATACGAACTTACCGGACGTATTGGCTTTGGCGACTTCTGTATTTTTGCTAATTACAGCATGACACCTCTGTTTAAAGATGGTAAAGGCCCCGAAGGTTATCCTTTGATGATCGGAATCTCGTTCCCGAATATTTAAGATTATATAAAATATATAATTCCTTCCCCGGTAAAATTACCGGGGATTTTTTTGCACTAAGAATTCCTTCACTTACTTTTAGTGTGTGGAAATCATACGATTAATACCGCTTTTGGGCTTCCTGCTGTTCTGTTTGCAGATTAGCATTCGTGCTTTCGTTTTATCAAGAAACGGAACACGGTTATCTGCAAGAAAAAAGCAGTCCTCAAAAGGAATTTCCACGTTTTTACTCACCGCTTTCTTCCTGGTGTTTTTAAACGAATTGGTATACAAAGCAGGGCTTATTCGTTTTTCCATCCTTCCTGACGTCCTCCAACCTTTACTTACGGGAAAGATTATTCTCGTGATTAGTGGAATCGTACTTATTTTGCTTGCCAACCTGTTAATGCTGCTCACTTTGCGCGCATTAAAACAATCGCTGCGCTTTGGATTAAACAAAGCCAATTTAGGCAAACTGGTAACTTCCGGAATTTATGCACACTCACGTAACCCGTTTTTCCTGGCTATTAATTGTTTGTTTATTGGAATCGGCCTGGTATTTCCCTCTCCGTTTTTTATCGCGGTCAGTGCACTGACACTTGTTTCCATTCACCTTTTTATTTCAAAAGAAGAGCGTTTTATGCATGAAAATTACGGGGAAGAATACAACGACTACGCAAAAACGGTAAGACGTTATTTCTGAGTCGCAAACTGATGAAACGGCAGCACGCGAACAGTTTTATCATCGCGAATAAACGTATCTGTTTGGTTTAAGGTTACCAAAGTTCCTTCGTTGAAACCAAAGAAATCCATAGCTTCCAACAACCCATTTAACTCCTGTTCCAGTTTATCTTGCTCCAGTTTAGCACACACCTGCACTACGACTTTCGCCTGATCTTTCCCAAAGCCAATAAAGTCGCAGTATCCGTCTTCCGAGAAATAGAAAATTTCCGTGTATTTCGTATGTAAATACAGAAACACCAGGTTTTCAAGTATCTGGTCAACTTTATCGCTAATATTAAAAGTTGCCGCACTCACAAAACCCGTGTCGGCCACATACACTTTACGTGGATTTACCAGCTGTTTGCGCAGCGAGTAGCTGAATTTTGGAACATAGTACATCAAGAAACCGGCCTCCAGATAATTCAAATAATCAATCGCCGTAGTAGTGGTTTTTATGCCCAATGTATTCTTTAGCTGATTAGCGGTGATCATTTCTCCAACATGGCGAAGTAAATACAAACTAAGCCGTTTAAAAGCCCTTAAATCGCGAATTCCGTTGGTTAATCCAATCTCGCGCACAACAATGTCATCAAATAACTGACCTAAAAATTCGTCTCGGTTGCTTTCAGATACGAAAAACCCACCCTTTGTCATGTAATCCACCACCGAACTTTCATCTCGTCCCAGCGAATGATACGAGCAGAATTCATCGTATGACAGTGGTGTAATCACTTTGCTGATATATCTACCGGTTAAACTCCTGCCCTTTTCATCATTCAGTACCCCGGCATTCGAAGTCGTGAAAATAACCTGAAAGCCTTCATCCAGTTTCTGACGAATGTAATCCTGCCAGCCTTCCATGTTTGTTATACCGTCGAGTAGTAATATTTTGCTTTCAGCTGATGCAATGATTTCATCCAGCTTAAAAAAATCATTCTGATCAAAACCATAGAATCCGGGATGCCTGAAATTAACGTAAAAAGCAGCATCGGAGTAGTGATTTTTTAATTGATACAGCACAGATTTTTTCCCGGTCCGTTTTAAGCCGGTTATAATAATTAACTCACCTTCCTCATTCTTTATTTCATCAACTAACTCTCGAAGGATATAAGAACTAATTTGATCAAAAGGAATTTTTTGAGAATCAATTAATATTTTTAAGTCTGATTTTAAAATCATTACAATCTATTTACTACAAATATAAATTATTTCAGTTCTTTATTATATACTTTTATCTATTTATAATATATAATTTAAATATTTCTCATAAGAATACCATAAAAATCTTTAGTATTTTAAAGAAATGTTGATCCCGCAATCGTAAATAGAAGCATGTCTGTTTTTGGAAGAAAAGGAGGATATATAGCCGTTAAAAAGGGACCTAAAAAGGAAGAAAGCTGGAAGCCAAAGTCACAAGTCCGTCACGAACTGATTTTAATAACAAGTACCGTTCAATCATCTAACAAAACATTCATGATTCACGGGGATCACCAACAGAAATGAAAAGCTATCAGTATCGTTTCACGCAAAGAAAAGAAGATGCGCAAAATTCGCAAAGGTTTATGCATTTGGTGCATCCCAAAACTTCGGGATCTATTGCGTGCTTTGCGAAAACTTAGCGTTCTCTGCGTGAATATTTTTGTTTTTATCAGAGTGACTTTCAGAATAAAAAAGGATAAAAGCCCAATCAGCTCCTATCCCTTTTCCTAAGAGTATATATGTTCTACAACTCGAATACTTTCTCCCCGGCGCTCCAGGTACTTAGTACTTTCGTATCCAACACTTCTTCGGGCGAAGCACTCATCAGATCAGTATCCAATACCACAAAGTCGGCCCACATTCCCGGAGTTAAAGCGCCTTTTTCATCTTCTTCGAACGATGATTTAGCAGCCCAGCTTGTCATTGCTCGCAGCGTTTGTTCGCGTGTTAATCCTTCGTCTTTGTGCCAGCCGCCTTCAGGCCAACCTTCATGATCGGTGCGAAATACCGCAGCATAAAACGTGTACAGCGGATAAATATTTTCTACCGGAAAATCGGTTCCGGCAGGCAACCAGCCATTTTGCTGCAACAAAGTTTGATAGGCGTAGGCACCTTTAATCCGCTCCGGCCCCAACCGGTCTTCGGCCCAGTACATATCGCTTGTACAGTGCGTTGGCTGAACAGAAGGCACAATCGAAAATTCGGCAAATTTTTTAAAATCACCGGGATTAATAATTTGCGAATGTTCGATCCGCCAGCGACGATCGTTTTTCCCTTTCAGAAACTTACCGTAAGTATCAAGCATTAAGCGGTTACCACCGTCGCCAATGGCATGTGTGGCTACAGCAAAATTATTGTCGTAAGCCAACTGGCAAATCATATCGTAATAATCCTGCGTTTCAATCTGCAGGCCACTGTTTCCTTTGTCATCCGAATAATCCGCCATCAACAATGCACCTCGTGATCCCAGCGCACCATCGGCATAAATTTTTATGGTATTCACCAGCAAACGATCGGTTTTATAGGCTTCTCCCTTTTTCACAAAATAATCGAAATTCTCCTGCGTAGGATTCAGCATGGCGTTCACCCTCATTTTTAAGTTGCCGACCTCCTGCATTTCATCCATGAGCAAAATGGTTGCTTTATCCAGCCCGCAATCAGTAACCGATGTCAGACCGGCAGCAAAACAGTTTTTCTGTGCTTCCAACAAACCTTTTTGCTGCTGATCCGCAGTAATCTCTGGAATCAGCTTTCCAACAAATCCCATGGCATTGTCGATCAAAATTCCGGTAGGTTCGCCATTTTTCAGTAACACTTCCCCTCCCTGAACTTTCGTATTTGCCGAAATTCCTGTCAGCTCCATCACTTTCGAGTTGCACCAACCAGCGTGTCCGTCAACACGAACCAGGTAAACCGGAATATCAGGAAACAATTCATCCAGTTTTGCTTTGTCAGGAAAACTAGTGTCTTCCCAATCGTTCTGATCCCAACTGCGGCCTAGAATCCATTCGCCACCAAATTTATCGTGGTGCTCTTTTAACAACTCATAAATCTCTTCCGGACTTTTTGTTCCGCGTAAATCGGCATATTGCATCAAACCCTGCGCATAGCCGTTAAAATGACAGTGTGCATCGTTAAAACCCGGGTAAATAAACTTGCCCTCGGCATCAATCATATTATCCGACTCGTATTTATCGTTGATTTCCTGCGAAGTTCCAACTGCTACAATTTTCCCGTTACTAACTGCAAACGACTCAACAATCGAGAATGCATCATCAATAGTATAAACCGAACCTCCTGAAACAATCAGGTCAACTTTTTCTTTTTGTGTACACGATGTCATTACAAATAATAGGATTAATGCTTTGAAAAATTTCATAGTTCATTTTTTGGTTAGCCACAAATGTAGCCTTTTCGGGCATATTTTAAAACAGTAAATCCGAAGGGTTTTTCCAACGATATATTGTTATATTTGCGCGACTTACAGAAACTAACAACGCAAAAAAATGTTTACATTCGGCATATTCACAACTCATTTCCCCTACGTGGTATTTGTGGTGTTCTATGCTTATTTTTTAATCTTTGGCGTTGAGCAGGCACACGACGGAAAAATACAGGTAGCTGAAAAATCTATTCAGATTGAATACCATGTAAACCATTCACATGCCACCGCACAAAAGTTGCCGGCATTTTATTACCAGGCTGAATTTGATTTTGAAAGCCACCACAATTGTGACAACCTTAGCAGCAATCAAAAGTGGAAAGTTCATCAATCGCTGCGCTTTTACGCTAAAGATATACTTCTTGATTCTCCTTTTTGCCGGCCACCTCCTACCCTGGCATAAATCTTTATTGTTCAAAAACATACCTCCATTTTCCCAATAGGAATGATCCTTTAATCTATTCTGTAAGAGCTTAACAAAATGACGCTTATTTTGTTAACTGGAAGAACAAATGAAAAAAATGAAAAAAATCAATTTTCTGCTTGTCTTCATTTTATTGATTGCAGGCTACGCAAACGCCCAGAATGTAAGGGTAATAACCGACACCACCCAGACGAACGATATTTTAATCGACGAGATTACCGTTAAGTCGGTAAAGGAGCTTCCGCGAGTGAAAGACGTTCCGGCATCGATTTCGCTTATTTCGGCTCGAATGATCGCCAACGACGAAATCACCAGTTTGGCAGATATTTCATCAAAAGTGCCCAACTTTTTTATGATGGATTACGGCTCGAAATTACAATCGCCTGTGTTTATCCGCGGTATTGGTTCGCGCCTTGGTTCGCCATCGGTGGGATTGTATGTTGACAATGTACCTTATTTTGAAAAGACAACCTTTGGTTTCGACTTCTTCGATATCGACCGTATTGAAGTCCTGCGCGGACCGCAAGGAACTTTGTACGGACGAAATACCATGGGCGGAATCATCAATGTATTCAGTAAATCGCCGCTTTATTTCGAAGGCACAAACATGAACCTGTCGGCCGGGACACACGGCTACTACAACGTAAATGTTAACCATTACAACAAAATCAGCGATAAGGTTGGCTTTTCGTTAAGTGGTAACTACATGGCTCACGACGGTTATTTTACCAACGAATTTGATGGCGATCCGGCAGATGATCAATACTCTTTCAGTTTTCGCGGACGCCTGGTTTGGAAGATATCGGACCAGCTAACACTGGAAAATATTGCGACTTACGAAAACAGCGAGCAGTATGGATTTCCGTATGCACTTTATAATACCGAAACAAATACAGCCGGCAAAGTCAACTACAACCAGGCAAGTAGCTATAAACGCGATTTATTCTCGGACGGATTGATTTTTAAATACCGCACCGACGATTTTGAACTGACATCGACAACCAGTTACCAATACTACGATGGTGTTATGGCGGTTGACCAGGAATTTACCGCCGACTCGGTTTACTTTTTCGAAATCGGCGATAACCAGGATATGTGGTCGCAGGAATTTGTAGCAAAATCGCTGAACAACGAACGTTACAACTGGTTATTCGGGGCCTATGGTTTTTACCAGACGATGGACCAGAAAACCTTTGGCGACCTGTACCGCTCGAATATGCAACAAGATATCAGAAGTAAATTCGATATCTCTGGTTTTGCGCTTTTCCACCAATCAACGATAAACGACTTTTTGATTGAAAAACTTACTTTGACTGCAGGAATCCGATTGGATGTTGAAAAAGACAAACTGGATTATTCAATGGCTATGTCAGTTGGCGGAGGGCCGTGGAATACTTCCATTTCAGAAAATTACGAAGAAACATTTACTGAGATTCTGCCGAAAGTGGCTTTAAAATACGAGTTCAACAATGAATTCAACACCTACGCAACGGTGTCGAAAGGTTATAAATCTGGAGGTTTTAACACCAACTCATCGGTAGATTTGGAAAACCGTTCGTACGATGCCGAGCAAAGCTGGAACTACGAGTGGGGAGTTAAATCGTCGTTGGCGAACCACCGCCTGTATTTTGATGCCGCTTTGTTTTACATCGACTGGCAAGACCAGCAAATTGACGTGCCCGTTCCGGGAGGCCGCGGAAACATGAAAAACAACGCCGGAGAGTCGGTTAGCAAAGGTGTGGAATTGTTTGTTAGAGCACGCCCGGTAGAAAACCTGGAAGCAACAATTGGTTACGGTTATACAAAAGCCACTTTCTCGGATTATGTGGTTAGCGACGAGCTGAATTACAACGACAATTATATTCCTTATGTACCTCGCTCAACGATTAATGCCAGCATCAACAAAACCTTTGAATTCGAGAATAACTTCCTGGAAAAAATGGTTGCTCATCTTTCCTATCGTGAAGTTGGAAAACACTACTGGGATTTAAACAATTCGTTGTACCAGGATTACTATGGTTTGGTTGATGCCAAAGTATCTTTCTTCTCAGGTAAATTTCAATTCGACATCTGGGCGAAGAATATTTTGGATACCTCGTACAATTCCTATTATTTTGAGATTTCATCGCTTAAAAATACTTATACCCAGCTGGGAAAACCTGCAACGGCAGGCGTAAATTTGAAGGTAAACTTCTAAAATGAGAAATAGCGAAATAAAAAAATATTATACACTGCTGAGCCTATACCTGGCCCAGTCGATCCCGATGAGTTTTTTCTCTACGGTGATCCCCGTGATCATGCGAATGGAGAACTACTCGCTGGAATCTATCGGTTACATTCAGTTGATAAAACTGCCGTGGATTCTGAAAATGCTGTGGGCGCCTCTGGTGGATAAAACCAGTAAAAACAAACGGCACTACCGCCGCTGGATCATCATGTCGGAGGCGTTTTATGCACTGATAATTATGAGCATCGGGTACTTAAACCTGCAAACCGATTTTACTACTATTATTATTCTGATGGTAATTGCGTTTACCGCTTCGGCAACGCAGGATATTGCCACCGATGCATTTGCCATTCTTATTCTGAACAAAAACGAACGCAGCCTGGGAAACAGCATGCAGTCGGCCGGTAGTTTTATCGGAACCATGATGGGAAGTGGTGTTCTACTCATTATTTACCATTATTGGGGTTGGTTGTGGTTGTTACGCTCGCTCGGATTGTTCGTGTTATTTGCGCTTATTCCGGTGTCGTTGTATAACGCACGCAACGGAAAAGAACCCGATCGTTCAACAAAAAATGTATCGCCATTGGAGTTTATCTACTTTTTCAGGCAGAAAAAAATTGGCGCTCACCTTTTGTTGCTCTTCCTGTTTTATTCAGGAATAATCGGGATTCTTACCATGATAAAACCCTACTTCGTTGATTTGGGTTACGACATTAAAGAAATTGGAATCATCTCCGGAATATTCGGAACCGCCTGTGGTGTCATTATGACCATTCCGGCAGGATTTCTGCTCCGCAAAAAAGGAATTACCAAAGCGGTGTGGATCTTTCCGGTAATTAATGTACTGGTGGCCACTTTCTTTTTCGGACTAACCTATACCAATCATGCCTTGTGGCTGGTTTATTTGGGTGTCGCGCTGCTTTGGGGAGCTTATGCCATGTCGTCGGTATTTGTATATACCATGAGCATGCACGTAGTTCGAAAAGGCCGCGAAGGAACCGATTTTACCATTCAGATTGTAATTACACACCTAAGCAGCCTTGTTATTGCGATAATGAGCGGAAAAGTGGCCGATACGCTTACTTACCGCGGGCTGTTCGCCATAGAGATTGGGCTCGGAATACTTATTCTTGCCCTGTTGCCATTTATCTTCAGAAAAAGTTTTTACCTGAAGTATGAACAAGAAACCGATTAAGACTATTTAATTTAGTACCATGAAAGTATCACAAAAGTTAATAGAAAAATACAACACCCCGGTTCCGCGATACACAAGCTATCCACCGGCCAACTTTTTTTCACCGGAATTTACTCCGGAACAATACGTAAAAGTGTTGGAACAATCCAATTCTGAAAATCCACAGAATATTTCCATTTATATTCATATCCCGTTTTGCCCGAAGATCTGTTATTTCTGCGGCTGCAACACGCACCTAACGCGCGACAAAAACAAAATGGAAGTTTATGTTGACGCACTGAAAAAAGAGATCCGCATGGTGAAAAAGTTGCTGAGCGACGACCGAAAAGTGTCGCAGGTGCACTGGGGAGGCGGAACACCAAACTCGTTGTCGATTGAATTGGTAGAAGATATTATGAACCTGATTCATGAGCTTTTCGAGTTTATTCCCAAACCGGAAATTGCCATGGAATGCCATCCGGCAATGCTCGATCAGAACTACATCGATCGTTTGGTAGCACTGAAATTTAACCGCTTTAGTTTGGGTATTCAGGATTTTAACAAAGAGGTGCTGGACAATGTAAACCGCGATCCGTCGATACTTCCCGAGGAAGATTTGGTTGCCATGATCCGCAGCCACGAAGGTACCAGCGTGAATTTCGACTTTATCTACGGTCTTCCGTTTCAGGATGAAGAATCGTTTGCCAAAACCATTGAGCGCGCCATAAGTCTTTCGCCCGATCGTTTGGTAACGTTCTCGTATGCACACGTACCGTGGGTGAAAAAAGCACAAAAAATTCTGGATGCACGTGGTTTGCCATCGGCAACAAAAAAACTGGCCATGTTCGAGGTTGGTTATCGTTTGTTGACAGAAAACGGCTACGATGCCATTGGTCTGGACCACTTTGCCCGCCCGGATGACGAACTGAGTATTGCCTTTAAAAATAAAACGTTGCACCGTAATTTCCAGGGTTATTGCACCCGCGAAACAACAGGTCAGGTCTATGCTTTTGGAGCTACCGGAATCAGCCAGTTGGAAAATGCCTACGCACAAAATGCCAAGGATACAAATACCTACGTTGACCAAATCAACGCCGGAAAATTTACCATTGAAAAAGGTTATCAGCTGAATGAAACGGAGAAGATCATTCGCCACGTGATTAACGAAGTGATGTGCAACTACTATATTTCGTGGGAAGAAGCGGCGCAAATGCTAAAAACTTCTCCCGATGTAATCAAACAAAGCATTATTTACGATGAGTCGTTCCTTGCCGGTTTTGTCGAAGAAGGCCTTTTGTCGCTGTCGAAAGACGAACTGCATGTTAGCGAACAGGGACGTTTCTTTGTACGCAACATCGCTGCCAGCCTTGATCCAAACATGCGGAATGCAACCTTAAAATTCTCAAAAGCACTATAAAAACCATGCAAAAAAATCAACTAAACATTGCCGTTATTGGGGCAGGACTAACCGGACTTACAACAGCTTATTACCTTAAAAAATTTGGTTTTAAGGTACAGGTTTTTGAAAAGAACGACCATGCAGGTGGTGTGATTCAAACCCACCGTAAAAATGGTTTTGTTTTCGAATCGGGACCAAATACCGGCTCGATGGGCCAGGAAGAAGCAGCCGAACTTTTTGAAGACCTGGCTGATGATTGTACGCTGGAATACGCTAACAAAGCAGCCGAAGCTCGTTGGATATGGATGGACGGCAAATGGCACGGAATGTACATGAGCGGCATAAAAGCAGCAACCACTCCCCTTTTTACGTGGTACGACAAATTCCGCATCCTGGGCGAACCTTTTCGTAAACCGGGTACCAACCCGAACGAAACAATTGCTGATATGGTGCGCCGCCGAATGGGAAAAAGTTTTCTGCGAAATGGTATCGATCCTTTTCTTTCGGGCGTTTATGCCGGCGATCCGGAGAAACTGGTAACACGTTTTGCTTTGCCGAAACTTTACTGGCTGGAACAAAACTACGGCAGCTTTATCGGCGGAAGTATCAAACAAAAGAAAGCACGCAAAAAGGAACCGCCACGAAAAGCCAATCGTCAGGTATTTTCGGTTGAAAACGGGTTGGATAACCTGATAAAAGCGCTGGTAAAAAATATTGGTGAGGAAAATATTAAGCTGGGCTGTAAAAACCTGGAGATTAAAAAAGAAGGAGATCAGGATTATACGATTGACGGAAAATCATTTACACACGTTGTTTCTACAACCGGATCACATGCAGTGGAAAGTCTTTTTCCATTTTTACCGAAAGAGAAAATGCAGGCAATTAATAAAATGAATTACGCCAAAGTTACCCAGGTAGTATTGGGTTTTAACAACTGGAAAGGAATTCCTGTCAACTCCTTTGGCGGCTTGGTACCATCAGCCGAAAAACGCGATGTGCTGGGTATTCTCTTACCTGCCTCTTTCCTGAAAAACCGTGCACCGGAAAACGGCACCTTATTATCGGTATTTATGGGCGGTATTAAAAAACCCGAGATGTTCGAATATTCAGACAATAAAATAATTGAAATTGCAGAGCGTGAAGTACGCGAAATGATGGGACTCGAAAGCTTTGAACCCGATCTGATGGAGATTTTCCGCTATCCGCATGCCATTCCGCAATATGAGTTTGAAAGTGAAGAAAAAGTACAGGCCATTTCCGATTTGGAGACCGAGTTTAAAGGCTTAACTCTTGCCGGAAACATGCGCGACGGAATTGGAATGGCCGACCGAATAAAACAAGGAAGAACAATTGCGAACCAATTTGCAACAGATTATTTATGATAGAGAAAACAGCTGTTTTGTTGATGAATGTTGGTAGTCCCAACGAGCCTACGGTTCCTGCCGTTCGGAAATACCTGACTGAATTTTTAAATGATGAGCGTGTTATCGATCTTCCGTACCTGCTTCGAAAATTTTTGGTAAACGCGATTATTATTCCGTTCAGGGTAAAAAATTCAACCAAATTATACCAGCAGTTGTGGACAAAAAAAGGATCTCCGTTGATCTATATTTCCGATGAGTTAAAGCAAAAACTTCAGGAAGAACTGGGCGACAATTACGAAGTTTTTATGGGAATGCGTTATGGAAATCCCGGATATAAAGCAGCTTTGGCAGACATAAAAAAGAAAGGTTTTAAAAAGCTGATTTTGCTACCGTTGTTTCCACAGCATGCCATGTCAACCACTGAAACGTCGCTGGTTGCAGCCCAAAAAGAAATTAAAAAGCTGGGAATAAAATCAGAGGTGTTTGAGGTTGGTCAATTCTACCACGATCCAAAATTTATTGATGCTTTTGCCGAGCGAATTCAACAATACAAGTTGCAGGATTACAACCACATCATTTTTTCGTACCACGGTTTACCCAACCGGCATTTGGAAAAGTGCCATCCGGGAATTACTGTGGAAAATTGCAGCTGCCAAAATGCAATGCCGGAACACGGTGCAATGTGTTACCGTGCCACGGTTTATGAAACGTCACGTTTGCTGGCAGCCAAATTAAACTTACAGCCCGAAAATTATTCGGTCGGTTTTCAGTCGCGTTTATCGAAAAACTGGTTGACTCCATTTACAGATGAATTACTGGGAGAAAAACTGGCAGAAGGTAAAAAGAAAATACTGATAGCGGCACCTTCGTTTGTTACCGACTGCCTGGAAACCACACTGGAATTGGGAGTGGAATACGGCGAAGAATTCCTGGAAAAAGGAGGAGAAAAACTGCAATTGGTTGACAGTTTAAACACCGAAAAAAGCTGGGTAGAAACATTGGCTCTGCTGGTTCAAAAAAGTATTTCAGAATAAATATGCATAATCACGAGTGGCATCTTTTTTACACCTGCGTGGCAACCTTTGTGGTTTGCCTGCCGTTTGGTTACCTGCGCGGTGGCTTCCGCAAACTATCATTTTGGTGGTTTGTAGCCATTCATGCACCGGTTCCGCTGATTATTCTAATCCGTAAATTTTTCGACATACAATTAAGCTGGGGCCTCGCTCCCTTTCTTTTCGGAAGCTTTTTTCTTGGCCAGTTTGTTGGCCGAAAACTTTATGGATTAAAACCCTGGCGAAAAAAATCAGACGATTAAAATTACAGAACCTTAACCGCGTAATTACTGCTTTCTAATCCTTCAGAGGTAGCAGTAACCTTAATTTCTGCACCGTTTTCTCCCGGACGAACGATCAATTGACACTTACCCCGAAACGTATTTACACGTGGCTGCTGAAAGCTTTTCATATCTTTTGGATTTCCGTTGGCAACAGCCTGCAGACTGCCATTTCCCTCAATGGTAAATTCAACAGGAAGCTCGGCATTTGGAACTAAATTTCCATTGGCATCTACAACTTCAATATTAAAATAGGCCAGGTCGTTAACCGATGCTTTTACGTTTTCCTTTTCAGCAACGACTTTTAGCGCTGCGGGCTTTCCTGCTGTTTTTAACGATTGCCGAACCACTTCTTTCCCATCTTTAATTCCAATGGCAACCAATTCTCCAGTCTGGTAAGGAACATCAAAATAAGCTGCTAATGCTTCTATTTGGCGCGATTCAGAAGGGATATCCATTTGCTGAACAGCGCTGTTTTTCTGCGCCACATCTTTTGTTCCGATCACCTCTCCGTTCAACTCCAGGCGAACCTGATCGCAACGTGTATAAACGGCCACCTGTAACGCTGTTCCTTCATTTCCTTCCCAGTTCCAGCTTTTCCATTCTTCGGGCCATCCCCACATGCTTACCATCTCTTTTCTGCCATCAGGAACAGGTTCATGAACCAGCATTTCCAACTCGCTGTTGCGCCAAACCACATCGCGGTAATACATTTGTGGTTTCTTGTAGCCGAGGATGTTTATATCGCCACAATAGGCATTGTACCAAGGCCAATCCGGCAAAAAGCCAACATTTTCATTATCGAGATTATTATGCCCGATTCCGCTCTCACCAAGGTAGTCCATTCCGGTCCACACAAAATCACCAATTACGTAAGGATGTTTTTCTACCAGGTCCCAGTTATCGAACGCTTCTTTAGGAAAAGATTCCGTGCCCACAATTATACGTTCAGCGTGTTTCTCATGATCAGGTTCGTAATTTTTCCATTGGTAATTATAGCCGTGAATATCCATTTGTGCAAAAGCCGGAATCGTGCGATCCCAGTCCCATCCGGGATGATCCCAAAAATGACAAATGGCCTGTGTTACCGGACGCGTATTATCCATAGTGAGTACTTTTTCGCGAAGAAATTTAAATATGGCCAGACCTGACGAATCGGCACGCTCGTTGATTTCGTTACCTACACTCCAGATCACAATCGACGGGTGATTTCGGTCGCGCAATACCATCGATTCCAGGTCCCGCTCCCACCAGTCGTCAAAATAAAGATGATAGTCCTGATCGTTTTTGCCACGTTGCCAGTGATCAAATGACTCATCCATTACCAAAATTCCCAATTCGTCGCAGGCAATGAGGAAATGTTTCGAAGGTGGATTATGCGAGGTTCGAATGGCATTAAAACCATTGTCTTTCATGGTTTTTACACGACGATATTCAGCCGCTTTAAATGCAGCCGATCCCAGAGGACCGTTGTCGTGATGCAAACAGCCACCTTTTAGTAAAACACTTTCTCCGTTCAATAAAAATCCTTCTTCAGGAGAAAAATCTATGGAACGGATTCCAAATTTTTCATCATGCTGGTCAATAACCATATCGCCGTCAAGTAGCTGTATTTTTGCCGTATATAAAGCCGGACTTTCAGGTGACCATAATGATGGATATTCTAATTCAGTTTGCAAAACAGAAGACGCCTGTTTTAAATCTACTGGTGAATTCCATTGTGCCACAATCTGTCCGTCGGCATTAATCATCTGCCCTTTTATTGACAGTCCTTCAGCAGATTCGGAAGCAGTAATTTGTGTCTCAATTTTTACGGTCGCTTTTTCTTTTGAAACTTCAGGAGTTGTGATGTAAACTCCCCACAAATCGATATGAACCGGGTTTAATTTCAGCAAACGCACATTTCTGTAAATTCCTGATCCACTATACCAACGCGAGTTTTTTCCTTCGTTTTTCACCTGTACAGCCAAAACGTTCTCTTCTCCGGCCGGATTTAAATACTCCGTTAAATCATAAGCAAAAGCCGTGTATCCATACGGATGGTTGCCAAGATGATTTCCATTGATCCAGAAATCAGCATTCATATAAACACCGTCAAAAAGAATCTTAATCGTTTTGCCTTCATCTTCAGGTTTAAGTGTAAAATGTTTTCGGTACCAGGCCGTTCCGCCAACAACATGACCAGTGGAAGCCCCGCCTGCACTTTCTTCCGAAAATGGTCCGATTTGTTTTACTCCTTCTTTTTCCTGCTGGTCTTCAATACTGTAATCGTGTGGCAGATCAAGCATTCTCCAATCGGAATCATCAAAAGCCATATTCTGTCCATCCGGAACATCAGCCCTGATAAATTTCCAATCCTTATCAAATGATTCTTCGCGGTTAATGGTTGTTTCCTTTTGCGTACAGGAAACCAAAAGAAGCAGAGCGCATACTCCACCATACAAGGTTTTTAGCATAAGTGTAGGTTTAAAATCTATTTTACAAAAACGGTTTTTACATTCATAAATTCTTTGATACCTTGAACGGAAAGTTCGCGGCCAAATCCGCTGGTTTTTATTCCGCCAAAAGGTAAACGCGGATCCGATTTCACAAAATCGTTAACAAAACACGCACCGGCTTCCAGCTCAATTTCAGCAATGTGCTCGCCTTTTTTAAGATTTTGGGTAAACACGGCTGCTCCCAATCCAAAATCGGTATCGTTTGCCACACGAATGGCTTCTTCCTGATCTTTCACTTTTATTACCGAAGCTACCGGACCAAACAACTCTTCTTCGTAGGCCGGCATTCCCGGTTGTACATTTTCCAAAATTGTAGGCGGATAAAAAGCGCCTTTCCGATGCGGAATTTCACCACCTATAATTACTTCGGCGCCTTTATTCACCGAATCTACAACCTGCTGGTGTAACTCATCGCGCAGATCTTCGCGTGCCATTGGTCCCATTGTGTTTTCCTCGTCAAACGGATCGCCAAAGTGTGCAGCATTCATTTCGTGGGTGAAAAGCTCCAGAAAATGCGCGTAAACCGGCTCTTCCACGATAAAACGCTTGGCACCAATACAACTTTGTCCGGCATTTAACAAACGCCCGGCAGCGCATATTTTAGCAGCCATTTCAAGGTCGGCATCTTTTAAAATCAGGTACGGATCGCTGCCACCCAGTTCCAGTACACATTTTTTCAATTCAGCTCCGGCAATTGCAGCAACGCTTTTTCCGGCCGGTGTACTTCCGGTTAAACTCACTGCTTTTATGGCTTTGTGTTTTATCACTTTTTCAACCATAGAGCTGCCAATCATTAACGAGCGAAATACGTTTTCAGGAAATCCTGCCTCACGAAAAATCTCTTCGATAGCCATAGAACAGCCCGGTACATTGCTGGCATGTTTCAGCACTGCTGTGTTGCCCGCCATAAGCGTTGGAGCTGCAAAACGAAACACCTGCCAAAACGGAAAATTCCAGGGCATAACAGCCAAAATGGTTCCAAGCGGCTGATACGAAACATACGATTTGCTGGCCTGTGTGGCAATGGTTTCGTTTTCAAGAAACGATTCAGCATTGGCAGCATAATAGTCGCAAACCCAGGCGCACTTTTCAATTTCAGCAATTCCTTCGCTTTTAACTTTACCCATTTCTTGTGCCATGAGCAAAGCCAACTCTTCTTTTTTGCTGCGTAAAATACTGGCTGCATTTTGCATCAGCTGCCCACGATGATGAAAGGAAGTACTTCGCCAATGGTGCCAGATTTTATCTACTGAATTGATGATTTTTTCAGCGCCTTCTTCAGAATGTTTTTGATAGTTTTTTACTATTTCGTTTGTTACCGGATTAATCGATTTTAACATAGTGAGATTCTTTTATGACCTATAAAATTATAAAAAAAGCAACCTCGTTATAAGATCGCTTTCAATATATTTTCAGGAACTAAAATTTACTCCACAATCCTGATCTCTGTTTTCATTTCCATGGCCTTGCGATACACAGCACTAACACCGCAATATTTCTCCTCCGAAAGTTTAACGGCTTTCTCCAGTTTTGCCATCGGAAGGTCTTTTCCTTTAAACTGGTAAACGATAGTCATTTTGTTGTAATATTTCGGATGTTCTTCGGTCAGTTCACCCTCAACAATTACATTAAAAGCTTCCAGTTCCACCTTCATTTTTTTCAGAATCATTACCACATCGATCCCCGTACAACCGGCCAGTGCTGTCAACATTAATTTCTTCGGACGCGGTCCTAAATCGCTGCCACCCACTTCTTCTGTGGCGTCGATAACAACTTTATGTCCATCCATATCTGTTTCGAAAGCCAGCTTGTCGGTCCAGGCCATATCTACTACATGCTTCATAACATCCTTATTTTAAATTGCTTTACATTAAATTTGTACGCAAATATACAACATCTAACTATCTATATAAATAGTTTTTCGAATAATGCAGATAATTGTATTTTTAAGGCAAAATTAAAAAAAGGTTATTCCAGTATTAAACATATAATCAGATCAGAAAATGAGAAGTGCAATAAAAAGGCCGTCGGACGAAGAAGCAAATTTGAATGGTTTTCAACTTTTTAAGAAATTAACAGACGATGAATTTACCCGGCTGAATTATGAAAAAACTTGTTCGCTTTATAAAAAAGGCACCATCATTTATCGCGAGGGTAGCCGGCTAACCGGGTTTTTCTGTGTTACAAGGGGAATTATTAAAATCTTTAAAACAGGAATCGACGGCAAAGAACAAATTATTCGTTTTGCCAAAAAAGGCGAAATTATTGCCTATCGGTCATTGCTGAGCCAGGAGCTGGCGTGCACAACTGCCAAGGTAATCGACGATGCCGCCTTGTGTCATGTTCCTTATCAAACTTTGTTGTACCTTATTCAGAACAACTGGCAGTTTTCGCATCACATGTTGCAAATTGTTTGTCGCGAGTTGCGCGAGGCCAACGATTACATTACCGATATTGCACAAAAAACAGTTCGCGAACGACTGGCAGAAGTGCTGTTGCTTTTAAAAGAAAACTTTGAGCTGGATAACCAAAATACACTACAAATTTCGTTAACACGCGAAGAGCTGGCCAATATGGTTGGTACTGCAACTGAGTCGGTAATTCGTTTATTATCAGAATTCAAGAACGACAAATTGATTGAATTGCAGGGCCGTAAAATTAAGTTTTTAGATATTCCTGCATTAGTCCGGGTAGCTAATTTATAAGCTTACTTCATATTTTCAGAAACCGGCTAATGGCCGGTTTTTTTGTTTAATACTTAAACCTCATTTTAACCGTTTTAACCTAAAAATGCAATTTCAAACGCTGGAAAACCAAAGCATAAAAGAACTCTGCAACTTATTTAATGCTGCATTTGCCGACTATTTGATAAAGATTGAAATGACAGCCGAAAAATTACAGGATAAATTCGATTCGGAAAATGTGAGTTTGAAGCACTCGGTGGGTCTATTTAGCGAAGGAAAACCAGCGGGTTTTATCTTTCATGCTTTGCGCGATTCAGCGTCGGGAAAAGTGGCTTACAACGCCGCAACTGGTGTTACTCCTGAATTCAGAGGCAAAAATGCAACGGTACAGCTATACGAATTTATACTTCCAAAACTGGCTAAAAGTGGCGTAAACGAAGTAGTTTTGGAGGTTATCGATAAAAACACTCCTGCAATAAAATCCTATAAAAAAGTGGGTTTTAGCATTTTGCAGGAATTGGAATGTTTTCAGGGGTATCCAAGTATTTCAAAACCGGAAGATTCTTTTATCGTGGAAGACTCAGCCGGAGAATTCACTGCTCCCGAATACTTTTGGGACTGGCAACCCACCTGGCAAAATACTACTCAAACAGTTGTAAAATCAAGTAATTACAAAACCTGGAGTATTTACCACGATAAAACACAAGTTGCCTATCTTACCGGAAATCCTGAATCGGGAAGAATAGCTCAGTTTGCTGTTGATCCGGCACATCGCTGGAAAGGTTTGGGAACGTCGCTGTTTTATCATTTTTCCGGGCTGGCATCAAATACGCCGATGGTGATAAATGTAGCCGATCAATCGGGGCAAGCACAGGATTTTTTGAAAGCAATTGGAATGACTCCTTTTTTGAAACAATATAAAATGAAATTAATACTTCAATAATATGAAACTTTTTGGTATTCAACTAAACAGACGCACTTTTATCCGGTGGAAAATTTACGTCGACCGTGCCCGGATGTACATTGGTTACATCAGTTTTGTTATGATCGCCTTTATGTTTTTAAACGATTTTAAAGACGAAACGATCCGTACTTTCCTCGATGAGAACAAAATGATCACCTACCCGGTAATGATGGTTTTGTTTATGGTATTTTCCTTGGTTCTCGGACGGCTGGACACGAAGCTGGGCCTGCGAAAAGAGGAAATGCGTAATGCAGCCAGCGAAAATCCGGTAACTATGGAAATCCTGCAAAACATTAAAGAAATTAAGCAAAAGTTGAATGAGGAATAATAAATATCGATTAGCGATTTTAGATGGATCTGTTTTAACAAACAATCAGCTTTGTTGAACGTACTTCACAAATCAAAATTCGTTAATCATCATTCGAAATTCACTTTTCTACCGTCCAATCCAGTCCTCCGGATCGAGTTTGGTGCTTTCTTTCCATATCTGAAATTTCAGAATCGATTTGTTGCCATCTTTTGTATCGGTAAAAACGGTACCGATCGGTTGTTTTGTCGACACTTTATCGCCCTTTTTAACCACTACTTCGCGAAGATTGGAATAAACACTCAGATAGCTTCCGTGGCGGATTATAACGGCTGTATTACCACCCGAAATACCAAATACACGGCTTACTTCTCCATTAAAAACGGCACGCACTTCGGCTCCAACATCAGTGGCAATATTTATTCCGTTGTTCTGTACCTGCACGTTGGTTAAAACCGGATGTTGATGTACGCCAAAATGCTCAACAATTACACCTCTCTCCAACGGCCAGGGCAAGCGCCGTTTGTTTTGCTCAAAATTATCACCTATCAGTTTTTGCTCTGGTGTTAAGGCAAAACCCGAACCACCAGCTTCCTTGTTTTTGCTGGCTTCCTCTTCAATTATAGCCTGAATTTCGCGCTCCAGTTGTTGTTCCACCCGCCGTTGTTCTTGCAAGGTTTTTTGCAGGCTGCTTTTTTGGTTTTGCAGCTCTTGCAACTCACTGCTTTGCGTGTTTTTTTCCCGGTTCAGCGCTAACATTTCCTTTTCGGTCTGTTCTATCAATACCTGTTTTGCTACAGTTTGCTGTTCTAGTTTTTGTATACTTTCGTCAAGCACTTCCTGCACTGCATCGATCATTTGAGCCTGATTTTCGCGGTAGGTTTTATAGCGTCGGAAATACAGCAAACGGCGATACGCCTGATTCACATTCTCGGCCGACAACAAAAACAGCACTTCGTCATACGAATTCAGATTTTTATATGCCATCCTGATCATCTCGGCATATTCATCCTTTAATTGCTGAGCGTCGTTTTTAAGCATTTCTACAGCCAAATCGTTGTTGGCGATACATTGCTCATAAATTCCGATTTCGTGGTTTATATTCGAAACAAGTGTGTTTCTGGAGTTGATTTTTGTATTAATAAGCCGCAGTTTACTCAACGACGAACGTTCATTTTTTTGCGTTTCGTTAAGTAAACGTGTGGTGTATTCGATTTCCTTTTCAGCATCAGCCTTTTGTTTTTGCAACTCCTCGATGGATTGTGCAAACACAGAAAGACTCACCAGCGAAACGGCCAGCGTGACGAATAGTATTTTTATTCGTAAAATCATGTTTACGAATGTATTGATTTCGGACTTAACCTGAGTTCAACTTCAAAATATTTTCACAGAAAGTTATAAATACACCCAGGTTTGTAATTTGAATTCTGCAGGAATACCTGATAATTAGTTTACACGAATCTCCTCGTATTTTTCCGGAATTTTAATGCTGAAAGAAGTGATCTTGTCGGTTGAAAATCCACTCATTTTGATTCTCATATCGATTTCTTCTTCGGGCGAATGAAAATTCATTTCGATGGTTCCCGGATACTCTTTGTTTTCCACTTTGGTATAATCGTCGAAAACCAGGTTCATATTCCGGTCGTTGGTTTTATCGCTGATTAAAAGGCGATTCAAAGAAAAATTAGCAGGGTTAAAAAACATTTTCTGCACAATAAGCGCCTGGTCGTCGAGTCGTTTTAAATGGCGCTCGGCTTTGTTTTCCTTCTCCTCCAATTTGCTGATCTTCCTGTTTTTTTCCGATTGCAAAACATACTGATTGTCTTCAATCAAGGCATCGAAAGTTTTAAAATCCTTGTCACGCGGATCATTTCGATACGAAAATGCGTTGTTTGAAATAATGCTTTGTATGGTCGCAAAGTCAAGGTCGATGTTCAGAAAACTGCTGAGGTAAGAATAATCGTCGATGAAATAATTGCGGTCGATGTAATTCACGTATTTCACGCTATCTGGCGTCAATAAAACACGACCAACAGGAATATTCAGCTTGCTTATCGACACCAGAATACGATCGTCCTTTTTGGCAGTCAACTTGATTTTAAAAGCAGCTTTCGATTGGCTGCTCGAAAAATTACAATTGATACGTTTTATGGTGAGGTAGTTGTAGTCGAATGCATTTTGCTCGATTTTTTTCAGCAATTTATTAGTACTTATCGGACGTGCCTCAACAACAGCTAATTCCGACGGCGTTTTACAGGAAGAAACGGCAACCAGCACAGCTGCCATAAACAGGGAAATCCTGAAATATTTAAGAAACTTCATCGCCTACTCTTCAATGTATTTTTTCTCTGCAATTTTGCGATCCAGAGTTACCGACTCGCTACCACTCTCTTTTGCTTTTTTCCAGTACTCTACAGCTTCATCAACCTTGCCGGTTTTGTACAAAATATCGCCGTAGTGTTCCAGCAAAGTATCGCTTTCATCTTCGCTGTTTTTTATCGCCGAATCCATGTAAAATTTGGCCAGCGTATATTCGCCTTTTTTAAACAGCACCCAGGCATGTGTATCGAGGTAAGTTGCATTGTCCGGGAAGCGTTCAACCACTTTTCCACTCATTCGTTCGGCTTTATCCAGCTCAATGCCGTCAACCGATAAGTAGTAAGCGTAATTGTTAAGTGTAAGGTAGTTTTCCGGATCAATTTGTACTGCCTTGTCAAATATTTTGAATGCTTCGGTTTTGTTTCCGTTTTTGTAAACGGCTTCACCTTTAAGCATTAAGAAATTGGCTTCCAGTTGTGGATTTTCAACTACATAATCCATTCCCTCTTCGCTGAGTTCAATCGTTTCGTCGAATTTATCCAACTGAACGCAAGCAATCGCTTTAAAGAAATATCCCTGCGGCTGATTTGGAAACAATTCGATGATCTGCCCAGTATGTTCGTACAATTTATCCCACTGTTGCAGGTCGTTGTCGATGTACATTATCCGCTCCCAAATCATATAATCGTTCGGTTCAATATCAATGGCTTTCAACAAAGCTTCGCGACCTTCGGCCAGTTTATTTTCTTTCAGAAGCGATTCAGCGTGAATGGTATGTACCAACGATTCATCGGGATGTTTTTCGAGCAAAATACCGATCAGTTCATCGCGCTGTTGTTCGCTAAGATGCGATTGCGCCGAGTTGGCCATTAACATCATGTACAGCTGCATTTTTGTTTGAATATCAACTGCATCGCTTTCAAAACCGGCTTTTGTTTCTTCGAACGATTTTTCAGCCTCACCGTTTTCGAGGTAATAATTGGCCAAAGAAAAGTGTACAAAACCATTTTCAGGATCCATTTCCTGGATCTTTTTATAGTTTTTCAGCGCACTTTCTGAATCGCCCTGACTCTGATACAAATCAGCCAGCAAACCGTAATATTTTGCTTCGTTCGGATCGTTCTCAATTAGTTTATTAATCTCGTCAAAAGCTTTGTCTACCTGCCCCGTTGATACATAAATCTGCTGTTTTGCCACCGAAATCTGCTCGTTAACGCCGGTTTCTTTTTCCATGCGTTCGTAGGCAGCAATCGCTTCATCGTAACGTTGTGCAGTGGCCAGCAGCGCAGCATTCATGTAAATGTATTCCAGGTTTTCCGGCTCCATTTTCACCAGCTCGGCATAAAGATCGGCCGCCTCTGAATACTTTCGCGTTTGCTGATAAATTTGCGCAAGCAACAGTTTGTACCACGGGTTATCAGGATTTATACTGATGGCTTTTTCCAGCAACAACGAAGCACTGGTAAAATCGTTATTTGAGGCATGAATATTTGCCAACTCGTACATTGCTGACGACGAGTTCGGATCAATCTCTAAACAACTCGACAACAACTGAATAGCTTTTTGTGCGTTGCCAAACATTTTCTGCTTTAGCGCCTCAACAAAAAGGTACTCAAACTCCATCTGCTTTTGATCTACCAATTCGGTAGTGGGTGTATCTATTGCCGCTTTTGCAACTTCCTGTTCGGTTACCTGTTTGGGTCCTGAACATGACACTAAAGCCAGCGAAAATGCTGCAATACCAAGTCCCTTTATAAAAATTCTCTTCATGCTAATGTTTTCCGGTGTGGCCAAAGCCACCTGCTCCTCTTTCTGTTTCTTCCAACACTTCTACCAAATCCCATTCCACAGTTTCGTGTGCGGCAATAACCATTTGGCAAATGCGTTCTCCGTTCTCTATAACAAAATCCTCTTGCGACAGGTTGATGAGAATAACGCCAATTTCTCCACGATAATCGGCATCAATTGTTCCGGGAGTATTTAAAACCGTAATTCCTTTTTTCAAAGCCAAACCACTTCGCGGACGAACCTGGGCTTCGTAACCCTGTGGCAATTCAATGAATAATCCGGTTGGAACCAATTTCCGCTCAAGCGGCTTTAAAACCACCGGTTCATCGAGATTTGCGCGTAAGTCCATTCCGGCCGAAAACGCTGTACTGTAGGCCGGTAGTTCATTCTTTGATTTATTAACGATTTTAACCTGCATCAATCTGTTTTTTTAAAAGAACCGCTAAGATAGATAAATAATGCGTCCGTTCAGTAGGTTTAACAAGATTTATGATTGTGAAGAACTGAATCAACTGTTTGGATAACAATTATATAACTTTCTTTCAGATTAAATAATCATGAGATCAGCCATAATCTCGTCGGAAACAAAAAGCCCTTTTCGGGTGAGTGTAATAATTTCGTTATTGATTTGCATTACTCCGGTATCTTTATATCTGACTAACTGACGAGAAAAATAGCTAGCCTTTTCGCGACCAAAACGTTGCTCCAATTCTTTTTCTGACACGCCCCATTTGGTACGAATACGGGTTAAAATGTACTCGTTGTATTGGTCATTTTCGCTGAGTTTTTCTTCCTCGAAATAGGTCTGATTATTGGTCTGTGCTTTTATGTAAGTCTCAACACTAGAGTCGTTCCAGCGCCGCGAAACACCATCAAACGAATGTGCCGACGGTCCCAGTCCGAGGTATTTTGTGCCCATCCAGTAAGCCGTGTTGTGGCGCGAATACAACTGGTCTTTTGCCAGATTTGAAATTTCGTAATGTTCAAAGCCATTGGCAATCGACAGATCAACCAGCGTATTAAACTGGGCAACACTTTCAGCTTCTTTCAGCTCTTTTAGTGTCCCTTTTTTCAGCCAGGTGTAAAAAGCGGTTCCTTCGTGGTAAGTTAAATGATAAGCCGACAAGTGTTTTACCGGAAGTTTGAACATCTGGTTCAGACTTTCTTCCCATTCTTTTGGTGTTAAATCGGGGAGGCCGTAAATCAAATCGGCGCTTAAATTTGAAAAACCGGTTTTTGCTGCGTTTTCAATGGCTTCAATAGCTTGCGTAGCGTTATGCCGGCGATTCATATTTTCCAAATGCCGGTTTTGAAAAGCCTGAATTCCGATACTTAAACGATTTATTCCCTCCTGTTTTAAGGCTTTCAGGTAATCGTTACTCAAGTCGTCCGGATTGGCTTCAAAAGTTATTTCAGCATCCGAATTAACTTTAAATTCATCATTCAGCACGGCCAGTATTTCCGCAATTTCAGGCGCCGTGAGTACCGATGGAGTGCCGCCACCAAAATATATAGTTTCAACCGTTTCGTCGTTCAGGTAGTTTTTACGTACTTTAGCCTCGTTTTTCAGGGCGCTGATAAAATCGTGCTGCAGCGAAGTATTTACCGTTTTGTAGAAATCGCAGTAATAACATTTCTGACGACAGAAAGGAATATGAATGTAAATACCCGCCATTACGAGACCTGGAAAATTTATAATTAAACAATTGAAAACATGAAGATAGCACCCTACTGGCGACTTGCAATTTGGTTATTAATAATGCTTTATTTGCTTTTTGTGCCGGCAAATCAACTACCAAGCAAACCATTTATACAAATTCCGAATTTCGATAAAATCGTTCATTTCGGGATGTTTTTCATCCTTTGTATGCTAACCTTCAGGCCGGTAAAACAATTCACGCCGAACTTTTACTTCTGGACGCCGCTGCTAACATTTGTTGCTGCCATCGTACTTGAATACGTTCAGCAAAAAATATCGCCAAGCCGCCACAGCGATGTTTACGACCTTTGGGCCAATGCCGCCGGTTTATCTTTTGCCACCTTTTTTTATGCACTCTTTGTAAATAAAAAGTGGCTGGAACGCTTTTTTTGATCTTCCTCGATTAGCGTTTTACTACACCTACAGTTTTACCAGATCTTCGTATTTGTCAATGTCTTTTCCAACCGTTTCCAACGAAGTGGTTTTGTAAAAATGCGTAATGTCCTGGCGTAACTTTTCGTATTGCGCGTGTACCGGACAAAGCGGTTTCGACGGATCGTGCGTTTTACACGGCTCTAAACTGATCAGGCAGTTGGTGAAGAACTCTTCGCCGTCAACTTTAATTACAATGTCCCACAACGAAATTTCAGACGCCTCGCGCGAAAGTGAGAATCCACCATTCGGTCCTTTGGTAGACACCAGTAATTTTTGTTTTACCAGATTTTGCAGGATCTTTCCTAAAAACGGTGACGATAAACCCAAATCTTCCGAGATCTTTTTGATTCCAACACGTTTGTCTTCTTTCGAAAATTTACCTAGATAAATCAACGCTCTGAGAGCATATTTGCATGTATTCGATAACATCTATTTTAAATTTAAGATTGTTTTACTGTATGATTGCTCTGCAAAAGCAGGAAACTTCTTTTGTTTTCCCAATACATTTTTGTTGGCTTTTAGCAGCGTATTTTTTACTTTCCCGTTAACTCTGTCAAGGTTTTTTCGTTTTTTAAAAGCCCATTCGTATGCTTTCATTCCCTTGTTCCAGGCGAAAGTTCCGTGGTTTTCGTCAACCGCTATTTTTCGGTTTAAAAGCAACAAGTCGTGCAGCGGAATTTTTACCGGGCAAACATCAGTGCAAGCCCCGCAAACCGTGCAGGCAAAACTTAAATGATTGTATTTATCAAAGCCTTTCATAAAAGGCGTTATTACCGATCCGATTGGGCCGCTGTAAGTGGTGTTGTACGTGTATCCGCCCACATTTTTGTATATAGGGCAGGCGTTTAAACAAGCACCGCAGCGAATACATTTCAGCGCGTCGACATGTTTTGGTTCGGCAGCAATTTTTGTGCGATTATTATCGAGCAAAACCACTACCATTTTTTCCGGTCCGTTGGCTTCATTCTCGCGTTTTGGGCCGGTTATCAATGAATTATAAACGGTTACCTGCTGCCCGGTTCCCAAAGCCGAAAGCAAGGGAAACATAAGCTGTAAATCGTCGATCGACGGGATCAGTTTTTCAATTCCGGCAATTACAATATGCACTTTCGGGAAAGCAACCGACATAAAACCGTTTCCTTCGTTTTCGGTAAGTGCCACTCCGCCAACATCGGCTACCAGAAAATTAGCACCCGTTACTCCAACTTCTGCCGAAGTGAATTTTTCGCGCAATACTTTTCGCACAAAAAGGGTTAATTCTGTTGGTGTTGAATCCTCGGGAGTTTGAAATTTCTTATGAAAAAGCTCGGCAACATCTTCTTTCGATTTGTGCATTGCCGGTGTTAAAATATGGTAAGGTTTTTCGCCAGCCACCTGAACGATAAACTCGCCGAGGTCCGTTTCAACCGGTTCAAAACCAGCTTTCTCCAGGTTTTCGTTTAATTCAATTTCTTCCGAGATCATCGACTTGCTTTTCACCAAAAGCTTTGCCTCGTTCTCGGTCATAATTTTTACAATTTCAGAAACAGCTTCTTTGCTGTCGCGTGCCCAAACCACATCAATTCCATTGGTTTTGGCATTGGTTTCAAATGTTTCGAGATAATGCGCAAGATTGGAAACTACTTTCTTTTTGAGATAAGAAGCACGGTGTTTCGCTAAATCCATATTCCGGTAACGAAGTTTACCTTTGGCAACCGCTTCGTCGTATTTCGAAATATTAAAATTTAAGGTCTTCCGGTGTTTTTTATCAAAAGCAATTTTTGAATCCTTCAGAAATATTTTTTTATGCGCTGTCATTTATTTCTCAACAGGAATCTGATCTACTCTCCGGGCGTGACGTCCGCCTTCAAAATCTTCGTTCAGAAAAGTTGAAACAATAGCAATAGCTTCTTCATCGCTCACAAAACGACCCGGCACTGCACACACATTTGCATTGTTGTGCTGACGCGCCAGTGCAGCAATTTCTTCTTTCCAGCAAACCGCCGAACGGACGCTCTGATGTTTGTTTGCAGCAATACTAATTCCCTGGCCACTTCCGCAAAATGTGATACCAATTTCAAATTCACCACTTTCAATCGCTTCACCCATTTTATGAGCATAAATAGGGTAGTCTACACTTTCGTCGGTGTAACATCCAAAATCTTTAAAAGCAATATTATTATCGCTTAAAAATTTTATAATCACCTGCTTTTTTGCAAATCCGGCATGATCGCTTGCCAACGCTATTACCTTTCCCTCTAAATTCTTCATTTGTACAAAATTAATACTTTTTGATATTTATTTCATTTATTCCTAATATTTGTTGCATGAGAGGAAAACAATAGTAGAATTTACTATTATTAATAAATTAATATTCAACTTTTTACGACTTATTTATAAAGGGAATAAATCGCTTTAACTCGTTTATTTCCCATTTAAAAACAAGCACAATAAAAGCCAAAGTTAAAACTATGTTGATTGAATATTTAAGTATTACCTGTAAATCGAGCGTAAATTGAGCGATGCCCACAATAACCATGGCGGCCAGAAAATAACTGCCAATTCGTTTAAGATCGTAAGGCACCGGAAAATGTTTTTGTCCCAGAAAATAGGAGATAACCAGCATTACCAAAAAGCAGACAAACACTGCAATTGCCGATCCCATATAACCCATAACCGGAACCAGCGCAAGGTTTAAAACCAAGGTAATTGTGGCACCGATTAAAGCCATATAAGCGCCGTAACGCGTTTTGTCGGTTAGTTTATACCACAACGACAGCGTGAAATACATTCCGTAAAACAGATTGGCCATTAACACAATAGGCACCACTTTTAATCCCTCGTGATATTCGGTGTCGACAATAACTTTTATAACATCGATGAAAAGTACCATTCCGATGAAAATGATGAGTCCGAAAATGACAAAGTATTTCATTACAACGGCATAGATTTTTGGGTCGTCTTTTGATCCTTCGCGGGCAAAAAAGAACGGTTCAAAAGCATAACGAAATGCCTGAATAAACATATTCATCAGCACCGCCAGTTTGTAGTTGGCACCATAAATACCAAGCTGAAACATAGGATCCTGATTCTCCGGTACCAAAAACGGAATCAGCACTTTATCAATATTCTGATTCACCATCCCCGTTAATCCAACGATAAGAATAGGGAAACCATAACTCAACATTTGCTTCAGCAGCTTCTTATCAAACTGAAATGAGATCCGAAAGATCTCGGGAAGCAGTAAAATCAAGGTTATCAGCGAAGCCAGTAAATTGGAAATAAACACGTAACCTACGCCGATATCAGCTGAATAAATCGTTGAAATTATTGAATCGGGATTATTAGCTAAAATCCTTGGGCACAACGAAATAAAAAACAGGTTAAAACCAATATTAAAACCAATATTCACCAGTTTTATAAAGGCAAATTTTATGGGCCGGTTCTTTAAACGGAGTCGAGCAAAAGGAATGGCTGTAAATGCGTCGACACCTAAAATTATGGCAAACCACAAAATGTACTCCGGGTGATCGGGATATTGAATCCAGGCGGCTATTTCGTTTCGGAAAGCTGCCGCCAGCAACACAAACGAAAAAGTGGTAAAAAATAACGATACCATCGATGTGGAATACACCTTTTCGGGATCGTCGCTTTTTGAGGCAAAACGAAAATACGATGTTTCCATTCCGTAAGTGAGCAACACCAGTAAAAATGCCACATAAGCGTACATATTGGTTACCACGCCGTATTCGCCGGGCAAAAACATAAACGAATAATAGGGGACAAGCCACCAGTTTAAAAAGCGGCCCACAATGCTGCTTACCCCGTAAATAGCCGTATCGCTTGCTAATTTCTTAAAAGGATTCAATTGTTGAATTTTTAGGCAAAGATAAAATCATTTGCTTTGATGCTTTTCCATAAAACAACGTTTTGCAATATGTTTTATCTTTGAAGTCAAAAATAACAGTGTAATGAAGCGTAACCTTTTCCCGATAGTACTTGTATTTTGTTTGTTTGTAAGCTTTTTTTCGTGCTCGAATAAATCGAATAAACGACCACGTAAACCGGTGAGTACAATTAGTGTTAAACCGAGCAAACAAATGTATACTTCAGGCGATAAAGTAACTTTAAATATTAAAACCCGTTTACGCGATGGTGAGCTAAAATCGGTGAAAGTTTATTACGAGGGGGAATTAATAAAAGAAAGCACCGATCTTAAATTTGAAGTCGCCGGTGTTGAACTGGATCAGGTTGGAAACACCAGTTTTAAAGTTGATGCTGAAAAAACTGACGGACTAAAAAACAGCCGTACAAAAACGATTAATGTAATTTCGGAAATAGCACCAAAACAACTGACTTACCAGGTAATTGAAAAATATCCTCACTTAAAAACTTCATACACCCAGGGACTGGAATATTACAACGGTTATTTATACGAAGGAACCGGTGAAACCGGCCATTCGAAACTGATGAAAGTTGACATTAAAAGTGGTAAACCACTTCAGTCGATTGACATGGATGACAAGTATTTTGGTGAAGGAATAACCCTGTTAAACGGTAAAATTTACCAGTTGACTTATCACGCTAAAAAAGGTTTTGTTTACGACCTGGAAACCTTTGCCGTAATCGATAGTTTTACCTACAAATCGGAACAGGGATGGGGATTGACTAACGATGGTACCAACCTTATTATGAGTGACGGAACCAATGTTTTAACCTGGTTAAATCCGGATGATTTTTCGATAATAAAAACAGTTCAGGTAGCCAATAATCGTGGAAATATGAATGTTTTGAACGAGCTGGAATACATCGACGGAATTATTTATGCCAACATTTATACCACCAACTTCATCGTTAAAATTGATGCCAAAACCGGTAAAGTTATGGAAGAAATAAACATGGAAGGTTTAATCGATATGTATCACCAGGCGAGCGACCGCATTGATGTGTTAAACGGAATTGCCTACGATGCCGAAAACGACCGCATGTTTGTTACCGGAAAACTGTGGCCAATGTTGTTTGAAGTAAAGTTTATTGAAAAACAATAATGCATAAATGCTAAAATTCCTAAATGCTTAAATGATTTAAGCATTAACAAATTCACGCATTAAAGCATTAAAACAGGCTAGGGGAGTCGCCGTATCGAACGCGACCTAAATGTTTATAGGCTAAATCAGTAACTTCTCTTCCGCGTGGTGTTCGTTTAATAAAACCTTCTTTTATTAAAAACGGTTCGTACACCTCTTCAATGGTTCCGGCATCTTCGCCAACAGCCGTTGCAATGGTTGTAATTCCCACCGGTCCGCCCTTAAATTTATCGATAATCGATTTTAAAATGCGGTTATCCATTTCGTCCAGGCCGTATTTATCGATGTTTAAAGCAGATAATGCATGACGCGTAATATCCATATCGATCGTTCCGTCTCCTTTTACCTGGGCAAAGTCGCGAACACGACGCAGCAATGAATTTACGATTCGAGGAGTGCCACGGCTCCGGAAAGCTATCTCATGAGCCGCCTCGTCGCTTATCTCCACATTTAGTATACCAGCGGACCTTTTAACAATTTGCGTTAAAATATCGCCGTCATAATACTCCAGGTGAGAATTGATACCAAAACGCGCCCGCAACGGCGATGTTAATAAACCAGACCGGGTAGTGGCTCCAATCAGCGTAAACGAATTCAGCTCGATTTGTACCGAACGTGCACTCGGCCCCTTGTCGATCATGATATCGATACGGAAATCTTCCATCGCCGAATACAAATATTCCTCAACAATAGGGGAGAGGCGATGGATCTCATCGATGAACAACACATCGTTTTCTTCGAGGTTGGTTAACAAACCGGCCAAATCGCCCGGTTTATCCAATACCGGTCCGGAAGTGATTTTTATACCAACTCCCAATTCATTGGCAATAATATTCGATAAGGTTGTTTTACCCAGTCCCGGAGGTCCGTGTAGTAAAACATGATCTAAAGCTTCGCCACGCAAAAGCGCTGCCTTTACAAAAATTTCCAGGTTTTCAACAATTTGTTTTTGTCCGCGAAAATCATCGAATTGTAAGGGGCGTAAACGTTTGTCAAGCTCTCTTTCGGTATCCGTATATGAATTTCCTCTAATATCTAATCCATCTTCCATCAGCACTAACTCTTATTCGGGAATAAAGATGCGTATTTTTTCAATAAGCTGGGCAGCTGTAAAAGGTTTTGATAAATACTCATTCATTCCAACATTAAAACACTTTTCCCGATCGTTGTCGAGCGTGTTAGCTGTTATAGCAATAATAGGAACAGGGTTTTCAATGGCGTTTGAGGTTTCATATTCTCTAATGGCCGCGGTAATTTCGTAGCCGTCCATTTCGGGTAGCATAATATCCATTAACACCAGATCGTAGGCGTGTTGCTTTACCTGCTCAATTGCATCGGGTCCGTTGGTAACTGCAGTAACGTTGTAGTTATATTTCTTCAAATTAAATATAACCACCTTTTGATTTAATAGGTTGTCTTCTACAAGTAGTATGTCCAATCTTCTTTTATTATTATTAATAATTAAACAAATTTAAAAATTAATACTAGTTATTATATCCTGTTGGTAACTGTTAATTACTATTTTTTACCAATTATGCAGAAACTGTAAACAGGTTTGTTCTTCTGTTTTCAACAACTATTTCACAGGTTAAATTGTTCTTTCGTAACAGTATAACTTTTCTTTTCAACAACTGTTAATAGTAGAAGAGAAAAGAGAACTGACGTTTTTAACAGGTGTATTTCCTGTGAATAAACGGGCATCAAAAAACAGTAAGATTAACGGCGGTTTTTGAAATGCGATTTTATATGATGAAAAAATTGAAGAATGCAAAAATTAGTATAAAAGATTACTTTTGTTTTTTTGACATGTTTATCCACAATTATTAACAATTGGTGTAAAAATTAAACGTTTGAAAAATAAGAACTTTAAGCAGAATGACAGAAAATTTCAACATACTTGTTAATAAACTAAACGCGTTTAGGTTTAAATACGGCTTGTATAGGTTGGTAAGAGGGGTGGCTTTGGTTTTTGTATTGTTAATTACCTTATATACAGTATTTTCTGTAGTTGAATACTATATTTACCTTTCATCGCTAACACGTAAAGTCATCTTTTATGGCTTCCTAATTTTTGCCGGATTGGTGAGTGCACAGTTTATTCTAATCCCTTTATTTCGTTTACTGCATATTTTAAAACCTATCGATCTGAAATCATCGACTAAACTGATTCAAAAACATTTTGGTGAGATAAAAGATAAATTACTGAATATTATTGAGTTATCTGATTTACACAAAAAACAGTACTCTAACGAGTTACTAATTGCCAGTATCGATCAGAAAATTGATGAGCTAAAAGTTTTCGATTTTAACGAAGCAATTGAATATAAGAATATTAAAGTTGTTTCTATCTATTTGTTAGTTAGTGTTTTAATAGCTTCAGGAATATTATTATCCAATAAAAGCATATTTACTGAATCAACAAATCGGTTGGTACACTATAATCAGGAATTTGTGAAACCTGCGCCATTTTCTTTTAAGTTAACCAACGAGAGTTTAAAAGCTAAAAAGGGAGATCCGTACACGGTAAAAGTAATTGCCGAAGGCGATGAGATTCCACAAATCGTATATATAAATATAGAAGGTAATAATTACCTGATGAAAACAACCGCAACCGGAAATTACCAATTTGAAATGGCTTCGGTTATTAATCCTGTTTCGTTTTATTTTACCGATTTAAACTATAAATCAGATAGTTATGCTTTGCAGTTGTTACCAAAACCGGGTATAAATTCGTTTACGGTAAATGTAAATCCACCAAGCTATACATTAAGCGAATCGCAGTTGCTCGAGAACATCGGAGATGTGCAAGTTCCATGTGGAACAATTTTAAAATGGCAGTTTACTGGAATCGATGTAGACTCGCTGGCGTTGATGTTTAACGACTCTATTCGGGTTACTTCAATTGAAAACGAAGGAATGTTCGAAGTAGAAAAAACGGTTTATAAATCAAGTAATTACAATGTTTATATCCGCAATAAAGTTACCGATGAAGAATTAGCGCTATCGTACAATATTGATGTTATACCGGATATTTACCCCGACATTGAAGTGATGCGTATTGAAGATTCAACACGTTTAACGCGTTTCTTTTTTAAAGGTGTAATTGGCGACGATTATGGTTTTTCATCGTTGAAGTTTCATTACAATATTGCCAACGAAGACACTGCTATTGCTCTGCCATTTTCACGGAACATGGCCGACCAGGAGTTCTATTTCAGCTACGATTTTAATGCTATTGAGTCGGAAGGAGCCATTTCTTACTATTTCTCTGTATCGGATAACGATGTAATAAATGGTTACAAAACTACCACATCCGACAGTTATACTTTTGTATTTCCGGATAAAGAGGAGCTGGAAGCAAACGAAAAGGAGCAGTTCGAAAACCTGGAGAAAATGATTGCTGAAAGTCAGCAGTTATCGAAGGAAATTCAGAATAATTTGCAAAATCTGCAGATTAAAAATATGGATACCAATACCTCTGACTGGGAAAAATCGCAGATGGTTAATGATATCGTTCAGAAACAAAATCAGCTCGAAAAACTCTACGATAAAATAAAGCAGGATAATAAGAAACTGAATAATTACCTGAATTCGTTCAACGACAACTCGGAGGAAATTATTGAAAAACAAAAGCAGATTGAGGAATTGCTTAACGAGGTTTTTACAGACGAGTTACAAGAGCTAATGGATGAATTTAACAAGTTAGCTGAAGAGTTCGATAGTAAAAAGTTAAATGAGTTATCTCGCGACATGAATGTAACGATGGACGATTTGCAGAAACAACTGGATAGAAATCTGGAGATGCTAAAGAAGTTCAAGGTAGAACAAAAGTTACAGGAAATTACAGACGAAATGAACGAAATGGCCATGAAAGAGGAGAACATGGCTAAAGAGGTTAGTGAAGAGAAAAATTTCGAAGAAACCAGCGAAAAGGTAAGTGAGCACCAGGAAAAGCTTAAAGACCTGGAAAGACGTTTAAATGAAACGCTGGATCTGAATAAAAAATTAGAGAAACCAATTGGTTTTGATGATTTTGACGAGGAGTTTGATGAAATGCAAAAAAGCTCGGACGAAAGTAAGGAGAACCTGATGAAAAAGAATCGTAAAAAGTCGAGTCAAAGTATTCAGAAAACGTCGGAACAAATGAAAAATGCCGCGTTTGCTATGCAACAAATGCTGGATATGAACAGCATGCAACAAAACCAGGAGAACATTCAAAATCTTCGTCAAATATTAGATAACTTGGTGTTGTTATCATTTAATCAGGAAGATGTATTAACGGGATTAGGAGGTATTAGTGCCAAAGATCCGCGATTGACAGAACTCAACAAAGAGCAAAAACGCATAGAAGACCAGAGTAAAATTGTAAGAGATTCGTTGTATGCGCTGGCAAAACGTACTCCACAAATTTCGAGTATGGTAAATAACGAATTGGTAGACATGGAAATAAACCTGACTAAATCTGGTCAGCAACTGGAAGAAGCTTTATTTCCGCAAGCCAGAAGTAGCCAGCAATTTGTAATAACTGCAACAAATAACTTAGCACTTTTATTAAACGAGTCGTTAGAACAGCTGGAAAAACAACAGGCAAATGCTCAACCCGGAGACCAACAATGCGAAAATCCGGGAGGAATGGGTAGCGGCATGGAGAACCTAAAGGAATCATCTGAAAGTATTAAACAGCAGCTACAAAAGATGATTGAGCAAATGAAAAATGGCAATTCGCAGGGATTAAGCAAACAAATGGGGCAGAGTTTGATGCAGCACGAAATGATGCAACAAATGCTTCGCGATCTGATGAATAATGGCCAGGTTGGTAGTCAGGCTCAGGAAACGTTAAAAAAAATTGATCAGATGCTTGAGGAGAACAGAAAAGAACTGATGAATAAATCTATTAACGCTGAAACCATTGCACGTCAGAATCTTATAACCACACGTTTGCTGGAAGCTGAAAGGGCGGAAACAGAGCGTGAATTCGAAGATAAACGTGAATCGGAAAGTGCTGATGAGTTCTACAGTAACCCTGTTAAATTTTTCGAGTATAAGGAAAAAGAGAATTTTACTATTGAATACTTAAATAGAAATTCAAATACTTTAAGTAATTTTTACAACAAAAAATACAAAGATTATCTAAATAAAATACAAAACCAGAGTGAAGAATAATCCACCCAACATATTGATAATTAAATCAGTAAATGCAGAAATTAAAAGGGTAGAAGAATTCGTAAAAGCCCATTTTAATTTCCATAATATGCCGGATAAATGTTTTAATCCGGTGTTTTTATGTATTTCTGAAGCTACTACAAATTCTATTGTTCACGGTAATAAAGAGGATCATACAAAAACAGTAGAACTTAATATAGATTGTAAAAGCCACCTGATACAAGTTCGCGTTACCGATGAAGGCGAAGGATTCAATATAGAACAAGTTCCGGATCCAACTCATAAAGATAACCTGTTAAACGAAACCGGACGCGGTTTACATATTATTAAAAGCATTGCCAAAAACGTTGAATTTAACGAAAAGGGAAATAGCTTAAGTTTCGAAATTATCTGTGAATGAACTCAATAGAATTTTATTTTGAAGATATCAAACCGATATCGTTTCAGGAAGATTTTTTAAAAAATCAGATTAAAAACTTAGTAATTACCGAAAAGTATACGCTTGGAGAAGTAACTGTTGTATTCTGTTCAGATGAGTTTTTGCTCGATATGAATAAACAATATCTTGATCATGACTATTATACAGATATAATAACTTTTGATTACGTAGAGAAAAATGTAATTTCGGGCGATTTATTTATAAGTCTCGAGAGAGTTAATGAAAATGCAGAAAATTACGGTATTTCGCAATTAAAAGAGTTGTATCGTGTTGTATTACACGGAGTTCTGCATTTAGTTGGATATAAAGATAAAACCGACGAAGAACAGGAAGAGATGACAAAAATGGAAGAGTTTTATCTTGCAAAAATAGATTTTAAAGAACTGAAGGTATGATAGAGAAATATGATGTAATCGTTGTTGGGGGAGGACATGCCGGATGCGAAGCAGCAACTGCAGCTGCAAACCTTGGATCGAAAACATTACTGATAACGATGGACATGACCAAGTACGGTCAAATGTCGTGTAATCCTGCCATGGGCGGAATTGCAAAAGGGCAGATTGTACGCGAAATAGATGCACTTGGGGGTTATTCGGGTATTTTGGCCGATAAAACTACCATTCAATTCAGGATGCTCAATAAGTCTAAAGGTCCTGCAATGTGGAGTCCACGCGCTCAGAACGATCGTTTTCGGTTTGTTGAAGAATGGAGAAATATTCTGGAAAATACAGATAACCTTGATTTATGGCAGGATGCTGTTATTCAACTAATAATAAAAGATAAAAAGGTTGCAGGCGTTAAAACGAAAATAGGTATCGAATTTGAGTCGAAAACAGTTGTTTTAACAAATGGTACCTTTTTAAACGGTTTAATGCATATAGGGCAGGAAAAGTTGGCTGGTGGACGTATTGGAGAAGCGGCTTCTTACAACATTTCAGAACAGTTGTTAGAAGCAGGTTTTAAGACAGGCAGAATGAAAACCGGTACACCTGTACGTATTGATGGAAGAACCATTAATTTCTCGAAACTTACAGAACAAAAGGGAGATACTAGACATTATAAATTCTCGTATTTGCCAGGTACAGAAACCAAATTAAAACAGCGTTCGTGCTGGATTACACATACAAGTTCTGAAGTTCATGCGGAGCTTCAACAAGGTTTTGAAGATTCGCCAATGTTCGATGGTACGATTCAAAGTACTGGGCCACGTTATTGTCCTAGTATTGAATCCAAACTGGTAACTTTTGCTGAGAAAGAAAAACATCAGTTGTTTTTGGAGCCGGAAGGGGAGAATACTATCGAATATTATTTAAATGGTTTTTCGTCATCGTTACCATGGCAGGTTCAGTTAAAAGGTTTACATAAGATTGAAGGATTGGAGAAAGCTAAAATATTTAGGCCAGGTTACGCCATTGAATATGATTATTTCGATCCTACTCAGCTAAATCATACGCTCGAAACAAAAATTGTAGAAAACTTATTCTTCGCAGGTCAGATTAACGGAACAACCGGTTATGAAGAAGCAGGTGCACAAGGAATTGTTGCTGGTATAAATGCTCATCTAAAATCGGTTGGCCATAACGAAACTTTTATTCTGAAACGTAATGAAGCTTATATCGGGGTTCTTATTGATGATCTGGTGACTAAAGGAGTAGATGAACCATACCGCATGTTTACGAGTAGGGCAGAATTTCGAATTTTGTTAAGACAAGACAACGCAGACATACGTTTAACGGAAAAATCTCATAAGTTAGGGCTTGCTTCGCTAGAACGTGTGGAATTACTGAAAGAAAAAACAACTTTAATTCAGGAAATTATTGATTACGCTAAGGATTTTTCGGTTAAGCCAAGGTTTGTAAATCAATTACTTACAGGGAAAGGGACGTCCGAATTGAAGCAGGGAGTTAAATTATTTGATTTGATTTTACGTCCTCAGATTTCAATATTTGATTTGATTGAAGTGATTACCCCGTTTAAAACATTTCTCGAAAAGGTTCCGGAGGCCAGAAAAACAGAAATTATAGAAGGAGCAGAAATTGTGATTAAATATGAGGGATATATCAATCGAGAAAAATTATTGGCGGAAAAGTTAGATAAATTCGAAAATATAAATATTGAAAATAAGTTTAATTATAGCGAATTGAAATCAATATCTACGGAGGCTCGTCAAAAGTTAGCAAAAATAAACCCAAAAACAATTGGACAGGCAAAACGTATCTCAGGCGTTTCACCATCCGATATAAACGTTTTATTGGTGCTTTTAGGACGATAGTGTTTCACGTGGAACAATTGTATTAAAATGGATTTAAAAAGAGAAATACGGGAAATTCCGGATTACCCAAAAGAGGGAATTAGCTTTAAAGATGTGACAACACTTTTTAAAAATAGAGAAGCGATAAAGTTTGTTACGAATTCAATCGTGGAGAATTTTAAAGAGAAGGGAATTACAAAAGTTATTGGTCTTGAAGCCCGCGGTTTTGTTTTTGGCGGAGCAATCGCTGATCGTCTTGATGCCGGTTTTGTTCCAATCCGCAAAAAAGGGAAATTACCAAGTGCGGTGTTGAGCGAGTCGTACGAATTAGAATATGGAATGGACAGTGTTGAAATGCATAGTGATGCATTGGAAAAACATGATGTGGTTTTGATTCACGATGATTTGCTGGCAACCGGAGGCACTGCAGTTGCCGCATTGAATCTGGCAAAAAAGTGTGGTGTTGAGAATATTTATTTCAGCTTTATTTGCGATCTGGAATTTATCGACACACCAAACAAATCGATACTGAAAGAATACGAAACACAAGTATTGGTAAAATATCAGTAATTGAAATATAAGACGGAAAATAGAAATATTGATCATTTAAAATCGCTTATATCGGTGTTGCCGAATAAGCCCGGTATTTATCAGTATTTGGATCAATCAAATACTATCATTTATATCGGAAAAGCCAAGAACCTGCGAAAGCGGGTTTCTTCGTATTTTACAAAGAATCATGATCACCGCAAAACAGCTTTGTTGGTGCGAAATATTGCTGATATAAAGCACATGGTGGTGGAGAGTGAGCAGGATGCTTTGTTGTTGGAAAATAACCTGATTAAAAAGTATCAGCCGCGTTACAATATTCGTTTAAAGGACGACAAAAGTTATCCGTGGATTTGTATAAAAAATGAGCCTTTTCCGCGTGTTTTTAAAACCCGAAACCTGGTTCGTGATGGATCTAAATATTTTGGACCGTACACCTCTATTTATACGGTAAGGACACTATTGGAGTTATTCAAGTCAGAATATAAATTACGTACATGTAATTATAATTTGTCCCCTGAAAACATTAGTTCAGGTAAATACAAAGTCTGCCTGGAATACCACATTGGAAACTGTAAAGGACCTTGTGAAGGGCATGTATCGGTAGAAAAATATGATCAGGGAATTGCTGATATTACGGATATATTGAAAGGAAATATTTCGGGTGTTATCAAGCATTTAGAAGGGATGATGACTGAAATGTCGGAGAATTTGAATTTCGAAGAAGCTGCAGCTATTAAAGAAAATTATGATTCGCTGAAACGTTATCAGAGCCGTTCAACAGTAGTATCTCCTGTTATTACAGACGTTGATGTTTATTCGATAGACGAGGATGAAAACTTTGCCTTTATTAATTACCTGAAGATAATAAAAGGAGCCATTATTCAAACCTTTACTTTGGAGATAAAAAAGGGCTTGGATGAGAATACAGAAGAACTTCTTTTGGCTGGAATTATTGAAATACGACAGAAAATATTTAGTAATGCACGCGAAATTCTGGTCCCTTTTAAGCTTGAAAATGTGATCGAAAATGTCACTTTTAGGATACCACAAAGAGGGGAGAAGAAGCAATTATTAGATCTTTCGAAACGAAATGCGAAGTATTTCCGCCTTGAAAAGGATAAGCAAGCAGTGCTTAAAAATCCTAATATCCGGACAGATCGCATATTAAATACCATTAAAAAGGATCTGCAATTAAAGGAATTACCCGAGCGTATTGAGTGTTTTGATAACAGTAATCTGCAAGGAACAAATCCTGTGGCAGCATGTGTGGTATTTAAAAATGCAAAACCGGCAAAGAAAGAATATCGTCATTTTAATATCAAAACCGTTGAAGGTCCAAACGATTTTGCTTCGATGGAGGAGGTGGTTTACAGGCGTTACAAGCGCCTAAAAGAAGAAAATAAACCATTGCCTAACCTGATTGTTGTTGATGGCGGAAAGGGCCAGTTGTCGGCTACAATGAAGGCAATGGACAACCTAGAATTACGGGGAAGAATTACTGTAATTGGTATCGCAAAAAGGTTGGAAGAAATCTATTTTCCCGGAGATTCTGTACCTATTTATATCAATAAAAACTCGGAAACGCTAAAAGTAATTCAGCATTTACGAGACGAAGCGCACCGTTTTGGAATAACCTTTCACAGAGATAAACGTTCTAAAGCTTTTATTACATCTGAACTTGGTGATATAAATGGGGTAGGGGCGAAGACTACAGAAAAATTGTTAAAGGATTTCAAATCGGTAAAACAGATAAAACTACAAAAATTGAATGTGTTGGAGGCATCAATTGGGAAAGCAAAAGCACGGGTAGTTTACGATTATTTTCATAAAGAAAAAGAATAAAATACGCCTGTAATATTAGCTGGTCGAACAGAAACTTATAAGTGAGTTTATTTAACACCATTGATAATTTGCAATCATATTAATATGAAACGAGCATGTATAATAATAGTCCCAGGACGATTATTAAAATACAAGCGAGTTCCATACTATACCGCTAATAACAAACAATTTTAATAGTATGAATAAACGTGTTTTGCTGGGGATGAGTGGAGGAATTGATAGTTCTGTTTCGGCGATGCTGTTGCAGGAACAAGGCTATACTGTTATTGGAGTAACGTTTCTTTTTAGTGGTTCCGACGGACAAAATCATCACTTTTTAAAGGATGCAACGGATTTAGCTGATCGTTTGAAAATACAACATATTACTGTCGATCTGCGCAAGGAATTTGAAGAGTATGTAATTTGCTATTTCATCGACGAATATCTAAAAGGTCGTACACCTTTTCCCTGTGCTTATTGCAACCCTAATCTGAAATTTAAATACCTGAATAAATACGCGAATGCAATGGATTGCGATTCTATTGCTACCGGACATTATGTGAAAACCGGAATTTATAATGGCCAGAAATATCTTTTTCAAGGTCAGGATCCGGAGAAAGATCAGTCGTTTTTTCTTTGGGGATTACCGCGAGATATTGTAAATAAACTGATTTTTCCATTAGGCAATTTTAGAAAAGCCGACATTAGAAATGTTGCCAGGGAAAAAGGATTTTTATCCTTATCTAAAAAGAAGGATAGCCTGGGAATATGTTTTATTGAGGGAAATGATTACCGACAATTTCTAAAAAAGAGAGGCATAAAATCGCAACCCGGAAATTTTGTTGATAAAAAAGGGAGCATTTTGGGTGAGCATAAGGGAATTTTCAACTATACCATCGGTCAGCGCCGCGGATTGGGTTTAGATCTGAATTTTCCACTATTTGTTGCAGAATTTCGTCTAGATGCTAACGAAATTGTGTTAGCAAAATACAACGATTTGTACCGATCAAAATTACATCTTGAAAATTGTTATATAATTGATAAAGAGATAGTTAATAGTAATGAAGAGCTGATTGTAAAAGTGCGTTACAGGCTTCAGGAAACCCGCTGTAATTTGCATATTTTAAACGATACTGTGGCTGAGGTCGAATTATTAGAACCTGAAGCCATGATTGCACCCGGACAAACTGCGGTTTTTTATCATAACGACAGATTAGTGGGGGGTGGATTTATAAAATTGGCTGAATAGATATAATCTATATAAATCTGAATTTTTATAAATTGTTCGTGACTCAAATTTTTTTGAATCATTATTGTTAAACCTCTCCGATAAATACAAAAAATTCAATCTGCGATAATCTGTGAAATCAGCGAGAAACTTTTCGAGGTTAAAATGCGGGACGATGTTTATCATCCGGTTCCAATAATCCTAAATAGCTTCTGAATCGGGAAGGAGCGATCTGATAATTTTCCACGGCCTCTTTTACGGCACAACCAGGTTCGTGTGTGTGTGAACAATTATTATACTGGCAATGCTCCGAAAATTTAAATATCTCAACAAAATAGTGCGAAATCTCCCACGGTTCCATTTCCAAAACACCAAAGGCTTTAATTCCCGGCGTATCGATAATGTACCCGCCAAAATTCAGCTTAAAAAGCTGTGAATAAGTGGTGGTGTGTTTTCCGGTTTTGTGCGAATCCGAAATCTCCATGGTTTTCAAATTCAAACCCGGTTGAATAAGGTTGATAAGGGTAGATTTTCCAACACCACTATGGCCGTTTATTACATTGGTTTTGTCATTTAGAGCGTCTTTAAACTCATCGATACCGGTACCTTCTTTAGCCGAGGTTTTAAGGCATTTATAGCCAATATTACGGTAGATCTGTATCAGCAGGTCCATCTCTTCCGTTTCGTCCTCGTTGTAGCGGTCAGCCTTGTTAAAAACAATCATAACCGGAATGCGATAAGCCTCGGCCGAAGCCAGATATCGATCGATAAAAGTAGTTGTAGTAACCGGGTATTGCATGGTTACTACAAGCACTGCTTGATCGATGTTGGCAGCGATTATATGCGCCTGTTTTGAAAGATTAATAGATCGGCGAATAATGTAGTTTTTGCGTTCGTTGATCTTGGTAATTAAACCAACCTGCGCTACATTTTCGTCGGCAGAAACGTTTTGCAGTGTAAATCCCACACGATCGCCCACGGCAACGGGATTCGTGTTCTTAATCCCTTTAATGCGAAATTTGCCCTTTATTTTGCATTCGTAGGTGTTTCCGTTTTCATCTTCCACGGTATACCAGCTGCCGGTCGATTTTATTACTAATCCTTCTTTCAAATTGTTTAATTTTCTGTAAAGGTAGTTTTTCTGCTGTTTTTCAGGAAATTTACCGAAGCACCTAGAGATTTTTCACGTGGAACAAATAAAAAAGCACCAAATTTCTGTAGCGAAAAATGGTGCTTTCTCTAGTGTAAATTATTATTCTTAATCCCAATCCAATATGATCTTTCCACAGTCGCCTGATTCCATAATTTCGAAGGCTTCCTGGTAATCGTCAGCTTTAAAACGGTGGGTAATAATCGGCGAAATATCGAGGCCGGTAGTAAGCATCATTTCCATGTGGTACCAGGTTTCATACATTTCGCGGCCATAAATTCCTTTTAGTGTTAATCCTTTAAAAATAAGCTTACTCCAGTTAATTTGAGTACGTTCGGGCAGCAAACCCAGCAAACTGATTTTTCCACCGTTGTACATGTGATTTACCATGTCGTTAAAGGCAACCGGCGAACCGGAACATTCCAAACCAATATCGAAACCACTAACCATATGATGCACTTGCATGGCCTCTTTGATACTCTCTTTTGTTGGATCGATAACACGTGTTGCACCCATTTTTCGGGCCAGATCGCGGCGGTATTTACTTAAGTCGGTACCAATAATATTGCGGGCTCCGGCAAATTTGCAAATAGCTGCAGCCATAGCACCAATTGGTCCGCCAATTCCGGTAATTAACACATCTTCGCCCAATAAAGGAAACGAAAGTGCTGTGTGCGTGGCGTTTCCAAGCGGATCCATAATCGCCATCATTTCATCCGAAATTCTCTGATCGATGTGCAGTACGTTTTTCGCCGGAACAGAAATATATTCAGCAAAACCACCGTCGCGGTTTACTCCAATTCCAATGGTATTATCGCAAATGTGCTGACGACCACGTCGGCAATTTCGGCAAAAACCACACGAAATGTGGCCTTCAACAGTAACACGTTCACCCACTTTTACGCGGTCAACTTCCGAGCCCACTTCAACCACGGTACCCATGTATTCGTGGCCAATAATTACCGGGGTTTTAATGGTTTGTTGGGCCCATTCGTCCCATTTATAAATGTGCAAATCGGTGCCGCAAATAGCTGATTTATGTACTTTTAAAAGAATATCATTTGCTCCTGGTTTGGGTATCGGAACATCTTCCATCCAAACGCCTTTTTCAGGTTTGCTTTTTACAATTGCCTTCATTCAAATTGAATTTGTTAAATGTTTTCAAGGTGCAAGTTATAATAAAAACAAGGGGTAAAATATAAGGAATATCAGTTTCTGGGTCACCTGTTAGATTAGTTAATATTGGCGGGAGCTAATTGTTTTTGCGACATAAATTTAACCGGATACCACGATGCAATAAACCCAATAATAAGTACTGCAATGAAAGCCAGAATGATATCGGTAAAAATGATGTGTACCGGGTATGCCGAAATAACAAAAGAACCGCCGGCTCCGGGCAATTTTACCAACTCAAAAGTAATTTGCAACCAGCAAACAAATACGCCCAAAACGGTACCTAAAACACCACCTGCCAGAGATATTAACCAGCCTTCGAAAAGAAAAATCCGGTTGATTTGTTTTATGGGAAGCCCCATGCTGCCTAGTATTGAAATGTCCTCTTTTTTATCGATGTAAAGCATGGTCAGGTTGCCGATCATATTTCCGGAAGCCAGCAGCAAAATAAAAACGAGGATAAAATACACGGCCCATTTTTCCGATTTCATGGTTTTAAAAACCAGGTCGTGTTGTTGTTCTTTATTTTTCACGTGGAACCCGGCACCCACAATTTCTTGCAGTTTATCCTGGATATAATCAACATCGGCCCCATCGGCAATGGCCAGTTCAATGGCGGAAATGTTGTTTCCACTGTCAAAAAGCTGGGTGGCAAACGCTTTAGATACCAGTATGTATTTGGCATCCACATCTTCGAGCACCGCAAATACCGCCGACGGGAACAGAGAATTGTGGTTAAAAGCACGCGAAGGATTTAGTGATACCTGCTTCCCCTTTTTGGGCACATAAACATGCAGCGGATCGAGAAAAGAAATGCCAACGCCAAGATTATTGGCAATTCCGCGGCCCACTACAGCGTAATCAATGCCGTCTTTTTTGAGGTAATATTCGCCTTCAATCAGCAGTTTATCAATGTTGGTATAATCCGGATAGTTATCGGGAACACCTTTAATGGTAGCAGGGGATTGCCGTTTTCCATAGCTCAACATGGCCACTTCTTCAACAACTTCGGCATACGAAACCACATCGGGTAAGGCTTTAATTTGCTTAATATCAATGGTGTTGGGATCGAACATTTTTCCCTCAACCGACGATATTCTAATGTCAGGATCGAAGTCGCTATAAAATACCCCAATCAGATCGGTAAACCCATTTAACACCGAAACGATAATAATAATAGCCATGGTACCTACCACAATTCCGGCCATCGAAATCCATGATATTATGTTAATAATGTTCTGTTTCTTTTTCGAGAACAAGTATCGTTTTGCTATGAAAAATGGTAAGTTCAAACGCCGGTGTTTTGTTTGAAAACGAAAAGTTTTAGAAACTATTTTTTCAGCAGGTTATCAATATTGTCGATATAATCCAGGCTGTCGTCAATGTAGAATTCCAGATCAGGAATAACACGCAGGCTTTTTCCGGTTTTTCGGCCCAGTTCGCCACGTAATTGTTTGCCCGAAAGTTTGATTTCTTCCAAAATTTCGCTGGCAAATTCCGAAGGGAAGATACTGAGGTGAATGCGCGCAATGCCCAAATCTTTTGTAACGCGTACGGTGGTTACACTGATGAGTTTTCCGGGAAAGCGTTCTTTGTTTACTTTTAAAAGAATGTCGGCCATCTCACGTTGAATGAGCCTTGATATTTTATTCTGTCTTGTGCTGTATTGTTCCATTGTTACTGATTATAAGCCACAAAATTACGCAAAAACCTTGGAATAGAAAGATAATACCGATATCAACGCTAAATGAACTTTAAATTTCTATTTTTTTGCGTTAAAAAATTTCATCAGAGCTTAGGCTATGCCCAAATTTTTGCCTTTTATAAACCCAAAATCTCTAAAAATTTTTAAAGCTCATTCGCCATTGAAATTGGTATAAATCAATTAAACAGCGATTGTTTAAAAGCATTTCGCAGGCTTTCATTCGGTTTGATGATATTGTAATTTTCCCAGAATTTTTCGTCGTAGACTCCTAAAACCTCCACAAAAATATCGTTACGGTTAAAACGTTCGTCTTTGTTGAAACGCTTTAAACCGGTGGGTTGAATATTGGTGATCAGCAGGTCGGAAACACTGTGAAACTCCGAGTTTATGCGGTCTCTTTTACTTCGTACTTTAAATTTAACCGATGCTTTTGCCGATGCCAAATGCCATTTTCCCTGGTACTGCCGGTAACTTACCTGATAATGCACATAGGTTGGCCGTGCCTTGACTTTCCGCGGTTTCTTTTTAATCATGATCTCTTCGGCCTGTTTTAATCCCGCTTTATTTAGATGGTAATTGGCATGTACCAGTGCAAATGTTTCACGATGAACATACATTTCGCCTTCAAAAGGCGGGTAAAATTCGCTGGATTGAGGTTGAAATTTTACCACATAAACTGGTTGATTTTCATACCAGATTACATCGCTGATCTGGTAATCGTAAACATGCTCGTATTGCGGGTCGATAAAGGTTTCAACGGTTTTTACAGCATCCAGCTCGGTTATGGTAAACGGCCCTCCCATCAGTTTAAAATTCAGCCATTTAAAAGGTTGAACATCACGGCTTTTTCGTCCTTTTAACAAGCGCACCAAATCGCCACGCGAGGTGCCAATATAAGGTGCTTTTAACACTTCCATTACCGCCTCCGAAACACTTATATAATTTTTATCCTGTTTAACAGTTTCGCGGTAAAAGGCGGTCATGAGTTTGGTCGATGGTGTATAATTTTTTTCATAGTTCGCCCGCATATTCTTCAGCAATTTTTCGGGTGTGATTGCCGTAACTTTTATCTCCTTTATTTTTATGGAAGCGGGTTCAAGGATAAAAAGATCTTCGTCGAGCAACTGGTTGGCCGGTAAAAATTTTTGCTCGTAGCCCATGCACGAAATTACTATGGAATCGCGGATGTACGACGGATGAACTTTTAGCAAAAACTCGCCATCGGTATTACTGATAGTGCCAATTGGTTTATCTAAAATGGAAACCGATGCAAAAGGAATGGGCCGATCTTTTCGGCTTTCTATTAATTTACCCGAAAGGAAAAAATACTTTATAGGTACGGTGTCTTGTGCTGTCGTCAACACACTATCATCCGATTTTCGCGTAATAATAACCTGGTTTTGCAATTCGCCAAAACAATATTGAGTAGTATCGAGTAAAGTATTTAAAACGGTGTATAGCGACTTATTTTGGGCCGAAATACTTACTTTATGTGCAGAGTCGATAATAGTAGCATCGTACGAAAAAAATACATTAGCCTGCCAGCTGACCTGTTCCAGTACAAAGTCGAGCAACTGATCGGTTTGATAAATGCTTATGCGGCGCTCGAAAATAGAGCCATCCTGTTGCTGGCCTTTTGTAGTAAAAGATAGCAACAGGATGGATGATAATATGATCAGCTGTTTTACCGGCTTCATTAAAACATCTTTTTCAGATAAAAGGAGGTTTTAAATTCTTCTCCGTCTCGTAATACAGTGAGTTTAATTTTTTTGTCTTCACGGCTTTGAAGCAACAGGTTAATATCATTCAACTCTAACGACTGGTGATTACTGCTGTTTATACGAATAATCTGGTCGTTTTCCTGTAATCCGGCAATATGTGCAGGAGAATTTTCGAGAACATCAGCAATGGTAAAAATGGGTAGTCCGGGCATCGGATTGGTAACCTCCATTCCACTCATATTGTAGTTAAAGTCTTCCTTAATTTTATGATTCGGACGCAATGTTAACCGGTTATTCCGGTAATCGATTGTAACATAAAAACGCCTTAAAATTTCTGCACCAATGGTTCCGTTTCTGCCGTTTACCGAAATCAGGCTGTCGATATGTTTGGAATTTGGAAAGGCTACAATCGGTTTTGTCAACAGCAAAGGTCCAACCCAAATGGCATCAATACGACCTTTTGTTCCATACAGGTCGCCATTTAAACCACGGCCCAAGAATGTTTCAACATGTTGCTGTGGAAGATTGATTCGTTCGTCTGATTTTTCCGATAACCAAAGCGCATCGCTGGCGCCGGTGTCAACCAAAAGTTTAACAGGCACTTCTTTCATGTCGTCGGTAACAATTGTGGTGCGCACAAACGGTTTGTTTCCATCGAAATGTAAAGGCATAATAATGTCTTTGTTGCGGTCGCGGTACTTGAAATATTCCGGTTTGTACAAAGTCAGTTTTTCATTCAGGTAATCAACTTTTACGATGTAGTCTTTAAACAGGTTAAAGCCGATTAATCCGTGTACCGGAATTCCGAGCATGTGAGAAATCTGGAAGTTTTCATCGATGATCATCTGTACTTCCTGGTTACGCGCTGTTAACCCGTCAATTTGCATAACATTATTTCCCGAACGATAAGCCGTCAGAGATTCTCCTTCGCCAAGTCCTCTTACCTTAACCGGCATCATATAGTTCAAATTCAGCTTATTAATAAACGGTAGCTCGGTAATAATCGGGTAGCGCACGCCGGTGTCGAGAATAAAATTCAGCGTATCCGAATCGTTAATATTTACTGGAATGATGATTAAATTACTTGCCGATTTAAATTTAATAGTGATCTGTTTGTCGCGTGGATTATCGAACAGAAAACCACGGTTAGTGCTGGCAAATTGTTGCGTTGCATTTTCGTATTCCATACTCTCATCGATAGGAACGTAATCGCGCACTACCAGCAGGTTGTCTTCAATTTCAAAAAGAAGATAGAAATCTTTCATCAGTTTGTCGAGCACATATTTTAATGGCTTGTTTGATACGTTTAAACTGATTTTTTTATCGGCAACCATATCGGCGTTGTACGAATAATCAATGTCCAGGTATTTACAGATCTTTTCAATAACATCTGAAAGTGGCTCGTCTTCAGCATAAATACTGATGTTTTGATCGAGCGCCTGGCTCTTTGTATCCTGGGCAAAACTGGTGTTAGGTACCACTAACAAAGCCAGCAAGGCCATTAGGACTATAAGTTTTATTTTATTCCATTTTATTGGTTTCATGACTTTAAAGCTTTACTGTTTGTTTGTACGGCTCATTAAAGTGTAATGTTTGCCTTCAACCGATAAATCCAGATCAAATGTGAGCCGAATTACATTTAAAACGAAATCAACCGGTTTTTGATCAAAATGACCTTCGTATAAGAGGTCGTTTAGCTCCGGTTCCATCACGTCGATATCAATGTGGTAAGCTTTTTCAAGACAATCCACCACTTCGTGTAACGGAACAGTGTTGAAAATGAGGTCGTGTGTTTTCCAGGCCAGGAAATTCGGATTGCTGTTTACTGTTTTCATCAGTTCGCGGTTTGATACGTGGAGCGTTCCTTTTTCGCCGGGAGACAAAAATACCTCGCGGCTTTCCATTTCATGATTCTCGTTTTTACTGATTACCTGAACTTTACCTGTTTTAACAATAACCTCAACAGTTTCTGCGTCCGGGTATGCACTAACGTTAAAAGAGGTACCTAAAACTTTAACCTGTGCATTGCCGGCATTTATTACAAACGGTTTTTCGGGATTACGCTGAACATCGAAAAATGCTTCGCCAATGATGGTAACTTCGCGGGTGTCTCCTTTAAACTTTTTCGGAAACAGCAGTTTCGAATCGTTGTTTAAAGTAACCACCGAACCATCGGGTAAAACATATTCGTTCAGCACCTGATCTTTGGCCGAGATCGTTTCGCTGTAATAAGCCTTGTCCGGGTTGCGGAAACCAAGGTAATATGCAACTGAACCCAATAAAAGTGCGATAACAACTATTGCAGCATATTTGTAAAATTGTGCAATAACCTCCTTCCTTGTTTTTTGTAGCTGAATAGATCGAACTTTAGCAGGGCTTATTTGTGTATGAACATTTTTCCAGGCCGTTTCGTTATCGAAATTTTTTGCCTGGTAATAGGAATCTACTTTGTTGAGCATGTTTTTATACTGCTCAAACTCTTCCCGGTTTCTATCAGACTGATTGATCCAGGTCTCCACCTCGTCATTTTCCTGCGAACTGGTTTCGTTATTCAAATATTTGGTAACCAGTTTCCAATCAAAATTTTCTATGTTCTCCATTTTTCCCATCTCATTTAAATGACAATACACAAAGTTTTTACCCCTAATTATTTTTTGCCCTGCTAACAAAAAAGAAGAATAAAAAGGTATTATATTTTTTTAATTTGTCTCGTAAATATTTGATTGCCAGTCCCATTTGTGCCTCAACCGTTTTAACGGAAATATTTAATTTTTCGGCAATTTCGCGGTATTTTAATCCCTCTTCGCGACTCAGCCTGAATATTTCGCGACGTTTTTCCGGCAGCTCTTCAATGCTTTTGGCAATGTCGGCAGCCAGATTAACCTCAATATAGTCGTTGTTAAAGTTGCTCGTTTCCGATTCGGCAATCACTTTTTGAGCATGCTGTAATTTGATATTATTATGTTTAATGTGATTCAGGCAAAGGTTTTTTACCGACCGGAACAGGTAGTTTTTTAGCGACGATTCCACAGAAAGATCAGCACGGCGCTCCCAGAATTTCACAAAAAATTCCTGCACGATTTCTTCGGCAGCCACATCGTCGTCAAGTATTTTAGTGGCAAAGTTGCACAGGTATCCGTAATACAATTTAAACAGCTTTTCAAAAGATTTTTCATCGCCCTGCTGAATATTTTCGAATAGTTTATTTTCTTCGAATGAGTTCATGTACAATTAGTTCTAACGGTAGTTGCTAAGGTATGAAAAAGAAATACTTTGCAAAAGATTGAAATTATGTTTAAGAAATTTTTGTCATTTTGTGCTTTCGATTAAGCTGCTATTTTTGCTACCCTTAATTATCATATAACAAGTATGGAAAAGAAAGTAAAAGTGAAATTCCCAAAGGCATTTTGGGTGGCAAATGCGGTGGAGTTGTTAGAGCGGGCTGCATATTACGGAGTTTTTATCGTTATCACGCTGTATTTGTCGCGTATTTTAGGATTTAACGATTTTCAGGCGGCAATTCTGGCCGGATCGTTTTCGGCAGGACTTTACTTCTTACCAACATTTGCCGGTGCAATAGCTGATAAAATAGGTTTTAAAAAATCCTTGCTGATTGCCTTTACATTACTTTCTATCGGCTACTTTTCGATGGGTATACTACCAACAATACTCGAATCATCAGGCCTGGTTGAATATACCAAAACCACCCAGTTTAACGGGCTTCGCGAGAGTAATTTGAAATGGATTATCGTTCCGATTATGATCGTGATTATGATTGGCGGATCGTTTATTAAATCGTGTATTACCGGAACTGTAGCTCGCGAAACAACCAAAGAAACCCGCGCGCAGGGATACTCCATCTTTTATATGATGGTAAACATTGGTGCTTTCTCGGGCAAAACCATTGTAAAACCATTGCGCGATGCTATGGGTAACGAAGGATTGGTTACACTTAACTACTTTGCCGGTGGAATTACTCTTTTGGCTGTAATTTTAGTGGCCCTTTTCTACAAAACAAGCCGATCACACGAAGAGTCGAAAAGTTTTTCACAGATTTTTGATGCATTGATTAAAGTGCTTGGCAATGCGCGTTTAATAATACTTATTATCATTATCACCGGCTTTTGGATGGTGCAACACCAGTTGTATGCTACCATGCCGAAGTACGTATTGCGGCTTGCGGGCGAGGGTAGTGCTATTTCGTGGTTTGCCAACGTAAATCCGCTGGTAGTTTTTCTTACCGTTGGTTTTGTTACACAAATGATGCGCAATAAAACATCGTTGTTCTCCATGACTGTTGGGATGTTTATTATGCCGGTTTCGGCACTTTGTATGGCTTCGGGGCATTTAATGGGCAGCGATCCTATTCTTGGCTTGCATCCTGTAGCATTTATGATGATTGTAGGAATCGTTTTCCAGGGACTGGCAGAAACGTTTATTTCGCCGCGCTATCTGGAATATTTTTCATTGCAGGCACCAAAAGGCGAGGAGGGCTTGTATCTTGGCTTTAGCCATTTGCACTCGTTCCTGTCTTCTATCCTTGGTTTTGGCCTTTCGGGTTGGTTACTTACCAAATATTGCCCCGATCCTTTGTTGTTTGATACACATGCCGAGTGGGAAGCAGCTTCGGTAAATGCACATTATATCTGGTTTTATTTTGTGGGAATTGCCTCGGTATCAGCTGTTTCATTAATTGTTTATGGTAAAGCAGTAAAATACATTGACCGTAAAAAACAATTTTCGAATTAATATTTTGCTGATTCGGGTTAAATAATTAGTTTTGCACACCAATTTTCCACAAAGGAAGTTTGCCCGGGTGGCGGAATTGGTAGACGCGCTGGATTCAAAATCCAGTTCTGGCAACGGAGTGCGGGTTCGATTCCCGCCCCGGGTACTTGTTGAAATACCAAATAACATTAAAAGCGCTTAAATCATTGATTTAAGCGCTTTTTTATTTAGCATAAATATCAAAAAAAATGCTTTTAAAGCATTTAAAATACTTGGGATCACATTAAAAAGTAGGTGGAGAAGAAAAAATATCTCACCCAGAAGTTTGAATATTGAATAAAAGCTACCAGAAATAAGCAACATTCTTTTGGCTTATCAGCCGGATTCTACTCTTTGGCTTAGCCCAAAGAGATAGACAGAAAACCCAAGGCTGCGCCCGCCTCTCTCGGAAAAGCTACGCGATGCCGACTAAAATTACTGAACTCGTCGTACCTCCTCAAACAGCAGTAATTTTTTTACGTCGTCACCACTTGTTTTCCGGATCACCGGCCGAGGCCCTGCTCCGATGCAGTGACGTTGCTTAAGAGGACGGCCTCTTTTGGTCGTTGCCCGGAGTTAAAATAAAACCGTAGTGAGAGCGGGAAGCTCCGAGTAGGCAAGGAGATCACCCGTCCGAACTTGGGTTTTATAAAAACGCCGGGTAGTGACCAAAAGCAGCCTTGCGTTTTTTGCTTCGTTTTTGTGGTAAGACAAAAATGAAGGCCGCCGGCAGGCATGAAATTATTGTCAATTTCTAAATTAAGCCACCGGATTTTTCAGGTGATCCAATACTTGGGCATAGCTCACTGAAAATAACCCAGATTTATGTTCGGATTTTGGACTATAAGATTTCAGAAGATATGCAGAAAGTAAAAATTGGATAGGCGTTTTTTATTTGAAGTCAATATGTGCCTCATAATATAAAAATTCTTAAAATAGACTATATTTTTAGAATGAACTTTCATAGCTTCCTTTCTTTCAGATTACATGATTCAAAAGTTCTCATGAACGGATAAGAGACATAAATCAATATAGAGATACAAATCAAATCCTCTCAAATAAATGTGTTTATAACGTAATAACTGAAAAACTAGTTGTATAACTGAAAAATCAGTTGTATGTTTACATCCTACATACAAATGATTAAAACACATGAAAATCAACAAAATTAGACCAATCGAAAATCGATTATCATCCTTTGTCAATTGGATTCAGGCCTTCTACTCATTGAGCACATTTACTGTAGTAGTTCTGTTCATTTTAGTGGCAATTTCAGCTTGTTCCAACAACAATGCTGAAGAAAAAGAAGAAATTCATAATGTCCAGATTATTCAGGCTTTTAACAGTTTGGATAAGGCCCAATTAAGTCAAATAATTGATGGAGAAATTGAATATGTTCGTTTGGAAACGAAAAAGGACATTCTTTTAGGAAACTCGCCGCGTGTATTTACTACTGATTTATATATTGTAGCTGCAACACATCGACAATTGTACTTATTCGACCGTAAAACGGGAAAATTCATCCGGGAGATCGGGCATTACGGCAAAGATCCTGACGGATACAGAAATGTACTTAAAGCTTTTACTTTCGATGAAAAGCGTAGTCAGGTTTATACGAAAGGCTGGGACTCAAAAGTTTACGCTACCTACACATTGGATGGATCTGTAGCCAACGAAATCACCGTTCAACCAATTGAACGCGAAGAGGATATGGCAAATAATATTTTCACAGAAATGATTACTTCCATTGCTCCCTTAAACGACACGAGCCACATTGGCTATGTGTGGAACCTTAACGGAAAAGAAGAGGCAAAACTAATTGTGTTCAATAAAAACAATCCGCGAATAAAAGTCTTTCCGCAATACAAACGTTTTGATTACGACATCAACCGCGATGGTATTTCTGTGTTTGATTGGAACGCCAAATTTTATTTTTTACAAAATGAGCTTCACTTTTTTGAACGGTTTACTGATACTGTATTTACAGTTTCTATAGAGAATCTGAAACCTGAGTTCGTGCTTCACAGAGGGGAAACAGAAGAAGCAAGCGGTAGTAATTTAACCGGTCAAAAGGGCGATGTACCATATTTATTAATTGATGATTTGTTTGGAGCCGGGCGTTTCCTCTTTTTCAAAATAAGACAGCCACGCGAAGAATTTAATGGTGATATCTATTACGGCTTTTACGACAAAGCCACAAATACCACCAAACTCTCCGAAAACAATTTGGGCATTATAAATGATGTAAACGACTTTCTCCCCTTTCCTTTTAAATCGGTAAACCAAAACAACGAGGTAGCAGGTTTACTTGAAGCTTTTGAAGTAAAACTTTGGTTTGACGATAACCCGGAAGCCGCCGGAGAATTGCCGGTCCAGTTGAAATCATTAAGTACCATGGCGGAAACGGATAATCCGGTGGTAATGATTGCAAAACTGAAAGAGTAAGTGCTACAAAGCCCAAAACTGTAATAAACCAGGAACTATAAACAGATGGACATTATTCAAAAATATTTAATATCAACTATTCTGTTTTTACTGATTTGTTACTTTGAGGTTGATGCACAAAAAGTCGTTCAGATTCCAATAGGGCAAAATATCGGCAAATCAGAAGAACTACCGATCAACATTGTTGCTGAAGACATCTGTTTTATACCGTTGGAAACCAATGAAAACTGTTTGTTCGGGACTGACATCTCGAAAATTGAAATTGTTGATAACAATCTTTTTGTGAGCGACTACAATTACATTTTTAAATACGATCTAGATGGAAATTTCATAACAAGAATTGGGGAAAAAGGCAGGGGCCCCGGTGAATACGCAAAGGGATTTCAAACTTTCCTGATCGACACAAACAGGCGGCACCTGATTGGTTTTGACCTGCTTGATCAGAAAATGATGGAGTTTGACTTTGAAGGGAACTTTTTGCGTGAAGAAAAAGTAAACTTTTTACCTGGTCCGGCCGAATGGAGTGGAAATGGATACATTGCTGTTTACAATATGAGTTTTACCTACGAAAAAGAGCCGTGGCATGATTTCTACCTATTGGATGAAAATGCTAAAACAATTCAGAAAAACAGGTTTAAAAAACAAGCTGACAAAAGATATGGTTTGATGATATACCCAGCCCTTTTTTACCGATACAAAGGGAGAACACGATATAAAAATCCGTACGAAAATGTAATTTACGAACTGGATGAAAAAGGCAGAACAACACCGGTTTACGAGTTGGATTATGGGAAATATGAAAAATACAATGATGTTGATGACGTCGAGATTCAAGTAAAAAACAATATTGGAACTAACAGGTCGAACCCAAAAAGTTTTGAAAAAATTGGCTTGCTGGGTTTAAGCGAAACCGATAATTATCTTTTTATTTATTACGGTCACCAGGAACAACGAAAATTTGGAGTGTTTGATAAAAAGCGTAAGATATTTTTCAATCTGTTTGATACCAATTTTGATTTGTACGGTTTTCATGACGATTTATATGGAGGGGTACCTCTTTTCCCAAGGCCGGGCTTAATAACTCCCGGTTTTACTGCTATTTCACAGCCTTTGAGTTTAAAGAGCTTTTAAAATCAGCAAGGTCACTGAAGCCTGAATTGAAAAATATACTTGACAAAGTAGATGAAAACGATAATCCGGTGCTGATACTGGTAAAACTGAAAGAGTAGAAGGCCTGGATATTCGATAATTTGAGATTTTGGGCTGATTCACATTTTAGCCTTCAAGGAACTGTGTTCGAAATATGAAACAATTAGAAGATGTGGAGGATTTCGAACAATCAACTAAATATTTAGGTATAATTTTTGTTACTGACTAGCAAACATATATTTCTAAAGCAATTTTTGACCATTGCCATCTTCGTTTTTACATTCATAACAAATGAACAAGAACCAAATGAAAAATAAAATACTTAAAAAATCCAAACATATGATTTTAATAAGCCATGAATTAATTGAGTAACATCATGTATTACAATAATAAACGTTAAAAATTATAGGATATAATAATCTGTTTGTTAAGTTTATAGTATCAACAAAAAACCTAGATACCGTGAATATGCCAAAATTCCCTTCCATAAAACTACAAGTTATCTTGTTTTTTCTCGTTTTCTTATTTTTGTTTACAGCCTGTACAAACAAGCCCAACGCTTCAGCAGAAGTAAACAAAGAAGCTCTTCCTGAAGAAAAAAACACAGTAGAAGTAATTACCCTCGAAGAAAAAGATTTTTTAAAAGAAATAGTAAGCAATGGTAAATTATCGGCCTCGCAGCAAGCTGAACTTTATTTCGGGGTTTCCGGCTCAATTGCATTAATAAATGTGCAGAACGGTAATACTATTCGTGAGAATCAAGTAATTGCCAGCCTGGACAATGAAACATACCGCCTTAATATGAAAAAAGCGGAGATTACCATGGAACAGGCAAAAATTGATAAGTTGGATGCTTTGATTGGCATGGGTTACAACACTGCCGACACATTATATTCTGTAGAACATGAAGCTATTGCCGATATACGTTCGGGCTATAACCAGGCACAGGTAACTTTTGAAGAAGCCCGGCTTCAATTGGCAAAAACAGAATTAAAAGCTCCATTTGCAGGAAAAATTTCAGGAATTAAACAAAAAACTTTCGAGCAAGCCAATCAATCTGAACCATTTTGCACACTTATTAATGACCGACGTTTTTACATCGATTTTCCATTGCTTGAAACCGAAATCTCAAAAGTGAAATTGGGACAAAATGTAAGCATCGCACCTATTTCCGGCGCGCAAAACACTACAGGTAAGATTTGTGAAATTGATCCGAACATAGATGAGAATGGACTGATCTGGTTAAAAGCTGAGGTGGAAAATCCCGGACAATATATGCAGGGAATGAATGTAAAAGTAAGTATAAAACAAGCGATAGCAGATCAATTGGTTGTGCCTAAACAAGCCGTTGTATTACGTCAGAACCGCGAGGTGCTTTTCCGCTACACCCAGGGCATTGCGTACTGGACATACATAAACGTACTTAACGAAAACGAAAATGAATATGCCGTTGCTGCAGCTGAAGGCGCGACACTTTCTCCAGGCGACACAGTAATTGTTTCCAATAATCTAAACCTGGCACACGAATCGGAAGTGGAAATAGAATAATTGATTGAGAGTTTGGAGGTTTGAAGGTTTGAATGTTCGAACAACAACAAACAACTTCTAACGATTTCAAACAAAATCAAACAATAAATAAACAAAATCAACGAGCTATGGCAACCATAAATAACTTTGAAGATTTGGAAATATGGCAATTAGCGAGAGAAATTTGTCAGGATATTTATCGGATTATCAAATATGATTCTTTTAGTAAGGATTTCGGGTTGGTAAAACAAATCAACAATTCCTCAGGCTCTGTCATGGATAATATTGCAGAAGGTTTTGAACGGGAAGGCAACAAAGAGTTTCGACAGTTTCTGTTTATTGCCAAAGGTTCATGCGGAGAATGCAGATCCCAACTCATTCGGGCTTATGATAGGAAATACATCAATCAGGATGAATTTACAATCATCTATAATAAACTAACTACCGAAAACGTGAAAGTTAAGAATTTCATTTCCTATTTAAGTAAAAGTTCCATGGCCGGAAATAAATTTAAATAAAAACCAATCTCTTTTCTAGAATGTCAAACTACGATAGAACCAATTCAAACAACCTTCAAACCAAATAAAAGAATGGTAAAATTCCTGATCCATCGACCAATAGCTGTTACAATGGCATTTTTGGCTTTCCTTCTTATTGGAATAGCCACCACCGTACAAATTCCGGTGTCGTTAATGCCTGACATCGATATTCCTGTTATTTCCATACGGGTTCCTTCGAACGAAATGCCGGCCCGCCAGCTGGAAAATGTAGTTGTAAAACAAATCCGAAGCGTGTTAAAAGAAGTGAACCACATTGAAGAGATGAAAAGCGAAACACGCGACGGAACGGCCTGGATTGAACTGCGCTTTAAACACGGAACTTCTATCGATCTGGCTTCCATTGAGGTGAACGAAAAAGTGGATAAAGCTATGAACTACCTTCCGCGAGAAATGAGCCGCCCGGAAGTGATCAGAGCCAGTGCTTCGGATATCCCCGTTTTTTACCTGATGGTGAATAAAAAAGCAGAGCTTTTAACCGGCAACAAAGAGGAATTTCTGCAATTAAGTAATTTCACCAGCCAGGTGATACGAAAACGTCTGGAACAACTTCCTGAAGTTGCATTGGTCGACATGAGCGGTCTTCAATATCCCGAAATTAAAATCACACCGCACACTGCCTACCTGCAAAACGGTACGTTTACCATTTCGCAACTTGAGCAGGAATTGAATAATAACAACATTGATTTGGGGAACTTGTTAATACGCGATGGCCAATACCAGTACAACATCCGTTTTAATACGCGGCTTCGCGATGTTTCTGAGATAGCTGAAATTCCGGTAAACCTGAACGGAAAAGTCGTCTCGCTTTCCGAGATTGCTGATGTAAGTCTTCAGCCACAAAAACCACAGGGAAACATAAAGATCAACTCAGAAAGTGCGATTAGCCTGGCGGTGATTAAACAATCTGATGCTAAAATGGCTGACTTAAAAGACGAACTTGATGAGTTGGTCGGTTATTTTAAAGACGATTACCCTGAATTGGAATTTAATATCACCCGCGATCAGTCGAAATTATTGGAGTACTCCATCAATAACCTTGGGCAAAGTTTGTTAATAGGCGGACTGCTTGCATTTCTGATACTATTTGTATTTCTGCGCGAACGAAAAGCACCGTGGTTAATCGGCATCAGTATTCCGGTTTCGCTGTTGCTTGCCCTCTTTTTCTTTTACCTGTTTAAACTCTCCATCAACATTATCTCGCTGTCTGGATTAATTCTTGGAGTTGGAATGATGATCGATAATTCGATCATTGTAATCGACAATATTACGCAATACCGCGACCGGCATTTTACTTTGTCACGGGCATGCGAGGTAGGAACAAACGAAGTTATCCGGCCCTTAATCAGTTCGGTACTTACCACCTGTGCCGTTTTTATTCCTTTAATCTTTATGAAAGGAATGGCTGGTGCCCTGTTTTTCGATCAGGCAATTGCGGTAACTATCGGCTTAAGTATTTCGCTGCTGGTTTCCATAACACTCCTGCCTACCCTGTACCGGCTGTTTTATTCAAAAGCGAAACAGGAAAAACAAAAGAGACAAAAAGATCCAGGTTATTACCGATGGTATGAACGCGGTTTAAAGTTTGTACTTAGAAATCAAGGTGCCACCATTGTATTTGTGCTTCTATTGTTAGCCGGAGCTGCTTTATTAGGTAAAATGTTAACTACTTCGCGATTCCCTGAAGTAAGCCAGGATGAAATGGTTTTAAAAATTGATTGGAACGAACCGCTTACCCTGGACGAGAATAACAAACGCGTGAACGAATTAATGACGTCATTATCTACAAAACCACTTTATTTTATTGAAGAAGCAGGAAAACAACAATACCTGTTAAACAGTGGAGAGGATGCCGGAACAACAGAAAACAAACTGATAATAAAAGCAGAATCGCCGGCAAGTCTATCAAAAACGACCAAGGCGTTAGGTACGTATTTCGCTAATCATTTTCCCGCTGCCGATTTTAGTTTTACAGAAGCAGACAACCTGTTTAACCTGGCTTTTGGAAAATCGGAAGCACCGCTTATCGCCCGTTTTTCACACTTTAATCCGGGCAATAAAAACTACCTCGATGAGCTTTCTGCATTATTGGCCGACCTGGATAAAAACTATCACAACAGTTTGCAATCGAAACTGATAACACGGCAATTGATTTTGCTGGAAACCGATCCGGAAAAGTTAATGTTTTACGAGGTAGACAATGATGAACTTTACCGCGAAGTAAAAAGTGCTTTTAATGTAAATACGGTGTTCACCATTAACAACAACAATATGTTTGTTCCGGTAAGCATTGGGAACTCTTACCAATCGGTTTATGAGATCATTCAAAATATCCAGGTACGGAATCAGAACAACGAGGAAATTCCCTTGTCGGGATTGGTAACAGTAAACAGCGGCTCGGGACTAAAATCAATTGTTGCCGGTAAGGAAAATGAATATTTCCCGGTGGAATTTGAGATCAATCCGGGCGATTTTAAAACGGTTTCGGAGGATATAAAAACCATCGCGGCAAATCACTCCTCTTTCGATCTGTCATTTGGCGGTTCTATACTTTCAAACCGTGCCATGCTAACAGAATTACTGCTGATTATCGGGGTAAGTTTACTCTTGCTCTATTTTATTCTGGCCGCACAGTTCGAATCGTTTGTTTTACCGGTAATTGTATTGCTGGAAGTACCGATCGACTTGTTTGGTGCTTTTCTGGCGTTAAAACTTTTTGGTGCAGGAATCAATATTATGTCGGCCATTGGGATTATTGTAATGGCCGGTATTATCATTAACGATTCCATTCTGAAAATCGACACCATGAACAAGTTACACGACTCAGGCTATTCGCTGATCCGCTCGGTTATGGAAGCCGGTCACCGGCGACTAAAACCGATTATTATGACCAGTTTAACCACCATCCTGGCGATGCTTCCTTTCCTTTTTCAGAAAGGAATGGGTGCCGAATTGCAACAACCGCTGGCACTGGCAATTATTGGCGGAATGCTGCTGGGAACACTGGTTAGTCTATACTTTATTCCGATGATGTACTATTTGTTAAAAAAAGAGAGTGGATTTAAAATTGTAAAGAGCAAAAACTGAATTTTTTCAAAGAATTAAAACATGATTATGATTAACCAATTAATTCCTTTGTGGTATAATTTTTGACAACCATCACTAAATCAAAGACTAATAACCAAATGAAACTATCCTGTTATCCCACGTCAATCTTCAAAATTTCAAAAGTCTTTCAAGTCGCATTCTTACTAATTGTAGTTACAGGATGTAACCCGAAATCAGCAAAGAATACAGAATCCGTATCATCCACCGATACCTTGTTTGCAGAAACAGAAACAGTTCGGGAATTTCAAAATTTGATACCCGGAGAAATTGAACTGAACGAAGATTGTTTTGGCGATGTTATTGCATTGGAAGGCCTGCAAAAAAACACCAATGCAATTTTTGAAGTCAGGGAAACTCAAATGTTAGTAAAAGATAGTTTGCTGATTATGGCCAACCTGAACAGTGGAAACATGTTTCTTATATTTTCCCTGCCCAATTTCAGGCTTGTAAAATCGTTAGGCAAAATGGGCCGGGGGCCAGGCGAATTTCAATACCCCAAACTGGTTCCTTCCGAAAACAGTAAGAACCTATGCTACATTTATGAACAGGCAAACAACCACCTTTTTTCTTTGCAGAAAGACTTTTCTTTTAAAGAGCTTCCGTTTAAACTAAGCGACGGACGAGCCAAACACATAATAAACGACAAGCAGATGGTGAGTTTTTCGCCCAATGAATTTCTATATGCCGAATCGATAAAAGGTGGTAAAGCAATATTCGACTTCAAGATTTTGGATGATTCGGTTCAAAATCAAATAATTTTTAACCTCTCCTTTTCCAATGCCTACAAAAGCTGGGCATCATACATTGGTGATTTTGGTGCTAATGCAGAAAAAGAACGGGCAGTATATGCATATAAATATTTTAAGCGTTTAGTTTTTACTGATCTGAAAAATAACACCTCGCGAACACTTATTTTTAATGACAACGGTGCAAAGAAAGGTGATGCACTTGCTACCATGAGCCCCGAAAATACCACGCACTACTGGGGAATGTCGACACAAAAAGAACATGTATATGTTTTGTACAGTGGCCGATCGCCAGTTGAGGTTAACAAAGAATGGCGAAAAAACGAGTATTACATTTTTGTAGAAAAATTCGATTGGAATGGCAATCCCATTGCCAAATACCGTCTTAACAACTGGGGCTATTTTTGCGCCGACGAACAACGAGGCAAACTATACCTGGCCTCAGTAAACGATGCCGATCCGTTTTTTGAGTACACAATAAAATAGATATTATCATTACAAATTCGACTTATTAATATGTTAACATTCTTACGATTAAATTGATAAAACTTTATACAATCATATTACTATTCAGCTATAATATTTCATTTTGCCAGGAAATAACAGGGATTGTTATGGATTCAGGCAGCCGGCAAGCCATTGAGTTTGTGAATATTGGAATTGTTGGCAAAAATATTGGTACCGTATCCAATACAAATGGCGTTTTCAAGATTCTTTTGGATTCGGAAATGGATGCTGACACACTACTATTTTCAGCAATTGGTTACGAACCACTGTGGATTAAAATAGCCAATCTTAGTAATAAAAACGGCAATAAGATTTATCTTAAAAAGAAAGCTTATGACATATCTGAAGTATTGATAAAACCACGAAATTTTACTGAAAAGACTTTAGGAGTGACCGATAGAAATAACAAGGTAATTGCCGGGTTTAAAGATAATCTTCTGGGCTATGAATGTGGAATTCGGGTAGATATTAAAAAGTCTGCAATTCTAAAACAGGTTAAAATCAACATCTCAACCTGCTCTTTCGATAGTATTTTTTACGGCTTAAATGTGTACAGCGCTGAGGAGGATATGACATTTAAAAATATTCTTAGAGAACCAATTTACTTAAAAATGTCAAAAGACTCAATATGCAACCAACTGGATATTAACTTAGAGCCCTATGATATTGTTGTAAACGGCAACTTCCTGTTAAGTTTGGAACATGTGAAAGATTTGGGCGAAGGAGAGCTCTATTTTTACACGGGAACCCGGAGATTAACCTATTTCAGAATTACCAGCCAGGGAAGCTGGCAGGCTTCACCTGTGCCAATCAGTATTAGTGTATTGGCTGATGTGGAGGAATGATAAACCAAATGACTATGAATGTAGACAACCTGATTTTGATTCTTATGAAACTTAAATTATAACCAAATGAAAAAACTATCCATTTTACTAACACTTATTACAGTCTTGTTTTCCTGCACACAAAAAAAGGAAGCATATAATACAGTTGACCTTACCACACTTACCGAACCCGGTGCTACCAACTTATCAGAACTGGGATCAGAAATTAATTACATCCCGCTCGAAACAAATGCAAGTTTCTTAATATCACAGATTGACAAGTTGATTTATGAAGGCAGATCCTGGTTTATATTAGGATCAGTAAACCCTATCAACGCAGTACGCGATAAGAATGCCCCTCCACCACCTCCAATGATGCCAAAAAGGTCGCTATACCGGTTTTCAAACAATGGAGAATTTAATTGCCAAATAAGTCAACAGGGAGGAGGACCTTCTGAATACAGATTTATTGAAGAATTTTTGTACAATAAAAGCAACAATACAGTAGATATTTTTTCTCTTGGCGAAATCAAAGAATTCTCATTGGATGGTAAATGGATAAAAAATACAACTATTGAAAGCAACGAGGTGACTTCGTTGGCTTATTCCAACAATCAGCTACTCGGATTTGTCTATAATGGACATGGCCAAAGCGAGAATAGCTTTGTTTTATTCGATGAAAATGGTCGGATTACAAATAAGTATAAAAACAAGTATAAATTTAATGTTTCAACAGGTGCTGTTATTATAAATCCTGAGTGTATATTTTATCAGTACGATGGAATTTTGCATTGTAAGGAACTTAATTCCGATACTATTTTTTCTTTTGATAATGGCACTTTTAATCCCAAATACATTTTAAAACAAGGCGAAGCTAAATACACAACCGATCTGAGGGAGAAAGGTATTTCTGCAAAACTCGATCAATTTATTATCCAAAAAAATTTCTTTGAATCTGAAAATTATCTTTTTTATCAGTATAGATTGAATAACAGGACCAATTGTTTTATTCAGAACAAATCAACTGCGACTAAATATTTAATTGACAACGAAACAGGTCTGGTTAACGATCTGGACAATGGGCCAAACTTTAAAATTCAAAACACTGTAACCATCGATGATACTGAATACCTGATTTCATGGATTAACGCTTTTGATCTAAAAGCTCACATTGATTCCGAAGCATTTAAAAGCACAACTCCTCTCCATCCTGAAAAGAAAAAAGAGATGGAACAACTGGCAAATCGTCTGGATGAAAATAACAACCCGGTTTTAATGTTGGTGAAATTAAAAAAATAAGCCGGAGACCATCGGTGTATCTGATATGCGTTGATACAAAATTCAAATCACATGAAATACCTGCTTACAGTAATTTTCCTAATCCTTATTATCAGTTGTAATTCAAATAAAAAAGACACAACTAAAAAGGAAACGGTGCCAATTGTAGAGGTTGGGAAAGCACTGGATAACTTAAGTTCAAGTACCAAATCATTCACCGAATTTATTGATTCAATAAAATATATTCCGCTTGAAACATTGCCGGAATGTAATATTGAAGAAATACAAAAGATAGTATGTTATAAAGGAGATTTTTATACCTGGGATTATAATTCCATATTAAAATTTGATGCAAACGGAAAATTTATTCAGGAAATTGGGCAAACAGGCAGAGGCCCAAAAGAATATGCACGTGTACGAGAGTTCACCATTCGTGATGACACATTATATATAAATGAAGGAAGAAAAATAGTAGCTTATAGTACCATCGATGGAAGTTTTGTTTCCACTCAGCCCTTTCCCGATCGTTGGTTTGTTGAGCGATTAAATAACCAGTTTGTAACGATAAACGCCGATAACGGATTTATTGAATTTATTAATGAGAACGGGAGCATAACAGACTCGGTTAATTACGAGCATTTTAGCCAAGATGAAATTTCCCAGAATATGATGATCTATCCCATTTACGACGCGTTTTTCGGGACAAGCCAGTCGTTGAAAATATCAACTTCGCATAACGACACGCTCTTTGAAATCAATAGCCGCAACCAATTAATTCCCCGCTATATTTTAAACCCCGGAGATTACAAATTGCCGGATAAAGAACGACTTGAATATTCAGGTGATATAGAGAAATTTGATAAAATTACAACAGAACTAATTCGCCCGGTACCTCTTGAAACCAACGATTTTCTCATTGTCCAACTGGGAAAATGGGGAACAGTTAGCAGCCTAAATAACATCGGTTTTTATGATAAAAAAGCAGATCTACTAGGCTTTGGCATATTTGATAAAAAAAGAAATAGCTTTTCATTAATAACTGAAGACCCGGAAAACTATCCTTTCTTCTTTCCTCATTTTTCAGATGAAGAGAACGGCTTTTTTTCATGGGTTGACGCCATTGACATGATTAACTTTTACAAAAAAAACAAGGACAAGTATAATTTCTGCAATCCTTTTATAAGCACCGTCAAGAAGCTGGAAATAGAAAATAATCCTGTACTGGTAATGGTCAAGCTAAAAGAATAAGCGGCCCCTGACCAGTTCCTGTAAACAAATGAAACGTTAGCAACAAATTCAAACAAAATAAAAAACCAAACAATGAAAATCAAACATCAACCGCTGCAATTCTTTATTGTTCTTTTAATGGTGCTGGGTATTGGCAACTCGTGCCAGGAGAAAAACAAAACACAAAAAACCGAAGCAGCCAATTCATTTTACACCATTGCCTTCGACCAGATTGTAAAAAGCAAGCGAGAAGTTAAATTATCGGAGTTTGCCACTGAATCAAAAATCATCCAGTTTGAAAATATTCCCGAAGCGATGTTGGGAGAAGTTGAAGACATTGAGCTTACAAAAGACTACATCTTTGTAAAATTCTGGCAACATCCGGTTTTACAATTCTCGCACGATGGAAAATATATCAGAGATATCGGAAAAAGAGGCAATGGCCCGGGAGAATACGGTACCTGCATGAAATTGTCAATTGATGAAAAAAATGAAAAAGTTTATATCCATACAGGAGAACTAAATATGATGGTTTTTAATTTTAATGGAGACTATCTGAAAACCTATAATTATGCCGCATTAGAGAATTTCATGTGTTTCTGGATGTGGGGCCGCGATAGTTGTTTAATCAGTTATTTTGAGCCAATGAGAGGAACAGAACCTTTTGTTTTTACTGAGCACGATGCAAAAGGAGATACGTTACAAACTATTGCTAATTATATATTTTTTAGCGAAGATGAACAAGCCGATCCATTTCGTATGGCACCATTGGAAGACCGTAATTATTTTTATTATTTCGAAAATAAATGTCATTTAAAAGGATGTTATAACGACACGGTTTACACCTATGATAACAACAAAATTGTTCCTAAATATTTCATTGATCTGGGAAAACACAAACTTCCACCGGAGTTTATCTACGAAAGAAAATGGAAACGATCTCTACCAAACGATCTTTACTGGACAGGAGTGCATGAAACATCGGATTATGTTTTTCTTCCATACGGCTATCATTACAACCTAAACAAACCCGAACAGGAAATAAAAGAAAAAGGCTTAGTTATATATAACAAGGAAACAAAAGAAGGTGTTGCAGCTAAAGAAACAAAACAAGGCGGGCTTATTGATGATATAACCGGAGGGCCGGATTTCAGGCCAAATACAACAAATGGTAATACAGCAATAATGCTGGTAACAGCGCTTGATATGAAATTATATCTCGAATCGGATGCCTTTAAAAACAAAGAGGTACAAGTTCCTGAAGAGAAGGAAAAACTATTGCAACTTAAAAAAACACTTAACGAAAACGACAACCACTTTTTTGTACTGATAAAACTCAAATAACAGACTTTCCTTATTTTAAAGTAAGCGGGGCAACTCTACTGTTTTTTTAATAAGGTAAAAAAAGATCAACTAAACTCTTAGGTATAGTTTTTGCTGGCTGACTTTCTAAATAGAAACCAAATTATAAAACGAGTCCCGAATTATCGGGACGAGTTCCATCAGCTACCTTTGAAAACAAATAATTGTAAAGAATGAAAAACCAAAACTATCTTTTTTATGCTCAGTTCATACTAATTTGTGGGCTGTTTACTTGTGTTGCCTGCCAACAAAAAGCGAATAATGAAAAAAGCCGGGAAACTACCGAAGAAAAAGTGGTTGAAACCGATGTGTTTTACACCATCCCATTTGCAGAGATTATAAAAAACAAACATGAGGTCAAACTATCGGAGTTTGCCACTGACGTCGAAATTATTCAGTTTGATAATACGCCCAAAGCACTGTTGGGCAGAATTCAGGATATTCAACTTACCGACGATTACATTTTTGTTGAACATTCGGGCAACGCTCTCATTACTCAATTCTCACGTGTAGGAAAATATATCCGGCATATCGGGAAACAGGGACGAGGCCCGAAGGAATACGCCCTCTGCCGTAAATTTTCTCTCGATGAAAAAAACGAAAGAATATATATTCAGACCAATTGGACCCGCAAAATATTAGTTTATAATTTTGATGGTGAATATATTAAAACTGTAAAATACCCGGCTATTGAGCGTTTGTACAATGTTTGGAGCAGAGACAGTTTATTTATCAGCTTTAGCGACCAGCACACAGGCTCCGACCCATTTTTGTTTGTTGAGCATAATGAACAAGGAGACACGCTGCAAGCCATTTCCCAGCATAATTTTTGGAACAGCGACGAAACCAGTCACTCAATGGTTGGTTTCTCGGCGCAAAATAGTTTTTACCGGTTCCAAAATAAACTTCATATGAAAAGTTGGTACAACGATACCGTTTATACCTACAACGAAAAAAACAAAATTGTTCCAAAGTATTTTATTGATTTAAAAAACCACAAAATACCTGATGACCTGGTGTACGAACGAAAGTCCACACGTCCGATGCCCGAAGATGCCTGTTGGGTTGGGGTTCACGAAACTGAAAATTTCATTATCATTCCCTACGGATATCATTATAACATTCAAAACCGGAAAGTATTAAAAAAAGAAGAAGGTTGTGTTTTGTACAACAAAAAAACAAAACAGGGACTGGCCGTAAAAGAAACCAAATTAGGAGGTTTTATAAACGATATTAACGGTGGCCCCGATTTTAAACCAATTGCAACAAACGACACGCTGGCTGTAATGGCAGTTTCAGCACTGGATCTGAAACTATTTCTTGATTCTGAAGAATTTAAAAACAGGGAAGTAAAATTTCCTGAACAGAAAAAAGAATTAAACCTATTGAACCAAACACTGAAAGAAGATGACAACTCTTTTTTGGTGGTTGTGAAATTGAAGAACTAAATCCGTTAAAATAGAGCTACTGGTTAAAACACTAAAATTCGAATACACAAATGAAAAACCGTCTCCCACTCTTAAATCAATTAGCTTTCTTCCTTGTAATTTTTAGTTTTCTTTTCGGCTGCAAAAATCAAAACAAAGACGAAAATGGAAAAGAGCATATCACAGTTATCAACGCACTCGATAAATCAAATCAGGTTCAATCATTGTTGGAACTTTTTGAATTAAGCAGAATTGTAGAACTAAAAACGGAACCGGAGAAAGTTATCGGAAAAATCAAAAGGTTAAAAGTTATTGATAATAATATTTTCATTTTCGACAACATTCGGAATACCGTTTACCGCTTTAACTCGGATGGCGAGTTCCTGAATTTTATCGGACAAAAAGGAGGAGGACCAAAAGAATATCAACATCCAATAGACTTTTGGGTTGATTCAACAAACAAAGAGGTACATATCCTTGATAATGAAAAGAAGATTCTACGATTTAGTTTTGATGGTGAGTTTATAGAAAAAGTCACAATACCAATTTTTGCGAACTTTATTGAACTTAGTGGGGATAATAAATATCTCCTAATATCAAATGCTTCAAATTATGGCAGGAACATGTCTTTTTTTGTTCTGAATAAAAATGGAGAAGTGATTGATGAACAGCTTCCATTTCCTGAAAAGAATATAAAAATCAGTTTCGGGCTGATGTCTGGATTTAGTCAACTCAAAAATGAAAAAACGTTGTGCTTGCCCTTAAATGATACAATTTATAGTTATTACGAAGAAGACCTCCACCCCAAATATTTTTTTGATTTTGGTAATGAAAAGTTAGCTGATGAGATTTATTGTAAACACAACGATGAGTTTGAATTGATTAAAGAAATGGAAAAACTGGACAAAGTTTTATACCTGTTTAATTATGTTGAAACAGTAGATCTCTGTTATGCTATTTATGTAAAAGGTAAGAATTTACTGAATTCAATTCTTTACAGCAAGGCCACACAAAAAGTGTACTACTACAACGGAAAAAATATTGGCGATATTTTAAATGGCGGATTTACATGTTCTAGTGACAATGGTGAAATGGTTTATGTTTTAAATACATATTTTTCGGAAAGAAGTGGTTTCGATCTGAGAATAAGAAATATGGACAAAAAATATAAACAGAATGAATCATACCAACGGATTAAGAGTCAGTGTTTAAAATCTAACAAGATGGATAACCCATCCCTTCTTCTATTAAAACCAAAAAAAAATATTTAAAATAGTTATCTAACACAATCTTAATACTTTATGAAAAACAACAACTCTCTTTCTTATTCTCTATTAGCGCTCATTTTCAGTTTGTTTATTTGTTTCGCCTGCCAGCCCAAAGTTAAAACCGAAACAAGCAAAGAAACGTCCGGAGAACAAATAATTGAGACCGATGGTTTTTACACCATCCCATTTGCAGAGATCATAAATAAAAAACGCGATGTTAATTTATCAGAGTTTGCTTCTGACGTCGAAATCATTCAGTTTGAAAATACTGTCAAAGCGTTACTTGGCAGAATTATGGATATTCAACTTACTAAAGATTACATATTTGTAAAACATTCCGGCAATGCTCTTATTACACAATTTTCTAGGGATGGAAAGTTCATTAGACACATAGGCACACTAGGAAGAGGTCCGAAAGAATATGCACTTTGCCGGATATTTTCCATTGATGAAAAAAAACAAAGAATTTATATTCATACCAACTGGACGCGAAAAATACTAGTCTACAATTTTGATGGTGAATACATTACAACAATAAAATATCAGGCTGTTGAGCGTTTATTCAATGTTTGGAGCCACGACAGCGTATTTGTTAGTTTTACCGAACAAAACTCCGGCAGCGATCCATTTCTTTTTATCGAACACAACGAACAGGGAGATACATTGCAAACCATTCCCCAGCATCTTTTCTGGGACAAGAGCGAGATAAGCAATTTCATGGTTCTTTTTGGGCAAAATAATTTTTACCGGTTCGATAACAAACTGCATATGAAAGCTTGTTATAACGATACCGTTTACACCTACAACGAAACAAACAAAATTGTACCTAAATATTTTATTGATTTAGGAGAGCACAAAATTCCCGATGATTTGGTGTACGAACGAAAATCGACTCGCCCCATGCCCGATGATGCATGCTGGACCGGTGTATACGAAACTGCTGGTTTTATTTTTATCCCTTATGGATATCATTTTAACATTCAGGCGAATAAGGTATTAAATAATAACAAGGGTTGTGTTTTGTATAATAAAACAACAAAACAAGGAGTAGCCCTAAAAGAAACCGAAAAGGGAGGCTTTAAAAACGACATTAACGGTGGTCCCGATTTTAAACCATCCTATACAAACGACACGCTGGCAGTAATGGCAGTTTCAGCACTGGATATGAAACTATTTCTCGATTCTGATGAATTTAAAAACAGGGAAGTAAAATTCCCTGAACAGAAACAAGCATTAAACCAATTAAACCAGACACTGAAAGAAGATGACAACTCTTTTTTAGTGCTTCTGAAACTAAAGAATTAAATTGGACTAATTAGTGCATTCTTTGTTAACTTGTCAATTTCTAATAATAAATAAATGCAAGCCAATTTAAATCATCAAAAAGCCTTTTCATCCTTCTCCATAATAGTAGTGTTTCTTGCATTTATTATTATCGGCCTTGCCTTTATTCCACAGCTCGATATCCGGTTTAAACCCAGCCGTAGTTTGCCGCAGTTGAACATTAGCTTTTACTGGCCCAATGCATCGCCAAAAGTTATTGAGCAGGATATATTAAAAATTGAAGGCGTATTAGGAAAAGTCATTAAGACTAAATTTACTTACTCTGGCGGTTCATCTGGTGTAGTAATTGAGTTCTAAATAATTAGCCAAAGAAATGTAAATGATAAATTCATACTCTTGTCGTATTTTGGGGTTATTCTGAGAAATAATCTAATAAATTAGAAACAATCTAGGCAAAACGATTGCCAATTGAAACAAAAAACAACAAATATTTTTATATCATAATATAAAATGCTAAATTGGTGGCAGATATTATTGATAAAACCCGGAATTCAATACAAACCAAAGTTCAAAATAAATTAATAACCCCGGGAATAATAAACATCTTTTGGCTGTAAAATGTAACTGGTGTGTTTTGCTAAAGACATGCCAGAATAAATATATTGTATAACACGGTACAAAAAAGGGCGGCAAACTTTTACCCGCTAAAGTAATTTCAGTTTGCTGCCCACTGTGCCACCAATCCCGAATATTCGGGAGAAAGGAGGTGATGTGACAAAGATAATCAAATAACCCTTTTTTAGAAACTACGGTTTCTGTTCTGTGAAATGATAGACCAGGACAAAATCACATTTACATTTTATTGATATAAAAAATTTAGACAATGAAAAATAAATATTCAAAAATTGGTTTGATTGTATTTGGTTTAGGATTATTTACTATTAGTATGCTTATTCCTTCTCAAAAAGCGGAAGCTTATGTGAAGCCTCCTAGCGAATGCACTTGGCAGGAATATTCAGGAAATAATTATGGTTATTTCTGTGGATACGAAGCAAACCTCCTAGACTGTACTTGTGGAGATTTTTGTTAAAAATTTGAGAAAGGATGGATTTTACCCATCCTTTCTTCTTAAAAAATTAATATACATGTTTATAAATTTTACCATTCTAAACTCCATATCAAAAATGATTAAAAGCCAATATAAATATATATTTGTTTTATTCTCGTTTTTGGGAGGATGTTCAAACGACCCTTCCCCCCAGATTTTAAGCAACATAACAAATATTAAAATTCCTGTTAATAAACTTCAGACGATTAAACTTTCCGATGTAATATCAGAATATAAAGCAATAAAACTGGAATTTACAGAGAAGAGCATGATACAAAGTGTACGAAAAGTTTTATGTTATAAAAACCAGATTTATGTTTTAGATACCTTTGGATCTAAAGCTGTACTTGTGTTCAATATGGATGGAAGTTTTGTCAGGCGAATAGGAGAATCAGGGAGAGGACCAGGTCAATATATACTTCCTCAAGACTTTGAAATAGATAGCGATAATGATATTATAGAAATAATCGGTAATAGACAAGTTATAAAATATTCATTAACAGGAAAGTATTTAAACCATTTCACAATAAATTTTACTGGAATCAAGTTTGTTAAGAAAGATGGAAATTATTATTTTGCCGTATCTGGTAAAGAAGATTTCAAAGTAATATGCACGGATTTGCAAGGAAGAATACAAGATTCCTATGTACCTACATATGGAAATTACGAAATGGGGGTTGCATTTTCCTGTTTTATTCCTCAAGCTTCAGATAAAATTTTGTATAGACCTTTACGTAGAGATACTATTTATTCTATCAAAAATAAATCTATCACACCATACAGAATAATAGATTTTGGTGATTATAAATTTGACATAGAGGCCTATAATTCATTGCCAAGATTAGAGCAAATGAAGTTTATAAAAAATAAGAAAAATATTAATCAGTGTATCATTGAAAATTACTTTGAGAACTCTCAATATGTGCACATAGTTTATGATAAAAGTGGGAAACTGTACGAATATATTTTGAATAAAACCACAGGCAACTATTGTCACTTTGGCAATGAAACATTAAATGATGATATCTTTTGGCAAGCAGAGGCCAAATGGATGACAGGTGGCAATGAAGAGTATATATATTACAACATCGAACCATACAAATTTGAATCCTCCAACAAACTCAAAAAATTTCTTCATGGCTTTACTCAGGACGAATTTTCAATACAAGCGATGCTTGAAGAAACATCCAATCCAATTTTATTATTTGCAAAATATAGGATTTAAATGAAAAAAAAGAAAAATTTTAATTTTTTACTATTGCTATTCATTTTGATGATAGCGGCAAATGGTAAGTTACTTTATAACATTGCAAAGCAAAACGAAACTCTTAATTCACTCTCAACCGAACTGAAAAGGACTAAACAAAATATTGATAAGTCAAAGGAATACTTTTTAAAAAGGGATTTTAGATGTAATTCATCGGCGGGGCTCTATATCTCCGATACAATAAAAGTTAAAGGGCACAAAAATAATTATTACTATTTAAAAGATTTGGTTGAAGATCCATTTTGTTTAGTGTTTTATATTGATAAATCCCACTGCACGACTTGTGTTGAAGAAGAAGTTAAAAGGTTAAAGGGATATTTTGAAGAACTTCATTCATCAAAAATATTACTCCTCTTTTCAAATATACAAGACAGGGATATAGAATACTTCAAATTATCAAATCAAATAAATTTCAAAACATTTCAAATTGCACCTAATGCTCTAAACTTACCGATCATAGATTATGAAATACCTTTTTTATTTGCTCTCAATACAAATGGATTAGTATATTCTGTATTTATTCCTGACTTATATGAAAAAGATTTTTCAAATGCCTATTATTCGCATATCGAAGAGTTATTTTTTAATCAGTAACATGATAATTTTTGATAAGGGGAACACATAGATGAATTCCAGATAGAGTTATGGTTGTAGATTATATATATTTAGATTGTCTATATTTACAGGGGTAAGAAAGTATTATACTCGATGTATGTTTTTACAAAAAATGTAGTCTTTAAAATCCCTAGAGAGAATAAGCCTACGCCAATTATAAATATCGAGAGGTTGCAAAATATTACCTCTTGATAATTTTTATATGAGATTGATTATATCTAGTATTTAAACTCTTCTAAAGGTACATTTTTTGTTAAATTGCAACAAGCAAAATCAAACACGTGCAACAGACTATACCGAAACAAAAAGCCTTTTCATCTTTTTCCATTATAGTGGTGTTTCTTGCATTTATCATTATTGGTATGGCTTTTATCCCGCAGCTCGATATCCGGTTTAAACCCAGCCGTAGTTTGCCGCAGTTAAAAATTAGTTTTTACTACCCGATGCATCGCCAAAAGTTATTGAGCAGGAAATATCAAAAATTGAAGGCGTATTGGGAAAAGTCATTAAGACTAAATTTACCTCCTCTGGCGGTTCATCTGGTGTAGTAATTGAGTTCGAGATAATTAGCCAAAGAAATGTAAATGCTAAATTCATACTCTTGTCGTATTTGGGGGTTATTCTGAGAAATAATCTAATGAATTAGAAACAATCTATGCAAAACGATTACCAATCGAAATAAAGAACAACAAATATTTTTTATATCATAATATAAAATACTAAATTGGTGGCAGATATTATTGATAAAAACCCGGAATTTAATACAAACCAAAATTCAAGAATAGATAGTAAATAACCACAGGAATAATAAACATCTTTTGGCTGTAAAATATAATTGGTGTGTGCTGAAAAAGACTATACCGGGATAAATATATTGTATAAACACGGTACAAAAAAGGGCGGCAAACTTTTACCCGCTAAAGTAATTTCAGTTTGCTGCCCGCTGTACCACCAATCCCGAATATTCGGGAGAAAGGAGGTGATGTGACAAAGATAATCAAATAACCCTTTTTAGAAACTACGGTTTCTGTTTCTGAGATGATAAATCAGAGATTTTATTGAGTTATAAATTTTAATATTTGAAATCATGAAAAAAAGAACTTTTGCATTATTAATAGTTTCATTATTAATCTATGGCATTGGTTTTATAAATCATTCAAAACAACTAAAGGCAAATCCCGCAAAGGGTATTTGTGATTTTGATAAAGACCATGTTTGTTGTACTGGGGGAGGAAGTGAATGTGGATGTTCTGGTGGTTAACAAACCCCTGAAAGATATAACTTTTAGAGGCAAGTTGAAGTCTTGCCTCTCTCTTTTTAAATTACAACTATGAAAGATCGACCAATACCACAATGAAATATCTCGCATTAGTATTTATTACAATAATAATAGTATCGTGTAATCACACCTTATCCAATAAGGAAGAATTGGATAAGAAGAACGCACAACAACTATTCAGCTTAGTCCCTCAGGATAAACATCTCACATTTGAACTTAATAATAGGATCGTAAACAGGTCAGTATCCTTAATGCCTTATACAGATAAAGATTCAACTCGCTATTTGTATTATTTAAGTGATTACACAAATCTTATCTGTGTATTTAACATTGATGAGCAAAAGCTTGAAAAAATAATAAAACTCGAATACAATGGCCCGGATGGAGTGGGCAATGTGAATGGCATAGAAGTAATAAGTTCTGATAGTATTTATGTTACTTCTAATCTCAGTAAAAAATTATTTTTAGTTAATCATGAGGGGAAGCTCATTTCTTCCATTGATTATTCCAAATACAAGCAAGATTATTTAATAAGCGCGCCTACATCGCGTACCCTCGAAAACATGAGAATGTCTTTCAAAGATTCAGTTATTCTTTTACCCTTTTATCCTCCGGTTGGAAGTGGAAATTACAAAAATACAAATCCTGAAGACTTAAGGTTTATTGCTGTTATAGATACCGCAGATAAAAAAGCAGAAACACTTAATGTCGGATTTCCAGAAGACTACTGGGAGGATCAATACAAACCAGCCTGGTTTGGATTCATTAAGGCTGAAAACAGATTTTATATCAATTACACATACGATGACCGTATCCTTGAGTCGAAGAATGGCATAAACTGGATAGAGCACGTGGTTAAAAGTAAGTATGCCAATGTAAACGTTAAAAGAAAAAATGAGTTACGAGCTGCATACTCCCGGTTAATGTACGATCCTTTCAGACGAGTGTTTTATCGTTTTGTAGAACATACTCAGACAAACAATGGAGGAAGAACCAGAAAAGATATGGTTCGATTTCCTGCAAAATTTTCAGTTATCATTTTAGATTCAGAAATGAATAAAATAGGAGAAACAATCTTTCCCGAAGATACTTATGAATTGAATGGTTATTTTGTAACTCAAGAAGGTTTATATATGTCTTTAAGTAATCCTTTCAATCCTTGCTATGATGTTAACACTCTAAAGTTTGAACTACTTAAATTGAATAAGGATGAAAATTAAAATATCTGTTTTTTTTATTTTCCTGGTTAGTATTTCATGTATCACAAATAGGGATATTCCTGAATTTGAATTAATAAGGAAATTGATTTCTAATGTTGAAACCAAAGATAGCTGCATTGTTTTAATAATCCCTTTTGATGGATGCTCTTCATGTTTTGAGGAGGCGGTGGCCATAATTCCCGAGATTACGGATAAAGGAGGTGTTGTTATAATCTCAGAAAGGCAGGTAAAAAGAGTTAAGAGCTTTATTGAACGTTACGAATTCGATCCTCAGAGGATAGTAGTTGACTCAACACAATCAGTACTTATTAATGGTATAATAGAAACCAAACCTAAGATCTTCAAATTAGACAGGAAAAGAATACAGAAAAGTTTTATTGTTGAATATTCACAAATAAACGAGATTAACGAATACATTTTCAATTAAAAGAGATATTAGACATAACCTCTGGCTTTTGCAAAAAACATCGTACAAGTAATACGGCAAGAACCCAATTCATATCAGCCATTTTTTATATAGAAATAGCCGTAACTTATTAAATAATTAGTGTTTTGGTTTTTAGAACAGATATTGCATCCAATTTAGTTTTGATGTATTGGTTTATTAATTGGAAAATCAGGCACATTTTTTGTTAAATTGCAACGAACAAAATCAAACATGTGCAACAAACTACACCAAAACCAAAGGCCTTTTCATCCTTCTCCATAATCGTAGTGTTTCTTGCATTTATTATTATCGGCCTTGCCTTTATTCCACAGCTCGATATCCGGTTTAAACCCAGCCGTAGTCTGCCGCAGTTGAACATTAGCTTTTACTGGCCCAATGCATCGCCAAAAGTTATTGAGCAGGAAACATCGAAAATTGAAGGTGTATTGGGGAAAGTAAGCCGGATAAAGTCCATAGAATCTACTTCTTCGGTAGGTTTGGGCCACGTGGTTATTGAGTTTGACAAATCGGTTAATCTAAACCAAAAACGTTACGAGGTGTCAACGCTTATACGGCAATTGCGCAGTAATCTGCCTGCTGAAATGAGCTATCCGGAAATTACCACCAACGCAGCAGATGAAGACGACCAGGCTTCGTTTATGGTGTTAACACTCAACGCCAACTCGTCAACTTATTACATAAAAAACAAGGCCGAGCAGCTGGTGATTCCCGAGCTTCTTAAAATTAAAGGTATTGCCGATATTTCGCTTTACGGCGCGTCGCCTAACCAATGGGAAATTTGTTATAATCCGGAGTTACTAAAACTCTACGGAATAACACCTGCCGAAATCAGTACGGTTATCAACCGCCTTGGCGATCAAAACTTTTTAGGTAACCAAAATGATGGAACCAATGCATCGGTTCCGGTTTTGGCTTCCACCCAGTTTATCGAGCCTTCGCAATGGATAAGTTTGCCGGTAGCCAATAAAAACGGACGTATTATACGCCTCTCCGACATTGCCACCGTTAAATTGCAGGAAAAACCACCAACTTCCTATTACCGCATAAACGGCAAAAACACCATTAACCTGGTGGTTTATGCTGCCCAGGGAGAAAACCAGCTCAAACTGGCCGGCGAAATAAAAGACCAGCTTCTGCAAATACAAGAAAAACTCCCGATAGGTTATTCGGTAATGATCGCTTCCGACTCTACCGAATACATAAAAGAAGAACTGGAAAAAATCGGGTACCGCACCCTTTTTTCGCTGCTAATTCTTTTACTTTTTGTTTTAGTGGCCAGCCGGTCGTTTCGTGTTTTGGCGGTGTTGTCTATTTCGCTGGCAGCCAACCTGCTTATTGCTGCAGTTTTTTATTACCTTTTTAAAGTCGAGATTCATATTTATTCGCTGGCAGGAATCACCGTATCGTTTGGAATTATCATCGACAACAGCATTATTATGGTGAGTCATCTGCAGCGGCAAAAAGGGCTGCGTGTTTTTATTTCGTTGCTGGCTGCTACGCTCACTACGCTTGGAGCTTTGTCCGTGGTATTTTTTCTGAAAGAAAACCAGAAATTGATGCTCATTGATTTTACCTACGTAATGCTTATCAACCTGAGTGTTTCGCTGCTTATTGCCTTGTTTCTGGTTCCCGCACTAATGGAGCAACTTTATCATACAAAGCCCAAACCTATACCGGTAAAAACACTAAAAAAGATAAGCCGGTCAAATTGGTTCTATATCCGATTTATTCGTTTCGAAAAACGTTTCCGCTGGGCCTTTTTTATTCTGGCCATACTTGGATTTGGTATTCCGATAGGAAAATTGCCCGATGAAATAGACAGTACTGCAAAAACGGCTGAATTCTACAATAAAACATTGGGTGGCGACCTGTTTAAATCGGAAATAAAACCTATCCTCAGTAAAGTAATCGGCGGAAGTTTACGCTTGTTTACCGAGCACGTTTTTGAGGGAAGCTTTTATTCCGATCCGGGAAAAACAACGTTATACGTGAGAGGACAAATGCCGGAAGGTTGCACCATTCATCAGTTGAACGAGGCAGTCCGAAAAATGGAACAATACATTAGCCGGTTTGATGAAGTGGCGCAATTCGAAACACGAATAACGGGCTACAAAAACTCGTCGGTTACCATACAATTTACCGATGAAGCGGAAAAATCATCGTTCCCGTATATGCTTAAAAGTCAGATTGAATCGAAAGCTATTTCGCTAGGCGGCATGGATTGGAGTGTTTACGGTGTGGGAAAAGGTTTTTCCAATGCGCTGAACATGGATTACAAAAACAGTCATATTTTGTTTACCGGGTATAATTACGACCAGCTGTATAAATATGCCGACCAGCTGGAAGCGAAACTACTTGAAAATCCACGGGTGGAGAAAACGGAAATAACCAGCTCCGACAGCTGGGGATCGAATGCCCGTTACGAATACAAATTAAATGTGGATAAAGACTTGCTGGCTGCCTATAATTTGCGTTATTCTGATTATACGGGGTCATTGTTTACGCAACTCTACTCACGCAATCTTGATGCTTTTTACAACCAAACCGAATTGCAACCAGTGGTTTTGGTTTCATCGAAAAACAGCGAATACAATAACTGGGATTTCTATAATATTCCGGTTCAAACTAGTCGTGGACAGAAAAAACTGTCGCAAGCCGGAGATATTGAAAAACGTTTGAGCGGAAAGTCCATTTTCAAAAAGAACCAGGTTTACCAGATGTATTTGAACTATAATTTTATTGGACCCGGCCCGTTGGCTGAAATGGTTCAGGAACGCGAAATTGAAGCCATAAACCAAGTATTGCCACTGGGTTATAAAGCTCAAAAACCAGAGCGCAACTGGTGGAGCTGGGATAAAAATGATAAAAAGCAATACTGGTTATTATTGCTCATTATCCTGATCATTTACTTTGTAACTGCTATTTTATTCGAATCGTTATTAAAACCACTGGCAGTAATAAGTCTGATTCCCATTTCGTTTATCGGCGTTTTTCTCACTTTTTACCTGTTCGATTTTAATTTCGACCAGGGAGGATTTGCATCGTTTATTCTTTTAAGTGGGCTAGTGGTGAATGCCGCTATCTACATCATCAACGACTTTAATAACCTGGTTAAAAGAAAGAAGAAAGCATATAGCATTAACACTTACTTAAAAGCTTTTAACAACAAAATAGTCGCTATTGCCTTAACCATACTTTCTACGGTTTTGGGGCTGATTCCTTTTATATGGGGCGGCCAAAAAGAAGTATTCTGGTTTGCTTTTGCCGTTGGCGCTATGGGTGGTTTGTTATTTTCGCTGGTAGCAATATTGATTTATTTGCCGTTGCTTTTAAAAACTAAATAATCAATTATCGCTAATTAGTGCTTGCCAGAAAACTCAGCTATTTCTTTGTCTTTGATAAGAAAACGTCAAAGGCAAGGCTTTCGAAGGTTTGGAAATCAGGGAGTTTGCTTTCGTAATCGACCGTTTTCAAACCGAGAGTAACGTAGCATTTGACGTTTTCTTGCAAAGACTAATTAATATCGAAATGAGCCTTTAGTTTGCCAACACCTGAAGCCTCATTAAACAATCGTTCTCTTTAATTCCTCAATACAATCGGGGCACAGGCAGCCATCAAAACAAGCCATAATATAATCGCGAACTTTTTCGGGAATTTCCACTTGTGTACACCAGCAGTGATAGGTACCGGTACAGGTATGTAATTTTCCGCATCTGGCACAGGAGTGCGGTTCGTATTTTGGGTTGTGCTCCATTTATTTCGATTCGAGAATAATAAGCTCCTGGTCGTTTAAAACAGTTTGTTCTTCTTTTATTTTTATTTCACAAACGATGGCATTTTCAGAAGCCAGCACCTGGTTTTGCATTTTCATTGCTTCTAATATCAATAGAGGTTCCCCTTTTTTTACCATCGCATTTGGGCTTACAAAGATATCTTTTATTTTTCCCGGCATGGGAGCCGTTATCGCATAAATTTTATTTTTGGCGGCATCCTGTTTTATGGTTTTTATTCGTTTTGCTGTTTCTTCCTGTTCAAGAGTAAAATGATAAAAATTGCTGTTTACTTCAACCTGGTATTTGTTTTGCTTCTTTTTAATCACAGATCCTGAAAAAGCCTTATCCTCAATATTAACAGCATACAAGCCTTCTTCTATTCGGTTTATTTTCCGGTTTTTCCTTTTTCTGATTTTATAGTTCGATACACTGTACCGAAACCTTTTAGTTCCAGAAGCGAAGTATTTTGATATTTTGGTTTTCATACGGTATTTTAAAATAGTTTATTCCACATTTTTGTAGTCCAGGGAGTTGTTGTCTCCGTTTTAATTTTTTCCTGGTTTAGTTTTTTCAAGTCATCCAAATACGATTGCAGTGCGATCATTGCCGCCGCTTCTTCCTCAAAATCTTCCTGGTGAATATGTGTTTGCATTTCCTCTAAAAAGGAAGTGGTGAAATTTCCTTCCACAAAATCTTTATCACGGAGAATTGCTTTAAAAAACGGGATGGTGGTTTTTATTCCGTCAATTCGGGAATGTTCCATAATCTGAATCGACTTTTCGATTACGGATTTCCTATTGCGGCCTGAAACAATTAATTTGGCCACCAGCGAATCGAAAGCATTGGGAACGACAGATCCCGGAACAAAACCCGAATCAATTCTCAAGCCCGGATATGAAGGGAAATTCATTTCGTCGATAATTCCGAAATTTGGGGCGAATCCGGCCTGAACATCTTCCGCATTAACTCTGAATTCAATGGCCGCGCCGTTACAATGAATATCTTTCTGGGCAAAGGGTAATTTTTCTCCAATCGCGGTTCGTATTTGCCATTCAACCAAATCGAGACCGGTGATGGCTTCCGTAACCGGATGCTCAACCTGTATACGCGTATTCATTTCCATAAAATAGTACGCACCGTTTTCGTCCAGTAAAAACTCAACAGTACCAAGTGTAAAGTAGTTGGTTAGCCGTGTTAAATTAAGCGCATCATTGGTGATTTTTTCTCGCAAATCGTTGTTGAGTGCTACCGAAGGTGTTTCTTCCAAAAGCTTTTGGTGATTGCGCTGAATGGAACATTCGCGCTCGAAAAGGTGGATGGCATTTCCGAATTTATCAGCCAGTACCTGTACTTCGATATGACGCGGATTTTCGATGAATTTTTCTACAATCATTGCGGCGTTATCAAAAGCACTTTTCGCTTCATTTACGGCCATTTTATAAGCCATCGATAGCTCTTTTGGATCTTTAACCACGCGCATTCCTTTTCCACCACCACCGGCCAATGCTTTTAAAATAACCGGGTAACCAATTTTTTCAATCTCGGTGGTACATTCTTCGAGCGACGAAACCGGTTTCTTGGTGCCGTTAACAATGGGAACACCGGCGCGTTTTGCCAGAATCCGTGCCTGGTTTTTATCCCCCATTTCGGCAATGTGTTTTGCACCCGGACCAATGAATGTTATTTCCGACTTTTCGCAAAGTTCAGCCAGCAAAGGGCTTTCAGAAAGAAAACCATAACCGGGATGAATGGCATCAATTTTTAAATCGACAGCATATTTTACAATGGTTTCGGCATTTAAAAAGATGGACGAAGAAGCTGAACTTTCGGGTAGTGTAATTATTTCGTCGGTCCAGTTCAGGTAAATTGCATTTGCCTCTTGCCGGGTTTGAAAACAGTAGGTTTTTATCCCCATTTTTTGCGCAGTTTTGATAATGCGAATGGCAATTTCGCCCCGATTGGCAATTAATATGGATTTAATTTTTTTCATTGCTTTTGCTTTCAATTAAAGTGGAAGGTTACCGTGTTTCCGTGGCATTTTTTCCAGGTTTTTGTTTTTCAGCAGCTCAAAAGCCGAAATGAGTTTTTGGCGGGTAATAGCCGGATCGATAACTTCGTCGATAAACCCGTATTCGTCGGCAATGTATGGATTGGCAGTTGTTTCGCGGTATTCCGAAATAAATTGTTGCTTTAATTCCTCTGGGTTTTCAGCACTTGCCAGTTCCTTTCTTTTCAGGATTTTAATGGCTCCTTCAGGCCCCATAACTGCCACTTCGGCTGATGGCCAGGCGTAATTAAAATCGCCGCCCATGTTTTTGCTGTTCATTACGATGTAGGCACCGCCATAAGCTTTACGGGTAATTACCGTAATTTTAGGAACAGATGCCTCGCCAAAAGCATAAAGCAATTTGGCACCATGGCGAATTAATCCGGCATGTTCCTGTTCTGTTCCGGGAAGAAATCCGGGAACATCTTCCAACACAAGGAGAGGAATATTAAATGCATCGCAAAAGCGTACAAAGCGAGCGGCTTTAACCGATGAGTTTACATCGAGAACCCCGGCTAAAACTTTGGGCTGGTTGGCGACAATGCCTACGACCTGTTTGTTTAAACGGGTAAAACCGGTTATCATGTTCATGGCAAACGGTTCTGCCACTTCATAAAAACTGTCAACATCTACAATATTTTCAATAATATCGTACATGTTGTAAGGAACCACTGTTTCGTCGGGAACAATGGCACGGAGTTTTTCAGGTTTGGCTGGAGCAATAGTGTTTTCGTTGGTAAGTGGTGGTAGTTCAATATTGTTGGAGGGGAGGTATTGCAGAAGCTTTCGTACGCCAAGAAGGGTATGTTCTTCGTCGTCGTATACAAAGTGTGCAACTCCGCTTTTACTGGCATGAATATCGGCGCCTCCCAATTGTTCGAAAGTAACGTCTTCATTTAGCACCTCTTTTACAATTTCTGGGCCGGTAACAAACATTCGCGAAACGTGGCGGGTCATAAAAATAAAATCGGTGAGGGCAGGCGAGTAAACCGCCCCGCCGGCAGCAGGCCCGAGGATTACAGAAATTTGCGGAATAATGCCCGACGAATTGATGTTGCGGTGAAAAATACCTGCATAACCTGCTAAACTGGCAATTCCTTCCTGTATACGTGCCCCTCCCGAATCAATCAATCCAATAATCGGATGTCCCATTTTTCGGGCCATATCCTGTACTTTCATAATTTTAGCAGCATGTGCTGCCCCAAGGGAGCCTCCCATAAAATTAAAATCCTGGGCATAAACAAACACTTTTCTGCCATTAATCTGGCCATAGCCAATTATTACTCCATCGCCGTAAGCTGTTGATTTTTTAGCATTTGTTGGTCGCACAAAGGTGTCGAGTTCTTCAAAAGTTCCTTCATCAAAAAGGATTTCAATTCGTTCGATGGCGGTAAGTTTTCCCTTCTTATGTTGCCGCTCGAAGTATTCTTCGCCATATTGTTCTTCCAGTTGTTTATTGCGTTCGTTAAAACGAATAAAAGCTTTTCTGTAGTCTTCCTGCATTTTAAATTACAATTTGAGTTTGAAAAATAAGTGTGCCACAGTGTTTTTCGATATCAGTTTCCGTAGCATTTAAAACAGGGCGCGAAGAGTATTGCAGGCCGAATTTGAGTTTTTGGCCAGCCATGTAATAATTAACTCCCATATCCTGGTTTTCCAAATGAACCGGAAGCCCCTCAAAATCTTTAAAAGAGTAGGCATAAAAGAGCTGAAGTCGTCCGGGCAAGTGCATAAATTCTTCCTTAAACAGATAGCCTAAAGTAGAATACGAAATAAGGCCTGTTCCTACTTTGTATTCCGAATTACCCCCGTTTTCCCAAATATTCATTGTGCCGGAACTTCGGAGATAATTGTTTCCGAAATCGTAATGGTAGAGCACCGAATAAAATGTAATTGATTGGTTTTGTGCAAAGGGAAGTTCGCAAAAAACATCAACCCCCAATAACATTCTGTTGTCGATTTGTGCAGTTTCTTCTGGGGTGTAGCTTAGTACCGATTCAGGATAATAATCAAACCCCAGTCCAACATTCAGAATTTTTTTCTTTCCAAGATAGGTCATGCTAACATAGGGAGTGGTGAAATATTCTTTCTCCCACAAATGCCAGGCTACATAAGCTTTACACGATAATTTATCGGATGAAATTTCGTAAGCTGTATTTTCTTCCGGGCTATCAGGCACTCTGTCATAATCAAAAGGTTTTGAAAGTGCTGCACGATAAGAAAAAGCACCGGTAGTTCCTTTCAGGAAGAATCCTAATTGACGGGTTTCCAAATCGCTGTGGTTGACTGTGGGAATATTAAAACCCGGATTGTCGAGCGTAAGCGTTTTCTGATAGCTGGTATTGCTTAAACGCGAAATCCCGTTCCAGCCGTTTAATCCAAAACCGAGGTACATTGATTTTGGCACCAGCTGAAACATTGCCCAAACATCATGTAAATAAAGTTGAGGTTTGTCGGAAGCTTTGTGAATATTATTGCAGCCCAACTGTGTGTAAAATACGAGTTTATCGTTCAGATTATTCACCATGGAGAAACGTGTGCGCCGTAAAGCGAAATCAAACTCCGAGTTGTAAGAGCCTGCAACCGTTTCTTCAGGATGGTTTAACCAGGTTTGCCGCCCCCAAAACTGCGTGGCAAAAGAGAATTTTGTATATGATTTACCATCTTCTGACAAATTCAGTTTAATTCCCTTTTTCAGCAAATCAAGATGCTTGTCGGGCTCTGCAGCCGATAATTGAGCTACACAAAAAATTGAGAGAATGGATATTTTAAAAAATTTGTTGAGAATCATGTTATTTCATTAGCGGGCACTTAAAACCCGCTGATTATTAATTGTTTATTTTTTAGTTCTTTGATATTTTTGTAATCGTATTTCGTAAGCACTTCTTTTACAGGAGTTTTATCGAGTAGAGATATGCTAAGGATTTGTAGGATTTCGTAGATTGAGCGGTTAACTTTCAACCTGTTACCAATTAGGGCAACAAGACAGTATGCGATGATCGCACAATACATTTGGATTTTTACAGCATTAATAGTTGTTCCCCAAAAGGATTTTATCTTCAGATGCTGTTTCATCCACTTGAAGAACAGTTCTACTTCCCAACGCTTCTTATACAGATAAGCTATTTCGGTAGGTTTAAGTTCCATGTTGTTGGTAAGGAAAATTAGTTCCTTATCTGATTCACAATCATAGTATTTTACTCTCCTAAGCTTCTCTGGATAATCTTTGCTTGGGTAATAAGTTTCCAACTTGCCGATTTGATCATATTTCACTCCGGTTGCTTTGTCAACGGGGTTTGAATACAACCGCTTAAATCGCATGTTATCTTTTGCCCGTGTAACAAAGAAAGCCCGCTGCTGGTGAAGATGATATAGCCTTTTAAAATCAATGTAAGCTTTGTCGATCACATAAAAGCTTCCAGGCTCATATGAGATTAAATCAAGTGCATTGACATCGTGCATTTTGGCATTTGAGATATACAAGAACGTAGGTATAGATGTTTTAACATCATACAAAGTGTGCAGTTTAATGCCACCTTTTGTTTTCCGAAACTCAGCCCACCAGAATACGCTAAGACAAAGATCTATTGTTGATGAATCAAATGCATAAATATTGCCGTCAACGTTGATTTCAAAATCCGATCTGTAGCAGCTTTTGCGTGCTTCCTCTATGAGAACATAAGCAAAATCTTCAAAGATTTTATAACTACGTTTTTCATTGGCTTTGCCAAGGTTTCTTCGAGTTATTGTTGAACCAAATCCGAGATGATAATATTTAGATTTATGAGCTTCAAGACTTAAGAGTAGATCTCTCATACTGTCTCTTGAAGTTAGCTGTCCAAATACCATACATAGCATTTGATTCCAACATGTAAAAGTTCTCACATACTTATTCCCGTTGTGTTTGCTGACAATTCTGTCAAATACACGTCTGGGTAAAAAATCTGTAAGTTGTGCGAAGATATATTTGCCTTGGTTCATGGATAATTGCTTGTTTGCATGCAAAAATCCGTATTTTCAATTCAAATCGTCACGCTATCAAAAATCGCTACAAGTACGACTAACAAAGAATTTCAAAGAACGCTTATTAATTTTTAATACCCACTAGTGATGTTATTTCAATTATAAAAACAATAAGACCAGAACCTGGGCCAGAAGAACGCGCATAAACATAACCAGCGGATACACAGTTGCATAAGCTGTTGATTGTGCCTGTACCGGAGAAAGCGAATTGGCATATTCCAGGGCTGGCGGGTCGGTCATTGAACCGGCAAGCAACCCACAAATTGACAGGTAATTGAATTTTAAGAATCGGGCCGTAAAACCGATAATCAACATTGGTATGGCGGTAATGGCAATTCCGTAAACCATCCACATATATCCGCCGTTTACAATGGTTTCAACAAAATGTTTACCTGCCCCGAGGCCAACACAGGCCAGGAACATAATAATGCCTAATTCGCGAATAAACAGGTTAGCTCCGGGCGTCATATAAAAACCGAGTTTACCAATACGCCCTTTATGGCCTAAAAACAGTGCAACAACAAGTGGACCTCCGGCAAGGCCTAGTTTGGCAGGTGCCGGCAATCCGGGAATATTGATCGGGATGCTTCCAATTAAAACACCGCCCAATATTCCGATAAGAATTGGGATAATATTAGGATGGGAGAGGTCTTTCATTGAGTTACCCAGTAAATCCACAACCTCTTTTAATGCTTTTCTATCGCCAACAATACGAATGGTATCGCCAAATTCAATGGCATCGTTTTCATGCGCCATTATTTCGTTTCCGGCACGGAAAATACGCGTAATATTTACCGGATAGCGTCGTGAAATTCCAATTTGTTTAATGGTTTTACCGGCCAGATTTTTGTTGGTAAATACCACGTGGCGCATTCCCATTCGTCCGGTAATTTCGGTTTCTCCGGTTTTATTTAGTGCACCTACTTTTAGCTCCAGGGCATTGTAATGTTTTTTGTTTGAAACACCGTAAATTATATCGCCTTCGCAAATGGTGTCTTTTTCTTCAGGAACAAAAAACTCATTATTTCTGAGTACTCTCGACAATACAAATTCGCCTTGAAGTGTTTCGCGCAAAAGTGTATAAGGTTTGTTATACAGCGCCTGGTTGGTAACTTCCAGATTTATTGCCTGTAGTTTCCCGCTTACTCCCGATAGTTTGCCGGTGTACTCTTTAGCTTCACTTTTTACATTCACTTTAAAGAAAAAACGAAGTAGCAACATGGTAAGGATAATGCCAATAATTCCAAATGGATAAGCCACTGCATAGCCCATTCCGGTTAACTCTGTTAGTTCAGGGTTTGCAAATTGTTCGGTAATAACCTGCTGGGCAGCACCCAGCCCGGGAGTGTTGGTTACCGCACCACTCATAATTCCGGTTATTACAGGTGTTGGCACATTAAATACCAGTTTTATGGTTACCGCAACCAAAAAGCCAAGCAGAACAATTCCCATGGCCAGAAAATTAAGTTTTAAACCGTTGCTTTTTAGCGAAGGAATAAAACGTGGTCCAACTTCCAACCCGATGGAGTAAACGAATAAAATAAGCCCAAATTCTTTTACAAAATGTAAAACTTCGTGATCGGACTCGGCACCAAGATGCCCCACCAGGAGACCAATAAAAAGTACTCCGGCAATACCTAATTTGATGTTGAAAAACCGGATCTTTCCGAGTAAAACTCCGGCAATGCCTGTAAGGCTTAAGAAGATTAATGTTGATGCAGTTCCCGGATGGGAAAATAGTTTTAATAATTCCATATGGTAGTGATTTTTGTATACATATAAAAGGAGGAAACCACATGTGATTTCCTCCTGAGCAACCGATAGCAATTCTACTGAGGGGTAATCGCTTCCCTCATTCGAATTGCAGCATGAATCATATTTTTAATTGATTTTTTTGTTTCATCCCAGTTTCTTGTTTTTAATCCACAATCGGGGTTCACCCACAGATTTTTTGCCGGCAGGTACTTTGAGGCTGCAAGCAAAAGATCTGTCATTTCATCCACATCCGGTATGCGGGGAGAATGAATATCATAAACTCCGGGCCCAATCTGGTTAGGATAATGATTTTTGGTAAATACATTTAATAGTTCCATTTGCGAACGCGATGTTTCAATACTTATCACATCGGCATCCATATCAATAATAGATTGAATTATGTCGTTAAACTCCGCATAACACATGTGGGTGTGAATTTGCGTTTCGTCTTTTACACCCCAGCTACAAAGTTTAAAGCATTTTACCGCCCAGTTTAAATAGTCGTTTTGGTTTTCTTTTTTTATAGGAAGGCCTTCGCGCACAGCCGGTTCATCAATTTGAATGATTGACAGGCCTGCTTTTTCCAGGTCAAGTACTTCGTCGCGAATGGCCAGCCCCAGTTGTATGGTAGTATCTTTACGTGGTTGATCGTTGCGTACAAAAGACCACTGAAGAATAGTAACCGGACCGGTAAGCATTCCTTTCATTGGTTTTTCGGTAAACGATTGTGCCAGCTTCGAGATATGGATGGTCATCGGTGCTTTGCGAAAAACATCGCCGAAAATGATGGGTGGTTTTACTCCGCGCGAACCGTAACTCTGTACCCAGCCGTTTTGCGTTTGGGCAAAACCTTCCAGTTGCTCACCAAAAAATTCAACCATGTCGTTTCGCTCAAATTCGCCATGTACAAGCACATCAATCCCAACTTCTTCCTGCCAATTAATAGCATCTTTTATAGCTGCTTCGATAAACTCATCGTATTCTTGTTTGGAAATAGATCCGTTGATAAAATTGCGTCGCATTTTCCGTACCTCTGTAGTTTGCGGCAACGAGCCTATCATTGTAGTGGGGAAAAGGGGCAAGTTTAGTTTTTCCTGTTGTTTGCAAATTCTTTCTTTAAAGGATGATTTCCGGTCTATTTTGCCCCATTTATTCTGAACTTCAGCTACTTGTTTCTGAACCTGAGTGTTGGTAATAGCAGGGTTTTTTGCCCAGTTTTCAACTACTATTTTGTTTTTCTCCAGTTTTTCAACAGCTTGTTTTGACGGGTTGACCAATGCCAACTCTTTCAGCAATACAAGTTCATTTATTTTCTGAAAAGCAAAAGCCATTTTCTCTTTTACAAAAAGAGGTAGATTGGTTTCGTCGTCTTCGTTTTCAAGGTTATACGGAACGTGCAACAATGAACAGGAAGGAGCCAGAATAATCCGGTCGGTGCCAATTTTTTTAGCAGTTTTTTGTATTATCTCCAGCGACTCATGCAGGTTGTTGGCCCAAATGTTTCTGCCATCAACCAATCCAAGTGATAGAGTCAAAAATTTTGGTATTTTTTCGAGGAATAAATCCAACTGTTCAGGTGCGCGCACCAAATCAAGATGCAAAATTTCCAACGGCAGACATTTTACCCAGTCGATTTGTTTTTCTATTCCATCAAAATAGCTGGTTAGTACAAATTTTATCGAAGGGAAAGAACCAAATAATTCAGTTAATACGGCGCGGTAAAGTTGCTGTTCAGGATGTGTTAAATCTCCTGCCAGGCAGGGTTCATCAATCTGAATGCAGTCGATACCTGCATTTTCCATCCGGCCAATAAGTTCGATATAAACAGGTAAAAGTGCATGTATTAAATCTAACCGATTAAAATCGGTCGATTTTTCTTTACCAAGTTTCAGAAAAGAAAACGGCCCCAGCAAAACCGGCTTTGTTTTAATTCCGGCTTCTAGCGCTTCATTAAACTCATCAATCACTTTGTTACTGCTAAGTTTAAATTGCTGGTTTTTCTCAAACTCCGGCACCAGGTAGTGGTAGTTGGTGTCGAACCACTTGGTCATTTCAAGCGGAGTAACATCAAATCCGTCTTTTTGATATCCGCGGCATAAGGCAAAGTACAAATCACTGTTATTTAGCTTTGAGGTCAGCATTTTAAAACGCGAAGGAATGGCACCAAACATAAAAATATGGTCGGCTACCTGGTCATAAAACGAGAAGTCGTTTGACGGGATTAAATCAATTCCGGCATTGTATTGAAATTGCCAGTTTTTAAGACGTTCCAGTCTTCCTGTTTCCTGTAATTCTTCCAGCGATGAAATACCTTTCCAGTATTTCTCGCAAGCCCGTTTCAGTTCGCGTTGAGCGCCAATACGGGGGAAACCTAAATTTTGTGTAAGCATACAGCATTTTAATTTTAAAAATTAATCTGATACACTTACGCGATTAATTAAATAGTGTGAGTACGAAAAAGAAGTATTTTCGATTCGTTCCCCGACTATGCCTTTTACCGCGAAAGCAATTGCCGTTCATAAAAATAAGACAGGTCTCCTGGCTTGTCCGTTTTACAACGCCTTCCCGCTCCGAAGATTCGACACAGTGGCATTAAGTTGCAAAACTGAATTGGACTTTACAGTTGCGCGACAGCTCACGATTTTCACGTGATTCCCTCTTAAACCCGTTTTACCGGGTATCTTATTCCAATAATTTGATGAACGTGATGGCAAAGATAGAATAAAGTTCAGTCTGAACAAAAGTATACAGATTACATCTCTTTTGTGTTAATAATATTTTCTAATTGGTTTTATTTCAGTTATATAAAGGTTGACAGAACAGAGGGCACACCGGTAACAAAGTTTAGAATTGCCTTGGCCGACCGGTATTAAATCACCTCCGTGTATCATTTGTTATGATTGTGGCCATACTTCTTCAGCTATTTCCTGTACCAATTGCATTTTTTTCCATTGGTCTTCTTCGGTAAGGATATTTCCTTCTTCGGTTGATGCGAAACCACATTGAGGGCTTAAAGACAAACGCTCCAAATCGACATACTTGGCAGCTTCCAAAATTCGGTTTTTTATTACCTCTTTCTCTTCAAGCTGTGGTGTTTTGCTGGTTACCAAACCAAGAACTACTTTTTTATTTTTTGGAATAAAGCGTAACGGTTTAAAATCACCGGAGCGATCATCATCGTATTCAAGGAAGTAAGTTTCCACGTTTTCTTTGGCGAAGAGGCTTTCTGCAACCGGTTCGTAACCACCTTTTGTTGCATAGGTCGAATGGTAATTTCCACGGCAAACGTGTGTCGATAATTTTAAATCGGATGGTAGATTTTCCAATGCTTTGTTGTTTAATTCCAGGTACAGGTTTTCTAAAACCTTTGTATCGAAATCGGGACCTGCCATTGTTTTCCAGAATTCGGTATCGCAAAGCATTCCCCATGTACAATCGTCGAGTTTTAAATCGCGGCAACCTAAATTGTAGAAAGCAAGAATTGAATCGCGGTAAGCTTTGGCAATGTCATTTATAAAATCAGTTTGATTTGGATAAATCTCTTTTGCTTTATCCTCATTAACACCACGTACCAATTCGGCATATAATTGCGATGGAGAAGGGATGCTTAATCGAGCTTCGGCATCGTCGCTAACATTTTCTTTTAAGAATTTGTAGTGTGCAAGAAAAGGATGGTTTTCCGAGAAACTGATTTTTCCGCTTAAACGAGCTGAGTCATCGCGGGTTTCTTCACCATGGAACATATAACCCTGACCCATATTTACGTGATCTACACCATTGAATCCCCAAAAAAAATCGAGGTGCCAGTAGCTTCTGCGAAATTCGCCATCGCTAATAGTTTTGTAACCTAATTCTTTTTGTTTGGCAATAATATGAAGAATGGCTTCGTCTTCAACTGCAGTTAATTCTTCGAGATTAATTTTGCCGTTTTCAAAATTTTCGCGCGCCTCCTTCAGTTTTTCAGGACGCAAAAAACTTCCAACTAAATCGGCTTTGTGAAATGAACTGTTTGTACACATTGTTTTAAAATTATTTAGAGTTTTACTCTGGCAAAACTATATATTGAAGATTATATATTTGTGTAAACAAATTAATTAGGAATATAATTCTAAATTTATTCCTTAGAAAGGAATAAACACTAAATAGAATAACAAATGCCTGTAAAAACAGAAAAATCATCTGCCGGGTTTCCGGATAAAACCGATCTGACGATCCTGGAAATTCTACAAAACGATTCGTCGCTCACTACAAAAGAAGTTGCTTCAAGGGTTAATTTATCTCCAACACCTGTATTCGAACGCATAAAACGGCTCGAAAAAAATGGGTACATCAAAAAATATCGTGCGGTTTTAGATGCAGAAAAATTGAGCCGTGGTTTTGTAGTTATTTGTAATGTACGTCTTAAGCACCACTCAAAAGAGTTGGGAAAAAAGTTTACAGAAGCAATAATGCAGATTGAGGAAATTACCGAATGTTACAACATTTCGGGCGATTTTGATTTTATGCTGAAAATTCATGTTGGAAGCATGCAGCGTTACCAGGATTTTGTATTAAATACCTTGGGCGAAATAGATAGCATTGGTAATTTACAAAGCCTTTTTGTGATGGGAGAGATTAAGAATTCGTATGCAATTCCTTTGACTGAAAAGTAATAATAAGCTTTCCGTTTCCGAAGTGATTAAGCACCTCAGAAACGGAAAGACAGTTAAACATCAAAGTCCTCATCTTTGGCGTTCATATCTATACCACCTACAACATACGATGTGATTTCAGTTTCTTGTGGTAAAACTTCTACACTATCGTTGCGTAACCAATGATCCATCCACGACAATGGGTTGTTCTTTTCGTTGTATATGGGTTCAAGTCCGATTCCTTTCAACCGTTTATCGGTCATGTATTTCATGTATTTTATCAGCAACTTGGCATTCAGTCCAATCATCGAACCGTTTTCGAACAAATATTCGGCCCAGCGCATTTCCTGCTCGGCAGCATCTTTGTATAGTGCATACACTTCATCGTCCAGGCTTTTTATAATTTCTGAAAACCCTTCGTATTTATTGTTGCGTAAATCGTGAATCATTCGTTGGGTAATGGCAAGATGTTCGTTTTCGTCGCGGGCAATAAACTTGATAATTTTAGCATTGCCTTCCATCTTCTTGTTTTCGGCAAAAGCAAACGAACAGGCAAACGACACATAAAAGCGAACGCCTTCCAGAATATTTACCGACACTAAAGCCATATATAGCTTTTTCTTTAAAGTATTTTCATCAATTTCTTTTTTTAAAGTTGTACCCAGTTGTTGTGCCTGATACTGGATAAGATAATGGTAAAAATCGTTGTATTGGTCGGTAACCGAACCGGCACGTTCCATAATCATTTCGTTCGACATAATATCATCGAAAATTTTATTGGGTTCGGCATAAACGTTTTTTATAATGTACGAATAGCTCATGGAGTGGATGGTCTCGAAAAAATCCCAGATTATAATCGCTTCCTCCACTTCGGGTAAGGTTACAACTTGTCCGAAGGTAATAAATGGCGAGCGCCCCTGAACACTGTCGAGTAATACCTGGTATTTCAGGTTTTCGGTAAAAATAAACTTTTCCTGGTCGCTCAGGGTGTTAAAGTCGTTAATGTCTTTTATCAGCGATATTTCTTCCGGTCGCCAGAAGAAACTCAGCATTCGTTGTGATAGCTTTTCGTAAAACGGGTACTTTTGGATATCGTAGCGTTGTATATTTTTCCCTTCTCCCAGGAACATTTTTTCGTTTAGAAAGTCAATTTTATTTCCGTTATATATACTTGGTTTATGCGTGCTCATTTTAATAGTTTTTAAACTGTTTACGACTAATTTTTTTGTGATGACAAACATTTTATACAGAACAAGCTCCACCTTCGCAGGCATCTAATTCTACTGCGCTGTTTTCAAGTCTTTGTTCTTTTTCTTGTACTGTACTGTCTTCAATAATTATTGTTTCTTCAACATCTCTTTTTTGTGCAGCTTCCTGCGATGCCTCACCCGAATTATCGTTACTATTCAGGTAATACAGTGTTTTTAGTCCGTATTTGTAGGCTAAACTTTCGTGCCGTATTAAATTGCCAACAGGTACTTTATTGTCTTCGTATTTCGAAACATCGTAATACAAGTTGGTACTGATACTTTGGTCCACAAATTTTTGGAAGACAGCTACAAACTTCAGGTAGGCTTCGTTATCGATGTTCCAGGCCAGCGGATAATTTTCCTTGTAGGTTTCAAAACCGGGAACAAGTTGTTTCAATGGACCAAATTTGCTCATTTTGGCAATCAAAAGTTTGCGTACCGGATCGATTCCAGCTGTTGAATTTGAAACAATAGAACTTGAAGCTGCTGGTGGAATAGCGCTTAATGCCGAATTTCGTAATCCATTCTGTTTTACCATTTCGCGGAGTTCGCCCCAATTAAGGGTTAATTCATTTGGCGTAATCTCATCAACATTTTTCTCATAGGTATCAATGGGCAAAATGCCATCGGAATATTTGGTACGGTTAAAATAGGCACAGGCTCCTTTTTCTTTGGCCAGGTTTGCCGATGCTTTTATCAACCCGTATTGGAAACGTTCCATGTACCGATGCAGTGTTTTAAGCCCATCTTCTTTGTTGAAATGCAGGTTGTTTTTAGCCAGAAAATTAAATACATCGGAAACACCAATACCCAAACTGCGCCTGTTTTTTGTTGATTTTTCCGCAGCTTTTACCGGGTATTCCTGGTAATCGATTAACTCATCGAGAAAGCGCACTAACAATTCTGTCAAATTATCCAGTTCGCTAACATCATCTAGTTTCCCTAAATTTACATTGCTTAAAATACACATGGCAATCTCACCATCACCTTTGTTAATATTGCTTAAAGGTGCGGTTGGAAGTGTAATTTCCTGGCAAAGATTGCTCATGTAAATATTGTCTTTAAACGAACTGTGCTTGTTAACATGGTCGGCATTTAGGATGTAAACTCGTCCTGTTTCGTAGCGTTCTTTAAGCAAGGCTAAATAAAATTCGCGGGCATTGATGCTTTTTTTGCGAATGTTGTTATTGTTTTCTAGCAACAGGTAAAGCTCTTCGAAACCCTCATAATCGGAACTATAAAAAAGCTCGTACAGTTCCCGGGTTTCTTCGCTGGAGAAAAGGGTTATATTTTCATTGTTTTTAACCCGTTCGCGAAACAACTTATTTAAAGCGATCGAGTAATCCATGCGGCGAACACGGTTTTCATCGTTTCCTTTATTGTTTTTTAGTTGAATAAAGGTTTCAATTTCCCAATGGAAAAATGGCAGGGTAGAAGTTGAACCACCTCCACGAACCGAGTTTTGAGTAAATCCTTTTGTAGTAGCTTCAAATATTTTCAGAAAAGGAACCAGTCCGGTATGCACTACTTCGCCTTTGCGAATTTGTGCATCGATACCGCGTATTCGCCCAAAATTTAAACCAATTCCTGCCCGATGTGCAGTGTAATAACCAACAGTTGTATTCGAATTCATGATAGATTCCAGCGAATCGCCCACATCAATTAAACAACAGGAGCTAAACTGGCGTAATGGGGTACGAACTCCTGACATAATTGGTGTAGGTAAACTTATTTTGAAAGTTGATAGCGCATCGTACAATTTTACAACGTACTCTTTGCGCTGTTTTTTCTCATAGTTCATAAACATAAACATGCCTATAAGCATGAAAGCTTCCTGCGGGGTTTCGTACAGCTCGCCGGTAATTCTGTCTTGCAAAAGGTATTTATCCACCATCTGGCTGATTCCGGCAAAAGTGAAATTAAAATCCCTGTCGTAGTTGATATGTTTGCTGAAGTATACCAAATCTTGCTGACTGTATTTTTCCAACAATACACTGTCGTAAACACCCCGGTAGATGTTGTTTTTTACCAGGTACTCAAAGGGGATGGGGTTTAACTGCTTGTAAACTTGTTTTCGCAAATCCATTAAAAGCAGGCGGGCAGCAACATACTGGTAGTTGGGTTGTTTTTCTGAAATCAGGTCGGCGGCCGAGCGAATCATCACCTTTTGAATTTCGGAAGTTGTGATACCTTCGTAAAACTGGAGTTTGGAGTTGATTTCAATATCGGATACCGAAACATTTTCGTATCCGTTGCAGGCCCATTCAACGGCTTCGTGAATCATTGATAAGTCGATGGGAGCCTTTGAACCATCGCGTTTTACTACATTAATTTGTTCCATTAATAAAAAGTTTAAAATAATTAATGGTAGCAAATAGGATAAAATTCGAGAAAAGTAACAGGTTAACCTTTCCAAGCTTTTATTCCCGAAAGCTACGAAACAATTAAAAAATGATAGGTCTTCCGACTTTCCCGATTTTCAGCGCCTTCCCATCCCGATGAATCGGGTCAGTGGCATTTTGCTGAAAACATGTATTACCTTGCGGTAATTGCGAGATTACGGCTGCGGGTACAGTTGCTGATTTACACAGCATTCCCTTACATCATTTTCATTTTATTGTTTACAATGAACATAAGCAATTGAATACTTGTTGAAACGAGATTTTAACATCTATGGCCTATTGGTAAGAATAACAATGCGTTGGCGTGTTGATAAGAGGGAAATTGTTTTATCATTATCCCTGTTTTTGATTTTTAACCGAGCCATGCAAGCTATATTCGCAGCCACAGTATTGTTGACGGTAAAAATCGTATTCGCGGATAATTTCGGTTTGCTTTTGAGCCAGTCCGTTTTTGCGCCAGTTATTTGTCCAGAACGTAACACCTGGATATAAAATTGCAGCATAATTTCCGGCTTCGTTAATCTGACTGAGGCTTTTCCAGCGTGAGCTTGCCAGGGTTGTGGTGAATATTTTAATGCCATTTTTAGATGCATAGCGGGCTGTTTCGGCCAGGCGTATTTTAAAACATTCGAGACAACGCTCACCACGCTCCGGCTCATCACTTAAATGTTGTACTTGTTTTTTCCAGGCCTCATGGTCGTAATCTGCATCAACAAAATCGAGATTCAAAGCTTTGGCATAGCGTTTATTTTCTGCTTTTCTAATCTCATATTCTTCTTGCGGAAAAATATTTGGATTGAAGTAAAAAATGACGGGTTTGATATGTTGTTTCAGTAAATAGTGAATAATGCCACTTGTACAAGGAGCACAGCAAGCGTGCAGTAAAATGGTATCGGCCGGATGTGGTATGGAAACAAAAGGATGATTAGCCATACATAATAATTAAAGGTTTATGCGACTTCTCTTTCTAGCGCTAAAAAATGTGTTGAATTACTGCCAATAAGCGGAAAAATACGGACTTCGCAATTATACATCTCACCGTCTTTTCGGTAATTAACAAGCTCTTGTTTAAAAGGTTTTTTTAGTTGAATTTTCTTTTTGATTCTGAGTTTTGCCGCTTCTGAAGTTTCTGTGCCTTGCAAAAAGCCCGGATTCCGGTTTATGGCATATGATTTTGGATATCCTGTCATTTCTGAAAAACCATCGTTAACCCATAAAATTGTTTTGGTTTCGTCGGTTAATATCAATGCCACGTATGGATAATTTTTTAGTGTCTTTTTCAGATCTGCTTTCCAGTTAAACTTCTTTGAATAGCTAAGTAGTGCTGCTAGTTCTGTTTTTCTTTCTGCTTCCTTTAAAGTCTGTCGATATTTTGGATAATAAAATTCCCAACACATAAGAGGAGGCACAAGTCTTTTTGATGGTTTTATATCATTTTTTACTTTTTCCAACTCAGCCTCCGAAAGTCTTGACAGGTAGATATCAAGGCACATCATGTCTGAAAGGTTCTTTTTCATTCGTTTAACGCTTAAAATTCAATTCCTTTTCGTGCATTAACTCCGTTTGGGTAATAATGTTTTATTTCCTTCATTTCGGTTACCAGATCAGCAATATCCATTATTTCCTGTGGTGCATATCGGCCGGTAATAATCAGTTCGGTATTTCCGGGCTTTTTCCTGATAGTTTCCAACATAGATTCCACCGGGAAAAGCTTGTAATACAAGGCAATGTTGGCTTCATCTAAAATCACTACATCGTATTGGCCTGATTGAATGATTTCTGTAACCTCTGCCAGGCCTTTTTGTGCCGCGTCAATGTCTTGCTCTGTTGGTTTTTTTACAATAAAACAACCCAAACCATATTGTTTAATGGTTATATCTGGCAGAAACTTGTTTACAGCTTCAATTTCAGCATAGGTTTTTCCTTTCACAAATTGGGCAAAGAATACTTTTTTACCGGCACCAACAGCTCTTAACGCCAGGCCAAAAGCAGCTGTTGTTTTGCCTTTTCCGTTACCGGTATAAACTTGTGTATAACCTTTCATTTGTTTGTTTTTTAGTGAAACAAATAACTCACATCTTTCATAAAACCATCTTGCTGAATTTCGAATAAATGCTGATTTGTTGTTTCGCTTTTTAAGTTACCCAAATTCTCTACATAACTACCCAGTTTTATGTATTGAAAATTAGTGCTTTCAAAAGCTTCGGGAAGCTTGGCACAACCCGAATACCAGGCAGTTTTTGTTTCCGGGTAATGAAAACGTATAAAATTGGCTAATTCTGCAACTCTATTTGGATCGCCATCTCCACCCATAAAACAAAAACAGGTGATTGACGATCCATATTTTTCCATTAAAGAAATGATTTGCGTTTCGTTCAACTCTTCGCCGATGTCTTTTTGCAAATGCGGACTGTGGCATCCTTTGCACCGGTTCGGGCAATTGGTAATATTTACTGCCAGTGTAACTTCGTTCGGAATTTCCTGAAAAACGATATCGTAGTTGTAATATTTAAGCATATTCTTCCACTTTTTCTTCCTTATTCTTTTGTGCGTAATAGCGTTTTGCGGCTTCTTTTTGGCGTGCATCAGAGAAACTGCTCACTCTTTTCATGTAACCAATTATCCGGGTTAAATAGTCAATATTATTGGTATTACATTTAGGGCATTCTTTTAAATAGCGTTTGTCAATATGCCCGCATTCATTACAAATGGTATTCGGAATATTAAAAGTGAAATAATTGCAACCTTCTTTGGCAGCTACCCGAAGCAGTTGCCGGTATTGTGCTGTACTTAAATGTTCTTCCAGGTTCATGTGCAATGCAGAGCCCCCTGTTAGGTGTTCGATATATTTTTTTCCGTGAACCTTGAATCTATCAATTACATTCAACGACTCATCTTCCACTACATAAAAATAACTGTTGTAGCAATCGCGTGGCACATAATAACCATCCTCCCGATCCCATTTTGCATGTTTTACGCCAACATTTTCTGCAGGTATCATTTCGCAATTAAACAGGGTGTCTTTTGTGCGGTATTTTTTATTGTATGTTTCAATTAAACCAAGTACTTCGCTGGTAAATGCTGCGTATTCAGGATTATCGTTTATTTCAATTCCTAAAAATTCGGCTGCTTCAACCAGGCCGTTTACACCAATGGTAAGGTACTGGCGGCCCATGTTTATGTAACCGGCATCAAACAACGGGAGCATGCCTTTTTCCTGTAATTCCTTTAAATTTTCGTTGTAACCCAACTGTACTTTATGCACCAGGTCAACCACTTCTTCGAGGAAATTAATGTAAGGAATCTGTTCTTTTTTCGCTTGTTGTACACAGCGGTTCAGGTTGATTGTGAGCACACTTTTTGATCCGGTTGATACGCCCCCGGCACCCAGAGTGTAGCTAAAACCGTTGTCCTGAATTTCATTACGTAAACGGCAACACGAGCTTAAACTGTCGGCATTATCGCTTAAATAGGTGAAAAAAGAGTGGCCTTCGGCATACATTTTTGCAGTGAAATCGCCATATTCTTCATCTTTTGTATCGCCGTTCTCTGTTAGCATTGCCATTGTTTCTACCGGGAAAGTCAGCATGGTTTTCGTCCGTTCCTGGTTAAACCAAACCATAAAACGTTTTTGTAACCAGTTTAACGATTCCCATTCAGGTTTGCTTCCGTCCGGGAAAACAAATTCGCTGAACAGGCTTTCAAAATAATACTTGTCGTAATACGCAATATTCCAGAATACGGCCTGGAAATTTCGTGCTCCGGTTGGTTGATTAAGCGAATAAACAATCTGCTCAAAACAATCTGTTATCACTTTGTCAATAGAACGTTTCCTTGCCGATAAATCAGCGGTTTCGTGGCTGTGCTTGTAGTAATCGTTGCCATATTCTTTTCCCACGAAGTAGTTCATATACATCAGGAATTCGGGAGTTGCACAGGCACCGCTTAACATACTTGAAACGATAAATACCATGTTGATAAAACCACCGCAAAACGATTTCAAATTTGTTGGAGCAGTAGAATTGCCACCAATTTTCGATGTCCCCTCCAACAGCCACGGATACATGGTTATACTGGCACAATAGGGAGCTAGGCTGGTTTCGTCGTTTTTGTAAATGTAATGTTGACTTAAAAAATTGAGGTATTTATTCGATAACTCTTTACCAAACATATCCGAAAGGCGGTCGGTGAGTAAGCGGCGGTTTAAACGGATAAAATTTCCTTTCGGGAGTTCGCCAATAAGTGTTGCAATGTTCTTTTTATCGACATTGGCATTAGCATCGAATTTGCTTCCACTGGCAGCATTCCCGGCAGCACAATATTCAATCAGAAATTTAATACGATCTCGGGTTTCTCGATCTTCCGAATGTTTCTGGCGATAAAGCATATACGATTTAGCCACGGCAAAATAATTTTCGGCCATTAACGAACGCTCCACCTGGTTCTGAATTTCTTCAACATTCATATCTTCCTGAATATTTACCCGGTGCAGAATGTTGGTAAGGTCGTCATCACATGCAAAACTTCCTACAGAAAGGAAAGCTTTCCGAATGGCGTTTTTAATTTTATTCATGGAAAACGGAACCCGCTTTCCGTCTCTTTTTACGATTGAGATTTGCGTACTACTCATATTATTGGGTTTTTGTTTTTATGCTTAATAAAATCTAACCGGAAACCGAGAGGCACGCATTCAAAACAATTATCTGATGTTAGTACGGAACGAGAAAATTATTTTATTTACGAACCAGACTTCAATTCCCGAAAGCCTAACTATTAAAAATGATTATGGCAGGTCTTCTGGCTTGTCCTGTTCTGAATGCCTTCCCACCCGTTAACCGACGGACAGTGGCAGTTGAATATCAGACATTAATGGACGTACAGCTGCGGGTACAGCTCCTGATTTTAACAGGATTCCCTTTTCATATCAGGTAGTGTTGCTACGCGATAAACCAATAATCGAAACAAGTTTAGTGTTTTTATGTATACAATGTAATTCAGAGTTTTAAACAAACCGATCAATAAAAAGAGTAAAAGGCTTATGTTTTAAATACTTCTGTAGTGTTAATAATTGCGTAAATTGAAAGGGCTTTATGATATTTTTCTTTTTCATTGGCACTAAAAGTCGTTCGAAAAAATGTGTTTAATGAAATAAAGAAAATTCTTGAAGTTGACTATCCCCGTGGCAGAGCCAAGGGGTATTACGCCAACTTCATTTCAGCTAAATCGCTGAAAATCGAATTTCCTTTATTTCACCCCTCTGTCAGTCATAAAGACTGACATCACCCCTCTGCAGGGGAGAAAAAGCGGAACCCCGTGGCAAAGCCTCGGGGAATTATTCAGATTAAAAAAGATAGTTGAACGAATTTTATTTTATAAAAGTGTCGAATCAAAACGACAAAAAATGATTATATTTGTCGAATCAAAACGACAAGATGGGAATATTATTCGAATTTCAAGAGAATATTCTGCGGAATGTAAAGAATGAGTTTAGACGATATCTGCATGAACGAATAAACTGGAATCAAAGAATGATTGCAATTAAAGGTCCACGTGGTGCGGGAAAAACCACCCTGATGTTGCAACATGTAAAATATGATTTGGGATTACCGGAAACAGCGTTATACATAACTGCAGATCACACCTGGTTTTACAATCATACATTACTGGAGACTGCAAATGATTGGTACAAACAAGGAGGGAAACTTCTTGTTATTGATGAAGTTCACAAGTATAAAAACTGGTCAGTCGAATTAAAAAATATCTATGATGGCTTGCCTGAACTGAAAATAATTTTTTCAGCTTCTTCGGCTTTGGATATATACCGGGGTGAAGCAGATTTAAGCAGAAGAGTTGTAAGTTATATGTTGGCAGGCTTATCATTTCGGGAGTATTTACAATTTTCTCATAAAGTCAATTTTGATCCGGTTACAATTGATGATATCTCTACGAATCACCGTAATCTTAGTCGTAAAATAAATGAAGAGCTGAGACCACTACCGGCATTCCGAAAATATACGGAGGTGGGTTATCTGCCCATCTTTATTGAAGGGGAAGATTCCTATTTGTTGAAACTGAATCAAGTAATAAATACAATTGTAGATACTGATCTGGCCTATATTGCTGCTTATAATTCGGGTACGGCCAACAAAGTAAAAAAATTGCTGGCAGTAATTGCTGAATCCGTACCATTTAAACCGAATATCGCTGCTCTGTCAAGGAAACTGGATTTGAGTCGTGACAGTGTTTATCAATACATCTACCAGCTTGCCGATGCGCGTTTGTTAAATACCTTAAGTTCTGAAGGAAAAGGTGTTTCAACTTTGCAGAAACCAGATAAAATATATCTTGAAAATACGAACCTGGCATATGCTTTAAGGAGTAACCCAGATATAGGAAATGTTCGTGAAACGTTTGTATTTAACCAGTTACATAATGCCGGACTTCAAGTATATTCACCAAAAGCCGGTGATTTTGTTTTCGACGGTTATACTTTGGAGATAGGAGGGAAGAATAAAACCACAACGCAGGTGAAACATTTGGATAATTACCTGATTGTATCTGATGATATTGAGGTTGGAACAGGTAATAAAGTTCCCATCTGGTTGTTTGGTTTTTTATACTAAAACCGATTGGGGAGTAGATCATTTTCTACCCCGGAAAAAAGGGCCTGATATCGAAAAGAATATCAAGCCCTATTTATTCCTATAAAAATGATAAGATTTACTCTCCCTTCGCTTTTTCAAAAAAGTGATGAAAGAATACACTTTGAAAAGCAATTGAGTTTTGCCAGTATTCCCAGGTATGTCCTCCGGGTCTGGTAGTAAAATCGTGTGGAATATTTCGTTCAAGGAGTTTTTCGTGTAGGCTGCAATTTACGCCGTAAAAGAAATCGCTTACACCACAATCAATTGTAATTTGAAGCGATCCGGGCGTAAGTTTATAAACAAGATTGATAACGGTGTTTTCTTCCCAGTTTTCTTTGTTTTCAGCGTAATTGCCCAGTCTTTTCGAAATATCCCAGTTGTTGGGGAACGGACGAATATCAACTCCGCCGCTCATGCTTCCTGCTGCGCCATAAACATCCTGGTTTCTGAAAGCAAGGTACAACGCACCGTGTCCGCCCATACTTAATCCGGTAATGGCACGTCCTTCGCGTGATGCAATTGTGCTAAAAGAGTCGTCGACCCAGTTAACTAATTCATGTGCTACGTAGGTTTCGTATTTTATGCTGTTGTCAATCGGGCTATCGAAATACCAGCTCGAAAAAGCGCCGTCGGGGCAAACGATAATAAACTGATACAGATCTGCATAGTCTTTAATTTCAGGCACTTTAGTTATCCAGGCGTTTTGATTGTCGCTATAACCGTGTAGCAGGTAAAGAACCGGATACGAGTTGTTTTCAGAATAACCTTCCGGAATAATTACAACTGTTTCTATGTCTTTATCCATCGATTGACTATGCGTTGATAGGTGTTGAACCTTGGCCGCTTTACTTTGTAGCACTGCACCGGTAACCACGAATAGTGCAATGATTACCTTAAGAAAAAGTGTTCTTTTCATACTATTATTCATATTTTTTTGAGCGTTTAAAATTAGCGACAAAAAATTTATGTTAGGCATAATTCATGATTTAATACCAATATTGTTATGTAATGCCGCATAAATTTATTATCTTCGATCATGGGAAAGAAAGCCTATTTGGAGATAAAAGAATCGGTAGCTGAGCTACAAAAACTGTTGGTAAAACAAAAATCATTTCAGGCAGGAAAACGGCTCAGGAGTTTAATTGAAATAAAATCCGGCAGGTTTAGTACCCGTCAAGAACTTGCAGACTATTTATGTGTGCACAAAAGGACTCTTGAAAGATGGATCAATAGTTACAAATCCGGAGGTATTTCAGAGTTGCTATCCGACAAGCCAAAAGTCAAACGATCAAAAATTATTACGCCTGCAATTCATCAAGGTCTTGAGCAAAGAGTCAATGACCCGCATAATCCGTTCCAGGGGTATTGGGATGCCCAGAACTGGGTATATCAGGAATATGGGGTAGAAATAAAATATCAACGTATCCGGGAATACCTGATAAAACATTTCAAAACCAAGGTAAAAAGCCCACGGAAATCACATATTAAGAAAGACAAACAGGCCGAAGAAGCCTTTTTAAAAACTACCAAACACATTCCACGCACTTAGAAAGAGTCTGGATAAAAATAACTACAACAGTGTTAACTTGTATTTTCAAGATGAAAGCCGCTTTGGGCTGATGAGCCATATTGGAAAATGTGTGACAGCCCGTGGGGTGAGGCCGGTTATTAGCTACCAGCACAAATTTGCATCTACCTATTTGTATGGCAGTTATTCTCCTGTTAATGGTGATTCGTTTGTTTGGGAGATCGATGGTGTCAATGTGAATATATTCGAGGCTTACTTAAATGCCTTTTCCAAACACAAGCCAGAAGAATATAAGATTGTAGTTGTTGACAATGCGGGGTTTCATTCTACAAAGAACATAGAGGTACCGAGCAATATATATTTGCTAAATATTCCACCTTACACCCCGGAGTTAAATCCATGTGAACAAGTTTGGCAATACATTAAAACAAGGTTCAAAAACCAACTATTTGAGGACATGGAAAAACTAAGGCAATGGCTGTGGCGTATATCAAACAATATGGGAACAGAAACAATTAAATCGATTACAGGAAATCATCACTTCTTAAATGCATTTAATGCGGCATTTAAGAACTAAATTGGTATAATACTTTCGTGCATCACCTTTAATGGGAAATTCACAAAATTTCAAAAAAGTGAAAAGTAAGTTCGGCACAATTAAAATGGAAGTGTTTAATAAAATTGCCTTGATTGACAGGGTATCATATTAGTCGCTTTGCTGTTTACTGGCAAACTCGGTAGGAGACATGCCGTAATAACTTTTAAACGAGTTACTAAAATGCGACAGGTTGGTATAACCCAGCGAAAAAGCCACTTCGCTAATGGTTAGCTTTTTATTCGTGAGCAGGTAAGTAGCCTGTTTCATGCGGATGTTGCGTATAAAATCGCGCGCCGACTGGTTGGTGAGTTCTTTTAATTTGCGGTGCATATGTACACGGCTGATGCCAACTCCTTCGGCCAGCATTTCCACATTCAGTTTTTCGTTCGAGATGTTATTTTTAATGATGGTCATTACTTTTTCCATCAGAATTTCGTCGTGCGATTTCAGCTCAATTTGCTCCACATCAAACTGTCTGCTTTCGGCTTGTAGTTGCTCAACAATTTTCTTGCGGTTCTCCAGAATATTTGCAATTATCTTCTTTAGGAATTCGCTGCTAAAAGGTTTTACGATGTACATGTCGGCACCGGTTTCAATACCTTCGGCCCGGTTTTCATCTCTCGACAGCGCGGTTAACAGCACCACCGGAATATGACTGGTTTGTACGTTACCCTTTATCTTTTTGCAGAGGGTAATTCCGTCCATTTCCGGCATCATAATATCGCTGATCACAAGGCTCGGTTTTTCCTCCATGAGTAGTTCAAAGGCTACTTTTCCATCAGCAGCACTAATTACAGTGTACTGGTCAGAAAGTTCGTTGATGAGGTAGTCTCTGATTTCCTGTTCATCGTCGACCACAAGAATTTTGTAGATTTTTTTACCACCTTTTTTATCGTTTGCCACGGTATTAGAAATGTTGGAGAAGAACTGACGGTGAATGCGGTTTAGCGGCGCCGGCAAAGAACTTTCGCTTGTTACAAGGTCATCGGTCGGTAAGTGAGCGTTGCCCAGAGGCAGCTCGATGATAAACCGTGAGCCGGGGCCATCGCTTTTGTTTTCTGCATTTAACGCGCCTTTGTGAAGGTTTACCAGTGCCCGCGATAGGTGCAGGCCAACGCCGGTTCCACCGCGGTGCGACGGATCTTTTGATTCCACCTGGTAAAAACGGTTGAAAATGCGTTCGATCTCCGTTTCTTTAATCCCGACTCCAGTATCGCTAACAACAATTTTAACAGCATCAACAAGCTTTTTTTTATCGGTTTTCATTACTGATCGTTTGATGCTCAGTTCTATACTTCCTTCGGCAGGTGTAAACTTGAAAGCGTTCGACAAAAGGTTGAGAATTACCTTTTCGAAATTCAGCGGGTCGATCCAAACTTCAATTGATTCATCCGGCGCATGAATATTAAAATTAATGTTTTTTTCGGTAGCCAGAATTTCGTATGATTGCGCAATTTCGCGGATAAAATTATACAGGTTCGTCTTTTGGAATTTCACTAAAATCACACCTTTGTCAATCCGTCGAACATCCATTAGCTGGTTTACCAAACGCGAGATCCGGTTAGCATTCTGATCGATAATATTGTACAACCGCGAAGTTTTCGGGTCGGTTTTTTGCAGCATCAGCTTTTCAATCGGATCGATGATTAAGGTAAGCGGCGTTTTAATTTCGTGCGAAATATTGATGAAAAACTGCATTTTCATTTCGTTCATTTTCTCCAAATGACGGCGCTTGATCATTTCTTGATAAAGTCTTACAATCCCGAAAAACAAGGTGCCCAAAAGCAAGATCCACAGTATTTTTGCCCAAACGGTTTTGTACCAACGCGGGTAAATAATAATGGTGAGTTCGCGGGGTTTCGAGTATAATCCTTTGTCAACACCGCGTATCTTAAAAAGGTAAGTGCCGTAGTGCAGGTTAGTATAAGTGGCACGCCGGTTTTGTGCGTTGGTACTGATCCAGTTTTCGTCGAAACCTTCCATCATGTACTGGTAGCTTATGCGCGACTGGCTGGCCAATTCGCCCGAAGTGAAACCGATGGAAAAAACATTGTCGCGCTCGTGCAAACGAACGGTGTCGGCCAACACAATCGATTTTTTCAGAATAACATGTTTTCCCGATTTGTCGCCAATTTCAACAGGTTGGTTAAAGCGGTTAAATCCGGTTAACAGCACATCACGAATTCTTCTCGAATAATCGAGGTAATTGCGCTTAATTTCGGTCATACCGTTAATTCCGCCAAAAAACAATTCGTTCTTTTCGCTTCGGTAAGTGGCATTTTTGTAGAACTCGTTGGCCTGAATTCCATCGTAGGCGTAGTAGTTGGTAAATGTGTTGTCATCCGGGTCGAAACGCGAAAGACCATCGTGTGTGCTTACCCATATTTTACCAAATTCATCTTCGTTTATGGCGCTAATTACGTTGTTGCATAAACCGTCGTCGGTACTGTAAAAACGGGTTTCAAAACTACTTGCATCAATGCGCGCAAGACCACTGTATGTTCCCCCCCAAATATTTCCATAGCTATCATTTTGAATGGCGATAACAGTATTGTTGCGCAATGTGCCATTGGCCGTGTTAAAGTGTGTAATTTCTTTTTTATCAGCATTGTACAAAAGTAACCCAACATAAGTGCCCAGCCAAAGGTTTTGATTCCGGTCGATAAATATGCTGTTTATCCACATGGGGAGCTGGCTGTTTAGTTCATCGTTGTTCGACAATCCTTGCCAAAAAGTTTCTGTCTCAGGATCGAAACGGCAAATACCGCCGCCTAAAGTTCCCAGCCAAAGCATTCCCGATCTGTCTTCGGCAATACAGGTAATATTATCGTTGCTAATACTGTTCGCATTTTCCGGATCGTGCTTATAGTTTTTAATTGCACCGGTTTGTTTGTTGTAGCGAATCAGGCCGTTAAAGTAGGTTCCCAGCCACACATAATCATCGTTTCCGTTGTGGATGGTAAGAATATTGTTGGCATCACCGTCCTGATTTTCGTTGTTTAAAAGTACGTGTTCAATGTTGTTGTTTTGGCGGTTAATTTGGTAAACACCATCGCCGTCGGTACCCACCCATAGTTTTCCTTCGATGCCGGCAATGGAGGTTACACAGCTTGATCCGATACTGTTTTCGCCAAAAGCGTGATAGCCGTAATGCTGGAAAATCTCGGGTGTCTCGGGAAAAAGATACAGGCCTTTTTGAAAAACGCTTGCCCATATATTTCCGCCGTTATCTTCGAGTAAGGAGTGAATTTTGCTTTTTGAAAAATCGAATGGCGAAGTGTTTGGCGAGTAGCTTTCCAAAAGTTGATTTTCCGGATTATAGCGTTTCAGACCAAAACCATCGATACCTACCCACAAACGTTTTTTCGAGTCGAAAAGCAAACTCTTTACAGGCAACACGGTTTCGTCTTTTTTATCTGAATTGATTTGAACGATTTTACCGTTGTTTTTCTGAATCTGTACTAAGCCACCTTTTAAACTTCCTACATAAATATTCCCGAGATCATCTTCGCAAATCGACGATATATTGTTGCTGGGCAGTTCTTTTCCGTTATCTGATGTTTGGGTGTACACCTGAACTTCTCCGCTTACCGGGTTGTAGGTATTCAGCCCGTCATTTTCGGAGCCGATCCACAAAACACCGTCCGAATCCTGAAATACAATCCTCAGGTTTTGGCTACACAGTTGTTTATTCAGCGTTTCGTTGTAGTCAACATTACCTGTTTCGTGCTCAATCCTGATTAGTCCGTACCCGGAAGTTGTCATCCAAATATCGTTATTGATATCCATAATAATCGAGCTAATGTAAAGGTGAATGCGCTCGTCGGAAATATAAAGCGGTATTTCAGTAAACGACTCACTCTCGGGATGATAAATCTGCAAACCATTTATTTGGCCAACAAGCAGATTGCCGTTACTGTCTTCGTTAAGTGCGGTTACAAAGTTATTTTTCAGTGAATTGTCGTCGTTCGGAGTTGCAAAGAATGTTTTAAAATGTATCCCGTCAAAACGGTTTAAACCATCTTCGGTAGCCACCCAGATAAAACCTTTTTTATCCTGGTGCATGGCATTTATTAAACTGTTTGATAAACCTTCCCGATAGTCGAAAAAATTATTGCTTTGCGCGTGTGTAAGGCACGGTAAAATGATCAAACAAACCAATGCAAAGATGAAATTTCTGACGTTCATAAGTACCGCTTCTGAATAGTTGCTAAGGTAGCAAAATAGTTTAAAAATTAGGGGAATGTAACGGCTATACAACTATTTGTAACCAGAAGAAAACTGATGTTACAATTGCTAAAAACCCCGTAACCGACGGATAAACCTATTAGCGGCTCATTGTGGTAATTTTACAAATGGATTTTTGTCGGTTTCCGATCGAAATTTTGAAACCAAACTGAATAGGACTTAACTGATGAAACTAAATTTAAAACAAACTGTGGTTTTGGTGCTGTTTTTTGCTGTGCATAATTTTGTTATGGCAGCCAATTCTGAAGATGGTTCAAAACTCTGGTTCACCAATTTCGCATTGCCGCTATCATACAACGGACCGAAAATATCATCGGTGGTAATTTCCGAAAAGTCTCCAACATTCGATTTAATTCACAACGAACTTACAGGTAGTCTGGACAACTTGTTTAACCAGAAAACCAAAAGCAAAGCAAAAACCGTTGCCGGAAGTGTTTATGTTGGCACTTTTAACGATGAGTTTATTGCTGAAGCTATTTCTGCCGAAAACATTAAAAACTGCGGAAGTGAAGGTTTTGTGATAAAGTACCTGGCTGATGAGGATGTAACTATAATTGCAGCTAAAACCGACAAAGGTTGTTTGTACGGAACCTATCATTTTTTACGCACGTTACGAACAAATCCGCAAACAATCATTTCATCTGCAATTGTTGAAAATCCGTCATACGACCGCAGGATTCTGAATCATTGGGATAATCTCGATGGAACAGTTGAAAGAGGTTATGCCGGCCATTCCATATGGCTTTGGGATGAGTTGCCTGAGAAACTCAATCTGCGAATAATTGAATACGCGCGCGCAAATGCATCAATAGGAATTAACGGAACGGTTTTGAATAATGTAAATGCCAGCCCCGATATTTTAAAAGATGAATACCTGCAAAAAGTTAAGGTAGTTGCCGATGCGCTTCGTCCGTATGGAATTCGGGTGTATTTATCGGTGAATTTTTCGTCGCCAAAAATACTGGGAGGTTTGCCGGATTCTGATCCGCTAAAACCTGCAGTAAAAAGCTGGTGGGAAAACAAAGTGGCAGAAATTTACCAAATCATTCCTGATTTTGGCGGTTTTTTGGTAAAAGCCAATTCAGAGGGGCAGCCCGGTCCGCAGGACTATGGCCGAACACATGCCGATGGTGCCAACATGCTCGCTGATGCTTTAAATCCGTACAAGGGAATAATAATGTGGCGTGCTTTTGTGTACAATCCTTCGGGCGGCGACCGAGCGAAACAAGCATACAAAGAGTTTAAACCGCTCGATGGACAATTCCGAAAAAATGTGATGATCCAGGTGAAAAACGGGCCGGTTGATTTTCAGCCGCGCGAACCCATTAGCCCGCTGTTTGGTGCTATGGAACACACTACTTTAATTCCCGAACTTCAGATCACAAAAGAATACCTGGGATTTTCCGATCATTGGGCATATCTGGGCACTTTGTTTCAGGAATTTCTGCAAACTGATACTTACCAAAAAGGCAGGAACACAACAGTGGCGCGTGTTACCGACGGTGAAATATACGACGACTCGATTACCTGCATTGCCGGAGTGGCAAACATTGGGCAAGATATAAACTGGTGCGGAAGTCATTCGGCACAAGCCAACTGGTATGTTTTTGGGCGTTTGGCCTGGAACCCGGATTTAAGAGCCAGAGAAATTGCAACCGAATGGCTGGAACAGACTTTCTCGCACAACAATACTTTTGTTGACGAGATGAGCCAGGTAATGATGGAATCGCGCGAAGCGGTGGTGAATTATATGACACCGCTTGGTTTGCATCACCTCATGGGATGGAGCCACCATTACGGCCCCGAGCCCTGGTGCGAAGTTCCGGGCGCGCGCCCGGACTGGCTGCCAACTTATTACCATAAAGCCGATTCGTTTGGTATTGGTTTTAACCGTTCGTCAACCGGAAGTAATGCCGTAGAGCAATATGCCGAGCCCTTGCAAAGTATGTTCGACGATCCGCAACTGTGCCCTGAGAAATTTCTGTTGTGGTTTCATCATCTGCCGTGGAATTACACCATGAGCAACGGCCGCGAACTGTGGGACGAGCTGTGCTACAAATACAGCGAAGGTGTAACACAGGCTAAACGTTTCAGAGCCATCTGGCAAAACATGGAAGAATATGTTGATGAGCGCCGCTTTAAAGAAACAAGCGACAAACTCGAAACACAAGTACAAGAAGCCATTTGGTGGCGCGATGCCTGTTTGCTGTATTTCCAAACTTTTTCCAAACGCGAAATTCCGGCAGAACTGGACAAACCCGTTCATAAGCTGGACGAACTAAAACACTTAAAATTTGATATGACACACCACAACTAATAGAAACTAAATAACACTTCTCTTTTGATAAGAAAGTAACTAATAATCAAATTTAATAACTATGAAGAAAATCTGTTTTTTTACTAAAGAGATAGCATTAATGCTATTGCTCTTTTTACTTGTACATTCTGTGGCAATAGCCCAAAATGTTACAGTTAGTGGTACCGTTACAGATGAAGACGGAGAGCCGCTTCCTGGTGTAACGGTTGCTGTTGTAGGTCAAACTGCAGTGGGAACAGTAACTAACTTTGACGGTATTTACGAACTGAAAGTTGCCGGCGACGCACAACTGAGCTTTCGATTTGTTGGTTTCACACAACAAACCATCGATGTTGGTGGCAGAACGACCATTGACATTACCTTAAAACCCGATTTGGTTGGGTTAGACGAGGTAGTGGTTATTGGCTATGGTACTCAACGAAAAGAAGCAGTAACAGGATCTGTAGCCTCGGTGGGCGGCGAGCAAATGCGCGAAGTTCCTTCTTCAAACATTTCGCAGGCTTTGCAAGGTCGTGTTGCCGGTGTTGAAATGTCGCAAACATCAACAAAACCGGGAGCCAGCATGCAAATTCGGATTCGTGGTACACGTTCGCTGAATGCGAGTAACGACCCGTTGGTAGTACTCGACGGAATTCCATTTGCAGGCTCGATTGGCGATATTAGTCCCAGCGACATTAAAAGTGTTGATATTCTGAAAGATGCATCAGCTACAGCCATTTATGGTTCCCGTGGTGCAAACGGTGTTATCCTGGTAACAACAAATAAAGGCTACAAAGGCCAAAAAGCAACTTTTAGCTTCAACAGTTATTATGGCATTAAAGATGCCATAGAGTTTCCGATGATGAACGGGGCAGAATTTGCTGAACTCAGAGCTGTACGTGGTCAGTACGCTAATTCATTGGAAGAATCAGACGATGTAGATACAAACTGGCAGGATTTATTGTACCGAACAGGTATTGTGACCAGCAGTGATTTGGGAGTTTCGGGCGGTATGGAGAAAGGTTCGTACAGCTTTGGCGTAGGATATTATAAAGATGAGGCTGTTTTACCGGGCCAGGAATATGAGCGTTTTTCGCTTCGTGCCAGTTTGGATCAGGAGATTGGAGAATATGTACGCGTAGGTTTTTCTTCTAACAACAGCTATTCCATTTCAGATGGTAACAACCTGGGTTTGTATAATACTTTAAGTGCATCGCCGCTTGTTGATCCGAAAAATGAAGATGGAACCTGGAAAAGAACCATAAAAATGCCTTCTGACGAACAATTCTTATATTCCAAAGAAATTATTGAAGGTTTAGGCGATAAGTGGATTGATCAGGACAAATCGTATGGTACTTACAACAATATTTATGGTGAAGTTAAAATACCCGGCGTAGAAGGACTAAAATACAGGGCAAATATAGGCTTAAACCTTCGCTCCGTTCACGGAGGTGCTTACACTGGTCAGGGTGTATTTTCAATTAACCCTACAACAGAATCAACAGCCTCTGTAAACAACTCGTTAAATACAAACTGGGCGATTGAGAATTTGTTGACTTTTGATCGGGTCTTCGAAGAAAAACACCATGTAAATGTAGTTGCTTTGTATTCGGCCGAGGAAACTTCTTACAACAGTTCTTACATTGCTGCAAGAGATATTCCGGCTGACCATTTTCAATTTTACAACCTGGGACGTGCTGATGGAGAAATAACCATTAATCCGGATTATCAGGGGTATTATAAAAGTGGATTGAAGTCGTATATGGGACGTGTAATGTATTCTTACGACGACCGTTACATGATAACAGCTACTATTCGTTCCGATGGCTCTTCAAGGCTTGCCGATGGACAAAAATGGCATACTTACCCTGCGGTATCGGTAGGATGGAATTTGGGCGAAGAAAGTTTTATGCAAAGTATTTCACCCATTAACCAATTAAAAATACGCGCGGGTTACGGGCAAACTTCTAACCAATCGGTTAGTCCTTATGCAACACTCGGACGTTTAGCAACAAGACCGTACAACTTTGGCGAAGAAGTTGGCATAGGCTATTATGTTTCGGAACTGCCCAATAACGATTTAGGATGGGAGTACTCGGAAACAGTCAACCTTGGTCTCGACTTTACTTTGTTCGACGGGCGCTTATCAGGTACGGCCGAATATTACGTAACAAATACAAAAGATCTTCTTTTAAGGTTAAACCTGCCTCCTACATCTGGCGTGGGAAGTTATATGGGCAACATTGGCGAAACACAGAACAAAGGATTTGAATTATCATTAAACGGAACAATTATAGATGATTTGAATGGCTTTTCATGGGACGCCGGTGTAAACCTTTATGCCAACCGTAATAAACTGGTAGCGCTTGCTTCCGGTCAAACTGAAGATAAAGGAAACTGGTGGTTTGTAGGCTACCCGATTGATGTAATTTACGATTATAAATACGTTGGGTTGTGGCAGTTAGGCGACGAATACATGAACATTTATGAACCGGGAGGAAATCCGGGAATGATTAAAGTAGAATATACCGGAGAGTATAATGAAGATGGATCACCGGTTAGGGCTATTGGAGCTGACGACCGTCAACCAATGTCTCTCGAACCCGATTTACAGGGAGGATTTAACACCCGTTTTGCTTATAAAGGATTGGACCTGAGTATTGTTGGCGCCTTTAAAATTGGTGGAAAATTAATCAGTACTTTATATTCATCATCAGGTTATTTAAATATGATGACAGGCCGCCGGAATAATGTAAAAGTTGATTACTGGACACCGGAAAACTACGATGCAAGATATCCTGCACCAGAAGGTTTGATCAGTAATGATAATCCTAAATACGGAAGTACATTAGGTTATTTTGATGCTTCGTATCTGAAAATACGCACTATTTCTTTAGGATATAATTTCGATAATATCGAGTGGTTAAAAGATAAAGGAATTACTAAGCTGCGTGTTTATGCTTCGGCACAAAATCCATTTGTATTCTTTTCGCCATATAACGATGAATCGGGAATGGATCCTGAAACCAACTCTTTTGGCGACGAAAATGCAGCAACTAAAGAAACATACAAGTCGCGTTTGTTGACAATTGGTACGAATACGCCTGCTACAAAGAATTATTTGGTTGGCATAAACTTAACATTCTAATCTAAATTGTAACCTTAAAGAAGACATTATAATGAAAAGAAAAATAATCACAAAAATAGGAGCAGCGTTAGTAGCCCTGTTCTTTGTCGTTGGGTGTAGCGATATCCTTGAAGAACATCCACGCAATATCTATGAGCCCGGTTTCTTTAAAACTGAAAATGGTGTAATGGGAGGTTTAACATCATTGTATGCACACCTGCGTTGGATATATGGGCAGGCATATTATTACAATACCTGCGAAACAGGTACCGATGAATATACCTGGGGGCAGAGTGCTGATGCAAACTTTAAAGATCATGACCATTCGGGCGAGGGACAACTAACGCCCAGCACCAGTCGTTCTGATGCAATTTGGAATGTAACGTTTACCAACATCAATACGGCAAGTGGTATTATCGAAAATGCTTCAGATGTAGGTCTCTCGGATGCTTTAATTGGTGAAGCTACTTTCTTCCGTGCATTTGACTATTTCCTGCTTGTTCAAACATTTGGAGGTGTTCCTCTTGATTTGGGATCGGGCGAGTTGAAATTTAATGCAACTCCTGCCCGTACTTCTGTGCGCAACACCGTACCCGAAGTGTATACAAAGTGTGTTTTCCCTGATTTATTGTATGCAGTGGAAAACCTTCCGGCCGATCCCCGTTTAACAGGTGCAGTAACCAAAACTGTGGCCCGTCTGTTCCTGGCAAAAGCCTATTTAACTTACGGATGGTGGTTAGAAAATCCAAGCAGTATTCCAACTTATCCGGCGGCTGACAGGATTGATCCTGATGGTCATGATGCTCAATGGTATTTTCAGCAGGCCTACGATGTGGCCCTGGCTGCCATTAATGATCCCGGGCCTTATGCCTTGCAGGAAACCTATTATGATGTAAATCTGGCGGAGAATGAACGTAATAGCGAACAACTATTATACGCCGACCATACTGAAACAAGCGAATATTATAATGGTGGAAGCCTTACTTATGGTTCCGGTGGTGTTCCTGATAATTTTGCAGTATGGATGGTAACATGTAACGTTTATGTAATGAATGCACTTGATGCGGGCGGAGACCAGGTGCAGAGTGTTTGGCGTTCAGCCGCCCAGTCTTATGGTCGTCCATGGACTCGTATGGCTCCTCCCATTGAGGTATTTACCGAAACCTTTGCCGATAAAACCCATGATTCGCGCTACGATGGAACTTTTGTTACCAGCTATCGCGGAAACTGGAATTTGGATGGTGCAGCTCCTGAAACTGACGTATTGTATAATGCAAACGGCTTGGAAGTTAAGCCCGGCGATGCTATTCTTACTTTTTTGCCGGATGACAGTCAAACTCCGAATTACAGCGGAACCTTTAATAACGGTGGCAATATGGGAGGCGGAGAAATATCAGGTAGATCTGATTATGTTATTGCGCCAAGCGGTATAAGTCGTCGTTCATATCCCGGCCTCTGGAAACTAGGTACTTATCGTACCGATAACGAAGGTGGATTAGGACAGCCAAATGCTGGTCTTACCCGTCCGTTTTACGTTGCTAAGTTTTCTGAGCTTTACCTGGTTGCAGCCGAAGCAGCAGTAAAAGGTGCTTCAGGTTCTATGTCTGCCAGAGATTTGCTTAACGTACTTCGTGCACGTGCAGGTAAATGGCGGTGGGACAATGGAAACAATGTTGAGAAGGTTGCAGATTATAGTGCCGAAATGGTTGCTGCTACTCCTCAGGATATTGATATTGATTATGTTTTGGCAGAACGTTCGCGTGAATTGTTCGGAGAAGGCTATCGCTGGTACGATTTGGTACGCACCCAGAAATGGAGCGAGGTTGCAGCTACATTTACCATTTGCGGTAGCGAAGTTAGCGATCATACTCCGGTTGAATATTCGCGTGATATTGCTGACTATCTTTACTTGCGTCCTATTCCTCAGGGACAGCTTGATGCCCTGGAAATGACCGATGCAGAAAAAGCTGAATACCAAAATCCTGGCTATAATTAGAATGGGTAGATAATTGAATGATTAAAGACAATAAAAATGAAAAATTATATAAAAATTCTTTTGCTGGGCTCTTTGTCAATCTTTCTTTTAACAACAGGTTGTAAAGAAGATGAGGCATTCGCTCCCGTAAATATCACAGAAATGAGTGTAGACTCAGCCTATCCACTCGATGTGATAACAATTTCCGGTTCTAACCTCGAAACAGTTCAGTCTGCATGGGTGGGAACCGAAGAAGCGGTGTTTATGTACAATGGTACGGCTATCGATTTAACTATTCCTGAAGATGCTAAAATTGGTAGTTCGTTTATAACATTGGTTGTTGCATCAGAATACCGTGTGGTAACCGGATTTGAAGTTCTGTTACGACCAACTCCGGTTGTTCAGTCACTTAATTCGTCGGCAGTGGCGCCCGGATCAGAGTTAACGATTAAAGGTTTGTCTCTTAATGCTGAATACAATCCATCGGTTACAATCGGTGGTGTAACGGCAAATATTACTTCAAATACCGAAACCGAATTAAAAGTAACAGTACCTGCTTTAGAGGCCTACGAGGAAGCAGAAGTTGAAGTAACAACTATGCACGGTACATCAAAATCAGATTTCTTGTTCTTTGCAGGCGAAAACCTGATTGTGAATGGAGAACTGGATATGGGTAGCGGTAATGATTTCGATAACTGGACAAAACTAAACGGTGGCGACCAAATGACTGAGGTAAGCGGCGATGATGCCTACTACGGAAGATCGATGAGAGTTGTAGGTGCTGCCAGTAATCCTTGGAATACGCAGTTTGCCAGCGATCCTGTTATGCTGATGGAAAATACAGAATATACTGTTGTTATTTTGGCAAAAGCCGAACTCGATGGAGCAATAATGAGGGTTTCAGCATCGCAGTGGCCTGATGATTATTTCTATGGCGACGATGTTGAATTGACAACCGATTGGCAACAATATGCCTGGACGTTTACCGGACAAGAGCTGGAAAACGGCACCCGAATCGTACTGGATATGGGACATACCGATGTTCCGTTTGTAGTGGATAATATTACGCTGATTCAAGGAGCTTCTGCGCCTGTTGGAAGCTCTCCTGAACTATTGACCAATGGAAGTTTCGAAGAGGATCTTACCGGCTGGGAAGTGCTGAACGGAGCTGACAATGCCGAGATTACTGCTGCCGAATCATATTGCGGAAGTAAATCGCTGAAAGTTGTTGGAGCCGGTGGTAATCCATGGGATGTACAAATTGCTGCCAATGCTTTGGAACTGGAAGTAGGAATGCAGTATGAATTGGGATTCTGGGCAAAAGCAGCAGGCGAAGAAGGTTTCTTCCGGGTGTCTGCATCAAAATACGATGGTCAGGGTAGCGATTTCTTATACTCGCCTGATTTTGCGTTGACCACTGACTGGGCTTATTATTCAGTGGTGTTTGAAGCAAAAACTACAGCAACCGGCGACGTTAACATTGTTATTGATGCCGGAGCAACAACACAAACAATGTACATTGATGCAATGAGCCTCAAAGAATATGTTACAAGAGAAAGTGAATATGCAAATGGCGGATTTGAAGAAGATCTTACCGGATGGGAAGTTTTGAATGGAGCTGATAATGCATCAGTAACAGCAGCTGAATCCTACGAAGGAGATAAATCGCTGAAAGTTATTGGAGCCGGTGGAAACCCATGGGATGTACAAATTGCAGCCGATGCCGTGGCACTTACTGTTGGTCAGCAATACAAAGTAAGTTTTTGGGCAAAAGCAGCTGGCGAAGAAGGTTTCTTCAGAATATCGGCCTCGCAGTACGACGGACAGGGTAGCGACTTCTTTTACTCGCCAGATTTTAACCTTACAACCGAATGGGCTTATTACTCAAAGGTTTTCGAAGCTAAAACCACTGCAACCGGAGATGTTAGGGTGTTGATAGATGCCGGAGCTACTACGCAAACGCTGTATATCGACAATCTTATTATTGCCGAATACGATGAGCCGTGTGGAGAATAATATCGAATATTAAAATCAAAAGGATAACTGCCGTAACTGGCAGTTATCCTTTAAATCTTATAATCGGAACAAGAAAAATCCCGACAAATAAAAAAGGAGATGTTTAACAATTGGAAGTCAACTATCAAATGAGAAATAGAAAATTAAATCCAGCGAAATGGATGCTGACCATCATCTTTGTATTATCCTTCACTGCTATAGTTTGCGGGCAGGATAATACAAAGGTCAGGGTAAAAAACAGTCCTGTTTTTCTGGAGGCAACTTACCAGGGGAACGACAAAATTTATCAGGAGAATCCTTTGGAAACCGATGAGTTTTACAATCCAATTTTGCAGGGTTGTTACCCCGATCCGTCGATTACACGAAAAGGTGACGATTATTTTCTGGTTACTTCGTCGTTTGTAATGTTTCCGGGTGTGCCTATTTTCCATTCAAAAGATCTGGTTAACTGGAAACAAATCGGTCATGTACTTGAGAGTAAATCTCAATTGCGGATAGCCAACCTCGGAATCAGCAGAGGCGTTTATGCCCCTGCAATCCGCTACAATCCACACAACGATACGTTTTACATGATAACCACCCAGGTTGCAGGCGATTTGGGAAATATGGTGGTAAAAACACAAGATCCGTTTGATGGGTGGAGCGAACCTTACAAGTTAAATTTCAATGGTATCGATCCTTCTCTGTTTTTCGATGACGATGGAAAAGCTTATGTGGTGCATAACGATGCTCCCGATGTCGGAAAAGAATTGTACCAGGGACACCGTGTAATAAAAATTTGGGAGTACGATCTGGAAAACGATCAGGTGATTAAAGGCACCGATAAAATTATAGTTGACGGCGGTGTTGATATTACTAAAAAACCGATTTGGATTGAAGCACCTCATCTTTATAAAAAAGACGGGCGCTACTATTTGATGTGCGCCGAAGGAGGTACAGGTGGCTGGCACAGCGAGGTAATTTTTGTAAGCGATAAACCCGATGGGCCATTTATTCCGGCGGCTAATAATCCGATTCTTACGCAGCGCTATTTTCCTGCCGGCCGCACCAATAAAGTGGATTGGGCCGGCCATGCCGATTTGGTTCTCGGACCTAACGATCAGTATTACGGTGTGTTTTTGGCGGTTCGTCCAAACGAAAAACAACGTGTAAATACCGGTCGCGAGACCTTTATTTTACCGGTCGACTGGTCGGGCGATTTCCCGGTATTTGTAAACGGACTTGTACCAATGCAACCCAAGTTGAAAATGCCAGACGGCGTTGAAAATGAAACCGGAAAAGATGGCTTCTTACCCAACGGAAATTTCTCTTACACCGAGGATTTCTCATCCGAAAAACTGGATTATCGCTGGATTGGACTGAGAGGCCCCCGTGAAGATTTTATTTCCAAAACTGAAAACGGATTGCAAATCAATCCTTTTGAGGTAAATATTGCAGAAGTAAAACCTACTTCCACACTTTTTTACAGGCAACAGCACAATGCTTTTTCATTCTCTGCTACTATGGATTATATTCCTGAATCGGAGAAAGATATGGCAGGGCTGGTTTGTCTGCAAAACGAAAAATCGAACTATGTATTTGGCATGACCAAGAAAGGCAGCGAGTACTATATTTTGCTCGAACGTAACGAATGGCCCGGAAGAATCGGGGAACATAAATCAACACTTGTTGCCAGTAATAAAATTGAAATTAAAGGTGCTGTAAAACTGCAGGTGAAAGCCAATGGCGATGATTATGAATTTGTGTACTCAACCAACGGGAAGGACTTTGTGAATTTGGGAGGCATTGTTTCGGGCGATATACTTTCAACCGATGTTGCGGGAGGATTTACCGGGGCGTTAATAGGTTTATACGCTACCTCTGCAAATGATATAATCCCGGAGTAAAGAACAACTGAATAGTAGAAATAGAGCGATAAAAATTGGAAAATAGTAGATAGAAAAGACTTAATGATAAAGACGTTTAAAATACTGCTTTCGTTAATATTCCTTGTTGCCGGTAATATACAAATGCTGGCTCAAAGGCCGCAAAATCCAATTATTTATTCCGACGTTCCGGATGTTTCGATGATACGGACGGGTGAGGCATATTACATGAGCAGTACAACTATGCATATGTCGCCGGGTGTCCCGATCATGAAGTCAACAGATCTGGTTAATTGGGAAATTGTAAGCTATTGTTACGACACGTTGGAAGATACCGCTGCTTTAAACCTGGAAAGCGGGCAAAACGCTTACGGGAAAGGAACGTGGGCAAGTTGTATGCGCTACCACGATGGTACTTTCTATGTCAGTACTTTTTCGTCGACAACAGGAAAAACGTATATCTACAAAACAAAAAATATTGAAGGTGGCAAGTGGGAAAAGATAAGTTTTTCACCTTCCTATCACGATCACACCCTGTTTTTCGATGATGACAATCGCATTTATATGATTTGGGGTGCAGGAGAACTTTCGATTGTAGAATTGAAAAATGACTTTTCAGGAGTAAAAGAAGATACCAAAAGAGTGTTGATTGACGAAGCCAGCGCACCTGTCGGTGAAGATATAGCACTACGTGCCGAAGGTTCTCAGCTGTTTAAAATTCAGGGGAAATACTATTTGTTTAATATTTGCTGGCCACGGGGCGGTATGCGAACGGTTGTTGTTCATCGCGCCGAAAATATTAACGGGCCCTGGGAAGGAAAGGTGGTATTGCAAGACAGAGGTATCGCCCAGGGAGGACTTGTAAATACGCCCGATGGCGAGTGGTTTTCCTACTTGTTTCGGGATATGGGATCAGTTGGACGAATACCTTATATGGTTCCCGTTAAGTGGGAAAATGGCTGGCCGGTATTGGGAATTGGCGGTAAAGTCCCCGATGTTCTCAATCTGCCTGAAAATACCGGACCTATACCAAGAATTGTTAACTCTGATGATTTTTCACGTAAAAATGATGAACCCGATTTGCCGTTGGTTTGGCAATGGAACCATAATCCGGATAATACACTGTGGTCGCTTAAGGAACGATCGGGTTATTTGCGCCTGAAAACCGGCCGTGTTGACGAAAATATTGAACAGGCAAGGAATACTTTGACACAAAGAACTATAGGACCGGTTTGTTCCGCATCAACTTTAATTGATGTTTCGAATATGAAAGACGGCGATTGTGCAGGTCTGGTATTGTTTCAAAAAAAATATGGCTGGGTGGGTATAAAATCTGAGAATGGTGAAAAATATATTGTAATGGTTGGAGTTAACCAGGGTTTCGATGAAAATTCCAGGCCAACTTATTTAACCAAAGAATTTGAGCGTTTGCCTTTAAATCAGGAAATAGTCTACCTGAAGGCTGAATGCGATTTTACAAACTTAAAGGATGTTGCCGATTTCTATTATAGTCTCGATGGCGAAACATGGATGAAAATTGGGAATCAACTTAAAATGGAATATAGTTTACCGCAACATTTTATGGGGTATCGATTTGGATTGTTTAACTATTCCACAAAAACTCCCGGCGGGTATGTCGATTTCGACTGGATGAAAATTGTGGATAAAATATAAAATTGATTTATGAAGCACTTTTTTAATTTAATACTGATTGGCATAGTTTTGAATTATACAGGTTTCGCTCAAACCGGTGGCGACGATCCGGGAAGTAAACCTGTTATAGTTGAGGCAGAATCAGGAAGTGTCGGAAGCAATTATTCGATTCATACCGAAGGCGATGTGTCTTATGTTGCTCCCGATGTAAACTATACCGGCGCTTCATATCCCGGGGCGAGTGAAAGCGTTATAACATATCAGGTTACTTTTCAGAGTGCAGGTTCGTATCAACTATTTGCAAGAATGCGTGTTGGTGCGAATGGTTTTGACGACGACAGTTATTTTAGCGCAGCTGGTTTTGGCGAAAATAGCCTGACCAATAGTGCAGAATGGGTAATGATAAACGGATTGGCCAATTCCGGATTTACCGGCGATAAAAATGTAGTTTATGCCGCAGGAAATGCCGGAACAGAAGTTTGGAAATGGGTAAATGTTTCAAATAACTTTTATGAAAACATAACAGATCCTTTTGTTGTGGAAGAAGGTAATCTGACCGTTACTTTTCAGATTGGAAGTCGCGAAGACGGATTAGAATTTGATAAAATCGCTTTTGGTAAAGCAGATCTTTATTTTACGGTTGAAGCGCTGGATAATGAGCTCGCAGGTTCAGTAGAATGGCCGGAAGATCCGGTATATCCGGGACCACCTCTTGCCGAAGGGAAGCCTAAATTTTTGGGAAATGTGAAATCGTCAGGCGACAATTCATTTGTAAATATGTGGAATCAGCTAACGCCCGGAAATGAAGGGAAATGGGGAAGTATTGCAAGCACCATAGATACCACAAGCTGGGATTGGTCAGGACTTGATGAGTTATACACTTTTGCAAAAGACAATGATATTTTATTTAAGGAACATACCTTGATCTGGGGATCACAACAGCCATCCTGGATTTCGGGTCTCGACCAGGGGAAACAATTGGAATACATAGAGTACTGGATCAGTAAATGTGCCGAACGCTATCCTGAAACAGATTTTGTTGATGTGGTGAATGAACCACTGGCAAGCCACAGTCCGCCCGATGGCGTAAGCGGAAGAGCCGATTATAAAGATGCACTTGGCGGCAATGGAGAAACCGGCTGGGACTGGGTAATAAAGGCATTCGAACTTGCCCGGGAATATTTTCCTGAAACAACGAAATTGTTGCTTAATGATTACGGGATTATAAATAATAACACAGCTACCTCAACATATATCGAAATTGTTAACCTGTTAAACGATCGCGGACTTATTGACGGAATAGGCGTACAAGGACACCGGTTTGCGCTTGAAAGTACACCAAATTCTACATTGAACTATAATTTAAACCGGCTGGCAGCAACTGGTTTGCCCATTTATATAACTGAGCTTGACCTTGGAAATATCGATAACACGGGCACTCCCGACGATAATGAGCAGTTGGAATTGTACCAAAGAATTTTTCCGCTTTTGTGGGAACATCCTGCAGTTGAAGGCATAACATTGTGGGGGTACCTGGAAAACGATATGTGGCAGGAAACCTGTTACCTGGTGAGGTCAGACGGAACCTTGCGACCTGCTTTAACCTGGTTGGCCGAGTATATAAATGAAACCGTACTTACTACGGGAACCGAAAATTTAATTGATCGGGATGCTGTTCAAATAAAGAGTTTTCCGAACCCTTTCAGTTCTTCAACAAAAATTCAGTTTGATTTAGAGCGATACGAACATGTCAGCATAAAAATATTGGATAGTGCCGGCAGGGAAGTTACTGCATTAATGGATGAGAATCTTGATTCCGGCACGCATGTATTTACCTGGAATGCCAGGAATAGCAGTGGAAAAAAAATGAACGGCGGTGTTTATATCTGTCAGTTTATAGCAGGGGAACAAATCGTAACAACGAAATTGCTTCTTGTTGAATAAAAATAGTATCATGAGAGAACGAAAAAATACAATATCGAAATTCCTGTTTAGTCTGATTGCCTTTGTTTTAGTATTCGGCTATTGTTCGGCACAAACAGAATGGCAAAAAGAAGATGAAAGTTTTGTTTCGTTCATCCAGGACAAAAATGATTTTGAACTTGTAAAAGAAGGAAACGTAGCACCAATAGTCCTTTCTCAGGATGAATTTCCGGGAGTGATTCAGGTTGTTGACTATTTCAAAAACGATTTGAAAATGGTTACCGATGCAGATGTGGAAGTGTTAAACGAGGTTTCATCAGGAACATCATTTCCCGTAATTATTGGAACCCTTGGTCGCAGTAAACTAATTGACGAACTGGTTTCAAAGAAGAAATTAAATGTTGATGAAATAGTGGGGAAATGGGAATCGTCGTTAATACAGGTGGTTAAAAATCCGTTTCCGAATGTGGATAAAGCACTGGTAATTGCCGGCAGCGACAAGCGGGGAACTATTTACGGCCTATTCGAATTATCAAAGCAAATGGGCGTTTCGCCCTGGTATTGGTGGGCCGATGTTCCGGTGAAGAAGCACGAAAATATTTTTGTTAAAAACGGACGCTATATTATTAGCGAACCAAAAGTAAAATACCGCGGCATATTTTTAAACGACGAAGAACCTGCGCTGGGAGGATGGGTACGCGAGAAATTTGGCGGTTTTAACCAGCAGTTTTATGCCCGTGTTTTTGAGTTAATCCTTCGTTTACGCGGAAATTTTCTTTGGCCGGCCATGTGGGGAAAAGCATTTTACGACGATGATCCTGCAAACGGTGTTTTGGCCGACAAGCTGGGGATTGTAATCAGTACCTCGCACCACGAACCACTTGGGAGAGCACATGTTGAGTGGGAGCGCTACGGCAACGGCCCGTGGGATTATACAAAAAACGAAAAGGTGCTGAAAGAATTTTGGCGCGAAGGCATGGAGCGTTGCAAAGACTACGAAAAAGTGGTTACCGTGGGGATGCGTGGCGATGGCGACGAAGCCATGAGCGAAGGTACAAACATTGCACTGCTTGAGCGCATTGTAAAAGATCAGCGCAAAATAATTAGCGATGTTACCGGTAAAAAGCCCGAAGAAACGCCACAGGTTTGGGCATTGTACAAAGAAGTGCAGGATTATTACGATAAAGGTATGCGCGTGCCCGACGATGTAACGCTTTTGTTGTGCGACGACAACTGGGGCGATGTTCGGAAGCTTCCTGAACCAGGAGCCCCGGAACACAAAGGTGGTTTTGGTATGTATTATCATTTTGATTATGTGGGCGGTCCGCGAAACTATAAGTGGATAAACGTTACACAAATTCAGCGGGTTTGGGAGCAGATGAACCTTACTTACAGTCACGGCGTAGATCGCATTTGGGTAGTCAACGTAGGCGACCTGAAACCCATGGAATACCCCATTAGTTTTTTCCTCGATATGGCATGGGATCCAACGCAATTCAATCAGAATAATTTATTGAACCATACTGAAAAGTGGTGTGCGGAACAGTTTGGCGAAGAATATGCCACTGAGGCAGCAAGAATAATCAATCAATATACAAAATACAACCACCGGGTAACGCCCGAGTTGCTGAATGCAGAAACCTACAGTCTGGAGAATTATAACGAATTTGAGCGGGTACGGAACGACTACCGCGATTTGGCTTTGGATGCCATGCGCCTGTACAATCTGGTTCCGAACGACACAAAAGATGCGTTCGATCAGTTGGTGCTTTTCCCGGTAAATGCATCTTCAAACCTGTATGAAATGTATTACGCATTAGCCATGAATAAAAAACTGGCCGGGCAAAATGATCCGGCAGCTAACGATTGGGCCGACGAAGCCATTGAATGTTACCGGCGCGATTCAATATTAACAATCCACTACAACCAGCAAATTGCTGACGGAAAATGGAATCACATGATGGATCAGATGCGCATTGGTTACACTTACTGGCAGCAGCCGGATGTTGCAACTCGTCCCGAAGTAAAGTATGTTGAAGTGCCTGAAATACCGCGCAACCAGCTTGCTTTTGAAGAGGCTGACGGTTATGTTTCCATCGAGGCAGAAAATTACCAGCTGACAAACGGAACTGAAGCTATTAGCTGGGAGGTAATTCCTGATCTTGGCAAAACCGGATCGGCAATAACTACTTTTCCGCAGAATGCTTATCCCGCAGAAACCGATTCGGTTTACCTGGAATATAACATCGATTTTAAATCGACAGGAATTTTTGATGTTGAGGTGCTGGTTTCGCCAAGCCTGAACTTTAATGCCAACAAAGGACTGCGTTATGCCATTTCGTTTGATGGCGAGGCCGAACAGCTCGTTAATGTGAATGGAGAGTACAGAGGAGAATTGGGCCAATGGCAGGCAGCCCGGATAATTAGTACTACAACCAAACACGAAATAAAGGAGGCCGGAGTGCATCAATTGCGCGTGCGTGTTTTGGAGCCGGGTCTTGTTCTGCAAAAAATAATGATCGACACCGGAGCCTTAAAACCAAGCTACCTGGGTGCACCTGAAAGTAAACAAGTAAAAATGGAGAAATGATCAAAAATAAATCTTACATAAAATTTCTTTTTGGACTGCTGCTTATAATCGCTTGCTGGCAAACAAATGCCGTAGTGAAATTACCACAACTGGTGAGCAGCGGAATGGTACTTCAAAGAGAAACGCCCATAACAGTTTGGGGTTGGGCCGATGCCGGTGAAGAAGTACAAATAGAATTTTTAGGGAACACATATAAAACCAGGGCAGACAGGAACGGTAACTGGCAGCTTGAGCTTTCGGCGATGGCTGCCGGTGGCCCGTATTCAATGAAAGTCAATGATATTGAGTTAAGCGATATTCTGGTTGGCGATGTGTGGTTAGCTTCAGGGCAATCGAACATGGAGCTGCAACTCCGCCGGGTAATGGATTTGTATGCCGATGAAATACTAAAGATAAATACCGACCGGATTCGTCTGTTTCGCTCATCAACCCGCGAAAATGCGGAGAGTGAAAAAGCCGATTATCCTGATGGGAAATGGCTTTCGGCAACTCCTGAAAATATTATGGAATTTTCGGCCATAGCCTGGTTTTTTGCCAACGAAATTCAGCAGAAACAAAATGTGCCGGTGGGAATTATCAGTACAGCAATTGGCGGATCGCCTGCCGAAGCGTGGTTGAGCAAAGATAAAGTTGAGCCTTTTCTCGGTAGCTGGCTGGAAGAACAGGAAAACATCAAAAAGGAAAATGAATCTGTTGAGCCGTACGATTGGCAGGCAGAAGTGAATAAAAATGATCCGGGCCTTGGTATATGGTCGAAAGGTAGTGTTGATGTTTCGGAATGGCCGCAAATATCGCTGCCCGGCTATTGGTCGGATAAAGGCGTAGAGCTAAAAAACGGATCGATTTGGTTTAGCAAAACCATTTCTATCCCCGATTCGCTGGCCGGAAGCGAGGCTATTCTTCGTCTGGGGCGCATCATTAACAGCGACTCGGCTTTTATCAACGGCACTTTTGTAGGGAACATAACCTACCAGTATCCGCCCCGCATTTACCAGGTTCCGGCCGGTGTATTAAAAACCGGTAAAAACCAAATTATGGTGCGGGTATTTAGCAAGGGCGGACGCGGTGGTTTTGTAGAAGAAAAACCTTACGAATTACGGATTGGTAATCAGGTAATTGATATAACCGGCAACTGGCACTATCACATTGGCGCGGTGTTGCATCCGCCACATCAGCAGGCGGGGCTTACGTTCCGGCCGGGAGGATTGTTCAACTCGCTAATTAATCCGATGAAAAATTACGCGGAAAAAGGGGTGATCTGGTACCAGGGCGAAACCAATGCCGGACGTGGATTTGAATACCGGCAATTGTTTAAAGACCTGATACTTGACTGGCGGCAACAGCTGCAGCAAGCTGAACTTCCGTTTTTGTTTGTACAGCTGGCTAATTTGGGCATCCCTCATAAACAACCTGTTGAAAGTGGTTGGGCTGAATTACGTGATGCACAGCGTCGGGCGTTGGAAGTTCCAAATACCGGAATGGCTGTGGCTTATGATGTTGGCGAGTGGAACGACATTCATCCTTTAAATAAAAAAGAAGTGGCGCACCGTTTGGCATTGGAAGCCGAAAGGGTAGCCTACGGAAACAAAGAAATTGTAAGTGCCGGCCCGTTATACGAATCGATGAAAGTGGAAGATGGCAGTATGCTGATTACTTTCTCATCTGTAGGATCGGGATTATATGCCAACAGTTTGCTCGAAGGTTTCCAGGTTGCCGGAGACGATGGCCGTTTTGTGTGGGCAAAGGCTGTTGTTATGAGTAAAAATACGGTTAAGGTTTGGAGCGATAAAGTAGAGCAACCAAAGGCCGTTCGTTATGCCTGGAACGATAATCCGGCCGGTTCGAACCTGAAAAATAAAGAAGGCTTGCCGGCATCGCCATTTACAACCGAAGAATAATAAAATATAAAACAAATAAAATGAACACGAACTCACAGAAAGTTTCTGTAATAGAAAAGATCGGATACAGTCTCGGCGACCTGGCTGCCAACCTGGTGTTTCAAACCCTGGTTACTTTCCTGGCGTTTTTCTATACTGATATTTATGGATTGCAAAATGAACATGCATCGGTAATTATGCTGGTGGTAGGGCTGGTAGCAGCTTTTGCTTTTAACCCTATTATTGGCGCTTTAGCCGACCGGACACAGTCAAGATGGGGAAAATTCCGTCCCTGGATTTTATTTACCGCTATTCCATTGGGCGTAATAGCCATACTGGCTTTTACTACACCAAACTTTTCTTACAAAGGAAAATTGATTTATGCAGCCGGAACTTATACTTTATTGTTGCTCGCTTATGCGTCGAGTAACCTGCCGTATTCTGCATTAAGCGGTGTACTTACCGGCGACATGTCGGAGCGAAACAGTTTGTCATCGTACCGGTTTGCGGCTGTAATGTTTGCACAGTTTTTTGTGCAGGTATTTATGCTGCCCATTATTTTGCATGTGGGAAATGGCGATAAAGCTGCCGGAATTGAATCGGTAATGACCTGGATGGCTATTATTGGTACCATTCTTTTATTAATTACCTTTTTAACAACAAAAGAGCGTGTTGTTCCCAGTCCGGAACAGAAGTCGAGCCTGAAAGAGGATTTGGGTGATTTGTTCAGGAACAGGCCATGGATTATCATGTTAACACTAACTGTCCTGGTTTTTGTTACGCTGGCCATGAAAGGCGGATCGTATGTTTATTATTTCAACAATTATGTTGATGAGGCAGCCTTGCAAAGTTTTATTCAGCCTATTCTGGATTTCCTTTCGGGTATAGGTTTGAACTTTTTTGAATCGGATATCGCTTCTGCAGGTTTTGGACTATTTAATGCCGGAGGTATTATTTTCTCAATGATCGGTATTGCGGTTTCGAGAAAACTGGCCGATAAATTTGGGAAACGCGATGTGTTTGGAACCACTTTATTCATTGCCACTTTGTTTATTATTTCTTTCATTTTTTATAATCCGAAAGATGTGCGGTTAATGTTTGTAGCCCAGGCACTTCATATGTTTTTCTACGGAATAACAACACCAATTCTTTGGGCTATGATTGCCGATGTTGCCGATTATTCGGAGTGGATAAACAACCGCCGGGCAACGGCTATAATTTTTTCGGCAATGATGGTGGGCCTAAAAGCCGGGTTGGCAATTGGAGGTGCAATTGTTACGGGTATACTTGGATTGTACGGCTACGTTTCGAAAGATGCTGTGGCAGCAGGTCAGGAACTTATTCAGCCCGAAAGTGTGGCGCAGGGTGCAAAAATGCTTGTAAGTATTTACCCGTCTATTCCGTTTTTAATTGGAGTTGGTTTATTGTTTTTCTACGAGATCAATAAAAGCAAAGAAGTGCAGATTCAGAAGGATCTGTTATCAAAAAGAATGTAAAGTAGAATTTGCCTTAAAAAACAAATAATCTTAATAAAATGAAGAACGCCGGAATGTCATGTATACTAACAATGCTCGCTGCAACAATTTTAGTTTCGTGCAGCGTTTCAAAAAAAACGGAGCCGCTTACTTTAAAAGATGCTTTTGCCGATAAATTTTATATTGGAACGGCATTAAACGAATGGCAAATTACAGGGAAAGATACAGCTGCCGTTGAAGTGATTAAAAAGCAGTTTAGCGCCATTGTTGCCGAAAATTGTATGAAAAGCGAAGAACTTCGCCCGCAGGAAGGGGAGTTTGATTTTTCGCTGGCCGATAAGTTTGTTGAATTTGGCGAGGCCAACAACAAGTTTATTACCGGGCATTGTTTAATCTGGCATTCGCAGGCGCCCAAATGGTTTTTTATCGACAGCGAAGGAAACGATGTTTCGCGCGAAATAATGATCGAACGTATGAAGAACCATATTCATACTGTTGTTGGCCGCTACAAAGGCCGAGTAAAAGGCTGGGATGTGGTGAATGAAGCTTTTATGGAAGACGGCAGTTGGAGGGAAAGCAAGTTTTACCAGATTGTAGGTGAAGACTTTCTAAAGCTGGCTTTTCAGTTTGCCCACGAAGCCGACCCCGATGCAGAATTGTATTACAACGATTACAACGAATGGTATCCCGGAAAACGCGAAGCTGTTGTACAGATGGTACGTAATTTAAAAGCAGAAGGTATTCGGATTGACGGGATTGGCATGCAGGGGCACATTGGAATGGACAGCCCATCTGTTGAGGAGTACGAAGCTGCAATTGATGCTTATGCCGGCGAAGGAATGAAAGTAATGATTACAGAGCTCGATATGTCGATTCTGCCGCATCCGCGAAAGGATGTTGGTGCCGATATTTCTACCAGTTTCGAGTATCAGCAGCAATTGAATCCATACACCGAAGGCGTTCCGGGCAGCGAAACGGAAAAATGGGATAATCGTATGCTCGATTTCTTTCGTCTTTTCCTGAAACACTCCGATGTAATTTCGCGTGTAACGCTTTGGGGAGTTTCTGATGCTACATCGTGGAAAAACGATTTTCCGGTACGTGGACGTACCGATTATCCGCTTTTGTTCGATCGTAATTATCAGCCTAAAAGCATTGTGCCAAAGTTAATTGAAGAAGCAAACAAACCCGAGAATATAGATTAGTTTAGTTAGTAGTGGGTATTCCGGGAGTTACACACGTGGGCACTCCCGGATATTTTTAATCATTTGAAAGTAAAATTATAGAAATGAAGAAAGCACGATATCTTGTTGACAATCTTTATACTGCCGACCCGGCAGCACATGTTTTTAACGGAAAAATTTACATTTACCCGTCGCACGATGTTGAATCGGGTATTCCCGAAAACGATTTGGGCGACCATTTCGATATGCGCGATTACCATGTTTTTTCGATGGATGATATTGACGGAGAAGTTACCGATCATGGTGTAGTGTTGGACGTAAAAGATATTCCGTGGTCGGGGCGCCAGTTGTGGGACAGCGATTGCGCGTTTAAAAATGGAAAATATTATCTCTATTTTCCGCTGAAAGACCAGACTGATATTTTCAGAATTGGTGTGGCTATCAGCGATAAACCTGAAGGACCTTTTATCCCGCAGGAGGCGCCAATGAAAGGAAGTTACTCCATCGATCCGTGTGTTTTTGAGGATGAAGATGGCAGCCATTACATGTATTTTGGCGGTTTGTGGGGCGGACAGCTACAGCGTTACCGCGATAACAAAGCCATTGAATGTGGACAGGAACCTGCCGACGATGAGCAGGCACTTCCGGCCCGTATTGCCAAATTGAGCGAGGATATGCTGGAATTTGGCGAAGAACCAAAAGCAGTTGTTATTTTGGATGAAAACGGCGAGCCGATAAAAGCCGGCGACCACGACCGACGTTTTTTCGAAGCTTCGTGGATGCACAAATACAAGGGCAAATATTATTTCTCGTATTCAACCGGAAACACGCATAAATTGTGCTATGCTGTTGGCGACAATCCTTATGGCCCGTTTACCTACCAGGGCGTAATTTTAACACCGGTAGTAGGCTGGACAACGCATCACTCAATTGTTGAATTTAAAGGAAAGTGGTACCTGTTTCACCACGATTGTGTACCTTCGGGAGGCAAAACCTGGCTGCGGAGTATGAAAGTTGTTGAACTGGAGTATGATGCCGAAGGAAAAATAATTACGATAGAAGGAACAGCAGAATAAATTTAATCAGATAAAATAAATGTTTAGTTTAAAAGATAAGGTTGCTATTGTAACCGGAGGAGGCGGAGTTTTGGGAGGAAGTATTGCCCGCAGTTTAATTGAGGCTGGCGTTAAAGTGGCCATTCTCGATATTCGCGAAGAGAATGTAAATAACCGGGTTGAAGAACTGAAACGATTGGGAGGCGAGGCTGTTGGTTTTATTTCAAGTGTTTTGGATATGAGCGAGTTAAGACAAACCCGCGAAACGATTCTGGAAAAATGGGGACAGATTGATATCCTGATAAACGCTGCCGGAGGAAATCTTCCGGGTGCTACATTAACCGAAGAACAGACTGTTTTTGATATGAAAATAGAGGACTTCGAACGCGTTAACGATTTGAATATGAACGGAACCGTTTATCCAAGTCTGGTGTTTGGCGAGGCGATGGCTAAGCGTGGCGAAGGAAGTATCATTACTATTTCGTCGATGGCAACTTACTCGGCCATTACAAGGGTTTTGGGCTATTCAACAGCCAAAACTGCCATTAACATTTTTACGCAATGGATGGCCATGGAAATGGCTACCAAGTTCAGCGAAAAGGTGCGGGTGAATTCTATTGCTCCGGGCTTTTTTATTGGCGACCAAAACAGAAATGTATTGATCAACCCGGACGGGTCTTATACCGAGCGCAGTAAAAAAGTACTGGCCCGTACACCAATGGGGCGCTTTGGTGATATTAAGGAGTTGAACGGTGCCGTGCAGTTTTTGTGCTCCGATGCGGCATCATTCATAACAGGTGTAATTCTTCCTGTTGATGGTGGTTTCAGCTCGTTTAGCGGTGTGTAAAATTGAACACGACCAAAATTAATTTGTTTTAGGAATAGATAAAAAGAAAGTGGTGTGCCTGTTTTGGGTATCGCCACTTTGTCATTCAAAAAGTTGGAAAAAGAAGGAAAATGGCTTTAGAGAAAACGTGGCGTTGGTTTGGCGAGAAAGACCTGGTAACCCTTGATGATTTGCAGCAAATGGGAGTGGAAGGAGTGGTTACTGCACTGCATCATATTCCGAATGGTGAAGTTTGGCCTGTTGACGAGATTCTGAAGGTAAAAACAGCTATCGAAAAACGAGGTATGCGCTGGAGTGTAGTGGAGAGTCTTCCTGTTTCGGAGGGGATAAAAATCTGTTCGAACGATCGTGGGCGTTTAATTGCCAATTACCAACAATCAGTGCGAAACCTTGGCGAATGCGGAATCGACACCATTTGCTACAATTTTATGCCGGTCCTGGATTGGGCACGAACTGATTTGCATTTCAAGCTAAAAAACGGTGGGGAGTCAATGTACTTTGATTTTCCCACTTTTGTGGCTTTTGATGTTTTTATACTAAAACGTCCGGGAGCTGAAGCTGATTATCCGGCAGAAATTGTTGAAAAAGCCAAAACGGTTTTTGAGAAAATGACGGAAAAGGAGGCCGAAGAGCTGGCCTACAATATTATTGTGGTTACGCAGGGTTTTATCGATGGTGTGATTGATGGTTCGGTTTCCGATCCGAAAAGCCTTTTCCTGGAATTTATCGACCGTTACAAAAGCATTGGAAAAACACAGTTGCGCAACAACTTAAAAGCTTTTCTCGACGATGTAATTCCTGTAGCCGAAGAAGCCGGGGTGAAACTGGCGATTCACCCCGATGATCCGCCGTTTCCGGTATTGGGATTGCCACGAATTATAGGCCAGTTGGAGGATTACGAGTGGCTTTTTAAAGCCAATACTTCGCCAAACAACGGCGTAACTTTTTGCGCCGGATCGCTGTCGGCCCGAAAAGAAAACGATTTGCTGGAAGTGATTGAAAAAACCCGCGACCGCATTCATTTTGTGCATTTGAGAAATACCTTGCTGCTTGAAGATGGCAGTTTTTATGAATCGGGGCATTTAACCGGATCGCAGGATATGATGAAAATAATGTTTGCCCTGATAAAAGAGCAGAAACGCAGAATACAATCGGGCAGAACCGATGTTAAAATGCCAGTGAGGCCCGATCATGGAATAAGAATAATGGATGATTACGAACACGACTATAATCCGGGATATCCGCTGATTGGGCGATTAAAAGGTCTTGCCGAGCTGGATGGATTGATGCACGGCATTGAATTTATGCTGGCGGAAGGGGAACGGTAATTTGCCCTGGTCGTCTTGTTTTATTTTCTAGTTAATGGTTAAAAAACCTGTAATTCCATTGCAGCTACTTTCGTTTCTATAAACTTTTATTTTATAGGATTTTGACTTGAGTACAGAGATTTGAGTATTGAGAAGCTTATTCGTGTCTATTTTCTTCTCTCACTACTCATTACTTTCTACTCATATCCTATGCTTTGTTCATTTTGAATTTCATTCATTCTTAAACCTATGTACTTTCAGTGTTTAGTGGTTTAGTTCACTTGTCAAATTATAACCTGTTGTACTTGATCTGAATACAAAAATTTCCAAACAAGTTAGCGAGTCGTTTCTCGTAATAGTGTAAAAATTAATTATTTAGTTATCAGCTTCTTCTTTCCTTAATTTAAAGGTAATTTTTTAAAATTCCGATTAAAGATGTTATTTTGTAGGCCAAAGCTTAGAAGATTAAACAATGACATTTTCGGACAGAGAAATATTCGAAAAAATAAAAAATGGGGATGATGCGGCATTCAGTCAGCTGTTTGACGAAACCTATCCTTCGCTTTGTTTTTTTGTAAATAAGTATCTTTCCGACTTGGACAAATCAAGATCACTGGTTCAGGAATTTTTTGTCGACCTCTGGATCAATCATTCCAAAATAAATGTTCCGCACACTCCAAAATCGTACCTTTTCAATTCGGTTAAGAACAAAACAATCGATTTTCTGCGAAAAGAAAAACGAATTGGCATGGTTGGCGAACCTAATGAAAACCAGGAGTCAACGCCGTTTCGCGATTTGGTTGAAGAAGCCGAATTAGATAACAGGATCAACCAATCGATTCAGGATTTGCCAAAAAAGTGTCGCGAGATATTCGTCCTTTGTCGTTTCGAGGGATTAAAATATGCCGAAATTGCCCAAAAACTCGACATCTCCGTTAAAACGGTTGAAATGCAAATGGGAATTGCATTAAAAAAATTACGTAAAAATCTTTCTGATTACCAGATGTTTAATCTTCTGGTGTTTGTTTTTTCAAAAAAAAATTAAATCTGTTTACAGGGTGAGATCAAAAAATTTCGTCTTGTAGATAATTAAACTAAAAAATTAAGTGAACGAGCTAAGTCATAACTTGGATGTAGATGGCCTTTCGGCTAAATTTCTTTCTGGCAACATGTCATCGGAAGAACAGAAAGAATTTCAAACCTGGCTGGATAATTCTGAGGAAAACAAAGAGGCTTTTCTGAAAAACAAAAAAGTTTGGGAGCAAACTCAGCACCAACTTGTTTCGGAAAAAATTGCGGAGGACAAAGTAAATGTACTTCGCAAACTTCATGCGCACCAAACCAGAATTCTATCTCGTTCGCGTCGTCAACTACTCATTTACAAACTTGCGGCTGTTATGGCAATTCCGCTAACCTTTGCCATCAGTTGGTATTTCTTAAATACCGGCAGTGTAGAACAACCGCAATTAACACAAACAATTTGCGAAGTAACTGCGCCCAAGGGGCATGTTGCAAAATGTATCCTTCCCGATGGGTCGGAAATTTGGGTGAACACAGGTTCGTCCGTTACCTACGATGCCAGTTCTTTTAGTGGCAACGTTCGTGAGGTGGAATTAACCGGTGAAGCCTATTTCGAGGTGGCAAAAAATGTGGAAAAACCGTTTACTGTTAAAACGGCAATGGCTAACATTCTTGTTACCGGAACATCGTTTAATGTAAAAGCCTATTCTGGCAGCGATGTTTTTGAGACTATTTTAGCCGAAGGTGGTATTGATATGAAACTAAACAACAGTACCACTAATCAGCAAATCAGTTTGGTACCAGGAGAAAGAGCTGTTTATACAGGCGAAACAAACAAGGTGGCTATCGATACCGTGGAACCTGAATTTTTTACCTCGTGGAGAAATGGCGAATTGCTATTTAAGGATGCTACACTCAACGATTTGGTTGTTGAATTGGAACGCATTTACGACATCGATTTTCATATCACAGATGAGAAATTGGGGCAGTTTCGTTTCAGGGGAATGTTTAGCTACAACAACAACCTGATTGAAGCTTTGGAGAAAATTAAAAGAACGGCACAGATTGATTATCGCATTGAAAATAAGGAAGTATGGCTGACTAAAACTGAGTGACAAGGTTCACTAAACAAACTAATAAACTTTTAAAACTATAAACTATGACTAAAAACATTCGCTTCGGATAGCATTACCGATACGGGGATCGCCGTATAAAAAAAGAGGAAATGCTACCAACATATTCCTCTTTTGATAAATCTCATTAGCGTGGAGCTAAATTAATTTATTAACTAATAATCTTTTAAATTTATGAAAAAAAAACCAGAAGCATTGGGGAAACTGTACCCTTTTGCTAAAAAAATGATGTTAATTATGAGGTTAACAATCTTCCTTGTTTTAGTCTCAGTCTTAGCCAGTACGGCCAGCGTGTATTCGCAAACGACTAAACTCACTGTTAAAGTAAAAAACAGTAGAATAGCTGAGGTTTTCGATGCGATCGAACAACAAAGCGATTTTTACTTCTTTTATAACCGCGATCTTTTCGACGACAACCAAATTGTATCGGTTGATATGGAAGGAAAGACCGTGGAAGAAATTTTGAATGAATTATTCGATAGTAAATCAGTAACTTATGAAGTTGTTGACTCTAACATACTAATAAAAACTGTTGAAGAAAAAGTAAGAGAAAGTAATACAACTGCTCCGCAGGAAAAACCCGTAAGTGGTAAAATTTCTGATAAATCGGGAGAACCATTGCCAGGTGTAACAGTAGTGGTTAAAGGAACAACAAACGGTACAATTACCGATTTTGACGGAAATTACACGATAACAAATGTTCCAGCCGGAGCAACACTACAGTATTCTTTCGTGGGAATGAGAGCCCAGGAAATTGTGGTTGGCGACCAAAGTGTTATTAACATTACAATGGAAGAAGAAACCATTGGTTTGGAAGAGGTTGTAGCTGTTGGTTATGGTACACAGTCAAAAAGAGTGGTAACCGGTTCAATTCAATCTGTTGATTCTGAAGAGTTATCAGATATGCCTGTTACAACAACTGCACAAAAGTTGCAGGGAAAACTGTCGGGTGTTCAAATTAGTCAAACCAGCGGTGCTCCTGGTGAAGGAATGAAAGTTCGGGTTCGGGGTCAGGCCTCACTAACTGCAGGTAGCGATCCTTTGTATGTCGTAGATGGCTTTCCTATTAATGGAGATATTAGTTTTTTAAACCCGAACGAAATCGAAAGTATTTCAGTGTTGAAAGATGCTTCTTCGGCTGCACTTTATGGATCGAGAGCTGCAAATGGCGTGGTTTTGGTAACTACAAAACACGGAAAACCAGGAAAAACATCTGTTTCACTTGCGGCTAACTTTGGATTTCAACAAGTACCAGACGAAGGTCGCCCGGATATGATGAATGCAACAGAATTTGCAACCTTTAAAAAAGAGTCGCTGGAAGATTTAGGTCTGGCTGTTCCTGAAGTGTGGCAAAATCCATCGAAATATGGAGCAGGTACGGATTTTTATGATGAACTATTACGCGTTGCTCCAATGCAAGACTATAGTTTAAGTTTTAGCGGAAGTGGCGAAAACTCTAGTACTACTGCTGTAATTGGCTATTTGAATCAAGATGGTGTAATCAAAAATTCGGAGTATGTTAGATACTCGTTGCGGATAAATTCTGATTTTAAAATTGGAGAAAAAGTAAAAACAGGTTTTAGTGTTGCTCCTACATATATTAACCAAAGTGGGCCAAACACAGATGGTATTAATTGGGGTGAAGGATTGCTCGCAAATGCTTTATCAACATGGCCAATTTTCGATCCATATGATAATGAAGGAAATATGGTTCCTAACTTTTTTGAGCCAACTACCGGAACTCGTATGTCTAATCCTCTTTGGGAAGTAGAACAGCGAATTCGTGAAACTAAAACAATGCGTTTATTATCAAGTGCATTTGCACAGTACGAGCCTATCTCTGATTTGATTATAAAAACATCAATAAATTATCAATATTCCAATACTAAATTTAACCGTATTACTCCTTCAACTGTTGGGGCAACAACTCCATCTATGCCAAGTGCAGTAATTCGTAAATCGGGTTATAACACATGGTTAAATGAAAACACTGTAACTTATAAAAAGTCATTTGGCGATCATAATTTCAATGTATTGGGTGGTATGACCATTCAGAAATTTATGATGGAAATGGATCAGATAACTTATCAGGGATTTGCTGATGACAGAGTACCAACAATTGCGGCTGCTCAAGATATTGTAAGAAGTGCACACTGGTTAACAGGGGCAACTACTTATAACGATATTCAGGATTGGAGTATGATGTCGTATTTAGCACGTTTAAATTATAATTACAAAAATAGATATTTACTCTCGGTTGCTGTTCGTTCTGATGGTTCATCTCGTTTTGGCGAAGATAACAGGTGGGGTAGTTTCCCATCAGCATCGATAGGTTGGATTGCTTCAGATGAAGATTTTATGAGCGATTTTGAAAAATTGTCGTTGTTAAAAATACGTGCTTCCTATGGTGTAGTAGGTAATAATAATATTGGTAACTATACACAATATGCTTCTGTAAGTTCTGGGGCTGCTGCAAACAATGCAATTTTTGGAAACTCTCTTTACAGTGGAGCTGTTCAAACTTCGTTGCCTAATTCTGGTTTAACCTGGGAAAAAACAAAAGAATATGACTTTGGTTTTGATGCCGGTTTCTTTAATAACCGAATCAATGTAACCTACGATTATTACAATAGAAGAACTTCAAGTTTATTGTATAGTGTAAGCGTAGCTCAAGAGTCTGGTTTTAGTTCTTTTATGGCAAACATTGGCGAGCTTAAATTCTGGGGACATGAATTTATGATTAATACTAAAAACTTAACTGGTCAGTTTGAATGGAATACTTCATTTAATATTTCATTTACAGACAACGAAGTGGTTTCGCTTGCAGGAGATATCGATCGTATTTACAGTAGTTTATTTGATGCAAATATTACTCAGGTTGGTGAAAAAATTGGTCTCTTATATGGTATGGTTTGGGATGGTGTTTACGACGATCAGGAAGAATTTGAGAACAGTCCTAAAGCTGTGGCATCAGAAGTCGGAACAATTAAATATAAAGATATTGGTGGAGGTCCTAATGGAGAGCCAGATGGTATTATTACTCATGGTGGAGATAATGATGACCGTACGGTAATTGGTGATCCAACTCCAAAATTTACTTATGGTATTACTAATAATTTCTCGTATAAAAATGTCGATTTGTCTATTGTTATGGCAGGAGCATATGGTCACGATCTTATAATTTGGTCAGATCAATCGTTAGCAAACCTTGATGGTAACTATAATCTTTACAGAGATGTTAAAGACAGATGGCGTTCTGAAAGTAATCCTGGTGCAGGAAAATATGGTAAAACAACATCGGGAACAGCTAATGAACGTGATTGGCCAAGTTCTCGATTTGTTGACGATGCAAGTTATTTAACCATTAAAAACCTTACGTTAGGATATACAGTTCCAAGTAAATTATTTAGCAATTTCCGTGTATTTATGAGTATTCAGCAATTGTATACTTTTTCAAAATATAGAGGAGCTAATCCTGAGTCAAGTAACTCTTTTTATTCTGGTAACTCAACCGGAGCTCTTTCTCTTGGAAGCGATTTTGCAAGTTATCCAGTACCAAGAACTATATCTTTTGGTTTAAATATCGGACTATAAGCCATTAATAATCGTAATGAAAAAAAATAAAAATATTGATATGAAAAGCAAGATAATTTTAATAGGAATATTAGGTATGTTTTTGATGTCGTGCGGTGATGATTTCTTAACTCTACCTTCAGAAACTGCTTTGACTGATGATATATTTTACGAAACACAGGCAGATATTGAAGCTGCGGTAAACGCCGTATATGCTCCTTTACGAGCATTGTACACCGGAAGTGCTGCTACAAGTAATGGCGCAAATGCTGCTTATATTATGGGCGAAACACATTCGGATAATGCTCGTTATATTGTAAATCCATTATTTAGAGCTACTGAAAACCAGGAGCAGGTTGCCGATTTTATTCAACAGGCATCAAACAGCGTTTCTACTTTTAAATATCGTCAGAATTATCAGGTAATTGCAGCGGCTAATAAAACTATTGCAACTGTTGATGAGGCTGAAATAGAAAGTGAAACAACAAGAAGCAATTTAAAAGGACAGGCATTGTGCCTGAGAGCTTTCTCTTATTTTGATTTGGTACAGTATTTTGGATCAGTTCCGCTGCACCTCGAGCCTGTAACTACTTTCGAGGGAACTGCACTTCCTTTGGCTTCAACCGAAGAGTTGTATACGCAAATAATCACTGATTTAACGCAGGCGATTGATCTGCTTCCAACAAAAAGTAACCAAACAGAACTAGGACGAGTGACCAAGGGAACAGTTCAAATGATTTTGGCCAACGTATACATGGTTCAGAAAGATTATGCAGCTGCCGAAACCGTGCTTAAAGCAATTGTTGCTTCTGGCGAATATGCTTTAATGTCTGACTATGCTGCTGTTTTCGATCCGGCAAATAAGAATAATTCAGAGTCTATTTTTGAGATTCAGTACCGCCAGGGAACCGATGGTTACTCCAGTACATTCTTTTACGGAATGGTACCACGTCCGATGGATCAAAATACAATTGCGGAGTTAACTTCAGTAGGTGATCCGTTACCGATTGCCGATGCAACCATGTGTACTCCTTCTCCAGACCTTATTGCCGCCTATGAAGATGGAGACCTTAGAAAAGATGCTACTATTGATTATGCACCGGATTTGTACGGAACCGTATTTCCGTTCTGTAAAAAATACCTGCACCCACATCAGTATCTAAATAATACTGATGATAACTGGCCGGTATACAGATATGCAGAAGTATTATTGTTTATGGCAGAAGCTATTAATGAGCAAGGAAAACCGGTAAGTGACGCATTAGCATATATCAACAGCCCGGTTGGAAACAGCCCGGTAAGTATTCGGGAAAGAGCTGGTTTAGAACCTATCGTTGCAGGTTCTCAAGAAGAGCTAAGAGAAGCAATTGCTCAGGAACGCAGAGTTGAGTTTGCTTTTGAGGCAAAACGTTGGCTTGATTTGGCAAGAACAGGTAAAGCTGTTGAGGTAATTTCAGCTTACGGAGCAAGAGTAAAATCTGATCCTGCTGCTTACTATTTCCCAACTGGGTATACTCCTCCAGCATCTGCTTTCAGCCAAATAGACCTGGTATGGCCGTTGCCAGCAGCAGAAGCAATGTATAACCCTTATTTTTAAGGTACACAAGATTTAGTAATTAAGATAAAAAGACTGTTCCGAAGGCCGTTTTGGTTGGAGGAACAGTCTGCTTTTCTCAGATTTAAAAGTCTACCAAGCCAATCTTTAAAAGCAATTAAGCAACCATTTCTGGTTATCAGTTATTAAATGTTCTATCAACGAGCTAAGACTTATAAAATGAAAAAGACAATAATACTTTTTGCATTTTGCCTCTCAAAAGTTGTTGTTTTTGCCAAATGAATGATCAATCATGACTAAAGAGTTACGAAGTTCTACCTTATCAGTTGCAGGATACGGTTTATTAGGAGAACTCATTACGAAATATGTGAACGACTAAAAGTTCCTGAAAAAGAAGTAAAGTCGTTAGAAGAAATAACAAACTTAAAGAAAATTAAACCGATTTATTGTAGTATTATTTAGCTTATCTTAATATTTATTCCGAAGAATCTGTAAGTCCTTTTTAATGAGTTAATACCCAACTGGAATTATGATTGCAGAAATAACTGTATAAAGATAGCTTAAGGTCTATAATTGAATAGGTTATATGTGTCATATAACACAAAAAAAGGTTTAATCCCGATTAAGCTTTTGTGCATTATGGAGGTCTAATCTTTCAATATCGTTTTTTAGTAAGAAGGAATCAACCAAATAAGAACTGAATTAAAATGAAATTAAACTGGATTTTCGAAGAGCATACTGAATTCATGAATTGCACTGAGTAAGTGTATAATGTCCTGAATTCAACATGTTTAAGAGAGTTTTGGTAGAAATTAATAGTTACTCATAAGTTATAGTTTAGAACTGTTTAGTTAGTGATATTCCGGCAGGCAATACCTGCCGGAATTCCAAACAAAAATTGAGGATTAACGAATTTCAAAAAAATATAAACTAATGAAATTACTTACAACCTTACTGGCAGTAGTATTGTGCACAATGATGGTAAATTCATTGCAAGCACAAAAGTTAACTGCAGAGAACGTAGACGAGATCGTAAAAGCAATGACGCTGGAAGAAAAAGCAAAATTGCTGGTTGGTGCACGAAACAGAATGTTTGGTGGCGGTGCTGCCATTGGTAATACCGAGGTTTTGGTGCCGGGAGCAGCCGGAACTACTCAGGGAGTTGAACGTTTGGGAATTCCCGCAACCGTTCTTTCTGACGGACCTGCAGGGTTAAGGATCAGTCCGACTCGCGAGGGTGATTCGGATACTTATTACTGTACCGGATTTCCGGTTGGAACTTGTTTATCATCGAGCTGGAATACTGAATTGGTTACGAATGTTGGTAAAACAATAGGAAACGAAGTACTGGAATATGGTGCTGATGTTTTGCTGGCTCCGGGAATGAATATTCACCGCAATCCGCTTTGTGGCCGCAACTTCGAGTACTATTCTGAAGATCCTGTGTTGACAGGTAAAATTGCTGCGGCTTACGTAAACGGAATTCAAAGTAATGGTGTGGGGACATCGGTAAAACACTTTGTGGCCAACAATCAGGAAACCAACCGTACCGGTAACGATTCGCAGGTGTCGCAAAGAGCACTTCGCGAGATCTACCTGAAAGGATTCGAGATTGCGATTAAAGAAGCAAAACCATGGACCGTAATGTCATCTTACAATAAGTTGAATGGTGAATTTACACAGGAAAGTCATGGTTTGCTGACCACCGTTTTACGCGATGAGTGGGGATTCGAAGGAATTGTAATGACCGACTGGATTGGTCAGCGTAATACTGCCGCTCAAGTACATGCCGGAAACGACTTAATGGAACCGGGAATGCCAGTGCAAAGCGAAGAAATTGTAGCAAAAGTGAACAGCGGAGAATTGAGCATTGAAGATGTCGACCGCAATGTAACCCGCATGTTGAATTACATTGTAAAAACACCTCGTTTTAAAGGATATGAATATTCCAATAAACCGGATTTAAAAGCACATGCCGCTGTAACCCGCCAGTCGGCTACCGAAGGAATGGTTTTACTGAAAAATAATAACGAAACACTCCCGATGGCCGATGCGAAAAACATTGCATTGTTTGGTGTAACATCGTACGATTTTATTGCCGGTGGTACCGGATCGGGCGACGTAAACAAAGCTTATGTAATCGATCTGGAACAAGGACTAAATAATGTTGGTTTTAGCGTTCAGGAAGAATTAAAAGACTTGTACGAAAAATACAAAGCATACATGCGCGCCAAACAGGCAAGTGAAACATCGGGCAGAAACTGGTTTATGGGACGTGGAGTTCTTCCGGAAATGCCTGTTGCCAAAATGTTTGTGGAGAAACAAGCTGCAAATTCCGACATCGCCGTAGTTACCATTGGAAGAAACTCGGGTGAAGGCGGCGACCGTAAAATTCCTGCCGATTTTAATATCACCGAAGACGAGCGTCAGTTGTTGAACGATGTTTGCGATGCTTTCCACGCTGTGGGTAAAAAAGTAGTGGTTATTTTAAATGTTGGGGGTGTAATTGAAACCGCTTCATGGAAAGATTTACCGGACGCTATTTTACTGGCATGGCAACCAGGTCAGGAAGGTGGTAACTCTGTTGCTGATGTTTTGAAAGGAACAGCGAATCCATCGGGTAAATTACCAATGACTTTCCCAATTGCAGTTATGGATCATCCATCTTCAATTAATTTCCCATACGATTACAGTCCTCAGCCACAGCGCGGATTTTTTGGCCGCCAGCAAAGTGTAAAAGATGTGGATTACACCGTTTACGAAGAGGATATTTACGTGGGCTATCGTTACTTTAAAACTATCGGTGAAACGGTTTCTTACCCGTTTGGATACGGTTTGAGTTACACAGATTTTGAATATGGTCAACCTAAAATTTCGAAAAAAGGCGATGTGTTTACTGCAACTGTTTCAGTGAAAAACATTGGTGAAACTGCCGGGAAACAGGTTGTTGAACTTTATGTAACGGCTCCTGACGGCAAATTGGAAAAACCGGCTTGCGAATTGAAAGCTTTTGCAAAAACCAAAGAACTGGCTCCGGGTGAAAGCGAAACAGTAACACTGACTTTCGATACTTACGCTTTGGCCTCGTACGATGAAGCACAACACTCGTGGGTTACCGATGCCGGCGATTACACTGCAAAATTCGGAACTTCAGTAAACGATATTTTCTCAACAGTTGATTTTAAAGTTAGTGCCTTAAAAATTGAGGTAAACGACACTTTAAATCCAAAAGTTGAGATCAATAAGCTGTCACTCAAATAGAAGAATACTATGAACATTCGAAAATCTATTATAACCGTTGCAATTTTATTGTTAAGCTTGTGTTCTTTCGCGCAACCACAAAAAACGCAAGAAAGGCCCGGGCCAATTACCCGTCCGATGATTGTTGAGATAGCTAAAAACACCTATTTCATCAACGAGTTTGGAATGAACGCCATGTATGTTCTGGTGGGGGACAAAAGTGCACTGGTTATCGATACAGGAACAGGTTTCTGCGATTTTAAAGGCATTGTAGAAAAGTTAACTGATCTGCCTTACAAAGTGGTTTTGACACATGGTCATCCCGATCATGCCGGTGGAATCAATCAGTTCGAAACCGTATACATGAACCTTGCTGACACCGCAATGGCAACGCATATTCCATACGAGCAAAAAGCGGAATACGGCGATATCATGCGGAGAATGGGCATTGGTTACAAAGATGTTTGGGGTTACATTAAAGAAGATGTGATTACAAGCACCGAATTGCCCGAAATCAAGCCAATTGAAGACGAACAGGTTTTTGATCTGGGTAACCGAAAAGTTACCGCGTATTATGCGCCGGGTCACTCGCCGGGTTGCACAGCGTTTCTTGATCCTACAACTAAAATTCTGTTCTCGGGCGACGCTGCCAACGGTAATGTTGGTACACGACTGCCGGTAAGCCAAACGCTTCGTTATTTGGTTCGCCTGAAAGAACTACAGCCACAGTACGACAGAATGTTTACCGGTCATATTTCTTATGCCGGAACCATTGATGTGTATTCGCAAAAACTGGACGTTTTAGATGATATTATCGAAGCTTTCCGGTCGATTTTACGTGGCGATGCGGAAGTGAAAGAAGTTCAGAATCACCTTTTCCCTGAAATGAAAAATACCGTGGCTGTTTACGGACAGGCAAGTGTTGGTTTCGATCCCAAAAATTTGTGGGAAGAAGGCAAGGAACATAAAATTTACTAAAAGGAGCCGCTATGAAAAATGTACGTTTCACAATCATTGCAGTTGCACACATACGGAAAACTTTTGTATTCAAAATAACCTAAATATTTACTGATGAACCGTAATAGAAAAAATCAAATTATGAAATCATTAATACCCACGCTTATTGTGTTAATAGGCTTGGGATTACCCGCTTGTCAGGAGTCCATAAATGAAGAAGGAATTGCCCTGGAACAAGGATTTAATAATGTGCCCGAAGCGGCCAAACCACGTGTGTGGTGGCACTGGATGGGCGGAAACGTGGCCTGGGAAGGAGCAAAAGCCGATATGGACTGGATGACACGAGTTGGAATTGGCGGTCTGCAATGTTTCCACGCCGGAATGGGGCAGGGACCCGAGAATTCGGTGGTTGAAAATTACTATCCATACATGTCGGATGGCTGGAAATCGGCTTTTGCAAAATCAGCAGCTTATGCCGATGAACTCGGGCTGGAATTTGCAACCGCAGCATCACCGGGCTGGAGTGAAACCGGTGGCCCGTGGGTTGAACCCGAGGATGGTATGAAAAAAATGGTTTACGCCGTTACTACAGTTGAAGGAGGAAAACCATACACTGGGATTTTAAATCATCCGCCGGTTGTAACCGGAGTTTATCAAACCAGTACCGGTGGATCTGGTCACCAGGGAAATATGGGAGCAGAAAAGCCTCAGTTGTATAAAGACCAAAAAGTACTCGCTTTTCAGGTTGCAGAAGATGAAATTCTTCCAACGCCAAAAATTACCGCAAGTGGTGGTCGGTTAAGTGCAGCAGTTCTTTCAGATGGTTTTTATGATCATGCAGGAATTACACTTCCGGCAGCAAAAGAAGAAGGCGGAATTTCCTGGATTCAATTTGATTTTGGAAAACCGGTTACCGTAAGAGGACTGGTTTTATCAGCTCAGGCTCGTGGTCCGGTGGGTTATAAACTGGAATCGAGCAACGACGGATCGAACTGGACAGATACAGGTGCCGACATTCGTGGAGGAGGCGTGGCTCACACCAACTCTGTTGATAATGTAAATGCACGATATTTCCGTTTTGTAAGTATAAAACAACCACCTTCACCACCGGCTCCGTGGTTCCGTTGGTCATTTGGACCACCACCACCTGCTCCGGCAGCGATTAATTTTACCGAATTGACTTTGTTGGGAACTCCAACCGTTCATTCGTTTGAACAAAAAGCAGCCTATTTCTCTGATCATTCAAGCAGAGGCTATTTTGATTTACCAAGCGGATCAGAAGGAACAGCTATAAAAACTTCTGAAGTATTGGATTTAACCGATAAACTGAACGAAGACGGAACATTGAGCTGGACACCTCCTGCAGGACAGTGGATGGTGCTCCGTGTAGGTTATTCGCTTACCGGTGCTCAAAACCGTCCGGCGGCTCCTGAAGCAACCGGTTTAGAAGTGGATAAACTTGACTCAGCAGCGGTAAAACGTTATATGGATTATTACATCGATATGTATCGCGAAGCTGCAGACGGCCTTGTTGGTGAGAAAGGATTACACGCTTTGATGTTCGACAGCTGGGAATCTGGTTTTGCCAACTGGACACCAAAAATATTGGAAGGTTTTGAAGAGAATATTGGTTACGATCCTACTCCGTGGGTACCTGCACTGGCAGGTTACGTTGTGGAAAGTCCGGAGAAAACAGACAAGTTTTTGTACGATTGGCGCCGCAATATTCAGTTGATGTTAAAACAACATCACTACGATTTCCTTACCCGTTATTTGCATGAAATTGGCATGATCCGCTACGGTGAAGCGCACGAAGCCGGTTTTGCAACCATGGGTGAAGGGATGGAAATGAAACAAACTGCCGACATTCCGATGGGCGCGATGTGGATGCATCACGAACCCGGTTACATGGAAGGTAACTATTTTAACGACAATCAGGAATCAGCTTCAGTTGCCCACATTTACGGACAAAATATTGCAGCTACTGAATCATTCACCGGCGGTCCGGCATACGGAACTGCGCCTTGGGATTTGAAATCAACTGCTGATGCTATTTTACTTTCAGGTTCTAACCGTTTCGTAATTCACACTTCTGCTCACCAGCCTATCACCAGAGGACCTGGTGTTACATTGGGTGTTGGCCAGATGTTCTCGCGTAACGAAACATGGGCCGAGCAATCGAAAGTTTGGATTGACTACCTCTCACGTTCATCGTATATGTTACAGGCCGGTAAAGCTGCCAACGATATTGCTCTTTTCTACGGCGAAGAGTCATCGATGACCGCGATCTACGGAAACGACTTTAAGCTTCTCCCGGACGGATACCGCTACGATTTTGTAAGTGCCGACGTGGTTATGAATATGCTTTCAGTGGAAAACGGAGCGTTAACCACCGAATCAGGAATGAATTACAAAGCGATTTATTTAGGCAGAGGTGCTACAAAAATGACGCTTCCGGTTTTGAAAAAAATGAAGGACTTTGTTGAGCAAGGTGCCGTTGTAATTGGAACGCGCCCTGAAGGTTCTCCAAGCTTGGCTGATGATCCTGCAGAAGTAAAAGAAGTACTCGATATTCTTTGGCCGGGTGATGCCGTTGCGAGCGTTGGAGAAGGCAAAGTTTTCAATACAGACGATTCAGGCGCAGCCTTCAAAGAAATTGGTTTGGAGCCGGACTTTACCTACGAATCGCCGGTTGCTGACAGCGACGTAATGTTCCTGCACCGCAAATTAAATAATGGTGGCATTTATTTCGTAGCAAGTCAGACTGACAACGTCGAAACCATCGAAGCTAGTTTCCGCATCAGCGGTTACAAAGCAGAGTTGTGGGATCCGGCAACAGGAAAAATCAGTCCTGTATCGTATTCATTTGATGGCGAACGTACAAACGTTACTATTCCGCTCGACTCGTTTGGATCAATCTTCGTGGTATTCCGCGAAAAAACAAAACAAAGCAGTGTAAGCCTTCCGGTTTCAATAGAAACTGTGGTAACTCAATTGGAAGGACCATGGCAGGTTGAATTCCAGGCTGAGCGCGGAGCTCCTGCATCGGCAAATTTCGACAAACTGATCGATTTCCGCGAAAGCGCTGACGAAGGAATTAAATATTTCTCGGGAATTGCCACTTACAAAAAATCGGTTGACGTTGCACAGGAAACAATCGATAATGGAGATGTAGTTATCGACCTTGGTTTGGTGAACAACCTGGCCGAAGTTTGGGTGAACGGTCAATTGGCCGGAACAACCTGGAAACCTCCTTATCGTGTTGATATTACTGATTTTGTAACTGCCGGTTCTAACGAAATCGAAATCAAAGCAGTGAATACCTGGGTAAACCGTTTGATCGGTGATGCACAACCAGGTGTTAGCGACGACGAGAAAATTACATTGACAACACGTCCATTCTACCGTGCAAATTCACCATTGGTACCTGCAGGTTTAATGGGACCAGTTGAAATTATGAGTTTAGCAACCAACTAAAAAATTAATCATGAAAAATACAATCAAACTTATTCTTTGGAGCCTGATACTGTTTATGGCTTGTCCGGCATTTGCCCAAACCGGTTTAAAAGTAGGGGCAGCAAAAGTAGATATCACACCAAAAGAGAGCGACCTGAAAAGCTCAACCGATATTATTCGCGATAAACTTTATGTACGCGCCATTTATATGGACAATGGAACAAATTCAGCGGTATTAGTAGCTATCGATGCCGGTGGTATTCATGAAATTGATGATGTATTGGAAAAATCATCTGCATCAACAGGATGTCCAATACAAAACTACGTAGTTACCGGAACGCATACGCACAGTGGCAACACCGGAGGTCTTTTTAACGGAGCTCCTACTGCGGAAACAATAGCCGATGCGATTGTTGCTTCTGTTGATCAGGCAAAGGCTAATATGGCGCCTGCTCGCGTAGGTTACGGAACTACAGAGGTTGATTTGAATGTAAACCGCGATAATTTCGATGAGAATTTGGAGTGGCACCAAACCGCAAATTGGGATGGTCCTTCAGATAAAACTTTGGCCGTTATAACTTTCCTTGGCGAAGACGATGTGCCGATTGCTGTGTACATGAATTACGCTATGCACCCCGTTAACTTCTTTATGAGTGGTGTTGTTAGTGCCGATTTCCCGGGCGATGCAACGAAATATGTTGAAGATATGTTCGATGGAAAAACGGTGGCTTTATTCGCTCAGGGAGCTTCCGGCGACCAAAATCCTAAAATGGCCTACACTTCTATTTTTCAGGAAGGTCAGATTAAAGGCGTATTGCCTCCACCTGCTGCACCATCAACAGGAAGACAACCATCGTTTGACGGACCTGGTGAAATTCCTGCTGACCAACTTGAAGCCCATAAAAAAGTTGTTGATCGCAAAAGCGACTATGTACACATGTTAGGAACTACTTTGGGCAACAACGCTGTACAGGTTATGCTTTACCATACGCAGTATGAAAAGAGTTCGAAAATCTGGTGTAAAAAAGAGGATGTAGTTTGTCCCGGCCGTGTTCGTATTGATACGAAAGGTCGCGAGAATTACGACCCTGGCTACAAAGACGGACCGGATGTACACATTGGTTTGGGTTTAGTTCAGATTGGCGATATCAATCTGGTAACCGTTAGTGGCGAGGTATATTCAGAAATTGGTATGCGCCTGAAAGCTGAGTCTCCTGCATTGAAAACAATGATGGTTACATTGACCAACGGAACGCGTACAGGATACATTTATTCTACTCAGGCAAGTACTCACCTAACTTTCCAGGTAATTGGTTCAAACTTAAAACCCGGATTTGCGGAACCTGCTATTGTGAATACCGCAATTGAAATGATGGAAGAATCAAAACTTTAAAAGCGAATTTTTAACTTGCAGAACAGCTTTAGAATTAAAACCTTATAAAATAATCAAGATGAAGAAATCGATCGCTCTAATTTTTATGCTGACCCTGTGTCAGCTAACGATAATGGCGCAAATGCCGGCTGCCAACTTCGAGGGAGAAGAAGTTTTTAAAAACGACGATGTTGTTTTCCATAAAATCGACGACCACACCTGGGTGGGTACCGGACACATGTCGGCGAACGAAAGTATTTATCTGATTGAAGGAAATGATAAAGCTGTTTTGCTTGATGCTGCTACCAAAATTACCGATCTGGATAAAATTGTCGCATCAATCACCGACAAACCGGTTACACTGATGCTGACACACGTGCATCCTGACCATGTTGGTGCTGCCGATTATTTTCCGGTGGTTTATATGAATCCAGGCGACAAAGAATCCGCTGCCCAAATGATGCCAAATTACAAAGGTGAATTTAAGTACCTTGAAGACGGACAGATTATCGATCTTGGTGGTCGAAAACTGGAAGTGGTTTTCACACCAGCACATACCTGGGGTTCTACAACTTACATTGATAAAGCAGCCGGTTACGGTTTTAGCGGCGATTCATTTGGCTCAGGAAACTTATTAATGTTTGCCGGAACTTTCTCCGACCTGATTGCCACTTGCGAGAAAATGAGTAATGTTATGGAGAAAGACGGAATCGAAAAATTGTATCCGGGGCACTTCTGTGGCGACAATCCTGAAACAAAACAACGCGTGGAAGATTTGATCACCTTGAGTAAAGATATTCTTTCGGGTAAAGAAAAGGGAGAGGAAACGGAAGGTAACCGATTCGGTTTTAACCACATTGCTACCAAGTACGGTGTGCGCGTAAACTACGGAGACAAAACCATGAAGTAAATAATATTGCAAATACAGAATCTAAAAAGGAATAAAATGAACCCAATAAACAGAAGACAATTCGTTAACCGATTATCATTAACAGCTGCCGGAACCGTCGCTTTTTCTGGCCTTGCCTATTCATCGGGCAGGTTCATCTCCGGATTTGGTGCTGAAGAGTTTGTAACTGCTGAAAGCGCGACAGGAAAATTACGTGGCGTAAGGCAAGACGGTGTAAATATCTTCAAAGGAATTCCGTACGGAGGTTCTGTTTCGGGCAAAAACCGATTCCGTCGTCCACCAAAAGTTGATCCGTGGACAGGTGTTCGCGATGCTTTGGAATTGGGCGCTCCATCCTTGCAAACTTCCGGTTGGGGACCAAAACCTGCCGAAGATTGTCTGTTCCTGAACGTGTGGACTCCGGCCAACGATAATAAAAAACGCCCGGTAATGTTCTACAATCACGGAGGCGGTTATGTTACCGGATCGGGTGGATCGGGCGGACAAGACGGTGCCAACCTGGCGCGTTATTTCGATGTGGTAGTGGTGCAAACCAACCATCGACTGGGTTTATTGGGTTTTCTGTATTTAGATGAAATTGCCGGTGCGGATTATGCCGGATCGGGAAATATGGGCGTTTTGGATATTACTGCCGGATTAAAATGGGTGAATGAAAACATTGACCGATTTGGCGGCGATCCGAATAACGTAATGGTATTTGGCGAGTCGGGTGGCGGCGGAAAAACGTCGTGTATTTATGCCATGCCGGAAGCTTCGCCCTATTTTAATAAAGCATCGATTGAAAGTGGACCGGGAGCTCGGATGTTAACAAAAGACCTGGCTGCCGAAACCACTGAAATGGTGCTGAAAGAAATGAATATCGCCAAAAATGATTGGCGAAAACTACTGGAAGTTTCACCGGAGCAATTGTTGGAGATTCAGAATAAATTCATGTTTATTCCACCGTTCCAGGCCGAAATTGGAATGCCAGAAATGCACGGTTTTGGGCCCGTGGTTGATGGTTCGGTTTTACCAAATCAACCCTTCGATCCAACAGCACCAAAAATCTCAAAAGACAAACCTTTGCTGACAGGATGGAACGAAGATGAATACGCATTTTTTGCGATGCAAAACAGGAATACCGAATTTACTAAATTCACTTTTGATGATCTTCCTTCGAAACTGGAATCACAGTTCGATACTGATGCTGCCACAATAGTGAATGCATACCGCAAAGCTTCGCCAAATGCAACGGCTCCTCAAATATTTATGGCTGTTTCATCGATTAATATGATGGGACTGGGATCCATTGAAATTGCCGAGCGAAAAAGCAAAGAAGACGGAGCGCCTGTTTACCTGTATAATTTCGGGTATAAATCGGACATGAAAATTCCGGGATCGGATTTCCCAATGGGAACGCCGCATGCCATGGATATATCCTATAAATTCAACAATGTGCAGCCGCCAAAAGAAGGCGAGGAGCAACGCCGCATGTTTGGCGACAGCTCGCCTGCCAGCTGCAAAGCATCGCACAATTTTGCCGAGTTGTGGACAAATTTTGCACGAACCGGCGTGCCTTCAGCCGAAGGAGCACCGGAGTGGCCTGCTTACAATTTTAAAGATCGGCCAACCATGCGAATCGATACCGAGTGTACGATTATAAACGACCGCTTTAAAGTTGAATTGGACATGTGGAGGAAAATTGGAAAATTACATGCCGTTTGAATAAACGAACTTAGACCTTATTAGTCAAAGACTTAATTTGCAACATTGATCGTGATTTTGAAGATCGATTTGCCTTAAAAAACTCAACCTTGAATTAACCGATATTAAATTGAGAACAATGAAAAAATTTACGTTACTAAGTTTTGTCTTTTTTGTGCTTAGCTTTTCAGTTTACGCGCAGGGAGGTTCAAACGGTTTGTTGATGCCCAAATTCATAAAACCCACTGATAATAGCACCAGTACGGTTTTAACCGATCTTACTAAGGAAAGGCACTGGTTTCGCGAATTGCCTGCCGACAGTGAAATGAGTCTGCAAAAAGATGTTGTTTTTCACGAGACAAAAAGTATCGATGGCGATCCGATGTCGCTAAAAATGGACATCCTTACTTACAATGATGATAAGGTTCGTCCGTGTGTGGTTTATGTTATTGGCGGAGGTTTTTCATTTGCTGCAAAAGAGCGAAATCTTTACGATCGTTACGAAATAGCAAAAGCCGGTTATGTGGTGGCAAGTGTGCAGTACCACGTAATCAGCACCGGAATTTACAGCGACGCCGTTAAAGATGTAAAAGCCGCAATTCGTTTTATGCGTGCCAACGCCGATAAATACGGAATCGATCCTGAAAACATTGGTATTTGGGGCGAATCTGCCGGAGGTTATTTAACCGCAATGGTTGCCACAACAAATGGCGAAAAACAGTTTGAAGAAGGCGAAAATCTCGATCAAAGCAGCGATGTAAAAGCAGCTGTTGATGCTTACGGTTTATCTGATCTCACAAAGATTGGAGCCGACTACGATGAAGATGCAGCAAACGCACACTTCACAGTTATTTCACCCGACGGGCAGTTTATTCACGGAAAAAACAGTGGATTAACAAGTCTCGATAAGCCGGAGGAGGTTGCCAAAGCAAATCCCATAACCTACGTGGACAAAAACGATCCTCCATTTTTGCTTTTCCACGGAACAAACGACATGGCCGTTTCGCCAAGTCAGACCTTGTTATTGCACAATGCATTGCGCGAAAAAGGTGTTTCATCAACACGTTATGTGCTCGACGGAGCCGGGCATGCCAGCGCCGAATTTTCTGATCCGCAGGTGATAAATATTATTATCGATTTTCTGGATGAACATTTGAAATAGTGGAAGTATAGTGGGGCAGTTTTCGGAATGAAAACTTAAACCAATATCATATTAATCAAAAACTTAACTTATGAGATCTTTAAAATTTATTCTTGCAGCTTTCCTTGTTATAGGATTGTTTGCATGTCAAACTTCAACCACAAATGCACCTCCAACAGGTTCGCAACCGGGATCGCATCCGATGATCGCCAACAGCGAAACAGCGCAAACAAGCACCGAAAGTGGTGATGTGATCGGTTATGTGCACGACGGAGTTTTCAATTACAAAGGAATTCCGTATGCCAAGGCCGAGCGTTTTATGCCGCCGCAAAAGCCCGATAAATGGGAAGGCGTGCGCAGTTGTCGCTCGTATGGTCCGGTTTGCCCTATCGATGTTTCATCGATGATTTTGGCCGACGAAATGGAATTTGCTCAGCAGCACAATTTCTGGTTTATGAAAGAGGATGCTTGTAACAATCTGAATGTTTGGTCGCCTGGAATTAACGACGGTAAAAAACGTCCGGTTATGGTTTGGTTGCATGGTGGTGGTTATACTGCCGGTTCATCATGCGAGTTGCCAAGTTACGATGGCGAGAACCTGAGTCGCACCGGCGATGTGGTGGTGGTATCCATCAATCATCGTTTAAATGTACTTGGTTTCCTTGATCTGTCGGCTGTTGATGAAAAATATGCTCAATCGGCCAACGTGGGAATGATGGATGTTGTTGCCGCGCTGGAATGGGTACATAACAACATTGCAAACTTTGGCGGCGATCCTGCTAACGTAACCATTTTTGGTCAGTCCGGTGGTGGTGGCAAAGTGGCTACCATGCTTTACACGCCTTCTGCAAAAGGTTTGTTCCACAAAGCAATTATGCAAAGTGGTGTTGCCGGGAGTTACAGTACCAAAGAAGCTACTCAAAAACTGGGTTTGGCCGTTATGGAAGAATTGGGCCTTAAAAACAGTGAAGTTGAGAAACTAAAAAATATTCCACACCACGAATTGTTAGCAGCCGGAAACCGTGCGATTGCCAAAAGCAGTGGCGCAGGAATGGGACGTTTGGGATGGGCACCATCATGCGACGGTGTGTTTATTCCTTTGCAACCCGGAGCTCCGGGAGCCGAAGATCTGGCTAAAGATATTCCTGTAATAATGGGATCAAACCAGGTGGAATTTGGATCGTTTGGCGGAGGTGCCGATTTGTTGCATGCCGATGAGGCGACAATCATCGAAAACCTGAAAGAGCGTTACGGCGACAAAACCGATGCTTACGTTGCGGCTTTCAAAAAGGCGTATCCAAATACAAAATTACCTTCAGATATGAAGGACGTTGATTTAATGTTCCGTCCGATGTTGCTGAATTTTGCCAATTTGAAATCAGCTGTTCCCGATGGAGCACCGGTTTATAACTACGTTTTTAAATGGAATGCGCCACACCTGGATGGTATGTTAAAATCAAGCCACTGTATGGAAATTGCATTTGTTTTCAACAGCATTGCGCGTACCGAAGAATATAACGGAGGAACTCCTGAAGCGTACGCACTTGCCGAGAAGTTGAGTAAAACCTGGGCAACTTTTGCACACACCGGAAATCCGAACAACGATGCAATGCCCGAGTGGGAACCATTTACTCCCGATGGCGGCGCTACTATGTTATTCGATAATCAATCAGAACTGGTTCATAATCACGATAAAGAAATGATCGAAATTGCTTTGTCAGTTCCACAACCTAGCATGTTTTAAACTTTCGCGTTATGAAAAAAATAGTTTTACTTGTTAACGCTTTATTTATAGCAACGATCGGTTTGTATGCGCAACCCCAATTTCAAATTGATGGGGAAGAGGTGTACAAAGGCGACGATGTGGTTTTTCACCAAATTGATGAGCATACCTGGGTAGGAACCGGAAAAGCCATGTCGAACGAGAGTTTGTACCTGGTAGAAGGAAGTGAAAAAGCTTTGTTGATTGATGCCGGAACAAACATTAAAGGTCTGGATAAAATTGTTGAGTCGATCACTTCAAAACCTTATACAGTGGTGGCTACACACGTACATCCCGATCATACCGGGCCTTCGATCGATGTGTTTTCTGAGATCTACATCAATGAGGCCGATACAGTTGGAATACCTCAGTTTATGCCCGATTATAAAGGCGAAGTGAAATTCCTGAAAGACGGGGAAGTATTCGATCTTGGCGGAAGAAAAATCGAGGTTGTTTTTACACCCGGTCATACTCCGGGATCAACAACTTTCATCGATAAAGCTGCGAAATATGGTTTTAGCGGCGACTCGTTTGGGTCGGGTAATTTATTGCTGACTACTAACTTCTCTACTTTGCAAAAAACTTGTGAGAGGATGAGCAAAGTAATGGCTGATAACGGTATCACTGAACTTTATCCAGGGCACTATTTTGGAGGAAATAAAGAAACCAAAAAGCGGGTTGACGATCTGAATACCATAAGCAAAGGAGCTCTATCCGGAGATATAAAAGGGGAAGAAAATCCCAATGGTTTCATGGGGCTCAACATGTTAATTAATAAATATGGAGTTCGTGTAAATTACCGCGAACAAGCTTTAAAATAATCAATCAATTAATAGTATAAAATCAAAAACAAGAATAAAATGAAAAAGCTAATTACACTTTTACTCATAATTTCAGCATTTGTAAGTTCGGCACAAATGTTTGGTCCACCACGAAATAATGAATGGGACGCAAGCTGGATTTGCGTGCCTGAAGCCGGAGCAACCGACGCAGGTCTTTACCTGTTCCGTAAAACAATAAATTTTGATGCTGTTCCTGCTAAATTAGAAATGCGTGTAACGGCTGATAACCGCTACAAATTGTACATCAATGAGCAACTGGTTTCGTTGGGGCCTGCTTTAGGCGATTTGGAACACTGGAATTACGAAACAATTGATATTGCACCTTACCTGAAACAAGGCGAGAACATTATTGCTGCTGAGGTTTGGAACGAAGGTGACATGAAACCCGTTTCACAATTCTCGTGGAAAACCGGATTTTTATTTCAGGGAACCGATGATACAACTAAAGTGTTGAATACCAACGATTCGTGGAAATGTATCGAGGATGAAAGTTATACTCCTATCCGTCAGCAGGTTCGTGGTTATTACGCAGCCGGTGCCGGTGAGAAAATCGACATGAAGTACGCTGTAAAAGGATGGAAAGCGCTTGATTTTGACGACAGCAGCTGGAAATCGGCAAAAGCAGTTTTCGAACGTTCAACAAGAGGAATGGGCTTTAACACCCGCGGCGGCTGGACTTTGCAGCCTTCAATTATTCCTCAAATGGAAATGACTTACCAACGTTTGGTATCAACCCGAAAAGCAGAAGGCGTTAAGGTTCCTAAGAATTTCCCAGCCGAAAAAGCGGCTTTTGAAGTGGCTGCAAATACAACTGCAACAATCTTACTCGATCAGGAAGTTTATACCAACGCTTATCCAACACTTGTTTTTAGTGGTGGCGATAAAAGTACAATCGTAATTACTTATTCTGAAGGTTTGTACGACGCAGAAGGTGCGAAAAACAACCGTAATGAGATTGAAGGTAAAACGATTTCGGGACGTATGGACACCATTTTTTCTGATGGTTCGCAAAACCAGACTTTCACTACCTTGAACTGGAGAACTTACCGTTATCTTGAAATTAAAGTGGAGACAAAAGACAGTCCGCTTACCATCGAAGATTTCTACGGAACATTTACCGGTTACCCGTTTGAGATGAACGCCAAAATAAACGCCGACAATGCTGAGCTGGATAAAATTCTGGATATTGGCTGGCGCACAGCTCGTTCTTGTGCCGTTGAAACTTACATGGATTGCCCGTATTACGAGCGTTTGCAATACATTGGCGATGCACGAATTCAATTGTTCGTATCGTATTTCAACAGTGGCGACGACCGTTTGGCAAAAAATGCCTTGAACCTGATGAATAATTCTCGTCAGAAAGATGGTTACACTTTAAGCCGTTATCCGGACACACAAAACCAGGTAATTGCTACTTATTCTATGTGGTTTGTTTGCATGTTACACGACTACCTGATGTACGGAAGCGATCCTGAATTTTTGGATGACAAATTGCTGGGATCTCGCCAGATTCTGAACTACTTCATCAGTTTTGTTGACGACGATGGTTCGTTGAAAAACCTTCCCGGATGGAACTTTACCGACTGGGCAAGCAACTGGAGAATGGGAACTGCAGCGGCTGCCGAAGACGGAAGTACAGCATTGCTCGACCTGCAACTGTTATTGGCTTTGCAAGCTGGTATTGAACTGGAGAAAGTTGACGGTAGTGAAGAGTATGCCACTATGTACGAAAGTCTGGCGAAAAAAATGTCGGAAACCATTAAAAGCAAATACTGGGATGCATCGCGCAATTTATTTGCCGACACACCTGACAAAGAATATTACTCGCAGCATACCAACTCAATGGCAATTCTTGCCGGCCTTACCACACCTGAACAGAATGAGCAAATTGGCAAACAAATGTTAGAAGATGAGTCGTTGACTCAAGCTACCATCTACTTTAAATATTATTTGCACCTCGCTTTGGCTAAAGCCGGTATGGGCGATGATTTTCTTGACTGGTTAGATATCTGGCGCAAGAATATCGACCTTGGTTTAACCACCTGGGGCGAAACTTCAGAAGTGGAAACAACTCGTTCTGATTGTCATGCGTGGGGTGCCAGTCCAAACATTGAAGTTTACCGCATTATTCTTGGAATTGAGAGTGCTGCTCCATATTTCAAAAAAGTAAAAATTGAGCCAAATATTGGCGCATTCGAAACCATTAGCGGTGAAATGCCTCACCCTGCCGGAAAAATTGCTGTTGCTTACGACAACTCGGCAAGTGGTTTAAAAGCTGAAATCAGCTTGCCGCAAGGAATTACCGGAACATTTGTTTGGGAAGGAAAAAGCCATGTGTTAAAAAGCGGAAAGAACAATCTTGAATTGTAGATTCATTGGTTGAATAGTTATACTTAAGTTAAGCATTTACAGGTCATTCAGGGAATTAATTTCCCTGGATGACCATTTTGTATTTAATGTAAAAAGCGCCTCCTTACGAACGGAATATATTGAGTTGTGGGTTTAAAATGCTGTGTTTAAGCAGCTGTCAACTTAAATGTATTTCCCAAAAACATTGATTTTGTAGAAGTGGCAAACAGGTGTTCCGGAGAACAATGTTGTCTGAATTTAATATTGATATGGAAAAGTACATAAAACATACTATCGAAAATGGTATTTCGCGACGTAGCTTTTTGTCGCGCGCTGCAGTTGCTTCATGCGCTGCTGGCTTGGTTGGATTTACCGGCTGTGAGCCTGAAAGTCCCAGTCAGGAAGCATTTCAGGAGGGGGTAGCTTACGGAAAAAGTATCGACGATGCAGCAAAACTATCGTTTCTTCCAAAGCCGGAGGAAATACCGGAGAGCGAAATTAACAAAACAGAATCATTTGATGTGGTAATTGTTGGAGCAGGTGCTTCGGGAGTTCCGGCAGCGCTGTCGGCTCTCGAAAACGGCGCTTCTGTTGCAGTTCTTCAAAAGGAAAATATAGCTATTTCGCAAGGTAATTCCGGTGCAGGAATTGATCTTGAAACAAGTGATAAAGCCGGTGTAGAGGCATTGGTGTCGCGATTAATGGGCGACAATGCACATCGTTGTAATCCGAAATTGCTCCGCGAGTGGGCATACAACTCGGGTGAAGCCGTTTCGTGGGTGATCGACCGTGCGCAAAAAGCAGGTGCTAAAGTGATTAACCAGGGGAATTTACAGCAGGTGAATATCCTAAAAATGAATGGTTATAATCTTGGTTTTCACACCGCATATTTTGGCTCAAAACCTTACACCAATGGTGATGGAATGCGCGATTTGGCTGCTTATGCCGAAAAGCAGGGCGTGAAGTTTTTTTACGGCACGCCCGCGGTTCATCTCGTTCAGGAGGATAGTGGTGAAATTACCAGCGTTATCGGGAAAAAGCAGGATGGTGCGTACACCAAATTTCTGGCAAAAAAAGGGGTTATTCTGGCTACCGGCGATTACCAGAATAATAAAGCGATGTGCGATTATTTTGTCCCTGATGCCAAAAATTTTGGCCGCAAACAATCGCGCAAAACCGGCGACGGATTCGTATTGGGATACTGGGCCGGTGGTGTTATCGAACCAATCGGTCACACAAAAATGCTGCACGATTTTGATGCTGGGCCAGCTACCATGTGCGATATGCCATTTCTGACAGTCGATCATTCGGGAAAAAGGTTTGTAAACGAAAGCGTGGAAATGTCGCTGCTGTGTAATTATTTACGCGGACCAGAGAAAACCGGTCAGTATTCGCAGATATTCGATGCGAATTACATGACACAGGCCAAAAACTGGCCGGGCGTTTTGGTGTCGCCCGAAGACATGAAAAATTACATGCCTGATGAGGATGTTCCGCATCGTCATGGAGTGTATGAAGCATTTATAAATACGCATAAAGCCGATACTCTTGAGGAGCTTGCAGTTAAAATTGAAGCCGATCCTGCAACCTTGAAGGCTACAATAAAAAGATACAATGAGCTGGTAAAATCAAAACAAGATCCTGATTTTGGGAAAGCAGCAGAATTTCTGAAACCGATTGACACTCCGCCGTTTTATGGTATTCACCGAACACTGCGACTTTCGGCAGTTTGTTCAGGATTACTTGTTGATGAAAACCATCAGTGTTTGAATGCCGAAGGAGCGAAAATAAAAGGCTTGTATGCCATTGGTAATCTTGGCGGCGGTTTCTACGGAGGCGTGGATTATCCGCTAACCGTTTATGGTTTGTCGCTGGGACGCTGTTATACTTTCGGATACCTGGCCGGACGTCATGTTGCCAATTTGCAACCTACAGCTTAAAGCATTTTTACTACTTACAAACTTTAAAACAGAGAAAATGAACGATAAAACCAAGTCAGCCGGAAAGAGATCAAAGCTTCGAATGCCAAGAGTTCTGCTTCTTGCGGCTGTTATAGTTGTTGTCCTCTCAGGACTTGTAACTGGCGGGGTGCACTGGCACAATCAGCCCGGTTTTTGCACCAATTGTCACACCCCAATGAACGAATATGTAGAAAATTACTACGGCGGCGATACAACGTTGATGATTACGAGTCATGCTATGGCAGATACCGTGTCGCTTCGATGCCTTGATTGCCACAGCCAGAAATTGAATGAACAGCTTACAGAAGGAGCGCACTGGCTGACCGGGAATTATACTTTTCCGCTGGAAAAACGTGAAATCGGAACCCGCAGTTTTTGTATGACTGCAGGATGCCACATCGAGGAAGATATAATAAAAGCAACTACTGATACCCATGGTCTGTCGTTTGCTTTTAGCCAACACGATCCGCGTCATGGAAAGCAGGAATGCTACACTTGCCATTCGATGCACGGGCAGTCGGTTTATTCTTGTAATCAATGTCATCATTTTGAATTGCCGGAAGGTTGGATTTCGCCGCAACCCAATGGGGTGATTGCCAGTTTAGATTAATAGCCAAAAAAAATACCAGTAGTTTTCTACTGGTATTTTTTTGAAATATTGTTTTCAGAGTAGACTTACTTAATAGGTGTATACACAAAATTTTTAAAAGTCACCTTTCCATCACCAATCGAGCAAAGCCCGATCCGCAAACTCAGGAAGCCACTTAATACATTGTGGTGCAAAGCCGATGTTTCAAACGAATTTTCTGTTTTTAGCCACTTTTTTCCATCGAGGCTGTAATACATGTCGACGGTGTTGTTAATGCTTTTTAGTCGTAAAAATACGTGGCGGTTGATAACATTTTGTTCGGTGGCAAATTGCCATCCCCTGAGGTTGGATAATATGTTTGTATCGTCAGCCAGAATGCCGGAAGAAGCTTGTTGGTTGTAGAACAGCACCAATCCACCAATGGCGTCGCCTTCAATTTCTACTTCCACATCGGCAGTATAAGCATGATCGGCCGGAATAGTCAGCATTGGCGAACAATCTGCGATTCCATGGCCTTTGCCATTGATAACAACGCTGTTGTTTTTTACCTCAAAACGATCGGTGTCATACTCGCCAAAGAATTTCCATTGCGGATTTAACTCGTCTCCTGAGAAGTCATCTCTCAATTTCATTGGTTCTTGCGCCACATTTGCTTTTCCCGGAAGCACCATTGGTTTGGCGATATCAATGTTGTCCGGTATTTTGTACCAGCCGTCTTCTGTCCATTCAACGGGGGTTAGCATGGTTTGGCGACCCATATTGTAAAAGCCGTTTTCGTAGCCATGAAAGATCATAAACCAGTTTCCGTCAACATCGTCGAAAACAGTACCGTGTGCTACCGACCACCACTGATCTTTATTCGACTCAGCTCTTAAAATCGGATTGTAAGGTGAGTTTTCCCAAGGGCCAAGCGGCGATTTCGAGCGGGCAGAAATTACCATGTGCCCGGTTGCCGGTCCGGCGGTTCCTCCTTCGGCAACGGTTAAATAGTAATATTCACCGCGTTTGAAAAGTTTTGGACCTTCCATACAAAAACATTCGATCGACCACTCGCGTGGAATTTCCCAACCATCGTAACTGTGTACCGGAGCGCCCGCAACGGTAAGTCCGTCATCAGTCAACGGCACATAACTTCCGCTGCTGAAATACAGATAGCGATTGCCTTTTTCATCAACCACATGTCCGGGATCGATCATACTGATATCGATTAAAACCGGTTCTGTCCACGGGCCCTCGATATTATCGGCAGTAATAACGTAGTTTTTATTGTCGGCCGGGAAATAAATGTAGTATTTGTCGTCGTATTTAGTCAGCTCCGGCGCCCAAACCGAACCAACATAAGTGTTCAGTGCATTGGCAACCGGTGTCCAATTCATCAAATCCGTTGAGTGCCAGATTAAAAGGCCGGGATAATAATAGAACGATGAATGAACCATGTAATAATCTTTGCCATCGCGTAAAATACTTGGGTCGGGGTAGTCTCCGGCAAATAGTGGATTAGTAAAAGGGTGGTTTTTACTTGTTGTTCTTTCGTTTTGGGCATTTGCAAGTAGGCCAAAACCCGTAATGAACAGTACAATAAAAATTTTCAGTTTATTCATTTCTTTTAGTTTATAATCAATTGGAATTTTGTCTGTTACAGCTTTGTAAAGCTAAACATAAATACATCATTTTCGTGTAATGAAATCGTGTGTTTGAAATTTTCGTCAGCACCAATTTTTATGAGGTCAGAAGTTTCAGGTGCACCGTTGCTCTTGTTTTTCAGAAAGGAAACCTGCTTTTTTGTTAACTGGCCGGGTTTCCCTAATTCGTAATAAAATGTGTATGGGTCGTTGGCTTTGTATCCGATTTTGTAAATATCTAACTGATAATTTCCTTCGGGGATTGCTGAAAGATCAATATGAACAGTTCCTTTTAATTTTGCAGGTAAATCCTGAATGTAGAAATTCTGGTTGTTTACAGAGTCGGGGAGGGTGTGCGTGAAATCCCATAATAACAGTTGAAAATCGCCATTCTTATTTTTGCAGGCCCAGGATTCTTTGTCGGAATTTTCAAGTTCGGTTTCGCCCAGTTTATTCATAAACGAATAAGCGTGATAAGCAGGCTTTTTTATGCCCTGCGTATTCATTAAACCAAAACCGCCGTGAAAAGGTGTAAACCGCGGACCGGGTTCTTCAAAAATATCGGTGAAAACCCAATATGACATGGAAGTTGCAGCGTCGCCAATTTGTTTGATCTTGCTCAGAATGTAAGCTGCTTCGTGGTAGCTGTCGTGAAGCGGGTCGGCAGGTGTGTACGACGAACTCCATTCGGTGTAATGCAGCTCAAGGTTCGGATTGGTTGATTCAGAAATTTCTTTTCTCGACTGAATTACATCCTGGCTAACGCTCATTTCGTTCTTACTTAAACGTGTGCCGGTGCCTCCAAATTCATCCAGGAAACCAACATCAACGCCATAAGAATGTGTGCTGATAAAATCGAGAGGAACATTATTTTCTTCGCAGAATTCGATCATCTCAGGCTCCCAGGCAGCACCCGCAGTTGCCGGTCCACCAATACGGTAATCTTGATTTACGCTTCTCACTCCGCTTGCTGCATATCTGTACAATTTAAAATATTCTTCCTGCGTGCCGGTCCAGAATCCCGGTGTTAAGTTGGGTTCGTTCCAAACCTCAAAATACCAGGATTTTACTTCCTCTACACCGTATCTGTCGGTCCAGTGTTGCACCAGGTTGCGGATCAGATCTTCCCATTTGTCGTAATCTTTGGGCGGGGTTACATTGCCTTTCCACCAAAAAATGGTTTGATCGCCGCTCGCCAGTGCCGACGGCATAAAACCAAGCTCAACAAACGGTTTTATCCCTATTTTCAGAATGTAATCGTATAATACATCAATGTACTGGTAATTGTAAACTGGATTTCCTTCCCGATCTTCTTTGTAAACGGCCATATCGTCGGTTAGCAGCCCATGCATACGGATGTATTTAAAATCGCAATCCTGTTTCGTAATTTTCAATTGCTGTTGCCAGTCGGCCCGCAGTCCTTCGTTGGCCCGCCCCGCACCAATACATTCTTTAAACATGGTGTTCATGGCTCCTTTTTCCTGTTGAAAATCGATGGAAATGGTTCTTGCGGTATTCTGTTGGGCAAAAGTTATTTGGCTTGCAAAAACGATAATGAGGGCAAAAAAGTTTGCAAAAAGTTTCATTGAATCAGAGTATTTTTGATAATGCTTTATTGGTTTTAATATCAGCACAAAGCTAATGCACATCGGCATTAGCGGGAAATTTTCAGGTGATTAAAATGTTTCGGATTGATGCTTGATTTGTTTCCTAAAAGAGGATTAAGTTGTAATTCGCTTAGTGTATCACAGAAAAAAGCCGCTCTCCTTTTGTGGAGAACGGCTTCGTAATCTGTGCCTTAGATGAAAAACTAAACCAGTACAGCAGATACAGATACGCCTTCGAAGCATGCTTCGTAAATTGCTTTGATATCAGCAGCATCCGGTTTTATAGGATTGAACAATGTGCATGGGTCGTTCAATGCATTTTCAACCATTGTATCTAATTTTTCGTTCCATGTTTTCTCGTCAACTCCGGCCTCGCGGAAAGATGCAGGGTTACCAACTTTGCTTCTCAGTGTTTCAATTTCTACAGCAAAGTCTTCGGCAGTGGTTTTGCCAAACAATGCAGCCAAATCTTCGTATTTGTCGGTTCCTTTCGAGTTGAAACGAACTACGTTAGGCATTAGAATGGCATTGGCACAACCGTGTGGTACGCCAAAAGTACCACCTACCTGGTGCGACATAGCGTGAACAATCCCCAACCAAACATTGGTAAATGCCATTCCGCCCATACATGATGCATCGTGCATTGCCTGACGAACTTCGGCGTTCTCCGGCTCTTTAACTGCTGTTTCCAGGTTTTTGAATACCAGAGAAATTGCATCTTTTGCCAGCGCATCGTTGTAACGGTCGGCAATATTAGATACGTAAGCTTCAACACCATGGCTTAAGGCATCGAGGCCTGTATTTGCGGTTACGTTAACCGGCATCGATTTACAAAGTTCGCCATCGATAATTGCTACATCTGGAGTTAGCTCATGTGATACGATTGGGTATTTTGTTCCTTTTTCGCGATCGGTGATTACTGAAAGTCCGGTAACCTCTGTTCCTGTTCCACTTGTTGAAGGCACGGCTACAAAAATTGCTTTGTTGCGCAATGGTTTCACTGCAAAAGGCTTTGCAATTTCTTCCAGCGTGGCATCCGGATATTCATAAAATACCCACATGGCTTTGGCTGCATCAATTGCCGAACATCCGCCTAATCCAATTACCACATCAGGTTGTTCTTGCTTGAAGAATTCAGCTCCGCGAAGCACTGTTTCAATTGATGGATCTGCTTCAACACCTTCGAAAACTGCCGATGCGATATTAACTTCCGACAGGTAAGCCTGAGTTTTCTCCAGCGAACCATTCTTTTTTACCGAACTTCCGCCGATAACGATAACTGCTTTTTTACCTTTTACTTCCTTCAGGTTTTCCAAACTACCAAGACCGTGAAAGATCTCTTTTGGTACAATAAATTTTGCCATTTTCTTATTCTTTAATTGTTGAATTTTTATTTTAAATCTCATTCCCCAATCCCGAAACGAGCATTGATTAATGACGGGGACAAAAGTATAGGAAGCCGAAAAGGCGGGAGTTACTAAAATGGGCCATTCGTTTATGAAAAAAGATCAACTTGAAATGGCAGCCGCTCAAAAGGGGATGAAAAGTGCCTAAAAATGCAGGAAATAAGACTTTTTGATCTGATTTAAATGGTCGATGTAAAAAGATGAGCTGATTTCATTGGTGTATTGAGGCTCAGTTTTTTAGCTATTTCGATGCAAATCGCTCGGATTTATTCCAAATTTGGTTTTAAAAGCAGCGCTAAAATTCGAGAGGTTTCCGTAACCAAAATCAAGGTAAATATCAGATGCAGTTCGCTTGCCTTGTTGCAACAAATCGTAAGCTTTTTGCAATCGTTTATCCTGCAGCCATTTTCCGGGCGATTCGCCAAACTCCCGGATAAATTTTCGTTTAAACGAAGAAAGACTCATGTTGCACAGAAAAGCAAACTCTTCGAGTTTTAAGTTGGAACAGGCATTGCTTTCAACTGTTTTTCGGAATGGTGATGCTTCTTTTGATATCAGCGAGTGCAGATAACGTTCGAACTGCTCGCCGTATTTGGCCAGCAAATAGGTCATAATTTCTTCGAACTTAATAGTTAGCATTTGGGCCGAATAGCTTTCGGACATAGCTGCCATTTGCGAAAGTGTACCCAGAAAAGATGTGATGTATGCATCATTTTCGATAATAAAAAAGGATTGTTCTTTGCCCTGGTTGTAGTCCAAAGTAGAATGCTTTTCGAGGAAAGCTTTCAAGCGGCTTTCGGAAAAGAAAAACAGCTTACAATAATAAATGTCGTCATTGTTCAAAAGTTCCGTCCACAGCCAGTTTCCTTGCCTGATCAGCAAGGATTGTTCTTTGTTGACCATCACCGAAGCATCGGCAAAATGAACCTGTTTTTTACCCACCTGTAAAAAGCTAAACATGTTCATGCTCAGTTGCACTTTGCTTTTTACGACATCTTCTGTCATTTTGTAGTCGTAAATAAAAAGATCGTCGTTCTGACGATCTTCCTGCTGGTATATTTGAGGTATGTTTTCTACCTGCATCGTTTTTGTTTTAGCGGGACAAATATACTTTTTACTCCTAAAATTTATTCCTCCGGCAACGAAAGCGTAATCGTAACATTCCCCTCGCCGAGAATTTGTTTTAACTTTTCCCCGGTAATATTGTCAATCTTGCCCAAACGGGTAAAATTCCAGGTATTTGGCGCATAATAAATAACCAAAGCACTTCCCTGGTACAAAATAATATCTCCCGGTTCGGTGGTAATCGATTCGTTGTTTGTTGGAAGATCCCGGCCCAGCGATCCTACTTTCTCCATATTTCCGTAGTCGCGCATTTCAATAGTTATCGGGGCTTCGGCAAGAGCTTGAGCAAGGGCTTCTGCCGACGAGTTATCAGCAAGAGTAGCGGTTAGTGTGGTATCTCCAATTTGTAAATTCATTTTATTCGAGTTTGTTTCATTATTTGTTTTGTGATCTGCAATCTCATCATTTATCGGGTCTTCCGAATTCAAATCATGACTTTCGCCTGAACAGGCAAGTGTCATTGTAATAACTACAATACTGAAGAACAAGACGAAATTTATTTTCATAGTTTCTATTTTAATTCCACGGAACATGATTTGCTAGTAAGATACTACGTTTCGACGACTCAAAAAAGAACTAAAACGCCCCGCAAACGCGAAGCGCTTCATTTCAATTATCCTTCATAAAATCCTTACTTCAGATTTTCTTTAAAGAATGACTCCAGTTTATCGAATGGAATAATATCGGTTTTGTCGTACAAATCGGTATGCACGGCACCCGGAATAATCATCAGTTCTTTTGGCTCGTTTGCCGCTTTGTAGGCATCTTCGCTAAAGTAACGCGAGTGTGCATTTTCGCCGGCAATAATCAACACCGGACGAGGTGAAATCTCATCAATGTAAGTTAAAATCGGTGTGTTCATTAACGACAACGAGTTGGTTATTGTCCAGGACCCATTTGAATTTAACGAACGTGGATGAAAGCCTCTTTCAGTTCTGTAATAGTTAACGTAACCTTGTACAAATTCAGGCTCGTTACCGGTTAATTGCTCTGGCTCCGGTAATCCGATAGGACCATATGCAGGCTCACCATTTTCGGCATCTTTCCAACGTTGTCCTCCTAGTTGTTCCAACATTTGCGCACGTTGTTCCGGAGTCATGCTATCAAAATATCCCTTTGCAGTAACACGCGACATGTCATACATGGTAGAAGTTGCAACTGCTTTAACACGTTTATCAACAGCGGTTGCATTTAAGGCAAAACCACCAAAACCACAAATACCGATTATACCAACTTTGCTACGATCGATAAATGGTTGAATTCCCAGATAATCGATTGCAGCACTAAAATCTTCGGTGTTAATATCGGGTGAAGAAACATTTCTTGGTTCGCCGCCACTTTCACCGGTGTAGGAAGGGTCGAATGCAATTGCTGCAAATCCACGCTCTGCCATTTGGTTGGCATACAAACCTGACGCTTGCTCTTTTACAGCTCCGTAAGGACCGCTTATGGCCAGTGCTGCTAATTTTTCGTCACCTCTATTTTTTGGAAGGTATAAATCTCCGGTTAAGGTAATTCCAAAGCGGTTTTTAAAAGTTACTTTCTCACGGGTAACTTTATCGCTTAATTCAAATGTGTAATGTTCTTCTGTCTGTTTCATCTCTTTTTTTTCTTTGCTTGTTTGTTTGTTTTCTGAATACGCTTGTGTCAGTATAACGACTGACAACAGCGCCATTGCTAATAGTTTTCTCATTATTTAATTGTTTCTATTTTCTAACTTGTTTTTGTTTAACCCAATTTGTTGTATTCTTCATCGGTAACCGGGCCGTTCCATTGTGTAGTCGATCCTTCAACCGGAACTGACAATGCAATGTGTGCAAACCAGCTGTCTTTTGCTGCTCCGTGCCAGTGATTTACTCCGGCAGGAATATTTACGGTATCGCCCGGATTCAATTTTTGGGCAGGTTTGCCTTCTTCCTGGTACCAGCCAGTTCCTGCAGTACAAAAAAGAATCTGTCCGCCACCTTTGTGAACGTGCCAGTTGTTGCGGCATCCCGGCTCAAATGTAACGTTGAATGAAGGAACGCCTTCCAGTGTTAATACGGCTAAATAACTTTGGCCGGTGAAGTACTGTGCGTAAGCATCGTTTTTCTGTCCCAGCGGAAATGGTTGTTTAAATTCACTCATGATTGTTTTCTCCTATTATTTAAAGTTTCTATTTTAATGTCGTTTAATTAAGTATTGCCTTTGTTTTACCCCCGCCTCAAAGGAGAGAAGGGGTAAGTCCCCTTTGGGGGATTTAGGGGTATTAGTTTTCCGGTATTATTTCGTTAATGCAAGCCAGTGCATTCAATGTTCTTGGAAAACCCATATAAGGTAAACAGTGTGTTACAGCTGTCAGCATCGTGTTTTTATCGTTTCCAACACTCAGGTTGCCGTGTACATGCGATTTTACCTGGCTTTCGCAGCCTCCCAATGCACTTAAAATGCAAAGAGTAAGCAGTTCACGGGTTTTTAAGTCAAGTGTTCCCCGTGTATAAATATCGCCAAAACAAAATGCCGATAAATAGCTCTGAATGTGTTTTTGATTTTCAGGAGCCATCTCGTGCATTTTATCGATTATCTCGCCGAAGATGCTCTTTTGTACGTTCAAGCCATCATCAAAACGGGTTTCTTCGCTTACTGTTTTCTGGCTTTCAACCGGAAGCGAAATGTTACCAGCTTTAAAAACTTCGTTTACTTTATTAGTGGCATTCAGTGTTTTTGGAAATCCCAGATAAGGAACACATTGGTAGATGGCTTCTTTTATTTCTACCGGCGATACGCCAATATTTAGAGCTGCAAAGACATGTGCCTGCAGTTGATCGAGTGTTTGATTGGTAGTCAATACAACTATTGTTATTAACTCCCGCATTTTATCACTTAAATCGCCTTGATAGAAGACCTCGCCGAAAATGAAACGGTTTAACATTTCCTGTAAATCCGGGTCAGTTTCTGCCAACGGACCAGTGTGTTGTCCGAATAATTCTTCAAACTTTTTCTTGCTTAATTCTATCCTGTCCATTTGTTCGTTTTTTAAGAATAGCTCAACCGCAAACGTTTATAAAAGTCTCACAATGCAAATATCATTATTAGTTATCTTATAAAGTTACCAAAATAACGGATAGAGTTACCCTGATTACGGAATGTTGTACAAATACCTGTAATTCAAAATTTGTAGATTATAAGGAGGAATCTTCTCGGTATCTCATAAACAATGCTGCTATTTTTCTATTTTTGAAGACGAACTACGTCAATTTCCTAAACAGTATTTAAACTAAATTTTACTTGAAAAAAGAATTCTCAGTATATATGGAGGAATCTTCGAAGTTGGGACAATATTTTAATACACATAAAATTATAAGTGCTATAATATGAAATTAGGATACATTATTTCTTTTGTTTGTTTGCTGCCGGTATTATTTGTAAAGGCACAAAACTCATACTCTGAATTAACGGAAAAAGCGATTGAAATATTTAATTCGGAAGATTCGGCTAATTATAAGACTGCCCTGGATTTATTTGATAAAGCATTTACAGAGTTCCCCGACAGCCTAAACGGAACCGGTTTGTACTATGCTTCTGTTTTAGCTGCCGATTTAAAAAATAACGATAAAGCTTTTGAATACCTGACACCTTTGGCCGAAATGGAAACCGACGAAGAAGGATATCCCGGATGGAGTTTTGTATTGGACGAGTATGCAGAGGAGGATTACGAAAATTTGCTAAATGACAAACGATGGGAAAAACTCAAAGGCCAGGCTTTGTTCGACAAGGATAAGTATTTCAGTAAGTTAGATGAGGCGCAAAAAGAGTTTTTTAGCAGATCGGCTAAGAATATTGATAATTACAGAGGTAAAGAATTGTATGAGGCTATTAAAAACTACAATGCGTACTTAAAAAAACAACAGCAGGATTATTCCATTTCTTTTGAAATTAACGACTCTGTCAAAACCTCGTATCTTGTTCATTTGCCCGGAAATTATAACCCGAAAAAGCAATATCCGGTATTAATATTTTTACACGGTGCAGTAAGGTTTAGCTCGCTTGCAGAATACCAGATAATAAACCTTGAATTAGGTGGTTGGAACCGGTATTATACAAAATACGCAGCACTTAACGATGTTATTTTAGTTTTTCCGAGTGGCGATAAAAAATACAATTGGTTAACTCCTGACGATGGCTTTTTTATGGTGCCCGAAATTGTGAAAGAACTTAAATCGTCCATTAATGTAAACGACAATAAAATATTCGTTTCAGGACACTCAAACGGGGCTACAGGTTCGTTCTCGTACTTAATGAAACAACCCACTCAATTTGCCGGGTTTTATGGTTTTAATACGCGTCCTAAAGTGTATACCGGCGGTACTTTTATTGAAAATGTTTTAAACCGCTCGTTCATAAATTTTTCTACAGATCAGGATTATTATTATCCGCCAAATGCAAACGACAGCCTTGATGAACTTATGGATTCAATACAAGCTGATTATAAAGATTATTGTTACAAAGGTTTTCCACATTGGTTTCCGCAGTTTGACGAATCTGAACCTGCCTACAAGATTCTTTTTTCTGATTTAACAGAAAGAGAACGAAACCCCTTTCCGCAGAAAATTGACTGGGAATTTGATGATAATAAATATGGTAACATAGACTGGTTGACTGATATAAAACTTGACACACTGGATGGAGAATCCAATTGGCACAAGAACCTGAATTTTGAAATAACAAAATGGCTGGACTATGATGAAAATGATAGCTTAATTGAAAAGAGTGTGGATAAAAAGGCGTTTGAATTTCCCCGAAAATCGGGGAAGATTATAGCAACATATAACAATAATGTTTTTCATATTACAACATCCCGAATTAAATCCTTCAGAATCAATATTTCTCCCGAGATGGTTGATGTGAACAAGAACGTGGAAGTTTATATTAACGATAAACTGTATTTTGATAAAAAGATAGAATACAACAGCGAATTTTTATTACAGAATTTTGAACAGAATTACGATAGGAAACAACTCTGGATCAGTTACATTGAATTAAAAATATAGAGGAAAAACCGGTTGTGTAATCATTGTATAGATGTAACCCGGACTATGCAAAATACATATTCCGGGTTTAGAATTAAAATAACACATTCAACTATCCTGCCTATCCTACGATTGGCGTATCTATTTCCCTTACTTCAACTCTTTTGCTTGTTGCAAGTTTTATAAGAAGATTTAGTTTTTCTTTATTTGCAGTAGTAATTTCAGTTGGGTTATCAGTTTCAAAAAGAGTACTTCTAACCAATGGTGCGCTAAAAGGTAATGGCCAGGCTCTTAGTGCCTTTGCAATTGAATCCATGGTATTAATTCCCTGCATGGCTTGTATGCCGTCGGCCCAGCAAATCATCCCTATATTCTTGTCGGTAAGATATGGTTGAGGAGTTTTTGCACCAAGCTCAAGCCAGTCAATACAGTTTTTCATGGCTCCGGGAATACTTCCATGGTACAGTGGAGCCAGCCAAAAATGAATATCAGCCTCTTGAAATTTTTGAATCATCAATTTTACGGATGGTGTGATTACCGGGTTTGATACATCAAAAAGAGGAATTCCATAATCGGCTAAATTGAAAATCTCGCTTTCAATGCCTAATCCCTGAAGTTCGTTTGATAAATAACCGGAAAGTATATCTGGAGTTGAATGGGCTCTTATTTCAAGGGTCCCGTTAAATATTATGGCTTTCATATCTGTTTTCTGTTATGGATTTGGTTAAAGTTTAGCGCTTGTTATGGTTTCTGATTTAGGCAACCGGAAAAAATCAGGCCCTGCTAAAATTTTGCAGGGCCGACTTTTCGTATCTAATTGTTGTACTATGATGTTATTGGTTTTTCCAATAATCCGGTTATTAGAGTTTTGACAAAGCTTCTTCGTATTTTTTCTCTACTGAAGCCCAGTCAAGAACCGACCAAAAAGCATCAAGGTAATCCGCTCTTTTGTTTTGGTATTTCAGATAGTAAGCGTGCTCCCACACATCAACACCTAAAATTGGAAATCCTTTGTCTCCCGATTCAAGATCCATTAATGGGTTGTCCTGGTTTGGCGTTGCGGTAACAGCAACCGAGCCATCGGCTTTTACATAAAGCCATGCCCAGCCCGAACCAAACTGTCCTAAGCCTGCTTTTTTAATTTCTGCTTTTAGAGTGTCAATGTCTCCAAAAGCAGCAGTAATCTGATCTGCCAGTTTCCCTGTAGGGGCTGCCTGTGGAGTTGGCGACAGGATTTCCCAAAACAACGAGTGGTTGTAGTGTCCGCCACCATTATTACGAACGGCTTTACTGTATTTACTTACTTCCCGGATAATTTCCTCCAGGCTTTTGTTTTCTGCTTCTGTACCTTCAGCGGCATTGTTCAGGTTGTTTACATACGCCTGATGGTGACGTTGATGGTGAATTGTCATTGTTTCATTGTCGAAATGTGGCTCCAAGGCATCTGTTGCATATGGAAGAGCCGGTAAACTGAATTTGCTCATTATGTTGTTTTTTAATTGTTATTAACTGAGAGCAAATTTACAATATTGATTAATAAAACAACCGAAAAGTTGTTAAAAAATAGATTGGTTTTGTCTATGTGTCATTGATAATGTTGTTATGTGTGTGATATATTGGTATTTGTGAACTATTTTGTTATTTTTGCCTTGTATTGATAAAACAACTAAATGTTGTAAAAATGAAAAAGAATTCGTCAGAACGTATATTAATGCAGCTCAAAATGAGAGGGGAGACCACGGCGCTTTTAATTTCTGAGGAGCTTGCTATTACCAAGGAGGGAGCGCGGAAACATTTGCTGAACCTTTCAGAAGCCGGTCTTGTAGAAGCAACGATGAAAAGTGAGGGAGTTGGGCGTCCGTCTACCTATTATTCGCTTACCGAAAAAGGTTTGTCCCGCTTTCCGAATACACATGCTGATGTTACAGTACAGTTGCTTCAATCGGTAAAGAAACTTTTGGGCGAGAATGCGCTCGATCTGTTAATTAGCGACAGGGAAACAGCAATTTACGAGCGTTATGCAAAACAAATGGAAGGCTCGGAAACCATTGAGCAAAAGCTGGATGTATTAAGCAGAAAGCGCTCGGAAGAAGGATATATTGCCGAGTGGAGAAAAGAAGGCGATGCTTATTATTTAATTGAAAATCATTGCCCTATTTGTGCAGCAGCTACTGAATGCCAGGGGTTTTGCCGATCGGAATTAAATAATTTTAACCAGCTGATTGGCCCGGAATACGATCTGGAGCGAGTGGAATATATTATTGAGAACGGCAATCGTTGTGTCTACAAAATCAAAAAAGCGGGTTAATCGATTGGATTTTCCGATGATTGTTTTCCTTTTTTAAAACACGCGCACAGTAGCCGCTTTTGCCCTTTTACTTATCATCGAATTTAAATAAGGACTACTACCGTATTTTGCGCGGTAGGCATCATCAATTTTTTCGTTAAGACTATTATCTGTAACTGTTTCAAGCTGCACCTTTTTTACCAAACCTGCAGCTTCAATTTTGCCGGCTTTTTGTTTTACTGCTGACTGGTACCATCTTGACCGGATTCCGTTGTATGCTCTCACATAAAGATTATTATCAACTTCTACCGACCATATCCAGGTTGGCGTTCCGTAAGTCACACCATCTTCGCGAAATGGTGCAATATGAAAGTCGTCTTTTTGTGCTATCGTAGCAATTTCTTCTGTTGTTAATTTTTCTGAGTTTGCTGTCATAACTTTGTTTTTTACATAGTGTAACCTGGTTTTTTGTAAAGCTGATTTTCTTTTCCCATAATATCATCGGGATAAACTTTGTTTTTCCATTCATCCAATGAATATTCTTCTATGGCAACCGAAAAAGATTCGTTTCCATTACCAAGAATTTTTTGAGCTACTTTAACTACTTCGTCAGTTAATTCTTGTTTCAGCTCTTTACTTCTACCTTCCAGAATTTTTATTTGAAAATGTGGCATTCTTGTTTCGTTTTTGATCAACACTAAAAGCTCTTCGGAAAATATTTATATCCGAAAGAGCTAATTAGTGTTTCTTCCCCCATTAAAATTATTTTAGTTTCCCTCCATATACCGGGAAGATGCTGGCTTCGCCGTAATCCTTGATTTGTTCAAGATTTTTCAGAATCTCCATATCCTCTCCTGAAATTACGAAATCAACATCGGCATTAATTTTCATGTGAGCCGGATTTGCTGTTTTTGGTAATGGCAGGAGGCCAAGCTGTAAAACATAGCGAATACTTAGTTGTGGCACAGAAACATCGTATTTTTCAGCCATTTTTATTACTTCCTGGTTTTTCATTAATTCTCCGTGTGCAACCGGTGAATAAGCTTCAACCAAAATGTCATTCTCTTCGCAATACGCGATTAATTCTTTTGGAGTATTACTGATGTGCGCCAAAATCTGGTTCACCATTGGTTTTACTGTGCACGTTTCAAGAATATTTTCGATATCTGCTTTTTGGAAATTTGAAACGCCGATAGCTTTCAGTTTTCCAGCTTTGTAAGCTTCTTCGAGTGCTTTCCATGCTTCGCGGTTTCCGTCAATATGTGCATCTTCTTCATGAAATTCCATCCATGGTTTTGGGCTGTGAATGATCATCATATCAATGTAATCAAAACCCATTGTTTCCAATGACTGATCAATTGATTTCACTGCCTCGTCGTACGATTTTACTTCGGCAGCCAGTTTTGTGGTTACAAACAAGTCTTCTCTTTTAACACCGCTGTTTCTAACTCCTTCACCAACTCCGCGCTCGTTTTGGTAAGCCTGAGCTGTATCGATATGGCGATACCCCAATTCTACAGCATCTTTTACTGCTTGTACTGAGTCGTCATCGCTAATAAACCATGTTCCGAGTCCCAGTTTTGGGATCTCAACGCCATTAGATAGCGTATAATTTTCTTTTAATATCATAATAATGTCTCCTTTTATTTTATAATCTCCATACATAAAGTTTTGAGATTGTTAATAATAACAGTACAAATATCAGCAGAACGGTTGTCAGAAAATTACCAGAATAACAGATTTATTTACCCGTATTACTGTTTGTTGTTTTTTTGCTGCGTCAGGCGAATGTACGTGTCTAAAATGGCTGGAGAGAAACCTGAGATAGCTTCTCACAGATGGATAAAAGCTTTTCCTGTATTGCTTGTTGTGCGGCCTGTTTATTAAAATTCAGTTCTTTTTTATGAAACAATAAACGACCACTTTTAAGTGCTTCAGCTTCTTGCGAAGTTGCCAGCCAGGCTTGTGTTTCGTATCCTTTTTCCAGGCTGTCGGGAGCACTGCTTCCTCCCATTTTTGTTGGAACCCAACCCGGATCAACGGCATTTGAAATCACTTCAGGCCATTTTCTTGCTACCACAAGTGCCAGAATTAAATCGTGCAATTTGGTGTCGGAGTAGCTCGGACTATTTTTTCCGTGGAGAATCGCATTCAACTGGTTTTTCTGTGCATCGCCACTTCTGTGCATACTTGAGCTGAGGTAAACTAATCTTTTTGGGCGGTTAATTAGGGCTGTTAGAATATATGGTGCCAACGTATTAACCGCAAATAACAATGGTAACCCATCTTTGCTTTTGCCATTTTGCGGAACATTTAAAATACCAGCGTTGTGGATTATCGCATCGAAAGAACCCATTTTATTAACCTGTTCTGCAAGCTTTTTGGTTTCTTCGATACCCGACAAATCTGCTGTCAGCACCTTTTCTGCGCTGGGAACTCTACTCATTGCCTGTTTGGCCCTTTCCTCATTTCGTGCATGGAGAACCACGCTGTGTCCTTCTGCAACCAGTTTTTTGGCTGCCAGCTGGCCAAGTCCATCGGCTGATCCTGTTATAAATATTCTCGCCATATTACTATATCTTTTTTAAAATTCTCGCCGGAATACCACCCACAACAGTGTTATCGGGAACATCTTTGTTTACCACCGCTCCGGCTGCAACTACTGAGTTTTCACCAACGGTAACACCCGGCAGAATTGTTGCTCCTGCACCAATCCATGCACCGTTTTTAATTACGACCGGCCGAGCCATCAGCGCTTTTCTGTCAGCAGGATTAACAGGGTGTTCTTCGCTTAAGATGTTAACTTTCGGGCCAATTAACACATTGTCGCCAATGGTTATGGTTCCCATATCGAGCATGGAGCAGAGATGATTGATGTAAACGTTTTTACCGATGCGGGTAAACTGCCCGATGTTCACATAAAACGGTATCTGAATCATGCTGCTCGGGTCGAGTGCTTCGCCTGAAATATCGCCCCATATTTTACGGGTCTTGTCCGTGTCGGAAGTACTATTCATTTCTATCAGCAACGTTGTTGTACGTTGCGCTGCTTCTGAAATCTGGTTATGATCCGGATCGGAATACAGAACTGCTTCACCGGCTTGTAATCGTTTAAAGATATTCTTGCTCATTTTAGTTTTATTTCTTTCGTATTATGGTTTTGTCATAATATAAATAATATTTCCGGAATGTTGTTTATCTTAAGACTCCACAGTACAAATATCAGTAGAAACATCAAAATAAAATAACCCAAATTACGGAGTAACTTACCTTTATTACTGAATCAGAATTCTGATTGTTAGCCCTGACATTGAAAATCATCAGATTATTTTGTTCAAGGCACATACTATACTGATTTTCAATCGTCAACACTTTGTGTGAAAAATTTAATGAATTTTTCAGGTTAGATGGAATGTTTCAACCACTTGCCTTGAAAAAGGCGGAAAAGAAAAATAGCACCTCTGAAACACAATTCGATACACATGGCAATCCAAACGCCTTTTAAACCCATAATCGGAGCCAGGATTGCTGCCAGAGTTAGACGAACGGCCCACATGCTGCCGAGGTTCATAATGCTTGGAACGAAAGTATCGCCGGCGCCAACAAATACGCCATAGGCAACAATAGATGCGGCAAACATCGGCTCGGCAAAGGCTTCAATTCGTAATGCCATAACGCCCAACGATAGAATTTCCGGATCGGGAGTCATAAAACCAATAATCTGAGGCGCTGTAAAATACATGATCGCGCCCAGGATGGTCATTACTGCCATTCCCATAAATACGGTGATGTAAGCAAAACGTTTTGCCAGGTCTTTTCGTTTGGCTCCAAAACTTTGCCCCACCAAAGTAGTGGCTGCTTCTGCAATTCCATAGCCCGGCATATAACACAGACTTTCAGCAGTTATGGCAAACGAGTTGGCCGCGATGGATGCAATTCCCAAAGGAGCCACAATTATGGTGGATAATATTTGTGCGCCCATAATTACGGTGTGCTCCAAACTCATTGGCATACTAATTTTGAATGCTCTGCGCAGTGTACTCTCTTTGGGCCGAAAACTTCCTTTTTCTTTGGTTAAGCGCAGGTTTTCGTCTTTGCAAACAAGTACCAGAAAAGCATTACAGCCGTTATAAAATAGGCTGAAGCGGTTCCGATTGCGGCTCCTGCTACGCCAAGGTCGGCTCCCGGAATAAAAATGTTGTAACCTAAAAACTGTAACTCCCGAGATGGGAAGATCAACAGGAAATTGAATACGACATCCATCGCACACATTGCCACATTTAGTACGCTTGGGATGTGCATATTTCCACTACTTCGTAACATGGCGCTGGCAAGAAAATTTAACTGCAATGCGGGTAACGACAAGATAAATATGAGAAAGTATTTTGATGCGTCGGCAGCAATGGCGGCGTCGCCACCCAGCCAATAGGGGAGTTTTTGACTTACCGAAACCCCGATGGCCACCATAATAAAACTAAAAAGCAGGGTAGATAAAATAGCCTGACGTAAAACAGACCGTGCTCCTCTGCGGTCTCCGGCGCCAATGAGGTGCGCAACCTGCACCGAAAAACCTGCCGCAACAGTGGTGCAAATTCCCCAAAACAGCCAGGTAGAAGTAATAACCAAACCAATGGAGGCAGATGCATTTGCGCCCAATCGTCCAACCATTGATGCATCAATATATTGCATGATGATAGATGAAAATTGCGCGATAATGGCCGGAATACTCAACAGTACCGCCAAATGCAATTGTTGCATAAACGTCATTGCCTGCTTATTTTGGACAAGCGACAATAAATAAGCACTCTTTTTCAATTGATATTATACTCCAAACGGTTTAAGAAAAGTCGTTGCAATGATACAACTATTTCTGAACAGAATCACGCATTACAAGCCTTACTGTTTTTCCGCAATGATAAGATCGAAAGCTTTTTTCGTTCTATTCAATCCTTCCTGCAAAACGGCTCTCGGACAGGCTATATTCAGGCGCATAAAACCTTCTCCCGCTTCACCGTAAACCGTTCCTTCGTTCAACCATACATTTCCTTTTTCTATCAGTAATTCTGTTAGTTTTTCCGACTTAATGTTTAAAACAGAAGTGTCGATCCAAACCAAATAGGTAGCTTCCAGTGGTAAAATCGGGAATTGTGGAAAGTTCTCTGCAAAAAAGTCTTTTACCAACAGGTAATTGTCCCACAGATATGCTCTCAATTCGTCCAGCCATTTTTCAGAATCTTCGTGTGTGTAAGCAGCAATCAATCCTTCAACTGCAAACGGACTCACATCGCAGACCTCGTTAATATTGATCGCTTTATCGATCTTCTTGCGGATGTCAGCATCGTATGTTAAAATATTGGCAATCTGTAATCCTGCCAGGTTAAAAGTTTTACTTGGAGCAACGCAGGTTATCGAGTTCTCTAAAAACTGCTGGCCCAGCGACGCAAACGGAATGTGCGTATGTTCCGGGTGTACCAGGTCGCAATGGATTTCATCCGAAACAACAATTACATTATTCCGGAAACAAATCTCTCCAATTTTTTCCAGTTCTTTTTTTGTCCAAACGCGGCCTGCCGGATTATGCGGATTGCATAAAAGCATCACTTTGGCTTTCGGATCGGCTGCCTTTTTTTCCAGGTCTTTAAAATCGATGGTGTATTTTCCGTCTTGATAGATCAGGTCGTTGGAAAAACTTTCGCACTTGTTATTCCTAATCGACGAGAAAAAGCAGTTGTAAACCGGCTCCTGCACAATTACTTTATCGCCGGGTTCGGTAAGCGCCAAAATAGTTGCTGAAATAGCTGGAACCACGCCAATTGTGTAGATCATCCATTCTTTTTCAACCGTAAAATTGTGCCTGCGCCCAAACCAACTGATAACCGCATTGTAATAGGCATCGGGCACCTTTGTGTAGCCAAAAATGCCGTGTTGCACACGATTTGTCAATGCATCAATAATCGGTTGGGCGGTTTTAAAATCCATGTCGGCCACCCACAACGGAATAATATCGTCGTTGGTTTTTGAATCCCATTTGTATGAATTAGTGCCTCTGCGGACTATTTTTTCGTTGAAATTATTTTGCATGGTGATTAAACGTTTACTTCGCTTTGAACTGTAACTTTACAGCCTCCGGGGTTTTTGCAGTTTTCATCAAAAATAAGCTCGCCAACGCTTTGAGCTACGATTTCTCCGGTGCTTGGATTTTTTATGCTGGTAACCGGGCTGTTAATTTCAGCATTTAATGTGCTGTATTCAAATGCCAGATCTGCATCCTCTTTCATTATGCAGTTTTCCATTACCAAATCTTTGGCATAACATAATGGCTGTGTTCCACTGATAACACAATTTACCAAACGCAAATTTTTCGAGTGCCAGCCCAGGTATTCGCCTTCAATAACCGAATCGTAAACGGTAACATTTTCGGTGTTCCAAAAAGCGTCTTTCGAGGCCAGATGAGAGTCGCGAATTTCAATGTTACGAGCGTATTGAAAACCGTAGTTTCCCTGCAAGGTGAGGTTGTCGATTTTGATGTTTTTGCTATCCTTAAAAATGTAATCGCCATTGGTTACTTTTACATCTTTAAGTTTAATATTTTTACACCACCACAAACATTCTTCAGCATCTGTAAGCTCAACGTTTTCGAGGTACAAACCATCAATTTCGCGAAACATTTTTGGTGCATCAACACGCGTATTCGTCATGCGAATATCGTTGCAATACCAAATGGCAGCGCGTCCTCCGGGGGTAAATAATGAATCTTCGATAATGCTGTTGGTATTGTGCCAAAACGGGTATTTCCCTCTAAAAGTACAAGCTGTAGCTTTAATTTTGCTTGCCTCTTTTAAAGCTGATTCGCCCAAACCAATTTCTACATTTTTAATATGTAAATCATTCTCCGCAAATAATGGTCGTTCTCCTTCAAAAAGTCTGTTTTCTATAGTTTTCATTCTTGTGAAATTGTTCTCATTAAAATTATGAGACAAATATCCGGCAAATAAGTTTAAGTAAAATACCCGGATTCCTGTATTATTTACCCAAATTACGGAATTGGCATCCAAAATCCATAAATCCTTGTTAACGACATGTTAACGAGGCTGGTAGCGTTTGCTAAATTCTTTAAAGGTGCAGCTGAAATGTTAAGCAAACAAGTCAGAAGCACAACACGAATTACCCAAATTCCTGAATTACTTACCTATATTACGGAATCTAGGTCGGGCAGTAACACCTTAAACAATAGTTGTTTAAATTTGTACCGGTTTTAAAGCGAAAGATTATGAGCGACGTAAAAAAAATAAATTCAGTAACCGAATATAACAACCTGGTTGGGCAGGAAACACTGCACCCGTTGGTTAGCGTTATCGATTTTTCAAAAGTCGAACCATTTCATTATTTCAAAGGGCAGATGGATGTTTATGCTATCTTTCTGAAAGACATAAAATGTGGAAATATTACTTACGGAATTAACGATTACGACTACGAAGAAGGTACACTGTTGTTTATTTCGCCAGGACAGGTTTATGGTGTTGAAGGAACCGGTGAGAAACAGCAGGCATCGGGTACGGCAATTATTTTTCACCCTGATCTGATACACGGTACATCGTTAGGAAAAACGATCGACGAATATACTTTCTTTTCATACGAGGTAAACGAAGCTTTGCACTTGTCGGCAAGAGAAAGAGTGCTGATAAACCAGTGTATTGAAAATATCAATTTCGAATTGCAACACGCCATCGACACGCACAGTAAGGAATTGATTGTGTCGTACCTGGAACTATTTCTGAAATACAGCAAACGTTTTTACGAGCGCCAGTTTGTTACCCGTAACCACGTAAACAAAGATGTTTTAGCTCGTTTTGAGCATATTCTGAAAGATTATTTTTCATCAGAACAACCGCTAATTTCAGGCTTGCCTTCGGTTCGCTATTGTGCCGATAAACTGTTTATCTCTCCCAATTATCTTGGCGATCTGCTAAAAAAGGAAACCGGTAAATCGGCGCAGGAACACATTCAGCTTAAAATGATTGATGTGGCCAAAGAAAAGATTTACGATACCGAGAAATCAATCAGCGAAATCGCTTACGAACTGGGTTTTAAACATCCGCAGCATTTTACCCGCATGTTTAAAAAGCAGGTTGGAGTATCGCCCAATGAGTATCGGAATTTGAACTAGTACAAAGAAATTCTGAGTTGCTAACTTTTCATTTTGTTTACATTTGCTTGCTTTGTGTCGAAGTAACACGGAACTCTGATTTTTTGGCTATCTTTCGTCATTGATTTGGCTCGGCTAGCTGATAAAATTTAGAACTAACGAACTTAAACTAAGCAAATGAAACGAATACTTCTCTTTGTTGTATTTATAGCTGTGGTACAGCTTGTAGGTGCACAAGAAACTGAAAAGTCTACCTCTCTAAAACATTTCTCCGGCTCTGTAATGGTTACAAATAATGGTATTTCCAGCGTACCGTCGTTTTCGCTTGGAAAGTCAGCCGTTATATTTGACTTGTCGATTGGAGGTGATAAATTGCGATTCGAGCCGCAATTCAGGTTTGCAATGGAAGGAAAACCCTGGTCGTTTATTTTTTGGTTCAGACATAAAACTGTAGATAATGAGAAATTTAGCCTGTCGATTGGAGCCCATCCGGCAATTATGTTTCACGAAGTCACTTTTGAAGAAGAAGGATCGAATAAAGAAGGTTTGGAGGGCAGAAGATTTTTAGCCGGAGAAATTGATCCGTCTATTAAAATCTCCGAACACATCGATCTTGAACCTTATTATTTGTATGGACACGGATTCGATCGTGGTTTGCAAAATACACACTACTTGAGCATGCGTTTGGGGATTTCAGATCTTGAAATTTTAAAACAATTACTGTTTTCTTTTACGCCTGAAATCTATTACCTAAGCACTGACGGAATAACCGGTTCCTATTGCGGTTCATCATTTTCTCTGGAACACCGGGAATTACCTTTTACGCTCGGTGCTAAAATCAATCAAAAAATTGACAGCGATATCGTAAGCGATGACTTTTTATGGAATGTAAGCCTTACTTATTCGTTTGGAGATTAAAGATTTAAACCAGCTGCATTAAAGCAACTCGTTTAAATCTTTCTCGCTTATCGAAAATTCCGGATCAAACGCATCTGATTCCATATAATTCAACATCGATTTGTAAAGCTGTGCAGCTTCCGGTTGGTCTAAAATCTCATTCAGTTGCGACATACAAACCAGCAGTTTTCCTTCGCCAACTTTCATTTCAAAGATCAGCCCCATTTTATGATTGCGTTCCAAATTATCTACTACCTGAATGATGGGGTAGTAGGTACTTGGCAGTTCATCTAAAATCAGCGAATTACTGGCTTTAATAATCGAAAACCATTGCCAGTTGGTATGAAAATCAGTCGGAAAAGCATTGAATAGCGGATGCGTAGGATTGGTTAACAAGCCCAACGTACCGGGCGAAACCTCTGTTCCGTTATTCTCGCAAATAGATTTAAACATGCCGTAATTCCAGAAATCCGGTGGGAATAATCCGGGCTCGCTTTTTCCTTTTACATCTGCTGTTTGCGGGAAGAGCAGCACTTTACCACCGTTCTGTAATTCTCTTGAAACCTGTTGGTCAACTTTGTTTGCAACCAGAATGTCTTCAGGAATATTTAACTCGTTTTTGGCAGGATACACCCAAACCGGGTAGTCGTTCGAGTAATCACTTCCAGCAATCGAAATGTGTAGATTTAGTTTTGCTGCTTCCTTCAAATCCGATAGGTCTGCAGTTATTTCACCAAGTTCGGTAAGTCCTCCAAAAGGAACTTCTGCAGCTGTAAATGTTCCTTTGGCAACAAAGGTTCCGTCTTCCTGTTTTAAAGTCCATGAAATGTTGTTGGTCAGCGCTTTGTTGGAGTAGTTGGCAACAACAGCTTTTGCCTGAAATGTTTCGTTGCTGGTGTAGCAGTATTTTGGAAACTCAAGCAACAAGACCACGTCGTTGCACGATTGTTTCCAGGCTTCGGGAGTGATTACGTTCTTGCTGTCCATAAAAGCATCCAGAATGCCTACAAGTGCTGTTCCCTGGCCAGGGAAATCCTGCAGGTCGAGCAACTGAAATCCTGCAAAACCTTGCGTGCGAATTGCGGCTTCCATTTCGGCCTTGTAACACAGTGCCGACCATGCTCCAGTCGCCCGCTGAAAAATGCTGTCTTTATCCAGCATTCCGGCTTCTTCCAGGCGGCTTTTGAATATTTCCAGGTTGGTAGCCTTTAAAACACCGGTGTATTTTCCAATTTCATCATAATCAGGAAAAATCTGGTACTGACCAATTTCGTGACTGATGATTGGCAAATTCATGTGATTTACTGCGTAACTAAAATCGAAATTGGTAGAAGGAGTTACGGAGTTTAATCGGGCGCCGTCCTTTGAATCGGCAAATGCATGTGTTAATCGTGTGTGCGTAAGAATTGTATCGTGTGCATACGAGGTACGCGCGCCAACAAAAAATTCGGAAGTTGGAGTTGGCGGAATGTAACCGATCCCGTTGTTACATCCCATGGTGTAAAGCGGGCGGTCGTCGTACGCTTTTAAAGCTGAAATGTTGGCTTCCACATTATCTAGGCCTCCCCAAATTTCATTACCGTGCGAAAACAGTACGAACGACGGGTGATTGGCATAGGCATCCAACAATGCAAAACCTTCGTTGCGTAGCTGATTGGCAATGTTTACCGAGTCTAAACCTCCCCAAAACGGTAGTTCAGGCTGCAAGTAAATTCCTTCCTGGTCGGCAGCAATAAAAGCCGCTTCCGGTGGGCACCAGGAATGAAAACGGTAATGGTTGATGCCGTAGTTTTTGGCAATTTTAAAAACACGCACCCAGCCTTCTGTATCCATTGGTGGATGACCGGTTAACGGAAATACACAGGCATCGTGTTTCCCACGAAGAAAAGTTGTTCGTCCATTAATCGAGAACTGGGTTCCGTCAACATCAAACTCACGCATACCAAATGTTTCCGATTTGGTATCCTGAATACCCTCTCCGGAAACAACAGCCGTAAGTTTATAAAGTGGCTGGCTGTATTCATCCCACAGTTGACAATCGTCGCCAAAGTTGTACTCCAGTTGAACTTTTTCTTGTGCGTTTACAGTTGATTTTAAAGTTTTTAAGTGCGTAGTTTTTCCAGCCACCGTTTTTTCAACATGAAGTTCAATTGCTAACTCTTCCGCCGGCTGATTCTCAATATTCAGGTCGACGAGGGCTTTTTTGTTCTGCACATCCGGAGTGACACGCAATTTGGAGATGTATGTTTTTGAAGTAGCCTCAATTTGAATTTTCCCGATTATCCCGTTCCAGTTGGTTTGTGTGTCATCAGAGTAGATATGCACATTTCCGTAGGGAGTTAATTTCAAATCGTTGTTTACCAGAATAGTAATGAAGTGGTCGCCGGGAGTTAGTAAGTCGGTTAGACCATATTTTTGTGTTGACTGCAACAAGAACGACGATCCTACAAACTGGTCATCAACCCACACTTTCGATGGTTTTGTCCTTTCCAACTGAAGTTCAAGCCGTTTATCCTTCAAATTCTCAGGAATTGTAACTTTTTTCCGGTACCAGGCCATTCCCTCGTAAGTGTAAATCCGGTTCAGGTGCATGGTAGTCGGGTTTTGATTCAGAAAACCTTTTTGGTTTGAATCGGTTGTTCCGGGCAACACCACCGAATCATCAAAATCAGACAGGTACCATTGCTGTACTTCACCGCTTTGTGCGGTGTCGAGAGCAAATTGCCATTCGCCCTGCAGATCAATTGTACTTCTGTAATTGGGAGTTTGAGTTGTGCACGAAATTACGGCTAATAACAGAATCAAATACAAGTTCTTCATCAATAAATTTTTTAGGACACGCAGCCCGGTTTTTACTTAGCTTATTGTAAAAATAACAAAATAAAGTTCAGGTTCATCTTTGCCAAACGACGGATAAAATTACAAGTTGCTTTAAAAGTCTTTTATTCAGCAGGATATGATTTGTAAAAAAATACCCGCCTCTATACAAAGACGGGTAATTTTATGAATATAACTATTCGCTATTACATCAAGATCTGGCGGGCATAGTTAACGCAGGTTTTTACTTCTTTAACGGCATTCGACCATGGTTTTACTTCGTATTCCAACTCTATGTCGCAATAGATTGGCCACTTTTCTTTTTTAATCAAAAGCAACACTTCTTCCAGTGGCATTTGCCCTTGTCCCCAAACCTGATTTTGGTTTGGCGGATCAGTTTCCGGACCGGTTTTGTCTTTGATGTGAATACTGAAAATCCGGTCGTGGTATTTTCGAAGAATGTCGCAAGGATTTTTTCCGGTAGAGCCGAAATAGTGACCTGAATCGAAGTTGAACATTACTGCCGGCGAAATGTCCACAAAGTTGTCGTAAGTAAAACCTTCTACATCCGCAAATTGCATGTGCTGATGGAAAACGGCGTACATTCCGTGTTTCTCTGCAATTGGTCCCAACTTTTTAGCGGCAGCTTCGCTAATTTCTTCGCTAACACCTTTTGCGCCCATTGCTTTGGCCACTGTAAAAGCGTATTCAATTTCTTCGTCCGACCATTGCGAAGGCGAGAACTTAACAATGTGTGGTTTTATTCCGGTGTCATCCAGCAATTTTTTGGCAGCTTCCACTTTTTTCATGTCAACATTCAAACGGAATTTGCGAACCTCCTCGTTGTATTTATCCATTCTGGCTTGCTGTTCAGCATTTAATTGCGGACGACCTCTGCGGCGTGGTTGTGGTGCCTCACCGCTTGCTGCTTGTTCCGCTTGCTGCTGCCTCCGAATTTCCATAAAAATCTCCATCATCGGACTTTCCGGAGCACCCAAATAAGTTTCCAAATCTCCGCTCATCAATTCAATAGAACTGATGTTGCACTCTTTGCAATATTTTACGATGTTCTCCAATCCACCCGGCATGGTGCGCCAGCTGTAGGTGATGGCACCAATGTGCACTCCGCCAAAGTTGGAGTTGGGATTGTCTTTTTTTGTTGCCGGATTTGCCGATGCAAAGTTTACCGGAACCATTGAAACCGCAGCCAAAGCTGCTGAGCTACCCAGGAATTTCCTGCGTGATAGTCCATTATTTTTATTCTTACTCATTACAATATGATTTTAAATTTTACAATTTCCATCCGTTACGGTAGTCGTAATGGAAGTAGTTATTTGCCTTTTCGCAATTGGTAATTTTCATGTTTTCAGCATCGTATTCCAGCGTTTTATTCAGCTGTTGTGAAACCACTGCAATGTTGGTAAGAAGCATTATTTCAGTCAGTTTTGAAGAAACTTCGAAATCGTTGGCAGCTTTGCGGCCTTCTTTAATGGCTTCAATAAAATCAACATAAACGCTGCTTGGTCGTTTCAGCCATTTATCCGGTTCTTTAAAGCCCGGATCGTTAGGAACCAACTCGGGTGCAGCTCCGTGCGTTCCGTGCATTAACATTCCTTTGTCGCCAATGTACAAGGCCTCGCGCAACTGACGATCGGCTTCTAGTGCATCCGGACGGGCAGGTTTAATACCACCGTCGCTCCAGGTTACTTTTACAGGAGGCATATTTCCGCGTGCCGGAAATTCGTAAGTAACACTTTCGGCCTGTGGAAGATATTCGTTGTTGAAAGGAGTAGTAGTTGCCTGAATTTTTGTAGGCATTCCCAGGTTTAAGGCCCAGATAGGCGCATCGAAAGTATGTGCTCCCATATCGCCCATGGCACCGGTACCATAATCCCACAAACCACGCCATGCAAAGTGAGTAGTTTCAGGACTGTATGGTTTTTCAGGTGCAGGCCCTAACCAAAGATCGTATTTCAAATTGGCCGGAACTTCAACGCCTGCCGGACGATCGAAATAACCTTGTCGCCAAACGGGGCGGTTCGACCACATATGGACTTCCTTAACATTTCCGATTGCTCCCGACTGGATCCACTCAACAGTTTGCATGGTTCCTTCAATGTTGTGTCCCTGGTTACCCATTTGAGTAACCACGCCTGTTTTCTTCGCCAGATCGCGCAGGAAACGCACCTCGTGAATGGTTTTGGCCATGGGTTTCTCTACAAAAACGTGTTTGCCTGCGTTCATTGCGTACGAAGCAATAACGGCGTGCGTATGGTCAGGTGTACCGATCAATACCGCATCGATCTCTTTTTCATTGTCGAGCATTTCGCGGAAATCGTGGTATTTTTTGGCTTTGGGGTAGCCAGCCATAATATGGCCGGCATAGTCGTGATCAACATCGCAAAGGGCGTAGATATTTGCATGTTTGAACGATTCTCCACTTCCTGCTGCTCCCATTTGTACCGGAGCATCGCTATCTTCTACTTCTTCTGAACTGCGTCGTTGGCGAGGGAACCCGCTACGCTCGGGCTGGATACCGGCATAACGCTGCATCAACATACCTGAGAATCCCATACGTCGCTGAATAGGAACATCGGGTGTGGCAATGTTCTGAATGTCGCCACCGCCCTGGCTACCGACTCCAATTCCGGCGATGTTCACCATGTCACTTGGAGACATGTAGCCGGTGCCGCCTAAAACATGACGCGGAACGATTGTAAATCCTGCAGCTGCAGCAGCTGTTGTACCAATAAAAGATCTCCGGGAAAAACTTCCGGAGTTTTGATTTTTTACTTTCATCATTTATGGTTTAGTTATTAAAATGTTTTGTTCTGATTATTATTCAGATTATCAGAGTTTTAATAGGTTTAATCGGTGTGATATGTTGTTGAGCATTATAAACAAAAATAATTTCGGGAATAACAAAAAAAGGCTGCTCTGTATTAACAGAGCAGCCTTTCAATTTGGAAATATTTTCAATTAATTTTTTAGGTATTCTATCCAGTCGAAATCGGCATTGGCTTCCGAAGCTTTGCCGTTTCCGGTGGCATACAAACCAACATAAATGCCGGTGAAGAAACCAACTGTTTCGGTAGCCAAGAATTTGGCATCGGCGGTTTCAACTGCGGTAAATTCGTCGTTGCCCTGTGCAAACGAAAAGGTGAAAGTAGTTTTATCTCCACTCACGCGTAGTTTTACAGGACCAGGCTTCAGTGTATATTCTTTTGATTTATAAATGGTTTGACCAAACTGCAATTTCACTCTCAAAATTCGATCATCTCCTTTTTTACTCACCATTATATCAAAGTGTGAGCCGTTATTCAGCAAGATCAAACCTGCCTCCTCATTTTCATTTTTCGGATCGAATTCAAGTTGTGTTGTAGCTGTAAAATAGTGGTCTTTTAATCGGCGTCCCACAAAGGTTGACGAATGATTTGTGCTGATGGTTTCAGCAGCTCCTTTTAAGCGTAAAAATCCTTCCCTTTCTGATAGTGAGAAATTACTTTCTACCGGTGCCTGAACGTAGTTCCAGTCTAAACCAAGCTCATTGCTATCAAATTCAACTTTCGATGGCGGTTCGGCAACGGGTTTTAATGGAAGGGTAGGGCAGGTCATATCAACGTCAACAGTACCGTTGCCGTTTACCACAGGCCAGCCGTGTTTTGGCCATGTTACCGGAGCAAGACAGGTTTCTCGTCCAAGTATGTGGTGCGTTTTATCAGAGATATTGCGATAGCCGTGGAAAACAATCCACCACGAATCGTCGTGCGCCTGAATAATATCGGCATGGCCAATTCCCTGTATAGGTTTACCCTGACCTGCAGCGTTGCATTGCGTTAAAATTGGATTGGCCGGATTATCGGTGTATGGTCCCCAAATGTTATTACTGCGGGCAATGGTTTCCGAGTGAGCTTCCTCGGTTCCGCCTTCAGCGGCCATCAGGTAGTACCAACCGTCTTTTTTGTAAATATGTGGTCCTTCGGCGTAGCGGCCACCGGTGCCGTTCCAAACTTTTTTACCCTCCGAAAGTTCGCCGGTTTTTAAGTCTACTTCATACAAAATAAACGGTGAACTGATAATGTAGGCTTTTCCATCTTCGTCCCAAAACATGTCGGGATCGATACCCGGAACGTCTACCCAAATTGGATCGGACCACGGACCGGCAGGATCTTTTGCTGTTACAAAAAAGTTACCTCCGCCGGTAATGTTGGTGGTGATCATGTAAAATGTTCCGTCGTGGTAACGCAGTGTGGCCGCAAAAATGTTCAGCCCGTTCGGAATTTGTTCTTTCCGGTGAATACAATGGCCGATTTGTTCCCAGTTTACAAGGTCTTTACTGTGGAAAACCGGAACTCCCGGAAAGTATTCGAAAGTACTGGTGATGAGGTAATAATCGTCGCCAACACGGCAAACACTTGGGTCGGAATAAAAGCCCGGAATAATGGGGTTCGTGAAGGTTACGGTTGCATTTGGCTCGAGCGCTTTTGCAAACGGATTTGGTGCGATTTGCGCAAACAGGTTAAGACTCAGACAAAGTGCGAGTAGCAGAACAAAACTTTTTAATCCTGCAGTTGAGCGCGATTCATTTTTATTCATGGTAGTAATTAATTTTATCTGGTTGTACAATCTGTTAGAACAATAATGAGCCTAATTTACAAAAGTTAAGCTGATGTGCGAAACTAATTCTTATTGTATAAAGTACAAAATAAAGAATTGATATTTCCGGACTAAGAATGGAGTAGTTCGCGAATAATTTACAGCTTTGATTAAGGTTTATACCGATTATTAAAAACATTGAGCCATTGGTTCGCGCACTCCCAATGACTTTGTTTTTATATATCGGCATTTAACCAATTTGAAGATGATTCAAAATAGCTTAATCATTTTCATAATTGGTATTACTTAGTGCTTGCCGGAAAACTCAGCTATTTCTTTGTCTTTGATAAGAAAACGTTAAAGGCAAGGCTTTCGAAGGTTTGGAAATCAGGAAGTTTACTTTGGTAATCGACCGTTTTCAAACCGAGAGTAACGCAGTATATGGCGTTTTCTTGCAAAGACTACATAAAAATATCCCGACAGGAAATGCCTGCCGGAATATTAAAACTAACTAGATCAACTAAATTTGTGTTGATGGTTTTATTTTGAATTCATTACTACTACCGGTCCAAGTAATCCGGAAGTTTTTAGTGGTGAATTTGCCTGGTAAAATGGCATTGTTGTGTAAGTCAGTTTTTCTGTAACATCTGGCTGGGCGTCCCCAATCAGGCGGTTTACCCACAGGTTAACCACTTTAATTTGTATTTCGTTGGCACCTTCCTGCAGTGCTGAGCCAATTTCCAAACGGAAAGGTTTTTTCCAAGCGATACCAACCGGTTTGCCGTTTACACTCACTTCGGCCAGATTTTCTACTTCACCCAGATCAATACAAATGTTTCCGCCTTCATTCAGCCATTCGGAAGGAACATTTATGGTTTTGGTGTAAGTACCTGTTCCGGAAAAATATTTAATGTTGTCGTCGGCGTTTTCATTCCAGGCCGAAAGTGTTTCAAAAGTAGCGTTGAATGGCTCGCCAACTTTTGATTCGAAACTTACTTCCCATGGACCTGTAATGTCAGCCAGTTTTGTTTCGATGACTTCAGGAACAGTATACGAGTCGTTTTGTGTTTTATTACGGAAAACCACAAAAACAGCATCGTTGGGTGCAAGTTGCAACGGAACCGTTGTACTGCCATCAGAAATGGAGTAAGAAGCTTTTTTAATCATTCCGGTTTCCGGCTGCCATATTTCGGCTTCTTTTCCTTCAACTCTGAATGTTGCCTCTACTACTTCTTCACGGTTGCCGCGGTTGTTTACCCAGTAAAAATCTATATCGCCCAACTGTCGGTGCACATACAACAACTCGGTATTTTCTTCCGGTTTGGTGTAAGAAAAGTCTGTAGCTATCTGTTCTTTTTCCAACACCTCGTTAATCGGATATCCGTTATAAATTTTACCTTTTCCAATGGTGTTCACCCCGTTTTCAATGGGCCAGAGTTCGTTGGCCAGTGCACTGAACTGTGCAGCATCGTCTGATAAACTTGGTGTACTAATTGGTTTTGGTCCGCAGACTACTGCTCCGGCTGTTGCTATTTCTTTAATCCGCTGTAAAACAGGAAGTGTCATTTGTGCCGTACTTTTGTCAAGCACCAGCAATTTGTAGGCTGCACCTCCTGGCGAAGTTATTTTTTCATCCTCTACTTTTAAGGTGTGCAACAATGCGTCGGCATTTATAAAGTCGTATTCGTAACCTGCCGGAACCTGTGGCAATTGCCCGCCAAACAGTTCTGTAATGTTGTGGCTTTCGCCGTACATATAGGCAACGTCGGCAACAAAATTACCCTGCTGCAACATGTACGAGCTTCGTGCCAGGTAAGTTGTCCAGGCAATGGCTTGTTCAGCCCATGTTTCGTGGCGGGTAAACCATTGACCGAATGGCCCCAGTCCCAGCCCGGGTATTCTGTCGTCAACCGGTTGATGTACCGAAGTGTGAATGACAAAACGATTCAGGCCGCTGGCCAGCTCGGCATCGGCCACAGGTTTTAATAAACGTGGCGACCATGCCCATGCTGTTCCAATTGCGGTTAGCGATTCGGCAGCCACATATTTTTGACCATAAATATGAGAAACCGATGCCGATTCGCGAACATCTGCTTTATGCCGAATTGCAACATCCGGCCCCGGCCCACCAAAACCGCCCGGTGTCCAGGTGGCGCTCATAGGAACTGCTGCTGTGCGTTTAACTTCCATACCGTCGGCAATTAACGCGCGGCCTCCTTCGTGCGATTCGGAGTAGCGGCCCATTCCGCGTTCGGCAAGCAATTCTGTCGATAAATCGTAGTGATATTCCGCTACCAGTTCTTCCAGAGTTCTTCTGTAATCCCAAAGAAACTTATCAGTGGACTGAGCACTTTCAATTACTTTTCCGGTAAGGGCAGGCAGCCAGGGGAAAAGATCGTAACCGCGACGGGTTTTAAATTCGGCCAACATGTTGTCGGTCCAGTTTTGCGTGCCGGCTTCCCAGCTGTCGGTTATGATGTATTTTAGTCCTTGTTCTCCCATTAACCCGCCAGTGGCATCTTTATACTGATCGAGATAGTTGGTGAAATAATTTCTTACATACTGAGCATTCAGTTTGTCCACCTCAAAACCGGTTGCTTCGGGTGAAGCCGGGTGATTTTCGCGGCCGGTCAGTGAAAATCCCATTCGGATAATGTTCCATTTTCCCTCGGGAACATCCCAGTCTAAGGTGCCGTCTTCTGCAATTTGATCGGTAAGGTCGATAATATTTTCTGCTAAAACAGGATTTGGAACTTCCGGTGTTGGAACTTCTTCCAGATCGGTAGCAGTGGCAAATCCTGCCTTGTCCTCGAAACGGTTAATACGTGCACCGGTATTCAATACTAATTCCATTACAGCAGTGCCTGTAGGAGCTGGTTGATTTCCGCCGCCCAATCCCATCATGGCCATTATACCTCCGCCTCTTGATGGTTGTGGAGTGATAATGTTTACACGAAAATACTTTCCGGTTACGGGAGCAAAAGCCAGTGTTTTTTGTGCGGTTCTTCCGCCTCTTACATCAATAACTTTTTCGAAATTAACACTGTCGTTGCTTACTTCCAGATTTTGGCTGGCCGGTCCACCACCTCCAAAGTTAAATCCACGTCCGCCGCCACCGGTTACAATGGTAATTGATTGTATGGTTGTTGGTTCGTTAAATTCAAATTGAATCCAGGAGTATTCTCCCGGCTTTTTGTAAGGGAGTTCGCTTGAGCTTACCAAGTCGCCATCAGTCAACTGAGCTAAGTTGAAGTTTCCACTGCTGGAAGTAATTTTTGGCTGCAATTCTTCCATCGACAAATCATCATCGGGAAGTGGATAGGCAATCACAGAAATATCCTGGTAATATTCGGGCAATTGATGTTCGCTATCCATTGCACCCAATGCTCCTTCAGCTCCTAAATTCTGGAATGTTCCTGAAGTTGTTGGAGGATGAGGTAGTTTGCCATTGAACGATTGTCCGCCTTCGACACGGAGTTCGCTCCACACCACTTTTTTCATGGCTTCTTCGGGTTTTACCCACGGGCCGCCACTTTCGCTCCATCCTGGCGAACCGGCAATGGCCATTTCAAGACCCAGCGAATCGGCCAGTTCGGTGGTAAAACGGAAAGCATCTTTCCATGCAGGAGTCATATAAACTAAGCGTTCGTCGACAATTTTTGGGGTTGTCATGCCTGCATCAAAGTTTTGGAAACCACCAATGCCATTTCGGTGCATCCATTCCAGATCTTTTTGTATTCCGTCTTTGGTAACATTTCCATTCATCCAATGCCACCAAACACGGGGTTGAGCTTCGTTAGGAGGGTTTATAAATTCTTCTTCAAGGTTTACGTTTTGGTTTTGCAGGCCTGAATCTTGTTCGCACTGAACGAATAGTAAAGACGCAATTGTCAGAAATCCTGCCAAAGTTTTTTTAAGCATGAGGTATCGATTTTCAGTTTACTAATGGTCTAAATCGTATTGAAATTATGGGGATTCAACATCCGTCTCCCAGGGGCTGGATTTTAATTGAGTACCTGCTGATGTTGATAAAAATTGAAGAAAAGGATGGTATGTTTTGATACCATCCTTTTGCCTTTTTTACTTTATATTATTACCATCCTGGATTCTGATCGAGTCCTCCTTCTGTATTTGCATTTATAACAGTTTGAGGAATTGGGAAAAGTGTCCAATCGATAGATCCGGTGTAATAAGGGATATCACCCATAAAACGTGAATGATTTGTAAGTTGAGTAACCAACACTTCGTTTGAACCAGAACTGCTGCCCATACGAAGCAAGGTTGGGAAACGATGCTCTTCATAGCACAACTCGCGGGCACGTTCATCAAGAATCAGATAGATATCTACTTCGCCTGCAGAAACAAGCTTGGATGCCTCAGCACGGTTACGAATTTCGTTGATATCGTCGGCAGCCATACCAGTGCTTCCTTTTCTGTAATAAGCCTCAGCACGCAGCAATAAAGTTTCTGCAGAGCGAACTGCATACCAATCTCTACCATACTGGTTGATGTGCATTGGAATTTCTGAAGAATGCCATCCCCAATCATCCATTTTAATTTTCGAACGCATTGGAGTCATCATTTCAGGAACAGTGATCATATCTTCAGTAACAGGCTGCAAATACAAGCTGTGATCCTGGTCGAGGCATAAAAACTCTCTGGTAAGGTTTATCGGAAGATTACGCATATCATCTGCATAATCGCCGGCCCAAACTTTTTTCGAAACATAGTCTGTTTCGGCTGTACCACCAGTAGAAAATCCACCTAAGTAAGCAGATGTAGATCCTCCCGGGAATTTGCTTTGATCAACATTTCCGGCAAATGGGCACGCTGCAGCACCTTCTTCGGCTAAATCTGAACGCCAAACCATATTCCTGAATACTGGACCAACAAAGGCTGTTAAACCATAATATGGGTTAGCTCCCGGCCAACCGCCGATAAGTCCGTTTGCCTGGGCTTCTTCAAAAGTTGCTGCCTCTAAAGTCCAAACGGCTTCGGTATTTCCGGCGCTATAGTCGTAGTTTCCTATTTGGAACATATCGAAGAAAACATTACCATCTTCCCGGTATGCCGGAACTCCATTGTTAGTAGACATATCAGATGGATTTGCACGCGATCCAAAACGTTGAGTCATAAGTGGATGAGCATCAATTGTTTTTGTTGCAGCAGCAATTGCTTTATCGTAATTTGCGGCATCGCCTGTCTCCACGCCAAGTGCTAAATAAGCTTCGGCGATAAAATGGTTCGCAGCTCCTTTGGCCAAACGTCCATCTTGTGATGGATACTGTGGAAGAAGTGCTTCTGCAGCTTCCAGATCAGCAATTGCAAATTCATAAACAGCCTGACGAGAATCGCGTGTATAATCTAACTTAAGCGACTCGCTAACTTCCTGAACAATTGGCACGCCGCCAAAACATTCAGCCAAACGCAAGTAGCCATAACCACGGAAGAATCGGGCTTGTCCAACTGCAAAATCTTTATCTTCTGCATTTGACCACTCAACCAGTTCAGCTCCTGAAATTGCAAGGTTGGCATAACTGATTAGCTGGTACATATCAACCCAAAGGTTGTTGAACATAGCAAAGTCAGACGACCAGCGAGAATAATTTGAAAACGCATTTGCTGTTGGCGCCGCTGCACCTGTGTATACATTGTCGAAAAAATCGGCACCTTGTCCGTGTAACAATTGTTGTGTAGAAGCTCCTGTCCAGAACATTCGATAACCACCATATATGTTAAAAGCCTTGCGGTAGGCGGTAACCAGCTGGGCATCTACCTGGCTGCTTTTTTCAAAAGCAGATTCAGGAGTATAAATCGTTTTTGGATCTTCGGTAAGAAAATCCTCATCATTCTCACAAGCTGGTAAAAATGATGATATGGCAAATAAGCCTATAATTAAATACTTAAAGTTTTTCATTGTTCTAATTAGTTTAGAGTGTAAAGTTAATACCTAGAGTAAATGTTCTTGGCAATTGTGCTGCATTGAAATCTCTGATTTCAGGATCACTGTATTCCCAATCGGGTGCAATAAAGAATAAGTTTGAACCCGATACAAAGACTTTAAGGCTAGAGAAATGAAATTTCTTAAGCAGGTCTCTGTCAAAGGTATAGGATAAATTTAACTCTTGAAGTCTTATAAAAGTGTATTTCTGCAATGCGGTATATCGTGCGTCGGTAAAGTTAACACGAGGATAAGTTTCGCTTGGATTTTCCGGTGTCCACCAAGGGTGGTTTAGCATGTTATGATATTGGAAACCATCAGAACTAAGGTATGCAATATTATTTTCGGCATAACCATAATCTCCACCACTAAATATTCCGTTAAACAAGGCATAAAGTTGAAAGTTTTTATAAGTTAAAGTGTTACTTAAACTCATTCTGAAATTTTCCATACCGAAACCAAGAATCTTTCTGTCGGTTACACCAATTACGCCATCTTCACTTCCATCAAGATTTGCATACATTGCATCGCCTGGCTCACCACCGTTTGCGGCCATATATTCTGTGTCATCTTCCTGAACAATACCTATCCATTCATAACCGTAGATGGCATTTAATGATTCGCCGATGAATAATTCTGCGTTTATATCGTCTTCTTCATCGCCACCATATAGCTCAACCAATTTATTACGGTTAAGTGAGAATGTTAAACCTGAAGTCCAACGGAAGTCGCCCGATTCAATATTTGTAGTGTTTAAAACTGCTTCAATACCCCAGTTATTAACTTTTCCCATTGTGGCCATTTGCTCTGTAATACCAGCTCCCATAACCGGGATTGTTCTGTTAAAAATCTGGTCTGTAGTAGAAGACTTATATCCATCAAGTTCAAAATGAATGCGATTGAACATATCGATTTCTGTACCAATATTATAAGAAGTAGTGGTTTCCCATGCCAGTTCGGTGTTACCCAGTGTTTCCAGGCTTTGTCCCCATAAAATCTGATCATCGAACCAATAACCAATTCCGCCACCTCTACCAACATTCATTGTAGATAGTGTTCCGTAAGGACGTAAAGTTTGGTTACCATTTTTACCCCACGATGCTTTAAGTTTTAAATTATTGATTAAAGTGCTTGATTTTAAAAACGGTTCGTTCGACATGGTCCAGGCTACACCAACGGCAGGGAAATTACCCCATTTTTTGTCGGCTCCGAATACCGAACTGCCATCACGGCGGAAAGATGCGTTAAGGTGATAGGTGTCTTTGAACGAATAACTTGCACGTGCCAGATAACCAACATCGTTATGTAACTCGTAACCAATTTCCTCAATCTCTTGTGTAACAGCATTCGATAATCCGTAGAATCCTAGTTTAGTGTTTCCTATACCTGTGTAATCAGTACCTGTCATTCCAAACGAATCCATTTTTCTGGAATCACGGGTATACACTAATGTGGCATTAATAAAGTGGTCGTCGAATTGATTGGTATAAGTAAGAATATTATCAATTACCCATGAAGTTGTTTTTTCTTCCGAAATCGATCCATTGGCTCTGTCAAGGTAAGCAGCTTGTGCTTCAGGAGTGTATCCTGCTTCGCCAAGAGCTAAATTTACAAAGTTAGTTTCGTAAGTAAACTCACGTTCTAATCTTGTATTGGAGGTATACGATCCGGTTAATTTATAACTTAATCCTTGAATACCAGGGATTTTAAAATCAACTGTTCCTCCAATTATTGTAGCATTTCTGCGATCTTCATCGTCTCTGCCTACCTTAGTGTCCCACAATGGGTGCTGTGTTGTTTCTTCGCGTCCATCAACATATAACCTATATCTTCCATCAGACAAGGTCGGTTCTGTCCAAGGCGACAATGTTACCGCAGCACCATAGTTCGGTCGTATTCCATCATTATTGTTAAACGTTTGGTCGAAACTGGCACTTACAGAAAGATAATCGTTAATTGTTGTATTAATTCTTGCTGTAAAAGTGGCCCTTTTATACTGGTCGCCAACAACAAAGTTTTTATTATCCAAGTACGAAGAACCAATGAAATAATCCATTGCTTCGCCACCACCAGAAACATTTACCGAATAATTCTGCTGAATACCGGTGCGCGTAATCATATCGTAGTACTTGGTAGGCGTATTGGCATCGATATTTGCCTGTTCCAATGCTGACATCCAGGTTGTTGATGCGGTACGTGCATTCATTAATTCAATATAACCTTCCGGTCCGCGCATATCAGGAGTGTAGTTTGGATTTGAAATTCCAAGCGATGTGTTAACAGAGATACGTGGTTTTCCTTTAATACCTTTTTTGCGGGTAATCATGATAACTCCGTTTGCAGCTTTCGATCCGTAGGCAGCCAAAGATGTAGCATCTTTTAATACCTGGATGTTTTCTACTGTTGAAGGATCGATGTCATTCATACTGCCGGAGAAGATTATACCATCAACTACCAATAATGGTGCTGAACTATTGAAGGCATCCGGATCATTTGGATCATCTTCATTGATTGATTTTTGTCCACGAACCAACAGCTCTGTTTCTGCACCGGCTTCACCTGATTTTGAAAAGTTAATACCGGTTGTAATACCATCGAGTAATGAAAAAGCATCTGTAGTAGCTTTATTCATAATTGGTGAATTTTCCATATCAACTTGGGTAACAGAACCTGTAAAGTTTTTACGTTTTGTTACCCCGTAACCAATGGCTACAATCTCTTCCAGTCCAATGGCATCAGCTTCAAAAGCAATCATAAAATTTGTTTTTCCTTCAATAGGAATAATTTGGGTTTTCATTCCCACAAATGAGAAATGCAACTGTTTGGCATCATCCGGAATGGTTAATGTAAACGAACCATCGGGATTGGTGATGGTACCAATAGTTGTACCTTCAACAACAACAGTAACACCAGGTAACGGAAGTCCCTGATCGTCGGTAACAACTCCGGTAATGTTTTTCTGATCCTGCACTCCATCGAGAACAGCATCGTCGGTTTTACGAATAATAACTTGTCTGTCGTAAATGTTGTAAGTTAAGTCACTACCTTGAAGCAACTCTCCAAGAATAGTTTCAATATCAGCATTTTCCAGCGAAATGTTAACGCGGTCGCTCGACCTTACATCTTCGTCTTTGTATAAAAAGATGAATTCGCTGTTCTGCTCAATGTAGTCGAAAGCAGCAGTAATAGTACTGTTTTGCAACTGTACGTTCATTCGTTTAGCTTGAGCGTAAGAATCACTGGCGTTTGCCGCAAAAATGATTCCGAATAGTAAGATGATAGTTAGACGCATAGTTCTAAGAATTTTCTTAGTGATCCCCGGGTCAAGGGAATCACTTAACCAATTTTTTTTCATAAGTTTACAATGTTTTTGATTAATACTATTGATAAAGATGGTATTGGTTTAACCGGTATATGTTGCAGCATATACCGGTTTATTTTATTAGGTAATTTCTTTCATTGATTTTTTCGAAGTTTAAGCCGGTTAAAGAATTCATGTACTCAAATACCACATTTCTATCTTTCGAAATATCGAGTTTCCCCGAAATCCGAAGCGATCCGTCAAGCGGATTATCATATTTCATGTGGATGTTATAATAGCGCTCCAGTTTTTTTACCACACGATTGAGGTCGCTGTTGGTGAAGGTTAGGTAACCTTCTTTCCAACTGGTAAAATATTCGGTTTCTACGTCGTAAATGTTAGTCGATGAATTTTGCTTGTTATAGGCTGCCAACTGTCCGGGTTTTAGCACAATGTTGCGATCGAAAACACCCTGACTTTTGTGGCTTATTTCAACGCTGCCTTCGGTTAGTACTGTGTGTGCAACATTTTCATCGGGGTAAGCCGATACGTTAAACTTTGTTCCAAGAACATGTACTTCTATGTCGGGAGTTTTAACCGTAAATGGTTTTTCTTCCATTTTGCTTACATCGAAAAAAGCTTCTCCAATTAGCATTACTTCGCGGGTTTTATCGGTAAAACGCGAAGGGTAGATCAATCGGCTTCCGGCATTTAACCATACTTTGGTGCCATCGGATAAGGTAATTGTTGAATGGTTGCCATAGGGAATTACCAAGGTATTCATTTTTACCTCGTCGGTAACATCGTCTTCAATAACCTGCTGTTTGTCGATAATAATTTTTCCTTCATTAGAGTATTCCAGTTCCGATTTCCCTTTATTTAAGGCAACTTCTTGTTGCTCATCGATGATGAGGGTCGGTTCCTGAATATTCAGAGTTTGTGGAGCAGGGAAACTCGTGTATCGACTAGAAATGGTATCCTCAAGAAAATACCAGGTAACAGCGCTTCCCACCATTAAGAACAAAATGGCAGTGGCGGCATAACGCATGGTTAAGCGAATGGTTTTCCGGTACTTTTTTTTATGATCGACCTGTTCTATTTCTTTTAGAATTCTAATGGCCAGATCCTTCTTTTCTTTTGCAGATAGTTGATGGTCGTCGTATTGAAGATGTTGCTCAAATCCGGCTTTAAATTCACGGATAACGTTAGCATCATCAGGATGTTCACTTAAAAAATGTTCCCAGTAATCATTGATTTCAGGAGAGTTATGATATATCCACTTAAAGAACAGAGGATTCTCTATCAATTGATGATATAAGTTCATAAGTTAGGTTGCGTTAAACACATATAAGAGCAGAGGTTTTGGAAAAGGGGACGTTTTTTTGAAATATTCTTTCTATGTTTTAGAACATATCAACAAAAAGGCTGCGATTTCGGCACCAATCTTTCGACGTAATTGTTTTAAAATTCGGTACACTTGTTTTTTTACCGTGTCGGGTTTTAGGTCCAAAAGTTTACCAATTTCAACATAGCTTAAATTGCTGTTGAATTTTAAAAACAGCAGTTCGCGTTTTGATGGTTTTAACTCCGAAACTTCCTGTTGCAATAACTGAATGGCTTCATCATCTTCTTCGCTGAAACTTTCTTCTTCGATAGAAAATATAAGGTTAAAAATAGACGGAATTTCCTGTATGGAAGAATATTTCTGTTTCTCCGACAACTTTCTTATAATGATTCGCTTGAGCGTTTTGAAAAGATAAAATTCAAGGAGTTCCGGCTTCTTTAAATTTGAACCATAGGTATAAACGTTAATGAAAAGATCCTGAATTGCATCTTTAAGAAGCTCACGGTCGGAAGTGAAACGGGCGCCATACGAGAACAGTGAATCACTAAATTCGTAGTATATGGTTTTAAAAGCAGATTGGTCTCCGCTTTTAAATTTATTCCATACCAGCTGCCAGTATTCTGCATCAATTTTTTTGTTCAAAATACCTTAGTTTAGTTTAGTAATAATTAGTCTCTGAAAGTAAAGGTATAAAAATATGTACCTTTTTCAAATTCAACTCGGGAGGATAGAAAAAACTTGTATGTTCCCAATTCTCAGGGTATGAAATTGGTACAAAAAAAGGAAGCAATATTGCTTCCTTTCCTATTTTTTAAAACGATAATCGCTTATTGTAATTGTACCAAAACAACTGATTTTGATGGTAGTTCAACGGTTAATTTACCGTTTTTTGGTTTCGCTACACCAAAGTCTTTTAAGCTTACCGTTTCCTGCATGCCAAAATCGTTATAGTTATTCATTTTGTCCGAAGTGATGATCTGTCCGTTTGCAGAAGCAAAGTCATCTCCGGTTACATTAATTTCAACCGATTCACTCTTGTTTGGATTTAGGTTACAAAGCGTAATTGAAACCACACCATCTTTTGTTGAAGCCGATGCATGAACCACAGGAACTGATTTCCCGCCGAATTCGTATTGTTCGGTTTTCAGGTTCGTAGGAATCATTGTTGCATCCTGGTGAACGCTGTACATTTTAAATACGTAGTAAGTTGGTGTTAGCACCATTTCATCGTCTTTGGTAAGAATAACCGATTGCAAAACGTTAACGGTTTGTGCAATGTTACTCATTTTAACACGGTCGGCGTGGTTGTTGAAAATATTCAGGTTAATACCAGCTACCAATGCGTCGCGCAAAGTGTTTTGCTGATACAGGAAGCCTGGATTTGTTCCTTCTTCAACATTAAACCAGTCGCCCCACTCGTCAACGATTAAACCAACACGTTTGGCCGGATCGTATTTGTCCATAATGGTTGAATGACGGTTGACCAATGTTTCCATATTCAGGGTATTGTTCATTACCGAGATCCACTCTTTTTCGCCAAAATCGGTAGCATGTCCTTTGTCTTCCCACGAATTTGTAAAGGTGTAAGCATGCAACGAAACTCCCTGGACAAGGTGCGGGTGACGCATGGTTTTTTGCATTACTACTTCCATCCAGTTGTAATCGGCAATGTTTGGACCACCGGCAATTTTATATTCGGCACCACCGCAATAGCTCGCAAAACGATTGTATAAATCTGAATAATATTCCGGAGTCATGTTTCCTCCACATCCCCAGTTTTCGTTACCAATTCCCCAGTATTTTACATCCCATGGCTCTTCGCGGCCGTTCTTTTTGCGCAAGTCGGTCATTGGGCTAACGTTTGATGAAGTAACGTATTCTACCCATTCCGAAGCTTCCTGAACGGTTCCCGATCCAACGTTAATGTTGATGTATGGCTCGGCACCAATAATATCACAAAAATCGAGGAATTCGTGTGTTCCAAAGCTGTTATCTTCAGTAACCCCGCCCCAGTGAATATTCACCATTGAAGGGCGGTCTTCTTTTGGTCCAATTCCGTCTTTCCAGTGGTAGGTATCTCCAAAACAACCTCCGGGCCAGCGTAGTACAGGAATATTCATTTCCTGAAGTGCAACAATTACATCGTCGCGGAAACCACGGGTATTAGAGATGTCGGAATTTTCGCCAACATAAATACCACCGTAAATACAGCGGCCAAGGTGCTCGGCAAAGTGACCGTAAATTTCTTTGTTGATTTTTGTTTTTGCCTGATCGGTGTGCAGTGTAAGAGTGCTTTGTGCAAAAGCCACCGAAACCGCAAGTATAAGAAAAGCAGATAATGTGATTTTTAATTTTGACATGATTCAGATATTTATTGTTTAATAATTATTTTTTATTCTATAAAGGTTTGCTTTATGTAGAAAAAACAGAAAGTACTAAAATACGCTTTCTGGTTGAAGTTTCCCAATCGTAAAGATTACTTTGAAGACAATAATTTTGATGTTTTTTTTCATAAATCTTGCAACGCCAAACATAACTTTCGTTTTAATTATAATCGATTATGGGCAAGCTTACTTTACTATTTTTCCTTTCATTAAAGTAAACGAGTGCGGTGGAAAATTGTAGGTAAACTGTTCTGCCTTTGTTACTTCAACCGACTTTTTTTGTTTCGTTTTTACGTTTGTTTTATCAAAGTCGTTTTCGGCTTTAATATCCGGTCCGTTCACTTCAAAAACTTCAAATTCGCCGTCGAACAAACCTTCCTGCGAAATAATATCGGTTGCAATGGTTTTGTCAAGGTGACGATTAACAACGCCAATTACCACTTCTCCATCCTGGTAAGCCGCCGATACATCGAGGTAAGGAACATTACTTTGTTGAGTAGATTGTTCTGCCAGTCCGAGGTAAAATTCGTCGGTATCGTAAGTTTCGCAATCCACAAAAACGTCGAGAGCGGTGCCAAACATGTTATTGGCAAAAAGCTGCAACGGGTAATAAATGGTTTGTTTAAACATTCCGTCTTTCTCGGCAAAAATTGGTGCGATAACATTTACCAACTGGGCCATGTTCGCCATTTTCACAACATCGGCATTTCGGATAAAAGCATTTAAAAATCCGGCGATTACCAACGCATCTTCCAGGTTGTAGTGCTCTTCCAGCGCACGCTCGCCTGACATGGTTTCATCTTGTCGCCAGCGGTACCAAATATTGTATTCGTCCCAGGCAATGTAAATCGGATCGCGATCGCCACGATTGGCTTTTTCCATTTCGCGTTGAATCATTCCTTTTACCACTTGTGTGCGTTCTTCCAAAACCAGCGGCGATGAAACAAAATTATAATAGTTGTCCTGATGATTTCCAACGTACATGTGCAAAGCAATGTAATCAACCACGTCTCTTAGTTCAGCTAAAACGGTTGCATTCCATTCGTGTGGATCGCTACCGGGTCTGAAGTTTGATGCTCCGGCCGCAATCAATTCGATGTTCGGATCTGTTAGGCGCATTAGTTTGGCAGCTTCGCGGGCTTTTTTGCTGTAATCTTCAGCATTTAAATGTCCCATCTGCCAGAAGCCATCCATCTCGTTACCCAGGCTCCAGTATTTTATGTTGTGTGGTTCCGGGTAGCCGTGTTTTTTGCGCAACTCCGCGTAATACGGACCTTCTTTTACATTGCAATATTCTACCCACTCCTGAGCTTCTTTAATCGTTCCGGTGCCCATGTTTACGGCGAAGTACGGTTCGGTGCCCAGTTGTTTGGCGAAATCTACAAATTCGTTAGTGCCGAACTGGTTGGTTTCCAGCCGTTCCCAAGCCAGTTCCATTCGAGGCGGGCGATCTTCTTTTGGGCCAACACCGTCTTTCCAATGGTAGTTCGACACAAAGTTTCCTCCCGGGTAACGGGTTAAAGGAATATTCAATCCTTTGGCAGCTTCCAATACATCGGTGCGAATTCCGTTTTCATCCGAAAGCGGCGAATCAGGATCGTAAATACCGCCATAAACACAGCGGCCAAGATGCTCAACAAAATTTCCGTAAATATTTTCGTTGATTGCTCCGATCTCGCGATCGATATCAATTTTTATCCGTGCATTTTTCTGAGCTGATAATTTTCCAGAGAACAATGCTGCTATTATCATTAGGTATAAGTTTATAAGTTTTAATTGGTTGGTCATAAGTTAAAAATTATTTCGTTATTTCAACAACAGGCCAATCATCATTATCCCAGTTAATTTCACGAATAATCAATTTTTGCCTTCCATTATCGTGCGCATCGTAACCATGACAAACCAAATAGTCTTTTCCATTAAAAGTGTAAGCGGCGTTGTGTCCGATGGCGTACCAGTTATCGTTGCCTTTAAGTACCAGCGAGCCTCCACCGGTAAGCATCGATTTTCCTTCTTTATCTAAATATGGTCCCTCGATGTTTTTGGCGCGGCCAACCATTATTTTGTAGGTGCTTTCGGCGGCACGACAACAGTAATCGAAAGAAACAAAAAGGTAGTAATACCCATTCTGTTTAAAGATAAATGGTGCTTCTATTGCTCCATCGCCGGCTTCGGTTTCTTCAATATCAAAACTTCTCTCCCTTTTTGCAATGGTGTGCCATTCTTCGGGCTGCGCAATAGTTGTGAGGTCGTCGTTTAATTTAACCAGTTTTAATCCATTCCAGAACGAACCAAACGACATCCATGGTTGCCCGTTATCGTCGAAAGCAACAGCTGGATCGATAGCATTCCATTCATCTCTTCCGGGTATAGATTGGATAACTTTTCCGTGATCGATCCATTTAAAATCAGGATCTGAAGGATCGAGTGTTTTGTTGGTTGCAACACCAATACACGAAGTGTTCTTCCCGAAGGCTGATGCCGAATAATACAAATAATATTCTCCGTTATGGTATACAACGTCGGGAGCCCAAAGGTGCCCCGCAAAATCATCCAGAGATTCAGAAATCCACTGTGGGGTTTCCTGAAAAACACGACCATCTCTGGTCCAGTTCTTCATGTCGGGAGACGACCAGGCAGTTATTCCTAATCCGGTACAAAAAAGATAGTATTTATCGTTTTCTTGTGCCATTACAGGATCGTGCACAAAGATTTGTGAAAACACTTTTCCTGTAAAAAGGAGGAGAGCAACGAATATGATAATTTTGTGCTTCATTTCGATTTGTTTATTGAATTCCTTCAGATGTCATAATTACCCTTTTCATGGTTCCATCCGGGTTGTAATGCAGTTCGTCGATACAAACTGATCGGCGAAAGCTTCCTCCGTTTGGTTGAATTCCACCGGTGTGATAAATGAAATACCACTGATTATTAAATTCGATAATGGCCTGATGATTTGTATTTGAATTTCCTGCAAGCTCATTTAAAATGCCTTTATATTCCCATGGGCCGGTAATTGATTTACTCATGGCATAGGCTGTTTTTTCGGGGAATTGGTAGGCGTATGAAAGGTAATACCAGTCGCCATGTTTATGAATCCACGGTGCTTCTGTATAATTCGGCAGGTCAGCGGTGTGTATCTCGCCATCCAGCTCAATCATGTTGTCTTTTAGTTTTGCCCAGTAACAAGCCGTATTTCCCCAATACAGATAAACTTGTCCATCGTCGTCGATATAAACGGTCGGATCGATGTCGTCCCAAGTGATCTGAGTGTGTTCGGTGGTCATATCGTTTGTAATTAATGCTTTTCCTAAAGCATCTTTAAACGGACCAACAGGACTGTCGGAAACAGCTACTCCAATTGCTTTTCCCTGAATGCTGGCGTGTTCAACAGTTACATACCAGTAAAATTTTCCATTACGTTCTATTACCTGAGCTGCCCAGGCATCGCCTTTTGCCCACTCAAAATCTGAAGTTTTTAACGGAACAGGGTGTTCTGTCCAGTTTACCATATCAGTAGAAGAATAAACCAGCCACTCGTTCATACGGTAAAAGTTAAAATCATTCGGAGCTTCATCGTGACCTGCGTAGAGATATACAGTGTTGTTATAAACCAAAGCTGCTGGATCGGCGGTGAACTTGTCTTTGATTATGGGATTGTTGATATTGAGTTTTTTATGAGGTGGGTTAATTGCAGCTTGTTGTTTCTCGTCATTTTTTTCCGAAGCGCAGTTCCAGAGAAATAACCCCAAAAGACAAAGTGTTGCTAAGTTTTTTAATGATTTCATAATTAAAATTTATATCAAATGGAAGTGGCATCTTATCTTTTAGCGAAGCTGATTTTTATGCTTGTTTCATTTGACATGTAGGTTCGATTATTTTTGAATATAAAATTGATATTAGGTATTGTATTTCAAAGATTGAAAACAAAATTGATAAACAGGTGGAGTTTTAAATAATGCAGGTGGAGTTTTGGATAAAATAGTTATACTATTAATTACAGATATTCATTTTTAAAAATAGTGTATCCAAAATCTTATACCAATTTGATTATAAAATGCCGTATTGGATGCGTCATTATTTTTCTTTTTATCAAGGCGAAAAATTTTAGCATAGCCTTAGCTACTGTACAATTTTTCAACGAAGAGAAAATGAAAAAGAATTAGTTTATATGCGGCATTTTATGGTCAATTTGGTATTATTTCCAATATTCTTTAAAACGTGCAACCCAGCTATCAATGAACTAAATAAAATGAAAAATTGCGAAACCTGGTTATTCTAATTCAAAGTCTGATCAACTTTTAATTGATCAGACTTTGTATTTATAGATTGTGGTGAACAAAAAGTAACTTCTTATGGAAATTATCTTTAAAGTACACTATAATTAATCTGTCTTTTTACCCCAGTAAGTTGCATCCATATTTTTCTCAGTACCAGCATAAACAAGCGTTACAGCACGTGGAGAGGCTTCCCAGTCCACTTCGCGTTCAACGCAAACAATTACATTACCCAATGTTAGTTGTTTGTTCGACTCATCGTAGCTCCAGTTTCCTGTAAGTGCACCTGTCATTGTACCATCCGATTTCAGGGTGAGACCGGTAGCGCCATCTTGCTGCGCATAGTGGTAACTAAGGTTAATATGCTCCCAGGTTCCTACCAATTCGTCTTCGGTAATTGCACCGTATTCTTCAGGTACGCCGGCATAACGTTCGGGCAATGCAATTGGCCACAGGTTGTTGGGTTCGTCTACTGATGCCGGACACCAAACAATACGGCGTACATGGCCCATCATAATGGCATTGGAGTAGGCGTTTCCACCTACATTTTTCGGCAGTCGTCCCTGCGACATGTAGAACCACTCGTCGGTATTTTCTTTTTGGAAAATGCAGCAGTGTGCAATTCCTACCCAGCCGTAACCCTCGCTAAATTTGTAAGGGTGAGTTACAATTGGGTAACAGTCGCCTTGTCCGTCGGTAAAGTTCCGACCGGTAATATCGTAGTATGGACCTTCGATGTTTTCGCTTCGTACTACGCGTGTGTTGTACGGTACATCGAGGCCATCGTAAGCCATAAACAAATAATAGTAACCGTCTTTGTAAATTACCTCCGGTGCTTCGCTGCCTTGCCAGCGCGATCCGTCGGTACGTGTTCCAATTCTCACGCCATAACGCTCTGCCAGCTCACTGGCACTGTCGGCCCACGGATTACCAAGCGGGTTAATTGGTTTTCCGGTTGTGGCATCAACCTGCAAAAGTGCAAAACCGCTGTGCCACGAGCCATGAATGAGGTAATGGTTTCCATCGGGTGCAACTATATAGGTTGGATCGATGGCATTGTAGTAGAAATAACCACTCCAGTCGGATAAACTTGAGCGACTGTAGTCGAGCCCACGATCAGACGATGAGGTGGTTACAAATCCTTTGTCTTCCCAAACCGCTCCGGACGGGTCGGTTGATTCGCACATACCGATAAAGGCACGCTCGGTCCAGCTTCCGTCAAAGTTTTCTGCTGAATTGGTTTTACCCGATTCAATATAATTGAAGATAACTACACTGTAGTACATCCGTAAAATCTCTTGTCCTCCAACATTTACACGGCGCACTACAGGTGCCCAGTAACCGTACTGAATGTTGTCTTCGGCAATGGCATCCAGTCCCATTCGCGAACGAATAGAGTTAAGCGAATCGGCTACCCATTCCGGGGCATCATAAAAAGGTCCGCCTACCCATTCCCAGTTTACCAAATCGGTTGAACGTTTTCCCTGAAAATGCCCGTGTCCTTCGTGAGCATTACCATACGATGCATCGGTGGCGTACATGTAATAATATCCGTTGTAGTATGCAACCGATGGGTCGTGTACGTTGGCCAGGTTCCACTCGTTTCGGTTGTCCCATGATGCTATTGCTGAATAATCGTCGGGATATGATGGAATGGTGAAATCGATATCGATATCAGTATTATCATCCGGATCTTCAGGTTTTGTTACAATTCCTGTTGGTCCTGAATCATCGTCGCACCCGACAAATGAGAAGGAAGTTATGCTGATAAGAATAATCAATAAATACTTGAGCTTCATGTTTAATTGTTTTTGATTAAAACTTCCTTATCGACACAAAAAATATGCCGATAAGGAAGTGGCTATTTTATTAGAACAGTTCCTAATTCAGGTCAACAACCGGACGAACAGAGTACCCTTTTTCAAAGAAAGCAGGTCCGTTATCCTCGTTTTTGTTTGCCGAGTTACCCACAAGATTTGGATTGGCATTCAAGGTTGACTGATAAATTGGGAAATATTCATGTCCTTTATAGTAATATTTGAACGATGAATCATCAGCAGTTTCCTCGGTAAGTTCTTCTGTTGAAGCCGTACCATCACGTTTATAAAAACCATGTTCAACCAGTTGATTCAAACGGTCAGCATCGTAAAAGAATCCCCAACGAAGTAAGTCGATACCACGTCCGTTTTCGCAACCAAATTCTTTTGGGCGCTCAACGTTTGCAATCTGTTCGAACAGCTCGTTAGCAGACGAAAAGTCAGAAACCTGAAGGTCTTCAAGAGCAACACGGTTACGCACTTCGTTAATGTAATCGATAGCCGTTTGTGTTGGGCCGTTGATTTCGTTTTCGCATTCTGCTGCACGTAATAAAACGTCGCTGTAACGCATTAGGCGAAGGTTAACACCGCAGTGCAATCCGTTTGTAATTGAAGCGTAGATATTGTTTCTAGCATTTGTAAATTTCGCAATAGAGATACCACCCTGAGCATTGTTCGAGAGCGGTGTTTCAGTTATCTCTTGCTGGTAAATTGTATTACTACGAGGATCTCCATTTGGATATGCATCAGTTTTCAGACCGGTATAAGTGTTATACTCCGGCTCGTAAGTTACCAGTGTCCAGTATAAACGTGGATCTAAACGGCCATCAGTACAGTTCTCTGCTCTGAACAGGTTGTACAACCAGGGAGAACCTGCAAGGTCGCCCCAGCTACCCAATTCCTGAGAAGCAAAGTTACTTTCAACAGCGTGTCCCTGAGTTGCTTCCGAGCTAATGTTTACCGGAGTCCACTCTTCGTCAGTTCCGCCTGTTCCGTAATCTAAAAATTGTACTTCGAAAAGACTTTCTGCGTTGTTCTCAGTATCCTCTTTAAAGTTGTCGCCATAGTCGGCCATCAATTCGTAATGTCCGTACTGGCCGGCAATAATGTCTTTCAGTACCGTATAAGCTTCATTAAATTTATGACGGAACATTAATGTACGAGCTAAATATCCGGCAGCAGCACCGCTTGTTGCGCGTCCCTGAGCCCATTCGCCACCTTCATCGCGCGATGGCAAGATGTTCATCGCTTCGGTAAAATCAGCCTCAATTTGGTCGAACACTTCGTCTTGCGTATTGTTGGCCGCGTACATGGTGTTAATGTCCGAGTAAGAAGCATAGTCGATAATTAAAGGAACAGTTTGGTAATACGTCGCCAATGCGTAGTAAGCCAAAGATCTCAGAAACAACGCTTGTCCTTTAATCTCGTTATAGGCATCTTCCGACATTTCAACTTCATCAACTTTCGATAATACAAAGTTGGTGCGGTTTACCACATGGTAGTTGTCGCGCCATGGCCACTCGTCACCAATTCCGATTGTTCCCGGAGAGTTCAGGTTATCGTAATCTAAATACCATTGTTGAGATGAGTTCCAAACTTCGTCGCCACGTACAGCATCCAAAGTATAACCAACACGGGCGTATGTACCTTCAAGGCGAATGCGGTTGTAGCACGCAACAATCGCCTCCTGAAGTTCTGATTCTGTGTTACCAAAATCATAGGTCGTCTGGTTGTTCGGATTCACAACATCCAGTTGCTCATTGCAGGCGGTAAAGCCTCCAATAAGCGCCAACATTATTAGAATTATATTTAATCTTTTCATAATGATATCTTATTTATTCGATTATAGTTTTAGAATGAGAAGTTTACTCCAAACATCATGCTTCGTGGTGTTGGGTACGAAGCGTAGTTGTAACCCGGAGTGAATGTCCCTCCTGCAAAATCTACGTTGTAACCTTTGTATTTCGACAGTGTGGCCACATTTTGAGCCGATGCGTAAATGCGAACACCGCTAATATATCCGCCAAACCAGCTGTCGGGCATGTTGTAACCCAGCTCGATGTTGGCAATTTTCAGGTACGATGCATCTTGAATATAACGCTGGCTAAACATATCGTTGGTAATTGAACCTGACGATTTGTAGGCTATACGAGGTACATCAGTGTTTTTGTTATCCAGTGTCCATGCATTCAACAGGTCGGTGCTTTTGTTAAGGGCACCGTACGAGCTGTGCAAAGTAACGTCAACAAAATCTACCGCTTTAAAACCTGCAGCTCCGTGTGTTGCCACGCTCAAGTCTAAACCTTTCCATTCAGCACGTGCATTAAAACCAAAGTTAAAATCTGGCAAACCGCTTCCCAGGTATGTCTGGTCTTCGTTGGTAATTTCGCCGTCGTTGTTAAGGTCGGCGTAAGCAACGTCGCCAGGTTGTGCACCGTTTTGGTTCACGTAATTACCTTCTGAGTTGATACGGTTGTCAATCTCTTCCTGCGACTGGAAGATACCTTCGTAAACGTAACCATAGAATGAACCCACTTCACGACCAACTTCTGTGCGGCTGTTGCCATCAGTACGAGGTTCGCCTGATACACCTAACTTTTTTACTTCGTTGCTAAGTGTAGATAAGTTGGCAGAAAGATCGAACTTAACTGCATTTTGATGATTGTGGTAGGCAACCAGGAACTCAAGACCTGAGTTTTCCATTGTTGCAGCGTTCATTGTCACTGTTGCGTTGGTAGCTCCTGCGTTTGTTGGTACTGCTACACTGTATAAAAGATCTTCTGATGTTGATTTATACCAGTCGAAAGTAAATTCTAACTTATTGTTGAACATACCCAGGTCAAGACCAAAGTCGATGGTTTTCTTCTTTTCCCACATAATACCGGTGTTCACATAATTTGAAATAGCTGAACCGGTTACTTTGTTGTTTGCAAAGCTGTATGTGTAGTTACCTCTCGACATTACGTCCATGTACTGGTATTCACCAATGTTTTCGTTACCTAATTCACCATAGCTACCGCGAACTTTCAGTAAGTTAATTATTGATTCGTCAATATCGAAGAAGTTTTCGCGTTCAATACGCCAACCTCCCGAGATTGATGGGAACCAATCCCAGCGGTCGTCAGAAGAAAGACGGCTTGAACCATCGCGACGTACTGTTGCTGAAAGCAGGTATTTATCATCGAAATTGTAGTTAATACGACCGATGTATGATGCCAAAACGTGTTCGCTTTCGTAGCTTGCGGAAGATGTTTCCTCAGCGTTGTTTATTTGCAGATAATATGGCTCAGGCAGGTTAACACCTTTGCCTGTAAGTCTGTGAAAGAGTTCGCGCTGGAATGTTTGACCGGCAAGAACATTAACGTGATGACGTCCGAATTTACCGTCGTAGTTTATGGTATTCTCAATCAATGCATCGGTATATTTGCGATAGCCTTGCGACAGAGTCTCGTTACTTTTCGACAAGTAGTTTGTTGTACTTTGAATAAACGCAGGAACAAAGGTAAAGTCCTTTGCCGTTGTTTGGCTGTACGACAAGTTAATGTTGTAATCGAACTTATGATTTTCGTTTGCCTGGCCAACCATATCTAACAGATCAACATTTGCAGAACCAGATGCAACAATACGGTCAACCTGGGTATTTCTTTCCAACAGATTATTGGTAAGCAAAAGGTTGGTTACACGCAAGTCGCCATGAACATCGTCGTAATAAGTACCATATCCGTAAGAGTCGTAGTTGTATTCTGATGCCGCCGAAATTTTATCGTCAAGCACCCAGGTTGATTCATCGTAAGCTTTAATACTCGGTGGCGTAAGCAATGCCGAAGCCATTACCGGATATTGTGCACCATATAAACCCTGAACATATTCGTTGGCGTTACTCAGCGACATGTTATCCTGGTCGCTGTGGCTATACACGATGTTTGTTTTAATCTTGATGAATTTAACATCCATGGTGTTGTTTACACGGGCAGTATAACGTTCGAAGTTAGGACCTGCACCTTCCATTGTTCCTTCCTGGCTATAGTAGTCGAGCGCAATGTTGTAAGTGTTGTTTTCGCCACCACCTGATAAGTTGATGTTGTGGTTCTGACGAATACCTGTTTTGAATGCTTCCTGGAACCAATCAGTGTTCACTACACTTGGATCGAGGTACTTATCGCTTGATGGATTGTATCCGGCAGGAACGTCCATATCGCTGTTATTGTAGGCCATAGTAACGTACTGAGCGTATTGCGATGCATCCATAACATCGTAAACACCTTCCTGTACCTGGTCGATACCGAAGTAACCTTTATAGTCAATTTTCATTGCCTGATTCTTTTTACCCTGCTTTGTGGTGATGATAACAACACCGTTTGCAGCACGCGAACCGTAGATTGCAGCAGCAGCTGCATCTTTAAGCACCTGAAGTGTTTCGATATCGTTTGGCGAGAAGTCGCGAATTGTTGTTCCCATTGGCACACCGTCAACAACATAAAGAGGAGCAGTGCTACCAAACGAACCAATACCACGAATACGTACTGTTGGGTCGGCTCCCGGTTGTCCGTCAGATGTAATCTGTACACCCGAAACTTTACCCTGAAGCATGGTTGAAATGTTTGAGTTTGATACCTTTTTCATTTCCTCTGTATCAACAATTGCAACCGAACCGGTAAGGTCAACTTTACGCTGTGTACCGTAACCAACAACAACTACCTGGTCGAGGCCGATCATATCCGGAGCCAGTGTAATGCTTCCTATTTGAGTTTTCCCTTCAACACCTACTTCAATACTTTTGTATCCGATAAAAGAGATTGAGAGGGTAGCATCTGTAGGAACAGAAAGCGTGAAGTTACCATCTAAATCAGTGATGGTACCATTTGTTGTTCCTTTTTGTTGTATGGTTGCGCCCGGAAGCGGTTCTCCGTTTTCATCAACGATTTTACCATTTACTGTTATGTTGTCTTGTTGAGCCATCGCCGCCTGGCCGGCAGTACCGTTGCCTTCTGCGTATGTTGCCGTTGAAAATGCCAGCAACCCCAACAGGATTATAAATAAATATTTCATGTTTAAATATGTTTTATCTTAGTGATTATTCAACAATTACGATATAAGATCCTTCCAGCACAATTGCGGTATTCAAATCAGAGCTGTCTACCGTTATTCCTGCGTATTCCTGGAAATGTGTTTCGCCGGTGGCATAAGTAACATCGTAACGAATATCGGCAGTATTGTCGCCGTTATTGGTTACTGTGATCTCGATTCTTGATCCACTTATGTTTGCTCCAAAAATGTCGAAGTTCCAGTCGTTGCTAAGTGTTGCTGTGGCATATCCATCGCCCCAACCGAAGTTGTCCATACGAACTACACCATATTCAGTCATGTCAGCTTTGCGAAGAATTGTACTTGGGCTGTTCCAGTTATTAACTCCATTAGAGTAAGCGTACATTTTAATTGTTTTGCTCTCGCCTGAAGGAACCGGGTAATCCTCTGAGAATTGTGTCCACCAACCGGTAGAGAAGTCGTAAGCACCTACCTGGCCGATACCTTTAATAAGTGTAAGCGGGCAAGTTGTAGTAACTGTGCTTGTTGCTCCAACATATGAAATAACTGCTTCCTGGTCGCCTTCGGCTGCCGGAACTTTGCCAAACTGAAGTGATTCGTTCGATAATACACCGGTTGTTCCATCGGAATAAGTTGCAGTTACAACCAACCCGGTTGTGTTGAATAAGATATCCATCGTATCGGTGTAGAAATAGTATTCAGTAATATTTGGCATTGTAGTAACCTCAAGGGCAGTAACCGAGTTGGTAACTTCCAAAGTATATAAGGTAGTTACAGGCTCGCTCAATTCGCCTTGTTTGGTTTTGTTATAAGCTACAATAACTGTTTTTTCGCCAAGAGTTGTCATATCGGGAATTACCGAGAAAGTAATGTCGGTAGTGTCAACCTCTTCTGACGATCCGTCGGCGTAAGTAACAGTTGCTATTGCGTCGCCCCAGAAATCTTCGTTGCCAATTTCAACAAATTCAGGTGTTCCTGTAACCGAAATTGAAACCGGGGCAACATCTTCAACAACAGTTACTTTCGATGGAAGAAGATAGGCTTCTTTCATTTCGAAGAAACTGGCGTCGCAAATTAAGAAAGCCACAATATCTTCAGTGGCCGAAACCGGTTGCTGGTAAGTTTCAACCAGTTCTGTTCCATTTGTTCCAACGGCAGTGGCGGTTACAAAAACATTGCCGGTAGCCGAGTGGTCAACATCAATTGAAACATAAGCACCATCCATTGTGGCGCGGAAGTCATTCCAAATGTCGTCATCTCCATCGGTATCAGGATAGTTTTGCGTAATCATTGCTCCGTCGTAATCATCGTTCCCCCAGCCGTAAGCATCAGAACGAAGAACAAAGTACTCGGCGTAATTATCAGCATCGCGGTCTGCAACATTGGCAACACCAAGGTTCCAGTTGTTCCAGTTGTTTTCGCTACCACCGTTGTGGTTAATAAATTCGATGTGTAATAATTTGTTGGTAGGAACGGTAAAGTAATCAGAGAATGCAGTCCACCAACCCGAACTGTTATCTTCTGCTCCAACAATCGCCGTAGCGATGTCGATGTAGGTAGTATCACCAGTATCCATATTTGCTTTCGCATCTGCGATTGAGTCGATTTGGCTCTGCAAATCAGATGGCGCATCAATTGAATAAGTCTCCAATTGCTCGCATCCAACCAGGCCAAATGCTGCCAAAACTGCTACGCACAAAGCGTATCTTATCAGTTTAGATGTTTTCATAAAATTAAATTTGATTAAATACATTTTTTTCAATTATAAAGTATTGTTCATAAAACTTTCGTTGTAAAATAAATCTAACAGTTCTTGCTGTAAAGTATTGATTGATAGATTGAAATGTTAAAATTTAGCCAAATACACACCGGTTATGTTCCGTGTAGTGTACTTCTTTTTGCTTTGTTAGATCCGGGAAGTGAATTGTTTCGGTTGTCGAATACAGCACCTGTTAAGGTGCGTTGTGCAAAACTTACTCCCTGCGAAAACAGAAATAAGCGCACGATTAAATAAGTTAAGTTCTCTTTCATAATTAATTAAATTGGTTTACACGTAATTTCTGCCTGTAAAACTACGTAAGGCCGAGGGGGTACGGGTGGACAATTTAGTATGCTTAGTGGACGATTGTGGAAATCTGTTTTTGGCGGGTATTTACAGTGCTTTCAGCTGGGGATCAGGTCTTTTTTGTATAGTCGCTGGGGCTTATTCCGTAGAACTTTTTAAAGATACGACTGAAGTATTTTGGGTCGTTAAAGCCGGTTTTAAAGGCAATTTCAGAAATCGACTGATCGGTGGATTTAATCAGTTCAACTGATTTTTTCAGTTTGTATGAATTAATGAAATCGGTAATGTTGAGGTCGGTTAATGCCTTAATTTTTTTGTACAGTAAACTTCGGCTTACGAACATTTCGCGCGCAAATTGTTCCACCGAAAAGTTGGATTCGCTGTAATTTTTTTCCAGTATCTGGTAGGCTTTTGTGATAAACTCCTCGTCGAGTTTATTCGATGATAATTTTTCGGGAGTTACCGGCTCAGGACTGCTGAATATGTTTTTAATTTTTCTGCGCGACTCGATGATGTTGCGCATTTTTATTTCCAGAATTTGCAGGTTGAACGGTTTTGGAATATAGTCGTCGGCACCGGTTTCCAGTCCTTCAATCCAGCTTTCCACCATATTTTTTGCCGTAAGCAGAATTATTGGGATATGGCTGGTTTGGATGTTCTTTTTCAGTCGGCTGCACAATTCAATACCGTCCATAACCGGCATCATTACATCGCTGATAATTAATTCGGGCGAGTATTTTTTTGCCATTTCCAGACCGATTTTTCCATTTTCGGCACCCAACACCCGGTACTCTGATCGCAGTGTTTGCAGCAAGAAACTTCGTAAATCGAAATTGTCCTCTACAATTAAAATGGTAGGTTTTGTTTTGTTGTTGGGTGTAACTTCATCCAGTTCGTAGTTGGTGTTGCGTGCTACAATATGCTCGGTGAGAACATTCACCCGACCTTCAAGATTAATTTCGGTTGGTACGCTGGTTTCATTAAGCTGGTCGCTTTCAAAACGGTCTTTCGAATAAGGCATGTAAACGGTAAACGTGCTGCCTTTTCGGGGTTCGCTTTCCACTTTAATTTCGCCATTTAGTGCCTGCACAATTTCGTAGGTAAGTGCCAACCCAATACCCGAACTGGTAAAATCGGTTTGTTTCCCCGATTCTACATCTTTATAAAAACGGTTAAAAATGTGAGGCATATGTTCTTCTGAAATTCCACGCCCGGTATCGATAACACTGATGGCTACAAAAGGTGCAGCAATAGAATCTTTTCGGTCTTCAGTTACCTGCTCAACTTTTAACGTAATTGAACCGGATGCCGGAGTGTTTTTAAAAGCATTGGAAAGCAGGTTGTAAAATACGTTCTCCACTTTCTCGGCATCAAACCAGGTTTCTTCGTATAATTCGGTTTCAACAAAATCGTAGTTAATTTTCTGGTGCTCGGCCAGGTCTTTAAATGACTCGAAAATACCGTGCAAAAATCCTTGCAGGTTGCCTTTGCTGACATTCAGTTTTAGTTTTCCGGTTTCAATTCGGCGAAAATACAGCAACTGGTTAATCAAGTGCAACAAGCGTTGTGCATTACGATTAATAATGTTCAGTGTGTTTTGCGTGTTAGCGTCGGCTCTCATGTTTTTCATTAACTGCTCAAGCGGGTCGATAATAAGCGTTAACGGTGTGCGGAATTCATGCGAAATATTGGTGAAAAACCGAAGGCGTAATTGGTTTACCAGCTTTACTTTTTCGTTCAGCTCAATTACTTCGTCGCGCTGTTTGGCAATTTGCTCGTTTTGTTTTTCGAGCTCTTCTTTTTGCTCCTCAATTTTAAAAGTACGTTCGCGCACTTGTTGTTCCAGTTTGCGTTTTTGCTCTTTCAGGAATTGCGTGCGGTAGCGAATATAGATTAAAACAATGGCGATGATAAACAGCACTGCCAGCATCTGAAACCAGGCTGTTTCCCAAAACGGGGGAACGATGGTTATGGTAAGTGTTGTATAATTTTCCGACCAGATACCATCGCTGTTGGCTGCTTTTACCTTAAATGTATATTCGCCACCGGAAAGGTTGGTGTAGTTGGCAAAGCGACGCGAAGAAGGTACTTCAACCCAGTCTTGATCTACGCCCTCCATTTGGTAGGCATATTCAATTTTGCCCGGCTGAAAATAATCGAGCGCCGAAAACTCGATGGAGAAAACAGCATCTTTATAAGAGAGTTTGATCTGGTTTGTTTCGCTTATTGGTGCATCTAAAATAACTTTCGAATGGTATTTCCCGCCAATAACCACAGGTTCGCTAAACACCGAGAATTGTGTAAAAACCGGCTGCGGAATATTAGGGTACGATTCGAATTCGGCCGGGTTGAAATAGTTAAGGCCATCAACGCCACCAAAATATAAATTACCGCGATCATCGGAACAAGACGCCGACCAGTAAAACTGATCGCTCAATAATCCATCGCTTGAGTAATAGTTCTGAAACGTTTCCTCAATCGGATCAAATCTTGACAAACCATTATCGGTAGATATCCACAAGTTTCCTTCAGCATCTTCTTCAATACCGTATGCAACATTATTGCACAATCCGTTTTGCTGGTTGTAACTAATAAAACCGCCACCATTGCCGTTTTCGATGTATTTGCAAATACCGTTTCCGTAGGTGCCAATCCAAATAGTTCCGTCGTGTGCTTCAAAAAATGAAGTAACATAATTGCCTGCCAATGATGCAGAATCAGATGGATCGGTTAAGTACTTTTCGAAACCGATTTGTTCGGTATTTTCATTAAGTGCAAGTAGTTCGGAACGTTTGAAACGGTACAAGCCATTTTCGGTCCCCACCCAAACTCTGTTCTGACTGTCGGTTAGTAGACAACCAATTTCGAGTGGTTGGTCGATGTTCATTTTTTCATGAACATGTAGGAAAATATTTTCTTCGGGATCATAAATATCAAGTCCGCCGCGGGTTCCTGTTAAAATGTGCTCGTTGTCGAGGTATTCAAGACTTGAAATGAAGCTGCTGCACAAACTTTTGTTGTCGCCGGGTATATTTACCAGAATTTCAAAACGATTTTGCCGTTCGGATAGCAATTTGTTTAAACCGCCTCCCCAGGTACCCACAAGCAGGTGGTTTTGGTGGTCGCGGATAAAAGAGGTTACAAAGTTGCTGTTTATACTTTGGGGATTTTCGTCTGATTGCTCGAAATGGATTGTTCTTTGCCCGTTATTGCTAATTCGGTTTACTCCGCCACCAGCTGTTCCAACCCACAAAATATCGTTTTCGGTAAAGACGGAATTAATGGTATTGTGGCTTATGGAATTCGGATTGGAAGCTTCGTGGGTAAGCGCATTAAAAGGCTTTTGGTATGTGTTGTAATGGTTAATTCCGCCTTTTTCGGTACCAATCCAAATGTTGCCCAGTTTATCAGCATAAAGCGAATTGATAAATGGATTGTTCAGGTATTCGCGCTCCTCGCTACTTGTTGGCAGGCTTGTGATACGTTGTGTAACCGGATTGTAAAAATTTAAACCTCCCAGTGTGCCAATCATTATAATTCCGTTGCGGTCTTCAATAATATCGTAAACCGACAAGTGATTCAGGTCGTTCGGATTATTGTTGTCGGCGCCGTAGTAGGTAAGGTTGAGCGTGCTGGTGCTATAATGGTATAAGCCAACATCGATGGTGCCCAGCCAAATGTCGCCTCTTCGGTCGGCAAGAATGGTAAGTATGTTTAAACCGCTAATATTGTTGATATCTTCATAAAGTCGTTCCCACAGCGGTTTGAGTTTTCCTCCCGATAAACTAATTACCGATAAGCCATTGTTAGTGCCGGCCAGTAAATAATTGTCGGGCAACAGGCATAAATTATTCACGTTCTTGTCGGTGAGTTGGTTTTCAAACACCGGTTCAACAGAAGTTACGTTTTGCTCTTCGTTCTCGATTTTCCAGATACCGCTGCCGGCTGTCGCCACCCAAATCGTATTGTCTTTGTCGTTTATAATGTGGGTAATCGAAATGCCTCCAAAGTTTTCTGTTAAAAGCGGAATTTCGGTAAACTTCATCAACGAATAGTTGAAAAATGCCAATCCTTTATTGGTGCCCACCCAAAGGTTTCCGTTTTGATCTTCGCAAAGTGTTTGTATAAAGTTTCCGGGCAACCATTCTTCCTGCTGGCTCTGAAAGATTTGAAAAGTATAACCATCAAAACGGCACAGTCCGTTCCAGGTACCAAACCACATAAAACCTTTGCTGTCTTTTAAAATGCAGTCTATGGTGTTTTGTGGCAGGCCTTCGTTGGTGGTAAGGTAATTTAAACGGGGTTGTTCTAATATTGTACTTTTCTGGGCACTGCTACTAAGGCAAATACGAAAAATAAGGAGGAATAAAACGCCGTATTTGATAACAGTTTGCATGGTGCAGATTTGTATAAATTATAGTCTACAAAACTATGTATTAAAAAGGGATTCGGCAAGGTTTGTTATTTGAGCAATCAGTTGGGTTTTTGTATTGCATTTTATTAGAACAGCATGAGTTTAAGAAAAAAAGGAGTTTTGAATAATTTGGTTTTTCAATTAAAACAATACTATTTTTGTTTCAATCAAACTATTCTATGTGGATCAACTAAAGTTGTGGAAAGATATTAGAAACGGAGATGTAAATGCATTGCATGATTTGCATAAACAGTATTTTCATCCGATGTGCTTATTTGCGTTTAAGTCAATCAATGATCATCAACAAGTTGAGCACATTGTTTCGGACTGTTTTTTAAAGATATGGAAAAACAGAAAGCGTATTGAAATAAAATCTTCGCTGGAATCGTACTTGTATCAAACTCTACGAAATGCAATTATCGACTATCATCGGGCCAAACACGATAACACAATTTCTTTCGATCAGATTCCGGATATTCCTGACGAGACAGAGGTAAACAGCGAACAGCGGTATGCAAAATTATATACGGCCATATCGAGGTTGCCCGCAAAACGCAGACAAATTTTAGAACTGGCCATTTTTGAATCGTGCACTTACCAGGAAATAGCTGAGAAGCTGGGTATCACAAAGAATACCGTAAAAACACAGATGGTTCGTGCGTACAGGTTTTTAAAAGAATCGTTAGATCCCGTTGACTTCTTCTTTTTCTGTTTCCTGAAGAAAATTTAAAATAATCACTTTTCTTGTCACCCTGTCACAAACTTTTCTTCGTCATTTTATTGCGAATACGTTTTTTATAGATTAGTTTGGTTAGGTAGGATTTATAAGAGCAGCTGCCAAAATGGTGGTTGCTCTTTAAAAAGAATTGGATGAAAGAATACAACGAAGATAGATTTTGGGAACTGGCAACACTAAAAATTCATAACGAGGCAAACACCGATGAATTAAGTGAGTTGAGTTCGTATCTGTCGGATGAAAAATATGCTAAAATTTACTCCGAAATAGCGTATTTGAGTGAAGACATAAAAGCGACACAGAAGCTTTCATTCGTTTCGCAGCAAAATTCATGGACCCATATTGTAGCCAACTTGCAAAACAAAACTGTGCAGCTCTTTCGAAAAGTATCGGGTTATGCAGCTGTTTTTGTTGTTGCGTTGTTGTTAGGTGGTATTGCGGTTCATTTACAAAGTGAAAGAATTTGTGAGGAGAAATTTGCAGAGATAGAGGTGCCACTGGGGCAGATGTCAGAAATTACTTTATGTGATGGTACACATGTATGGCTGAACTCTGGAACAACCCTGAAATACAGCAACTTTTTTGGACGGAAAAGCCGTAATGTTTCACTCGATGGAGAAGCTTATTTTGATGTGGAGAAATCGGATATTCCCTTTCGTGTGCAGTTAAAACACTCGGTGGTTGAAGTTTTGGGAACTCAATTTAATGTTATCTCGTATGAGCATGATAACAACAGTGAAATAACTCTTGTTGAAGGAAGTGTTAATGTAAATAACCTGAATGGAAATAGTATCGCACACCTTAAGCCATCGCAGCAACTTACTATCAACGATCAATCGCTTAAAGCAAAACTGAAAACAGTAGATACCGATTTTTATGTATCGTGGACAGAAGGAAAAATTGTGTTCCGCGACGAAAAACTCGAAGACATTTGTTTAAGACTTGAGCGGTGGTATAATGTAGATATTAAATTCACCGGTAAAGATGTTGGGGACATGAACTTTTCGGGGACTATACTTAAAAGTAAACCCTTTAGCCAGATAATGACAGCATTTGAGCTGATGTTTCCGGTTGATATTGAATATCAGCATGTTCCGGAAGGAAAAGATAAAGTAACCATTTCAAAAAAATAGAGCCTATGTAAAATCACTTATGAACTAAAAAAACGGTAAAGATGCTGCCACATCTCTACCGCCATTCGATTTAAAAAACACAGTAGTAATTTTAAACCATGTAAATGTATGAAAAAACTAATTAAAGCGATTGGTAGAAACCGGTCGTTGACCAAAACTTTATTGAAAATGAAACTTACTTTCACCTTTTTTTTGCTAGGGTTGATTACAGTTAGTGCATCAACTTATTCGCAGAATACCAAGCTTAATGTTTCAATTAGGAATAACAGTATTTTTGAACTGTTTCGTCAGATTGAAGAGAAAAGTGAGTTTTATTTCTTTTTTCAGAAAGAAGAGCTGAAAGATCTCAATGGAGTGTCGGTATCGAAAAAGAATGCTACCATCAATGAAATACTTGATGAGGTGCTGGCTGAAACCGATATGACTTATGAAATTGTAGACCGCTATGTTGTTATTCGTAAAGATGGTAAAACCATTTCCAAAACAAAGTTGGATGCCTTGCAGCCAACCAGCATTTCTGGTAAAATAACAGATGAAAACGGAGAACCTTTACCGGGTGTAACAATTGTTATAAAAGGAACAACAAAAGGTACTGTTTCTGATATTGACGGAGTATTTAACATCGAAAATGTAAAACCTGAAGATATTTTGCATTTCTCTTTTGTAGGTATGCAGTCGCAGGAAATTACGATTGGTAACCAAAGTTCAATTACAGTTGCCATGAAAGTTGATGCCGTTGGTTTGGAAGAAGTTGTAGCTATTGGTTACGGCACGCAAAAAAGGACAACAGTAACCGGTTCTGTAGTATCAAGTGATGGCGACGAAATTCTTAAAACACCAGAGTCGAATATTGCTAACACGCTTATTGGTCGTCTACCAGGCTTAATTACAAATAATCGTTCCGGTGAGCCCGGATATGAAAACACAGAGATCTTAATCAGGGGAAGAAGTACACTAGGAGACAACAGTCCTCTTATTGTTGTTGACGGTGTAGCTGATCGTGCAGGCGGATTTGATCATATTGATGCAAATGATATCGAAAGTATATCGGTATTAAAAGATGCCTCGGCTGCAATTTATGGTTCGCGTGCTGCAAATGGTGTAATTTTAGTAACTACCAAAAGAGGAAAGACAGGGAAACCAAGCATTAGTCTGAATTCAAGTTTTGGTCTCAGGCAACCCACGGTAACACCGGATATGCTTAACTCAGCAGATTATGCTATAGCATTAAATGAGATTGAAACTGAAATTTATGGACGGAACCCAATGTATACCGACGAGCAGATTGCAAAATTCAGAGATGGTTCTGATCCAACGAATTATCCAAATGTTAATTGGATGGACGAAACCTTACGCCAGTTTGCTCCACAAACCCAACATAACCTTTCAATAAAAGGAGGTACTGAAAAAGTATCATATTTTGTGTCTGCCGGTTACCAGTTTCAGGATAACTATTACGAAGAAAGTGCTAGTAATTATAAGCAATACAACTTGCGTTCCAATATTGACGTTCAGGCAACCGATTACTTGAAATTGTTTGCTAATATTTCGCTTCGTCAGGAAGACCGGAATTCTCCGCATTACGGATCTGAATCCATTTGGCGCTACCTTGTTAAAGGAGACCCTCGTGTTAATATCAGATGGCCTGAAAATGGCTTGCCGGTTTTAGCTCCGCAAGATGATTTTAACCCGGTTACTTGTGCCAATGAAGAAATGGGGTACCAAAAAGATAAACGTTCTTATGTAAATGTTGATTTAGGTTTTAATCTTGATCTGGCGTTTCTTACAGAAGGTTTGTCGCTTGATGGAGGCTTTTATATCGACCGTTCTGATAATTTCTACAAGCACTTTCAGAAAGCTTTTTATCTGTACGGGTATGATGCAAATTCGAATGAATATTTTGCGCGTCAATATGGTCCCAACAACGCTGCATTGGACGAAAATATGAATCAAGATTTGGGAATAACAGCCAATATCAAATTAAATTATAAACGAACATTTAATGATGTTCATAATGTTTCTGCTTTTGTTGCATATGAGCAGTACGAAAGTAAATACGATTATTTGTATGGTAGAAGACAAGACTTTGTTTCCACTTCAGTAGAAGAACTGTTTGCCGGAGATAAAAATACCGCTTTAAATGATGGTAATGCCAGCGAAACAGGACGAATGAACTATTTTGGCCGGTTAGATTACAGTTATAAAGAAAAATACCTTGTTCAGTTTAACTGGCGCTATGATGGTTCGGAGAACTTTCCAAAAGGAAATCGATTTGGATTCTTCCCTGGTGCATCTTTAGGATGGCGTATATCAGAAGAAAATTTCTGGCAGGATAACCTCTCTTTTATTAGCTATTTTAAACTGAAAGGATCGTGGGGGCAGATGGGTAACGACAAGATTGATAAATACCAGTACCTGACCACCTATACTTTTGGTGATAATGCAACATTGGGAGGAAATGCTCCTGCATCTCAAACAGGTATTAAGCAAGTACGTACCGCAAACCCAAATGTAAAATGGGAAGTTTCAACAACTACCAACCTTGGTTTCGAAAGTAGATTTTTAGAAAATTACAGTTTTGATCTTGATTTATTTAAAACGAAACGAGAAGATATTTTAGCCAGTGGGGCATCTTATGTTCCTGATTATGTTGGTTTGTCGTTGCCTGCTGAAAATATTGGAGAGTGCGAAACGAAAGGATTTGAAGCTGTTTTGGGCTATTCAAGAAAAATTGGAAAAATTAACCTTATGGCAAGTGCTAATTTGGCTTATGCAAAAAGTGAAATTATCTACTTTGATGAGCCCGAAACTACGCTTGAATGGCAAAAAAAGACAGGAAAATCAATTGGTGCCAACGGTGACAACTGGCTTTTTTATGAATCAACTGGAGTATTTCAATCTCAGGAGCAATTAGATAATACCCCACATTTAAGTAATGCTAAGGTTGGAGATTTAATCTTTAAAGATGTGAGTGGAGATGGAATTATTGACGGTAATGACATGATAAGGCCTGATAAAACAACAACGCCAGAAATCGTTTACGGCTTTAACCTAAATTTGAATTATAAAAACTGGGATTTAAGTATGCTTTGGCAAGGAGCAACAAATGTTTGGCAGTATGTTTTCTTCGAATCAGGTAGTATTGGTAACTTTACTCAGGATTATTTCGATAACAGGTGGACTTCAGAACACACAAATACAAACTACCCCAGAATTTATGATCGTGAAGTAACATCCTCTGCACAAAGAAATACGTTTTGGCTAAAAGATGCCTCTTATCTTCGTTTAAAAAATATTGAGCTGGCGTACAATCTTCCGGCACAAGTTACAGAACGTTTACCTTTTAGTAATGTTCGTGTTTACACAAGTGCTTATAACCTGTTAACTTTTACAGGAATGAACGATATTGACCCGGAAACAACTGAAGGTGGTCAGGGATTTGCTGCATGGAGTACTCCTCAGGCAAGGGTCTTTAATTTTGGAATTAACTTAACATTTTAATTAAAGCAACTATGATGAACAATAATAAAATCCTATTCCTGCTTGTAATCACTATCTTTCTTGTTAGTTCTTGTAGTCAGGAGGAAATTTTAGATAAAAATCCTTTAACTGAAATTTCAGAAAATGATGTTTGGACAGACCCTGCCCTGGTTGAATCATTTGTAAATGCACGCTATAATAAAATTGGACATGGCTGGGCGGAGTCGTGGCAAAGTTCTGTGGTTGACGAAACTTATCTCACATGGTCGAGAGGTTGCGAGCCATACACACAGGGTTATGTAAGTCCATCTGATTTGGGACGTATGAATGGTGCCTGGTGGGGATGGGACAACCGAGCATGGAATACTGTATGGGGAAATATTAGCAATTGTAACCTGTTTTTTGAGCGTGTTGACGAAGTTGAGTTTGCGGATTTAGAAGTAAAAAACAGGCTTATCGGTGAGGTTACTTTCATACGGGCTTTGATGTATTTTGACCTTGTTTCCCGTTGGGGAGGGATGCCCGTTATAACTGATGCCTATACGCTTGCCGACAGAGAAGAATTCTTGAGCATAAAAAGAGATACCTATAAAAAGAATGTAGATTTTATTGTTTCAGAATGTGACAAAGCGGCAGAATTATTACCTGCTACATATAGTGGAGATAATACAGGTAGAGCTACAAAAATTGCAGCGTTGGCACTTAAGTCAAGAATGCTACTGTATGCAGCCAGTCCGCTTATGAATAAGTCGGATGTTAACGAGTTAGTTGGCTATACATCTCCGGATGTTAATCGTTGGAAAAATGCTTCAGATGCTGCCAAAGCATGTATTGATGCTGCTTTGGAGAATGGTTATGCTTTATATAATCAATATGATGATGTAAAAGAGAATTATACTCGTTTATTCCTCGACTGTGGGAATAGCGAAGTTATTTTTGACAGACAGGGTGGATCAAGTGCCGATGATATAAGCTTGTCTTATCTTGATCAGTCGAATGGTCCGAATGGTTATGGACAATGGGGAGGAAATACTCCAATTTCAGAATTGGTTGATGATTTTGAGATGACTGATGGTTCTAAATTTGATTGGTCAAATCCTGAACATAAAGCGAATCCTTATGCAAACCGCGATGCACGTTTATATGCTGCTGTTCTTTCTGATGAAGACATGTGGATGGACAGAGCTATTGAAACCTACTTGATTGCCGATGAATCGGGAACAATTGTTGGAGGTGGTAAGGATACCAAATATGGTCAGGATAACTGGAACTCCAGTAAATCAGGTTATAACATAAGGAAGTTTATGGATGAATCGTATCAACCTAATAGCTGGAACTTCCAGAATCCAAAAAACTGGATATGGTTCCGTCTCGGAGAACAATATTTGAATTATGCAGAAGCACTTTACCAACAAGGAAAAGAATCAGAAGCCCGCGATGCTTTGAATGTGATTAGAAACAGGGCAAAAATGCCAGAGGTGACTGCGTCTGGAGATGAACTGTGGCAAAGAATCATCAATGAGCGTCGTGTTGAGTTATGTTTTGAAGAGCATCGCTATTTTGATGTACGCAGGTGGATGATTGCAGAGGATGTCTTAAACCGTAATGCCACTGGTGTTGAAATTGTTTTAAATACAGATGGAACAAAAACCTATACTCCCGGAGTATTAGTTGAACAACGACAATTTAATGCGCCCGCAATGTACTGGATGCCAATTCCCAAAAGCGAGATAGATAAAAATCCGAATTTGTTGCAGAATCCGGGTTATAATTAATTGAATTAAAAACGTGCCTATCTTTAGGCACGTTTTTAATACCACTATTAAAATATTAAATTGTTCACATAACGCTTAAAAATATTCCTTCAAAAAATGATAGTTTGTTTTACTTTTGTTACGATGTATTTAATATTTATACTACAATAAATAGAACCAAAATAAGAAGAGTAGAAAATTACTTTATTTGAAATGGAGAATCTCGAATCAAAAAACAGCCGCCGAAATTTTATAAAAAGAACGTGTATATCAGGATCTTGTTTTTGTGGTTTCTTGTCTTTTGCAAATGCAGGTCGTGCAGAGGAACCAACCGATTCCGGGAAATTACTTATGCAGGAGTGGATTTCAACCCTCTTAAAAAGTATTGATGATAATACTGAAGCTTCGCAACAGATTTTAAAAAATTGTGCCCAGGTACATTTTCAACATCTGGAAATGGAAAAGGTGTTGGAACCATTTAAGGGCAACATCGAAAAATTCATTTCATTTTTGGAAAAAGAGTGGGGCTGGAAAATTGAATACGATAAAAATGCCGGCGTAATATTGGCCAACGAAAACAAGAATTTCTGTGTTTGTCCGATGGTAAATCAGGAGAAAGGAGTGGACTCTTCAATTTTGTGCTACTGCTCTGAAGGATTTGCCGAACGAATGTTTTCATTTGTTACTGACCGGGAGGTAAAGGCAGAGGTCGTATCTTCAATACATCGTGGGAATAATACCTGCATTTATAAAGTGCTTCTGTAATTTTAGCGGAGAATTACGCGATAACAAATATGTGCAAGTTTTTTACCGATTTGTCCACATAATACTTAAAACTATCTTCTCAAAAAATAAGAGTTTGTTTTACTTTTGTTACAGTGTACTAGTGTTAAATCAATTCTTAAATTTCGGGTACGTCATTCCGAACTTGTTTCGGAATCTCTATTATTTAAAAGATGCTGAAATAAATTCAGCATGACGTAACAAAGTTAAATGATTGATTTAATGTTAAGCGTTTATGTTGAAAATAAATTCACTAAAAATATGAGGAACTTAAAATTACTATCTGTCGCAATTCTTTTTGCACTTTTTGCGTGTAACAGTCAGAAACAAGCAGAACCATTTGCTAAAGGCGAGTTTAAAGCCTGGGCCGAAACGCCACCAATGGGGTGGAATAGTTGGGACTGCTACGGACCAACTGTTGAGGAACACGAGGTAAAAGCCAATGCCGACTACATGGCTGCTTACATGAAGGAGTATGGTTGGGAATACATTGTAGTTGATATTCGTTGGTTTGTTGAAAACGACAAAGCCGGTGGTTACAACCAAACCGATCCGCGTTATGTAATCGATGAATACGGTCGTTACCAACCTGCCGTAAACCGTTTCCCGTCGGCTGCCGATGGAAAGGGATTTAAGGAACTGGCCAACTATGTACACGGCAAAGGATTAAAATTTGGTATCCATATTATGCGCGGTATTCCAAAAGTGGCGGTTGAAAATAAACTACCGATTTTAGGAACCGACGGTATTACTGCCGACCAGATTTATTCTACTGAATTGCAGTGCCCATGGTTACGAGATAATTATACCATTGTTGCCGATAAACCCGGTGCACAGGAATATTACAATTCGATTATGAATATGTACGCCAGTTGGGGAGTTGATTTTATTAAGATTGATGATTTGTCGCGTCCGTACCATCAAGGTGAAATTGAACTGATCAGAAACGCCATCGACAATTGTGGTCGCCCGATCGTTTTGAGTACATCGCCCGGTGCAACACCAATTACAGCTGCCGATCACGTAAAAGAGCATGCAAATATGTGGCGTATGGTCGACGATGTTTGGGACTCGTGGTGGCATTTCGATCATCTGATAAAAGTGACTGAACAATGGTATCCGCACATTGCCCCCGGTACCTGGCCTGATTGCGATATGATTCCGCTGGGACGTATTTCAATTCGTGGCGAGCGTGGCGAAGATCGTATGACTCGTCTTACTCCTGATGAGCAATATTCATTCATGACCTTGTTTACCATTTTTAAATCGCCACTGATGTTTGGCGGCGATCTGCCAAGTAACGATGATTTTACACTGTCGTTATTAACCAACGAAGAAGTGCTGAAAATGCACCGCGAAAGCACCGATGTAAAACAACTTTTTCAGGATGAAAATAAAGTGGGCATCACTTCAAGAAATCCAAATACCGGAGAAATTTACCTGGCACTGTTCAATATTTCTGATGGTGAAGAGCCGTTAAATGTTGGTGTTGAACTTTCAAAATTGGGTATTGATGGCGAATGTTCTGCAATAAATATGTGGACGGGAGAAGAGCTTGGAATATTCTCTGGAGATATTAGTAAGGATCTTGCTCCTCACCAAAGTATCTTGTTGAAACTACAACGATAATTAATTTTTAAAATGTGAAGTATACAGCGTTATTCATATTGTTATTTTTTGCACTGAATTCATGTGTTAAAGAAATAGATAATTCGCCGGTCGAGTATTTTAATCTTAGCGATGTAAAGCTGCTCGATAGTGAATTTATGAACGCGCAGGAGCTGGATAAACAATATCTGTTAACGCTTGAATCGGATCGTTTGCTGGCTCCGTTTTTACGCGAAGCCAGCCTTGAACCCAAAGCTGAAAGTTACCCGAACTGGGAAAATACTGGTTTGGACGGACACATCGGTGGCCATTACCTAACCGGATTGTCGTTGATGTACGCAGCTACCGGCGATAAGGAGATCAGAGAAAGACTGGACTACATGATCTCCGAATTGAAACGCTGTCAGGATGCAAACGGAAACGGTTATATTGGTGGAGTTCCGGGTGGACAAGCGATGTGGGATGAGGTAAAAAGTGGCGATATCAGGGCCGGAGGTTTCGACCTGAATGGTAAATGGGTGCCGCTGTATAATATTCATAAAACATATGCCGGTTTGCGCGATGCGTGGTTGTATGGCCACAGCGAAACGGCTAAACAAATGCTGATCGGCATGACCGACTGGATGCTGGATTTGGTATCCGGATTAAGCGATGAGCAAATTCAGGACATGCTGAGAAGCGAACACGGCGGCCTAAATGAGACTTTTGCCGATGTGGCCGAAATTACCGGCGACGAGAAATACCTTGAGCTGGCTAAAAGATTCTCACACCATGTAATTCTTGATTCTTTAATTGAACATCGCGATGAGTTGAATGGAAAACATGCGAATACGCAAATTCCAAAAGTTATCGGTTATCAGCGCATTGCCGAATTGGACGGCGATGCCAGCTGGGCAGATGCTTCGCTGTTTTTCTGGGAAGATGTTGTGAGCGATCGCAGCGTTTGTATTGGCGGAAACAGCGTTCGCGAGCACTTTCACCCGAAAGATGATTTTTCGGGAATGATGAATTATGTGGAAGGCCCCGAAACCTGCAACACCTATAACATGCTGAAGTTGACCAAAATGCTGTACAAAGATAATGGTAGCGACAGCCGTTTTATGGATTACTACGAAAAGGCATTGTACAATCACATTCTCTCTTCCATCAATCCCGATAACGGCGGACTGGTTTATTTTACGCCCATGCGCCCAAATCATTACCGCGTGTACTCGCGGCCCGAAACCAGTTTTTGGTGTTGTGTAGGTTCCGGCATCGAAAACCACGGGAAATACGGCGAAATGATTTATGCCCACACCAATGAGGCTTTGTTTGTAAACCTGTTTATCCCGTCGGTTTTAAACTGGAAAGCGAAAGAAACAGAGGTGGTTCTGAAAACGCAATTCCCGGATGACGATAAAGTTTTCCTGACTATCAATCCAAAGGAAACGAGCAAATTCGAATTGCACCTGCGTTATCCATCGTGGGTGGAAGAAGGGGCTTTGAAAGTGCTGGTAAACGGTAGTGTAACTAAATACCAGGTATCGGAAAATGGTTATGCTGTGCTTAATCGGAAATGGCAAAAAGGCGATAAAGTGGAGTTTGTTCTTCCAATGAAAATTAGCCTGGAGCAAATGGAAGACGGCAGTAATAATTACGCTTTCGAATATGGCCCTATTGTGCTGGCAGCAAAAACCGGTACCGAAGATTTGAAAGGTTTATACGCCGATGCAAGCAGAATGGGACATGTTGCACAAGGCAAAATGATTCCGCTGAAAGATCGCCCGGTAATTGTAGCGTCGGTTGATAATTTGCCGTCGATGCTGGAAAAAGAAACCGGAGATAAGCTGGCATTTAAACTACATGGTTTATATCCTGAAAAATATGAAAACGGACTGGAATTGTTGCCGTTTTACAGGGTGCACAATTCGCGCTACAACATTTACTGGTCGTGTGCAACCGAGGATCAACTTAACGATATGATCCGCGAAGTGGAAGAAGCAGAAAGAGCCAGAATTGCTTTAGACGAAATTACTGTAGATAAAGTGGAATGTGGCGAGCAGCAGCCTGAATCGGATCATTTTATAAAGTTTGAAGGTTCGTGGACAGGTTACTGGAACGATTCACATTACAGGGAAGCCAACCAATGGTTTAGTTACAACCTGAAAAATACCGGCGCAGAAGGTCGCTTTTTATACCTGAAATACTTTAATAAAGAATCGGCACGATCGACAGAGATTTTGGTGAACGATGTTTCTTTCGGCAAAATAGAACTGACCAGCGCAGGAGGAAACGACTATCAGGAAAAAGTAATTGTGATACCTGAAAGTGAAACCGCAAAAGAGGAATTGATTCTGAAAGTTGCAGCAATCAATAAGCATAACACCATGCAGCTGATCGAAGTACGATTGCTCACGAGTAACGAAATTCCATAATCATCAACTTATCGAAAAACTTTAATTATGAAGACCAATATTATAACCTTTTTTTTGTTGTTTTTGGCAACCGTTTCGTTACGCGCAAACGAGCCAGATTCGGCCTATGTATTTTCGTATACCTGTGGAAAAAACAATAACACTGCCGGCCTGAATTTAGCATGGAGTGTGGATCGTGAAAACTGGCATGTAATTGGCCCGGAATTTCGGTTTCTGGCAAGCGATTTTGGAACATGGGGTGGCCAAAAGAAAATGTTTGATCCGTTTTTGTTTCAGGATAACGATGGATTGTGGCATTGCCTGTGGACGCTGAACGTCGACATACAACAGTTTGCGCACGCCGCTTCAACCGATTTGTATAACTGGAAACGCCAGTCATATCCCGAAGTAGTTGAAGAAGGAAATGTAGCCAATATTGAAGTTAGTTTTGATAAGCAAAACAAAGTTTATACGATCACCTGGATTAACGAAGTCAACGGTGTTGAAAAGATCTTTAAAACCACCACAAACGATTTTAAAACCTATTCGGAAGCAGAAGAAGCCAGCGAAGCTGATCGGTTGAATTTACGCGAAACCGTTCGTATTGACGGTGAAGAGCAAACCGGTGTGATTAACAAACTATCGTGGAAAGAAATTGATGCCCTGATAAAATGGAATGAATGGAGCCGTTTTCACGAGCAGCAACGAGCTGATAATACTTCTTTGGATGCGGAGCGGTTTAAGGATTTGAAAACAGTAGACGCAGAAATTTCGGTTCTTCCTGAAAAAAGCAAAGCTATTAGCGATATGCTGATCGGGATATTTTTTGAAGATATTAATTATGCTGCCGACGGTGGTTTGTATGCCGAGTTGGTTCAGAACTGTGGTTTTGAATACCGGCTTTCCGACAGAAAAGGGCGTGATCAAAGTTGGACAGCAAAAAAAGCCTGGAGTTTATCGGGCGACGGAGCCAGTTTTTCCATTGATTCGGTTTTGCCGATTCATACCAACAACAAACATTTTGCAGTGCTCGATATTGAAAAACCGGGTGTTGCGTTGGTAAACGATGGCTTTAACGGGATTTCGGTTAAGCAGGGCGAGAAATACAACTTCTCCGTTTTTGCAAAAATGCTGGACGGTGCAAAAAATAATTTGCGTGTGGCGCTGGTTGATGAGAACGGTGAAGTGTTGACGGAGGTAAAAACAAAATCTTTTTCCGGCGATTGGAAGAAGCTGGAAGCACAATTGACCGCGACAAAGACCACCGCAAAAGCGAAATTGCAAGTCATTCCACAAGATGCAGGGAAAATGGCTTTAGATATGATTTCACTCTTCCCGGAAAACACTTTTAGAAACCGTAAAAATGGTTTGCGTGCCGATTTGGCGCAGGTAATTGCCGATATGAAACCACGATTTGTGCGTTTCCCTGGAGGTTGCGTGGCGCATGGCGACGGACTGGAAAATATCTATCACTGGAATAACACTGTTGGGCCGCTTGAAGCGCGCGTTCATCAGCGAAACATCTGGAATTACCACCAGTCTGCCGGATTGGGTTATTTCGAATATTTTCAGTTTTGCGAGGATATTGATGCGGAGCCGGTTCCTGTGTTGGCGGCGGGTGTTCCCTGCCAGAATTCTTCATGTGGAGGACACGGCCAACAGGGCGGAATTCCGATGTGTGACATGGATGCCTATGTACAGGAAGTGCTCGATTTGATTGAATGGGCAAACGGAGATGCTACCACCAAATGGGGAAAAGTGCGTGCCGAAGCCGGACATCCGGAGCCGTTCAACCTAAAATACATCGGCATTGGAAACGAAGACCTGATCACCGATGTTTTTGAAGAACGTTTTACCATGATCTACAATGCCGTTCGCGAGAAATATCCTGAAATTACCGTGATAGGAACAGTTGGCCCGTTTTACACCGGAACCGACTATGTGGAAGGTTGGGAGCTGGCCACAAAACTCGAAGTTCCGATGGTTGACGAGCACTATTATCAGCCGCCGGGTTGGTTTATCCACAATCAGGATTATTACGATCGTTACGACCGGAGCAAATCGAAAGTTTACCTTGGAGAATATGCGGCTCATTTGCTGGGCCGTCCGAACAATATTGAAACAGCGCTGTCGGAAGCCCTGTATTTAACCGCCGTTGAGCGAAATGCAGATGTGGTTACCATGACTTCTTACGCGCCTTTGCTGGCAAAAGAAGGTTTTACGCAGTGGACCCCTGACCTGATCTATTTCAACAACGAGGAAGTACATCCAACCGTGGGATATTACGTGCAGAAACTTTACGGAAACAATTCGGGCGATTCATATATTCCATCTGAGATTAAACTTTCAGACAACAGTGAAGCGGTTAAAAAACGAGTAGCCATTTCGGTGGTGGAAGACAGTAAAACCCACGATCTTATCGTAAAACTGGTGAACCTGCTTTCTGCAGAAGTGAATGCAGACATCGATCTTTCAGGATTTGAAATTTCAGGTTCAGAAGCTGTTTTATCAGTATTAAAAGGGAAACCGGATTCCAAAACTGCGAAACCGGTTGAGAGCAAAATAAGCGTGTCGGAAAAAATTGATTATACACTTCCCGCTTATTCTTTTTCAGTGATACGAATTAAAAACCAATAAAATAAAAATCAATGAGACTAACTTTTTCTGCGGCTATTATAGCCTCGCTTTTTTTGATGAGTTGCTCAACTCAGCTGAAAGAAACTAAACCGGAACACGCAGAATACCCCATAAACGGGGTGTCGTTTAGCGATGTTCAGGTGAATGATATTTTTTGGTTGCCAAAGATTGAAACCAATCGTAAAGCAACTATTCCGGCGTCTTTTCAGAAATGTGAAGAGACCGGCCGCCTCGAGAATTTCCTGATTGCCGGTGGCGAAATGGAAGGTACTGTACGTGGTGATATGCCCTTCGACGATACTGATGTGTATAAAATTATCGAAGGAGCAGCTTATTCAATGACAACTATTCCTGATCCGAAACTGGATGCTTATGTTGATTCGTTGATTGAGATTATCGGCATCGGTCAGGCAGACGATGGCTACCTGACTACCTGGAAGATTATTGATCCAACGCATTCACCGGCAGAATGGTGTCCACCGGGAGAGCGCTGGGAAGGACTGGCATGGAGTCATGAGCTTTACAATGCCGGTCACATGTATGAAGCTGCTGCGGCACATTATCACGCTACCGGGAAAACGAACTTCCTGGATATTGCTACAAAAAATGCAGATTTGCTGGTTTCTGTTTTTGGCGCCGATAAAAATCCGCAGGTGCCGGGTCACCAGATTGTTGAAACCGGCCTGATCAAACTTTACCAGATCACCGATAAAAAGGAATACCTTGATTTGGCTAAACATTTTCTGGATTTTAGAGGTGACAGCACCAAACGCGAACTTTGGGGGCCATATAACCAGGATCATATTCCGGTTGTTGAACAGGACGAGGCTGTTGGACACGCGGTTCGTGCAGCTTATATGTACGCCGGAATGACTGATATTGCAGCCCTTTATAAAGATGCAGCTTATGAAAATGCTGTTGATCAATTGTGGGATAATGTGGTGAATAAAAAGATCTATATTACCGGAGGAATAGGCTCGAAACACGAAGGTGAAGCTTTTGGTGAAAACTACGAACTGCCAAACCTTACCGCATACAACGAAACCTGTGCTGCTATTGCCAATGTGTACTGGAATTACCGTATGTTTTTATTGCATGGCGATTCAAAATATATCGATGTCCTTGAGCGTAGTTTGTACAACGGAGTAATTTCGGGAGTAGCGCTCGACGGTACGAATTTTTTCTACCCGAATCCGCTGTCGTGTGATATGCACTTTCATTTTAACAGCGGCGGTAGTCTTACCCGCGAACCCTGGTTCGATTGCTCTTGCTGCCCGTCAAATATGTGTCGTTTTATGCCGTCGGTACCGGGATATATTTACGCGCAAAAGAACAACGATATTTACGTGAACCTGTTTGTTCAGAGCAGCACCACAGTAAAAATGGCTGATTCAGAAGTAAAAATTAATCAGGTAACAAAATATCCGTGGGATGGAAAGGTGAAGATCTCAGTATCGCCTGAAACATCGGCGCAGTTTGCAGTGCGTGTTCGTATTCCGGGATGGGCGCAAAACCAACCGCTGCCCGGCAATTTGTATAGTTACGAAAATACTGTGGCCGAAAAACCTGAAATATTGGTTAATGGCGAAAATGTAAGCTACGAAACAGTGCAGGGTTATGCCATTCTGGATCGTGAATGGAACAGTGGAGATGAGGTGGAACTGAATATGCCAATGCAGGTGCGCACGGTAAAAGCCAGCGAACTTGTTGAAGCCGACCAAGGCAAAGTATCCATCGAAAGAGGCCCGATTGTATACTGCGTGGAAGAAAAGGATAATCCCGAAATTGAAACGATTCAGTTATCGGAAGGAACACAGTTTGAAAGCAATTATAACGCTGATTTGCTGGCAGGAGTTGAAGTGATACAAGCCTCAGGCAAAACAAAAGCAGAAACATTTACTGCTATTCCGTATTACGTTTGGAATAATCGTGGAGCCAACAAGATGGATGTTTGGCTTTCGAAAATCGATTAATAGAAGAGTAGATATAAAGAAGGAGCCCGTTAACAACATGTTAACGGGCTTTTTTATTAGTGATGGCAACAATTTTAATTTTTAGTTGTTGGGTGTAGAATAAAAATTAAAGCTATGAAGAAGTTATTTCAAACAAAATTAAACAATGCAAGTGTTGATTTATCGCTGTTGCTGCTACGTTTGGCAATAGGAAGTTTTATGTTAATTCATGGATATTCAAAATTTCAGAATTTATTGGCCGGCGAAATGCAATTTGCTGATCCTCTTGGTTTAGGTCCTGAGGTATCACTGGTTTTGGCTGTTTTTTCCGAATTTTTCTGTTCTATTTTTATAATACTTGGTTTAGGTACGCGCCTTGCCGTAATTCCGGCAGTTGTAACCATGGCTGTTGCTGCTTTTATTGTTCATGGTGCCGATCCGTTTGGGCGTAAAGAACTGGCCCTGCTTTACCTGGTAGGATATGTTGTTTTGCTGCTGTCGGGTAGTGGAAAAATTTCAGTTGACCGAATTATCAGCAAGAAATAGAAGATATTTCAGAGCTAAAATACCAAAACTGACGAAGTATATTTTTCGGGTACAGAGCTCATTTTCAGGCTGCCGCCGTGTAATTGCATTATCTGCCGTGAAATGCTGAGTCCAATACCCGAACCATTTTCTTTAGTGGTGAAAAATGGAACAAAGATTTTATCCATCAACTCATCCGAAATTCCCGGTCCATTGTCGGTAACTGAAATTGTCGGATGTCCTGTTTCGTTAACCGTTGCTTTGATCGTGATTTTTGCATTTGGATTGCCTTCATTGGCCTGGTATGCATTTTTTACGAGGTTGATCAGTACCTGCGAAATTTGCTTTTCATCGGCATGCAATTCCAGTTCTTCAGGCGTAACACTGCACGATAACTCAACATGTTCAGCATTATCAAACGAGGTCGATAAAATCCGGATATGATCGATCAGGTTTTTCACCTGGAAGATTTTCTTTTCAGGAGCCGGAAGTCGCGTTATCTTCCGGTACGACTCCACAAAATTGATAAGACCTTTGCCTTGTTCGCGAATAACCTCAAGCCCGCGAATGGTTGTCTCAATCGTTTTTGTATTGATGTCTTCAGGCGACACCATTGCCCCGTTTTTGTAAAAATATCCGGCCAGACTTTCGGATAACGAGGTAACAGGAGTGATGGAGTTCATTATTTCGTGCATCATTACACGTATCAGTTTGCGCCACGATTCCAGCTCCTTTTCATCCAGCTGGTTTTTAATGTCGTGCACCGATATGAGCATTAACTCATCCTTCTCAGATATAAATGAATTCGACTTGATGAGTAGCTGAATAATACCGCTTTTTACATGCAGTGTAATCAGCCTTTGTTCGGTCGGCTGAATTTCTTTTATTGTCTGAAAAAGTTTGGGATCGATCCGCTCTAACTGGTTGATGTGCGTAAGAACATCCACTTCGAAAAGTTGTCGCGCCAGGTTGTTCGAATGCAGAATAAATCCGTTTTTATTGAAGGTGAACATTCCCGTAGCAGCGTGTTCGAGTAGCGCCTGTAAATATTGTTCCTGCTTTTGGTTATCAAGGTAGATTTGTTGAATTTGTGAATTTACTTTCTGCAGACTTTGGTTCAGGTCATATATAACTTTGTTGTTGACATTATTGGGGAATCGAAGCGTAGAATCTTCGTTTTTTATGGCATCGAAAAAGTAAAATATCCGGCGATTGATGTGGTTCAGAAAATAGATGAGGTTAATGGTAATACCCAGAATAAACAGGGAAGGTATGATGGCAAAAACATAAGCTTTCCGGTCGAAGATTAGCCAACCCAAAAAGAGGGTGCCGGCCAGCAGAAGCAGGACTCTGATAAGGAGTTTGACGTATAGATTCTTACTGATCATAGTCCATATTTTTTAATTTTATTGTACAGTGTTTGGCGTGTAATCCCAAGTTTTTCGGCCGCCAGACTCATGTTCCCGGCATTTTTATCGATGGCCGAAACGATCATGCGCTGTTCCATTTCTTCAATAGTCAGCAGTTCATTTTCAAACTTTGATGCAAATACCTGTTTAAAGAAAAAATCTTCCGGTTTTAGCACCAACGAATCACTCAAAATCACCGCTTTTTCTATGGTGTGTTGCAGTTCGCGAATGTTGCCGGGCCAGTTGTATTTCAACAGTTTATCCTGGGCAGGCTGATTGATTTTTAATCCGTGTTTCTCGTATTTGGAAGCAAATTTCTTCAGAAAGAAATCGGCGAGAACAATAATGTCGTTTCCTCTTTCGCGCAGCGGTGGAACTTCTATCTGGATGGTGTTGATGCGGTATAACAAGTCTTCGCGAAATAAACCTTCGGCGACCATGTTCTCCAGTTTTTTATTGGTGGCGCAAACCAACCGTATGTCAACGGGAATAGGTTTGTCGGATCCCAGCCGCATAAACTCGCGGTTTTGAATGGCAGCCAGTAACTTGGCCTGCAAATGAAACGACAGGTTTCCAATCTCGTCGAGAAAAAGTGTCCCTTTGTGTGCCGTTTCAAATTTGCCGGCGCGGTTTTCACGGGCATCGGTAAAAGCGCCTTTTACGTGGCCAAAAAGTTCACTTTCAAAAAGTGTTTCGCTAATGGCACCCATATCAACACTCACCATTACTTCGTTTCGGCGTTGTGAGAGGCGGTGTATTTCGCGGGCAATCAGTTCTTTACCGGTTCCGTTTTCGCCGGTAATCAGAATATTAGCATTGGTTTTGGCCACTTTGCGCACCATATTCATCACCTGCGTAAGTTGTGGCGACGAGCCAATAATAAACTTCTGATCACGGTTGAGCTCCTGCTTTAATCCGGCTTCTTTTTGTTTTAGTTTCCCAACTTCCGTTTTTGAGAAATTAAGCTGAACGGCAGCTTTAATCGTAGCCAGCAGCTTGCTGTTGTCCCAGGGTTTTGGCACAAAATCGGTAGCTCCCTGTTTCAGCGCTTTTACTGCCAGTTCCACTTCGCTATAGGCGGTGATCAGCACCACCGAGATATCCGGATAACTCTTTTTAATCTGTTCGAGCCAATACAAACCTTCGTTTCCGGTGTTTATTCCGGCTTGAAAGTTCATGTCGAGAATGACAACATTGTAGTTGCCGATCCTGAGTTCATTAGGAATGAGGTTGGGATTAGTAATTCCTTTGATAGCATCAAATTCCTGTCCCAGCAAAATTTCCAGGGTGCTGATGATGCTTTTGTTGTCGTCTACTATTAAGATGTTTCCTTTTGGCATGATTTATTTTAAATTGCCCTTTCAGGGCGCTGTTCTTGCTTTCGTTTTTTTCCCAACGCGTTGCGTTGGGCTGAATTAAGTTGCCACTTCGTGGCGTAGTGCATTATTCTTTTTTTGCAGAAAACCGCGTTTAATTTTTTCGGGCTGAAAGCCCAGATTACTTTAGCCCAGAGGCAACGCCCTGGGGACCTGATCGCAGCATAAAAAAAACGGGCTGAAAGCCCAGCTTAATATCAATCAATCCAAAGGTATTTTTCATCATATTCAATTTCATATTCTTTTAAAAACAATAAATATTCTTCTTTAAAACTCATCTTTTTATGATGCTCTTCTTGTTTCTCGATGTATGTTTTGGTTTTGTCATGAATAGAAGGGCTAACAGAAAATCCACCATAACCTCCTTGCCATGCAAAATGTTTATAATGTTCTCCTTTGGTTTTAATCCATCTGCTGCTGTGGCGTTTAATTTCTTCAACCAATTTTGCCAGTGCAATATTTTTCGACATAACACAAAGAATGTGAACGTGGTCTTCAACGCCATTAATAATGATCGGAATTGAATCATTGTCATTAATTATGGCTCCCATATAGGCATATAATTCTGGGGAATCTTCTCTCTTGATTTTGACATCATTATTTTTTGTATGGAAAATGATGTGGGTAAATAATTTTGAAAGAGATTGTGCCATGATGTATTATTTAAGTTGCCCTTTCAGGGCGTTGTTTTGCTTTCATTTTTTCCCCAACGCGTTGCATTGGGCTGAATTGAGTTGCCACTTCGTGGCGTTTTTCCTTAAAGCTTTTTCGGGCTGAAAGCCCAACTAAATTCAACCCGTAGGCAATGCCATAGGGTGTTTTAATATCTTTCCTTTTTGCATGGTGTATTTTAAATTGCCCTTTCAGGGCGCTGTTTTGCTTTCGTTTTTTCCTCAACGCGTTGCATTGGGCTGAATTGAGTTGCCACTTTGTGGCGTAGTGCGTTAATCTTTTTTGTTGCAGAAAACCGCGTTTAATTTTTTCGGGCTGAAAGCCCAGATTACTTTAGCCCAGAGGCAACGCCCTGGGTACCTGATCGCCGCACAAAAATGCGGGCTGAAAGCCCAGCTTAACATCTTAACATCAAGCCCAAAGGTATTTTGCATCATTTGAGTTGCCCTTTCAGGGCGTTGTTCTTGTATGCTCCATTATCCCAAGCCGTTGCCATGGGTTGAAATAATCTGCCACTTTGTGGCGTAATTTCTTGTATCAAAATTAGACCATGCCAAAAACAATTCCAACCAACTGTAAAAATATTTTACAATATTCTGTAAATAATTTTAACGTTCCAGAAAATGATCGGTTTGTAAACATCACTTTATCAGTAATTTATATTTGTGGCATTATAATGGCACAACAATGGAAAACAATTTTTACACGATGATAAAGAAGCGAATAGTTCTCATTATAATTTTTTATTTGATTATTGGAAATACGGTTCAGGCCCAGCAAAAATGGAGCCTGAGCCAATGTATTTCTTATGCCATTGAAAACAACATTAACCTGAAGGAATACGAGATTCTTGAAAAACTATCGCTGGAAGATGCGCAGCAGGCCAAACGTAATATGTTGCCGGATATAAATGCTTCAAGCGGTGCAGGTTTAAGTTTTGGTCGTTCGGCGGATCCGAATACCAATGACTACATCAATACCAAGTTTTTTTCCAGCAGCTTCGATTTGAATTCGTCCATTGTTATTTTTGACGGATTTCGTATTCAGAACCAGATAAAATACCAGAAATTCAGAAAACAGGCCTCGGAATACAATCGGCTAAATGCAACCGACGATTTGGCGTTTAACGTGATGGTGGCCTTTTTTGATGTGGTTTATTATAAAGGAATGCTCGGAATTGCTAACGAGCAGGTAGAAGCCTCGAAGTTAAGTTTGAAAACAACAGAAAAGAAAGTGGAAGTTGGTTTAAAAGCCAAAACTGATTTACTCGACATGAGTGCCAATCTGGAGGAAGAAGAACTCAACAAAATTCAGATTGAAAACACGCTGGAAACAGCCACCTTAAAACTAAAGCAGTTGATGAACCTTGTTTCGGCTGAGGAAATGGAACTGGTAGATGACTCGTTGGTGGTAATAAACCAACAAGTGGCTCAACCGCAGCAGCTTTTTGAACAATACACCGGCTGGTCGCCGTATTACCAGTCTATTGAAGCTAATGTGAAGGCTACAGAAAAGAGCCTTGCTTTAAGTCGCTCGGCACTTTACCCGTCGATTTCTGCCAGAGGATCGATTGGTACCGGTTTTTACGAAACCAATACCGATAGTTTAGGAAATACGGTGCCTTTTGGCGATCAGTGGAAAAATAACAAAGGCAAGTACCTGGGAGCCTCGTTAAGTATCCCGGTTTTTAGCCGGTGGAGCAATCGCTCAGAGGTGAAAAAGGCAAAACTGAGGCTGGAACAAGCCCAAAATAATCTCGACGATGAACGGCAAAAAATGTTTTTTGAAATGGTGAATAACCTTACCGAACTGAAGGCATTGTACAAAGAACACAGTCAGTATGTAAAGCGTACCGAAGTTGACGAGCTGGCTTTTCAGGCTGCTGAAAAGAAATTTGACCAGGGACTGATCGATATCAACGATTACTACATTGCTAAAAACCGCCTGGCAAATACACAGAGTCAGGTTTTACGTTCGCGCACACAATGGGAGATAAAAATGAAGGTATTGCAGTTTTACAAAGGGCAGCGGTTTTGGGAAATGGAAGAAAGTTTACAGTCGCAGTAGGCAGTATTCAGTAGGCAAAAATTGAAAATCATTAGACCTTGGGATTGGCCCAATGCCCAGTGACAAATTATTGAAATAAAATAAAACATATCATAGGAAGCACGGCGCTTTGCCCTCTGCTCCATGCTCAAAGCAGGTATATCATGGGAATGGATAAAAAAATTGAAAAGAAGAAAGGCTTAAAAGCCAAACACATTATTTGGATTGTTGGCGGATTGGCGTTTGCCTTTTTGTTGTATAAAGTGGTAATGGGAAGCAGCGGCTCGGTGTTTCGGGCCGAAAAAGATAAGTTGACCATAAGCTCCGTTACCGACGGCGAGTTTAACGACTACATTACTGTAATTGGACAGGTGGAACCCATTACAACTATTTTCCTCGATGTGGAAGAAGGTGGAAAAGTGGAAGAGATTTTTATTGAAGAAGGCGAGATGGTGAAAAAAGGTGATGTTATTCTTCGCTTGAAAAACAATGACTTGAATACCACTATCATGGATAGTGAGTCGAGTATAGCCTACCGTTCCAACGAACTCAGGAATACACAGATTACCATTGAACAACAAAAAATTGCCAACCAACGTGCCAAATTGCAAATTGATCTTCAGGTAGAGCAGGCCGAACGTAAGTACAAACAGTATAAAGCTTTGTTCGACGATGATTTAATTGCCCGTGAAGACTACCTGAAAGCCAAGGAGGACTATGAACTTACTTTAAAAGAAAAAGTACTAACCTACCAACAATTTGAACAGGACTCGATCTTCTTTGGCAATCAGAAGGAAAACATGGACGAGAGCCTGGAAAATATGCGCAATAACCTGATAATGGCGCGTTTGCGTTTGGATAACCTGAATGTAAAAGCGCCGGAGGATGGCCAACTGGGATTATTGAACGCCGAAATTGGAGAATCAATCGGACGTGGTCAGCGAATTGGGATGATAAACATTCTAACCGACTTTAAAATCAATGCGCTTATCGACGAGCATTACATTGATCGCGTTCGTCGTGGATTAAATTCGTCTTTCGATCGTGGAGGCGAAAATTATAACCTGACCGTTAAAAAGGTCTACCCGGAAGTGCGCGAAGGCCAGTTTGAAATTGATATGATTTTTGAAGGTGCTAAGCCGGATAATATCCGTACCGGGCAAACATATCACACGAAATTGCAGCTGGGACAACCCGAAAAAGCAGTGCTGATTCCAAAAGGTGGCTTCTTCCAAAGCACCGGCGGGCAGTGGGTTTATGTGCTGAATGATAACGGGACGGAGGCCGAAAAACGCAGCATCCGTATCGGGAAACAAAACCCACAGTATTACGAAGTGCTGGAAGGTTTAACACCGGGAGAGAAAGTAATTACTTCCAGCTATGATTTATTCGGAGATAACGATAGGATTGTGTTTAAATAGAAAGGAAAAAGGCAAAAGTTGCTTGTCATTTCGAAGGAGGTACGACTGAGAAATCTCTTCCATTTTTTAACAGATTTCTCCTCCTGCGTCGTCGAAATGACAAAAAATATACAGAATAACAAAACAAAAATATCATGATAAAGACAGAAAATCTAACAAAAGTATTCCGCACTGAAGAGGTGGAAACCAGTGCGTTGAATGAGGTGAACTTACACGTAAAAAAGGGTGAATTTGTTGCCATTATGGGACCTTCGGGTTGTGGGAAATCAACTTTGATGAATATCATCGGGTTACTGGATAATCCTTCAGGCGGTGAATATTATTTTGATGGCGCAGAGGTTGGTCAGCTAAAAGAACGCAACCGTACTATGCTGCGCAAAGGAAATATCGGTTTTGTATTTCAGAGCTTTAACCTGATCGATGAGCTGAACGTTTACGAAAATGTGGAGCTTCCGTTGATCTACCTGAAACTAAAAGCCCGCGAGCGCAAAGAAATGGTGGAGAAAGTACTGGAGCGTATGAAAATTGCGCACCGTGCAAAACATTTCCCGCAACAACTTTCCGGTGGTCAGCAGCAGCGTGTGGCTATTGCCCGTGCGGTAGTTGCTAACCCGAAGCTGATTCTTGCCGATGAGCCAACCGGTAACCTCGACTCGAAAAACGGGCTGGAAGTTATGAACCTGCTTACCGAATTGAACCGCGAAGGAACCACTATTGTAATGGTAACTCACTCATTGCACGACTCTGAATTTGCTCACCGTGTTGTTAACCTGTTCGATGGTATGATCATTACCGAAGAGGTGAAAAAAGAAATGGGAGAGATCCTGTTATAAAAAAGTGCAGGGCGCAAAGAGCCATGAGAGAAGTTAGCGCTCTATGCTCTCTGCGCTGTGCCCCTGACAAAACAGAAAGCCATGAAAAATTTACGATTTATATTTAGAATGTTTCGGCGAAATCCCTTGTTGGTTTTTGTAAACCTGCCCGGATTAGCCATCGGATTAAGCGCAGTTTTGCTGTTGTCGGTATACCTGAAACACGAGCTAAGTTATGACCAGCATTTTCAAACAAAAAACAATGTTCTTCGACTTTACAACGCAGTTACCGAAAATGGAAACACCACTAACTATGCCATTTGTTTGCGTAAAGCTTACACCGAAATTCCATCGCGGGTTCCGGAAATAAGATCGGCAACTCAAATTTATAATGGCTGGGATACTACGGCAGAATTTGAGGAGCAAAAATTCCCCAACATGCAACTATTGTTTGCCGACAAGGATTTCTTCGATGTATTTGGACTGGATTTGATTCAGGGAAACAGCAACGATGCTTTGGTGGGTGAAAACAACGTGGTAATAACCCGGTCCACTGCATTAAAAGTATTTAATACAGTGGATTGTGTTGGCAAAGTTTTGAATGTTTCGGAAGAGCCGGCTACCATAACGGGCGTAATAAATGATTTGCCCAATAACACGCACTTTAATTTCGATTTGCTGGTGTCGATGCAGACTGTTCATCCCGAGAACTGGGGAGGACTGGAGCTGTACACCTATTTCAGAATTGACGAAAATGCCGATATAACTTCGGCAGGCGAAAAGATTGCTTCGGTGAATAATGAGCTGATGAAACCCTGGGGTGAGCCATTCAACCTTACAGCGGAAACGGGAACTGAGCTGTTGGCCGATTTGCATTTACATACTGTTGTTGATTTTGATCTGTCGCCAAAAGCCAATTTAACGCACGTGTTTATTATTGCAGGCATTGCATTTTTGGTGCTGCTTATTGCCATGGTCAATTACATCAATCTGTATGTTTTGCATGGCGAAAAACGGATTGCCGAAATTGCGTCACGAAAATCGTTGGGAGCCACGCAGAGCACATTGTCGCGTTTGTTTTTTACTGAAACATCTGTGATTAGTCTTTTGTCGTTTGTGCTGGCGTTGGGACTAACGGCTCTTGTTCAGCCATTGTTTGCCCGGTTAATGAAAAGCCAGATCGAGCTGTCGGACATGTTTTCCTTTTCCGGAATTTTACTGGTTTTGGCCATTCTAACAGTTTTAATACTGGTTTCAGGTGCTTACCCAAGTTATTATTTGTCGAAATTAAACCTGGTAAATGCGCTTAAAGGAAAGTCTTCCAAAGTAAAACGCAAAAGCACCTTGTCGCGTATTGCAGTTATTTCGCAGTTTTCCATTTCTGTTTTTTTAATTAGTGCACTGGTAATTGTTTTTGCCCAGGTAAACTACTTAAAAGAAGTGCCGCTTGGTTTTAATCCTGAGAATGTAATCGGCATCACCAATCTGAATAACGAGGTGCGAAGAAGCGCGTCGTCTATTGCTGATGAATTGTCACAACTGGCATTTGTTGAAAATGTAGCTTCTTCCGATCATGGTATGGGGCAAGGTTCAAGCGGACAGGGAATAAAGAAATATGGCGATCCCGGAAATTTAAATAGCGTAAATGAATACCGTGTACATCCCGGATTTGCAAAAACCATGCAGCTGGAACTGGTTGACGGGCGTTATTTTAATAATTCGGAGGCAGATAAAAAGGCAGTTATTCTTAACGAAGCAGCGGCAAAAATGCTCGGACCTGATGTGAAAGTTGGCAGCCTGGTTGATATGTTTGATGAACCTTTAACAGTAATCGCCATTGCTAAGGATTTTTACTACATCGATCATCCGGGTGCACCAATTGCGCCACTTGTTATTACTAACTATCGCAACAACGTAAACAACATTTATGTGCGGACAAAAGCTGGAACTACTTCTGCACAAGTGGCCCAAATCGACGAGGTAATTAAAAGTTATTCGCCGGAACTTATCATCAGTAAGTTTCAGTTAACCGATGTTTATGCCAATAAGTATACTAACGAGGAGCGGATGATAAAACTGGTGACTACCGGTGCCGGACTGGCGATCATCATCAGTTTTATTGGTTTAATGGCGCTTTCTGTACTAAATGTAAACCGACGCAAAAAAGAGATTGGAATACGAAAAGTAATTGGCAGCACAGAAACGCAGGTGGTTGGGGAACTGTTGAAAGAAACGTTTATACTGGTTCTTATTGCGATTGTAATTGCTTTTGTTGGTAGCTATTTTACCATGAGTCAGTGGTTGCAGCACTTTGTAAACCGGGTATCCATCAGTCCTGTATATTTTCTGATAAGCGCTGCTTTGGCACTGTTTATTGCTTTTATGGCAGTGGGCTGGCAAAGCTGGCGGGCTGCTACGCGAAATCCCGTTGAGGCACTACGTTATGAATAAAAAGCTCCTGTATAACCTCTGCAATGTGGAGGAACAGGAAGACGCTAGAAAATTGAGAAGATAGAACTAAAATAAACAACAATTAAAAGTAATCACTCTCTCAAAGTTTCCTTCTGGAGGTTTTATATTATGAAATTACAAAACAATATCAAATTAACGCTTCGCACGTTTGCAAAAAACAAAGGCGTTACATTATTGAATCTTATTGGTTTATCGGTAGGGATAACAGCAAGTTTATTGATTTTTCTTTTTGTTCAGAAGGAGAAAAGCACCGATAAATATATTCCCGATTTGGAGAATATTTATGTTTTGAACAATGAGAATGACCGCTACCTGTCGCAAGGAATGGTTAACCACATTAAAAATGAAATTGCAGAATTCCAGTCGGTTACTTATTGTGGAAATGATTGGTCGTCGCAAATATTTCTGGAGTATAACAACGAAAGTTATGCCGTAAAAAATATGCTTAATGCTGATTCTGCTTTTTTCAGAGTATTTAATTTCAGTACTGTTTATGGCAATCCTCAACAAGGGTTAAACCGTTCGGATGAAATTGTACTGACACGTTCTTTATCTCAGAAATTATTTGGCAACGAAAATCCAATAGGGAAAAACATTATTTATAATGCAACTTATTTAACCAATCAAAATTTAACAGTAACCGCAGTTATTGACGATTTGCCACAATCAAGCTCGTGGAATTTCGATGCCGTCCTTTCGTTGCCAACAATGTGCCATCTCAATTGGTATAAACGAAATATGGAAAAATGGGGGACTCAAAATTATAACGCATTTGCAAAATTAAATCCTAACGTTTCAGAAGATATGGCTAATGAGAAACTGGCGAATATCGACCTTGCCGCTGTACCTGATGGTTTTAAAGAAGACACACATTACGGTGCTGCTCCTTTTAAAAATGCCTATTTCGAAATGCCCGATTTAGAGAGAATGTCGCACGGAAACAAACTTACCTTATCCATTATTGCAATTATTGGGGTGCTGATATTGTTACTATCGTGCGTTAATTACATTAATATGGTAACGGCACAACAGGGCAAGCGTTACAAATCGTTCGGGCTGTTTAAAACAATGGGCGATAATCGTTGGGGCATTATTCATGCCACTACCACCGAGGCAGCAATGCTTTTAATTGCGGCGGTATTTATTTCTTTGGTATTCACAACTTTATTGTTGCCTGGTCTTAACTCTTTAACAAGTTCTCGTTTTACGAATAATGCCTTGTTCAATGGTAATTTTATGGGAATGATTATTTTTATTTTGGGAATAATGATTTTAATAACCGGCATTATTCCCGGATATATTTTCAGTAATAAACCCACCACCGAATTAATCCGAAAAACACAAACATCGCAAGGAAATCCTTTTTTACGTAACGGACTGCTTGTTTTCCAATTTGTGGTTTCTATTGCTCTGATATCGTCTATTTTTATCATTAATCGTCAAAATAGTTTTATTCAGAATTGCTATACAGGATTTACAAAAGACAATATCGTTTATGTAAACACAAACGATGATATTTCCTCGCACATAAACGCTTTTAAAAATGAATTAAAACAAATGCCCGGCATTCAGGATATAACATTTTCTGAGAATGTATTAATTGAGGTTGATCAGGAATGGGGTACCGGTTTTGTCAACAAAGGAGAAACCTATGATGTCAATTTTAAAAAGATGAGTGTTGCCCCTAACTTTTTCGCGTTTTTTAATATTCCCATCAAAGAAGGGCAAACGTTCTCTGAAAATTCTAAAAACAGGTCAGATGTTATCATCAACGAAACGGCCAAAGCTGATTTTAAAATTGATCAACTGAACGATGCTCGTTTTACCATTGGTGGAGACAATGGGGGCAATATTGTGGGAATGGCAAGCAACTATAATTTTGAAAGCCTGCACGTACCCATTATGGCTCAGGTATATATGGCTTCGGGCGATTGCGACAACGTGCTTTACCTGAAAGTTAATGCCTCGAACATGGCGACATTTAAAAGCACAATGAGCGATGTTGAAAAAGCGTGGAACGACATTTCTCCAATGTTTCCTATGGAATATCAATTTCTTGACCAAACTTACGCAGCACAATATGCAAAAGAGGCTCAATTCCAGAAGTTTCTGTTATATACTACATTAATTTCGTTAATTCTGTCGTGCCTTGGATTAATTGGTTTAACCTATTTCATTATGGAGCAACGCACCAAAGAAATTGGAGTTCGTAAAGTAAATGGCGCAACCATATCTGAAGTGATAACGCTCCTCAACAAAGACTTTGTAAAATGGGTAGCCATAGCTTTCATCATTGCCACACCCATTGCGTGGTATGCAATGCACAAATGGCTCGAAAACTTTGCCTACAAAACCACTTTAAGCTGGTGGATATTTGCCCTATCCGGAGTGATGGCTTTGGGAATAGCTTTGCTGACGGTGAGTTGGCAGAGTTGGAAGGCCGCAACGCGGAATCCTGTCGAAGCTCTCCGATATGAATAGAGAAGAGCGAAGATCCTCGATTGCGAAGCAAATCGGGATGGAGGTACTTTGGTATGAATAAAATATGAATTTGAATAAATATGTTGCACTTTAAACGTATCCTTAAATCAATCCTGAAATACAAAACATCCTCAGGATTAACTTTATTAAGCCTGGTAATAGCATTTACCGGAATCATTATTCTTGCACTGTATGTTTCGTGGGAAAAAAGTTTCGATAAATTCCATGACAATGCAGATTCTGTTTACCGACTGGAAACATCTCTTTATAACGACCGGGTTCCTGCAAAAATTGGAAAGGTTATTCAAGAGAATGTGCCGGAAGTAGAGAAACTGACTTCGTTATGGTCGTACAGGGGCAAGATTACCACTCCAAAACTGAATGAAACCAATGTAAGCTTTCAGAAATCGGCGATGTTTGCTGAAGAGAGTTTTCTTGATATTTTCACTTTTCCCTTAAAAATTGGCAACAAGGAAACGGTATTAAAAGAGCCTCATTCGGCTGTTGTTTCCGAATCTTTTTCGAAATCACTTTTTGGAGATGTAAATCCTGTTGGCGAAAACATTATTGTACAGGATATTCAATATGTGGTTACCGGGGTAATGAAAGATTTTCCAAAAAACTCTTCGATGAAAACCGATTGTCTGCTTTCGTTTTCTACCTACAAAGAAGAACCTAAGTACAGCTATTTTGATAGCTGGAACGAGTGGAGTTTTAATATATTTTTTAGCCTGGTAGATGGAGCTACTACTCAATCGGCAATTGAAAAAATTAATGAACTTGAGATTGTACAACAGCTTAAAGAGGAGATGGGAAACGATCTTGCAGAAGGGGAAGAACTAATTGTTTTGCGTCCGTTAAAAGAGGTACATTTTGTGCCGGGGGCAGGGAGCTACGTTAATCCGGTAATTTTAAACGTATTTACTTTACTCATTGTAATTCTGATTATTATGGGAGCGGTAAACTTTATCAATTTCTCTACTTCTCAGGCACCGCTTCGGTCAAAATCACTCTCAATTACCCGTGTGCTTGGTGGAAAACGGATGTCGTCGATGGCACAGATTATTTTTGAGTCAGTTTTTCTTTCGTTGTTTGCAATGACTGTCTCGTTGTTAATTTACTGGGCTTTATTTCAACGTATTGAGTCGTTTTTCAGCATTCAGGGCTTAAGCATGAGTGACCGTTATTTTTTCCTTTTACTATTTGCCGGGTTTGCCGTTTTGTTTGGAATAATAGCCGGATTTTATCCGTCGCGCTATGTTACTTCGTCGCCACTTGCCCAAAGTGTAAAAGGAAATGCTCATTTTTCGGGAAAAGGAAAGACGATTAGAAACGCCTTGGTTATCGTTCAGTTTGCTTTTACAATTGCTTTAATTACCTCTGCTTTTGTTATTGAGAAACAGCTGAATTTCTGGCGGAATTTCGATATCGGGATCAACAAAGAGCATGTAGTTTATTTAACCACAACCAAAGATTTACGCGATCATTCCCAGGCTTTTGCCGATGAGTTGATGAAGAACAATGAAATATCGGATTATACTTATACGCAGTTTATTCCCGGACAAGTTTGGATGGGCTGGGGACGAAATATTGAGGGGCAACACATTCAGATGAAATGTTGGCCAATCGACGAGCATTTTCTTTCGTTCTTCGATATTCAGATTGATGAAGGCAGAGGTTTTAACACAGGTTCCGAATCCGATATTAATGCTTTCATTTTAAACGAAAAGGGAAAAGAAATATTTGGATGGGATAACCCGCTGGAACGCGAGATTCCGGGTTTTGGTTTTTCGGGGCCGCTGGTAGGAATTGCCAAAGACTTTAATTTCCTGTCGCTGAAAGGCGAAGTGGAGCCGATGATTTTTTGGCGAACCAACGAGCGTAAAAACAGGCTTTTGCTTCGTTTGCAGCCCGGAAACTATACCCAAACCATTGCTTACATAAAAAATACGGCGCAAAAATTCGATCCTAAAAACCCAATAGAAGTTCAGTTCCTCGACGATTCGTTAAATGCACTGTACAGCAAAGAAGAGAAAATTGCTCGTTTTATCGAGTTTGTTGCCTTGTGGACCATTTTGCTGTCGATTACCGGCTTGCTGGGGTTAATTGTTTTTATAAGCCGCGATAGAATAAAAGAAATTGGAGTACGCAAAGTAAACGGCGCCACAATTGCCGAAGTTGTACTATTGCTCAATAAAGACTTTGTTAAGTGGGTGCTTATTGCATTTGTTATTGCTATTCCTGCTGCATATTATGCCATGAATAAATGGCTTGAAAACTTTGCTTACAAAACAAATTTGAGTTGGTGGATTTTTGCTTTGGCGGGAGCGTTGGCTTTGGGAATTGCATTGCTAACCGTGAGTTGGCAAAGTTGGCGGGCGGCTACACGAAATCCTGTTGAGGCACTCAGATATGAGTGACGAAATCCCGATCGAAGCATCGGGATGAAGCGTTTCGAGATGAGTAGTCAGGAAACATTCAGTTTTGATTAAGAGAACAGTAAAACACTTGAAAAATGAAAAAATTACGCACAAATATTATCCGCTTCATAAAACGAAACCCTTTGTATACCTCCATTAATTTTACGGGGTTGGTAATTGGTTTTGTTTGTGTTGTTTTTATTGGCCTTTGGATAAAAAATGAATTGAGTTACGACAGGTTTCACAAAAATGCTGACCAGGTTTACCGCGTTCACCGGTATTTTTACGATAACAACGGAACAGAAAATCTTCATTTGCCTTATGTTGCGCCACCTATTGCCCCGCTACTGAAAGACGAATTTTCGGAGATTGAAAATATAGCACGTGTGTCGCATACCGGAATACTTTTTCGTATGGACGATCAAAAGGTTCTGGAACCGGACGTTTGTTTTGCCGAACCTGATATTCTGAATATTTTCTCTTTCGAAGGGCTTTCTGCTGAAAACAATTTGTTAAGCGAACCACTAACAGCAGTGGTCTCTGCAACTATTGCCAATAAGTATTTTAAAGACGAATATGCTGTTGGTAAAACAATGGAATTTTTCGATGAAAATGGTACTAATTATAACCTGAAAATTACCGGAGTTTTCGAAGACTGGGGGCAAAACAACCATTTCCGACCCGAAATCCTTATCTCTTTTTCTACCTATGCAAGTGCCGTTGGTGAAAGCGAGTTAAACGACTGGGGTAGTAATAATTACGAAACATTTGTTTTGATGCGGAATCCTCCTCAGCAATTGGACTCCCGCCTCGATGAATTCATCAACAAACAATTTGAAAATGGAACCAGTTGGACAAAACTCAGGATGGAAAAATTGTCAGACATCCATTTTAACTGGTATGGAAGTCGTTCAAGTATTTATGTGTTGTTATCGATAGCTCTGTTGATTTTGCTTTTGGGAAGCATCAACTACATCAACCTGAATACGGCTATTTACACTAAACGAATTAAAGAAATTCAGATTAAAAAAGTTATTGGAGCAACGGGTAAACGCATCTTGTCCTTGTTAATGCTTGAATCGGTTTTGTTCTGCATTGTGTCGTTAATTGTTGCGCTTCTTATTGTTAGTGTGGCCATCCCTTACCTGGCTGATCTTTTCAACAGTAACCTGGCATTTTCTGTAAGTCAGAACCTAAGTATGATAGCTGTATTTTTCATCCTGTCAGTTTTTATCGGATTTATATCAGGCGTGTATCCGGCAAAAATATTGCTAACAAGTAAAAAGAATATTTCCACCAACAGTAAAATGTCGTTTCGTAACGGGATGGTTATTTTTCAGTTCTTCGTTTCAATTGCCCTGATTATGTCATTCCTGACGGTGAATAAACAATTAAACTATTTGAATACAAAAAATCTGGGGCTTAACCAAGAGAATGTGATTACGGTGAGTGCGTCGCCCAATCATATTGAAAAGCTGAATGTGTTTCGGAATCAGTTAACTAAAAATCCGAATATAATCGATGTTTCCGGTTCTAAAAGAATACCATCACAACGTTTGACCGACAGTAACCAAATGAAAGCTTCCAACAACGGTAAAATGGAACCGCTTGGTTTTCGGGTTGCCAATATTCGGGGCGACGAACATTTTGTTCCAACCTATGAAATGAAACTGATTGCGGGTAATAATATTAGCAATAAAACAAAAGAAGAAAAGGAATATTTGGTTAACCGTTCGGCTGTGGAGAAAATTGGCTGGGAATCGCCCGAAGCAGCAATTGGGCAGTTTGTTGAATATGGAAATGAAAAAGGCAGAATAGTTGGCGTGTTGGAAAATTTCAATTACGAATCGTTGCATAACGCTGTTTTCCCGATCATCCTGTACAAGGATGCATCGAGTTATAATCGCATCTCAATACGAATAACTCCGGCCAACTTATCGAATACAATTGGTTTTATAGAGAGCACGTGGCAGGAATTTAACTTGTCGGGTTCGCCATTTTCCTATCAGTTTGTCGATGAGCGGTTTGAACGATTATACCAATCGGAAAAATATACCAAAACAATATTCACCTGTTTTATGGTGCTGGCTATATCCATCGCAATTTTGGGATTAATCGGTTTATCGCTATTTGTAATGGAGCGACGTACAAAAGAAATAGGTGTACGGAAAGTAAACGGTGCCAAAGTAACTGAAATACTCGCCATGCTGAATAAGGACTTTGTAAAATGGGTGCTGATTGCTTTTGTAATAGCCACGCCAATTGCCTGGTATGCCATGAATAAATGGCTCGAAAACTTTGCCTATAAAACCAACCTGAGTTGGTGGATTTTTGCACTGGCCGGAATACTGGCATTGGGAATTGCATTGCTAACGGTTAGTTGGCAGAGTTGGAAAGCGGCAACCAGAAATCCGGTGGAGGCACTGAGATACGAATAATTTACAGTCACGGTGTCACTCTAAGTAACACCGAGACTAACAATAATTGAATAAATGAACATAATAAACATGAAAGTGTCGATACGAAACGCCCGAAAGAACGGGGTGATTTCGTTTGCTAAAATATTTGGATTGAGTATTTCGTTTGCCGTGATTTTGTTTGCGGTATGCTATGTATTTTATGAAACAAGCTTCGACAAAAGTGTGACTGATGCCAATCGTATTTATCGCTGTCTGATGCAGGGAAATTTTAATAATGAAGCAATAGATTATGCGGTAACCAGTGCTGCACAAGGACCATCAATGGTTGCCGAAGTGCCAGAAATTACCGAATCGTTACGAATGTTTAATCAGGGGAAAGCCGATATCACAAGCAATAAAAACGATTTTCTAAAAGGGAATTTGTTTTATTCTGATGCCAATTGTTTAAGCTTTTGGGATATTCCGGTCAAGAGCAATATCAATGGATTGTTTACCGATAATAACAGTTTGGCAGTTTCAGAGAGCATTGCCAAAAAGTTATTTGGTACTGCCGAAAATGCATTGGGTAAAAGCGTTACTTTCCGCAGTAACAGTTGCGTAATTACTGCCGTATTTGAGGATATTCCCAAGAACTTCCACTTGCAATTCGATTTTCTGCAACCTATTGAAAGAGAGATAAAAGGCAGTCTACGTTGGGGCAACCAAAGTTATTATACGTACATAAAAACGGTTTCGCCTAATATGAATATTGATGATTTGACATTTAAAATCAGTAAAAATGTTTACACCCATTACAATAATGGCGTTGACGGAGCAAAAGCTCAAACACTCGACAATTTAAGATACGACAAGAATAATTATCTTTATTTTACAGCAGAACCATTAAGCGCTATTCATTTTAGCAAACACAAATTTGACTCAGCCATAACCGCCAATAAAACGTATGTGTATGGTGCTATTATTCTAGCGTTGTTGGTGCTTCTGATTTCGTCAGTCAACTTTATCAATTTATCTATTGCCAATCTTTCAACACGCTTTAAAGAAGTGGGTATTCGTAAAACAATTGGGGCTTTTAAAGTGCATATTTTAAGTCAACTCATCAACGAAACAGTTCTTTTCTTTATCATTTCACTTGCCATTGCTATCGGAATTTTCTTTGCTTTCGGCAATTCGTTATCGCAACATTTGGGCTTCGATATCAATTTAACAACCATAAATCTGTTTAAGATAATCGCCATTAGTTCTGTGTTTTTGCTTCTATTTTTGCTCAGTATCAACATCATCCCAATTTGGATGACCTCGCGCAACGAAACGCTCAATCTGATAAAAGGGAAAAGTAATAAGCGCAAGCAACAATGGGGCAGTAATACATTTGTGCTTATCCAATTTATGTTGTCGGTAGTCATTATTCTGTCGTCGGTAATTATGACCAAACAAATCAATTATATGGTAACCAAGAACAAAGGTTATACTTCAGACAATATTATGAGCATTAACCTTTGGCGTTTGGGCGAACAACAACGCGAAAGTTTTATGAAGCAGCTGGAAACCTATCCGGCGATTCAATCGGTAAGTAGTTCTATGCGTACCATTGGCTACGATATTGGGATGGAAGGAGCCTATTTTGAAGATAGGAATGATGAATCAAATTATTTTCACCCTAGCGTCCTGCCTGTTGATGGTAACTTTTCCAAAACCTTTGATTTAACAATGAAAGAAGGACGTTTTTTTAATACGGCTCTTGAAACAGATAAAAACGTTGCCATTATTAATGAAGCAGCAGCGGCCGAATACAAAAAAGCTGGTTCGCTCATTGGAAAAAAGCTCATTGCCGATGGCGATTTTGAAATAATAGGCATTGTTAAAGATTTTAATTTCCGGTCGTTACATCATGCCGTTGAACCGTTGGTTATCACCTATTCAAAAAATCAGGGAAATGTATATTTAGAAATGTCGATGGATAATTCGGCAGAAGTTATCGCCATTGTTCAAAACCTATGGAACGAATTCAACATTAATCAGCAATTTGACTATACGTTCCTCGACGACATTTTGGCTCGTAACTATGCCAAAGACCAACAAGCCAAGAAACTATTGATGCTTCTTTCGCTCATTTCAATCATTATTGCGTGCGTGGGATTGTATGCCGTAAGTTTCTTTACCATAATTCGAAAGACTAAGGAAATAGGTGTTCGAAAAGTGAATGGAGCCACCATATCCGAAATAATGAAAATGCTGAATATGGACTTTGTAAAATGGGTTTTACTTTCATTCATTATCGCCACCCCTATTGCGTGGTATGCAATGCACAAATGGCTCGAAAACTTTGCTTACAAAACCACATTAAGCTGGTGGATATTTGCATTGGCTGGCTTGTTAGCTTTGGGAATCGCACTGTTAACTGTAAGCTGGCAAAGTTGGAGGGCTGCAACAAGGAATCCGGTGGAAGCACTTAGGTATGAATGACAGACTAATTTTAATTTGAGACTAATGGAACAAATAAAATATTTTTTCAGGACGAGTATTTGTAATCTGTTTTTCCGCAGGAAGTTCACAGTAACAAATCTGATTGGTCTTTCAATTGGTTTGATGGTGAGTTTGCTTATTCTGCTTTATGTCCGGTATGAAACTTCGTTTGAGAATTTTAATCCTAACGCGAAAAATATCTATCGTATTGTCGAAAAGAACACTCAGGATGGAACAGTAGGAGAAGCTACACCTTTGGCGTTATCTGATGTTTTGAAAAATGACTTTCCGGAGGTGGACAAAGTTATCGGGTTAATGAAAACCTATAAGGCAGTAAAAATTGGTGAGAATAAATTTGAAGATTTAAAAGGGGCCATTGTAGAAAAAGACTTTTTTGATTTCTTTAATATCCCACTAACTGAAGGAAATAGTACTACGATTTTTAAAGATCCTTATGAAGTTGTTGTTACTTCGAAACTGGCAGAAAAGTTATTTGGAGATGTAAATCCTATCGGTAAAACGATGGAATACGAAAACCACATTTTTACAGTTAGCGGCCTTGTAAATGAAATTCCGAAGAATAGCATTTTGAATTTCGAATTTTTCCTTTCAGATAAATTCAGGTATGTATCTTATCCTGATTTGAACGACCGGTGGTACGAGTTTGGGCTGCATACTTTTGTAACATTTAAAAAAGATATAATACCTGACGGATTTGAACAAAACCTGGCCCGGATCGAAGACAAATATTATCCTGATTTTATGAAAAACCGCTTCACTTATGAAGTGATAGCATTTAAAGGAAGCCATTTAAATACAAATATTCAGAATGATTTAGTTCCGGCTGTGTCTCAATTTTATTTATGGATACTTTTCGGAATTGCCACAGGAATCTTGTTAATTGCCGGGCTGAATTTTGTTAATATTTCTATAGCAACTTCGAGTAAACGAAACATTGAAACCGGAATCAGAAAAGTAAATGGAGCCTCATCATCCGCTTTGATTTACAGCTTTTTTGCCGAAACAGCATTTTTAACGATCATCTCACTGGTGTTGGCATTTGGCGGTTTGTACTTTGCTACTCCTGCCTTCGAGAGTTTAACAGGGAAGACTATACTTGTTGATTTAGGCGATCCCGTGCTTTGGCTTGGAGTTGCAGGTTTTTGTTTTCTCACGATTGTTCTTTCGGGAATATATCCGGCTGTTGTTCTCTCAAAACCTACACCGGCCAAAGTTCTACTCAGGAATAAAATGGAAAGTAGTAATAAATTGACCTTTCAGAAAAGTTTTACAATGTTTCAGTTTGCCTTAACGATTGCTTTGGCGATTGTTTTGTTTGCGATATTTAAACAGGTGCGTTTTATGCAAAATCACGAAACCGGATTTAATCGAAGGAATTTGCTCGCGATTCCTGCATATTCTCTTGGAAGTTACGGACCGGAAAGATTGAATAATGCAAACTTGTTTACACAGGAACTGGAGAAATATCAGTCGCAATATGGCTTTGGAAAAGCATCGGTTACTGAATTTGTTCCTGGATTTGGTTTTCGGAATTTATTTCAGGTTTATCCAGATGAGAATGCCGATGTTCAGGGAATTGAAATGTTGTCGTGCGATGTGGATGAGAATTTTGCAGATGTTTTTGGAATGCATCTTAAACAAGGACGTTTCTTTTCGAAAGATTTGGCCACTGACCATAGCAATTCAGTAGTAATTAATCAGGCCGCTTTAAAAAAACTTGGATGGAAATCGATAGAGGGGAAAACCGTTGGTCTAATAAGTAAAGATAACAAAAAGCATGTGGTGGGCGTTATCAACGATATTAATGTTAAATCGTTGCAATATCCTGTACAGCCGATGATTTATCAGTTTGGGCGTCATCATAATTTCCCTGGCTACATTACGCTTCGCCTAAATCAAAATCAGCGTGCTGAAGCTATGGCTTTTATCATGAGTAAATGGGAGGAACTATTTCCGGAGGTACCTTTTACTTATGAAAGCGTGGAAGAGAAGTACAGGTCAGCATATGGAGAAGAAATCAGGCTTGCAAGAATTACAGGAACGTTTTCCGTTCTCGCCATGATTTTATCCCTCTTTGGAATACTTGCTTTAAGCACACTACAATTCGAGAAAAGAACCAAGGAAATAGGCATCCGCAAAGTAAACGGCGCAAAAGTTTCCGAGATACTTACAATGCTAAATAAAGACTTTATAAAATGGGTAGCCATTGCTTTTGTAATTGCCACACCCATTGCATACTACGCCATGAATAAATGGCTTGAAAATTTTGCCTACAAAACCAACTTAAGTTGGTGGATTTTTGCGCTGGCCGGAGTGCTGGCTTTGGGAATTGCATTGTTAACGGTAAGTTGGCAGAGCTGGCGGGCAGCTACGAGGAATCCTGTTGAGGCGTTGAGGTATGAGTAAGAAGCCCCTTCTAACCTCCCCAAAGGGGAGGAACAGAAAGCAGTTTACTTATAAAGTAGAATAATGAAAAAGAGATATAACAAATATGCACTGGCTTTCAAAGTCTCCCCTTTGGGGAGATTTAGAGGGGCCTTAATTCGGATGAAGCGTTGTGGAGCGAATATACCCCGATGACGCCACACGAACCATTTAAATCAAGTATTTATGACTTTATCACTAATTATACATTACATAAAAAGCGCCAGTCGCGAATTGGTGCGGTTTAAGCTAAATACAACTGTTAATTTATTAGGCATCACATTGGGCATTTGTGCATTTCTCGTGATTGGCATTTATGTTCGGTATGAAACCGGCTACGACCGCTATCATAAAAATGTTGAAGATACATACAGGTTAACCTGCAGCACAAAAGATGAAAACAGTGACGCCCAAAACTGGGCAATGACCCCTTCGGCTTACCCCGGTATATTTAAAGAAACATTTCCTGAAGTAGAAAACAGTGCGAGGGTATTACGCAGTGCAGATCATAATTTGGTCTACGACGAAAATAAATTCAAAACACACTTCATTGTTTTTGCCGATTCAACTTTTCTCGATATTCTGGAATATCCATTGGCATTAGGTAGCCCAAAAGCTGCACTTAGTGGTACAAACCAAATTATCCTGACCCATGAGACGGCGCAAAAATTATTTGGCAACGAAGATCCGCTAAACAGAATTGTTTCAGTGTACAGCGACCGCGGCGAATTACAGTGTAATGTAACCGGAGTCTTAAAAAAAGATCTTCCACCTACCCATCTCGATTTTGAAGCCATTCTTTCGTACGATGGAGCTATTAAACTCTGGGGCGACGGGATTGATCAAAATCCCTGGTTTATCCGCGTATTCAATTACTTCAAACTAAAGGAAGGCACAAAAAAACAGGTAATGGTTGATAAGTTTAATGCCTGTCTAAGAGAACAACTTCCCGACATTGCAGCTTATATGACCTTTGATTTACAACCGGTTGCATCAATACACCTGAATTCAGATTTAATGTTCGACACTAAAAATGGAAACAAAAGTTCGGTTTACTGGCTGGGGGTTATTGGCATATTGGTATTAGTTATGGCTTGTGTAAATTTCATTAACCTCACCTCAACCGAAGCCATAAAATATCATAAAAAAGTTGCCATATCTAAATTACTGGGGGCTGCAAAATATGCACTGTTTTTTACCCAGTTTATTAAAGCAGTTGTTTTGCTAACTATTGCGGCTGCGATTTCAGTACTAACTATTTGGTTACTTCTTCCAACAATTGGTAACATTGTCGATATCAACTTAAGTCTCCAGGCCGGGCTGATCTCATTTATCATCAAATTCACATTACTTATAATTTTGCTTACCGGGGTTCTGATTGGAGGTATCTCAACAGCAATAACACGAATTACACAATCCGACATAAACATTTCTGTTTTAAAACGCGGAAACGGAATTGTCAAGCCTCTGGTTGTATTTCAGTTCCTTATTACTATCGTGTTAATTTCAGGAACAATCGTCATTTACAAACAATTCAAATATATCAATCAGGAAGACCTGGGATATTCCATCGACAACAAAATAGTTGCTAAGGCGCCGACACAATATGCCGCGGTAGCCAATGATTTTTCGTTGGGCATGAAAACATTTAAAGATGAAGCCTTGAAGCTGCCCGGTGTTGAATTGATCACCTCGTCGTACGTTGTGCCGGGGCAAGAAGTTCCGTGGGATTACATAACACAAAACGTAAATAATGAGAATAAGGAAGTTGGGATTAACATGAACTTTGTCGATTATGACTATTTCGATGGATATGAACACAAACTGCTGGCCGGAAAATTTTTCTCTGAACATGAAAAAACAACTACCGAAGGCATTCTTTTAAATAAACAGGCAATTGACTTCCTTGGGTATAAATCACCCGACGATGCCATTAATAAAACGATAAACCTTAATGGCAATCAGCTACGAATTATTGGGGTTTTCGACAACCACCACCAGCTTTCATTCAAACACGCCTATACACCATTTTACTTAAAATTTCAGGAATTTGGAAAGAGCAACTATACATTTTGTATTAGCGGTTCGGATCAAAAAGCAACGTATAACAATATTAAAAAGCTTTGGGAAAAACACTTTCCGCACGACCCGTTTGATGGTGTTTACTTAACTGATTTTTACAACGCACAGCACAAAAAAGAACATATTTTTTCCAGGGTATTCAACATATTCTGCATCCTGTCGATATTTATTTCGGTATTAGGAATTTTTATTTTGTCTGTTTCAACCACACAACAAAAAACAAAAGAGATTGGCGTACGAAAAGTAAACGGAGCAACGGTCTCCGAAATATTGGTTTTGCTAAATCAAAGTTTCGTTAAATGGGTAATTGTTGCTTTTATCATTGCCACTCCCGTTTCCTATTATGCCATGCATAACTGGCTCGAAAGTTTTGCATTTAAAACAACATTAAGTTGGTGGTTTTTTGCTTTGGCCGGCGTTGCGGCTTTAGGAATTGCGTTGATAACGGTGAGTTGGCAGAGTTGGAGGGCGGCTACGCAGAATCCAGTGGAGGCTTTGAGGTATGAGTGACTTTTTACCCCAAACCCCTGGAGGGGCTTAAGGCCGCGAGCAATGAAACAGGTTTTAGGAAGAAAATGCAAGTTGAACATTGAAATAAAATATTTGCCAGTCGGAGATGCGAACAAGTCCCTCTTGGGGGATTTAGGGGGCTTTCTATTTTTACCGGTTAGTGGAAATAGGAAACGCTAAGAAATTGACAGTGGGTGTAAAAATATTTTACAGAGGTGTTCGGTGTGTAATTCGTAATGGCCATACAGTTAGTTTGTTATGAAGTAGGCATTACAATTGCATTGATTAAAATCAATTATAACATTTCTCAATTCTTGCTATGAACTTATTATCATTGAAACTGTCATTCAGAAAGCTGAAAAAGAATAAAATATACTCAGTTACCAATATTCTGGGGTTGACCGTAGGATTTGCTTCGTTTATTCTGATCGCTCTTTTTATTCGTTACGAATATAGCTGGAATAAAAACAACGAAAATTACTCCCGGATATATCGCATCCAGCGCAATGTAACCAATGCCCGTTATGTTACTAGCGGGAACAACATTTCGCCACACACCCGTGCCATAACCGCCCAATTGATCGAAGGAAATTTTCCTGAATTTGAAAAACTCACCGTAACCAGGGAAAACGGATTAACATTTCTTGGAACCGACAACCGGCATTTTGTTCAGGAAGATAAAGGCATTGCCGCAGATACACATTTTTTTGATGTTTTTTCGTATCAATTTATTGAAGGAAAAAAAACGTCGGCTCTTAACCAGCCTTATTCCATTGTTTTGTCTGAAACATTGGCACAGAAATTATTTAACAGTACCGATGTAGTGGGGAAGTCGGTTATGCTCGAAAAGAAACACCCGTTAACCGTAACCGCCGTTTATAAAGACTTACCGTTTAACAACAGTGTCCGTCCGCCGTTTATTCTTTCGTTTTCAACACTAAAACCGTTATATGGTATAGAGCGTTCGTCGTTGTGGACAGGCGATTGTATGACGTTTGCCCTGCTGAAATCCGGGGCAAAAGCACAAACTGCCGAAGGTAAAATAAAGCATCTTTTCAAAAAATACGAAAGCATAAAGTTTGTCGAGTTGGAGTTGTGTCCGCTTTCAAAAATATATCTCAGCCACAACGATCAAAACGATTACCTTATCGTACTGAGACTTTTCGGATTGATCGGTCTCTTCATCCTGATAATGTCAGGTTTTAATTACATTAATCTTTCATTGGCACAATCTTCAATGCGTGGGAAGGAAGTCGCCATAAAAAAGGTAATCGGCACCCGGAAACAGGCTTTGATTTTTCAATTTCTCGGAGAGACAATAAGTATTTCGCTTATTGCATTGCTGCTGGCATTGGGATTGTCAAAACTTTTTTTGCCAGTCTTTAATAATGTGGTAAGCAAACAAATAACGTTTAACCTGTTTGCCGACCGGTATTTTGTTTTGCTGATGATAGCGGTGGCTGTTGTTGCAGGAATTTTGTCGGGAATTTACCCGGCACTGTTTATGGCTTCCGAAAAAATAACAGCACTGTTTAAAGGGAACTTACTGGGAAAAGAACACAATTCGTTTAGTTTAAAAAAGGCTTTGGTGACTCTGCAGTTTGCCATATCCTTGTTCCTGATTGTTTTAACAACGTCTTTTTCGTTGCAGATAAAATACATTACGAACAAAGACCTTGGCTTTTCAAAACAAGGATTGCTGTATTCACGAATTAATATTTCAAAAGACAACGTTTCTTTCTCACAATTGCGCGACAGGCTTATGAAACATCCCGAAATACAAGATGTTGCCCTGTCTGAAAATTTTCCGTTTGTACGATTCGGCGGAGGAACCACCAATTGGGAAGGCGGAAATCCCGATGACAAAATAACCTGCCGTTATAATTCCGTTAGTTATAATTATTTGTCGATGCTGGGGACAAACTTAGTTACCGGACGAAATTTCAATCCTTCGTTTACCGGCGACGTGGGGAAAAGTTGCATTATTAACGAGACGGCTGCCAAATGTTTTGGCTGGGATAACCCAGTAGGGAAACGTATTAACGATAACCGGCTGACCGTAGTTGGCGTGGTAAAGGATTTTGTGTATAAAGATATGCACAATCCGGTGGAGCCTGGCATTTATATTCTTTCTTCGGATAAGGTTGCCGGCGACCGGATATTTTCATTCCGCATAAACGAAACAGATGGGGCTGCGGTAAAAGAAATCGTAAGCTCTGAACTTGAAAAGACATTTCCTAACGACCCGTTTGAAATCAGTGATTTGTCGTTTGCTTTTGCCAGTGAAAACAGTTATCGGATATACCGGTCGATAAACAGCTCGTTGCTCTTTTTTACCTTGCTGAATGTTTTATTGGCCATTGTCGGGGTGTTTGGGCTGGTTGCTTTTACCGTTGCCCGGCGCACCAAAGAAATTGGCATCCGGAAAATTAACGGTAGTTCACCTGCCGGAATTTTCAACATCCTTAACCGCGACTATTATTTACTGTTGTTGGTTGCCGCATTAATTGCTTTTCCTACAGTCTGGATGGCTTATATGTCGATACCGAGTGCCAACAAATACCCGTTACAGCCGTGGGTACTGCTATTGAGCGTCTTTATATTCTTATTGATAATTTTGACAAGTACAAGTTATTTGACAATTAAGGCAGCGATGCGAAATCCGGTGGAAGCATTGAGGTATGAGTAGTGAGAAGCGTTGAGATCCCGACCGTAGGTTGGGATAGAGGCGTTGAGGTATGAGTAAAACCCCCTCGAACTCCCAAAAAGGGGGAGAATTGGGTAAATGACAAAATTGAGAAGGGCCGAACAATTAATAAATAAACAAAAACAAGAAATATATACTATAAGAAAGTCTCCTGTTATGATAAGAAACAATATCAATCAATCGTTCCGAAGTTTAAAGTACAACAAGCTTTATTCATTTCTAAACATTGGCGGTTTTGCCGTAGGTTTTGCTGTGTGTATGGTTTTGGCACTTTATTCGCACAAAGAATATAGTGTTGATAAAGGGTTTGTTAATTACTCAAACCTCTATCGGGTAATTGACACCGAACGCAATTCTTCAAACATAGATTATGATTTGGCTCAGAGCTTAAAAGATCAATATCCTGATATAAAGCTGGCTGTACCTTTTAACTATGTTTCTTTTGCTGAAGAAAAAGTATATCTAAAAAAACTGGAAGGTGAAGATTTTATCCAGTCTAAAGCAATGATTAGTACCAACAATGACTTTTTCAATGCTTTCTCAATTCCAATTATTACAGGAAACAGCAAAATGCCTTTTGCTGATTTAAATTCTGTGGTTATCACCAAAAGTGTTGCTCAAAAACTATTTGGCCGAACTGATGTAACAGGTGAGATAATCAATTTTTCAAGCATTTTTGAAGTTCCCATAAGTGCCGTTTGTGAAGACTTACCCGAAAATTCAAGCTTCGAAGCTGATGTTTTTTACAACAGCGATAATGAAAACTTTCGTTTTTCCCGATCGTGTACTAATGGAATCTGTTGCAACCCGATGAATATTTATATTCAATTGAATAATAAGGTTGATATCGATCAGTTTACTGCATTAGTCAATCAAAACGTTCCGGCAAATAAAATGTCTACAGAAAACATTCGTTTGCAACCACTAACCGATATTTATCTGGAAACCGGAATTGAAGGAAATGAAAATAAAGCCGGCAGTATTGGAATGATACGTATTTTTCTGTCTATCGCTATCTTGATAATGCTTTTATCTGTTATCAATTATGTAAATCTTTCTATTTCCAAACAATTATCAACCCTGAAAAACATAGCCATAAAAGTAACTAATGGCGCAGGAGCAAAACAATTACGAGCTTATTATTTAACAGATGTCAGCATTTCAGTATTAATAGCTTTTTTATTGGCAATAGGTATTGCTGCATTAATTCTTCCTTTTGCGGGTCAGTTACTCGGAACAACGTTAAAAATCGAATGGCTTACGTCTCCGGTATTAGTTGGTCTGTTTGCAATAATTCTACTTTTGGTAATTCTTATTTCATCGTTTGCCCCTGTTTACATTGTTTCCAGGTTTGATGTGCAACGTTTGTTCGGGAAAAAACAATCGTCGTTAGGTAAACAATTTGGGAAAAAGGCTTTAACAACGTTTCAATTATCAACAGCTATTATGCTGTTAATTGGCTTAATAGTCATTCAAAAACAAATTCACTTTGTGAAAGCCAAAGACCTTGGATTTAACAAAGAGCAATTGGTTCGGATTGATTTCAATAAAAAAGCTCAAAATATAAATGCGCTAAAACAGCAAATAGATCAATTTCCCTTTGTTCAAAATTCGTCGTTTAGCCAAGGTGCACCCGGAAGTATTTATAGCATTATGTCAAGCGATATTAGTGATAAAGATAATTTTGAGGTCGATTGTATTTATACTGATGATAATTTTTTAAACACTTTCGGGGTTCAACTTCGGCAAGGTCGAACATTTCAAGCATCGGAGCTTGGAAATGTCTGCTACATTAACGAAACCGCTTACAAAAAATTTGGTTGGGATAATCTCGAAAACCGAAAATTCAACAACGGGAAAGAAGGTGGATACAATATTGTTGGCGTAGTTCGGGATTTTAATGTGGCATCGTTGCATAGAGGAATGAGCCCGGTATGTATCATTTACCAACCCAATTATAATAGTATCAGTATCAAACTAACGTCTGGTAATTTGAGCGAACAGATGCAACAGTTAAAAAAAGTTTGGGGGAATTTCTTCCCCGAAGAACCAATGCAATTTACCTTTTACGATAGCTATTTCGATGCATTTTACAAAAAAGAAGAGCGAGAAGGAAAAGCCATTGCTGTATTTTCAATTATTGCATTTATGATTACCTGTTTGGGGTTAATCGGTCAGATATTCCAAACCACCAATGCCCGTATCAAAGAAATCGGTATCCGCAAAGTAAACGGTGCCAAAATCTCTGAAGTAATGGCAATGCTCAACAGGGACTTTGTAAGATGGGTAACCATTGCTTTCGTTATTGCCACGCCAATTGCATATTATGCCATGAATAAATGGCTCGAAAATTTTGCATACAAAACGTCACTTAGCTGGTGGATTTTTGCATTGGCAGGCGTGATGGCCTTGGGAATTGCATTGTTGACAGTGAGTTGGCAGAGCTGGCGGGCGGCTACGCGGAATCCGGTGGAGGCACTGCGGTATGAATAGGAAAACGAACAGTTAACTAAATAAAGCCATGATAAGATACTACGTAAAAACCGCTTTTAGGAACTTGTTAAGACACCGGTTTTATTCCGCAATAAATATTGTTGGTCTGGCCATTGGAATTACAGCATGTATTTTGATAATGCTGTATGTTCAGTTCGAATTGAGCTACGATAAGTTTCATGAAAAATCGGATCGGATTTACCGGGTGAATTTGTATTCTGTTCGGGATGACAACACGAATAGATGGCCGGGTTCTAGTCCTCCTCTAAGGAATACTATACAAGATGAAATCCCGGAAGTTGAAGAAGCGGTTCGCATATCGCAGTATTGGGAACCGGTTATGCAGTATAAAGACAAGGTATTTAATGAAACCAAGTGGTGTTTTGCCGACGACAATTTCTTTAAAATATTTTCTACATCGTTTATTTACGGCGATCCAAATACAGCTTTGGTTGAGCCTTACACTGTGGTTTTAACCGAGTCTACAGCCAAACGTTATTTTGGAAATGAAAATCCACTGGGGAAAACGCTTACCCGAAAATACAATTACGATTGGACGGTTACCGGGGTAATTAAAGATTTTCCTGAAAACTCGCATATAAAGCCTGATTTTCTGGGATCAATAAAAAGCCGGCCATATAACAATGGTGCGAATTGGCTCAATAATATGCTTTATACTTATGTCCTTTTAAAAGAGGGAGCTTCCAACAGCGAGGTAGATTCAAAGCTGGAAGATGTGGTGAAGAAATATGTCGGGCCTTTTATGGCGCAGGATAGAGGTGAATCACTCGAAGAATTCGCGGCAAAGGGAAATCAATACATGTATTATACGCAGCCTTTAACAGATATTCATTTAAACACAGAAGTCATAGCAGGGCCGGAACTTTCAGTAAGTACAAGTTACCTTATTATTTTCTCACTTATTGCCGTTTTTATATTGGTTATTGCCTGTATTAATTACATGAATATGTCCACTGCCCAATCAGCAAACCGTGCCAAAGAAGTAGGCTTGAAAAAATCCATGGGTTCAAACCGCAATAAGCTTGTTCTGCAGTTTTTATCCGAATCGGTTTTTGTTACTTTAATTGCATTGGCTCTTGCTATAGTCTTAATTAAATTACTGCTCCCGGCCTTTAATAATTTAGTCGATAAACAGCTTGTTTTTAGTCTTGCCAGCAACCTATTTACCATTCCTTTACTTCTTCTCTTTGGCGTTGTAGCCGGAGTAGTTGCAGGAAGTTATCCGGCTTTCTTTCTGGCGTCGTTTAATCCCTTAAAAGTTATTAACGGGATTCACAAATCAGAAGGCTCTCATGGTAATTTGCGAAGCGGATTGGTTGTTTTTCAATTAATTGTAACCATTGTACTTTTTTCCGGAACTTTCTTTATCAGCAAACAGCTCAATTTTCTCCAGAAACAGGAATTGGGTTTTAACAAAGAAAACCTGGTAATCGTAAAAAATGCGGCTTATTTATGGAATAACAAGCCTTCGTTTAAAAACGAGTTACTCGAACAACCGGGTATTTTGGAAGTAAGTAACTCTTTATATATTCCCGGACGAAGCAAATCTAATAATACTTTTTTTCATGAATTGCCTACTGAAGCCAGCTTGCTGAGTCAACTTTGGGTAGATGAGGATTTTTTAAAAGCTTACGAGATTGAGCTTCTGCAAGGTCGATTTTTTGGGAAAGGGGACCCTTCCAATGCTAAATCGATTGTATTGAGTGAAAAGGCACTAAAAGAGTTAAATATTCAAGACCCGATTGGTAAGAAGCTTTATAAGAGGCAAAAAACCGAAGAGACTACTTTTACTATTATTGGGATAATAAAGGATTTTCATCTCAACTCGTTACATCAGGAAATCTGGCCTTTGGTACTGTTTGATGATGATGATATGTTAAAGCGTGCTGGCGAATACTTTAGTGTTCGCATATCGGGCAATATTCAGGAAAACCTAAAAAAAATTGAACAAACATGGAATAAATATGCAGACGGACAACCTCTGGATTATGTATTTTTTGATGAAGATTTTGGCCGTTTGTATGCAACCGATGTGCAAATCCGAAAAATCGTTTCAATCTTTTCCGCATTAGCAATCTTTATTGCTTGTTTGGGCTTGCTCGCTCTGGCAGCCTTTGTCGCTGAGCAGCGAACCAAAGAGATTGGGATACGGAAAGTTAATGGAGCACGTGTTTGTCAAATTCTCTATTTATTAAACCAGAATTTCGTGAAATGGGTAGCAATTGCTTTTGGAGTTGCCACTCCAATCGCTTATTACGCTATGCATAAGTGGCTCGAAAACTTTGCGTACAAAACAACTTTAAGTTGGTGGATATTTGCCATCGCCGGTTTGCTGGCATTGGGAATTGCTATGTTAACGGTGAGTTGGCAAAGCTGGCGGGCAGCTACGCGAAACCCTGTCGAAGCCTTAAGATATGAATAACAAGATCCTGATTAATTAAAAGCAAAAGAATAACCACAATGTTTAGACACTACTTAAAATACGCAATAAGAAATTTCCGTAGCAACCGGTTAATTTTTGCCGGAAGTATCTTAACTGTTTTTCTGTGTGCGCTTTGTATATCGCTGCTTTTTACCTACGTGCACAACGAGCTTACCATGGACGATTTTCATAAGCGCGAGAAAGACATTTACATGGTAACTTTTAAAGATGCACCGGAAAGTAAGCCTGTAGCCTGGGAAGCAAGTTTATTTTTTGATTTTGAATATGCCAATTATCCTGAAGTTGAAGCGTATGTGACGCTGAAAAAGTACCGGAAAGGCGAAATAAAATTTACTTATGGAGAGTCGTCGTTTTCTCCGGCCGGAATGGTAGCCGACAGTACATTTTTCGAGGTATTCGATTATGATCTGGCAAGGGGAGACAAAGAAAACGTAATGCACGATCCGGAAGCATTGATTTTTTCAAAAGAATTTGCTCGAAAGGTTTTTGGCAATGAAGACCCGATCGGCAAAAATGTTATGGTCACTACTCACAATCAAGAACTATACACGGTAAAAGGAATATTGGCGGATATTCCATCCAATAGTTCTATTGAATTTGATTTTCTGATTCCTGACCATTCAATGCAATACAGCAGAATGGGGGGTGATTTTATTTTAGCAGGTAACGGTTTTGATCAAGCTGATTTCGTGGAAGAACTAAACCAGGTTGGGCAGCAAAACGAACATTATAAAGACGGTATTTCTGATGTTGTCGCATTCAATAAAATGTATTTTAACAATACTGGAGTTGATACGATTGGAGTTGTTTCAAAACACGGCGACAAAAGGAGTATTCAGGTGCTTTGGGCAATTATGGGAGTAATTTTCCTGATTTCGTTGCTTAATTTCTCCAACCTGCAAATTATTAATATCAATTCCTCGGCCAAAAATATCGGAATCAATAAAATTGCAGGTGCAGGCAGCAGGCATGTATTTTTTCAAAAGCTGTCTGAAATTGTGTTGTTGGTTTTTATTGCAGCTGTTTTAATTACCATGGCTTTTAAGGTGGTTGTGCCCTATTTTAATCAAATAGCCGGGGTGGAGTTGAACCCTTTAGTTTGGCAAATTTTTGTGCTGAATGTTGCTGTTCTTTCTGTGTTGATTCTGGTATCAATGGTATATCCGTCACTGGTTTATCTTAAAATTCCGATTACAAGTAGTTTAAAAGACCAGGTTTTTGGCACGTCGAAATTAGCGGGTCGAAATGTGGTTGCAACCGTTCAGTTTGCACTGTCATTTGTTTTGCTCATTGCCTCAATAGTTGTTCTCAGACAGTTGGATTTGATGCTTGATAAAGACCTTGGATTTACTGCTGAAAATACCATTTGTACCCAAATGTTTCACGAGCCGCATTTTGATCAATCGCTGACTCGTGAAGAGATGATGGAAAAATACAAGGCTTATCAAAATAGCTTTCAGTTTGTAAAAAACGAACTGGAAAGTAACAGTTTAGTTAAGGCCTTTTCATTGGGTCAGGCTCCAATCGATCCTTTTGAAATGTCGTGGAAATTAAAAAGTGGGACAAAAGATTATACAACAGAAAAGTCGCTTACTGTAACTCCTGAATACGCAAATCTTTTAGGACTTGAGTTAGTTGAAGGAAGATTTTTTAACCGTGACATAGATAAAAGCCGAGGTGAAAAACTGGTAATAAACGAAGCCGCGATGAACTATTGGGGAATTACTGATATTTCAAATCAACGAATATTAAATAAATCGTGGTCGAGAGATGAGGGGTTCGAAATTATCGGTGTGGTTAAAGATTTTAATTTTGAGCACCTTTCAGTGCGTCCTCAGCCGCTGATGATTTTGTTTTTTGAAGATATGGAAGCTAATTTCCTGATTCAGTTCGAGGAGGGAGCAACTCAATTGGGATTACAATTTGTAAAAGGTCTTTTTACTAAAAACAATCCGGGCGAGGCATTTCAATACACTTTCCTCTCCGACGAAATAGAAACGCTCTACCAAAAAGAAAAACGGTTGAGCCAGATTTATATCATTTTTACAATAATTGCTTTCCTGATTTCGGCAACCGGGTTGTTTGCCATTTCGCTGTACGATACCCGCAAACGAACCAAAGAAATAGGAGTGAGAAAAGTAAACGGTGCCAAAGTTTCGGAGATACTTGCGCTGCTAAATAAAGATTTTTTGAAATGGGTAGCGATTGCTTTTGTAATTGCCTGCCCAGTTGCGTACTACGCCATGAATAAGTGGCTCGAAAACTTTGCCTATAAAACAGAATTAAGTTGGTGGATATTTGCGCTTGCAGGTGTACTGGCTTTAGGAATTGCGTTGGTAACTGTTAGTTGGCAAAGCTGGCGGGCGGCTAACCGGAATCCTGTAGAAGCGTTGAGATATGAATAAATAATCTTCAAGATAAACCGATATGTACAGTTTCAAAATAACAATAAGAAGATTGGTAAAAGACAAAGCGTTCTCAGCCATAAACATATTTGGACTTGTAATCGGAATCGTTTCTTTTCTGGTTCTTTTTATCCATGTATCGAACGAAAAGAGCTTTGATAAGCATTTCGAAGGCCACGAAAATATTTATAGGGTAGCCTCAACCTTTGATGGAAGAGAGGGGGCACTCTGGGCGCGAAGTCTTGGGATAATTCATACGGCATCAGCAGAAATTCCTGAAATAGAACTGGCAACACAATTTTCGCATTGCGATGTTGGAACAATAAAAATAAACGAGAATGCAGTCCGGCAGAACGATATAATGTCGGTTGATGAAGCTTTTATTAAGATGTTTAATGTAGAAACAATTCTTGGCGATTTGTCCGAAATTACTAAACCTAAAGTAGTTTTTATTAGTGAAGATTTTGCGAAAAAATACTTTGGAAATACAAACCCCATTGGAAAAACCATTGATGTTGAAGCCTTACAATTTGCATATAATTTAGGCGATTATGAAATTAGGGGAGTTGTTAAAAACACTCACCCCAAATCGCATTTGAAATATGAACTGCTTTTGTCTCAAAAAGGAGGCATGCTGGAAGATATGTATGCAAAGGCTGCTATACGCAAATTATATTGGGCGTATAACTACTTTAAACTACGCAATGGGGTTGCTCCAAATTTAGTTGCAGATAAAGTAAAAGCCTTTTACGATGATAGCAGTCTCAAGTCTTACGGTGGTATCAATGAATGTAATTTCGAACTATTTCCGATAGATGCTATTCATCTAAATTCTGATTTTCGATACGAATTGAGAGAAAGTTCAAGCAAAATCAATATCGGGTTATTTGTCTCAATCTCATTTGTGATTCTTGTTGTTTCATTATTAAACTTTGCAAACCTTAGTATTGCCAAACTCATTAAACGTTCGAAAGAACTGGGATTAAAAAAGTCGATTGGCGCCAATCATTTTCAAATACTAAAACAGGTTCTTGTTGAAACTTTTATCATTTGCGGTATTGCAATTGGTATTTCTCTATTAGCCATTCATCTGGCTACACCTGTTGTTAATCAACTCTTCGAAATTGAATTCGATATTTATTATAATGAACCTGTGGTCTATTTAAGTATTCTTGCCGTTATGCTGGTATGCCTGGGATTAACTGCATTTTTTGTTTTTATGTTTTTAGTGGTACGAAAAACAACTGTTGATATTTTAGCTGAACGGAACAATTTCTCAGGCAACTATCTTTTAAAATCGTTGCTGGTCGTTCAGGTTTCAATAGTTATCATTCTTATATCAGGTACTTTTCTTGTAAATAAACAAATCAATTTTATTTTGAATAAACCTTTGGGTTTTGAAAAAGAAAATGTGGTAGTAGTATGCCCTAAAGATATCAGGTCAACATCAAAAGATCCGGCAATATTTACCAATGATTTAAAAAGGCAGAGTTCTGTAATTTCCGTTGGAATGAAAGCACAATCATTTGGGATAACAGAAGAGCCTGCTTTGGATAATTATGCGATGGGGATGGAGGGCTCAATGGAAATGGTTTTAGTTAACTACGATTACCTGAAAACAATGAATATTAGGTTGATTAAAGATTGGATAAATCCAGATGTTGATACCATTCGGGGCATGGTAATTAATAACCATTTGTATAAAAGTGTTCTGCAACGCCATGGAAGTATGGAAGCTTTAGAAGCTTATCAGAAAGCACAGTTTGAACCATTAGGGCTAAAAGCAATGAAAATTCTTGGGGTTACCGAAGACTTTAATTACAATTCGGCACACAAACCAATTGGCGACTTTGCTTTTATTTTAGACGAATCGTTAAATAGAGCACGGTATATTCATGTTCGTTTGAATAATTTGCATAATGGTATGGATGCTGTGAAAAGAACCTGGGAAAGACATTATCCCGGGCAGGAAATGATTTATTATTTCTTAGACGACCGTCTGGCTCAGCAATATAAAGCAGAAACCATTTTAAGTCGGATATTATATGTTTTTTCGGGCTTAGCCATATTTATCAGCATAATCGGAATAAGCGCGTTGGCCTTTTTTATTTCGCAGCAACGCACCAAAGAAATTGGAGTTAGAAAAGTGAATGGAGCTAATGTTTCAGAGATCTTAGCCCTACTCAATAAAGGTTTTATAAAATGGGTAGTCATTGCTTTTGTAATTGCCTGCCCAGTTGCGTGCTACGCCATGAATAAGTGGCTCGAAAACTTTGCCTATAAAACAGAATTAAGCTGGTGGATATTTGCTCTGGCCGGAGTACTGGCTTTGGGGATTGCATTGCTAACGGTGAGTTGGCAGAGTTGGAAGGCAGCTACGCGGAACCCTGTAGAGGCGTTGAGGTATGAGTAAAGAGGAAATTACCATCGAAAAAATAACGAGATATTATTCTTATAAATAACAAATTTAAAATGATAAAACTGAATCTTAAGCTCGCGATAAATAACCTTTTAAAAAAGACAAATAATACGGCAATCAGTATTATTGGTTTAGCAATAGCATTTGCTACTGTTTTTCATATTTTTTCAATTGTTGAATTTGAAAATGGATATGATGGACAGCACAAAAATGCAAATAGGATTTTCCGAATCAGCGGAGATATTATTGCGGCTGAGAATACAATGACTCACGCGGTTCTTGGACCGTTAATGGGATCTGGATTAAAAGACGAATTTCCGGCAGTGGAGTCGTTTGTACGATTGATTCCTGTGCGTCATACCGTTAAATTGGAAACCCATAATCACATCTTTGAGATCGAAGAGGCATATACCGTCGACACATCGGTTTTTAATATTTTCTCATTCAATTTTATTTATGGTAATGCCAGACAGGCACTTCAGAACCCGAATGAAATTGTAATCAATAATAGTCTCAGTAAAAAGATGTTTGGCGACTCCGATCCAATTGGCGAAATTATAGTCAGAGACGGAACCCCGCTAACTGTTGCAGGAGTCATAAATGATAGTCCTGAAAATTCACATCATAAATTGAATGTTTTGTTCTCAATGGGAAATCATTGGACGGATCTTTCAGGAATGCCAGCGGCTAAAATATCGGAAGGTTATTGGATGCCAGTTTGTTATACTTTTGTTTTGTTGCGAAAGAATGCTAAAATACAAAGCGTTACCGATAACTTCGAACCGTTCTATGAAAAATACATGGCAGAATTTGGTAAAGTACTGAATGCACAGTTCGCACCAATTGCCGTACCATTGAAAGATATACATTTTTCGAGAAATATGAGTTACGACTATCCCAAAGGGAATCGTACTTATTCTTACATATTTTTAATCATTGGAATATTCATTTTGATTGTTGGTTTTATTAATTATTCAAACCTGCTGGTTTCGCAAAATATTATACAATCAAAAAACATCGGTATACGAAAAATTATCGGTGCAAAACAGTTGGATATCTATTTGCAACTGTTTTTAAACTCAATGACGATTATTCTGATCGCACTTATTTTTTCCGTTGGACTTTACCGTATGTCTATTCCTTTGTTAAACGACATTTCGCTTATTCATTCCGGGACATTACCAACACAAACAATTCTTGTTTTATCAATTGTATTATTGTTCAGTTTCTCCCTGATTTCGACTTTCATCCCGTTTTTTAATCAAACAAAAAAGAGCGGACTCACACTCATTTTGAAAAATAAAAGCAATAAGATAAACCCAGGACAATTGAATTTTGGAAAGGTATCGACCGTTGCACAGCTTTCGCTTTCCATAGTGCTGTTGATTGCAATTTTATTGATCGGAAAACAACTCACATTTCTTTCGGAAAGCAATATGGGATTCGACAAAGAAAATGTAGTGATGTTGAAACTCAATAAAACCATATGCAATCCAGAGTCGGTAAATTCTTTAAAACAGGAAATAAGAAGAAACCCGAATATTGAATCGGTTGCTTTTTCGAGATATGCTCCCGGAGAAGTAATGAGTAGTCATGCATTTCAGATAAACCGCGATGGAAAAGACGTAACCAAAGTTGTTAATGGCATGGAAATCGACTACGACTATATTCCATTAATGAACATGGAATTTTCTGAAGGAAGAAATTTTGATAGTAACTTTAACGATAACAATAATAATGTGGCGATAATTAACGATGCATTTATCAGTTTTTGTGGTTTTACTTCTCCGGTTGTTGGAGAAGAACTTCAAGGGGGCGTAAAGATTATTGGAGTATTAAAAGATGTGTGCTTTAATTCTCTTCGTAACGAAACTGAACCAATGATTTTTTATCTCGACAAGCAAAAAGATGGCTATTTAAATATTCGTATTAAAAGCAATACCGGTATAAAATCAGTACTTACAAATATTCAATATACCTGGAAATCGTTTTTCCCCGAAGAACCTTTTACACCCCAGTTTCTGGATGCCCGCATAAAAATGATATATGAGGATGATTATTCAAAAAGTAAATTAATTAAGCTTTTCACGATTATCACAATGCTTATTTCTTTGATGGGGCTTTTTAATATTTCGTTGTTACAAAGCAAACAGCGCACCAAGGAAATAGGCATTCGAAAAGTGAACGGCGCCAAAATTTCCGAAATACTAACAATGCTTAACAAAGACTTTATAAAATGGGTGGCTATTGCCTTTGTAATTGCTACACCAGTTGCGTACTACGCCATGAATAAGTGGCTCGAAAACTTTGCCTATAAAACAGAATTAAGTTGGTGGATATTTGCGCTTGCAGGTGTGCTGGCTTTAGGAATTGCGTTGGTAACTGTTAGTTGGCAAAGCTGGCGGGCGGCTACGCGAAATCCGGTGGAGGCGTTGCGATATGAATAAAATGGAAGAGAGAATATTTTGAAAGGGAATCTCTTATTAATGAACGAATAAAACCGAGTCGAAAATGAAACAATTTTATCATCTTAAAATGGCATTCAGAAACCTAAGCCGCGAAATAAGAAATTTGGCTTTTCTTCTCCTTTCTCTTTGCATTGGTCTGATTACTTTTATTCTTGTGTCGGGGTATGTTTTTTACGAAAAAGGATTCGACCGTGTCTTTCCTGATAACAAACAGATTTACAGGGTAACTACCGATATTTACAGCGGGAATGAACTCACTATCTCTATCCCGCAATGCGAACGTGGTGTGGCCGCTACTTTAAAAGAGAAATATCCCCAGGTTGTTGCGTCCGGTTATCTTACCGGTACAAACAATCAGCAATATAAAATTGGCGACGAAATTTTTACCAATAATCATATTTATCATGCTTCAGCCGGTTTTCTCGATGTGTTTTCAATCGCATTAAGACATGGCAACAAATCTGAGGTTTTAACGCGGCCATATACTGCCGTTATTTCCGAAAGAACTGCCAAAAAGTATTTCGGGAATGCCAATCCAGTCGGGAAAATTTTATTCAAATACCCGGCTTTTGAATATACTATCGAAGGCGTTTTTAAGGATATTCCGGCACAGGCACATTTTAATGCCGAGGTTTTACTTTCGTTTCACGACAACATGCATCTTCCGCCACCAGCCAAAGCACAGTGGGGTGAAACCGGATTTTATACTTACCTGAAACTGGATGAAAATACGGACGTAAAACAGGTTGAAACTGTAATAAACAATATTGTAGCAGAAAATAAAAAGATACAATTCGAAAAAGGTGCTGTAAGTCATTTGTATCATCTCCAGCCGCTAAATGATATTCATCTTCATTCGGAAATGAAAAACGAACTGGAGACAAATTCGCGGGCGCAATACGTAACCCTGATTTTTATTATCGGAATTCTGATTCTCTGTGCATCGGGATTTAATTATATTCAATTTGCTTTTTCGAAGTTAATAAACTCGGCAAAAAAGACGGGAATCAAAAAAATTAACGGGGCAACACGTTTCGAGATTTTATGGGGATCGCTTTCAGAATCTCTTATCATCCATTTTTTTGCTGTTTCTGTTTCGCTACTTATTGGGTGGATGCTTATTCCAGTAATGCAAAACCAGTTTGGAATTTTTCTGAAACCGGTGTTTACGAGTAAGCTCTTTTTGGCTTCTTTATTTATAATACTTTCATTAAGTATATTAATTGGCGGAATAATTCCCGCATTAATGATTAACCGTTTTGACAGTCTCGAACTGCTTAAGTTAAGATACAAACCTGTTTCCAAAGGGCTTTCTTTCCGTCAGGTTATTGTTGTGGCACAGTTTGTTATAATTATTGCCATTATGGCGGGAATTGCTGGGGTTAACAAGCAGGTCAATTTTTTAATGGATAAAGACAAAGGTTTCGATGTTAAAAATACGATGGTGATTAAGGTGCCTCAAAATCTCCGTAAAACCTCACAACGAATTAATAATCTACAGGCTTTTGAGGAAGAGTTGCTGAGAAATAGCAGTGTTTTAGGATTCTCAAGTTCAAATGTGGTGCCGGGAGACTTATCGGCATACAATTTTAATTTTACGGAAACACTATCGGGAAAAGGAGGGAAGGCTGCACTTATTGTTGCCGACGATAATTTTATTAGAAACTATAATATTCCGCTTATAGCCGGAACTAATTTCCGGGGAAAGGGTAGTTCTGTCTCAACTAATTCCTGTATTATCAATCGCGCCGGGTTACAATATCTTGGTTTCCAAAATCCAAATGAAGCCATTGGCAGGGAAATAAAAATGGAAGACGAAAGCGGTATGCAAAAGTTCGACATGACGGTAATTGGAGTTGCTGAGAATGTGGATTTTAGCAATGCAAAAGAAAGTCACAAACCCATGATACTAATCAATTGGACCGAGAATATGATCTGGGGAAATTACTCTGTAAAAATTGCCAATGCTGATTTTGCTTCAGTTATACCTTTTATTAAAGAGAAATTCAGTAGCACTTTCCCCAATTATCCTTTCGAATATTTAATTGTAGAGGATTATTATAACAGGCAGTTTGATAAGGAAATTCAATTGGTGAAAATATTCCGTTTGTTTATTGTTGTTGCCATTTTTATCAGTGTAATCAACCTGTTTTCAATAGCCTGGCTTATTTCATTGGCACGGGTGAAAGAAATCGGCATCCGTAAAGTTAACGGAGCTAAAATCTCTGAAATACTCACAATGCTGAATAAAAACTTTATAAAATGGGTAGCCATTGCCTTTGTGATAGCTTGCCCAGTAGCCTATTACGCCATGAATAAATGGCTCGAAAACTTTGCCTATAAAACCACATTAAGTTGGTGGATATTTGCATTAGCGGGATTATTGGCTATGGGAATTGCTTTGTTAACTGTAAGCTGGCAAAGCTGGCGAGCGGCAACACGAAATCCTGTCGAAGCACTTCGATATGAATAATTAAAAAACGAAAACTATGTTACGATTTAAAATAAAACTGGCATTCAGAAATTTGTTGAAGAATAAGCTGTATTCATCGCTTATTATTGGTGGGTTTGCCATTGGTTTTACGGCCTGTATCTTAATCGCCTTGTTTTACAGTGCTGAACACAATGTGGACAAATATTTTGCGCAGCACGAAAAAATTTATCGCCTCTATGATGCTAAGAAGAATGAGTCGGGACTCGATTACAAAATCAATGCTGTAATTGCGGAACATTACCCGGATGTTGAAAAAGTTTGTCCGCTAGGTTTCTCTTATTTTCCAATAACACTAAAAGACCCTGAAACACGAAATTACACACGCGTCGAGTACATTATTTCCACGAACAATAACTTTTTCAATGTATTTTCTATACCCGTTTTATCCAGCCTGGAAGATAAGCCTTTTAGTCAGTTGAACTCGGCAGTAATTACCGAGTCGGTGGCCAATAAACTTTTTGGGGATGAGAACCCGCTGGGAAAAACAATTAAAGAAGAATTTTTTACGGCAACAGTTACTGCTGTTATGCAGGATCTGCCCGATAATTCGAGTTTTAAAGCCGAAGTACTTTTGAATAGTGAGAATGAAGATTTTCAGATGGCGCAGGCATGCGATAATGGCGTTTGTATATTTCCCGTCGAACACTTTCTCCTGTTAAAGAATGGTATTGATCCTGATGATTTCTCAATGAAAATGAATGCTTCCATCAGGCAATTTAATACCACTACCGACAGTCTGGCGCTGCAAAATTTATCCGATATTTATCTTTCTCCAACAAAATTGGGCTGGACTGATGAGCATATCAAAGGCAATTCAAAAATGCTGTTCATTTTTATGGCAATTGCTATGCTAATTATTCTCCTTTCGAGCATTAATTACCTCAATTACACGGTTTCAATGCAGTATGCAAAAATGAAAGAAATTGGCATTAACAAAACCAATGGTGCCGGAAAACCACATTTACTCATCGATTCTTTTATTGAAGTTACATTAGGAATTTTTATTGCACTGATTTTTTCTGTAATGTTGGTGTCGCTGCTTTTACCGGCAACTGAGACTTTATTTGGAAGAGAAATTCATCTTGCCGATGTTAATCTTCAACATTTACTGCCTGTTGTTTTGGGTACTATTGCTGGTATTATTTTTCTGAATAGTTTAGCGCCTATCTATATTTTGTCGCAATTTAATATTGCTGATTTTTTGCAGGGAGGGCGGAAAAGAAACGGAAAACAACTTGGGAAACAGCTAATGCTTACTTTCCAGTTAACGGTTTCCATTGCACTTATTGCAGTTGTGATGCTGATATTTAAACAGTTGCAATACGTAAAGCATTATGATTTAGGTTTTAACGAAGAACACTTGTTGAGGATAGAACTTCCGTGGCTGAGTGAAAATCAGGCAGTATTGCGAAATGAGTTCAGCGATCTTCCTTTTGTGTCAGGCAGTGCTTTGAGTAACGGTTATCCCGGCACATTAACATGAGCATGGGAAGTGGGCTAGAAGACGATGAATTTATGATTAACTGTATTTATGTAACTGAAAATTTCCTGGAAACAATGGGAGTTCAGTTACTCGATGGACGAAATTTTTTGTCGGGCGATAAAGGAAAGTCATGTTTGATGAATGAAGCTGCAGTAAAACGTTATGGCTGGGAAAATGTTGATGGAAAAAAATTTAATAATGGTAGAGAAGGCGGCTACAATGTAGTGGGGGCGGTGAATAACTTTAACGTGGAATCGTTACATTCTGATCTGGGGCCGGTTGCTTTGATTTACGAATCTGATCGCGAGTATAATACACTTTCACTGCGACTGATTCCCGGAAACATTGGACAACAAATAAGCGAACTTCGGAAAGTTTGGGGACGCCTATTACCCGACGATCCCATGGAATTTACTTTCTACGACGACCAGTTTCAGGCCATGTATGTAAAAGAAGATAAGCTGGCCAAGTCCATTACTTTCTTTTCAATAATTGCAATTGTGCTGACTTGCATGGGAATTCTGGGGCAGATCTTCCTGATAAGTCTGAACCGGACCAAAGAAATTGGTGTACGCAAAGTGAACGGAGCAAGTGTTTCTGAAATTCTGGTTTTGCTGAATAAAGACTTTGTGATTTGGGTAGCTGTGGCTTTAATTATTGCCTCTCCAATTGCCTGGTACGCCATGAATAAATGGCTCGAAAACTTTGCCTATAAAACCACTTTAAGCTGGTGGATATTTGCTTTGGCGGGAGTGTTGGCGTTAGGAATTGCGATACTAACCGTTAGTTGGCAAAGCTGGCGGGCAGCTACGCGAAATCCGGTTGAAGCACTGCGGTATGAGTGATTTAAGAAACAAATTTGAACTAAACTAAAAACAACTACTATGATACGAGTCTACCTAAATCAGATTTTAAGAAGCTTCAACAAACACAGGCGTTTTTTTGCCATCAATATTATTGGTTTGGCAATTGGAGTAGCCACGTCGTTAATGTTGCTGACACATATTAATTACGAAAAAAGTTTCGATCGATTTTATCCGCAAGCCGAGAACCTGTACCGGGTAAATTACTACGCTTCGAAAGATGGCAAGCCACTTACCAACACTTGTCGCAGTCAAACAGCGCTAAGTCCTGCTTTGCAAACCGAGTCGGAATTTATTGCAGCAAGCTGCAGGGCTTTTTACGAAAGTTGTTATATGCACACCGACGATGTGCAACTGTACAATCAGAATGTACTTTGGGCCGACAGCGCTTTTTTTAATGTCTTTCAGAATACGCTGATTCAGGGAGATGTATCCACCGTTTTGGCCAATAAATACTCTGTGGCCATTTCCGAGAAAGTAGCCCGATTGTATTTTGGAAATAATGATCCGATTGGTGAGATCATCCAGCTCAACGAGGGAATTCGTTTTACAGTAACTGCTGTTTTCGAAACGCTTCCAAAAAATTCGCATTTGCAATATGATTTTGTTGTCAGTTTCAATACGCTGGAAGATTACGGTGTCAATCAAACGGGAAACTGGGGAGCTATTTTTGTTTCCACTTATCTTCGTAAAATTCCATCTGCCACCGATCAGGATGTTGCACAGGTTTTAAATAATCTGGCAGAGAAATATATTCCAGATAACGGCAAAGACGGGTTTGTTGCCGCTTATTCGCCAATGGCGGTTGAGGATATTTATTTGCAGTCGGATTTGGAAGGAGAATTTGTTCCGCAAGGCAATTTAACCAAATTGCGACTGCTGTTAATCGTTGCAGTTTTTATTATTGTAATTGCCTGGACTAACAGCATCAACATCTCAACAGCATTATCGTTCGAGAGAATGAAGGCTATGGGAATCAGGAAAATTAACGGTGCCGATAACCGTTCGCTAATCCAGTATCATTTAGCCGAATTATTGGTTGTTAACCTGTCTGCAATTGTTGTAGCGCTGGTTTTGATGATAATAGCCATGCCCGTATTTAAGTCGTTTGTAAATAACAGTGTGGCTGTAAATGTCTTTATTGAGTCATGGTTTTGGGGCTTGTTAGGTATTCTTCTGGTTGGAGGAACTTTGTTTTCCGGTGTTATTACTGCTTTGCTTCAAACTTCGTTTAAGCCAATCCAATTGGTAAGTAACCGGACTACCGGTTTTGGAAGTTTAGGATCGCTTCGTCAGAGTCTTACCGTTTTTCAGTTTATACTCGCTATTATTTTAATTGGGTCGACATCGTTGGTATTCAAACAGGTCAATTATTTGGAAAAAAGTGATCTTGGAATGAATCCGGAGAAGGTGTTGGTGATACGCGCACCGGCAACCAATAACACATCGGGAGAACGTCGTTACCACGAATTTTGTGCATTTCGCGACGAATTGATGCGCTCGCCTTATGTGCAAAAAGTTACTGCAACAATGAATATTCCGGGGCAGGCCAACAGGTACAACAACGTAATAGTGAGCCGCAACGGAAAGCAGGTAAACACAACATTTAATCTTTCGTTTTCCGACGACAATTATTTTGAAACCTACCAGGTACCAATTGTTGCCGGGCGTAATTTTTACAGTTCGATTGGTAACGAAGGCCGTTCAATAATTATTAACGAAAAAGCAGCAGCGCTGATTGGTTTTACGTCTGCGGATCAGGCTGTTGGAGAGAAAATTAATATTGGGGACCAAGAGTTGGAGATTGTGGGAGTGGCTAAAAATTTTCACCACGAGTCGTTACAAAAAGAGTTGGCCCCATACATTTACCGGTTTAGGCACCCGCACGAATTTGGCTATTATCCGGCACTGGTAAGCACATCTAATATTCCGGAATTGATGCAGACTATTGGGCAGGTTTGGGATAAACATTATCCCGGAGCACAGGCCGATTTTTTCTTCCTCGATGTATTTTTCAATCAACAATATGTGTCGTACGAGCAGCTTGGGAAACTGGCAGGATTAAGTTCTGTACTGGCGATTATTATCGCCTGTCTTGGTCTTTTTGCGTTGGTTTCGCATATGGTGAATAAAAAGGTTAAAGAAGTTGGGATACGGAAAGTAAATGGTGCTAAAGTGCTGGATATACTGCTAATGTTGAACCGGGACTTTATAAAATGGGTAATCATCGCTTTTGTTATTGCAACGCCTGTTGCGTACTATGCCATGAATAAATGGCTCGAAAGTTTTGCTTATAAAACCAACCTGAGCTGGTGGATATTTGCTTTGGCTGGTGTAATGGCATTGGGCATTGCATTGCTAACGGTAAGTTGGCAAAGCTGGCGGGCAGCTACCAGGAATCCTGTCGAAGCATTAAGATACGAATAGTTTCTTAATGCGAAGATCCCGACAACGCAGTTCGTCGGGGTTGAGGCACTACGGTACGAATAACAAACATTGAAGATTTAATAGGTAAACATCTTGTGAACATTTAAACAGAAAAAATAAAAGAATATGTTTTGGACACAATTTAAACTAATGTTTCGCAATTTGCGGAGAAACAAGCTTCATTCGGCAATCAATATTTTTGGGTTGGCAATTGCTATAACCCTTGTTTTGCTGCTATCCTCTTATGTTTCCAACGAAGTATCGGTAGATTCATTTCATGTAAATAAAGGCCGGATATACCGTGTACATGGCGACAATATCCAAACTTTTGCGCCTCCTTTCGGGCAGTATATTTTAGAGAATATTGCCGAGGCTGAAAGCTATGCACGTACTTTTATTATGGACGGGACTTTAACCTATAACAACGAAAAGTTCGAAAGTGGTAATTGTTTGTTAACCGATTCGGCATTCTTTACCATGTTTTCATTTTCGGTACTTGTTGGAGATGCCGGCGAACTTTTATCAGCTAACAGAGATGCTGTGTTATCGGAGAGCTTTGCAAAGAAAATTTTCGGTAACAAAAATCCGGTAGGGGAAAGCATTAAATTTAATGGGAAGGATTTCGTGGTCTCCGGCATTTACAGTGATTTTAAAGACAATACCCATTTTGCAAAGCCAAACATGATTCTCAATTTTTCGATGTTGCCCATAATATGGGGAATGAGTGAAGAAGATGCTTCGAAGTATTTTATGAAAGATTATGGAAATAGTTCTTTTGGGCTTTATGTGATGGCACACGAAAACAGCAACATAAAAGCACACGAAGCGGAATTGTTGGAAAAGGTAAAAGAATTTTACTGGATTTTTAAAAACGACAGAAATAGTGAAATTGCGTTTATGCCGCTCGAAGAGGTTTATTTTAACCTTGCGCCGCTCGACTATATCGGAACGCGGCAGGGCAACAAAAAATTTCTTAATATTCTTACCATTATAACCCTGGCCATTGTTATAATTGCTGCAATAAATTACATCAATTTAAGTATTACCCAATCGGTAAAAAGAGCGAAAGAAGTTGGAATAAAAAAGATAATTGGTTCATTTCGCCGGGGAATTGTCAGGCAATTTTTAATGGAATCTACAGTGATTAGTTTGATCGCAACGGTTCTTGCCATTTTGCTTACAATTCTTGTTCTGTCAAAGTTTAATCAATTGGTAAACACCGATTTCAAATTTCTCGACATAATTAATAAAGGATTCCTGTTGCGCAGTTTACTGGTTGTTTTCGTAACCGGGCTTATTGCCGGTTTTGTTCCGTCGCTTATTCTTTCCGGATTCAAATCTGTTGAAATAATGAAAGGGGTCCCGTCGCGGCTAAAAAACAGTTTTCTTCAAAAGGCAATGGTTGTTTTTCAATACACCGTTTCTATTGCATTAATCGTGGTTGTTGCATTTATAATAAGGCAAAATAATTACATGAAAAACTACGACCTGGGATTCGATAAAGACCATACGTTTTATATACGAATGACCGACGATACGAATAAACAAAAGAATGCATTTGGAAATGAATTGATGAAAATTCCCGGGGTAAAAGCTGTTTCTTTTTGTCAGGATTTTCCGGGAGGCCCCATTAATAATCAGTCGTTTGTTTACAACGATAAAGCGCAGAGTTTCGATCAGTTCAGGGTTGATACTGCGTTCTTTTCGGCGCTTGGAATCCCTTTAAAAAACAGAATTTCGATTACCGATAATGTTATGGGAGAAGAAAAGTATGCCTTGATAATTAATAAAACCGCAGTGAATGATCTGGAACTTGAACCTCCTTACAACGAATTTAAATTTTATGATGACGTGGTAAAGATCAGCGAAGTTGTGGACGACATGAATTTTAGGTCGTTGTATCAAAAACCACGTCCAACCATGTTTCAGTTGAGCGATATGAATTGGGCACCTTATGTATTGGTGAGAGGAGGTGGCGGAAATTTAGCAGCTGTTGTGGAACAGGCAAAAGCTGTTTTTAAGGATATATCTCCGTCAGATCCGCTGGAACTAAATTTTATTGATGACGCTTTGAATGCAGCTTATCAGAAAGAAGAACGTACGGCTAAAATAGTAGGTTATTTTGCCGTTTTCGCCATACTTATTTCATCGCTCGGAATATTTGCACTGGCAAGCTACACCGCTCAAAACCGCCGAAAAGAAATAGGGGTGCGAAAAGTAAACGGTGCGCAGATTACTCAGATTGTTAGTTTGTTGAATATCAATTTTGTAAAATGGGTAATTGTCGCATTTATTATAGCCGCACCTGTAGCCTGGTTTGCAACAAGCAGATGGCTTGAAAACTTTGCTTACAAAACTAATCTTACCTGGACAATCTTTGCCTTGGCCGGAATACTGGCGCTTGGAATTGCGCTGTTAACTGTTAGCTGGCAGAGCTGGCGGGCAGCAACCAGAAACCCGGTTGAGGCACTCAGGTACGAGTAGTATTGAACGCGGAATTTAATCCGTGGAGTTCATGATGAATGTGTAAAAACTTTAAATATTTCGCTTATGAAACGAGCATGAAATTTTTCATTCAAAAATTACAAAAACAAGAATGAATAAATTTTATGTGAGAGCGACGGATGGAGCGGTTCCATCTGTCAAATTTGAATTTTAAAATTATCAGAAAATTGAAATTTATACAGATGAAAACGATATACAGAATATTGAGAAGTTTTAAAAAAGATGGCCGCTTAAATGTGTTGAACATTTCTTCGCTTGCCATTGGAATTGCTGCGGCATGCATTCTTCTTGGCTACGTGTATCAGGAATTCCATTACGACACGCAATATGTGAACTCCGATCGGATCTTCCATATTCTAATGCAAACAGAAGAGAATGAATTAAGTGGCGGGGCATCCTATGGGCCGCTCGCGGAGACGTTAAAATCTGATTTTCCGGAAATTGAAGATGCAACACGTGTAAGTTATTATTGGGGGAATCTTGCTTTAACAGCCGGCGATTACATGTTTAATGAAAAGAAGATCCTGTTCGCCGATCCCAACTTTTTTTCTTTGTTTTCATTTCCGCTAGATAAAGGCGACGCTGTAAATGGTTTTACTTCTCCCAATTTCATCGCCATTTCGGAGAGTGCTGCAAACAGATATTTTCCCGCAAAAAATCCAATCGGAGAACAAATAAAAATCGGGAAAGACAAAATATTTACGGTTCAGGGTGTTTATAAAGATTTTCCATCGAACTCGAATTTTCAGGGAGATATTGTTTTGCCTCTGGAACAAATTTCCAAATTAACACAATTGTGGATAGAACCAAGTTGGGATGATCCTTCTGAAACTTACACTTTCATATTAACCGATAATAAATCTGTACAGCAAACTCTGGCGCTAAAATTAGAAGATTATTTAACGGCGCATGTGGCAGAAAATCCGGGAAAACTCTTTCTGCAGCCCTTAAACGAAATTCATACCGATATGGATTCGGGCTGGGAGTTTTCTTCTACTGTCAATAAAAAATACCTGTATCTTTTAACAGTTGTTGCACTTGTAATCCTGATCATGACGGCAATTAATTTTTTGATGATGTTTGTTGGAACTGCATCAAAGAGAGAAATGAATGTCAGCGTTCGAAAAGTTTGCGGAGCGTCCAAACTCAATATCTTTCACGATCTGGTCAAAGAAACTTCTTCCTACGTAACAATCGGAATTCTAAACGCTGTTTTGTTGATCGTAATATACAATTCAACACTCGCCGAACGTTTCCCATTTCTGCCAATGGTCAACCAACTCGATTTTACGCTTATATTGCTGCTGGCTTCCGTAATACTACTGTTTGCAGTTTTTGCTTCCTTATCACCGGCCCTTGTAATTTCTGCAGCAAAATCGATTCGTTTGTTTCAAACAAATCAAGGGATTAATTTCAAAAAGATTCCCGTAATAAAAAGCCTGATTGTCGTGCAATTTACCGTCAGCATCGTTCTTGTGGCTGTCTCGACATTATTTTATAAGCAGATTCATTTTTTGGATAAATATGATCCGGGATTTGCCAAAGAAGAATTGGTGACAATCCCGTTGAATATGCATATCGGGGATGGATTCTTTAATGAAAACATAGATGCATTTTGTCAGGAGTTGAAAAAACAGTCGGGAGTAAAAAATGTAAGTTTTGCATTTTCATCTCCGACTAACGTACAAACATCGTCGGATGATTTTCGTTGCGATGGAATGCCGGAAGGAAAAACGGTTAATATGCAGTGGAACTCAGTTTACTACGACTATTTTGAAACCCTCGGTGTTAAACGGGTTGCCGGACGTACTTTTAACCGCGAATTTTCGAGCGATATGATTGATTACGATAACGGCGGGAGATGCGCATTCGTAATTAATCAAAAAGCCGCGGATGAAATGGGCATTTCTGATCCGATCGGAAAAACTTTTCACGGATACCAGGAGGGGCCGATCGTTGGTATTGTTGAGGATTTTAATTTTAAATCATTGCATAGTGAGATCGCTCCGATGAGTTTTGATATAAATCCTTTTTATTTTAATGAAATCATTATTCGGATGAATCCCGGAGTTCCGGGAGTGCTGGATCAGATAAAAACAGTGTGGAAACAATTTGCACCGGACTACCCCGTGGAATTCAGTTTTGTAAACGAGCAACTGAATCAGTTGTATGAATCAGAAAGGAAGTTAAACGCCAGTTTGAATCTCTTCTCGGGTGTCGCCATCCTAATTGCTTGCATGGGATTGTTGTCGCTAACAATTCTGGCAATGCAGAACCGTACTAAAGAAATCGGTATCCGAAAAGTTAACGGTGCCAAAGTTTCAGAAATCCTATCAATGTTGAATAGAGACTTTATTAAATGGGTAATTATTGCATTTGTAATTGCCACGCCTGTTGCATATTACGCCATGAATAAATGGCTCGAAAACTTCGCCTACAAAACCACTTTAAGCTGGTGGATTTTTGCTTTGGCTGGAGCGCTGGCTTTAGGGATTGCTCTATTGACAGTAAGTTGGCAAAGTTGGAGAGCTGCTACACGGAACCCTGTCGAAGCATTAAGATACGAATAGTTTCTTAATGCGAAGATCCGACAACGCAGTTCGGGGTTGAGGCACTGAAGTATAAATAAAAAATAAAACCAAAAAATATGTTACGATACTTTTTCAAACTTGGTTGGCGGAATTTAACCCGAAACAAATTTATAACGATATTAAAAATTTCAGGTTTTGTTATCGGTTTATGGGTATTTATGGTTACTGGTTATTATGTGTTGCACGAAACCAGTTTCGATCATTTTCAGGAGAATGCAAATAACAAATATTTACTGGATGCCCGCGATCAGTTTAGCGATAACTATTTTGCATTTAGTTTGCCCTATCCGTTAACCAATTCGTTGCATAACCGGTATCCCGAAGTTGTTCGGAATGTTTCATTCGAAAGCCGCGAGAATTCAATATATATTAAGGAGCCAACCCGTATTATAAGATCGGATAAAACAAAAATGGCTTTTGTAAACGAAGACTTCTTTAGCTTTTTTGCCTTTGATTTTGTTGCCGGAAACGCGCAGAACAGTTTTACTTTTTCCAATCCGCTTATTATTTCTGAGGATGTAGCCAACAAACATTTTGGAGGTATTGATGCCCTTGGTAAAACAATAAAAATTAGTTTGGAAGATCATCTTTACGAGTTCAATATTACGGGTGTGGTCAAAAGTCCGGCGGATAATTCAAACGTTAATTTTCACTGGATAGCAAGTTTGCCGCAATTTATGAAAGAGTCGGGAAATCCCGATTATGAGGCAGATTGGGATTTCAAGTGCAAAAGTTTCATTCAGCTTGCACAGGATGTACATCCTGATGATTTTATTGCGAAACTAACCGAAGAATATGTCACACAAGCAAAACTTGAAAAGGCTCCAACGTTGATTGCAACTCCACTCACCGAAATCCATATAGGCAAAAATGTTCAAAAAAGGGTACGTATTTTTTCAGCTCTGGGTATTCTAATTTTGCTAATTTCTATTGTAAATTATGTGTTACTATCCACGGTTGAGAGTACGCAGCAGGTACGTTCATTGGGTATCGAAAAAATTTCGGGTGCGCGGTCGGCCGATTTTTTAGCTAAAAATATAATATCCATTGTTCTTTATACAGCGTTATCCTTTATACTGACCAGTGGATTGTTTACACTTTCAAAACCGTATTTTACAAACTTCTTCGAGGGCTCATTTTATTCCAATCTCGATATAACGCTAATTATTTCTTTTGGGTTGGGGGTTATTTTTAGTATTATCTTTTTGGCGGCCCTTATTAACCAGGTTATTAATGGAAGTCAAAAACCAATCGATATTTTAAAAAATAAATTCAGCAAAGGGAGAACCGGGAAGGTGGTTTTTAATTCCTTGTTGACCTTTCAGTTGGTGGCTTTTATTGCATTGATTTCCTGTTCTGTTATCGTACAGAAGCAGTTAAGTTTTATGCAAAAAAGTGAGCTGGGATTCAATCAGGAATCTTTAATTAGCATGAAAGTAGCCCCTCAGGATGTAAAATCTCATCAGGCGTTTAAAGATGAATTATTACGTCATCCATCCATATTAAAAGTGTCAGGAACCAGTGCTCCTCCGCTTTCTAGCCAGAGGTCGATATTCGGTTTTGTAAATACCGACAGTCTGGGGAATAAAGAAATTAAAATGATTGATTACGTGAACGTTGACCGTGATATTTTCGAAACCCTTGAACTGAAATTTAAAGAAGGCTCGGGCTTCCCTGAATCGGCAGCCGGATATTGTGTGGTCAACCAAACTTTTATTGATGAACGTAATATCGATAATCCGTTTTCCGACAAGATTGAATTGGGCGGAAAAGAGTATCGGATTTGCGGAATTATGGACGACTTCCATTATCAGCCGATGCAGTCAGAAATTACTCCTTTTGTTGCTTTTTTAAATCCTGATCAGATTACTTTTTCGGTCATTCGTTTCAATGGGAATCCTGTTGAGGCTATAAATTTATTAAGAGAAACCGCTTTAAAATATTTGCCCAATACTGTATTTGAATATGAATTTATGGACGAAAAAATACGGTCGGCCTACAATGCCGAAATACGTTTTAGTAACATCATTCGAATTTTAACTTTCTTGTCGGTACTGATCTCAGTCCTCGGACTTTTAGGTTTATCCTATTTCGCATCGCTGGTGAAAATTAAAGAAATCGGAATCCGGAAAGTAAACGGAGCAAAGGTGTTTGAGATACTTTCGATGCTGAATAAAGATTTTGTAAAATGGATTTTGGTAGCCTTTGTAATTGCAACACCCGTTGCTTGGTACGCCATGAATAAATGGCTCGAAAACTTTGCCTACAAAACCAATTTAAGCTGGTGGATTTTTGCCTTGGCGGGATTACTGGCTTTGGGAATTGCATTGCTAACGGTTAGCTGGCAGAGCTGGCGTGCTGCTACGCGAAATCCTGTCGAAGCACTTCGATACGAGTAGTGAAAAGTGCATAGATCGCGACAACGCAGTTCGTTGGGGTTGAGGTACTTCGATATGTATGTCCCCGTCAGGGGATTTAGTGGTGACGCGTAAAACGAATAATTTAGACTATAAAACAATAACCATGATAAAAAACTATTTAATCACAGCACTTCGGTTTTTAAAGCGAAACAAACTTTTTGCCGGAATCAATATTATGGGGCTTTCGCTTGCATTGGCAGCATCGTTTATCATTTTATTATTTGTTATAAACGAGTTGAGTTACAACACCTGCTTTAAAAACCGAAAACAAATTTACCGGGTAGTCAACCATTACGTCGAATTTAAAAATACAATGGCTGGAACTCCATTTGTAATGGCTGGTGCATTAAAAGATGAGTTTCCACAGATAAAATACGCTGTAAATGTAAGGTCGATGCGGGGCTTTCGGTTAAAACTAAAGGATGAATTTATTCCAGTCAGGTTTGCCATTGCTACCGATTCGGAATTTTTAGACATGTTTGGCATTTCGGTATCCGGGCAAAAGGAAAACATACTTGACGATATGACTTCGATTGTCCTTTCGCAAGAGCAGGCCAATAAGTTTTTCCCCGGCGAGGACCCTACAGGGAAAGAAATTACGGCAATTGCAGATGGAGAAGAAAAGGTATTTGTGGTAAAAGGGATTTTTAATGATATTCCGAAAAACTCAACAATTCGTGCCGATTGTTTTATTAATAGTAAATGGTCGTTAAACTCTATTAACCAAAATTTTAAGTCGAATGACGCTGAAACAAACTGGCACTTCAATTTCTGGACTACCTGGGTAATGTTAAATAAAGATGCTGATGCATTGGCTTTTAACCAACAATTTCGCGATTTGGAAAAGAAAACTTATGGCGAAAATATTCCTTACAATTTTTCAATTCAGAACCTGACCGATGTGTACCTGAATTCTGAAAATATAGCAAATAGCGGTATGCAGGGAAGCATAAAGAATATTCGTATTTTTTCGGCTATTGCATTTTTAATAATAGTTGTTGCGGCATTTAATTACATTATTCTATCCACTGCTGTTTCAACCGGCAGGGCAAAAGAAATTGGTATTCGTAGGTCGAACGGGGCAAGTCGCAAATCAATAAGACAACAACTGCTAAACGAATCGATGTTTTTGGCTTTGCTTGTTTTACCCATTGCATTGGTTTTAGCTTATTTGGGGAAACCCTATGCCGAAGATTTATTTCAAACTAAATTGTTGATTATAAACTCAAACATCATCTTATATATAATTATTTTTATAGGATTAACGCTGCTGATAGGATTGACTTCCGGCTTTTACACTTCATTCTATTTATCGAGGTTGAATATTATCAACATTTTAAAAAATTCGGTGCACACAGGAAAAAGAAAATCCAGTATGCGTTTTGCACTTATTGTTATTCAGTTGGTTATATTTTGCTCCTTTGTTTCCGGAACTTTTATAATCAGGTCTCAATATAAATACGCGCTAAAAAAAGACCTGGGCTTTCAGAATGAGAATATTTTACTTTTTGACATGGGAAGGAATTTCCAGGAATATTCTGCATTTATAAGCAGTATTCAGGCCTACCCGAATGTAATCTCAGCCGGAGGCTCAATGGATGCCTTGCCGATGCAGGATTTTATATCGTTTATGCTGCCTCATTTTCAGGATAAATCGAAAGATATTAAAATGGAAGGCCTGGCTGTTGATTATGATTTTATAGAAACGATGGGACTTACATTGCTGCAAGGGCGGAGTTTTTCGCGCGAATTTGGAAGCGACCTGAAAAATGCTGCCATTTTAAACGAAACGGCAGTAAAATCTTTAGGAATTACCGACCCGGTAGGGAAAAAGATTGAGGAAAAACAGATTATTGGCGTGGTTAAAGATTTCAATTTGCATTCGATTCGCACTGATATTCCTCCTTTGATGATTGATATGACCGATCAATATGTTCAGCAGGTCGCTATCAGTTATAAAGCAGGAACTTTAAACACTATTCTTCCACAGCTTGAAACCGAATGGAATAAGGTTGCACCCGACAGGCCGTTTAATTACACAACCATAGAAGAACTGATTAAAAATATTTATGCAGAGGAGAAAAATTTAAGTGTAATCATTTCTGTTTTTGCCCTGTTTGCATTACTTATAGCTTCTTTTGGACTGTTTGGACTTACGCTTTACACAGCAAAAACCCGAACTAAAGAAATTGGGGTTAGAAAGGTTCTAGGAAGTTCGGAGCAGGCAATTGTATATTCATTTTTGCGTAAAAATATTTTTATGGTAATGATTGCTGCAACATTATCAGTGCCAATTACCATTTTGGTGATGAACCGTTGGTTAAGCAGTTTTTCGTTTAAAACAAGTATAGCCTGGTGGGTATTTTTATTGGCTTTTGTAATTGCATCGGTAGTTGTTTTGCTAACTGTACTTTTTCATTCTTACAGGGCATCGCGTATTAATCCGGTCGATGCATTGCAATACGAATAAATTTTGGCTTTAGGGGATTTAGGGGTGAAGAATTAAAATAATAGTAACTATTTAAAAAGAATGTCGTCTTATAACTAATAATTAGATTATAGCAATTGTATTTCGGCGTGAGACTTAAGCGAAGCGATGAGATTACAATGGTAAATACCGATATCAATTGAAAGGACTTAAACTATATAATGAATGAGATGAGCAATTGCTCATCGGTATTAAACAATTAAATCAAGTGTATTATGAAAACTCAGAAGACCCTCAAATTATTTACGATAATTGCAGTATTGACGGCTGTGCTTTCGTTGAATGGATTTGCAAAAGACGGCCAACCAACCATTACAAAAACCTTTGATTTAAACCAGCCGGGGCAACTCAATGCTTCATCGTCGGGAGGTGGTGTAACAGTACAAACACACAATCAGTCGCAGGTTATTATTCAGGCCTTTGTTCGAAAAAACGGGAGAGTACTATCTCCGTCTGATAATTCGTTAGAAGAAGTTCTTGACGATTTTGATATTGACTTTTCAAAGAGCGGATCGACTATCACCGCAGTAGTAAAACGTAAGGTGCGAATGAATTTCTGGCGCAACAATGTAGGTATTTCACTCACCATAATCGTTCCCGAAGAAATGTCGTGCGATGTTTCATCAAGTGGCGGCGGCCTGAAAATATCGGGAGTAAAAGGAACACACGATTTCTCAAGTAGTGGTGGTGGAGTAAAACTGGAAAATACAAGTGGTTCTACAAAAGCAAGCTCCTCGGGCGGTGGAGTTAAAGCCATAAATCACGATGGTGATATTCGTTTGACTTCGAGTGGCGGCGGTGTCTCAGTAGAAGGTGCACATGGTAGTGTGTATGCCCGCAGCTCGGGAGGTGGTGTAAACCTGGAAGATATTCATGGTGCAGCAGATGCCTCCAGTAGTGGTGGCGGAGTTCGTGTAAGCGGGGAAGCCAGTTCGGTAAAAGCCAAATCAAGCGGAGGATCGGTAAAGGTTAATGTTCGTAATTTAACCGACGAGTTGTACTTACAATCCAGTGGCGGCGGTGTTTCTGCTGTTATTCATGGTGGTGAAAGATTGGGTCTCGATCTTGATTTGCGTTCCGGCAGGGTAAATATTGAGCTCCATAACTTTAACGGTACTTCCGAGAAAGACCGGGTAAAAGGTAAGATGAACGGCGGCGGAATTCCGGTTTATGCACATGCATCAGGAGGTAACGTTAACATCAGTTACGAGGATTAGTATCATTCAACAAACGTTGCAGGCAGGCTCATTAACTGGTACTGAATTGTTTTTGCCAAACGGTAATTTCCCAATGAATTAGGATGCAGGCGGTCGGTTTTGTCGTTCATAAAATATTTAACATTCGAATCCTCCATTGGATAAAGTCCACTGATGGAATAAAGGTCGATTAGTGGAACGGCCCAAACTGAGGCCGCTTGTTTTAAAGTAGCTACATAATCATCAATGTAAAAACCAAGATCGTTGGAAAAGCTTTCTTCCGGCTGAACATTTTTATCGTTAAAGGTTGCAAACCCTCGGTGAATAGGCGTCATTATAATAATCTGCTGATCTGGATAATTGGCTTTTAAAAAAGCCATTACCTTGTTTATCCGGCCACAAAAAGTTACATCATCTTCGTTTAACGTGCGATATTTTCGGGTAACCATTGTCCCGTTGAAATTAGTCGCGTTGGCTGTTTCGGAGTAAAAACTACCCATCGGTGTGTTGTGGTTGTAATCGTTAGTACCTGCAAAAATCAGGATAGCATCCACATCCGATCCGTGTTCCTCTTTAAGTTTCAAGGCCTGTCCGTAAATGCCAGTCCATTCGTGTCCGCTAATTCCATACACATACGGTTCAATGCCAAGCATTTTAGTCAGGTATTCCCAGTAAACAGTGCGTGGCGTATTATCTCTTTGCCATTTTTGAGTCATTGAATCTCCAAGAAAAGCTACCTTTTTGTTTTTCCATTGCGAATTCTGAAAAGTTGTCTCCTGCCCGTAAGCTGACGATATTAATGCTGAAAATATAAGGATGATAGCGGTAAAAGTTTTCATCATAAAGATTTTAATTGAACTTGATTTTGTGAATCATAAAATTAAACTAATTTATGTATTGTAAAAGGTGCTTAGGGTAGTAAAGAGCTGATTTTTATAAATGTTCGAGTTTCCTCATTGGAATTTATAGTGGTAAGAAATCATACAGTTTCTGTCAAAAAAATTTACACAATAAATATTGTATATTTGGTAAGTAGTTATAATTCAGGTGTTAAAAATTAAGGCACAAGAGTTGGGTAGTATGCTGTCAAACAAAATTACCGGTAAAACGCCGACACTTAAATACCAATAAATGTACAACCTAAAAATTACGATACGGCGCCTTTTTAAAGACAAGGCTTTTTCGCTGATCAATAGCCTTGGATTGGTGATTGGTATTTCGTCTTTTTTGGTGTTGTTTATTCACGTTTCAAATGAAAAAAGTTTTGATAAGCATTTTGCCGACCACGAAAATATCTACCGTGTAATCTCTGCTATTGGTGGAAATCATAACGCAGACTGGGCGCGCAGCTTGGGAATTGTGCACATTGCATCGGCTGAAATTCCGGAAGTAAAACTGGCCACACAGTTTTCGCATTGCGATGTGGGCACCATAAAGTTAGGCGAGAATACGCTGGTTCAAAACAATATGATGTCGGTGGATGAGGCATTCTTTGAGATGTTCGATGTTCAAATTATTGCCGGCAATGTATCGGAGATTTCGAAACCAAACACGGTTTTTGTGACCGAAGATTTTGCCCGGACACATTTTGCTGATCTAAATCCTATCGGTCAACTGATCGATGTACAGAATCTCCAGTATACAAACGATTTGGGAAACTACGAGATTCGGGGAGTAGTAAAAAATACGCATCCTAAAACACATTTTAAATATGAATTGCTGTTGTCGCAAAAAGGAGGATTGCAGGAACGGTATACAGCTCTTCCAGATAGTAGAATTCAATGGACTTACAACTATTTTAAACTTCAGGATGGAACCGATCCGAAGATAGTTGCAGACAAAGTGCAGGCTTTTTACGATGCCAGCAGCCTGAAAACCGCACCTGGACCGCAGGAATATGAATTTTCCTTATTTGCATTGGACGATATTCATTTAAAATCGGATTACCGTTTTGAGTTGCGCGAAAGTTCGAGTAAGATAAATATTGGCTTGTTTATCCTTATTTCATTTGTAATTCTAACCATATCGTTATTGAACTTTACCAATCTTTCCATTGCCAAATTGATAAAACGATCAAAAGAGTTGGGCCTGAAAAAATCAATAGGAGCTACTAAGCGCCAACTTATTAAACAAGTTCTGCTGGAAGTGTTTTTGGTTTGTGCTTTGGCAATTGGCATTTCATTGCTGGCCATTGAAAGTTTAAAGCCAATGATTAACCGTTTATTTGAGATTGAATTCGATATCTATTTTTCAGAACCGGTTGTATATCTTACCATTATTGGAGTTTTGTTTACCTGTCTTTTGCTTACTGCCTTTTTTGTGGCGGTATTTTTGCTGGCGCGTAGTTCTGCCATCGATATTCTGTCGGGGCGCAATAATTTTTCCGGAAGTTATGTGCTGAAATCCTTACTGGTTGTTCAGGTAACAATTGTTATTGTCCTCATTTCAGGAACCTTGTTGGTAAATAAGCAGATCAGTTTTGTATTGAATAAACCACTCGGATTTGATAAAGAAAATGTGGTGGTTTTAACGGTTAAAGATTTTTCGAAAGATCCCGCTGTTTTTGCACGCGAACTGGAAAAACAAACTGCGATCGAATCGGTAGGTTTTGCCCAACAACACTTTGGTTATCCGGCACAGGGTTTTGGGCTTGTAGGATTAGGGCTTGAAGGGACTGCTGAATTTGTTTTTGCCAACTACGACTACCTCAAAACCATGAATATTAAACTGGTTGAAAACTGGATCACTCCCGGTACCGACACGGTTCGGGGGATGGTGATCAACAATCACCTGTACCAGCGTCTTCTCGAACGACACGGCAGTATGGAAAACCTCGAAGCGTATACCAATGCACAACCTTTGAGACCCGGAGAAGTCCGAATTAAATATGTGGGCGTTGCTGAAGATTTTAATTACAGTTCGGCACACCAAAGTATTGGCGATTTTGCTTTTTGGCTGGATGAAACGCCCCACCGGGCTCGTTTTACACATGTCCGAATCAATAATCTCCATGCCGGAATGGAAGCAATAAAAAACACCTGGAATGAATATTACCCCAACCAGGAACTCGATTACTTTTTTATTGATGAAAAAATTGCTCAACAATATAAGGCAGAAACTATTTTGAGTAGAATCCTTTTTGCATTTTCAACCATTGGAATACTGATCAGTATTATCGGCATCAGTGCCATGGCGCTGTTTATTTCGCAGCAACGCACCAAAGAGATTGGCATTCGGAAAGTGAATGGTGCAACGGTTTCGGAAATATTGGGATTGCTGAACCAGAGCTTTGTAAAATGGGTGGGTTTTGCATTTGTTATTGCTACTCCACTTGCTTTTTATGCCATGAGTAAGTGGCTCGAAAACTTTGCTTACAAAACCAACATGAGTTGGTGGATTTTTGCACTGGCTGGTGTGATGGCATTGGGAATTGCTTTGCTAACTGTTACCTGGCACAGCTGGAGGGCTGCTACACGAAATCCGGTTGAAAGTTTGAGGTATGAGTAGAAAATGTCGGAATCAAGATGTGCAGGATTTTATGATTAACATGATTTGAAAAGAGAATGATAGAAGATGATCTGAAATACGAAATTATCGGTTGTGCAAAAAAATCGACTATATAACATTAATCCTGAAAATCTTTAAATCTTGATTATCCGGATTCAGACAATGCTTGATAACAAATAATACTATGTTTAAAAATTACCTGAAAGTAGCACTTCGTAGCTTGTTGAAAAACAAGCTATTCACTTTAATAAATATTACTGGTTTAGTAATTGGGATGGTAGTGGCTTTGCTCATTTTTAACTATGTAAGTTTTGAGCGCAGCTACGATTCGATGCATGAAGATGCAGATCGTATTTATCGTGTGGAAAGTAAATTCTACGAAGGCGAAACACTCACCGACGACTGGGCAACAGCTTCTTTTGGTTATGCCAGTGCCATGAAAGAAAACATGCCCGGCATTCAGGATTATGTGCGAATTGCCATTAACAGTACCGAGCAAATGGTAAGTTACGAAGAGGAGAAATCGCGCGAAAGTACGGTTGTTGTAACCGAACCTTCCTTCTTTTCCATTTTCTCGTTTAATTTGATTGATGGAGATGCATCAACAGCACTGAGCAGTCCGAATAAAGTTGTGATTTCGCAACTGGCAGCTTATAAGTTTTTCAAAGATGAAAATCCGCTGGGTAAGATTTTAAAGTTCAGAACGCTAAACCAGGCCTATGAATGCGAAGTAACCGGTGTGTTGGAGGATATCCCGGCTAACAGCCATTTTAATTTCGATTATTTTGTGTCGTGGGATACGCAACCTGACTGGATTAAAAACTTCTGGTACCTGCACGAAACCTACTCTTATGTGCAGCTGGAACCCGGAATTTCGCCTGCAAGCATTGAGAAAGCTTTTCCGGCAATGGCAGAGAAATACAAAACGGCTGATGCTTTAAAAAATAAAACATGGGCCATTGAATTACAACCGTTGGCAGATATTCATCTGACGCCGCAAAAACAATACGAACGCGAAGCCAAAGGAAATGCGAAGGCCGTAAAAGCCCTGATTTTAATTGCGCTAGCAATTCTTCTCATCGCCTGGATAAATTACATTAATCTTACCACTTCGCGATCGTTGGAGCGTGCCCGGGAAGTGGGAGTAAGAAAAGTGTCGGGTGCGCATAAAAAGCAACTTATCATCCAGTTTTTAATCGAATCAACCCTGGTAAATGTTGTTGCTTTGGCTGTTTCAATCGGGTTGTTCCTGCTGCTTATTCCGTCATTTAATTCGTTTATTGGCAAAAACATTGGCTTTTCAATTTTGTATATGCCGCGTTTTTGGGTGTTGATTACACTGTTTCTTTTAACGGGAATTGTACTTTCCGGCTTGTATCCGTCGCTGGTGCTTTCGAATGTAAAACCTGCAATTATTTTGAAAGGGAAATACCTCAATTCGCAACGTGCAGGCATGGTACGAAAAGGATTGGTAGTTTTTCAGTTTGTGGCTTCGCTGGTTTTAATTTGCGGAACCCTGGTCGTTTATGCGCAGCTAAAATACATGCAGAATCAACCGCTGGGGATCAACATTGATAAAACTTTAGTGGTAAAATTTCCGGCACAAACTCCTAATTTAATGGAGAAAGTAATGAGTTTTAAACGCCAGTTAAAAGAGTTGCCCGATGTAAAAAATGTAGCTATTTCCAACGCGGTGCCGGGAATGGAAGTGGCCTTTTTTGCTTCCAATCGTTTGTATGAAGATGCTGCGAAACAAAACCGCTTGTACGAAATGCAAACGGTTGATTACGATTTTATTGATACTTACGGAATGAATATTCTGGAAGGAAGAGGTTTTGACAAAACATTTACCAACGATATAAAAAAGGTTATTCTGAACGAAGAAACGGTGAAACAGCTGGGATTTGCAAATAATGCCGATGCCATTGATCAGAAGGTTTTAATTGAATCTGCTGCAGAACCTTACCAGGTAATTGGTGTGGTTGAAAATTACCATCAGCAGTCGCTGAATAAGGCGTACACCCCAATAATGATGATCATGTACAACAGTATCGGGTGGCTGTCTCCTAAATATTTATCCGTAAAAATATCGGGTGCTGAAGTTGCTTCTGCTTCGGGAAAAGTAAATGAAATATGGAATCAATTTTTCCCCAATTCAACTTTTGATTATTTCTTTTCCGATCAGTTTTACGAAGCTCAGTATACGCTCGACCGCAAATTTGCTACGATTTTTGGGCTGTTTGCATTGATGGCCATTTTTATTGCCTGTTTGGGTTTATGGGCACTGGCTCTGTTTGCCGGTTTAATCCGCAAAAAGGAAATGGGAGTCCGAAAAGCCTTGGGAGCATCAATCCCGAACTTGTTTTATAACCTATCCAGCGAGTTTATCTATCTTACATTGTATTCGGCAATTTTAGCAATTCCTCTGGCCTTTTTTATTATGAATGAGTGGCTGAAGGCTTACGCATTCAGAACGGAAATGAATTGGTGGTTTTTTGCGTTGCCAATTGTGGTATTAGTGTTGATTGCTTCTTTAACCGTTAGTTATCAAACACTAAAAACAGCGCATTCGAGTGCAGTTGAAAGCTTGAAGTATGAATAAAATGTCAGAATCAGGATGTGCAGGATTTAAGGATAAATACGATTTGAAAAAAGATGATAGATGATGACTTGACATACAAAATTATCGGTTGTGCAATGAAAGTTCACAATACTTTGGGGAATGGATTCCAGGAAGTGATTTATCAAAGATGCCTGGCAATTGAGTTGGATAAGAACGGAATAAATTATGAAAGAGAAAAAGAAATGCCTATTTATTATGAAGAGTATGAAGTTGGTACTCGCAGGGCTGATTTCATTATCGAAGAAAAAGTAATGGTCGAATTAAAAGCAATAATAAACCTTGAGGATGTTCATCTTGCTCAGGGTTTAAATTACTTAACAGCATACAATATAGAAACTGGTTTGCTAATCAATTTTGGTTCGACGAGCCTGCAAACCAAACGACTGTACAAAAAACATTAATCCTGAAAATTTTTAAATCCTGAATATCCAGATTCAGACAATTAATAAGCTATTTTTATGATACAACTAAAAAACATCGACAAATACTACGACGCAAAGTTTCAGCGTACGTTTGTGTTAAAAGGAGTAAACCTTGATATTGAACAAGGTGAATTTGTTTCTATTATGGGGCCCAGTGGCGCCGGTAAGTCAACCTTACTGAATATTATTGGTTTTTTGGATGAACCCAACGAAGGGGAATATCTTTTTCTTGATCAGCCCGCTAACCAGCTGAAGGAAAAGCAAAAAGTGCAATATCACCGCAGTCATATTGGCTTTATTTTCCAGGCATTTCACCTGATTGAAGAAATGAATGTGTACGAAAACATTGAAACGCCGTTGGTTTATCGCGGGGTAAAAGGAAAAGAGCGTAAAGCTATGGTTGCCGATATGCTCGACCGCTTTAATATTGTAGCTAAAAAAGATCTTTTTCCGAGCCAGCTTTCAGGAGGTCAACAGCAATTGGTAGCCATTGCACGTGCCATTGTTGGTAGCCCAAAACTTTTATTAGCCGACGAGCCTACCGGAAACCTGCACAGCGAGCAGGGACAAATGATTATGGAACTGCTGAAAAAACTAAACGATGAAGGAATGACCATCATCCAGGTAACGCATTCAGAAGAAAATGCAAAATACGGGAACCGTATTGTTCGCCTAAAAGACGGCTATTTAAAGGAAGACGAATAAACTTTTTAAGGGACTTTGTACCGGTAGAAAGAAAAGATAAAATGAACCTTTTCGGACAGGCGTGTATAACCTGTAAATTGATATGAATACACATTTCCTGCCTTGCGAAATTTTAATTTTATGGTACTAAAAGTTGTATTAAGAAACCTGCTTAAACGTCCGTTTTTAAACTTTATAAAAGTAATTGGCCTTAGTTTGGCGCTAACGGGAATCATTTTTATTGCCCTGTTTCTTAAGAATGAACTGAGCTATGATGCCTATCATCAGAAATCAGACCGCACTTATCGGTATACAATAACAGATCCTGATTTTTTGGGCGGGAAACATTTTGCCCGGACAATAAATCCCGGATATATAAAAGAGATGAGTGATGCGCTGCCGGAACTCGAAGATTTCGTCCGGTTGCGCCCGGTGCGCGGAGGTTTAATGAAATATGGCGAACGGTATTATAAAATTAACCATGCATTTGAATGCGACAGCACTTTCTTCCACATTTTTGATGCCGAATTACTGGTGGGCGACAAGGAAACCGTGCTCGAGAATCCTGCGTCGATGGTTATTACCGAAAGCTTTGCTCAAAAGGTATTTGGGAAAACGAATCCGGTGGGAGAGGTGATGACCTTACCTGCCGGTCAGTATTACGACAAAGAGCAGGATTTTACCGTTGCAGGGGTAATGAAAGATTTTCCGGCAAACAGCCACTTTCACCCCGATTTTGTGGCAACTCCGCTTAGCGACCAGTTCTCTTCAGGATGGGCGTGGACCTACTTGGTTTTAGCCGAGAATACTACGGTTGAAAATGCTAAGGCAGGAATTTACGGCTACCTGAAAAACAACCGCGAGTCGAAGCCCGAAGAAATGAATACAGAGGTACACTTACAAAAAATTACCGATATTCATTTAAACTCGCATAAACTCCGCGAGATTGAGGAAAACAGTAATATCCGCAATGTTTATGTGCTGGCCATTGCTGCTTTTGTTTTGCTTCTGATTTCGATTAGTAATTATGCCAACCTGAATATCGGGATGGCAGGTTTTAGTGCAAAATATCTTTTTGTAAACAAGCTGCTTGGCTCATCAAAAAGTGCCGTGGCGAAATATTTCTTTTTCGAGGGGATTTGTATCCTGGGGGCAGTTTTGTTTTTTACCGCTATAATCTCGTTGCCGGTTAATGCGGTAATTGTCCGTTTTTATAGCCTGAATTTATTAGCCGGCAATTCCATTGCTCTCTTTCTGCTTGTTCTGGCATTCGGTATATTAACACTGGTATTTGGGATGCTTCCGGTATTAAAATCGGCTTTTTCATCCATCCGTTTGGGCGGAAACAGGGAATCTTCCATGTCGGTTAACCGAAATGGTGTCAGCCGTGTTTTAATCGTTTTTCAGTATGCATTTTCCATTGCCCTGATTATTACTGTTATTGTTATTTCGCGACAAACCAATTATGCCTTAAAAAACAGCATGGGCGTTCAGGAAGATAATGTGGTTTGTTTTGAGTCGGTACATGCAAGTATTCAGCAAAAATTTGGCATGCTGAAAGAAGAATTGCTGCAATATAATAGTATCGAGTCGGTTTCTGCTATGCTGGAACCTCCGGGTGGCGAGGCAAATGATATGTTCCCGTTTGAAATGGAAGGTTATGAAACAGAAGATCCTAATCGGAATTTTGATATTATTGGTATTTTTCCCTGCGATTATTCTTTCGCTTCAATTTTTGACCTTACATTTTTAAGTGGCCGGAATTTTTCGGAGAAGAACAAGGACAATGAGGGTTCGGGCGAATACATCATCAACGAAGCGGCTATGAAACGGCTGCATTATTCTAATCCGGATGAGATTGTTGGAAAAGAATTTAAACTGAATTTTGTGTCGCCCGGATCGGATATTACCATGCCAAAGGGCAAGATTATTGGCGTGGTTGAGGATTTTCATTTGTCGAGCCTGAGAAAGCAGGTTGAACCATTGGTGCTTTTTAAGCGCGATAAACTTTGGCTTTTAAATTTTGTGGTTTCATCTAAGCCCGGAATGAAAGACGAGGCACTGGCTGATATGAAAAAGGTGTGGAGCGAAATGTTTCCCGAATACCCGTTTCAGTACGAGCATGTTGATGCTATGTATAAAAAAGTGTATGAAACAGAATTATTGCAGGCTCGTTTACTTTCTGTTTTTACTGTTATTGCTTTGTTTATTTGCTCTATCGGATTGTTTGGGCTGGCACTTATTATTACACAAAACCGTATTAAAGAAATTGGTGTGCGAAAAGTAAATGGTGCACGTGTTTCAGAAATTTTAATGCTGCTGAATAAAGATTATCTGAAATGGGTGGTTTTAGCTTTTGTTATTGCCTGTCCGGCAGCGTGGTTTGCTATGGATAAATGGCTCGGGAACTTTGCGTATAAGATTAATCTTAGCTGGTGGATTTTTGCTTTGGCCGGAGTTTTTTCTTTGGGAATTGCACTATTTACGGTTAGTTTCCAATCATACAGAGCAGCCAGTAAAAATCCTGTCGAAGCCTTACGATATGAGTAGCTTTATGGAAGTTGCACAATGTTTTAGTTGTTTTTAGAACTGTGATTCTCGCGAAACCTACCAGGAGTTGCACCTTCAAGTTCTTTAAAAACCCTGGTGAATGAGGCGACAGAGCCAAAGCCGGCTTGTTGTGCAATGTATTCCATGGTGTATTTCTTGTGGGCTTGGGAAAGCAATAGTCGTTTGGCCTCTTTAACCCGGTATTTGTTTACAAATTCGTTAAAATTCATTCCAAATTCATCGTTAATTAATTTCGATATGTAGGTGCGGTTAGAATGGAGCGATTCGCAAACTGTGCTAATCCTTAGGTCATTTAGCTGGTGTATCTTATCAGTCTCAAATAGTTTTAAAAAGCGTTTTTTTAAATCATTTTCAGATGAGTATATCAGTTCTTTTTTGACACTATAATCTTCTGGTTCGTATAGTCGTTCAGAAATTTGTCGCTGCATGTTTCCGTGGTATCCAACCAGGAAAAACAGTGTTGTGAAAAACACAGAAGGCATAAGTAGAGACAGGTTATGATGTATAAAATAACTTCTGCCTAACAGCGCGAAAATAATGGCCGTAATAGATAGTGTAAAGGCTATTATACTCAGATTTCTCACCCAGTTCATTTTTTTACCTTCGGTATTGGAGAAATAGTTGTTGATGGTTTTGTTATGCTTAATCGTCAGGCGAATAATAAGTATCAGGTAAATAATGGTTTGGATAATAAGAATGATTCGGCTTAACAAAAAGTTCCAACCTTTAATTCCGGGCAGGGTGTTAAAATTAATTCCCTTTAGGTTTGTTTCAATTAGAATATATTTTACGTAATATATGCGCTGCTCGGGCGAGAGAATAAGGGTTAGTGTTAACGTAGATAACCCAAATATAATGCCGGGAACAAAATGGTATATGTGCTGAGAAACTTTTAGACGCACGGTAGCCACTTTTAAAATATAGGTGTAAAACAGCGGATAAAGCGTTAATATGGCATACAAATAAATACTTTCGAGAAAAGAATACAGGAGATACAACCTGGAAAAAAATATGGCGTGAGAAACATACAACAAGCAGGCAAGTAGAAGAAAAATGCCAAGAATCCAACGAGGCACATTGTCTGATTTTTTTTGTGACAGAAAAACAATGGCCCAAAACAAGGTTACATAGATGGGAGACAAAAGAGCAATAGTTTGAATCATTTGTAAATTAATTGTAATACAAATTTACAATTTAATGTCATAAAAGAAGACATTTTTACATTATGGACTTATGTTTTACGATTTGAATGTTTGATTATTCGGTAGAAAGCCGAACTTTATCTACTATTTTGAATAATATATAGAAAAAAGATATTGGTGGTTCTTCGATAGCCGTATAAGTCATTGAAAACTACTGACCCTCCTCTCTTATGAATCCAAATGTAAAAAAAGGTGGTCTGCTGCAGACCACCTTTTTTAGTTCACACTGTAAAAGCATCGGCTTTTCTATAAGCCTCAATAAAAGCTTTTTCTCCCTCTATTCCGGGAATACTTTTACCATGTTCGGCGCATATTGTACCTTTGTAGCCTTTGTCGTAAATATGTTTGAAAATATTGACGAAATTAATTTCGCCGGTGCCGGGTTCTTTACGTCCGGGATTGTCGCCGCAATGGAAAGCTCCAATATAGTTCCAACAGATGTCCATGTTCATGATAAGATTGCCTTCGGTAATTTGCTGGTGATACAGATCGTCAACAATTTTACAACTTGGATGATCGACGGCAACACAGATCATTTTTGCCTGCGCCATTTTAGTGAGGAATAATTTTGGATGGTCTACCTGGTGGTTTAATGGCTCCATAACCAAATCCAGTCCGCTTGTTCCGGCAACATCACAACAAGCACGCATATTTTCGATTACATTAATGGTTTGATAATCCCAATCCATTTTTTCGTCATAAATGCCAAATGTTATCAATCCTATTTTTGCACCTGTTCTTTTTTGTACATCCAGTGCTTCCTTGGTTTTTGCTACCAGCATTTTAGTTACTTCAGGATCGTCGGTAACACCGTATTTGGCACCATGATCGGCATAAACAATAAACGGGCCAATATCGAGTCCAAGCCGGGCTGCTTCACTACCGATCTTTTCCTGCATTTCGGCAGGTTTCCATATCAATCCGTTATCAAAAAAAGCTGTAAATCCCTGGTCGGCAATAAACTTCAGGTTTTCAACCGGATCTTCTCCAACATGCTCGCGGAAGGTTCCAAGCCCCGGAGCATATTTCAACTTGAATTTAGCCGAATTTGAGACTCTTGAATCAGAAACAGAAGCACTTGCAATGCCTGAAATGCCGCTGAAAGCCAGGGTGCCCGCTGCGGCGTTACGAATAAAATTTCTTCTTTCCATGGTTATGTGGTTTAAATTATGTGCTGTAATGCCTGTTTACAAATAAGCATTTTTACAGATGTTTTGTTCTAATATGACGCAAAAAAATGAAATATAACTAATTCATTTATTGGTTAATCGATGGTGATTTTACTTCCCCACCAATCATTCCCCGGATCAAAATCCTCTGAGAGCATCCAAAGCCGTTGGTTTTCCAGTGCCGGCCATCTATTTTCGATAACTTTTTGCAGATGCGTTTTTTCGCGTTCAGCAGTCCATGTTGGATCTTGCGTTGGGAAACGAGCTCCCATTTCGTCCAGCATTTCAAAAAGTTGACTGCTCATTTCTTTCACTTTCTCCGGATTTTCCGCAGCCAGATCATTCGTTTCGCTTAAATTGTTTTTCAGATCGTATAATTCCTCTCTTCCATCTTCGTAATAATGAATAAGTTTCCAGTCGCCCAAACGAATTATCGATGATGGTTCGCCACCCTGATTTCCGTAATGCGGATAATGCCAGATTAAGGGGCGTTCAGCAAGCGATTCGCCTTTTAAAAGCGGAACAAGACTTACGCCGTCCATGTGTTCTTCCGGTTTTAATTCGGCACCACAAAGTTCAAGAATAGTTGGGTAGAAATCGGTGCCGGTTACCGGAGTGTTGCACGTTTGCCCATTTCCCAATTCAGGAACTTTTATAAAAAATGGTTCGCGAATTCCACCTTCAAACTGATATCCTTTTCCGCCACGCAACGGTTTGTTCGAAGTTGCAAATGCATCGCCGGCTGCCACGCCACCGTTGTCGCCGGTAAAGCAGATGATGGTATTTTCTGCCAAGCCCAATTCGTCCAAAGCATCCAACACATAACCAACTGCATCGTCGGTACTTTCTACCAGCCCTGCATAAATGGGATTATCCTGATGTTGGCGGATAGGCAGAAAATGCCCCATTTCAAATCCTGTTTCGGCTATCCCCAAAGCTTCGGCTTTATTGCGGTATTTTGCCCATTTTTCCTGTGTGGTTTGAATGGGGCCGTGCACCGCATAAAACGATAAGTAGGCGAAAAAAGCAGTGTCTTTATTGTTTTGAATAAAATCGACCGTTTCTTTTGCCAGTCGCATAGTGAGGTTCTCGCCATCGGGGCCACTTGGGAGATTTGGATTTTCCCATGGAGCATAATAGCCACCAATCGGACTTCCAACATCCCAACCACCTTTGTTGATGTCAAAACCATGATCTTCGGGCCATGATCCTTTTTCGCCAAGATGCCATTTCCCGGCAAAAAAAGTGGTGTAACCAGCTTCTTTTAAAGCTTCGGGCAATGTGGTATAACTTTGTTGAAGATGATGAACATACTCCGGTGGAAGTAGTTTTGTAGCGCGGCCCAACTTGCTCCAGGCTTTGCCGGTTTTTGCTCCAATCCAATCGGTAATGCCGTGTCGGGCCGGAAACTTTCCACTCAGGATGCTGGCCCGCGATGGGCTGCAAACCTGGCATGTTGCATAGCCGTTGGTAAATATCATTCCTTCGTGGGCAATGCGATCAATGTTCGGTGTTTCGTAATACTTGCTGCCCATTACGCTGCAATCGGTGTAGCCATAATCGTCAACCAGTATAAACAGAATATTCGGTTTTGAAACCTCCTGTTTTTTCTGTTGGCACGAAAACAATGTAATCGTAATAAGAACCAGAAAAGTGATCTTGTTACTCATAATAGCTTTCTTATTCTTCATTGCCAAATCTGAAAATATCAGACTTGGTATGTGATTTTTTGATAAGGGCACTAAGCTCCTCAACCAATCCCGGATGATCGCTGGCAACATTGTTCTCTTCGCCAACATCGTTTGCCAGATTGTATAATTCAGTAGTCGTTTTTTCGGGTGTAAAAACGTTGTAGTGTACCAGTTTCCAATCACCTTTTCGAACCGCCTGTCTGCCTCCCATCTCGTGGAACTCCCAGTATAAATAATCGTGCTGAGCCTCTTGTTTTTCGCCAAGTAATGTTGGTAAAAATGAAATGCCATCAATCTGATCGGGAGTAGAAATACCTGTAATTTCTGCCAGGGTTGGGAATACGTCCCAGAAAGCAGAAATATGGTTTGTTGTGCTGCCGGCTGCAATTTTTCCGTCCCATACAGCAATCATTGGCATCCGGATGCCACCTTCGTACAAATCACGTTTATACCCTTTTAATGGTCCGTTTGAGTTGAAATAATCAGGATCGGCACCACCTTCCAAATGTGGTCCGTTATCAGAAGTAAAAATGATCAATGTGTTTTCGTAAATCCCCAGCTCTTTCAGTTTGGCAACGATTTCTCCAACCTGCATATCGAGGTAATCAACCATTGCGGCAAATGCAGCGTGCGTTTCCGGTTGCGAGCCATAACCTCCTTTTTTGTACCTTTCACCATCGTCAACTCCCTGGTATGCTTTTTCCGGCTCAAGTTTGCCACGGTATTTGGCAATGTATTCTTCAGGCGCAAACAATTCGGCATGTGGGATAACCGAAGGATAGTACATAAAAAAAGGATGGTCTTTATTGTCTTCTAAAAACTTTAAAGCCTGCTTATGAATAGGTATTGGGGCATACGTCCCCTTTCCTTTGCCGCTATTGTTTTCCAGCCACACGGTATCCTGGTTGTGGTTTAAAAAGTAGGGATAGTAATTATGTGCCAGCGTTTGGTCGTTGTAACCGAAAAATACGTCAAACCCTTGTTTGGCGGGGTCGCCGCTTGACCCCTGTGCCCCAAGCCCCCATTTTCCAAAAGCCCCGGTAACATACCCGTTTTCTTTCAGGATACCGGCCATTGTTTTTGTTTCGGCAGGTAGGGGCCAGTTTCCAATTGCATCCCGTTTATTTCCCCTGATGGGTGTGTGCCCGGTGTGCTGCCCGGTTAACAATGCTGAGCGCGATGGGGAGCAAACCGTTGAACCCGAATAATGCTGGGTAAACCGCATGCCGTTTTCGGCCAGTTTGTCAATATTAAGTGTTGAAAAATGAGTTTGCCCGTAGCAACTCAGGTCGCCATAACCAAGGTCGTCGGCTAGAATATAAATAATATTCGGCTTTGCCGGCTGTATCTCCGACGTTTTTGATTTTGGCTGACAAGCCAGTAAAAATAAGTTTAGAATTGTAAGTAAGATTAGTTTATTCATGGTTTAAAATGTAATGTTAAATATTTTTTGTTCGAATAGAAACTGTTGCTGTCTCAAGTCCTTTGCCACTCACCTCAAGTTGCATTTCTCCGTCCTCTTCGGTTGATTGAACGGTAACCACTAATTGGCCGCTAAAGGCTTTCATTGTTGGCAGGTGGAATAGTTCGAGTGATGTGGCATCGCCATTGCAAGCGGCTTTGTATTTACCGGCACCGCTGACTTTAAAATTCAGTTGGTTGGTGGCTGTGGGGCAAAGGTTGCCGTCTTTGTCAACAACCGAAACAGTGATGTAGCTGAGGTCATTTCCGTCGGCAGCAATTTGCTCGCGGTTGGCTGATAATTGCAGGTGATGAGGTGCACCGGCGGTGTGTATTTCCTGCTCTGCCACGGCGTTCCCTTCATCATCAAAAGCAACTACTTTTACGGTTCCGGGTTCGTATTTTACATCCATCCACATCAGGCGGTTTCGCTTCAGTAATGTTTCTTTGCTTTTCTTCTGAACACCCTGACTTTTTCCATTTACAAACAACTCGGCACTGTTGAAATTGGTGTACACAAAAACAGGCGTTGTTTCTCCTTCGCGACCTTCCCAGTTCCAATGAGGAAGAATGTGCAAGGTTTCGTCTTCAGTGTTCCAGCGGCTACGGTACAGGTAGTAGCGGTCTTTTGGTAAACCTGCCAGGTCGCAAATGCCAAAATACGAACTTCGCGATGGCCACGCTTCGTTATATGGAGTAGGTTCGCCAAGGTAATCAAACCCGGTCCATACGAACTCTCCGATTACCCAATCAAAATCATCCTGCCAGTAAAAATCTTCGTCAGGAATATTCGACCACGAACATGCTTCCAAATCGTATGAAGAACTTTGGAAATCGTCGTATCGCACCATTTTTCCCTCTTTTACCGGGAATTTGTAAATACCTCTCGAACTTACTGTAGACGCAGTTTCCGAGCCAAGGATAAACCCTTGAGGAAAACGCTCGTAAGCTTCGTCGTATAAATGCAGGCGGTAATTTAAACCGGGGATATCCATAATAGCACCAAAACCGTTTTTTAGGGTGTTGCCCACCTGATCCATTCCAACGGTTACCGGGCGCGTTCCATCTTCACGGTGGAAAATATCCTGCAGCCATTTTGCCAGTTTTACACCCTCGGTACCCCATTGATCAGGAACTTCGTTGCCCGAACTCCACATAACGATACACGGGTGGTTGCGTGTGGCGCGAACCAGATTTACAACATCTTTTTCGGCCCAATCGTTAAAATACAGATTGTAGCCATTTTCAACTTTTGGCTTGGCCCATTCGTCAAAACTTTCGGCAAGGAAAAGGAAGCCCATTTCATCGCAAAGTTCGAGTTGCTCCATCGACGGCATATTATGCGACGAGCGGATGGCATTACAGCCCATATCTTTTAAAATTGTCAGCTGGCGTTTTAATGCAGCTTTGTTTACTGCGGCTCCAAGCGGCCCCAAATCGTGGTGCAGACACACGCCTTTAAACTTTGTAACTTCACCATTTAGTACCAAACCTTTGCCACGTTCGTAAACCACACTTCGTACTCCAAAACGAATATTCTGTTCGTCTTTTAGCGTGTTTCCTTCGTATAATTTCATATTTGCGGTGTACAAGTATGGCGATTCGGTATCCCAGAGTCTTGGATTCGGAATGGCAATATTTTGCTCTGTTTTGGTGCCAAATAGTTCGTCGGTGGTGTTTGTAGCCACCATGTTTCCTTCGGCATCTTTTATTTTGGTAACAACCTTGATGTTGCTTCCGTTAACTTCGGCTTTAAAGTTTACCTGCGCTAATTCTTCCGAAACAAAAGGGGTGGTAATAAACGTTCCCCACTGTTTAAAATTCACCTCGTTTTTTACAATTACCTGTACTTTGCGGTAAATTCCTGCGCCGGGGTACCAGCGCGATGATGATTCTTTATTCTCGAGGCGAACAGCTAAAAGGTTTTCTTCGCCGGCATTTACATAGTCGCTAATGTCGAAATAGAAATAACTGTAACCGTAAGGACGATTGCCAACTTTTTTACCATTTACGTATACTTCTGCATTACTCATCGCTCCGTCGAAAACAAGCAGCGCTTTTTTCCCGGGGCCAAAATCCGGCAATTCGAAAGTTTTGCGGTACCAGCCAATTCCAATGTGTGGCAGTGCACCGGTGCGTCCGGTACGCAGGCGAGCCTCTTTTTCCATATCCTGAGTTACCCGTACTTTCTGAGCATCAATTTCTTTGTCGAAAGGTCCTTTAATGGCCCAGTCGTGCGGAACTTCAACTGTTTCCCAGTCTGCTGCATCAGTTTGTGGCAGTTGGGCATCAGCAACTTCCTGATTAATAAATTTCCAGTTTTTTTGAAGTGTTTGTACGCTTCTTGTTTCGCTGGTTGTTTCAACACAGGCCGAGAAAATAAATAAGATGAGGATGAAAGAAAATAAAGATTTCATATCTGATAAATTGTTTGTTTTTAGCGGATGATGCGCCATTTACTGCATAGAGAGAACTTGTATTCTAAAGGTTGCTTCACTAATTAAAGTTTGTTCTTTGTGTTTCATTGCAATCGAATTTCAAAAGTTCTTTCAACTAACAGACGCATTTTTAATACTACATACATATGCTCTCAGTAAAATATTTGTTGCTTCAAATTCTAACTTAACTGGTAGGTACTGGTGTGGTACAAATATGCAAAGAAATACGATAATTTAAATGATTTCGAGACCTATCGTGCAACACTCACTATATTGCTTAAGAAAGTTGATTACGACAATGAGAGTGGAATACTAAAATAGAAGTTGCTGCCCCGGCCTTTTTTGCTGTCGACAAGTCTTCTGTTTCCAGATAATAAGTTATAAAGCTCAGGAGAACTTCAATTTCCCGCTGTTTGTCGTTAATTTGCGGTAAAAGCTCCAACGCATTATTCAAATGATCAAGAGCTTGTTCCTGCTGGTTTAGTTTTAGGTTGGTGTAGCCCCGCGAGGTATAATTTAAACACTGGTTTCTAATGTTTTGTGTTTCAATATCAACATCCAATGCTTTTTGGAAGTAGAGCTGTGCACTTCGGTGTTCTTTTAGGTATTCGTAATAAGAGGCAATGTTTCCATAGGCTTCTGAAAGCCCATATGTATTGCCTGCCTTTTCACAAATATTTTTTGCTTTAATCATGTAGTTTAGTGCCTGTACCTGGTCTTTCCCGTAAGAATATAATATACCCAGGTTAAGGTAGCACGCAATTAACGAAACCGAATCTTTGGTGTCGGTAAATATGGTAATGGCTTGTTCCAGGTTGGCAATGGCCGGAATCCAGTCGCCTGTTTGGTCGTAAACATAACTGATAAGAAACAATACCGTCCCTTCACCGTATTTGTAATTTATTTTCTAGTTAATGGTTAAAACCCTGCAATTTATTGCAGCTACTTTAGTTTCTATGAATCTTCAATTTCGAATAATGAATGAAGTGCAATACAATATTTTGTTCCGTGTTTTCACTAAAATCTTCAATCTAAAATCGTTAATCGATATTCATAATTCACTTCTACTTTTTTATTCCATCGAATTTCATTCGAAATCTTAAACCTATGTATTTTCAATGCATAGGGGTTTATTTTTTGCGCCAACTCCAGCGCTTTTTGTCCGTATGCTAACGAACTATCCGGGTTGATATAATCATATAAATCGGACAAATCGATGTAAATATCGACGATCTTCTCCGCGTTTGTTTCCGTTTTAACAGCGGTTTTAAGCGAATCGATCTGTATGGTTTGGTTTTCATAAGCAGATGAAACACCAACAATAAATACGAACAATAGGGTCAGTAAAATATGTTTATTCCGATTTTTCATAGGTTTGCACAGATGTGCAAATATAATTAAATCAACTATATACGATAATAAATATAGAGGCCGATAACTTTAAGTTAAACAGCTCGCGTTTCTTGTTCCACTGTTGGCGGGACATTGTAAAGAAAATGTGAGTGAACGCGGGCTGAAAAAACTGATAAATTTCATATTTCTAATTCTTTTTATACCTTGTCGGCGTAAGATCAGTGATTATAACCCGTGAAATGTATGATAAAACATTGCTTTGGTATTATTTGCATCGTCTTGCTTTTAATGGTGACTGCATGCTCCTCAAACAGAAGTTCAAGAGACCACAAGAAAGAAGATCGCCCTGTAATTGATCGTGATTTACCGGAGATTTTGGATGATGGCGTGCTGAATGTTGTTACTACCTACAGCAGTACCAGTTACTTTTTGTACCGCGGGCAGCCCATGGGATACGAGTACGAGCTGTTAAAGCGTTTTGCCGAGCATCTTGGCGTTGATTATAAACTCGAAATATCGAATGACTTTGAGAACATGTATGAAATGCTGATGAGCGGCAAAGTTGACCTCATTGCGCATGGATTGACCATTACCGGGAAACGTAAGGAATTGGTGCAGTTTTCAGATTATTTGTACCTCACTCACCAGGTGTTGGTGCAAAAAAAGCCCGACAACTGGAGAAAAATGAAATGGAGTGCAGTTCAAAGTTCATTAATACACGATGCCATTGAATTGATCAACGATACTGTTTCGGTGCGTGCCAACTCGTCGTATTTAAACAGGGTAGAAAACCTGATGGATGAAATGGGTGGTAATATTTATATTGATACGCTGCCCGGCGACTTGTCAACTGATAAGATTATTGAGATGGTATCGAATGGAGATATCAAATACACGTTTGCCGATAATAATCTTGCCAGCATTAATGCGTCGTATTATCCCAATCTGGATATTCGCGTTCCGGTAAGTTTTTCGCAGCGTATGGCCTGGGCTATACGGCCCGGATCGGATGAGTTGCTAACAGAGCTAAATGGCTGGATCGACTCGATGAAAAACGGAGCAACCTATTACGTAATTTATAACAAGTATTTTAAAAACGAGCGTTCGTTTAGGATGCGCGAAAACAGTGTTTACTACAGTATAAATCACAACCGGATTAGTGAATACGACGATTTGATACAAACCTATGCAGACACAATAGGTTGGGATTGGCGACTGATGGCGTCGATGATCTACCAGGAATCGAGGTTTAATCCGGTGTCGGAATCGTGGGCTGGTGCAAAAGGTTTAATGCAAATGATGCCGCAAACTGCCGAAAAATATGGAGTAGAAGACAGAACCGACCCGGAGGATAACCTGGAAGGAGCAACCAAAGTGTTAAAAGTTTTGTGGGACCGTTTTATTGATATCCCCGATTCGGTGCAGCGTATAAAATTTACGATGGCTGCTTATAACTGCGGTTATAGCCATGTGCTTGATGCACGCACACTGGCCGAAGAGGAAGGAATTGACAGTTATCGCTGGGACGAGTGCACAGAGGAATCGATGTTAAAACTCAGCTATCCCGAGAATTACAATAAGCCTTTTATAAAATATGGTTATGTGCGCGGGATTGAACCGGTGAGTTACGTAAAGCAGATTTTTAGCCGCTACGAGCATTATTCCCAGTTACTGGAATAGCATAAAAAACCGCTTCCCAAACGAGAAACGGTTTACATATTTTATATCGAAAAGTGTTCTTACTGAACGTCGATCGCATTTAAATCTTCGAATGCAACTTTCAAGCGTGCAATCATTGACTCTTCTGCTTTACGCAACCAAACACGTGGATCGTAGAATTTTTTGTTTGGTTTTTCGTCGCCTTCAGGGTTCCCAATTTGTCCTTGCAGGTAATCGTGGTTAGCAGCTTCAAAACCACGAACGCCATCCCAGTATGCCCACTGAGTATCGGTATCGATGTTCATTTTAACAACACCGTACGAAATAGCTTCGCGAATTTCTTCGTGAGAAGAACCTGATCCACCGTGGAAAACAAAGTTTACTGGTTTTTCATCAGTTCCAAGTTTTTCCTGAATATACTTTTGTGAGTTATCAAGAATTTTAGGAGTCAGTTTAACGTTGCCTGGTTTGTATACGCCGTGCACGTTACCAAACGAAGCCGCAATTGTGAAGTTAGGAGATACTTTGCTCAATTCTTCGTAAGCATAGCAAACTTCTTCTGGCTGAGTGTACAATTTCGATGCATCAACATCTGAGTTGTCAACACCATCTTCTTCACCACCGGTGATACCCAACTCAATTTCCAGAGTCATACCCATTTTCGACATGCGCTCCAGGTATTTTTTGCTGATCTCGATGTTCTCTTCAATTGGCTCTTCACTAAGGTCAAGCATGTGTGAGCTGAAAAGTGGTTTACCAGTTTCTTCGAAATGTTTTTCGCTGGCATCTAACAAACCGTCAATCCAGGGCAACAATTTTTTTGCAGCATGGTCGGTGTGAAGAATAACACGTACACCGTAAGCTTCAGCTAAAGTGTGAATGTGTTTTGCACCTGCAACAGCACCTAAAACAGCTGCTTCGTGGCCTTCAAGTTTTAAACCTTTACCGGCGTTAAATGCAGCACCACCGTTAGAAAATTGAATCATTACCGGAGCGTTTACCTCTTTGGCAACTTCCATAATGGCATTAACTGATGAAGAACCAACAACGTTTACTGCCGGCATGGCAAATTGTTTGGCTTTAGCTTCTTCGAAAATAAATTGTACGTCAGCACCGGTTACAACTCCCGGTTTAACGTTTTCGGCTATTTTTCCCATAATTAAATCGTTTTACTTTTATATCAAAATAGAATAAGAACACAAAATTACAATTTGAGTTTAGGTTAACCAATTTTTCCTTGTTAATGAACGTAAAAATCGGACAAAATTATCTGAAAATTAACGCTGTAACTTTATTTTATTTAACGTTAAATATCAGTTGGGGTATTTATCTAAACCTCTTCATTCTCTGTTTTTTATTTACTTTCACGGCGCAAAAAAAATTAAAAACCAAAGATTAACTCGAATAAAAATGGCAGTAAGTTACAAAGACTTAGGCTTGGCGAACAGTAAAGAAATGTTCGCAAAAGCAGTTGAAGGCGGATATGCTATCCCAGCCTACAATTTTAACAACCTTGAACAAATGCAGGCAATTCTGCAAGCTTGTGTTGAAACAAAATCGCCTGTAATTCTTCAGGTATCATCAGGTGCACGTAATTATGCTAACGCTACTTTGTTGCGTAACATGGCTCGTGGTGCTGTTGAGTATGTAAAAGAACTGGGTTGCGAAATTCCAGTTGTTCTTCACCTGGATCATGGCGATACTTTCGAATTGTGTAAAGACTGTATCGATAACGGTTTCTCGTCAGTAATGATTGATGGTTCTCACCACTCATACGAAGAAAATATTGCCTTAACTAAAAAAGTTGTTGAATACGCACACGCACACGATGTATCTGTTGAAGGAGAGCTGGGTGTTTTAGCAGGTGTTGAAGACGACGTAGTTGCTGAAGAATCAACTTATACACGACCTGAAGAGGTTGAGGATTTTGTTAAACGTACCGGTGTTGATTCACTGGCTATTTCAATTGGTACTTCTCACGGAGCTCACAAATTTACTCCTGAGCAGTGTACTAAAAACGAAGACGGCGTTTTGGTTCCACCTCCATTGAAATTCGAAATTCTGGAAGAAATTGAAAAACGTATTCCTGGTTTCCCAATCGTTCTTCACGGTTCATCATCTGTTCCAATGGATCAGGTAGAAATTATTAACGCAAACGGTGGCGATTTGAAAGCTGCTGTTGGTATTCCTGAAGAGCAATTGCGTAAAGCGGCTTCTTCTGCAGTATGTAAAATTAACATCGACTCTGATGGTCGTTTGGCAATGACTGCAGCTATCCGCAAAACAATGAACGAAAAACCGGGAGAGTTCGACCCACGTAAATACCTGGGACCTGCCCGCGACTCGTTGAAAGAGTTGTACAAACACAAAAACGAAAACGTTTTGGGTTCGGCAGGAAAAGCTTAAGAAAGTAATTCAATATAGATAGAAAAAGGATGGTTAATTAACCGTCCTTTTTTATTGCCCGAAATCGGGGTATAGTGTCATATCTGGCTAAACAGCAGTTGGTATGCACAAAATAAAATCATAAAAATATGGATGGTATAGATTTATTTCTTAAGTTTGGTTACTCGAAATCCTTGACACCTATATAGGTAGCGAATTCCTTATCAATCATTTTATACGTCCTTGTTGAAGAAAAAGAAGTGCCGCAGATTTGGTTTTGTGAGTTGTGTAATGATAGTAAAACAAGGGCATATAAGTATTCTCGGAATTCTTCTGATTATTTCTTTTCAGATAAATTGCGTATTTGCGCAACCCGGATTTCTTCCTTTAAACCATTTAGGAACGGATGAGGGCTTATCTTCATCATCTGTAACAAGCATTGCCCAGGATAAAAACGGATTTATCTGGATCGGGACCCGTAAAGGTCTTAATCGTTATGATGGTGACCGTTTTAAAACTTATCAGCAAGACGAGAAAGAACTGGAAAGAAATACCTTGCCCGATAATTTGATTCTGTCCATCTGCATTGGTGAAGATAACTGCTTGTATGTTGGCTTCAATTCGGGCTTAAGTTTTTATGATCCTGAGCTCGATAAATTGCACAATTTTAAATACGATTCAACCTCCTGTTTATACGATCTTCCCATTCAGGCAAGATCCCTGCAGGTTGACGATAATGGCTCAGTGTACATTGCCAGTTCCGATGGGATTTTTTATTTCGATCCGCACAAAAATACCATTCAGCACATAGATGGTTTAAGCAACTCTGTTATTGATGACGTGTATCTTGCTTCCGATGGGAGACTTTGGTTTGGTTCGGCCGATGGACTTGCTGTGTTGAATCCGGAAACCGAAGAAATTGAGGGGGTAGTAAAAGGCCTCGGAAATGAAGATTATTCCAGAACAAGGATCGGTAGAATTATTGAAGATCGTTCGGGAATAATTTGGGCGGCTAGTTATTCACAGGGGCTGTTTAAGGTAGTGCAGAATAATAATGGTGAGAGTCGTTTAAAAAACTTTAGGCATAACCCAAATAATCCGGGTTCTATTTCGGCAAATCGCTTGTTGAGCCTTGTAACCGATAAAGACAATAATCTTTGGATAGGGGCCGAAAACGACGGTATTTATTGTCTCGATAAAAACAGACAACACTTTAAACATTATCTGTCTACTCAATCAGATCCGCTGGTTGCAAAAACATATTCTGGCGAATGTCTTTTTATTGATAGTGGCAATAATTTATGGATAGGAACTTATGCAAACGGGGTGCAGATAGCTTGTGAAAACGGTGAGGCTATTGTGTCGTACAGCAAGTTTAAAGGAGGAGATTTAAGCAACACCAACAATATGGTAAATGCTTTTTTTGAACTTAACGACAGCATTATTGCATTAGCTACCGATGGTGGAGGAATAAATTTAATGAATAAAAACACCGGTTTTTTTACCAATCTGAGTACTACAAATTCCGATTTACCCAACGATTACCTATTGTCGATTATTGCCGATGACGATGGCAACGGCTGGTTGGCAACATGGGGATCGGGGCTGGTGCATTTTGATGGTAAGAGTGAAGTGTTTACCGAGTATAATACTGCCAATTCTTCAATTCCTGACGATAACCTGTTCGATGTTTGTCTTGGGAACCATTCCGACTTGTTAATTGCCACATTTAATTCAGGAGTTGCAAGGTATCTCCTAAAAGAAAACAGGTGGGAAGTGTTTAATGCTGAAAACAGCGATTTGCCGGCAAACTGTGTCAACGTAATTCGTCGGGCCGATGATGAATCCTTTTTTATCGGAACAAACTCAGGTTTGGTTAGGTACTACCCCGAAAATAATTCGTTTACCAATTGCTCGCTTAGGAAAGAAATGGAGACGCTGAGTTCAGCGCATATTTACGATATTTTTGTTGAAAGTTTAACTTCAGTTTGGGTGGGAAGTTTGTCGGGTTTGTATCACTTTAACCCGAAAACCGGAAATACCCACACTTTCACTGTAAATGATGGTTTGCCAAATAATACAGTGAACGGTATTTTAAAAGATGCCGGCGGATTTCTGTGGTTTTCAACTTCGGGGGGGCTGTGCCGCTACAACGATAATCAGGATGTATTTGATTGTTATTACAGTGACGATGGCCTGCAGAGCAATGAATTCAGGCCTCGAAGCACACTGATCGACTCGGATAACAATTTGTATTTTGGAGGTATCAACGGCTTTAGCATAATTTATCCAGGGAAGCTGAAAAAGAATGAGCATCTGCCGGTGGTAAAATTTACGGAACTTGAGATCTTTAACAAAGAAGTATATCCGAACGATCCGGGTTCGCCGCTTAAACGAGTGATTTCCGAAGTTGAAGAGATTAAACTTCCCGAAAAGCGATCGGTATTAACGTTTCATTTTAGTGTTTTGGATTATGCCAATCCCTCAAAAAATCAACATGCATACATGCTCGAAAACTTCGATAAAGATTGGATTTATTGCGGAACGCGGCGTCAGGCCACATACACCAATCTTGATCCGGGAACGTATATTTTGAGGGTAAAAGGAGCCAATGGTGATGGACTTTGGAATGAAGAAGGAATTGCATTGAAGATTATAATTGTGCCTCCGTGGTGGAGAAGCTGGTGGTTTATTGTGATTCTGTTTATCTTTTTTGTTGGTATTTTCTGGTTTGTTAATCATCTGCGCGTCAGGTCGCTCGAACAGCAAAAACAGAAGCTGGAAAGGGCTGTCGCACGTAGAACCAACGAACTTGCAGAAATAAATGCCACCAAGGATAAACTGTTTTCGGTTATTGCCCACGACCTTCGAAATCCGTTTAACGTAATTCTGGGTTACACCGATGTATTAATTGATGGCTACCACAAATTCGACAAGAAAATGATGGAGCAGATTCTCGAAAATTTGAAAACAGCAGGAGACAGTGCCTTTGCTTTGCTTGAGAATTTGATGAACTGGTCGAGATCGCAACGCGGAGTGATCGGGTTTTCTCCAAAATCAATAGTACTTGACGATTTTATTGCCGTTGCACTTTTCGAGATCGAGGCAGTGGCAAAGAAAAAGGGAATTAAGGTTGAAAACCAGATTCAGGATAAATCAATAAATGTGTTTGCTGATTATAATATGTTGCTGCTGATCTTCCGAAATCTGCTTACCAATGCGGTAAAATTCAGCAACCCCGACAGTTCGGTTTATCTTGTAAATGGTAAATCGGATGATCGTTTTATAACGCTGGGTGTTCGCGATGAAGGTGTTGGAATGGAGTCCGATAAAATGAAGTATTTATTTCAGCAGGAGAAGCTGGAAACGATGCCGGGAACGAATGGAGAAAAGGGCAGTGGATTGGGTTTAATGCTTTGTAAAGAGTTTGTTGAAAAACACAAAGGGAAAATCTGGGCGGAAAGTACTCTTGGAAAAGGCTCGGTATTTTGGGTTAAAGTTCCCTTAAATAATAAGGTTTTCGAAGAGGAATAGTTTATACAAAAAATGACACCTGCCTTACGGCAGATGCCATTTAAAATCCCCAACCAAAGTTCCCCAACTTTTGGGTTGTCCCTCTTTCTTCAACTTCTACTATACTGTCATAAATACTTCCAAATCTTTTTCTACCTCCGAAATGCCATCAATTCCGAAATTTTCAACTAAAACATTGGCTACGTTTGGCGAAAGGAATGCCGGAAGTGTTGGCCCAAGATGTATATTTTTGACACCTAAGTGCAACAGTGCCAGTAACACAATAACCGCTTTTTGCTCGTACCATGCAATGTTGTAGGCAATTGGTAGCTCGTTAATGTCGTTCAGCTCAAAAACCTCTTTTAGTTTTAACGCGATAACTGCCAGCGAATACGAATCGTTACATTGTCCGGCATCAATAACGCGCGGAATACCACCGATATCGCCAAGAGGTAATTTGTTGTAACGGTATTTTGCACAACCTGCTGTAAGAATCACAGTGTCTTGTGGCAGTTGCTCGGCAAATTGTGTATAGTAATCGCGGCTTTTCATACGTCCGTCGCAACCGGCCATTACAAAGAATTTTTTGATAGCACCCGTTTTTACAGCATCAACAATTTTGTCGGCTAAAGCAAAAACCTGTACGTGCGCAAATCCTCCAACGATTTCCCCGGTTTCAATTTCCTGTGGTGCAGCACATTTTTTAGCGTGCTCGATAATGGCACTGAAATCCTTCATCTTTCCATTTTCGCGATCCGGAATATGAATGGCTCCGTTAAGACCAGATGCTCCGGTAGTGTAAATCCGGTCGGTGTAAGTTGCCGACGCTTTTGGCGGCACTATACAGTTGGTAGTAAACAGAATTGGTCCGTTAAAACTCTCGAATTCGGTATTTTGTTTCCACCACGCATTTCCGTAGTTACCCACCAGGTGATCGTATTTTTTGAATGCCGGATAGTAGTGAGCAGGTAACATTTCGCTGTGCGTGTAAACATCAACGCCGGTTCCTTCGGTTTGTTTCAGCAGTTCTTCCATGTCTTTCATATCGTGACCTGAAATTAAAATTGCCGGATTATTGCGCACCCCGATATTTACTTTTGTCGCTTCAGGATTTCCGTAAGAACCCGTGTTGGCAGCATCTAACAATGCCATTACGTCAACACCGAATTTTCCGGTTTCCAATGTTAAAGCAACCAGCTCGTCAACACTCAAATCTTCAGTGGTAGCAACCAGTGCACGTTGCATAAAAGCAAAAATCTCGTCTTTCTGGCTTCCCAGATTGTAAGCGTGTTCGGCATAAGCTGCCAATCCTTTTACACCGTAAATGATCAATTCGCGCAACGAGCGGATGTCTTCGTTTTCAGTGCTCAGTACGCCAACTTCTTCCGCTTTAGCTTCAAATTCTTCGGTAGTGTTTCCTGTCCATGTGGCGATGGCCGGAAGTACTTCGGGTAAAACAATACCTGTTTCTTTGCTCAGTACATGCAATTCGTTTCTCAACTGAAGTGCTTTGATAATACGTTTTGTAAATACCGCTGCATCAAAATTGGCGTTGGTGATGGTGCTGAACAAACCATCGAAAACAAATTTGTCAACTTTTTTAGGGTTGGCGCCAACGGCTCGTAATTTCTCGTTATACCAACAAACACCTTTCAATACATAAAGTAAAGTATCTTGTAAATTCGCTACATCGCTGGTTTTTCCGCAAACTCCTGCAATTGTGCAACCGGTTCCTTTGGCTGCTTCCTGACATTGAAAACAAAACATGCTCATTTTTCTATTTTTTAGTTTGTTAATCTTTTTGGGTTGAGTGGTTCGGGCGCTGGTTTTATCACAACTTAATTGGGTATTAGATCCATTCTTCAGAAAGAACATCGCCTTTTATTCCTATCACAACTTCTTTAACGGGTACCTTTCGCGATGCCATTTGAGTGGCGCGGGTTACCATTTGCGACAATCCTCCACAACACGGAACTTCCATAATTACCACGGTAATGGTGTTTACTTTGGCTTCTTCAATTAACTGCAACAGTTTATAAATGTAGGTGTCGGTGCTGTTGTCGAGTTTGGGGCAGGCGATTACCATTTTACGGCCTTTGATGAAATCGTTGTGGAAGTTGCCGTATGCAAAACCGGCACAGTCGGCTGCTACCAAAAGATCGGCACCCTGGAAATAGCTTGCTGCCGGATTAATCAAATGCATCTGTACAGGCCACTGGGTAAGTTCCGACGGCGTTTCTGCTGCCGGAGCGGCCATTTTTAAACCACCAGCATCAAACGACATTGGCGCCGAACCCGGACATCCGCCGGTAGCACAACCACCATCTGAAACTTGTTCCTCCTTAGCTCCGTGAAGCAATTCGTGCACCTCGCTAATCTCGAAAGGCATAGCTTCGCGATTGGCTTTAATAAAACCCAGTGCCTGCTGCAAATAACCTGTTTCGTTATGGTCCTGCAAGTGTTTTAAGTGCGCAAATAGGGTAGCTTTGCCTTGTTTTACCATTTGCGAAATAGTGGCAATTTCGTCGTAAGCATCTGCTTCGCGCTTTTCAATGGTAATTGCTCCTTCCGGACAATGACCAATACAAGCTCCCAGTCCGTCGCACATTAATTCGCTTATCAGGCGTGCTTTTCCATCGATTATTTGCAACGCACCTTCGTGGCAGTTCGGTACACAGTTGCCGCACCCGTTGCACAATTCATCATCAATTTTAATTATCTCCCGTATCATCTTTCTTGTTCTTTTCTTTAAGTTTACGCAACAAAAGTAGGTCGCCGGCGTTTGGCAAAATGTACCAATTGTTACAAAATGATAGATTATTCGATTCTAGTAAAAAGCCCGTTGTTTAATGGCATTCCTGAAGAGGAGTGTCGGGAGCTGTTTTCAAAAATTCATTACCAGGTACGTAAATTCGGGAAAGATGCAATTGTTGTGCAGGGGGGCGAGGAAGTTACCAACCTGTTTGTTGTGCTTTCCGGGAGTGTTCGGGGTGAGATGATCGATTACTCGGGGAAAACGGTGAAGATCGAGGATATTGAAGCGCCGCGTCCGTTGGCAGCTGCTTTTTTGTTTGGTAAAGAAAACAAGTTTCCGGTAACGGTAACCGCCAATAAAAAGGCCGAGTTGATGGCTATTCCTGTTGCTGAATTTCTGAAACTGTTACAGTTAAACACACGTTTGTTGCGCAATTATTTGAATAATATTTCAACGCGGGCACAGTTTCTTTCGCAGAAGTTACATTTCCTAAGTTTTAAAACCATAAAAGAAAAAGTGGCGCATTTTCTGCTTCAGCAAGCCGGAGACCGGTTTCATTCGTTCGAGCTAAAAAATACACAGCAGCAATTAGCCGAATTATTTGGTGTTACCCGGCCATCGTTGGCGCGGGTGTTGGGGGAGATGCAAAACGATAACCTGATAAAAATTGAAAAGAAAACCGTTACGCTGCTAGATAAACAGGGATTAAACAGCTTATTAAAAAATGGATAAAATGCAGGATTTAGTCCGCTACAACATATTTGAATCGTTTACGAATCTTTGTGCTTTTACCACCACCAAAAGCACCTTGCCGGTTGAAAGGGGGCGTTACAGTAATGATCCCGAAAATCAAGCAAAGCTGGCCGAAGCACTGGCTTTGGAAGTTGGGCAAATGGTTTACCCCGATCAGACTCACAGCAGCTGTGTTGCCGATATCCGTGAAGTCCCTGATGCTGTTATTTCCGAAACCGATGCACTGGTTACCAACCAAACCGGACTGTGTTTGTGTGTGCAAACGGCCGATTGTGTTCCGGTGTTGTTGTTCGATCCGGAGGCTAAAGTAATTGCTGCCGTTCATGCCGGATGGCGCGGAACCGTTGGCGGAATTGTTGAAAAGGCAATTAGTAAAATGACAAAAAATTACGGCGCTTCTGCCGAAAATATAATGGCCGCCATTGGCCCGTCAATAAGTCCTGATATTTACGAAGTGGGCGATGAGGTGATTGACGCTGCCCGAAAATCGATTCCCAACGTTGAAACGACCCTGCACAAAAACGGTACGGGCAAATTTCATTTTAACCTTTGGGAAGCCAATCGGCAGTTGCTGTTAAAAAGCGGGGTGGTGGCACAAAATATTGAGGTGCTCGGAGCATGTTCGTTTTCCGAGGCCGAAAGGTATTACTCGGCACGCCGCGAAGGAGTGGATACCGGGCGAATGGTATCGGGTATTATGCTAAAACCTCAAACGCACGTTAATAAGCTTTAAATTGCCCCACAACTCTCTGAGTTTTCAGCAAAAGCCTTATCTTCGCAACTATTAAAAATTTCGAACATTTACGCTTTCAGAAATCACTTGAAAATGAAGCAATACAGATTGTTTAATATCGTATTTGGCTGGGTTAGTTTTGTAATTGCAGCCATTGTTTATTTAATGACCATTGAGCCCACTGTAAGTTTTTGGGACTGTGGCGAATTTATTACAACAGCCTTTAAATTTGAAGTAGGTCACCCGCCGGGGGCACCGATTTTTATGATAGTAGGCCGGTTCTTCACCCTGTTTGCCGGCCCTGAAGGAGCCGCAAGAATGATAAACGTTCTTTCAGCATTGGCCAGTGCCGGAACAATTATGTTCCTGTTTTGGACCATCACGCACCTGGCAAAAAAAATAATGGTAAAAGTCGAAGAGATTTCGTTGGGGCAAACCATTTCAATTTGTGCTGCAGGTTTAGTGGGGGCACTGGCTTACACTTTCTCTGATACTTTTTGGTTTTCGGCAGTTGAAGGCGAAGTTTACGCCAGTTCGTCGTTGTTAACAGCTGTGGTTTTCTGGGCCATTTTAAAATGGGAAAACGTTGCAGATGAGCCATATGCCAACCGCTGGTTGATATTTATTGCCTACATAATCGGCCTGTCAATTGGGGTTCATTTGCTGAATTTGCTGGCCATTCCGGCCATTGTTTTCGTCTATTATTTCAGAAAATATGAGGTAACCCGCAATGGAATCATCTGGGCATTAGTTGCTTCGGTGGTGTTGCTTGGCGGCGTTATGTATGGTATAATTCCGGGATTTGTAGAGATCGCTTCTTGGTTTGAATTGATGTTTGTTAACGGTTTTGGACTACCTTATCACTCGGGAGTTTTCTTTTATGTAGTGCTGGTGATTGTTGCTCTTGCATTTGGTATTTACTACACACATAAAAAACAAAAAGTGGTTTGGAACACCATACTTCTTGGCGTTGCTGTAATTCTAATCGGTTACTCGTCGTTTGCGATGATCATTATTCGCTCATCGGCACAGCCTCCAATGGATCAGAATAGTCCGAACGATACTTTTTCCTTGCTGAGCTACCTTAACCGCGAGCAATACGGATCGCGTCCATTGTTTAGTGGACAATACTACAATTCGCCGTACAAGGTGGGTGATCGTTTTACCGAAGGAAGTCCGGTTTATTCACAGGTAGACGGGAAATATGAAATTACTTACCATCGTTTTAACCCGAATTACGACGAGAAATTCACGACCTTTTTCCCGCGTATGTGGAGCTCGATGGATCCGCAACATGCACAGGATTATCAGCAATGGGCACAGATAAAAGGTACGCGAATTCAGCACCGCAACGAGCGTGGCGAGGTGGAAACCATTGTGAAACCAACCATGGGCGAGAACCTGCGGTTTTTCTTTCGTTATCAGGTGAATCACATGTATTGGCGCTATTTTATGTGGAACTTTGTTGGGCGCCAAAATGATATTCAGGGACACGGAGATATCCTGCATGGAAACTGGCTGAGTGGTGTAAAATTTATCGATGAAGCACGTTTGGGAGATCAGGATAATCTGCCCGCAAATCTGGCCAATAACAAAGCCCGAAATACTTATTTCTTCCTGCCTTTAATTCTCGGAGTCCTTGGCATCTTTTTCCAGTATAACCGAGGTAAAGAAGGCCGGAAAGGACTTTGGGTGGTATTCCTGCTATTTGTATTAACAGGTTTGGCCATTGTAGTTTATTTGAACCAGTATCCGCACCAGCCGCGCGAACGTGATTATGCTTATGCCGGATCATTTTATGCTTTTGCTATTTGGATTGGCTTGGGAGTGCTGGCCATTTCCGAAACATTGAAGAAATATATTCCTGAAACGGTTGCCGGAGGAATTGCCGGAGTGGCAGCACTGATTTTGGTTCCCGGAATTATGGGGGCTCAGAACTGGGACGACCACGATCGTTCGGGACGTTACACTGCCCGCGATTTTGGTGCCAATTATCTGAAAACTTGTAAGCCGGATGCGGTGATTTTCACCAACGGCGATAACGATACTTTCCCGCTGTGGTATAACCAGGAGGTTGAAGGTGTTCGGACCGATGTTCGTGTTTGTAACTTAAGCTATCTGCAAACCGACTGGTATATCGATCAGATGCGTCGACAAGCTTACGACTCGGATCCAATAAAATTCACATTAAAACCTGATCAGTATCTTTTAGGAACTCGCGACGCCGTTTATTTGCTCGATGATTCGCGCATAAAACGCGATTACATCGGATTAAAAGAAGGTATCGATTTTATTGCCAACGATAGTCCGGCTACCAAACTGCAGCAGGCCGACAATGCTGCTTATCTTCCGAAAAAGAAGATTCACTTTAAGGTGGATAAAGAAGCGGTGATAAGAAATAAAGTGGTTGCTCCGGAAGATTACGACAAAATTGTTGACGAGATCGTTATCGATTTGTCGGGCAAAAGTATGTTGTCGAAAGACGAAATGATGGTGCTCGATATGCTGGCAACCAACAACTGGGAACGTCCGATTTACTGGTCGATTACCGTTGGGCGCAGCAAATATCTGAATCTTGGCGATTATTTCCAGGTGGAAGGTTTTGCCTACCGTTTGGTGCCGATAAAAACGCAGAGTAATCCGCAGCAATTACAGTTTGGCCGGGTGAATACATCAATCATGTACGATAACCTGATGAACAATTTTAAGTGGGGTAATATGAACGATCCTGAAGTGTATCTCGACGAAACCAATACCCGCATGATGACTAACATCCGCAACAGTTTTAACCGCCTGGCATCGGCATTGGTTGAGGAAGGGAAAAAGGATTCGGCCATTGCAGTTATCGACCGATGCAATGAGTTGATACCAAACAGCATTATTCCTTACGAATATTTTGCATTGGAACTGGCTAATAGTTATATCCAGGCCGGTGCCAGCGATAAAGGTCTTGAAATGGTTGAAACCTCATATAACGAATTCAACGACGAACTGAATTATTATTTCTCGTTACAACCGAAGTTTATGGCTGGTATTGGCGAAGAAGTTCAGCGCAAGCTCTTCTATTTGCAGCAGCTGCAACGAACAGCAGCAAATGCAGGTAATAATGATTTAGCCGAACAAATTGGCGGAAGCCTGCAAAGCTATTTCGAACGATTTAGCAACATGTAATAGTAAAAATTAAAAGCAACATACTGATGAATATTTTGATTGTAGGCTCGGGAGGACGAGAGCACGCTTTGGGATGGAAAATTAAACAAAGCGAAAAAGTAGATAATTTGTTTTTTGCACCGGGAAATGCCGGTACAGCTGAATTGGGGACTAACCTGGATGCAGGTGTTTCTGATTTTCAGAAAATAAAAACACTGGTGCTCGAAAACAACATCGATCTGATGCTTGTAGGGCCGGAAGTGCCTTTGGTTGAAGGTTTACATGATTTCTTTGCAGCTGATCCGGAACTGGCTGCCGTAAAAGTTGTTGGTCCGAAAAAAGCCGGTGCAGAGTTGGAAGGGAGCAAGGATTTTGCCAAAGCTTTTATGGCACGTCACGATATTCCTACTGCAAAATATTTTACGGTAACTGCCGATAACGTTGAAAAAGGAGTTGAATTTCTGACTACCATGAAATCGCCGTATGTGTTGAAAGCCGACGGTTTGGCTGCCGGCAAAGGTGTGTTGATTATCGACTCGCTGGAAGAAGCTCAAAGCTCGCTGAAAGAAATGCTCGACGGGCAGTTTGGCGAGGCCAGCAGCAAAGTGGTTATCGAAGAGTTTTTGAGCGGAGTGGAAGTTTCGGTATTTGTTCTTACCGATGGGAAAGACTACAAAATTCTCCCTGAAGCAAAAGATTATAAACGAATTGGCGAAGGCGATACCGGATTAAATACCGGCGGAATGGGAGCAATTACACCTGTTCCGTTTGCCGATGCTGTCTTCATGGAAAAAGTGGAGAAGCAGATCATCGCTCCAACAGTTTCCGGTTTGGCAAAAGACGGAATCGACTACTGTGGATTTATCTTCTTTGGCCTGATAAATGTAAACAACGAACCGTACGTGATTGAGTACAATGTGCGCATGGGCGACCCGGAAACCGAAGCGGTTATGTTACGTGTGAAATCCGACTTTGTTGAGCTGCTTGAGGGGGCCGCAACGGGAACACTTGGCGAAAAAGAGATTGAATTCGACGATCGTGCAGCTGTAACTGTAATGTTGGTTTCCGGAGGATATCCGGGAAGTTACGAAAAAGGAAAGGTAATTACCGGAACTGAAGAAGTAACGGACAGTATAGTTTTTCATGCAGGAACAAAAACTGCAGGCGAAGATGTGGTAACAGCCGGAGGTCGTGTGATCTCGGTAAGTTCTTACGGAACAGATATGAAAGATGCGCTGGCCACTTCATTTAAGAACGCCACACATATCGAATTTGAAGGTAAATATTACCGCAAAGACCTGGGATTCGATCTGTAATCGTATCTGAAAAAAGATCCCGGACTTTGGTTGTTTTAATTCGAGGAACCAAAGTCCGGAGTCTTGGAAACCCTAAATAGTTGAGAAGCATAATGGCATGATATTAGGTAAGTTAAAGTCGAACAGTTCTGTAAGTTTGTTCCTGGTGCCTTTGGTAACAGCCGCGCTATGGATGAAGAGTTTGCAGCACCCGTTTGCTTATAACTATTTCCAGGGCGAAGATCAAAACATACTTTATAATTTCATTTACCAACTGGTTGACGACAAGCCACTGGTGCAGGTTATTCTCGGAATTGTAATGACCATATTGCTGGCCTACGCAATGCAGCTAGTGAACGACCGGTACATGTTCATCCGCATTAAAAGTAAACTGCCTGCTTTGCTGTTTGTAGTTATTGTGGGTGGTTTTGTGCCAATGCACACTTTGCACCCGGTATATTTTGGCACTTTTTTTATACTGCTTGCCATTTACCGGTTGTTTGGCATTTTTGAAACGAAAAAGGCCTATTCTTCCACCTTCGATGTCGGTTTTTTATTGGGAGTGGGAGCACTTTTCTATCTGGATGTTGCGGTGCTGCTACCTGCATTTATTGTAGGAATAGCTTTGCTGAGCCGCGAAGTCGGTTGGCGCGAATTTACCACCTTGCTCCTCGGTTTTTTACTTCCGTTTATTTTTGCTGTAGCCTACGCTGTGCTATCCGACAGCTTGCCCGAGGTGCTGAATATGATGGAAGAAAGTATCGTTACGCCTGTTAATCATTTTCGTTCAAATATTCCCTTACAGGTTTATCTGGTAACGCTAATTTTATTTACAATTACCGGAAGTATTGGAATGTTTGGACAATACGATACGAAAAAGATCAGCTCAAGAAAATACTTCGCTGTATTTTTCTGGATCTTTATCTTTTCGCTGGCAGGATTTGCGTTAAATCCGGTAACGTCGCAGGAAATGCTGGTTATCACGGCAATTCCTGTTACCTACCTCATTGCTAACCTTTTTGTGTTTATGAAAAGCCGCTTTTGGAGCGAGTTGCTTTTTATTTTACTATTGCTTATTGTTGTTTCAATGCAGTTCTCTTTCGATTTATTTTGATGGACAAGAATAAACCCACTTTAGCGATTTATGGCATTCAGGATCGGTTTGATTATGAACACCCGTTTTATGTGCACGACCACAATCTGGCATTGATGCAAGACGGAAAAGTAGAGTGGTTTTTGCAACAGGAAAGGATTTCGCGCCGCAAACGAGATAATTCGCTCCACATTCATCTGAAATCGATTTTAAAAGATAAGAAACTACTGGGCAAAGATTACGACCTGGTTTTTGTTGACAATGTGGTTGGTCGCACCTTTTTGCTTCAAAGTGGCGAAGTGCGTTTTGAAGCGCCGTTAAATCACGAATTATCTACCGATCTGGAAAAGGGAAAATGCTGGTGGTTTGGAGAAGAAAAAGAAGCGTGGGCGTTAAACCACGAGTTGGCACATATGTTTTCGTGCCTGCCATTTTTCGGAAACTTGCAGGATAACAGCCTGCTGGTTCATTTTGACGGCGGTGCCAGTTTAAGTAATTTTTCAGCGGCCATTTGCAAGAATAATCGGTTGGAATGGCTGGAATATCATTGGGATTTAAAACCCTACTCAAAACTGTTTAATGCCAACGCACTGGTTTTTGCTATAATCGGAGCTAAGCTGCCCGAACAAAATGCCGTTCCGGGAAAATTTATGGGATTTTCGGGGCTTGGGAATTATCGCCCCGAGTTGGGCGACTGGCTGAAAAGCAACAATTTCTTCCAGGATATCTGGGGAAAAACATCGGTGTTTTTCGAGGCTGCTAAAAAAGATTGGGGAGTTGATCTGAAATCGTTTAACCAGAAAGATTCATTTATTCAGGATGTAGCGGCTACACTACAGGAGTTTTTCGTTCAGGAAATATTGAATAAGCTGAAAGTTTTGCAGGAAAAAACCAGTGCTGAAAATTTATACTACACCGGCGGATCGGCATTAAATATTGTAGCCAATACACGAATTGTAAACAGCGGAATGTTTAAACAGGTTTTTATCCCACCATGCACTGAAGATTCAGGTCTGGCGTTGGGAGCAGCTGCTTTTGCCGGGTGGAAAAAGCATGGGAAAGTTGAGGTAAACACAGCTTATATAAATAACTGGGGAATTGAAAATTACCAGGCTGAATTTTCTGAGGAAACAATAAATGAAGTAGCTGAACAACTGGCAACAAAAAAGCTGATTGGCATTTGCAATAACTTTGGCGAGGCCGGGCCGCGTGCTTTGGGAAACCGCAGTATTTTAGCTTTTGCCGGATCAAAGGAACTGTCGAAAATACTGAGTACCGAGAAGAAAGGACGCGAGTGGTATCGTCCGTTGGCGCCGGTGGCTTTGGAGCAAAACGTAAAATATTTTACCGGCCAATCGGAAGTTCATCCGCTGTCGAAATTTATGTTGCTCGATTTTGCTGTTCTTCCCGAAAAACAGCAGGAGATTGTTGGAGCAATTCATGCCGACGGGACTGCGCGTTTTCAATCCATTTCAAAAGAATTGGATAACCCGTTTTTGTTTGCTTTGCTGAAACAACTGGATAAAAAGTATGGCATGAAGGCACTGATAAATACCTCGTTTAATGCCGGTGGCGAACCTATCGTTCATACAGAAGAGGATGCGCTGCAATCGGCAAAAAAAATGCAACTCGACGGCGTGGTTTTAAATGGAAAGTTTGTTCAGCTTTAACTATTTTTACGGAAGTTTGTTAAACAAGAATTAATGGCAATAATATTAAATATCGAAACATCAACCGAAGTTTGTTCGGTTTCACTGGCAGAGAACGGTAAAACGCTTTACCAAAAAGAAAGCACCGAAGGATTAAATCATTCAAAGTTGCTAACCGTTTTTATTGAAAATCTTTTTAGCGAAAATAATCTCGATATTCATAAAATTGATGCGGTAGCAGTAAGTAAAGGTCCGGGGTCGTACACCGGTTTGCGCATTGGTGTATCAGTGGCAAAAGGACTTTGTTATGGATTGGGAAAACCGCTGATAGGTATTGGTTCGATTGAAGCAATGGGACATTATGTGGCCGAAAATACCGGCGAATTCTACCAGGCTGCTAACGGGGAAGAACTTTTGTTCTGCCCGATGATTGACGCCAGACGAATGGAAGTTTATACTGCTCTCTTCGAAAACGGAGGAAAATCAGTAACTGATGTTACCGCCGAAATTATTGATGAAAACTCTTTTGCAGATCATCTTCAAACTAAAAAAATATTGTTTTTTGGAAATGGTGCCGATAAATGCCGCGAAAAAATAACGCATGCAAACGCTTTGTTTAACGGGCCCGAAAAAACAACGGCACGATTTATGCAAAATCTGGCAGAAATTAAGTACAACAAAAAGGAATTTGAAGACGTTGCTTATTTCGAACCCTTTTATTTAAAGGATTTTGTAGCAACCATTCCGAAAAACAAAATATTAAAATGAACAAGTTATTCTCCATACTGATTGTTTTCTTCCTGGCAGTGCAAACAGCAAGTGCCGAAGATATTTCGATAAAGTTCAACCTGAAATTTAGTTTTGTAAAAGGTGGCGAAGCCGAAATGACGATCAGTGATACGGTTTTTAACGACCGGCCCGCCATTCATTACCACGTAATGGGAAAAACAACGGGTTTGGCCAATAAACTATACGGCGTTTACGATATTTACGAAACCTACGTTGATGCCGAAACGCGTCTTCCGGTAAAAACTATCCGAAATGTAAAAGAAGGAAGTTACCGACGCTATACGGAAACACTTTTTTACCACGATGTTGATTCGATAAACAGCAGTCGTAGTGGCTGGCGTGCCGTTCCCGATGATCTGCTCGACCTGGTTTCGGTGTTCTTTTATTTCGTTCACAAAAATCCATTCGAGAATCTTCAGCCCGGCGATGCAGTTGTTTATCCTACGATTAATGCCGATAAAATATCGGATATATCGATACAGTATTTACGCGACGAAAAGGTTAAAACCGATGTTGGAACGGTGGATTGCCACGTATTAACACCATCGGTTCGGAAAGGAAAAGTACTGGAAAAGTCGGATGGAGTGAGGTTTTATATTGCGAAAAAGGACAAGGTGCCGGTTTACATTGAGTTCGACATGAGGGTAGGTTCGCTTAAAGCCGTTATAAAACATTATAAAATTAATGGCGTAGAACAATCTTTAAAGTAGATTTTCGTCTTTTGAGTAAAAGCGTTTAGAAATGCTTGATTTTTAACGGATTTAATTATTTTTGCACCGCATATAAAAAGAAATTAATTTATCATGGCTTCTACAGCAGATTTTAAAAATGGAATGTGTTTTATGTTCAAAGGTGAAATTTACACCATTGTATCATTCCTTCACGTAAAACCGGGTAAAGGTCCCGCTTTCGTACGTACAAAACTTAAAAATGTAAAAAACGGAAAGGTAATTGAAAATACATTTAATTCAGGTGTTAAAGTTGATGATGTTCGTGTTGAGCGTCGTCCATACCAGTTCTTGTATCGCGATGATATGGGATTAAATGTAATGAATACTGAAACTTACGAGCAAATTTCCATTCCTGAATCGATGGTTGAAAACAACGACCTGATGAAAGAGGGACAGGTAATTGAAATTCAGTTTCATGCCGAAGAAGAATTGCCTTTAACAGCAGAAATGCCCGACAAAGTTGAGTTAACAATTACTGCAACCATTGAAGGTGAAAAAGGTAACACTGCCAGTTCAACAGCATTAAAACCGGCAACTGTTGAAACAGGTGCTGAAGTTATGGTGCCAATGTTTATTAACGAAGGCGACGTAATTCGCGTAAGCACTGCCGACCGCTCATACAGCGAGCGTGTAAAACAGTAAACAAATTTGCTAAATAAAAAAGCGGGCTCTGGATATCCAGGGCCCGCTTTTTCGTTTTAAACGGATGGTGAATGACAACTTTATGCCAACTTATTTCGTATAACAAGAGCTACATGGCAAAGGCTTTGTAGGCAATTTTTTCATAGTAAACCCTGTTTGGTTAGGGAGAGTGTTCCGGCCCTGTAAGAGGCCGGGATACTTTTATTACACTACTATCTTTTTCCGAAAGCCGCTTGAAAATCAATAGCAAAATCTGGTTCAAAGTTTATTGACTCACCCTGATTGTGCGTTCAACACAATCGTCCCTCTCTCTACAAATCTACCCTTTATACACAAATATTCGTTCTTTGATTTATTGTTGGGCTAACATAAAATTGTTGATAAAAACACAACTAACAGTCTGATTAACAACAGCATAATATTGGCATTCTGGTTGATTTTTCGTATCTTAAAGCTGTGATAGTCAAGGAGTTTAAGGGTTTTTTTAGCGGTTTTTTACCTGATGTCCGAATAGAAAAACGTGCAGAAAAAATTATGGGAGATATGCTTAACTTCGGCAAAGCAGTAGTAAACAAATTTAGTAGAACAAATACAGAAAAAATTGGGGCATATCGTATGTTTGGGAATAATAGTTTCAGCCATATCGAACTAACGGAAAGTGTAATTTCCAGTTGCAAGGCCAAGCAAGGCGGTGCACACCTTCTTTGCATACAGGACACAACAGAGTTTAATTTTACCAACCATCTGCAACGGATTGGGAAAAAAGACAAAGATATCGGCCCGGTAACAAAGAACGACAACGCGGGCTTCTTTTGCCATCCCATGTTGGTGGTAAACGAAGGAGACAAAATGCCTATTGGCCTGTCAAGCATAGAATTGTGGAACCGTAACTGGGACAAACAGGATAAATTTGAGCGAAGTTACTGGAAACAGGATATCGCAGAAAAGGAATCGTACCGTTGGGTTGAAAGTGCCCGAAAAACACAATCTGTTTTAGACAAAGCACCACTGTTGACCATCATTGGGGACAGGGAATCCGATATTTTTAGCGAGTTTGCCCTTGTGTCGGATGAACGAACCCATTTACTGGTGCGTTCAAGAATAGACAGGAAATTGGCAGAAGGGGACGGGAAACTTTATAAAAAGCTATCAGGGCAAGAACAAAAAGCTGTTTATGGTTTAGAGATAAAAGGGAATAAAAAGCGAAAAGCCCGTACAGCAAAGATGGCATTAAAATATGTAAAGGTTAAAATAAAAAGGCCTGAAAGGTTACGCGACAAGAACCTTCCTGAATATGTTGAATTATGGGCTATTGAAGCCCGGGAACAACCGGGAACAATTCCCGGGGGAGAACCCCCGATAGTTTGGAGGTTATTGACTACACACCCAATAACCGGGGCAAGCCAGGCAATGAAATGCCTTGAATGGTACGGCAACAGGTGGTTTATTGAAGAACTTTTCAGGATAATGAAAAGCAAGGGCTTTGAACTTGAAGCCTCGCAACTTGAAACTGGTGCAGCATTGAAAAAACAGGTTGTCATGGCACTCCAGGTGGCATTAACGATAATGGTACTTAAGTTATCGCTCAACAATAAAGAAGCAATAAAAGCTGAACTGGTCTTTAGCCAACAACAAATAAAGTTTATAGGGTTATTATTAAAAAATGAGATAGAAGGGAAAACGAAGAAACAACAAAACCCATATCCCTGCCAAAGCTTGGCATGGTGTGCCTGGGCAATAGCACGGCTTAGTGGCTGGAGCGGTTATAAATCCCATGGCCCACCAGGGTACATATCGGTTAAGAACGGACTTGATGTCTTTTACAACAAATATGAAGGCTACCTTGTAGCAATGAAGTTCTTAAAAGATGTGTATAAAGGGTAGCTTCGGGAGAAGAGAGGGAATGAGGGAGAGTTAGCTAAAAATTGTTTGACTTTTATTTCCGGTGGGTAATCCCGGGAATCGTAAATGTTTTGTTAGCGTTCCAATGCGAGGGCCGAATTCTCAACATTCCAGTTTTCTGCATCTGTCATCCAGTTTTCAAGTGCCAATTCAGGTTCAATTGCTTTTTCAACCACCATCCAGGTAATTTCGTTGGTCATCCAGTTTTCAATTTCAAGGCTTGTTTCTGTTTCTGCTGTGAAGCTGCTGTTTACGTTCCAGGCTTCAGTGTCTGTCATCCAGTCTTCAATTATCAGATTGGCCTCTGTTTCCTGTGCAAATACATTAGTTGTGCTCCAAATTGTTTCATCGGTCATCCAGTCTTCCAACTCAAGCGACGATTCAACTACTCTGCATCCGGTATGTTTTGTTGCCGATGCTTTTATTCCGATTACCATTAAAGAAAGAACGATTAATGTTGCTGCTGTTACTTGTTTAATTTTTGTTTTCATTTTTTGCTTTTTTAATTTGATTCAAACCTAAGGGTAAAACAGCAAGTACTAAAATGAAATAGAAGAACCGGGCGATTTTATCGACGGATTGGTATTTTATTCGGTTTGCAACAGAACGGATTCATGAATATTTGGCGTAATTAATTGATATTTTGCACGATAAATAATTCCGGTTAGTTGGCTTTTAACTGTCAAATGAAACGATTCATCCCGCTGAAACTTTTATTCGTCGTTTCAATTAGATTTTAATTAAACCTTCTTATACTTTGTCCATCTAACTGCTTTGTTCATCTATAGGTACTATAATTGAGCAGGAGTTAAGCCGAAACTAAATTTTTGAAAATATACAGGAAGTCACCTAACAGCTTCCTTCCTAAAAAAACCAAATGAACCGAACTAAGACTTATGGATTAGGCGGATTGCTTATTCTATTAATGGGGATGATCTCGATTTTCGAGGTGAGTGGACAAGATCGATTTGAGCTTTCACTAATTTCGCGTACGAAAGGGAGACGCATTCCGGAAAAGACATTACAAATCACAAAAACCGATGCGGATATTACCATCGACGGAGTACTTGATGAAGCAGTGTGGCAAACGGCCAATAAAGCGAGCGACTTTCATCGGCAATACCCAACGGACGATACAACCGCGTTTTCGAAAACCGAAGCCAGCATACTTTATGATGATAATAACCTGTATGTGGGCGTAACCTGTTTCGACGAGTTGCCTGGAAATTACATTGTTGAATCGTTGCGAAGGGATTACCGGGAACGAAACAACGACTATTTTATGTTGGTGATAGATCCTTTCGACGACCTGACAAATGGCTACGCTTTTACCATTACACCTTTGGGTGTACAAATGGAAGGTTTGATTACCGGTGGCGGTGGCGGTTTTATGGCTGTGTCTGATTCGTGGGACAACGTGTGGTACTCAAAAACAAAAAAAACAGATAAAGGCTGGACCGCTGAAATAAAAATTCCATTTAAATCAATTCGTTACGCTGATGATATCAACAACTGGAATGTTCAGTTTGTGCGAAACGATTTGAAAAGAAACGAACGTTCGACCTGGACCACGGTTAAAAGGCAATATCAGCCAACATCGTTAACTTATTCGGGAGAGCTAAAATGGGACGGTACTCCACCTGAAGCCGGCTCAAACATTAGTATTATTCCTTATGTTTCGGGTTCTGCAACTCAAAAGGATCTTTCGGTAAATAACAATATTGGCTGGGACTGGAATGCCGGTTTCGATGGTAAAGTAGCGCTTTCAACGTCTTTGAATCTCGACCTCACTTTAAATCCCGATTTTTCAACGGTTGAAGTCGATCGCCAGCAAACCAATGTTACCCGTTTCGAGCTGTTCTATCCGGAGCGGCGCCAGTTTTTTATCGAGAACAGCGACCTTTTCAGCGATTTTGGTTTTCGCCGGTCGCAGGTGTTTTTCTCACGTCGTATTGGCTTGTCGTCGCCCATGATTTTTGGAGCACGTTTAAGCGGGCAAGTGGGAGATGGTTTGCGCGTAGGGTTTTTAAATGCCCAAACCAAACATCAGATGAATGATGGGTTTGACGACACGCCGTCTTATAATTATACGGTAGCCTCATTTAAGAAACAGGTGTTTGGACGTTCCAATATCTCCGGAATTTTTGCAGCGAAACAGAGTATAAATTTCTCAAAAGATCAGGACGATGGTTATGATTTTGGAACGCAGAATGAATACAACCGCGTTTATGGTTTGCAATACAACCTAATGTCGCGCGACGATAAATGGGATGGAAGCTTTTACTATTTCAATTCCGATGATCCAGTGCACACTTCAAAACACTGGGCGCACGGAACCAGTATTCGGTACAATACCCGAAAAATAATGGCATTCTGGACACACGAATATGTAGCCGAAAACTTTAATGCCGAAATGGGTTTCTTTCCGCGTACCGGCTACTTTACATTTGGCCCTTTTGTACGTTATAATTTTTATCCCGATAGCAAAACCATCAGCACACACGGTCCGAGTTTCAAGGCGGATTATTTCCTGGACACGAACTGGGAATTTACCGACAAAGAAATGGAGGCAGGTTATAGTATAAACTTTTTGAATTCCAGCCGTATAAATGTTGAGTGGCAAAATACTTACGTGAAATTGTTTGATGATTTTGATCCGACATGGCAATTTAAGGACGGAACCGAACCTTTGCCTTCGGGAACTGAATATACCTGGAATTCGATTAATACCAGTTATTCATCAAATAGCAGAAGAGATTTCTCATTCGATATCCGGGCTGGCTACGGAGGTTTTTATAATGGTAATGCAACAAATATATCGGGAACTTTCCGTTTTCGAGTAAAGCCCATTTTTAGCCTGGCAATGAATTATTCATACAACAAAATTGATTTGCCTGACCCCAACCCAAGCGGAGATTTTTGGCTGGTGGGACCGAGAATCGATTTGACCTTTACTGAGAAGATTTTCTGGACCAATTTCATTCAGTATAACGAACAAGCTGATAATGTTAACATCAATTCGAGGTTACAGTGGCGGTTTGCTCCGGTCTCTGATTTGTTCCTTGTTTACACCGAGAACTTTTTGCCCGATGGAATGGTTTCAAAAAACAGGGGACTGATCTTAAAAATGTCGTACTGGATTAATCTTTAATAAAAAGCTTTACTAAAATGAAAAATATACAATCAACAAGTTTCGCCAAGTTTACCTATTTTATTTCAGCGATTGTTTTCTGCAGCGTATTTGTTTTTGCATCGGCGCCGGTAAAGGCCGCTGATCCGGTTTATATGGTGGTGGAATACATTAAAGTGAAACCTGAGGATCACCAGAAATACCTTGAGGTGGAGCAAAAGATTTGGAAACCCATGCACCAGGAAAGAATAAACCAGGGGATAATTGCGAGTTGGACCTTGTATGCGGTTGAATTTACCGGTTCGGCAGATAATTACAACTATGTGGCCATTACCACCTACAACGATCCGGAAACACTGGAAAATCCGTGGAATGCTGAAATTCCGGCGAAGGTTCATCGTAATATGAGTTTGAGCGAAATGATGGACCGCACCAACAAAGCACGCGAAATTGTTCGGTCGGAGTTGTATAACAGTATTGTGGCCATTCCGGCCATTCCGTTTGAAGATCCGGCGCACTACATTCAAGTGAATTATATGAAGGTGGAGCCCGGAAAAGGTTCGGAATACGAAGCGTTGGAGAAGGATGTTTGGATGCCGATTCACGAGGAATCGATACGCTCGGGGAGAACCGTTGGCTGGGGACTTTGGGAGGCAATGTTTCCGCGTGGTGCCAGCCGGCCATACCAGTATATTACCATGAATACTTTTTCGGATTATTCTTATGTATTCGAACTCAGTTTTTCAGATGCATTTCACGCCATTCATCCTGAAATGGATTTTAGTGAGACAACGAAAAAAACACGCGAAGCCCGAATTATAGAACGCGTTGAATTGTGGGATTTAATTGATTATGTGGTAAAATAGCAATTGGTATTATTTGCCCAATTTTAGTATTCGTATCGCACCTCTGACAACAATCAGAAATACGATTGAGCCAATAATTAAATCGGGATATTTCGATTGTGTTACTAAAACTAAAATACCGGCTAAAATCACACCGCTGTTAATAATCACATCGTTCGAGGTGAAAATCATGCTGGCTTTCATGTGGGCTTCTTTGCTTTTTGATTTTTGGAGCTGCAGTAAACAAATGGCGTTGGCAATAAGCGCCAAAATAGAAATGCCGATCATTATGCGATAATCGGGCATGTCTTCAAATTCAATAAAGCGCCTCACCACTTCAATAATACCCAATAAAGCAAGTGTAAGCTGAAAGTAACCACTCAAGCGTGCCACTTTCTTTTTTCTCAGTACCGTTGAGCCGACGGCCCAAAGGCTGAGTCCGTAAACAAACGAATCGGCAAGCATATCCAGTGAGTCGGCTACCAATCCCATCGATCGGGAAATCAATCCGGAGGTCATTTCAATAATGAAAAAGCCAAAGTTGATTAAAAGTACCGACCAAAGTAATTTCGATTGTACATTTGAATCTTCCGTTACAAACTCGTTTTCATCAACTTCGTTGGTAAACGAAAGTTTAGCGCCAAAATTCAGTGATTCCAGTCGCGACAGAATTTCCTCATTTTCTTCATAGTGAAAAACAGTCAGGTTGCGGTTTTCAATATCAAACTCCAGTTTTCTTATGGCTTGAATCTCATCCAGTCTCATCCGAATCATATTTTCTTCGGAAGGACAGTCCATTTTTGCGATATGGTATTCTGATTTAAACATGACGCGTTGAACAGTTTTTCGTTTAACTAAGTAACAAATTAAAGTGTAATTGTTCAAAGTGGAGTTGGTTTTGGGAAAATTTCGAGTAGCGAAATTACTAGCATATTTTACTTCATTTGTAGCTTCTCTTACTGGTTGACTAATACAATGACTTTAATTAACAATATTTAGTTATTATCTTTTGTATTATATTAAATATTAATGGTTAATGTTTTGTATTTTAGGAGAAAATCAATTGAAAATAAACTTTGATGTTATGCCTAAACTAAAAGAGATTGTCTGTTTGTTTGAAATGATGGTGGATGATAAAGCCGAAGCTTTAGATAGCGAAAGTGCCGAAATTGAACTTTTTAAGAACAATGGCATCGGATATAGTCAATTTAATGAAATTATACTGCTACTAGGATTTAAACGAGTTTCAGACAAGTTTTTCCAATTTATAGTAGATGGTAAAATTGAATATGATCCAACATCTTCAATAAGCTCTGTAGAACAACTTGAAAATGGGATTAATCATTTCATTATTTTGGCATTACTATTTTATGGCAATTTGAGGTCTGCATACGAGGAGCTTTCAAGCGACAATGAAAAATTATATGAGAAAATATTTGAAAGTTTACCGAACGAAATATCTGATTTTAAGAATAGACACAATCAAATTCGTACTATAACCCCGATCCCAGCTGATAAAACGTATTTTTTGGGTTATCTAATCGAAAGTGAAATAAGGAAAAAGTTGGAAGAAGATCCTACAGATGAAAAAACATTAGCGTTAGAAAAAGAGAGAAGGAGCTATGTTGAGATTGCTAAAAGCAATCAAATAGCATATTTAGCTTCTGATCATTTGGATGTCTATGTTGCGACCTCAATGAGAGCAGAACACGACTTTTTGTTTGTTAATAAAACAATTAATGACATTTTTGAGGATGAAAGACTAAAAGAACTAAAGCTAAGATATTTTGATCCTACTCAGGCCTACTGTAATAATCGTATAGATAAAGGGCTTTCTGAAGCCTTAATGTTAAAAACAGCATTGTGTACATTATATCTCGCTCAGGAATCGGAGACATTAGGAAAGGATTCCGAGTTGGCATCTACTTTAGCACAAGGGAAAGCCGTAATTGCTTATGTCCCTATTGGTGATAAAAATTTTGTGGATGATTTAATTTTAAGGTTGTCTAAGAATTATCCAGATAAGACCGTAAAAGAAATAATTCTTGAACAATTAAAGGTTTTTAAACCTTCTTTAGTATGGGAAAGTGATACTGTACGTGCATGGTTGAATGACCATGAAGCTGTTGATGAATTGGAAATGAAAGAACTATTGTATAAATTAGCGACTGTATACTATGATAAAAGAGCCAATACATTAAAAGAAAATCATCCACTCGGTATACAAGTTAATTTAAATTCAGGTGTTGCTAATGGTGTTCTTGTTGTTAGGACCATTGAAGATTGTATTAATTTAATCAGAAATGTTGTACTTAATGAAATGGAATTTACAATTGAAAGAAACCATAAAGAAGAAGAAGGTTATATTTACCTCCGAGAAGAGATTTCTAATTGTATTTTTCGTCTAAAAACTGGCAATACCTTGTTAACTAATACGTTTTGGAATTTTTATACCAAAGACTAAATATAATCAATATGACACAAAGAAATGAAAGAAGCTATCCGACTAAAACATCTTTTTTAAGAGAGGCTTCCAAAGAAAGTTACCGTGGAGTTAATAACGCTTATGATTTGAATAGGACAGGTCATTATTGCGGTAGTAAGACAAGTCCTTCGAGAACTGCAAAGCGGTCATAAGTTTTATTTTCAAAGTATATTAATCCAAGCCTACTACGTGTAGGCTTTTTTATTGTCAATTTTTTTTTGTGATCCTAAAATAAAAAAGCCGATAGAAACTCTATCGGCTTTAAAAGTAGCGGGAGCAGGACTCGAACCTACGACCTTTGGGTTATGAGCCCAACGAGCTACCAACTGCTCCATCCCGCAATATATCTTTATTTCTTTTGAAATGTCTTCGTGAACGCGGGTGCAAATATAATACCTTTTTTAAAACTGCAACATCTGTCAAATAAATTGAATAAAAAAGGACGGTACACGTACCGTCCTTTAGGCGTATATTAATACAACCCCTCGGAATTCAGGGTGTGAAATGATGTTTATTTCACTGCCCTTATAGTCCGAAAGTTTCTTTAATCTGGTCAACAAAATCGAGCTTTTCCCAGGTAAATAGTTCCAGTTCTTTGGTAACTTTTCCGCTGTATGGTGACTCGAAAGTTTTTGTAATTGTTCTAGGTTCGCGACCCATGTGCCCGTATGCAGCCGAATTCTGGTAAATTGGGTTACGTAATTTCAATCGCTCTTCAATCGCTGCCGGGCGAAGATCGAAAATAGCTTTTACTTTTTCCGCAATTTCTCCGTCGGTTAAATTTACATTCGAACGACCGTAGGTATTTACAAAAACACCCACTGGTTGAGCAACACCAATGGCATAAGCCAGTTGCACCAAAACTTCGTCGGCAACGCCAGCTGCTACCAGGTTTTTGGCAATGTGGCGCGATGCATAAGCTGCCGACCGGTCAACTTTCGATGGATCTTTACCCGAGAAAGCACCACCACCGTGGGCTCCGCGGCCGCCATATGTATCAACAATAATTTTTCGTCCGGTTAATCCGGTATCTCCGTGTGGCCCACCGATAACAAATTTACCCGTTGGATTTACGTGGTAAATAATGTCGTCGCCAAACAAAGCCTGCACATCTTCCGACAATTGTGTTTTTACGCGCGGAATGAGAATATTGATGACATCCTCCTTAATTTTTGCCAGCATTGGCTCGTCGGCATCAAACTCGTCGTGTTGTGTCGATACCACAATCGTATGCACTTTAACCGGCTCGTTCGAGTCGTTATACTCAACAGTTACCTGCGATTTTGAGTCCGGGCGCAGATAAGTCATCACTTTTTCTTCGCGACGAATCACCGCCAACTCCTGCAAAATTTTGTGCGACAGGTCGAGTGTTAATGGCATATAATTCTCGGTGTCTTTACAGGCGTAGCCAAACATCATTCCCTGGTCACCCGCACCCTGCTCGGTTTTTTCTTCACGGTCAATACCGCGGTTAATGTCATCACTCTGTTCGTGAATGGCAGTTAATACGCCACACGAATCGCCATCAAAACGGTATGCCGCTTTAGTGTAACCAATCTGGTTAATTACGTTTCTTGTAATTTCCTGCACATCAACATAAGCCTGCGATTTTACCTCGCCGGCAACTACAACCTGCCCAGTTGTTACCAATGTTTCAATGGCCACTTTCGAGTTGGCATCAAAAGCCAAAATCTGGTCGAGTAGTGCGTCTGAAATCTGGTCGGCTACCTTGTCCGGGTGCCCTTCCGATACTGATTCGCTTGTAAATAAATAATTCATAATCCCTTCATTTTAACGGCAATTCTGTTTTCTGCTTTACAATAGTATTGCCTGAGTTAATAAATAGCTATGGGATGGTGATTGAAATCAAATGAAACAAAGCACGATTGCTTTAGCATTTTTTTTCCTGTGGTTGCAATCAATCTCAAATCTTTCCACGTAGCAAGAACAAATGTACTAGGTTTATTTTGAATAAAAAAGCACTTGTTTAAAATTGTTCTTAATAAGACATGTTGGCGAATTAACCCATCAGAATAAAATCCTTGCCCTCGCAATAATTTCTTTGTTTTAGGAATTCTCTGATTTTTTGTCCGGCACCGGTATTGGTTACCATCGACACAATAAAAAGCTGCCCGGATTGGGGAAGGTCTTTGTAAAACAAGGCATCGGGTTTTGTTTTTTTGATGTCGATAAAACCTTCAATTTGCAGTCCTTGTTCTTGAAGGAAAGCGCTCCGTTGTCGGGTTTTGCGGCCGGCTCCCCATATCCAGATGTTCGGGTGAAACGGATTGTGTTGCTCCGACCACTGTTTAAAATAAAAGGCTTTGGTTTGAAAAAAGGCTTCGGCGGAATAACGTTGGTCGGTACGGGTTAAGCGCGTTGAGTAGTCGTGCCACTCCAGCAGTTTTTCCGGCAATTTAGCCATTCTGGCTCCGTGGCTTAGGTAGCGCAGTTGCATTTCGTAGTCTTCAGGGAAATTGCCGTCGTGGCAGCCGCCGTATTTTTCGTAGATCTCCCGCCGAAAAAAGATTGTCGGATTAATCACAGGAATCTCAATAAACTGTTTCAGCTCAATTTCTTCAGGCGTATGAAACGAGTTCGCCCAATCAACAAATCGCCGGAATCCTTTATTCTCGACAATGTGTGGAACGTATTCAACTTTGCTACCAACAAAGTCGATTGATGGATTATTCTCGAGGTAGTTGTATTGTTTTTGTAATTTTTCGGGGTGGGCCACATCATCGGCATCCATGCGAGAAATGAACCGGCCACGGGCATTTTTTAATCCGCAGTTCATGGCGTTGGCTACACCAGCTTTGTTTTCGTTTAATATGTGAATGCGCCGATCAGTTTTGGCCAGTGTTTTGGCAATTTGCAGACTTGCATCAGTGGAGTTGTTATTGATCAGCAGTAATTCAAAATCCCGACGAGTTTGATTCAGAATGCTTTTTATAGCCGCTTTTAATGTTTCTTCAGCATTAAAAAAAGGGAGTACAACTGAAAGCTCAGGTTTTGTCTCACTACTCATTATTGCAATTCTCAGGTCTGATTACGGGTTAGTTGGTGGAAAACGTTCTCCAGGTTTTGTTGTTTTTCGAAAAGAGTAAGCAGTGTAAGTTTATTTTCAACGGCAAACTGAAAAATATTCTGTCGGATATCGGCCTCATTTCCGGCTTTAATTTCCCAGTCTAACTCATTTTGGGTAACACTGGTTACCCCGGAAATTTGTAAAAGCTGCTCTTCTGATACCTTTTCTTTAAAACCGGCAACCACAACTTGGTTTTGGATGTTGCTTCCGGCTTTTACATCCTTTATATCGCCATCGGCAACAATCTTTCCTTTGTTAATTATCAGCACGCGGTTACACACGGCTTCCACTTCCTGCATAATGTGCGACGACAGAATTACGGTTTTCTCTTTGCTGATCTGGCGAATGAGTGCACGGATTTCTTCTAACTGGTTCGGGTCGAGGCCGGTTGTTGGCTCGTCCAAAATCAAAATCGACGGATCGTGAATAAGTGCCTGCGCCAATCCTACGCGCTGACGGTAACCTTTCGAGAGGGCCCTTATCTTTTTGTGCTGCTCAATTCCCAAACCGGTGAGCTCTATCATTTCAGCAATGCGCTGCTTCTTATTTTTCAGGTGGTAAAAACCGGCGGTTATCTCCAAAAACTCCTTCACATAAAGGTCAGTGTACAGCGGATTATGCTCGGGTAAATAGCCAATTTGCTTTTTATATTCGAGGTTTTGCCCCGAAACCTTTTGCCCGTCGATCAAAATATCGCCTTCATCTTGTGGAAGATAACCGGTAATAATCTTCATGGTTGTCGATTTTCCGGCACCATTTGGACCCAAAAAACCAACCAGTTCGCCTTTGTTTACAGTAAAACTGATAGCATCTAAAGCTTTCTGTTTCCCAAACAATTTTGTGATATTCCTTGTTTCAACAATCATAATAAAGAATGCAAAACAAAAATAGAGTATTCTTTTTATTTTAGAAGCATTACTTTAAATTTGCAGTTCAGCTTAACAGATTAATTGATGAAGGATCGTAATTTCAACTATATTAAAGATTTAACCCGCTATCAACGACAAGAAACAGTAGAAGTAAATATTGGAGGAGTTCCTGTTGGTAGCAGCCAGCCTATCCGAATTCAAACAATGACCGATACCAACACCACGGATACCGATGCTACAATAGAGCAGATAATTCGTGTGGTTAAGGCCGGTGCCGATTATGTTCGGGTAACTGTTAAAGGCATGTCCGATGCGGAAAGCCTTAAGGTTATTAAAAAGGAATTGGTTGACCGGGGCTACAATACGCCTTTGATTGCGGATATTCATTTCAATCCGAAACTGGCAGAAGTTGCGGCTCAGTACGTATCGAAAGTGCGTATCAATCCGGGAAACTTTTACGACAAACGCGCGCAATTCAAAAATAAAATATACACTGACGTAGAATATAACCAGGAGCTTGCTATTATTGAAAAGCAATTTATCCCGTTTATTCAGATGCTGAAAGACACAAAAACAGCAATGCGAATTGGTGCCAATCACGGATCGCTTTCCGACAGGGTAATGAGCCGCTATGGTGATACTCCGGCCGGAATTGCCGAATCGGTAATGGAGTTTCTACGTATTTGTAAAAAGGAAGATTTTAACAACGTTGTGGTGTCGATTAAGTCGAGTAATACGCGCGTAATGGTTTACACCGTTCGTTTGCTCAACTTTAAAATGCGTCTCGAAGGTATGAAATTCCCAATTCATTTGGGAGTTACCGAAGCCGGCGAAGGCGAAGACGGACGTATAAAATCAGCCGTTGGTGTTGGTGCGCTACTGAGCGACGGAATTGGAGATACTGTGCGCATTTCCTTAACCGAAGCGCCGCTAAACGAAATTCCGGTGGCATTGAAACTGGTAAATCATTTTAAACGTTATCAGAATCACAAGCCAATTTCGGCACCAATGATTGCACAAACCAACCCGTTTGAATATGAGCGCCGCGATACCCGCCCGGTGCTGAACATGGGAGGAAAAGAACTTCCGGTGGTGATTGCCGATTTAGGTGACAGGAGTTTGCGCGAAATGATACCGATCAGGGGGAAACTGGTTCCTGATTATTTTATTTCGGGAAACAAAATCCTTGATATCGAAGGCGAAGAATATCCGATAATTACGCTTGAGGAGTATTTGTTTGAAAGTACACGTTGGGGACGAATGAAATTTATTCGCACCAACAAAGCGGAATTCGACCGTTTTATGGATATGCACCCGGAGATTATCATGAAACTGAAGCAGACCCGGAAAACGGTATTAATTCTTGAAAGCTACAACGCCAATCCAATGGCCGAGTTGAGAGCGTTCTTTATGTCGCTTGAAACCCACATCTGGAAAGTGCCGGTTATCCTTTACCGTCGTTACAATGAAAGTCGTTTGGATGATCTTCAAATAACTGCTTCGGCCGATCTTGGAGGTTTGCTGATTGACGGTTATGGTGATGGAATTTGTCTGTCGAACGATAACGAAAATATTACCTTCACCGAGCTGAAAGATTTGAGTTTTGGCATATTGCAAGCCAGCCGCATGCGTGTTACCAAAACCGAGTTTGTATCGTGCCCGGGTTGCGGACGAACACTGTTTAACCTGCAGGAAACAACCCGTGCCGTAAAAGCACATTTTAAACATCTCGACCATTTGAAAATTGGTATCATGGGTTGTGTGGTAAACGGTCCCGGCGAGATGGGCGATGTGGATTATGGTTTCGTTGGAGCCGGCAATAACAAGGTAAACCTGTATAAAGGTTTGAAGCCTATAAAACGCCACATCCCATACGAAAATGCGGTGGAAGAACTGGAGCAACTGATTCGCGAGAATGGCGACTGGAAAGATCAGGAAGATTAATATTTATAGTATTATATAGTGGAAAAGGATCCGATCTTTTATAGGTCGGATCCTTTTTTTGAGTCTATTTCAAATTTATAGACAGTTTTTAGATGGGGCTGTTTAATTTTCGTCCGGAATAGCCAACAGCCTTGAGCGGCTTTCTATGCCGGACGATTTACATATCATCCTTTTACCCGGGGCGACGCAATTCAAAGAATTACTTTGCCCTGGCTAAAATATAACGCACTTTCAGCGCTTTTTATAAAAGCCCCAAAGGGGCGATAGGCAATAACCCGGTGCGACTGAAGGTAGTCAGGAAGCGCCGGGAAAGAGAAAGACGTAGAACTCGTCCGGCGAAGAGAGTTGCATCGCGGTTGTTCTTAGCCCCGGACGAAATAAATCGAAAGTATCGTACTCACTACTATCTACGGAAAACTGCCAGGTGAAGCGACATACTCAGAACATTGGAGAAAGTTATAAAAGGGGAAACGATTAATATTCATGCATTTCGATCAGAAGCTCATTCAATCGTTCCTGAAGTGATTCTAAACCCTCAATTTCTGTCGATGGATCATAACGGATTTCGTGTTCGTTATCAACCTGGCTTATTCGAATAATCTCGTCGCAGCCATCATAACTGACATTCATAGAGTTGTAGTCCAGCGTTTGAAAGAAACTAAAGTCGTATAGATTTGATAGTTCGTCCCATTCTGCGGCGCTTATCGATTTGCTTTTTGATTCAGTATCGAGGTTTTGACCTTTCCAGAACGAACTGTTATAGTCAATTGCATCCTCGCTAATGGTTATGAATTCGCTAACTCCCCACCCACATGCAGTTCCATATCTAATAAGAATATCGGGATTGTCGGGATCGTCGTTACACGCAAAAAGAGAGAGCAAAAGAAATAGTAGAAGTAGTTTTTTCATGCCTTTGTTTTCAAATAGATGTATTAAACCTAAAAAAGGTTGCGCCGGCTTTATTATTGCCTTAGCCCTGTAATTTCTATCTTTGAGTAGAATTAGATAAAACAAAAGAATATGGCACGAACGTACTGGAAACCCGGAACTATTGTATATCCCTTGCCCGCAGTAATGGTAAGTTGTGGCGAAAACCCTGAAGAATACAACATTATAACCATAGCATGGACCGGCACCATTAACAGCGATCCGCCCATGTGTTACATTTCCGTTCGTCCGGGACGCCATTCGTACGATATTATTAAGCGGACCGGCGAGTATGTTATCAACCTCACCACCGAGAAGCTGGCAAAAGCAACCGATTGGTGTGGCTGCCGATCGGGTCGCAAGTACAACAAATGGGAAGAAATGAACCTGACTCCTGCACCTGCAAAAATGGTTAAAGCGCCCATTATCGAGGAGTCGCCGGTAAACATCGAGTGCCGTGTAAAAGATATCGTTGAGCTGGGTTCGCACCACATGTTTATATCGGAAGTGGTGAGTGTTTCGGTCGACGATACTTATATGAATGAAGAACAGGCTTTTAGTTTCTCAAAAGCAAATCCTTTGGTATACAGTCATGGCCACTATTTCGGAATGGGAAAACGGATTGGCAAGTTTGGCTGGTCGGTTGAGAAGAAGAAAACGAAAAAGAAACGAAAGAAATCATAATATTCCGGTCCACCGGCGAATGAAATAAATCATTATTTTTAAACAATTTCCGCTCTTTTTTTGTAATCCTTTAAACTTTCTGAAGACTATTCAGAATAATATTTAATTGTGAGAAAAATGAAGAGTATTTATTTAGTAGCACTAATTTTTTTAATGAATTTAGGAATGGTAACAGCACAAACAAATCCGTTACTCGGAGATTTTAATACACCGCATGATGCGGCACCTTTCGATAAGATTAAAAACGAGCATTTTATGCCGGCTTTCGAGGAAGGAATTAAACAGGGCAAGGCCGATGTGGAGAAAATCAAAAATAATCCGGATGAACCAACATTCGAAAACACCATCGTTGCACTTGACGAGGTAGGCCGTTTGTTAACACGCACATCGGGAATATTTTTTAACCTGATGAGTTCGGAAACCAACGACGAATTGCAGAGTATTGCGCAGGAAGTATCGCCTATGCTTACCGCTTTTCAGAACGATATTTCGTTGGATCCCGTTCTTTTTGCGCGCGTAAAAGCCGTGTACAACAAAAAGGACGAGCTGGATTTAACTATCGAACAACAAACGCTTCTGGAGAATAACTACATTGGTTTTGTGCGTAGCGGAGCAAATTTGTCGGATGCCGATAAAGAGAAGTTTCGCGAATACAGTACCGAGTTGTCGAAATTAAGTCTTGATTTTGGCGAGAATGTATTGAAAGAAACCAATAATTACGAGCTTCATATTACCGATGAAAGTAAACTGTCCGGCATGCCGGAAGGCGCACTGGAAGCTGCCGCCGGAAAAGCAAAAGCAAAGGATAAAGACGGTTGGATATTTGATATTTCGATGCCAAGTTACCTGCCGGTGATGAAATATGCCGATAACCGCGAGTTGCGAAAAGAATTGTATATGGCTTATGGTTCGAAATCGTTTAAAGGCGACGAGCTGGACAACCAGGAAGATGTAAAACGTATTGTTGAGTTGCGTCTGGAAATGGCAAAACTTTTGGGTTATAAGAACTATGCCGATTACGTTTTGGAGCGCCGAATGGCAATGAATGCCGATGGTGTTTACGGTTTGCTTAACGACTTGTATGAAGCATCGTACAAAGTGGCAAAAGAAGAAAAAGCAGAGATTGAAGCATATGCCCGAAAAAATGGTTTCGATGGTGATTTAATGCCTTGGGACTGGAGTTACTACAGCGAAAAACTAAAGGTTGAAAAATTCGACCTGAACGACGAAATGTTGAAACCATATTTCGAATTAAGCAGTGTAGTTGACGGCGTTTTTGGTTTGGCAACCGAGCTGTATGGTATAACTTTTAAAGAGAACAAAGACATTCCGGTATATAACGACGAGGTTACGGCTTACGAAGTTTTTGATGCCGACGGAACGTTCCTGTCAGTGTTTTACACCGATTTTCATCCACGCCCCGGTAAACGTGGCGGTGCCTGGATGAACGATTTCAAAGGGCAATGGATGGACAATGGCGTTGATTCGCGTCCGCATGTAACCATTGTAATGAACTTTACCCGCCCGACTTCGAGCAAGCCGGCGTTGCTAACATTTAGCGAAGTGGAAACATTTATGCACGAATTTGGTCACGCACTGCACGGAATGCTGGCAAAATCAACTTATTCAAGCTTGTCGGGAACTAATGTTTACCGCGACTTTGTTGAGCTGCCATCTCAAATTATGGAAAACTGGGCGGTTGAAAAAGATTTCCTTGATCGTTTTGCCAAACACTATGAAACCGGTGAGCCAATTCCTGCAGAGTTGGTTCAGAAAATTGTTGATTCGCAAAATTACCTGGCCGGTTATCTTTCAATCCGTCAGCTGAGCTTTGGTTATTTAGATATGGCCTGGCACACGCTTGAAAAACCTTACGAAGGTGATGTGAAAGATTTTGAAGAAAAGGCGTGGAAGAAAACGCAGATCTTCCCGGAAATTGACGGCGTTTGTATGAGTACACAATTCGGCCACTTGTTTGCAGGCGGTTACGCGGCCGGGTATTACGGCTATAAGTGGGCCGAAGTGCTGGATGCTGATGCATTTAGCGTGTTCAAAGAAAAAGGATTGTTTAATAAAGAAGTTGCAGCTTCGTTCCGCAAAAACATTTTGGAAAAAGGTGGAACGGAGCACCCGATGACTCTTTATAAACGTTTCCGCGGACAAGAGCCAACTGTTGATGCGCTTCTCGAACGTAGCGGATTGGTTGAAGGTCATAAAACTGTAAATCCGTAAGGTTTAAAATATATGATATTTCACTAGTGGGTATTAAAAATTAATAAGCGTTCTTTGAAATTCTTTGTTAGTCGTACTTGTAGCGATTTTTGATAGCGTGACGATTTGAATTGAAAATACGGATTTTTGCATGCAAACAAGCAATTATCCATGAACCAAGGCAAATATATCTTCGCACAACTTACAGATTTTTTACCCAGACGTGTATTTGACAGAATTGTCAGCAAACACAACGGGAATAAGTATGTGAGAACTTTTACATGTTGGAATCAAATGCTATGTATGGTATTTGGACAGCTAACTTCAAGAGACAGTATGAGAGATCTACTCTTAAGTCTTGAAGCTCATAAATCTAAATATTATCATCTCGGATTTGGTTCAACAATAACTCGAAGAAACCTTGGCAAAGCCAATGAAAAACGTAGTTATAAAATCTTTGAAGATTTTGCTTATGTTCTCATAGAGGAAGCACGCAAAAGCTGCTACAGATCGGATTTTGAAATCAACGTTGACGGCAATATTTATGCATTTGATTCATCAACAATAGATCTTTGTCTTAGCGTATTCTGGTGGGCTGAGTTTCGGAAAACAAAAGGTGGCATTAAACTGCACACTTTGTATGATGTTAAAACATCTATACCTACGTTCTTGTATATCTCAAATGCCAAAATGCACGATGTCAATGCACTTGATTTAATCTCATATGAGCCTGGAAGCTTTTATGTGATCGACAAAGCTTACATTGATTTTAAAAGGCTATATCATCTTCACCAGCAGCGGGCTTTCTTTGTTACACGGGCAAAAGATAACATGCGATTTAAGCGGTTGTATTCAAACCCCGTTGACAAAGCAACCGGAGTGAAATATGATCAAATCGGCAAGTTGGAAACTTATTACCCAAGCAAAGATTATCCAGAGAAGCTTAGGAGAGTAAAATACTATGATTGTGAATCAGATAAGGAACTAATTTTCCTTACCAACAACATGGAACTTAAACCTACCGAAATAGCTTATCTGTATAAGAAGCGTTGGGAAGTAGAACTGTTCTTCAAGTGGATGAAACAGCATCTGAAGATAAAATCCTTTTGGGGAACAACTATTAATGCTGTAAAAATCCAAATGTATTGTGCGATCATCGCATACTGTCTTGTTGCCCTAATTGGTAACAGGTTGAAAGTTAACCGCTCAATCTACGAAATCCTACAAATCCTTAGCATATCTCTACTCGATAAAACTCCTGTAAAAGAAGTGCTTACGAAATACGATTACAAAAATATCAAAGAACTAAAAAATAAACAATTAATAATCAGCGGGTTTTAAGTGCCCGCTAATGATGATATTTCAAAAGGCATCTCCTTGTGAGATGCCTTTTTTGTGACAATATTTGAACCACTATTATGGGTCATTGCTGTTCAGTAACAGAAAATATTAGTTATGATAAAGGGCTGAAATTTATGCCTTTATAGGTATTAATAGCCAATACAAACAATGAAAGCGAAAAACAAACAAATGCACCGTGGCCTTACAAAAACCGACAAAAAGAATTTGAGAAACCAATGTAAAATGGGATTGATTTTATCATTGCTGGTATTTGTTTTTGCAACAATTATTGGAGTGACGATTTACGAGTTGTCTTTTGACTCGGATCCTAATGGATTGAACATTAAAATGGCTGCTTCAATTGCAATCGTAACTTTGATCCTTTCTGCCCTGTTAAATCTTCTGCTAAATCGTAAATTTTATCGTGACTTACAATTCAATGAAAAGATTCAAATAATAAGGACATTGATGAGTAAATCGGAAAGAAAAGATTATCATGCAGCATCTCCTCGTAGTGGTATGTCGACGGCTTATAATGAAATATATGAGTTCGTTGTTGATGATGTAAAGTTCGACGTTGATAAAGAGTTATTCGATCGTTGTACCGAGGGCGATCAATTGATTCTTAATTATGCTCCTAAAAGTGAATACCTGTTGAGTATCGAAAAAAAGTAGGCTAAACTGGTTTCGTACATTTAGCTCTATTAAATACTAATGAAAATGGCATCTCGTGTAGAGGTGCCATTTTTCTGTGCGTATTATTAGCTTTGCAAAAAAAACAATGATCGAATTACTAAGAAACCGCCGCAGCATCCGAAAATACACTTCTCAGAAAGTAGAAGCCGAAAAGATTGAACTACTGAAAGAGGCCGCTTTGCGCTCGCCGTCGTCAAAGAATATCAATCCCTGGGAGTTTGTTTTTGTGGATGATAAGACACTGATTGAAAAGCTGAAAATTTGCAAGCCGCATGGTGTTACGCCGCTTTCAACAGCTCCGCTTGTCGTTGTAGTTTGCGCCGACGAGACCAAGAATGATGTGTGGGTGGAAGATTGTTCCATTGCCTCTATTTTGTTGCAATTAACAGCGCAATCGCTTGGTTTGGGAAGCTGCTGGATTCAGATCCGAAAACGAATGCACGATGAAACGATGTCGGCTGAAAAATATATTCAGGATTTGCTGAGTATCCCGGCGAATTTCAGAGTACTGAGCATTGTAACTGTTGGTTATCCTGAAAAGCAGCGTGATGGTAAACCGTTTGAAGAGCTGCAGTTTGAGAAGATAAAAATAAATGATTTTGAGAAGTGAGCATAAAAAAGAACCGATACTTTTTCAAAAGTATCGGTTCTTTCAGTTGTATTTTAGCTGACTCTAAAAGAAATCGTCAAATTCTTTAGGAGTTGAATTCTTTTGCTCCAGTTCGTCGCAATCAAGGTTAATGTTAAAGTTGTCGGGTTTTTTAAATTCCATTTCGTCTTCCTTGTAACCGATCGATTCGTCGGCTAAAACTTTTTTATAAAAATAACCCCAAATTGGCAGTGCCATATTTGCACCTTGTCCGGATGCGATGGTTCTAAAGTGAATGCTTCGTAAATCGGCACCTGTCCAAACACCGGCAGTAAGTTTTGGTGTTGTACCGATAAACCAACCATCGGAGTGGTTCTGTGTAGTTCCTGTTTTTCCGGCAATTGGCATGCTAAAACTTCCGTAGTCGGTTGTTACCCTGTCTCGAAACAGATTTGAAAAGCGAAGGCGAATTCCGGTTCCTTCGTTGATTACTCCTTGTAACAGGTTTAACATGAGGTAAGCAGTTTGTTCGTCGATGGCTTCGTGGCGCTCGGGAACAAAACGTGCGATAACATTGCCGTGTCGGTCTTCAATTTTTGTTACAAAATAAGGTTTGATAAACACGCCAAGGTTGGTGAAGGTGTTAAAAGCGCCAACCATTTCGTAAAGTGTAACATCCGAAACGCCAAGGAACATCGAGTTTACCGGATCGATAGGACTGTAAATTCCCATGTGTTTCATTACGTCGACCACTGCCTGAGGATTGTATTGTTTTAATACCCAGGCCGAAATGCGGTTTTTCGAGTTGGCGAGTCCCCATTTTAGGGTAACCATTTTACCATCCATTTCAGCTTCTACGTCGGCATCTTTTGGCTCGTAAATGGTTCCGTCCCACTGAATAAACTGCTGACTAACGTATGGCACTTTGGTGCATGGTGTAAGTCCGTTTTGCATAGCCAGTGTATACAAAAATGGCTTAACGGTAGATCCGATCTGGCGTTTTCCGCCTTTTACCATGTCGTACATAAAATGCTGGTAATTGGGGCCGCCAACGTAGGCTTTTACTTTGCCCGATTCGGTATCCATGGCCATAAACGACGAGCGGAAAAATTTTAGATAATATTTGATCGAATCCATCGGAGTCATCAAAGTATCAACTGCGCCACCCCATTTAAAAACGTTCATTTCAACGGGCTGGTTAAAAGTTTTTTTGATCTCAGGAAAGCTTTTCCCTGCCTTGTTCATTACCCGGTAACGTTCGCTTTTTCGTATTTCGCGGTTTAACAGATCGTCCACCTCAGTGCTGCTCATATTATTGGCAAAAGGAGGATTACTTAAATCCGACAAACTTTCATCGAACAAGGGTTGCAGGTCGTAACGCAAATGCTGTTCAACGGCTTCAACTGCATATTTTTGCATGCGAGAGTCGAGCGTGGTGTATATTTTTAAACCGTCGGCATAAATATCGTAAGGTTCGCCATTGGGTTTGGTGTTTTTATTACACCAGCCAAACAGCGGATTGTTTTCCCATTCGTCCAGATCTTCAATATATTTTTGCTCCTGCCACGAGGCATAGTTTTCGCGCTCCGGCTTTTTGGCAGTAAGCGTTAATCGCAGGTATTCGCGGAAATAAGGTGCAGGGCCGAGTTTATAATCAACTTTTTTGTACTCCAAATCAAGCGGCAGTTTTTTTGCCGAATCGGCTACTTCGGGAGTGATATAGCCGTATTTTTCCATTTGCCTCAGTACTACATTTCGGCGTTGCAACACCATTTCGGGGCGGCGAACCGGATTAAAAAGCGATGAGTTTTTGGCCATTCCTACCAACATGGCAGCTTGGTGAAGTTTAAGGGAATCGGGCTGTGTATTAAAATAAACATTGGCTGCTGAACGAATTCCAACCGCGTTGTTCAGGTAGTCGTATTTGTTCAGGTACATTAAAATAATCTCTTCTTTGGTGTAGCTGCGCTCCAGTTTTACGGCAATAACCCATTCTTTAAATTTTCGCAGTACCAGTTCCATGCTGCTAGTAAATCGGTCGCGTGGAAAAAGCATTTTTGCCAGCTGCTGGCTTAAAGTACTTCCACCTCCCGAACTGGTGTCGCTGGTAACAATACCTTTTATTACACGAATTAGTCCGCGAAAATCAATTCCCGAATGATCGTAAAAACGAACATCTTCTGTAGCCACCAACGCATTTACAAGATCGGGTGGCAGATTCTCGTAATTTACGTACGTGCGGTTCTCCTGGCTGAAATATTTATCAATGGTCGGGCCGTCTTCAAAATAGATCTCCGAGGCCAGAATATTTTGTGGGTTTTCCAGCTCTTCAAAACTCGGCATAAAACCCAGCTTCCCTTTGGCTATCAGAAAGAAAAGCAGAAAAACGGAGACGATCCCCAGGGCAACGATCGACCAGAAAATCAGGATGTATTTCTTAAAGCTTTTTTTTGTTTCGCTCATGAATTTCGCTCATTTTAATGTGGCAACAAATATATACGATTCTGTTATGGGAACCACCTAAATAACGCCCCGAAATTGGATAATATTTTATTTTTTTAAAAATAAAATCGTCATTTTCAATTAAATAGAAAATGAAAAAATAGCTCATTAAATTTTGAACTTAGCCCATCATTTTCTTTAATTTGCAGAATTTTTAGAACGGATTAGAAAGTATATGCACAAAAACCTGGTTATAGTCGAGTCTCCTGCAAAGGCGAAAACAATAGAAGGATTTCTTGGAGAAGGATACGTGGTGACCTCAAGTATGGGGCATGTTAGAGACCTGGAAAAGAAAGACTTCGGGATTGATATTGAGAATAATTATCAGCCCAGATACAAAGTTTCTTCCGATAAGAAGAAATTAGTAACAGAACTGAAAAAGCTAGCAAAGGAGGCCGAAACGGTTTGGCTCGCATCCGATGAGGACCGCGAGGGAGAAGCTATAGCCTGGCACCTGAAAGAGGTGCTGAAGCTGAAAGATGATAAAATAAAACGTATCGTTTTTCACGAAATTACCAAAGATGCGATTACTCGTGCCGTTGGTAATCCTCGCGATATCGACGAGCATTTGGTAAATGCACAACAGGCCCGTCGCGTTTTAGACCGCATTGTGGGTTTCGAGGTTTCGCCGGTTTTATGGAAAAAAGTAAAACCATCTTTAAGTGCCGGTCGTGTGCAGTCGGTTGCGGTTCGCCTGATTGTTGAGCGCGAACGCGAGATCCGCGATTTTAAATCGGAAACCTGGTTTCGTGTAAACGGATACTTTTTGGTGCCTGATGAAAATGGAAATACCATCGAATTAAAAGCCGAACTTTCAAAACGTTTTAAAACCCGCGATGAGGCCAACGCTTTCCTCGAAAAGTGCAAAACTGCCGGGTTTAAAGTAAGCGATGTGGTGAAAAAACCGGGAAAAAGATCGCCGGCACAACCATTTACAACATCAACATTACAACAGGAAGCCAGTAGAAAACTCGGCTTTTCGGTATCGCAAACCATGGCAGTTGCCCAGCGTTTGTACGAAAGTGGTAAAATTACCTACATGCGTACCGACTCGGTGAACCTGTCGAGCCTGGCAATAAATACTTCGAAACAAAAGATCACTGAACTTCATGGCGAAAATTATGTGAAGATCAGGAAATTTAAAACTAAAGCTAAAGGAGCACAGGAAGCGCACGAGGCCATTCGTCCAACTTATATGGAAAACCAAACGGTTGACGGATCGTCGCAGGAGCAGCGTTTGTACGAATTGATTTGGAAACGTACCATTGCGTCGCAAATGGCCGATGCTATTTTGGAACGCACCAATGTAACAATCGATGTCTCGAATGCTGATGAAAAGTTTCAGGCAACTGGCGAGGTGATTGTTTTTGATGGTTTCCTGAAAGTTTACATCGAGTCGACTGACGATGAAAATGCAAACGGAAATGGACAAGCGCTTATTCCGCCGGTTCACGTGAATGATCCGCTTGAGATGACTTCTGTTGTTTCAACACAGCGTTTCTCGCAGCGTCCGCCACGATTTACGGAAGCGTCGCTGGTAAAACGTTTGGAAGAGCTTGGAATTGGCCGTCCGTCGACTTATGCGCCAACCATTACAACAGTCCAAAACAGAAATTACGTTGTAAAAGAGGAGCGTCCGGGTGTTGAACGTAATTATACCGTTCTTACCCTGGAAGGTGGAAAAATTGACGAGGAAGAAAAAACCGAGATCACCGGTGCCGAAAAAAATAAACTATTTCCAACCGACATAGGTATTGTAGTTAACGATTTTCTGATGGACAATTTCGATCAGATAATGGATTACAACTTTACTGCAAATGTTGAAAAAGAATTTGATGATATTGCTGATGGGAAAAGGGTTTGGAATGATATGATTGATAAGTTTTATCAACCATTTCATGGCAAAGTAGAACACGCCCTTGAAAATGCCGAGCGCTCGAAAGGTGAACGTATTTTGGGTGTTGACCCGAAAACCGGAAAAGAGGTGTCGGTTAAGATTGGTCGTTTTGGTCCGTTGGCTCAATTGGGTGAGGCATCGCAGGAAGAAGGTGCTGAAAAACCACAATTTTCGAGCTTGCGTACCGGTCAGCATATCGAAACAATTACGCTGGAAGAAGCACTTGATCTGTTTAAACTTCCACGCGAACTCGGTAATTACGAAGAGAAAAAGGTAACTGTTGCCATTGGTCGCTTTGGACCGTATGTGCGTCACGACAATAAATTTGTGTCGCTAGGAAAAGAAGACGATCCGTATTCTGTGCAACTCGACAGGGCGATTGAGTTGATCGAGGCAAAACGTGAAAAGGACCGTAAAGCGGTTATTAAGAAATTTGATGAAGATGCAGAACTTCAGGTGCTTAATGGCAGGTGGGGACCTTACATCAAACACGGAAAGAAAAATTACAAAATACCGAAAACGACTAAGGCAGAGGAGCTGAGTTTCGAAGATTGTATGAAGATCATCGAGTCGGCTCCCGAACCAAAAAGTCGACGCGGTAGAAAAAAATAAAGAATAAAGGCAGGTGATTTGATCATTTGCCTTTATTTTTAAAAGCAAAAAAATGAATTTGTTTCCTTACTTCGATGCGGTTGATTTTTCGCAGTTCGTCGACGATGTGCCTTTTGCCTGGAAATATTCGATGGGTGCTACCATTGAAAAGAATGCCCTTAAATTGCAGGAAGGCCGGTTGAAAAACATTGAACTGGCTATTGTTGGCGTTCCGTTTAACAGCCAGCACGATGATTTTAAACGAACAGCTACGCCCGATAAATTACGCAAAGCATTTTACGGTTTGGCCGGAGTTGGGAAACTCAACATTATCGATCTTGGGAATCTGAAAGCATCAACCAGCCACAAAGGGAACTACCTGGCTCTGCGCGATGTGGTAGATTATTTGAGCGAACTGGATATTGTTACTATTGTTTTTGGCGGAAGTCAGGATTACACCTACGGCGTTTGCCAGGCTTTTAGGTCGAATCCGTTTTTTTCGTTTAGTGCCATCGATGCTTTTCTTGATGTGAAAAAAGGTGTTGAGTCGCTGAGTTCTTCAAATTATCTGTCGCAGGTTTTTAAAACCTTACCCGATTTGTTTCAGTTTAATTTGTTGGCCTATCAAAGTCATTACGTGCCCGATATTTATTTCGAGAAGACCAAAGGAATTGGTGCGCATCTGCGTTTAGGAAAACTTCGGGATAATATCAGCGATGCCGAGCCTGTTCTTCGGAACAGTGACTTTTTAACTTTCGATATGGCTGCGTTAAAGTCCTCGGAAGCACCAAATAGTTTGAATCTTCCGAATGGTTTATACGCCGACGAAGCTTGCCAGTTAATGAAATACGCCGGTGCGAGTAATCGTTTAAAAGTATTTGGTTTGTTCGGTTTAAACATCGGGGAAGAACCTGAAGAGCTGTCGTTGAATCTGGCAGCACAACTGGTCTGGTATTTTGTGCAGGGATACCTGGTTCGAGATAAGAGAAAGCCGGAACAGGGCGATGGTTTTTCAGTTTTTAGTGTTGAAATTCCCGAACTTTCAGCGCCGCTTGTATTTTACAAAAATGACGATACCGGACAATGGTGGGTGCAGGTGCAGGCAATAAATAACGAAACCAAATATTTTGCTTGTTCAGAAAAAGATTATGAAGTTGCCAGTAGTAATGAAATTCCTGAGCTTTGGTTGAAATATGTTCAAAAAACCGACGAAATAGTAAAATAATACCTCTTAATAACCGTTCTTTGCTTACCTTGTTAACAGTTGATTGTTACAAACAACTAAATTTTGTTTCTTTGCCGCAGCAGAGAAAAGGCTAAATTGCCTTATGAAAAGAGAAGTATGAAAAAGGCTGTATCTTTTTTATTTATTATAATGTCGGTTACACTAGTTACGTACGGTCAGCAAGATCCTCAGTACACCAACAATATGTTTTACAAATTAGGTGTAAACCCAGGTTATGCAGGTGCTGAAAACGCAATTAACGGCATTTTATTAAACCGTTATCAGTGGGCGGGTTTCGAAGGAGCTCCGAAAACATTGGTATTTAGCGTTGATGCAGCAATTAATGCTTTTGGATCTCCCGGAGGAATTGGAGTGAATGTAATTAGCGATGAATGGGGATTTTACCAGAATACCTGGGTGAATTTTAATTACTCATATAAAGTAACAACCGCATTGGGAACGTTGGGGCTTGGAATCTCTCCCGGAATATATAATTTCAATATCAATCCGGATTGGTTTGTTCCTGAAGATAGAGCAGGATTCGATATATATATTCCGGCTGAGAATGACGGAGCTGTTCCAACCGAAGAAGCCAGTCAGATAACATTCGATGTAGGTTTTGGGGCGTATTTGTACACTAATAAATATTACGTCGGATTTTCGGTAACACATATCAACCAGGGAGAAGTAAAGTACGATGATGTCGCGATTGATTTTCTGACCCGGCACTATTATTTGACTGGTGGATACAATATTAAGCTATCCGATCCGTTATTTGAGGTGCGGCCGTCGTTCTTGCTGAAATCGGATTTGGCTTCGTGGCAAATGGATTTGAATGCAAACGTGGTTTATAACGATAAATTTTGGGGAGGTATCTCTTACAGAGTGCAGGACGCGGTAGCCTTACTTATGGGAATGGAACTGTTTAATGGAATGCGAATAGGATATTCGTTCGACTTGGTAACATCGGCAATAAAAAGTAACGGTTTTGCATCGAACGAGTTTTTTGTAAGTTATTCGATTGATTTAGAGAGAAATCGGAACCAAAAGTACAAGAGTATTAGATTTTTGTAAAATATGATTAATCTAAATAAGAAAAGGAACGAAATTTAATATTTTATTATTTCATTGTTTCTACTTATTTTTAACGACCAATCAGAGCTCGTAAAGTATAAAAGACACATTATGAAAAAACTACTTTCTATTGCAACCTTATTCTTGATTGCACTTAGTTTTGCCGGCTGCTTTGGTGGTGGCTCGGGTGGAAACGGAGAGTTGACAGGAGTACAAAGAAGGCAGCGATTTAAGGAAACCCAACCACTGGGAATGGTATACGTTCGTAGAGGTAGTTTCAATATTGGTCCCAGCGATGAGGATGCAAGTAGGGCTGGTGTTCCAACAAAAACGGTATCGCAAGAACCATTTTGGATGGATGACACCGAAATTACTAATAACGAATATCGCCAGTTTGTAGACTGGGTAAAAGAATCGATGGCACGCCGAATGTTAGGCGACCAGTATCCTGAATTTATGATTACTGAAGACAGGAACGGAAATATCATCGATCCGCCACAGATCAACTGGAAAGAAAAGATCGATTGGGAAGATCCTGATATGCAGATGGCCATGGAAGATATGTATTTGCAGGAAAACGAACGTTTTTTTGGTAAAAAAGAAATAGACACCCGTAAACTGGTTTACGAATATTGGTGGGTAGACCTGAATCAGGCAGCCAAAAGAAGTAACAGTTTTAATTACGAAACTCAACGTTACGAAGGTAATGTTTATAATACCGAGGGTGATCTTGTGCCAATAGAGAACCGTTCTTCATTTATGATGCGCGATCAGGTTCATGTTTATCCTGATACACTTTGCTGGATCAGAGACTTTACCTACTCATATAACGAACCATTGGCAACACGCTATTTTTGGCACCCGGGATTTGATGAGTATCCGGTAGTAGGTGTTACCTGGAAACAGGTGAATGCATTCTGTAACTGGCGTACTAAAATACAGTCGGATTACCTGTCTGAAAAAGGAGAGCCAACATTAATGGCTTATCGTTTACCAACCGAAGTAGAGTGGGAATATGCCGCCCGCGGAGGAAAAGATTTCTCGATGTATCCATGGGGAGGTTATTATACACGCGACGAGAAAGGAGTATTTTTAGCTAACTTTAAGCCATTGCGTGGTAATTATGTAGAAGATGGCTCGATTGCAACCATAAAAGTAGGAAGTTACGATCCGAATGAATACGGATTATACGATATGGCCGGTAACGTAGCAGAATGGACAAGCACAGCTTACGACGAAGCCGGTTACAATTATTTTAGTGATTTAAACCCAACTTTTACATACAATGCCCGAAAAGATGACCCTCCCGTAATGAAACGTAAAGTGATCAGAGGTGGTTCGTGGAAAGATATCTCGCAATTCGTGCAGGTTTCTACACGAAACTATGAATATCAGGACACGACTAAATCTTACGTTGGTTTCCGATGTGTTCGCTCTACATTTGGCGAAGAATTTTAATATTTAAAAAACTTTATACCAAACGATATGAATCTGGGAGAACTTTTTAAAACTAAGCGCTGGAAAACATTCATGGGTTATGTTTATGGATGGGGAGCAGCAGTCGTTATGGTTGGTGCCTTGTTCAAACTTGAACACTGGAAAGGTTCCAGCGAGTTATTAACCGTAGGATTGCTAACAGAGGCCTTTATCTTTTTCCTCTCAGCATTTGAGCCACCAATCAATATCCCTGAATGGGATAAGGTGTATCCGGAATTAAGTGAAGACTATGAGCTTGAAGAAGTAAAAGAGTTGAAAAGCACCAACAAAGGCGGTGGCTTGGAAACACTATTTGGCAGCTCAGAACTTACTCCGGAATTAATGGACCGTGTCGGAAAAGGATTAGCAGAATTAAGCAATACAGCTAAGGGAATAAGTGATATATCTTCGGCAACACTTGCCACCGATATGTACGTTAAAAACCTGGGATCGGCTTCGGAATCGATGAACTCGTTCGCTCAAATCAATAACAAGGCAAACGAATCAATCAACAGTTCGGTGAATACCTTACTCGATTCATATTCTGTTGCAGCTACTCAGCTTACTGAAACCGGGAAAAATCTTTCTGCCGTTTATCAAAAATCATCAGATGTGATATCGGGCGAGTTGGAGAATATTGGAAGTAGTTCAAAACAATATTCGGGTAATCTGGAAAGGCTTAATAAAAATTTGGATAGCCTGAACAGCAATTTCGAAAACCAGCTGAAAGGTACTCAGGATCAATTCAAAGCCAATCAGAAGTTTAATCAGGATCTTGCTGAAATGAACAGCATTCTTACCTCTTCGGTTGATGAATTGAAAAAGTATAAAGAAAATGCTGAATCACTCAACAAAAACCTGGAAGCCTTAAATACAATTTATGGCAACATGTTGGGTGCAATGAGCTATAAAAAGTAAAGTCCTTAGCGTATGGGTGCAAAGAATTGTCCGGAGACACCGAGGCAAAAAATGATAAATTTGATGTACATTGTACTTACTGCAATGTTGGCACTTAACGTTGCGGCTGAGGTACTTGAAGCGTTTCGTGTAGTAGACAGTAGTTTATTGCAAACACTCGAGGCAGTGGACATGCAGAATGCGCAGATTTATTCATCGTTTGAGCAGGCTTATATCGAAAATCCAACCAAAGTTCAGGAATGGAAAGATAAAGCAGATCAGCTTAGGAATAAGTCGGAGGAAATGATCAACTATGTTTCGGCTTTAAAAGACGAAGTTGTTGCTTACTCCGGAGAGAAACCGGTAAATGAGGATAATCCGATTTATGAAGAGGGTTACTATCATACAAAGATTGATGGGACAGTTGTAGAAATTGCAAAGAAGGATGACCTGAACGGACCATCGGAATTAATGATAACACAGAAAAGAGCAACAGATCTTAAAAACGCAGTTAGCCAATACCGTGAGTTTCTTTCTTCATTGATCAACGAGGATGACAGTGACCTTCGCGAGACTATTATGAGTGAGCTTAAAACTTCTGATCCCGAACGAGGTGCGAAAGGAGAGGGAAACTATAAAACATGGGAGTCAGAGCACTTTGAAGATAAGCCTTTAATTGCTGTAATGACATTGCTCTCCAAAATACAGATCGATGTAAAAAACTCTGAGGCATACGTAGCAAAATATTTGTATGCTGAAATTGATGAAGGCTCATTTAAATTTAACCGTTTAGGAGCTCGCGTTATCGCCAATTCAAATGTCGTTTTGATGGGTGACGAATATAAAGCCGAAGTTTTCCTTGCCGCAGAAGATACTACGCAACAACCGGTGATCATGATCAATGGAAATGAGGTTGATGTGGAAGATGGAAAGGCAACATTTATTGGAAATACCAGTCAAGCAGGTAAATTTACATGGAGTGGTTTAATAAAATATAAAACACCGGGAGGTATAATTAAAAGTTATCCATTTGAGCAGGAATACCAGGTGTCGGAGCCTACAGTAACTATGTCGGCTACAAAAATGAATGTATTCTACAAAGGATTGAAAAATCCATTTGACGTAGGTGGAGGAGCTATTCCGAATGAAGACCTTGAGGTACAAATGACCAATGGAAAGGTTTCGAGACAGGGTGATGCATATATGGTTGAACCTACTGATCTTGATGAAATGGGGCGTAATACAAAAGTAAGTGTTTACGCAACAATTAACGGAAGCCGACGTTTGATTGGTACAACAGAATGGCGTGTAAAACGAGTTCCCGATCCGGTAGCACAAATTAACGGTCAGTCCGGTGGAGATATTCGCAAAGAGTTACTTCAGGTTCAGGATGGTGTTTTAGCAGTACTTGAGGATTTTGATTTTGAATTTGGTTATAAGGTTACTCAGTTTACATTGGAAACAACAGGTGGAGGTTATACCAATCGATATCCGTCTAATTCGAATCGCTTTACACCGGAGCAAAAAAATGCTTTGTCTAGGGTAAATGTAAATAGTATAGTTTATATAGGAGATATTAAGGCCGTTGGAGATGATGGAACAACGAGGGACCTCGACCCAATATCATTCAAAGTAAAATAAGATATTATGAAAAAGATAGTTGTTTATATTGGAATGCTTGTTTTTGTGCTGGGCATTATGCATAAAAATGCTGATGCTCAAATTGTAAACGGAGCATATGAACAAAACGATATTTTCGAGAAAAAGCCAATGCCGTTGGTTTCGGTTCGCGAGGCAGATGTTTTCTGGCAGAAGACTCTGTGGCGAGTTATCGATTTGCGTGAAAAAATGAACATTCCGCTATATTATCCAACAATACCGATTGCAGATCGTACAAACCTGATCTCGCTATTACTTAAGGGAATTGAAACCGGTCAGCTTACTCCGTATGATGCACAAGCTGATGATGATTTTAAAATACCGATGAGTTATGCACAGGTCCAGGCAAGATTCGGAGCAGAAGCTACCACCGAAGAGAAAATTGATTTCGATACCGGTGAGAGAACAACTGTTACTGTGCAGGGAGAAATTCGTCCAACAGAGATCAAACAATACATGGTCAAAGAGCAGTGGTATTTCGATAAGCAAACATCTACATTGAATGTACGTATTCTTGGTATTTGCCCAATTCGTGAATACTTGCGCGAAGGGGATACTTCAGGAGAGGTACAGCGCCAGAAAGTATTCTGGATCTATTATCCTGAAGCTCGTCCGTTGCTGGCAACCAATTTGGTTCAAAATCCATACAACGAAGCACGTCAGCAATCATTTGACGACTTGTTTATAAAACGGATGTTCAATAGTTATGTGGTTCAGGAATCGAATATGTACAACAACCGCGAAATCAGTTCATATCTGGTTGGCAAAGACGCGATGTTGGAATCAAAAAGAATTGAGGACAAAATCTTCAATTACGAACAGGATCTTTGGGAATATTAATACGGTTAGCCCACATAAAAAAAAGCCTTATGTTGCCATAAGGCTTTTTTTGAAACAATTTTAAATATGATAAGGCGTTTAGAAAGGTAGTCTCGATAAAATACTTGATGAGAAAAACCATAACATACTTGTTCATACTGACGTTTTTTCTCGCCTCGTGCAAGAAAGAAAGCAACAAGTACCTCACATTGGGTAAAGGAACAAGTGAAAAATGGTTTGAGCCAACGCCTTTTGGGATGGTATATGTAGGAAGGGGATCGTACAATATTGGACCAAATGATGATCAGTTATACGCCATAACACAAAATCGGACAGTATCAACAGAAGCTTTTTGGATCGACGATACCGAAATTACCAACGATGAGTATCGGCAGTTTGTGTATTGGGTGCGTGATAAAAAAGCACGCGAATTGCTTGGTCAGACCTACACGGATTTTCTAATAACAGAAGATAAATACGGTGCTCCGCTGGAAGAACCCAAAATAAACTGGGAAGAACGAATTGAATGGGACGACCCGGAATATCAAATGGCAATGGATGAATTGTATCTTCCGGAATACGAACGTTTTGATTACAAGAAAGAAATTGATACCCGTAAACTGGTTTACGAATATTATTGGGTTGACTATAAACAAGCCGCAAAACGCAGCAATGCATACAATTTCGAAACGCAGCGTTACGAGGGATCCGTTGTAAATTCGGAAGGAGAAGTAGTTCCTATTGAAAACCGTAGTTCATTCTTAATGCACGAGTCGGTACCGGTATATCCCGACACACTATGTTGGATCAGGGATTTTGCATATACTTACAATGAACCTTTCACTATGAAATATTTTTCGCATGTTGGATTCGATAATTATCCAGTTGTTGGAGTGACGTGGGATCAGGCAAGGGCGTTTTGTAATTGGCGTAATAAATTGAAAGATTTTTCCTTTACTCGTTCTAATGAAGCGCCGGCGCATGAGTACCGACTGCCAACTGAAAGTGAATGGGAGATTGCAGCCCGGGGAGGAATGCACAATAACATGTATCCTTGGGGAAGTTATTATACCCGAAGTGTAAACGGGTGTTTTGTAGCCAATTTTAAGCCGCTGCGTGGAAATTATGTTGCCGACAGTCCAACTACAACCACAACTATGAAAGTGGGCCAATTCGATCCAAATCCGTATGGTGTTTACGATATGGCCGGGAATGTTGCCGAGTGGACTTCAACAGCTTTTTTCGAAGCAGGCTATGATGCTATCGATGATTATAATCCGGAAATTCAATACAATGCGCGTCCCGATGATCCGGCCGTAATGAAACGTAAAGTTGTGCGTGGAGGATCGTGGAAAGATATCGCTTATTACATTCAGTCGGGAACACGTACATTTGAATACCAGGATACCGCAAAATCATATATCGGATTTCGTTGCGTACGAACTTCTTTCCGCGATGACCTTGGCGGCCGTCGGAGTATTCAGGAATAGTTGTACTTATTTCCTTTGATAATTCTTAGTTATTCTATTATTACAAGCATCAGTTAATAATGAGAAACCACATGAGTTTCACAAGTAACCGCCTAATTTATTGAGCCTGATGTTAAACTCATGATGTTGTGAGAAAACAGAACATTTGCAGTATACTGCAAATTCATACTTCATTACTCAAATCTGTTTAAATCAGTGAGACTATAATTTTGTTTTCGAAATCATCTAGCCGAACTGATCCCGAGCGATAGGCGAGAGATCTCACGGGGTTTATCTCCCACCTTAGTGCGAATAAAATAATGGTTTTCCGATGTGATACCTCGTCAGCTTGCTGCGAGGAGCTTCATTCTGAGACGAAGATTTATACCGATTTAGTTATTAAATGCCGCATTAAATGCATTTAAGAAGTGATGATTTCCTGTAATCGATTTAATTGTTTCTGTTCCCATATTGTTTGATATACCCCACAGCCATTGCCTTAGTTTTTCCATGTCCTCAAATAGTTGGTTTTTGAACCTTGTTTTAATGTATTGCCAAACTTGTTCGCAAGGATTTAACTCAGGGGTGTAAGGTGGAATATTTAGCAAATATATATTGTCCGGTACCTCTATGTTCTTTGTAGAATGAAACCCCGCATTGTCAACAACTACAATCTTATATTCTTCTGGCTTGTGTTTGGAAAAGGCATTTAAGTAAGCCTCGAATATATTCACATTGACACCATCGATCTCCCAAACAAACGAATCACCATTAACAGGAGAATAACTGCCATACAAATAGGTAGATGCAAATTTGTGCTGGTAGCTAATAACCGGCCTCACCCCACGAGCTGTCACACATTTTCCAATATGGCTCATCAGCCCAAAGCGGCTTTCATCTTGAAAATACAAGTTAACACTGTTGTAGTTATTTTTATCCAGACTCTTTCTAAGTGCGTGGAATGTGTTTGGTAGTTTTTAAAAAAGCTTCTTCGGCCTGTTTGTCTTTCTTAATATGTGATTTCCGCGGGCTTTTTACCTTGGTTTTGAAATGTTTTATCAGGTATTCCCTGATACGTTGATATTTTATTTCTACCCCATATTCCTGATATACCCAGTTCCGGGCATCCCAATACCCCTGGAACGGATTATGCGGGTCATTGACTCTTTGCTCAAGACCTTGATGAATTGCAGGCGTAATAATTTTTGATCGTTTGACTTTTGGCTTGTCGGATAGCAACTCTGAAATACCTCCGGATTTGTAATTATTGAGCCATCTTTCAAGAGTCCTTTTGTGCACACATAAATAGTCTGCAAGTTCTTGACGGGTACTAAACCTGCCGGATTTTATTTCAATTAAACTCCTGAGCCGTTTTCCTGCCTGAAATGATTTTTGTTTTACCAACAGTTTTTGTAGCTCAGCTACCGATTCTTTTATCTCCAAATAGGCTTTCTTTCCCATGATCGAAGATAATAAATTTATGCGGCATTACATAACAATATTGGTATTATAGAATTCAAGTAGCTGTAATAAAAATGGAGTTTTAACCAATTATTGGAAAGCAAAATCTCAAGAAGAGTAGAAAATCTGAAGAAAGAGAAGATCATCTACCAAACTTAGGTTTAAAAATACACAAAGTAACATTCTGGTTCTCTGCTATTAGAACAGTGACTCCTGTTGAAGATGTCTTTAGAGCAAGTATAAACGGCAACAAAGATTAAATAAAAGTTAAGAAAAGCATTTTACATAAATTATTTAAAAAAAATATTAATTTTGGAAGATAGTTTTTGAATTGAAAGAACAATTTCAAATTTGAATAAAAACCAAACAGAAGATAATTAAAACTCATTATAATTTTAAGATCCCGATATACAAACAAACCCTAATGTCTGTATAAAATAAAACCGGTATTTTAAAATTGCTGTTTGGAACTATGGACTTGATTTTCAAAACAACTATTTTTGACTGAAGTACGGAAGATTAAAAAAACATAAATTTAGGATGTGTACCTATGTGTGTACATATTCTTTAACATGCAAACGTAAATCCCTTTATGATAGATTATCATAATTAAGAACGGACAATAATGAAAGATGAATCAACCAGAAAATTCTCAGTTCATCTGAGTTTTGAAGAAGTACGATTGCCTCCTTTTGAAGATATCTTAATACTTGGGAAAAAATGCCCCCAAGGGAAGATCGGAGTTTGTAAATCGTTTGAATTCTTAGTTCCAAATGAGTTTCAAACATTTGAGGTTAAGAATGATAATGTTGAGGCTGTTTTTATAAACAGGAGAATTTTAAAGAAACTCGACAAAGGCAAAATAATTAGAATTCTGGACGACAAAGTTTTTCCCTATATTTCTGAATCTGAAATCCTTAAAGTAGACTTTAAACTAAAAATGTTTTATGACTCCTTTGAATGTGAATTCTAATGAACATAGAAAATTATATATCAGATACATATCCAACTGTAGCCCCTTTTGAAGGAACAAACTCAATTAGATCCAAATTGTTGGAACAATGCTATTTAGTAGTTATTGACGACAAAAAGGAATATTGCGGCATCTTAACACCAAACGATTTAATTGAACGCCCACATAAATTAGTTATCGACTGTATTGAACAAAGAGAATGCCTGTCGTTAAATGATACTACGCTAACAGCAATCAAAAAATTTCGTGGCACACATTGCACCGTTTTGCCTGTTATTAATGAGAAAAAGCTTGTAGGTATAATCGAACGAAACCGGATTATGAACGATTATGAGTGTAAAATTAATGACCTTTACAATAAATCATTAATTTCTCACAAAGTAAAATCGTTGTTTTTAAAGAATCTTTCTCACGAAATCAGAACTCCATTAAATGGAATACTTGGTTTTATTGATATCATTGCGAATTTAGGCACTGATAGTGTAGAAAAAGAAAATCTTTCGGGTTTCATTAAAAAATCAGCCGATCGTTTTCTGTTTATAATGGATGATCTTGTTGAATTATCGTTGCTTGATGCCGGAGATAACATAATAATTGCCAAGGAGAACGTTAACATCGAAGAAATTTTTCAGGAATTAAAAAACTATTTTTCCGAATTAGCCCTATTACAAAACAAACATTTCACTATTATAGACTCAAACCCTGATCTGACTCAAAATATATTCATTGATAGAAAGAAACTAAAACACATTTTATTTCACCTAATTGATAATGCCATAAAATTCTCGGATGATAATAAAGTAATTTATGGTTATGAAATAAAGGAACAAAATTGTATTGAATTTTTTGTAAAAAATAAAAGCCGGCAAGTTCCTGATGAAATTAAGGTCAAAATGTTTGATTTTTTTGAGAAGCAAGAAAATATAGGAAAGGAAATAAACTTTGGACTTGGCATTGGATTAACGTTAGTAAAAAAGATAACCGAAGCATTAGGCGGCCACGCAAGAATAGAGTTTATAAAAGAAGAAATCACATGTTATTTTAATCTTCCTATTAAATGATGAATCAGGCATTAGTTGTAATGGACAGAATTTTATTTGACAAAACTTTTAACAAATAATTTAAAGTGTTATCAGATTAAGTCTTGACTATTCCAGTTTTGAGCATTACCTTCCAGAATTTGGAGATGCTGCTTTCAATAACCATCTGATTAAATCACAAAGAAACTCAAAGCAAGCATTCACCCCTCAATTTAAAGAATAATTTCACGTAATTTCATCATCTCTCAGTCTCCAAACTCAATCATGTAATTTCTCAATCTGCAATAATCTTACATTTATCTTTCTCTGTTTCTTTACTATCTTTTTTAGAACATCAAACTTAATCCTCCAAACACGGTAATATCCGGCATGGTATAATAACGGTTAACCGCATAATCGGTACTCAGCAGATTCTCTCCGCTAACATAAAGTTTTACATTTCTGGTTAAATTGTAGCTGGCCTTGGCATTTAATAAGGAATAGCTTTCGAGGTTGGTAACCGGCGTTGGATCGTTATCCAGCCCCGACACATGTTGCATATTGGCCACCAACAACAGTTTATTAATGCGGTATGATGCATTTAAGAAAAGGTGGTGTTCCGGCGTAGCATAAACCGGATTTTTCATGTTGGTATAACTGTATGTAGCATTCAAAGTAAGTTCTTTTGTAGGTGCTGCATCCAGCGAGAATTCGACTCCTTTATTTGAAACCTCCCCGGTATTTTGATAACCGTTTGGCTGACCAGTATTAACGATCAGGTTATCGCCTTTCACCAAAAAAGCGGTAAGTTCCACCTGCATTGTACGATCAAAAAAGGCCTGTATAATGCCTGTTTCGTAATTCCAGATAGATTCCGGGTCGAGATTAGGATTTGGCCCCCACATAAACAGTTCGCGCATTGTAGGGCTTCTAAAGCCTTTTGAAATGGTTCCTTTCCATGTGGTAGAGGGTGAGAATGAATTGGAAAATCCTATTGACGGAATCCAAACCGAACCGTACTCGCTGTGATGATGGTAACGAAGCCCGGCGTTTATAATCAATTTCTCGCCAATACTTTGTTGAGAAAATAGGTAGGCACCAATTTCAGTAATTGTAGTGTCGGCAAAGGTCAAACCTTGTCCACCCATTGCAAAGGTGTTTTCAGCATCTCCTCCGTAGTTCATCAAATCGAACCCTGTGGTAAGATTGTTGCTCTCAAAAGGCTGAAAGGTTTCGTACAGGTTTAATCCATAATTATGGTCGTTTGAATGAAAGCCATCGGTAATCTCATGCTCTCCAAAATTATAGAAGAACTTCAGTGCTCCCGATGCTTTTTCAAAATCATTGCGCAGCGAAAAAGATCCGTAACCGCGCAAAATATCAATCGTTTCTCCGGGCGATGCATTTAGTGTATCAGGTCCGGGATCTGAAGCATCGAAAGCAGCCAAACTAAAATCGGCTGCGGCATCGAAATGGTCGCTTATCTTGTAACCCAGTTTTAGGTATCCATTGGTTATTTTGAAATCGGAATTGGGGCGGTGACCATCCGTCTGATCATGATTTCCTGAAATAAATATGCTGAATTTATCCTTTTTGAAACCAACCGATCCCATGTATTTTTGTGTATTGTACGATCCGTACGAAATGCGGGCATTGCCATTAAAACCTTCCGTGTCCTGTTTTTTTGTGATGATATTTATTACTCCTCCCATGGCATTCGATCCGTATAGAATGGATGCTGGTCCGCGAATAACTTCAACGCGTTCAACATCCGAAGCTACATACGAATCGGGAAGTGGATGCCCCATAATTCCCATAAACTGCGGGTGTCCGTCGATAAGCATTAAAACGCCTGTGGTTGGACTTCCGCCAATACCTCTAATGGATATTTGACCTGCTGATCCAGTCGCAACACCAAACCCGGTTACACCGCGCTCGGTAACAAACAAACCCGGTACCCGGCCATTTAAAATTGGCAGTAATGCCGACTCATCACTCTCCTCAATTTGAGTGCGGTTCACCACCGAAACGGCCATTGGAACACTGTTGCGGGTTACCTGAACCTGCGTTCCGGTAACCACCACTTCGTTAATTGTTATGGTGTCGTTGGTTGCAAAATGCATTTGTGCACTGGCAATTCCCTGAGTGATGAGTAGGATGAAAAAACTGAAGATAAATATTCGCATTATTTTGATTTATTGTGTTACGTATTAATTTAATCGTGTTACTATTTGTCCAAAAAAATTTATTCGGCTTTACTCATTACCAATTTTCCGTGCTGTATTCCTTTTATACTGATAAGTTGATCAGAGATCTCGGTGAGTTTTCGAGAGGGACCTTTAACCGTAATAATTTCCATATAGTTTTTGTCGTTTAAATAGAAGCCCTGCGACGAAAGCACAAACTCCTTGTGTTCGTACTGAATCTCTGCCGATTTTTTTAATATGTCCTTTTTTTCGTGGTCGAAAACTATGATTACAGCTCCAGCTACAATGTTGTCGCATTTCCACTTTTCTTCCACCAGATTCTTTTCAATAAGGTGACGAATGGCACGCGAACGGTTCGCAAAAGCATTGTCCTCAACATACTTGTCGAGTGCTTCAAGTAGTTCTTCATCTAGTGAAACGCCAAACCTGGAAACGGCCATAGTAGTACTAATCTTAATATTCGTGACACGAATGTATGAAAATCGGACGAATCTGTTGTTGTAAAATCTGGATTGTTCAAAATACTTTATCTTTAAACAAAACAAATTGAATTGGTATGACAACGATAAAAACAATTTACCTGGGCGAATTGCGCACCGAAAATGAACACCTGCAATCGGGCAATAAAGTAATAACCGATGCACCAACCGATAACCGCGGAAAAGGAGAGTATTTCTCTCCAACCGACCTATTGGCAACAGCTTTAGGAAGTTGTATAATGACGATTATGGGAATTAAAGCCCGCGACAATGGGATTGATATAGAAGGAACCCAGGTTGATGTAACAAAAATAATGGCTTCCGATCCACGACGTGTGGCAGAAGTGATTGTGGAATTTACTTTTCCTGCAAAAAATTATACTGACGAAGAAAAGCAACTGGTTGAAAGTGTTGCCGGTGTTAGCCCGGTGCCTTTAAGTTTGCATCCCGATCTGGTTCAAACCATAAAATTCAACTGGTAGAATTAGTGTTTTATAAAACGGCCTTGAAAAACTGCGTCAGGCATTTCGGCTTGTAGTAAATAAACACCGGGAGTGAGGTCTGAAACATTTAATTTTCCCAGCTGTGTGGAGAAATGTTTTACTTCAGTACCGCTCATATCAAAAATCCGAATGCCGGAGATTTGTTTTTCTGAAGGAATTCGCAAGCTAATTTCGATAGTAGCCGGATTAGGAAAGATATCAATTGATTGAGTATTGATTTCTGTTGGAACTCCAACAACCTCTTGTGTTTCAGAAATTAGCCAGAGATCAGGATCGATTACCAGCTCGGCAACATGGAAATTGGCAGCAACTGTAAATTGTTGCTGATTATTGGTATGATTCAGTCTCATATCAATTGAATCCGTTCGTCCGGTATTGTACAAACGTACAGGCACCGGCATTTCGAAGAAATCAACCGATTCGTGTGTTGTGGATTGACTCAGTGTGATCATTGTTTTTCCTTCATCTGCGGGTTTAAAACTGGCAGAGTAAACCGGGTAACCTTCGCCATAAAGCCAGTCGTTGAAGAATTCAGTCAGGCTAGTATCGGCTACTTGTTCAAAATGTTTTATCACGTCTTCCGAGCGGGCAAAACCATTAGCTACTGCCGGATCGGAAAAATAGTTTTTTAAGCCTTGAAAAAAGGCATCATCACCAATTACCCAGCGTAACATGTGCAGCAGATAGCCTCCTTTAGCATACGATAAACGGCTGCTGAAAATTCGCGAAACAGAAGTGGTATCGGTAACATAAACTGAGCCATCGGGTTCCTGTTTTACCTGGTCGGAATACACTTGTTTCCACACCGGCCACCAATCGGTTTCAATGTTTTCGTACGACAGTCCGGTTAAGTAGGTAGCAAAACCTTCGTTTAGCCAGATATCCTGCCAGGAGCCTAGCGTTATATAATCACCAAACCACTGATGCGCCAGCTCGTGCGCAATTAATCCGTAGCCAAAATTTCCCATAAAACTCATGGTTTGATGCTCCATTCCGCCACCCCAACCAAACTGTGCGTGTCCGTATTTTTCAGCTGCAAAAGGGTATTCTCCAACCAGGTTCTGGTACAACTGCATAATCTCGGCCGTTACCGGAGTTTTGCCTTTCGCATCTTCAAGATCCTCAGGATAAACATAATTCAAGATTTCAATGGAGTCGCCGTTTTCAGTCTCCAGGAAATCGGAATAACGCTCATAATTTGTTACTGCAATTGCAACCAGGTAAGTTGCAATAGGAAAACGATGTCTCCAGAGCATGGTTCTGGTAGAGGTGTTCACTGTTTCAGAAACCAATATTCCGTTGCTTGCTGTTTTATATTGCTCCGGTGTGGTTACAATCACATCAATCGAGTCGATTTTGTCGGTCAGCGACTGTTTGCAGGGCCACCATTCCATAGCACCATAAGGTTCCGAGAGTGTCCACAAAACAGGAGTAAACTCTGTGCCGTGAAAAGAGGTTTCAAACGAACCAGAACCTGATGTTGGTGGAATTCCCTGGTAAAAAATAGAAACAGAATCAAGCTGATTAAGCAAAAGTGATTCGGGCAAGTTAACTTGAATTTTATTATTCTGATGGATGAATGAGGCAAGGTTGTTTCCAATAAAAACTGAGTCGACAGTTAATGAATCAGAAAGATCAAATTCTATTGTGTTCAGCAACTCCGTTTTGCTTTTAAAATAGGTAGTAACTTTGCCTGAAATGTAACGGATTGCGGGATCAACATCCCATTCCATTCGTTGATAAATAAAATCGGTAAGGCTGTTATTTGGATTTTCAATAAAATTCGATTTTAGTTGAAAATTCCGGCTTTCTTCGAGGGCAATTTTGTCGGAAATGAAAAGTTCATTTTCCTGAGCCATGGCATTGACGCAAATGCAAAAAAGAAGAAGGAAGTTGGCGAATTGTATCATTGCTTAAAGATACAATTCCAGATGAAGATTTAAAGCATAAAAAAAGCGAACCATAATGATCCGCTTCTGATTTATAAGGATATACTGTTTATTTTTCCAGTTCTTTCCATGCCAGTGCGCTAGCTCCAACAATAGCAGCATCGCCGGGCTTCAATTCCGATGGAAGAATCTTGATTTTATCTTTAAAGATAGGAAGCAAGTGTTTTTCCATGTGCTTTTTAGTTGGTGCGAAAATATAATCGCCGGCAGCAGTTGGTCCACCAAACAGGAATACTGCTTCAGGGCTAAGGTGGTGAACAGTGTCAGCCAAACCTTGTCCTAACCATGCACCCGTTTTCTCAAATACTTCTAATGCAACTTTATCACCTTTTTCGGCAGCGTCGTATATCATTTTCGAGTCTAACTCGTTAAACGATTTGTCAGCCAGGATACTGTCAGTAGCATTTTTCTGAACCATAATCTCAAAAGCAGTACGTTTCATGCCGGGTGCCGAGCAATAAGCTTCTAAGTGGCCCAGTGCAGTACATCCGCACAAACGTCCGCCAGGAATAAGTGTGGTGTGTCCACATTCGCCTGCAAAACCATCGTGACCATAAACCAGGTCGCCGTTTACAACAATACCGCTACCAACACCGGTTCCCAAAGTAAACATCACAAAGTTTTTCATGTCTTTGGCACCACCGTAAATCATTTCGCCAATAGCTGCTGCATTTGCGTCGTTGGTAAGTGCAAGTGCCTCCATGTCAGGGAAGTGCGAGCGAAGTAGTTCAACTAAACGAACCACTCCTTTAAACGATAAATTTGGAGCATATTCAATTGTTCCGCTGTAGTAATTACCGTTTGGAGCGCCAATTCCTATACCGAAAACTTCTAAATTTTCATTCAATAACTTAACTGATTTGATCAGTTCTTTAATGGCCGCTGCCAAATCTGAGATGTATTGGTCGATATCGCCATGCGACGGTGTAGAGATATTGTCTTTTACCATCACATTTCCTTCAGCGTCAACTACGCCAATGGCAGTATTTGTTCCGCCAATATCAACTCCAATTGCTACTTTCTTCATTTTTATTATGCTTATTAATTTAGATTTTGTCTGTTTTTTCTGTGCGTTAGCAAAATTAAAAATATTATGCAATTGGCAGGGGGGTGCACATAGGTTTATAGCTATTTATTTTGAATTCAATTAAGCTTTAACGTTTTTTAAGATGAATCTGAAATTCAGATCACAAAACAACGATGAATTTTAATTGTACCTTTGTCGGCTGTATTTATTATGAAAGTAATTGGTAAGGCAATTCTGAAGTTTTTGGGGTGGATACTTTTAATTCCGATTTATATTTACAAATACGGAATATCGCCACTTACTCCTGCATCGTGCCGGCATATTCCCACGTGCTCGGAGTATGCGGTAAAGGCGATAAAGATTCATGGTCCGTTTAAAGGATTTGTGTTGACAGTCAGGCGCCTTTCAAAATGTCATCCGTGGGGGACGCATGGTTACGATCCCGTTCCGCCAAAAGAGCCACGGGTAAGATAGCATTAAGCTGAGTTCAATTTATTTATTCCAAAACATAAAACTAAATTTGTGGAACATTGTTAAAATGAGACACTAAAAAATACATTGATGAAGAGATTAATTCTTTTATTGGTTTTGGCTACCTTGTTTGCATCGTGCGGGAACCAAAAGAAAGCAGAAAATAGTAAAGTTGCCGACGTTGTTACCGTGAGTATTTTACCACAAAAAACATTTGTTGAAAAAATTGCGGGCGACGATTTCGAAGTGAATTTACTTATTCCACCCGGGTCGAGCCCGGCAGCATATACACTTTTGCCCTCGCAGTTGAAAGATATTTCGCATTCGGCCATTTGGTTTCGTATTGGTTACATTGGTTTCGAACACTCGTGGGCTGATAAAATTGAGCAGGCCAACACCAAAATGAAGGTGGTAAATATCTCGGAAGGTCTGGATTTGATTGCCGACAAAATGGAACAACATGGCGACCATGTGCATGTTGATGGCGTTGATCCACATGTGTGGTTGTCGCCGGTTATGGTAAAACAAATGGCCAAAGTAATTCTCGACGAACTTTCGGCGCTAAAACCCGAAAAAGCTGCAGAGTACCAAGGTAACTACATGCGTTTTGTGAAAGAATGCGATCAGCTGAATATCGATCTTAAAAATCAATTGAAAGATTATGCCGGACGAAAGTTTATCGTTTTTCACCCGAGTCTTTCGTATTATGCCCGCGAATATGGTTTAGATCAGTACTCGCTTGAAACCGGGGGAAAAGAACCAACGCCGCAACATTTGCGTGAAGTGGTTGACGTGGCAAAATCAGAGGGAATAAAAATTGTGTACATTCAAAGTGAGTTTGATCGTGAACATGCACGTGTTTTTGCCGATGAAATTGGTGGCGAGATTATTCAGGTGTGGCCACTTAACCCGGAGTGGGAAGAAAACCTGAGAACTATGACCCAAATTCTGATTGACAATTTTTAATGGATCCATTAATTAAAATAGAAAACCTGACGGTTGTTTACGATAAGGTGCCGGTGCTGGAAAGTGTCGATCTCGAAATTCGGGAGAACGATTTTCTGGGAGTTATTGGTCCGAACGGAGGAGGTAAAACAACCTTGTTAAAAGCCATTTTGGGATTGAAAAAGCCGGAATCGGGGAAGATTCATTTCTCGAAAGAAATGAGTGGCCGGAAAAAACCAATTGGTTACTTGCCGCAGGTACGACACGTCGATCGGAAATTCCCGATCACTGTTTTTGATGTTGTACTTTCGGGTGGCATTATGCAGAATCGCCAAAACGCGAAAAGCGTTGCAAAAGATAAAGCAGAAGCATTGCTGGAAGAAATGGGTGTTGCCGGTATTCGCAATAAAGCCATTGGCGAACTGTCGGGCGGACAAATGCAACGTGTGTTTTTATGCCGTGCCCTGTTAAGCGATCCAAAACTTCTAATTCTCGACGAGCCGGATACTTTTGTAGATAACCGTTTTGAAGGCGAACTTTATGAAAAGCTTGAAAAGTTAAATGAAGAGCTTGCCATTCTTTTGGTTTCGCACGATGTAGGCACCATTACCAGCTGCGTAAAGTCTATAGCCTGTGTAAATAAGTATTTGCATTATCATGCAAGTAATGTAATTTCGCAAGAACAGCTGGACAACTATAACTGCCCAATACAAATCATCTCGCATGGCGAAATTCCGCATACCGTTTTAAAGCATCACCATCATTAATATGAGCGCAATACTAGAATTATTTTCATACGATTTTTTTCAGAAAGCTTTTTTGGCCGCTGTGTTTGCCAGTATCTCGTGCGGGATTATTGGTGCGTACATTGTTTCGCGGCGTATTGTGTTTATTAGTGGGGGAATAACTCACGCTTCGTTTGGCGGAATTGGATTGGCATTTTTCCTCGGATTTAATCCATTGTTGGGTGCAGTATTTTTTGCTGTTTTGTCGGCTTTGGGTATTCAGTTTTTTACCAAAGTGGCCGAAATTCGTGAAGATTCATCCATTGCAATTTGGTGGTCGCTGGGAATGGCGCTGGGGATTATATTTGTTTTCCTCACTCCCGGATACACACCAAACCTGATGAGTTACCTATTCGGGAATATCCTTACAGTAACCACTTCCGAACTTTGGTGGATGTTTCTGCTCAACCTGGTTATCGTGGTTTTCTTTGCCGTATTTCTGCGTAAAATCCTTTACATCGCTTTCGACGAAGAGTTTGCCCAAACGGCAGGTTTACCGGTGGCTTTGTTCAACTACCTCATAATTGTACTTATTGCGCTAACCGTTGTATTGAACATCAGGGTAGTGGGTATAATTCTAATTTTGTCGTTACTAACCATACCACAGGCAACGGCCAATTTATTCACCAACGATTTTAAACGCCTGCTGGTGTATTCGTCGTTGTTTGCTTTTGTTGGCACAATTGCCGGTTTGTTTATTTCCTATTTCCTGGATATTCCTTCGGGAGCCGCCATCATTTTTACGCTGGTTATTATTTTCGGAATACTTCGTTTGGTTAAATCGTTTGTGTAATGTTTGCGCCGAAAAAGGAGAAAATATATACCTGTTCAAACTGTAATTTCCAGTTCTCTAATCTGGATGTTCCGCGGGCGTGTAGTAATTGTTTTGCCTGCACCGGGTGCGAAATTTATATTTGCCCACAGTGCGAAAATGAGGTGGTTATTAAACCCGTGCGAAAAAGATCTACAAGTGAGTAGAATAGTGGATTTTGGATACTATCCACAGAGAAAAATATAAAAAACTGCCCGCTCTGAATAATCAGGCGGGCAGTTTTATTTTGTAGAGACCCAGTTGGTTTAAACAGATTCTTTAAAATACTTTACAGTTCCTACTTTTAATTCCATTGTGGCATCTTCATCGCAAACAATAATGCCATTCGGGTGCATTTGCAATGCCGACAATGTCCACATGTGGTTAATGCCGTTTTCCACTACATTTTGCAGTGCGCGGGCTTTTTTGTATCCGTTCACCAAAACCAATACTTCTTTCGAGTCGAGTACTGTTTGCACACCAACTGTTAAAGCCTGTTTTGGTACCTGCTTTAAATCGTTGTCGAAGAAACGCGAGTTGGCTAAAATCGTGTCGTAGTTCAAGTCTACCAAACGGGTGCGCGACTGAATCGACGATCCCGGAATATTAAATGCCAGGTGACCGTCGGCGCCCATTCCGCCCATAAATAACTCAATACCTCCGTACGATTCTATTTTCGCTTCGTAACGCTCGCATTCAGCATCTAAATCCGCGACGTTTCCGTCAAGAATATTGATATTCTCTTTTGGAATATCGATGTGATTGAAAAAGTTCTCGAACATAAAACTGTGGTAGCTTTCCGGATGATCTTCGGCAATGCCTACGTATTCGTCCATGTTAAAAGTAACCACGTTTTTAAACGATACCTTTCCTTGTTTGTACAAGTCTATCAGTGCTTTGTAGGTTCCCAACGGTGTTGATCCGGTTGGTAATCCCAGTACAAATGGTTTTTCTGCCGATGGCTCAAAATCACTAATTCTTTCGGCGATATGGTTTGCCGCCCAAATGCTCAATCCATCGTAGTTATTATGAATTACTAGCTTCATTATATTCTGGTTTTTAAAGTATATTTTCCATTGCTTTTCCCAGTTTCTGGGCTTCTTCAAGGAACTGCTCAACTGTTAATTCGCGGTGGTAAATTACACCGTGTGTAGCGCGTAGCAGCGGCGATTCGTTTTGGTAGAAGAAATTTTTACCCAACAACAACTGTATTTGTTTGTGCTGATCGAACCAAACGCGTTGTGTCAGGTCGCTGAATTTACCGTCTAACTGGTAACTTGGGAACGAAGCATTAACCTGAGTAATGTAACACTCCGAGAATGATTTGCCCAGTGTTGCCAGTGAGTTCAGCGAAACCGGAACGATCACTTCAACATCCCACGGGTTATATTTGAACCACACATTACGGTAACCAACAATTCGCAGGTTGCTCAGGTCTTCTTCTTTGCTCCAGTCTTCAACGGCTTTTGCGATTGCCATCAGTACTTTGTAATGTGTGTCGGGGCCACTTCCCTGCGGATCCATTGCCAAACTAATAACCGTTGGCTTGTATTTTCTGAAGTCTTCCAGAATTGGAAGAATGTCTTTGTCGTAGTTCGATTCTCCCGAGTAAAAGCCTAAACGCAAGTGGTGAACATTTTTCACCATAATACCGTAGTGCGCCCAAACCAGCTCCTCTTCAAACTCGCGGATCATTCCTTTCAGCTTCTGAATTTTTGGTGGATTTTTTCCGCCGTCGTAAGTACTTTTCAGGCTGGTAAGAATCTCGAAGATGGTCTCACGAAGTTCTTCCTCGTTGTTAATTTTCCAAATAGATACCAACGCACGAACAACACGGTGACAAACTCCGCGGCGTTTTTCCTCTGCATCCTGTGCCGCAATGTTGTCGAGGTAGTGGTAAATGTCTTTGTCCCACTTGTATTTATACCCGTCTTTAAAAAAGTCGGGGAAGTTGATCATTTCAATCTTACCCTGATTCATCAGGTCTTTTGTTTCAACCAGCAGGTCGTACAAAAAGGTATTGGTAACCGCTGTAAAACCCGATGTAGCTACCGAAAAATGAAGTTCGTTGCTTGCATCGCGCGATTGGCGGTTGGTCGATGGCATAATGCCAAGCATAATATCGTCGTGGTGCGGACCGGTGTGGTAATACGTCTGGTTCACCTCTTTTTTCATCCCTTTTTGCAGTTTCGCCAAAGTTGAATCGATAACCGACTGAACAGTGTTTTCGTTCAGATCGGGAATCATACTGCAATATTTGTCGGCTTTCAGGTCTTCCAAATCCAGTTTAGAGCCGAACTTGTTTATTTTTTTACAGAGCTCCATTACCGCTCTTTCTGTTTTCTGGTGGTTCCACGGCGTGCAGGTGTAATAGCACTCAATGCTGTCTTCAAGAGTCACAGCCGCACCTTCAGTGAGGTAAAAACGGGCATTCTTTAGTTTTTGCAGTGCTGTTGCCGGAAACGTTACCGAAGGTTCTTTTTCCAGTGACGCTTTTATGGTGTCGGCGATGGCTTCGCCGGCAGCATAAACAATGGCTTTATTATCCGGATTAAAAGTAAGTGTGCCCAAACCAATGGTAACAACCAGGCGGTTTTTCGATACCTCAATTCCACCCAAATCAGCAGCCGTTATAGCTTGTGTTTCAAAGTTTGTTTCGGTTAAACGTGTTGACGAAAAATGATCGGATCCACGCGTGTTGAAAGCGATCAGTCCATCAGGGCCAATGCCACTTAGGAAGAAACCGATTCCACCTTTTTCGCGGATTTTGTTTTCGTAAGCCGTACACCAGTTATCAATCTTAAAAATCGATTCTTGTTGCAATTGCTCCTGGTGTGTTTTTGCTTCGCGGTAACGTAACGACAGGTCGATTTTAAAATCAGGGAATATCTCTGAATAATGTTTGCCTTCTGCCAGTTTAATTTCTTCTGAATTAATAAGCAGGGCATTTTCTTTTTTAAAGCCTAAACCATCAATGTATTGTTTTTGTGCGTAGTTGTAAAGGCTGTTGTGTTGCTCCGGATTAATGGGAAAAAACTCACCCATTTGAACAAAGGAAAGTTCTCTAAGATCAGGCTTTTTTACATCGGCCAAACCATATTTCTCCAAAAAGTCTTTCCCTTTCTTGTTATTCCAGTTATCAAGTAAAAGATGGGTGAAATCCAGAAAATACTGTGCCGTTTTCCCTGTTGGTAAACAGGCTACACCATTCGGATTTTTACTTGCCCACTCTAAAAAACTTAATGCCGAAAGCAGCCCTAGTTTTGGGAAACTTTCTGTAGTGATATACGGAATTCTGGTCGAAATTTTCTTTGACTTTGTTTCTTCGAAAAATGCTTCTTCAACCTTTGTAAAATTGACTGTCATATTTTATTTTTTTGAGATTCTTTCCAGCGCATAAGCTGCTGCTCCCATCGTTCCGGCTTTGGCTCCCAGTTCCGAAAACTGAATTTGGGTTTCGTTGCTTATGTCGCGGTTACTAAATGTATGAATAGCTTGTTGAATAGGCGCCAGAATAAACTGACTGGCCACTGCAACTTGCCCTCCGATAATGATCAATTCTGGATTAAAAATCTGGATCAGATAAGCCATTCCTCGTCCCAGCCATTTTCCTACTTCAGAGAAGAGTGAAATGGCAAACTGGTCGCCGGAATTGGCAGCCTGAATAACTATTGAAATATCTATTTTGCTTAAATCGTCTTTTACCAGTTCTTTTATCAGCGAAGAATGACCTTGCTGAATTCCCTCGCGCGCCTGGCGAGCAATGGCGTTGGCCGAAACAATGGTTTCTAAACAGCCTTGTTTTCCGCACACACAAAGTACGCCGTTATCGGCCAGTGGCAAGTGACCGAATTCGCCCGAGTAGCCCGATTTTCCGGTATATAACTTCCCGTTGATAATGATACCCAGTCCTAAACCCCAGTCGGCCTGTAGCATCAATACGTTTTTCTTGCCTTTTGCTAAACCGAAATATTGTTCGGCGAAGGTGCGCAATTTGGCATCGTGATTAATAAAAACCGGAATTCCGAAAATCTTTTGCAGTTTCGAAAACAGGTCTTTTTCTTCAGGGAAATACGTTTGGTTTACGCCTTCTTTTTGGTTGATCAATCCCGGCAGTTCAAGTCCGGCCACCAAAATTTTTTCGCGGTCGATATTGCTGTCTTTTATAACTTTTTCAAGTTCGGCGTTTACCTGGTTGAAAATGTTAATGTCCGACGACATTTTTATCTGGAAATAGTGTGGGCCGCTAACCTCCTGGTTGCAACTGTTGAAAATGGAAATAATAGTGCGGGCCACATTTATGGTTATTCCAACTACATAAAAACCGTTTTCAACAAGTCCGTAAATATTCGGGCGTCGGCCACCACTCGAATCGCCACGTCCTAACTCTGTTACCAATTGGTCTTCAATTAGCTCGAGTAGAAGGCTGTTTATTTTTGGTGTACTTAATTTAATTTGGCGGGCAAGGTCGGAATTTGAAAGCGGGCCGTTAAAATAGATTGAACGAAGAATCTGTTTTTTCTGGGCAATCTTTTTTTGCTCAACTGCCTGACTTTGATTTCCTGTAGTTTTAAATAGTTTTTCCATAACTGTGGTTGCAAAAATCAGAATATTTTAAATATGAAACAAGCTTCTTTTTAAAAAAATTAAAAAGAATGTGTTAATTCTCCTAAATTTAACCATTCATTTACAATTCATAAAAAATTAATATGATAATATTTTAATGTTACTTACTTTCGAAGATATTTACAATCGGATAATTTTAAACAAAAGCTTCCGGCATGATGAAACGAGTATCTCAAATTTTTGCCACACAACTTGTCCCGGATAACCGGGAGGAGAATGATGAAAAGCGAGTTCCATGAGTTACCTTAATCAATAAACAATTTTAAACGAATGAAAAGATTTGGATCTATAATTGTACTGCTCGTTTTAAGCAGCGGATTACTGAATGCGCAGGCACGGCGAATGATTAATATTCCGGATATTAATGGTTACAAAACACTGAAGTGCGATTTGCACATGCACACCGTATTTTCTGATGGTACTGTTTGGCCAACCGTTCGTATTGAAGAGGCCTGGAACGAAGGATTGGATGCTATTTCAATTACCGATCATATCGAATATCGTCCGCATTCGATCGATGTAGTTGCTGATCATAACCGTTCATATGATTTGGCAAAACCATTGGCCGATCAGTCGGATATTTTATTGATAAAAGGGACCGAAATTACACGCAGTATGCCACCGGGGCATTTAAATGCTTTGTTTATAACCAACACCAATTTGTTGGAGTTGGAAGATGTGCAAGCCGCTGTAAAAGAGGCGCGCGATCAGGGAGCATTTATTATGTGGAATCACCCGTGCTGGGATGCGCAGCAACCCGACTCGGTAGTGTGGTGGGACGAACATTCCTATTTTTTCGAGAATGATATGTTGCACGGAATTGAAGTTTATAACTGGGAGTTTTGTCCGGAAGCCATGAACTGGGCCAACGAGAAAAACTTAACCATGCTGGGGAATTCCGATGTGCACGGGCCAATGGATGTTAACGATGGACACCGGCCACTAACCCTGGTTTTTGCAAAAAGCCGTACTATTGGCGGAATTAAAGAAGCTTTGTTCGATGGACGAACCGCCGTTTATTTTGACAACACCATTGCCGGACGTTCCGAATTTTTGGAACCGATTTTCTTCGAGTCATTGGAATACAAAAACACGCCACTAAAACTACGAAACAAGGAATCGAAAGTGGTAAAAATCACCAATAATTCGGATGTAGACTATGAACTGGAGTTGGTTCAGCCGGGTGTAGGTTTCGATGCTCCTGAAACGATTACGCTGAAAGCGCATCATGTTTCGGCCTTGAGTTTAAGCGGCAATTCGGATGAGGTGGCAAATACCGGAAGTTTGAATGTTTATTACCGGGTTAATAATATGCTCACCGGTGTTGACGATCCGCTTGTAGTAACTTTCACTTTCCGAAACAATTAACCGGAAGTATTGTTAGGGTGCTGTAGTTTTCTATTCGAATATAAATGTCAGCAAAAACAAAAAAAGAACCACAATTATTTAAGCAGGTAGTTACCAATAACGAAGAGATTTCGCCTGGTGTACACGTGATCTCGTTTCAACGAAATTCGGAATTTTTGCCCGGGCAAGTGGTTAAAATCGGTGTCGGCACTGATCATCCGCCCCGTATTTACAGCATTTGCAGCGGCAACCAGGAAGACGAGATCCGAATTCTGTTCAACATTAAAGACGATGGTTTTCTAACCCCTAAAATGGCCGCCATGATTCCGGGAGATACGTTATGCGTTTCGGAACCTTACGGAAGTTTTCTGGGAACAAACGAACCGGCCTGGTGGATTGCCACCGGAACCGGAATTGCTCCTTTTTATGCCATGTACCGTTCGGGAATGTCTGAAAGCAAAATGCTTATTCACGGTGTGAGGCATTTAAACCAGTTTTATTTCGAGGATGAGTTAGAATGGTCGATGGGGAAAAATTATGTTCGATGCTGCTCGAAGGAACAATCGTGTGATGTTTTTCCAGGAAGGGTGACCAATTATCTGGAGGGACTGACCGATTTACCAGATGTAAAATATTACTTGTGCGGAAAGGCGTTAATGGTTGTGGAAGTGCGCGATATGCTGATTGAAAGAGGTGTGGATTACGCCAATATAATCGCTGAAATTTATTTTTAAACCCCTTATTTGAATCCGAGTGTAATATTTGTACTTTAGTGGTACTAATTCTTCGCACTTAATTTTATAAAATAGATTCAAGATGAAACGAGCATACAATCTACATCCTTTTGAAATGTGAATAGTTTTATGCGAGTTACATGAGTTACCTTTAAAAATTTAAAATCATAAACGAATGAAACGTACCTTTTTATTAACCGCCTTAATGCTTTTAGCATTAATCAGCACACAAGCACAATCACTCGACAAAGTATTGGATAGTTACTACAAAGCCAATGGTCTGGATAAAATGGCCGATGTAAAAACATTCAATGTAAAAGCAAAAGTTAGCGTAATGGGAATGGAAATGCCCATGGAAATAAAAGTGAAAAAGCCCAACAAGTTCCGTGTAGACATGGAAATGATGGGACAAAAAACCATCAGCGCTTTTAATGGCGAAAGTGGATGGATGATTAACCCGATGATGGGAGCCGGAGTTCAAGACCTTGAAGGCGACCAGTTAAAACAAGCAATGGGCCAGGCCGACATGGAAGGTGCCCTATACAACTACAAAGCAAAAGGCAGTAACATTGAGATGCTGGGCAAAGTTGATGTTGACGGAGCCGAGGCTTACAAACTGAAATTGACTGACAAAGATGGTGTTATTCAAACTTATTACATTAATGCCGACGATTATATGGTTTCGAAAGTGGAATCGAAAGCAGAAGCAATGGGCCAAACAATGGATATTGTTACAAAAATGGTAGAGTACAAAGATGTGAACGGTATTAAAATGGCCAATAAGATTGAGGTTGAAATGCCAATGGGTAAACAGTCGGTGGTAATGGAAGAAATTAAAATTGATGAGCCAATTGACGATGCTCTTTTCGAAAAACCTGCAAATTAAGATTAACTACATAAAAAGATTGAAGGGCGGTTTACCGCCCTTTTCTAATGCACAATTTTTAAGAATAGAAACATAATTTAAGACGAAGTGCCAACTCCTTTAAGTTTGTTAACGATTAACATAAACACGTTTAACTTTTTTTAGGTGTTTCGGGGCAATATTTAAAACACCTTTGACCAAAATCTAAAATTCAAAACGATGAAAATAAAGTTTCTGTTAGCTGCGGTTGTAATCCTTTGCGTTGCTACGGTTGCAAACGCCCAAAAGCCGTTAAAAATCGGGCATGTAAATATTCAAGAGCTGGTGCAAAAACATCCATCGATGGATAGTCTTCAGACTATTATTGACAGAGAGTCAAAAGACATGCAACAGATTTACGAGGAAATGATTGCGGAACACGAAGCTGCCATTGAAAAGTTTGAAGCCGAAAGTGATACCTATTCCGATTTTGTGAAACAGACCAAACAAAACGATATTTTGGAGCAGTCGCAAAAAATACAGAATTACAGTCAATCGGCGCAGCAGCAGTTGCAAAACCGCAACATGGAACTCATTCAACCCATATACAAAGAAATTAACCAGGAAATCAGTAACATTGCCGGAGCGCAAAACTTTACTTATGTGCTCGATGTAAGTGCCGGAAACGTGGCCTATATCTCTCCCGAGAGCGAGGATTTAACACCCTTGGTTTTGAAGGCGATAAAAGGAGAGTAATAAAGTATAGTTTCGTTCACGCAAAGATTTAAATAAGCGAAAAATTCGTGAAGAATTTTGCTTTGCGCGCTTTGCGAATACTCTGCGTCTTTGCGTGAAATTAATCCTTAATCAATCATCATTTATCCTTTTTCGCTGCCGTTAAATAAACCAAACTAACCGTTCGATAAGTTACCCTTTTAAATTTCAAGAATAGCTACCAAATTTGAATAGTACCGATGTGAAATCAAATTGAGCCTTTAATTTTTCAATCGGCATTAACCATTGTAATTTCAGTGTTTTGCTTAAGGCTCACACTGAAAAACAATTGGTGTAACATAATTTTTAAATTTATAGCTATGAAATCAATTCCATTTATAACGCTGGTTCTTCTTCTTATTTGTTTTTCCTCTTTCGCCCAAAACGAAACTATTCGTTTACGCCCTGAAACCGGAAAGAAATACATCTATCAGTTTAATAAATCGATTTACCATCAATCAAAAGATGGAGAAAAACTGAATGAATATCTTTGGACTAAGATTTTGGAGATAGAATATAAAACTACCGCGCCAAAGGGTAAAAAATTGCTTTTTGTAACTGTTAGCAAAAACACCCTCCAAAAGCCTGGTGAAATTCCATTTGTGTACAGGGATTACGAATATCCGGAGTTTCAAAATGAGTATTACGGTGGAGTGAGAACTGATGCGTATGAGAATCTGGTTTGTAATGTGCTTTTTAAATATGAGTTTAATGAAGCAACCAATGAGCTTAAGCTCTACAACCGCGATGAAGTTTTATTAGCCGCAAAAAAACGATTAGATAGAAAAGAATTTGATCACATTACGAAGGACAGACGAATTGAAGATTTTAACATCAAGGCTATACCTCAGATCACCAAATATGTTCAGTTACTTTATCAGGTAAATAATGAGTTGCTTGATCCGCAGGAATATGATGTTAAGATTGCCACAAAGGATCATATTTTGTCGGTAACGAACCAACGATGGGATAAAGAGCCCGGGCTTTACGCACTAAATTATTCCCTTAATAATCAGGAAAAATTTCTTCGGGAATACCAACGCATTTCACTGGATTCAACCAAACAACCCCGGTTTATTAATGGTAATTATTACAGTTTGTCTTATAACGAGGAGTGTATAAAACTGGTAAATATTAACAAGAAGACAGGTACTCGCTTAACCGTTTCCGGAAGAGTAAGTGGTATGATCAATAAAAAGGTTACGCTGGCATTATTGCGTAATTCTTACGGTACAGAATTGTATCAGGAAACTGCATTTCTGGACGAGAACAATACTTTTCACATTGAAACTGAACTTGAACATCCGGGCTTGGTTTTTCTTTTATTTGGCCAATCCAATTCCACGGCTGCATTACCTGTAATTCCAATATATGCTGAGCCGGGAAGCAATATTCAGTTATCTGCAAACGGCGAATTCCCTTGGGATGTAGAGTTCTCAGGTGATTTTTCAGACGCTCAAAAACTGCTTTATAATTTTAATAAAGAACATGATTGGCTTAAACAAAGACTGAATTTTAATACCATAAACTGGTGGTGGCCTTCCCAGATGAAATACGCTAATTTAAAAGATGCCATTGATAATTTTGATGCTAAAACGATGGCTTATAAAGAAGCTATTCCCCAATATGTTTTCGATTTTATTACCAATGAGCTAAAAGCCAATTTAATGAGTGGTGTGCTGAGATATCTTTCAACATGGGAATTTGAGCAACGAATGAGCTGGGGTCAAGTGTATTTTCCTGAAGAGGATGTGGTAGATCTGGACTATTTAAACAAGGTTTTAAATGAAGTTGCAATTCATGAAATATATAATCCAACGGGTGTGTTCTCCAGGCAGTTTGCCAATAATTATTTGTCCTATTATTTTCAAACCGTAAAAAAGGTACGGAATGTAGATTATTTTGGATATACGAACGCGGCAATTCCTTCAACTATTTTACGATATTCAGGCGATTTACCTAATAAAATTGAAATAGCTAAAACTTTGCTGGCAGGCCCTGCGCTTTACGGACAAATTGCAGAAATGTTGGTTCAGGAAAAAACTACAGTTTATAATCAGGAATCAGAAGCTCAACTATATCGCAAAAATGAAGTTGAGAAATACCTTGATTTGATTCTGCGCTTAAGCAACGACCCGGAATTTAATCAATCGCTTAAAGATATTATCGATACTCAGTCTCAATGGGATAAAAAGGATTATGTACCCGACACCAAATTTTTTGATGAAAAGGGAGAGGCAAAATATTTAAAAGACTTTTTGGGGAATAAGCCCGTTTTGTTTTATGTAACAGACAATTGGTCGATAGAGCGTTATTTCTTTGATGAGCTTGCTAAGGAAAATCCCGAAATAAACTTTGTACTGGTAACTGAAGGAAGTAACCTTCAGGAATGGATGGATTATACCAAACGAGCAGACCCCGTTGCTAATCAATTGTTTTTAATTAACCACAAGGTACAGTTAACCACCATTTTTAAATCCGGTAAAGGCCATTTTATTGCCTACGATAAGGATGGCGTTAGAATTGGATTTCATGGAAATATGGTGAGTGGTATGAATTTGTGCAAACAAAGTCTGCAGCCCCAAAAAAAAGAACTGAATAAATCGCAACTGCAGATTATTATAGTAGTATTACTCACCATCCTAACCACCTTAATAATAGGTTTATTACTGTGGAAATGGCGGGTTCGGCAAAAATTCCAAAGGGAGGAGCGGAAACGTCGACTCCGGGAGTTGGAGCTAACGGCTATCCGGTCGCAAATGAATCCGCATTTTCTTTTTAATTCGTTGAACTCGGTGCAAAACCTTGTTCAGCAAAACAAGGGCCGCGAGGCCCATTTGTATTTAAGCGATTTTGCCGGGTTGATTCGAAAAGTGCTGAATAATTCAGAGAAAGAGGAGGTGTCGCTGGCCGAAGAACTGGAAATGGTTCGACAGTATTTGAATTTGGAAAAGCTACGTTTTGATTTCGATTTTGAGATTAGCGTTGAAGATAAAATTGATGCACACAACACGCAGATTCCGTCGATGCTGATGCAACCTTTTGTGGAGAATGCAGTTCTTCACGGGTTGCAGAATAAAAGTGGCGAGAAGCATTTAAAAATTGAAGTTACGAAGGAAGATGCATTTGTTGTAATTAGAATTACCGACAACGGAATTGGGCGCAAAGCCGCAAAAGAAATGCAACAGCAAAAGAATGGGAAAAGCACAAAACTGATGAATGAACGCCTCGATATTCTTCGACAAAAGCAGGGAGAGAAATATAAACTCTCAACTATTGACTTGGAAGAAGGAACGCGCGTGGAAATTGTTTTACCCGAAGAAAAGTAAGTTCATTGCGAGACATTGATTCTAAGTTGTATAACTTAGTGTTAAATAAAACCACAAAGTACGAGAAGGAATCACAAAGAATTTCCAGATATAAAATGCAGATAAAATCAATTATAGTTGACGACGAAAAACACGGGCGCGAAAATTTAGCCAGCCTGCTGAGCTTGCATTGTCCGGAACTATTATCTGTGGGAGAAGCAAATTCTGTCAGGTCAGCCATTCAGCTTATCAAAAGTGAAAAACCACAATTGGTTTTTCTCGATATTGAAATGCCCGGAGAAAATGGATTTCAGTTACTGGAACATTTTGCGGATATAAACTTCGAGGTAATTTTTGTAACCGCTTACGATAATTACGCCATTAAAGCCATCCGTTTTTCGGCTGCCGATTATATTCTTAAACCCATAAACTACAACGAGCTTAAGACGGCAGTTGAAAAGGTGGCACAGCGCATTCATAAAAAAGAAGAGAACCGGCAAATCCGAGAATTGAATCGTAATATTTTACAACCCGATAATCCACGAATTGGACTGCCAACTAACGATCGTATTGAGTTTGTTGAAGTGAAAAATATCGTTCATTGTAAGGGTGAAAGCAATTACACGCATATTTATCTGCAAGAAAAAAAACATTTGCTGGTGGCAAAAACACTGGTTGAGTTTGAGGATCTTTTAAAGGAATATTTGTTTGTGCGAACCCATAAATCACACCTTGTAAACCTAAAGCATGTAGTGGCTTATTCGAAAACCGACGGAGGGACGCTCGAACTTTCTAATGGTGACAGTATTTTGATTTCGAGACGAAGAAAGGATGAGGTACTACAAATGTTAAAAACCTTAATTGCCTAGCTATTTAAGGTGCCCTTTACTAACTTGCTAAAGCAAATTTAGAGTTATGAAGACAATAGTTGTTTTGATTTTTATCTGTTGTTTGACTTATAGTTCAATGAGTCAAAACAGGTTTGAGATAAAACCACTCCCGCGTATTGAGTTTGATGATTTTCATCGACCGCAGCAACCCGATTATTTAACAATCTCACCTCAATTGAAATTGGAGGACGAAATACCGCAATCTTTGTTTAATGATAGCACAGAAAATGCGATTGATAATTCATATTTGAAATCAACAACAGAAGTATTTATTGCTTTTGGTGATAATATGCCGGTGGTAAAACCTTCAGGAAATTACTGGAATATGCCGGTTGCAGTGCCCGATTCCACAAATATGTATTTTATAAAGGAAAAACGTTTTGGAGGTGTCCCTTCAAAATTGCCATAAAGAAAGAGGATGTTTGATAAATGGACATCCTCTTTTTATTTTTAGATTGAATTACTCTTGATAAAATCAATGAGTTCTTGCTGGTAAGCAAATGCCATTCCAACAACGGTGTCGGCAGCACCGTAATAAACGGCAATTTTTTCACCGTCGCTAAGTGCGGCGCAAGGGAAAACAACATTCGGCACATCGCCGGCCAGTTCGTAAGGCGCAGCTGGAGCCAACAGGTATGGTTGTGTGCGGTACAATACTTTTGACGGATCTTCCAAATCGAGAATTGCAGCACCCATTGAGTAACGGAAACCGTTACAGGTGTTAATTACACCGTGGTAAAACTCCAGCCAGCCTCCTTCTGTTTTAATCGGAACCGATCCGGCGCCAATTTTTGTACATTGCCACGCACTCAATTCGAAAGGTGTTACTTTCATGGCACAGCGGTGTTCGCCCCAGTATTTCATATCAGGGCTGTAACTAATGTAAATGTCACCAAATGGCGTATGGCCGTTGTCGCTTGGGCGGCTTAGCATGGCATATTTCCCGTTAATCTTCTCGGGAAAAAGCACGCCATTCCGGTTAAACGGCAAAAACGCATTTTCGCACTGATGAAATGTTTTAAAATCGAAGGTGTAAGCAATTCCGATTGTTGGTCCGTGGTAGCCATTACACCAGGTTACCCAGTAGCGGTCTTCAATCCAGGTAACGCGCGGATCGTATTTGTAATCCGATTCAATCATTTCGGTATTTCCGGCAACCATCTCAATGGGTTCGTGATTGATCTCCCAGTTGATACCGTCCTTGCTAAAACCGGCAAAAATATTCATTTGAACAGCTTTATTGTCGCAGCGAAAAACGCCGGCAAAACCATATTCAAAAGGCACAACAGCGCTATTAAAAATACTGTTTGATGTTGGAATCGCGTACCGGCCAATTACCGGATTTTGTGAATAACGCCACATTACATCGGTACAACCCTGCGGGCGCTCTTCAAAAGGTATGTTTACTTTTTTAGTCATTTGTCTCTATTTCTTTTGTTTCTTCATCAACATTGTCGGGGTGTCCGAAAGGAACGAATCGTGCAGCAATAAATGCCGGAATGGTAGCAATCAGTACCCAGGCAAAAAACAATTTATAGCCCAGCCAGTCGCTAAAATAACCGCTGAGCATCGATGGTACCATAAATCCGAGATTCATTATTCCGGTGGCAAAAGCGTAGTGTGCCATTTTGTATTTTCCGGGAGCCACTTGTTGCATCATAAATAACATAAGGCCCACAAAACCAAATCCGTAACCAAAATATTCGAATACTACTGCAGCACCAACCAGGTAAAGACTCGATGGTTGATAGTGGGCGAGCAAAGCATAAACCAAAAAGGGAATATTAAAAGTGCTGACCAGGATTAACAAGGCTCGTTTTAAACCACGGCGTGCAATAAAATAACCGGCCAGTAACGATCCGGCAACAAATGCTGCGGTTCCGAATGTTCCGTAAACCACGCCAATCTCGGTGGTTGTTAACCCAAGTCCACCATCGGCAACAGCAGCTTTAAAGAACAGCGGAGCAATTTTGATGGCAAATCCTTCGGCAAAACGGTACAATACAATAAAGGTGATGTACCAGTAAATATGTTTTTTCTGAAAGAATGTTTTTAGCACATCCCAAAGTGTGGCAAATCCTTCTTTCAGGCTTTGTACCTCTGATGTTGATGCTTCTCCGCCAGGCAACATCCGCGAGTGGTAGAGGCCAACCAAAGCCATAACGCCTGCTATCCCAATCATAACAGCCACCCAGGCATTTACTATGCCCATTTGTTTTTCAAGAATCCCGGCAATGGTAACAAAACCACCGTAAGCCAGAAATTTTCCTACGTTATACGACGCTCCCTGCCAGCCAATGTATCTTGCCTGATCTTTTGAGGAAAGAACACTGAGGTATACCCCGTCGGTTGCAATGTCGTTGGTGGCGCCACTAAAACCGATAACGCCAAGCAAGGCAATCGTGTATACAAAAAAGTTGGGAAGTGGAAGCGAAAATGCGATCAATGCAAAAGTTATTGCCGTAATAAACTGACTGGTAACAACAAAAAACTTCTTCGATTTAAACATCTCTAAAACCGGGCTCCATAGCGGTTTCAACGTCCAGGGGAGCATAATTAACGAGGTCCAGAATGCTATTTTGGAATCGGAGATCCCCATGTTTTTATACATAATAGCTGTTGACTGGGCCAGCACCATAAAAGGCAATCCCATTGCAAAATAGGCCGTTGGAACCCATAATGCCGGATTGGTGACTTTGTTTTTTGTTTTTACCATCGGTGGTTGTTGACGTTAAAGATTGATAATTGAAAGTGTTATTTTATTTTTTTCAAATTTGCAATACAATTTTAAATAAATTTAAAAAGTATAAAAATAAATTTCTGTGAAAAGAATCTGAATGTCGACAAAAATTTAATATGAAGAGTAATTTTTTTCAGAATTTGTTAAATGAATTCAACCTGCAGAATATAGAGAATAAAAAAGGCCTCCGTCAATTGACGGAAGCCTTCATTCGAAAAATTGTAATCAAGTTGAATTCCAGTGAGCGCATTCCCTAATGGTTTTGCCTTGGGCGTAAGTGAACAAAACAATACAAAAGCCTTAACGGAATTGGATTCCTCGTCAGCCCTGCTGTGAGGAGTTTTAGTTATTTATAAAATGGTAGTACTACGTAGGTATAAATAATGCAGCCCATGCAAACGCCCAATGCAAATTCCAGCGTTGCTAAAAATATCAGTAATCCCGCCACAACCATTGCGGCAGTGGTTAGCTGGGCCATAAAAAGACCAACAATTACCAGTGTCATTACAAATCCCAGTCGGGCTGCAAAAATCTTGGGTGCTTTTGCTATTGGTTTTTCCTTTAAATTAAGAGCATTCGACAAACGATGACTAATGTAACTAATCGGGCTGTGCTTTAATTGCGTAAAAGCGCGCATAAAAAAGTCGGCCATCAGTACAATCAAAAAGATTGACGAATTCATCACAAAACCGGTTATAACCAGTAAAATTCCAATTAGTGCGTTTATCCGGGTGGTTTTTTCATCGACTTTATCGGTCGAAATAGGGCATACTAATTGTCTCATAGCTGTCGTATTAATAATTGATACAAATAAAATACAAATAACTCTTTTAATTAAGAAAAGGACGAATTACACTTTAATTCCTTACAAATAATTAACAAAGTCTGTCATTCGTCATCATATAAAAGTTGAGTGTGGTTATATTTAGCGTTTCAAATAATTAGACATGTTACCCCCGGTTTTTTGTAGGTAGATCATAAAAAAACTGTAATAAAAATAGTCTGGGGTCGATTTTTTTGAATTGCCATGAAAGGACTGCATAAAAATTTTGAACGAATGAAGATTAGAAAAAAGCTGTATTTAAGTGTTGTCTGTTTGGGTCTCGTTCAGTTGCTGGCGATTGATAGCCATGCGCAGAAACAGGAGCCGGCCAAACCATTTTTCGAAAATGGGGAAGCACAAATTGTAAAAGCGTTTGAAGATCCGGATTACTGGATTCGCGAAGACCTGTGGGTGGAAACTGAATTTGATTCGGATGGAGATGGTTTGTTAGACCGCATGCACGTTGACGTAACACGTCCGCGGCAAACCGAAAGTGAAGGATTAAAACTGCCTGTTATTTATAATTCGAGCCCGTATTTTTCCGGTGTTGCAGGGAACAATCCTGAGTTCTTTTGGGATGTTAATCAGGAGTTGGGTGAAAAACCAAAACAACATGTGCACCCGCCCGAGATTCAGCGAAGGGGAGAACGACCTATTATTTCAAAGGCACAGGTAAATATCTGGGTTCCGCGTGGTTTTGTTGTGGTACATTCATCGTCTCCGGGAACAGGATTGTCTGATGGTTCTCCAACAGTTGGTGGCGACAACGAATCGCTGGCTCCAAAAGCTGTAATCGACTGGCTGTGCGGACGAGCAAAAGGCTACAAAACCCACCGTGGAAATGAAGAGGTTGAAGCCTATTGGTGTACCGGGAAAGTGGGTATGACAGGAACTTCGTATGAAGGAACATTGCCTTTGGCTGCCGCAACAACCGGTGTTGAAGGACTGGAAGCTATTATTCCAATTGCACCAAATACTTCATATTATCATTACTACCGATCTAATGGTTTGGTTCGCTCTCCCGGTGGCTATCTTGGCGAAGATATTGATGTGCTTTTTGATTTTATTCACAGCGGTGATCTGGATAAAAGAGCTTATGCACGCGAACATGTTCGCGATGATGAAATGAAAAATGGTCAGGATCGTATTACCGGCGACTACAATGATTTTTGGGCCGGCCGCGATTACCTGAATGATATGGGGCCGATGCATGCAGCAATGCTGATGTCGCACGGGTTTAACGATTGGAATGTGGTGCCAGAGCACAGTTTGCGTATTTACGAAGCAGCTAAAGCAAAAGGTATTCCTTGCCAGATTTATTACCATCAGGACGCTCATGGTGGACCACCACCACTTAGCATGATGAACCGCTGGTTTACACGTTATTTGTTTGGTATTGAAAATGGTGTGGAAAACGATCCAAAAGCATGGATCGTGCGTGAAGACGCTGACCATGATCATCCTACAGCTTATGCCGATTATCCAAATCCGGATGCAAAACCAGTAACTTTCTTCCTGACTTCAGGCGCACCCGAGAGAGGTGGTCTTGTTATTGAAAAACCAAAGAGTCAGACAGAAGAAACATTGGTTGATAATTATTCATTTTCGAGCGAGGCACTGGCGCAAGCCGAAATTACTGAGCACCGCTTAATTTATGTAAGTCCGGAACTGAAAGAAGACGTGCATATTTCAGGAAAACCAAAAATTACCATTAAAGCGGCCAGTAGCAAGCCAGCTGTTAACCTTTCTGTTTATCTGGTTTCGTTACCTTGGAATAATTCACAGTGGCGCCGGCCAAAAATTACTGATAACCTGATTACACGTGGTTGGGCCGATTTGCAGAACTATAAATCACTACGCGAAAGTGAACCCTTAAAACCGGGTAAATTCTATGAAATGACTTTCGAGCTGCAACCCGATGATCAGGTGATTAGAGCTGGGCAACAAATTGGCTTGATGATCATTTCGAGCGACAAAGATTTTACACTTCATCCAAAACCCGGTACCGAATTAACTGTTGATTTGAACGGAACAAGCATTGAAATTCCGATTGTTGGCGGGGCAGAAGCTTACAATAAAGCTATTCAATAACACAGGTTTCTAAATTTCAGTTTGATGATACAGAGATTATCTATAGCAACAGTGTTGGTTGTTTTGGGATTGAATGTAGCTGCACAAAAAACAAATTTTACACACCAGGATTCGCTACGCGGCAGTATAACTCCCGAACGGGTCTGGTGGGATCTTACTTATTACCATTTGGATGTAAAAGTAGATCCGTCTGACAGTACAATCTCCGGTAGTAATCTGATTCAATATAAGGTTTTAGAATCGAATCAGCTGATGCAGATCGATCTGCAGCCACCAATGAAGATTTCGCGAATTACTCAAAATGGCAAGGTGCTCGATTATACACGAGACGGCAATGCCTGGTTTGTGGAATTGGAAGAACAGCAGAATCCGAATGATGTTAACGAACTGTTGGTTGAATATTCGGGGAGACCAAAGATCAGTAAACGACCTCCGTGGGATGGCGGCATAAGCTGGCAGAAAGATGAAAACGGCTACGATTTTATTGTAAATACCAACCAGGGCGACGGTGGAAGTTTGTGGTGGCCCTGCAAGGATCATCCATATGACGAGCCCGACAGTATGCTGATCAGCGTAACTTTTCCCGAGCATTTAATGGATGTTTCGAATGGACGTTTACGAGAAGTGGAACAAAACACCGACGGAACAAAAACGGCACACTGGTTCGTCAATAACCCGATAAACAACTACGGTGTAAACATCAACATAGGAAATTATGCGCACTGGCACGAAGTTTTTAAAGGCGAAAAAGGCGATTTGGATTGCAATTACTGGGTGTTGAAACAAAACCTGGAAAAGGCAAAAGAGCATTTTAAGCAGGCACCAATGATGCTGGAAGCTTTTGAGCACTGGTTTGGTCCGTATCCGTTTTACGAAGATGGTTACAAACTGGTGGAAGTGCCATATCCGGGTATGGAGCATCAAAGTTCAGTGACTTACGGAAATGGATTTAAAAATGGATATGGTGGTCGTGATATAAGTTACTCGGGCTGGGGATTTAAGTTCGATTTTATCATCATTCACGAGTCGGGACACGAGTGGTTTGCCAATAACATCACAAATTGGGATGAAGCCGATATGTGGATTCATGAAAGTTTTACGAATTACGCTGAAAATCTGTTCGTGGAGTATTACTGGGGCAAAAAGGCTGGTTCGGAATATATCAGGGGTAGCCGACTTGGTATTCTCAACGATCGTCCTGTTATTGGGGTTTACGGCGTAAATTATCCGGGATCGGGAGATATGTATCCAAAAGGTGCCAATATGTTGCATACTTTGCGACAGGTAGTCAACGATGATGAAAAATGGCGTGGAATTTTGCGTGGATTAAATAAAGAGTTCTATCATCAGACTGTAAAAGCTGAGCAAATTGAAGGCTATTTAATTGAGCATACCGGACTTGATTTACAAGGCTTTTTTAACCAGTACCTGCGCGATACACGAATTCCAACTTTTGAGTATGCAATGATTGATGGCGAGCTGCAATTCCGGTGGGCCAATTGTGTCGACAATTTTAAATTGCCACTGAAAGTATACATTAATGGAGAACTTCACTGGCTGAATCCTTCCGGTAGCTGGCAATATTTCGACTCCGAAGAGAAAGTAAAAAAAGTAGAAGTGGATAAAGACTTTTATGTAGCTGGTTTTAAGGTTGCAGACCTATAAAACAGAAGACTATACAGATAAGTAAGATTTGGAGTGGCCGTAAGAGGCAGCTGAATGCGAAATGTGAGGAACACCGAAATACTCTGCTTTTTGCCTGCCGGCGGCCTTCATTTTTGCCTTGATGCAAAAACGAAGCAAAAAGATCAAGGCTACTTTTGGGCTTAATCCTTCGTTTTCATAAAACCTAAGTTCGGACGGGTGATCTTCTCAATTCTTCGAAGCTTCCCGTTCTCTCTAAGGTTTTATTTCAACTCCGGGCAAATCCCAAAAGAGGCCGTCCATTGATGTAACGTCAGCTACATTGAAGCTGGGCCTCGGCCGGTGAGCCGGAAAACAAGAGATGACTGCGTAAAAAATTACTGATGTTTGAGGAGGTACGACTGCCTGTCCCGACCGTAGCATCGGGAAGTTTCAGGAATTTTAGCCGGCATCACGTAGCTTTTTCGAGGGAAGCGGGCGCAGCCTTGGGTTTTCTGTCTACTCTTTGGGCTAAGCCAAAGAGTAGAATCCGCCTGATAAGGCAAAAGCAAGTTTCTTCTATTTGGTTGCTATACTCATATGAAACAGTACATAAAGCAAAAGAGCCTTACATTGATCTATACAGACAAGCAAGGCTCTTTTTATATTCGAATTGGTTAGGAAACTGCAACTGATGTCGTTCCGTCCATAAAAACTTCCAGTAAATCGCCCGATTCATTAAACACTGCAACTCGTTGTTTTTCGATCCACATGGCGCAAAGCGGTCCACAGTAATCCGTCCAGGATAAATCAAGTGTTACTACATAAACTGATTCAAAACTTTGAGGCTCTACTGTTTCGCCATTTGAATTTTCATCAGGAGAGGTATATGAATCATGAAACTCAACACTTGCCGTGTAGGTAAATTCAGCTGTATAAAAGAAAACATCTTCTCTGTTTGCATTATACATGTCTATTAAATCTGAATAATAGTCAATTGCGTCGGTGGTAATACAGTAAGGGATCAGCACGCCATCAAAATAATTATAATACCAATAGGCTGTTTCCGGGACTTCCATTCCAGACCATTCCGCGGCATCAATAATTTCTTCGCGCGAAGGATAGTACGATTCGGCTTTTGTGATGAGTTCGGCCTCAAAAGAATTATCCGAATTTCGTTCAATCAGTTTGGTATAGCTGCGTTCCGGCATTTCCATCCTGTTGTCGTCAGAATCGCTGCACGAAACAAAAGCCAGTAATAACATGCATAGGAGGAGAAAGTAATTAGCTCTCATTGTCTTTTGTTTAGTTAACAGATGGACAATGAGAGCTAAAGGTTGCGTGGTCTAGTGTTTTGCTGTCATAAAAAATTCCAGTTTGCCACCTTTCATCAAGTCTTCGTGCGAAAAGAAAGGCTCTTCAAGCGTTTCGCCGTTTAGCACAACTTTTTCGATGAATTTATTTTCTTTTGAATTGTTGTGAGCGATGATCTCAAAAGTACCATCCGGAACTCTAACCGAAGCTTTGTCGACAACCGGACGTCCAATCGTGTAAGTGGGATCGCCGGGACAAACCTGGTAAAAGCCAATGGCGTTTAATACATACCATGCCGACATCTGGCCGCAATCTTCGTTGCCAATTATTCCGGCAGGTTCCGGCAAGTAGAAATCGTACAATACATGGTCGAGGTATTTTTGTGTTTTCCACTTTGCATTGGTGTAGTTGTATAAATAGGCCATGTGGTGACTTGGCTCATTTCCGTGCGCGTATTGCCCGATTAAACCGGTGATATCAGCCGATGCATTTTCTCCCAGAATCTCGGAGCTGGTAGTAAACAAGCTATCCAGACTTGATTCGAACGCATCCTTTCCACCAAACAGGTTAACCATTCCATTCATATCGTGTGGGGCAAAATAACTCCACTGGTAGGCATTTCCTTCGGTGTAATCGGCATGATTATGATCGGAATATTTAGGATTAAAAGGCGTTCGCCAGCTGCCATCACCATTTTTCCCGCGCATAAATCCTGTTGAGGCATCAAAATAGTTTTCGTAGTATTTCGACTTTTTATAGAACTCATCAGCTGTTTTCTCGTCGCCGGCAGTTTTGGCAATTTCTGCTACGCACCAGTCGTAATAAGCCATTTCAACACCATACGAAACAGAGGCAGTGATTGAATCAGATGGAATAAAACCGTATTTTTCTTTGTAATAAATATGCTTCATCATTACTTCTGCTCCGCGTGTTCCCTTGTGTTCTTCCAACCATTCCGGTTGCCAGGTCGCTGATTTTACGGCAGCTTCTTTCCAATCTTCAAGATCAGCATTTGGCACCAAACCTTTTGCCAGCGCATCGGCCATTACCGATGTTGCCGGGTAGCCCACCATTGTTCCGGTGTAATTCGAGGCCAGCGGCCATTTCGGAAGAAGTCCGCCTTCACGGTATTTCTGTACCAGCGCCTCGGCCCACTCTCCGGCTTTTTCAGGTCGGATAATGGTAATCAGCGGGTGAAAAGCCCGGAACGTATCCCACAACGAAAAAACGGTGTAATTGGTAAATCCTTCCGGTGCCTGGCGGATGGTTTTGTCCATTCCGCGGTAACGACCGTCAACATTCTGTGCTGTAAATGGCGACATCATACTGTGGTACAATGCGGTGTAAAAGTTGGTTTTTACTGCTTCGTTATCGGTTGAAATGGTAATTCCCTGCAAGGCTTCGCGCCATTCTGCTTTAGCTTGCTCAACAGTTTTGTCAAAATCCCAACCTGTAAGTTCAGCCTGCATGTTTTTATGGGCACCGGATTCGTCAACCACCGATAATGCTACTTTTACCAGCAATGATTTGTCATTGTCGGGAAACTCAAAATGTAATTTTATGTCTTTTCCTGTCAGACTGGTTTCAGTAGTTGGTTCGCCTTCAGCAAAAGTTTTTAACTGGTCAAATGCTTCTGAAAATTCAATACGGTAAGCTACCAAATGATCTTCAGCCCAGCCTTTTGTAAGCTGAACACCTTCAAAAGTTTTGTTATCAATCTGGTGAATCGATTTTTCTACAATGCTGTGCCCCCAATTCGGCTGCAAAATATGCCCAAGGTCGAGCATTACATTTCTGTCGCTGCTGTCGTCAAACGAATATTTATGAAAGCCCACGCGTTTGGTAGCCGTTAATTCTGCTGTTACATTCAGGTTTTTCAAACGTACTTTGTAATATCCGGGCGACGACGTTTCATCGTTTTTATCAAACAGGCCAATCGGTTTTAACTCGTCCGAATTTGAATAGGGGAGCAAAAGCACATCGCCAAGATCGCCAATACCGGTACCACTCAAATGCGTGTGGCTAAATCCGTAAATGGTTGAATCTTCGTTGTGGTAACCACTGCTGGCATCCCAACCCATAATGTGGGTATCCGGACTCAGCTGAACCATTCCAAACGGAGTGGTTGCACCGGGGAAAGTATGTCCGTGAAAACCTGTCCCGATAAACGGATCAACGTAGTTTAAAATATCCTGTTCGGTTTGGTTTTGCTCCGAAACACAGCCTGAAACAAATAAAGTCAGGGCGATAAGTACAGTTAGTGCTCTCATTTTCTGTTGATATAAATTTTGCGCAAAGTTACTTTTTAAAAATTTTAAAAAGAAGAGAAATCGAAGGATTTGATTCATTTATCGGGTTTAATGTTTCGAATGAATTAATGTGAAAGCAATCCGAACATTTGTCATAGTTTGAAATGGAGAATTTACTACATTCACGTTCTCATAAAAAAATTGCATAAATGTTTCAGAAAGAGATTTACATCGAACGAAGAAAAGTTCTAAAGGAGAAAGTTGGGGAAGGATTGATTTTGTTGTTTGGAAACGACGAATCATCGATGAATTATGCTGATAACACTTACCATTTCAGGCAAGACAGCACGTTTTTGTATTACTTCGGAATTCAGCATCCGGGTTTGGCTGCGGTAATCGATATTGATAACGACAAGGAGATAATTTTCGGAAATGATTATACCATCGACGATATTGTGTGGATGGGACCACAACCAACCATTGCCGATCGTGCTGCTCTATGCGGTGTGTCAACAGTGTTCCCGATGAAAGAATTGGCTTCTGTTGTGGAGAAAAGTAAAAAGATTCATTTCCTGCCGCTTTATCGTCCGGAGAATAAAATAAAGTTGTTCGAACTGATCGATGTGGCACCCAAAGATGTTGCTAATACGTACTCGCTTGAGTTGGTAAAAGCCGTTGTCAGTCAGCGCGAGATAAAAAGCAAAGAAGAGATTGAGCAGCTGCATCAGGCTGTGAACGTTTCGGTTGATATGCATGTGGCGGCTATGAAATTTGCACGCCCCGGAATGACAGAAGCTCAGGTAGCATCTGAAATTCACAAAGTGGCGCTGGCAGCCGGCGGAAACATTGCTTTCCCGATAATTGCCACCAAAAACGGGCAAACACTGCACAATCATTTTCATGGTAACACCGTAAAAGAAGGCGACTTGTTTTTGGTTGATGCCGGTTACGAAAACGAATTGAGTTACTCAGGAGATTTGTCGAGTACTTTCCCGGTAAGCAAAAAATTCACGCTGGAGCAAAAAGAGATTTACGAAATATCTTTGGCCGGACATGAAGCTGCCATTAGCGCGCTTGAGTTTGGCAAACCATATAAAAACGCTCACATTGCAGCTGCTACAACCATTTTTGATGGATTGAAATCAATGGGTTTCACAAAAGGTAATGCGATGGATGCATTTGAGGCGGGTGCTCATGCTTTATTTTTCCCATGCGGAACCGGGCACATGATGGGAATGGATGTGCACGATATGGAAGATCTTGGCGAAGTTTGGGTTGGTTACGACGGCCAGCCAAAAAGTACACAGTTTGGTTTAAAATCGCTTCGTCTGGCAAAACCGCTCAGAGCGGGCCATGTATTTACCATCGAACCCGGGATTTACTTTATTCCTGAATTGATCGATCTTTGGCGCGGACAAGGCAAATTCAATGATTTTATCAATTGGGAAAAGGTTGACAGCTACCGTAATCTTGGCGGAATGCGAAACGAAGAAGATTTTGTAATGACCGAAAACGGTGCGCAGTTACTCGGCAAGCCAAAACCAAAAACCGTTGAAGATGTAGAAGCGCTGCGAGGATAAAAGACTGATACCTACAGGTTTCATGTTAAGTATATTTGCACTTAACGTGAAACCTGCATGCATCGTCGATCTTGAATGAATAAAAACTTTACTTTTGCCCCAAATTAGCAACAATGAAGAAGGGAAGTATTCTTGCACTTTTGTTATTGAATTCACTTTGGCTATTCGCTCAGAATGAGGTTGGCCCCGAAGGCCATAAACTGCTGTGGGTATTTCTGTTTCTTGCTGCAATAGCAGTAGCTTTTATTGTTAGTGGTCGTTCTTTTAAGAAGAAATCAAAAAAGGAGCGAGGGCCATTTCTGCAGCTTAAAAAGCTAAGTATAAAACTGGAGAAGGATGCAAATTTCTATCCCGATAATTTAATTCTTACCGTAAAAAATAACGGCTCAACGGCGATCGATTTGGATCAGCCGCTTTTAGTATTCGATAATTTCTGGCTGAGACGAAAGTTTAAGATCAAAGGTATGGATAACCACAATTTTTATCCGTTGTACCTGGAAAGCGGGAAAACACATCAGCTGAAAATTGATCTGAATCGGTTTTACACGCACGATAAATCGTTGAAGAAGTTTCCAAAAACAAAGATTTATCTGAAAGATGTAAAAGGTAAAAAGCTTGGAAATAAGGCTGTTTTTTTACGGAAAACACTTATTAAATTTTAATGCGCAACTGGAAATTTAATCATATCGATTTCTCAACTTATCCAAGTTACAAGGGTAAAGATTTGGGTGTTTTTTGGTCGCCTGAAAAGACGATGATCAATATTTGGGCACCAACTGCTCAAATGGTAGAATTGCGTCTGTACAAAGATGGAGTTCGTGGCGAGGCCTATTATAAAACCAACCTGCAGAAGAAGGAAAACGGCATTTGGGGTACGGTTCTTACCGGAGATTACGAAGGTAAATTCTATACTTTCAGAGTTAACGACGGCGAATGGTTGGATGAGGTTGCCGGAATTTATGCCCGCTGTGTTGGTGCTAACGGTTTGCGTGGAATGATCTATAATCCGAATACCACAAATCCGGAAGATTGGGTTTACGACAATGGTCCGCGCTACAAAAGTTTTACCGATGCGGTGATCTACGAAACGCATGTGCGTGATTTTTCAATTGCCGAAAATTCAGGGATTGAAAACAAAGGCAAATTTCTTGGTTTTACAGAAGAAGGAACACGGTCGCCTGAAGGTGTAAAAACCGGGATCGATCATTTAAAAGAACTGGGAGTTACACATGTGCATTTGTTGCCGGTGAACGATTATGTAACGGTTGACGAAGAAAAACCACTTGAAAAATATAACTGGGGTTACGATCCCATGCACTATAATGCGTTGGAAGGTTCGTATGCAACCGATGCTTACGACGGACGAAAGCGGATTGCTGAGTTCAAAGCCCTGGTAAAAGCATTGCATGCCAATGGAATTGGTGTGATTCTGGATGTGGTTTTCAACCATACTTACTACGCTAAAGAATCGGTATTCAATCAGATTGTTCCGGGCTATTTCTACCGTCAAAAAGAAGACGGATCGTTTGCAAATGCTTCGGGCTGTGGCAACGAACTGGCCTCGGAGCGGGAAATGGTGCGTAAATACATTATCGATACACTCAAATATTGGGTGGAGGAATTCCATGTTGATGGATTCCGTTTTGATTTGATGGGGATTCACGATCTCAAAACCATGCAGGAAATCAGGAAGTCGCTGGATAAGATCGACCGTGGATTATTTCTTTATGGCGAAGGCTGGGCGGCAGACCAAAGTCCAATGCCGGAATCGAAACGGGCGGTGAAAAAGAACACCTCTGCAATGCGGAGAATAGCCAGTTTTAACGACGATTTTCGCGATGCCTTGAAAGGAAATCACGGCGATAAAAAATCGAAAGGTTTTGTAAGCGGGCTTAACCTGCGCGAAGAGGCTGTAAAGTTTGGAGTTACTGCGGCAGTTTATCATCCGCAGGTGAATTATGGATATATCGATACTGTTGAAACCGCCTGGGCTGCCGAGCCCGATCAGTGTATAAATTATGTGTCGTGCCACGATAATTACACACTTTGGGATAAACTGAAACAAAGTTTGCCAAAGGTGAGCGATGAGGAGTTGCGGAAGCGTGTAAAGTTGGCCGGAGCGCTGGTTTTGACTTCGCAAGGCGTACCGCTTTTGCATGCCGGTGTTGATTTTTGCCGGACAAAAGGAGGAAACGGAAACTCCTATAAATCGCCCGATTCGGTGAACCAGATCGACTGGAGCCGCAAAAATGAATACATCGATGTTTTTGAATATTTTCAGAAATTGATTCAGCTGCGGAAAAATCATCCGGCATTTCGAATTACTTCTGCCGATGCGATCAGGCAGGATTTGAATTTTTGTACTGAGTATAAAATTGGGGTAGTTTCCTATTGTTTGGATGGAAAGCAGGCTGGCGACAACTGGTCAAAAATATTCCTCATTTTTAACGGAAACGAGGAACCGGTTGAATTTCCATTGCCCGAAGGCCGGTACAAAGTTGTTGTCGACGCCAACAGCATTAACGAGGAGGGAATTGAAATTGTAGAAGATACCGTTGTGGTAGATCCGGTTTCGCTAAAAATTCTGGTTCAGGCTGAAAACGTGTGAATGTTTCGCGAAAAGTAGCCCGAGAATCCCAACAATGAATAGGCAGTTCTCCGTAATTTCTCTTTTCTGAAATCAGCGTTGTAAATTCGTTGGGCAGTGTTGTCCTCTATGTCCCGCACAAACGGATCAAATGTTGCCTGGTTCAGAATCAGGTGATCTACATTTTCAAAATCGGCAGGTTGAGAGTTAAATAATGCGCCTTCGGCAATTATCTTTTTCCCTGCCTGTTTGCATTTCTCAATCAGGCTTACAGTTGAGTTTCGTTGTTGTAAATCAGCTTTAATAATTATATAGTCGGCCCATTCCAGTTCTTTTGTATTTAACTTTTCCTTGTTCAGGTCACGCAATTTTCTTTCCCAGGTAATTGGTAACTGAATAGAAATTTCAATGAGTTCGCGGGGAGCTTCTGCTGGCTTGTTAAAATGTTTCTGAAAAAAGGCTTCAAATCCCTTTGAATTGTTCTCTTTTCCCGGATAAATCAGTAATATCTTCATGGTAATAACGTTTACATTGTTTTCGACTTTTCAAATAAATGGCCATTTTATTCGAAAAAAAAGCTTTTGGGATTTATAGCTTTTAATAGTGATGATTTGCTTGTTTTTGGGATTTTTGTCATTTGTCAGGGATAAGCGACAGTAATCCCAACTTGCCTTTAAGTCGGATGTTCGGAATGTTTTTATTCGTTTTAATAGCGAATTTGTGCGTGTCAGGATGCTTTTAATGCTTCTTTTAAACGAAGTACATATTGCCTTGAAACGTGAATTTCCTGCGGGTACTCAAAAAGATTCAACACTAAACCGTCGGAGCCACGCGATACTTTTTTAATGTAGTTTTTGTTGACCATGCAAGAGCGATGGCAACGAATGATCTCCGGGTATTTCTTCAACAAATTCTCAGTGGTTTTCATTGTGTTCCGGATCAGCTTTTTCTTGATCTGGTCGTTGTGTTTGTAAATTACTTCAATGTAATTATTGGCTGATTTTATTAGGATCAACTGTTCGAGAAAAAGTGTGAAATATTCCGTTTTGCTTTCCGATTCAAATTCAATTTCTTTTGGAGCTTCAACCGATTCATTTTTGCTGTCTTCCTCTGGATTCAATTCCAGCTTTAGTACTTTCTTTTTTAGCAGATAAAACTGGTTGGTGACCACTACAACAGCGGCAGCTGTAATTGAAATGGTAACGATATTGATAACAATACCAAAGGTCATTGGAATGTGGCCAACGTAGCGAGCAAAAAATGCAAATGCTACCGAGTTGCAAGCTACAAAAAGCAGATCGATGATGATTTCTTTTAAAATTGTCCAGCGAGGTTCTGAAAAAGCGGTGATGAATATGGAAGGAATTACAACACGAAAGATGCTGAGTAAAACCAGAGTTATTGCACCAAATGTAGCAAGGATGATGAGGCGGTTATTAAAATCGGGATTTTGGACTTGGAAAGGCTGAAAGAACAAAAGAAACAAAAAAATTCCCAGGCTCACAGATGAGATTGAGCGTGCATTTACCTTAAGGTTGTCGTTAAACGGATATTTTTTGTTTAGCGAGTTCAGCATTGGAACTTTTATCTTGATTAAAAAACTGCCAGCAACAGATCGATGTCTTTTGACGGGATGTTGAACATGCGGCCTACATCGTGGTTGGTGAGGATTCCGTGGTAGATATAAACGCCTTTCCGGAATCCTTTCGATACTTTTATATAGTTTTCAACCCCGCCGTTGTCGCCAATGGCAAGTAAAATCGGAATTAAAATATTGCTCAACGAAATGGAAGCTGTTCGTGCCACCATGGCCGGAGTGTTTGGAACACAGTAGTGCACCACGCCATGCTTGGTATATGTAGGATTATTAAAATCGGTACATTTCGATGTTTCGAAACAACCACCCTGGCTCACGTTCAGGTCGATAATTACCGAACCCTCCTTCATTTGTTTTACCAAGTCTTCCGACACTTTAAATTTTGGTGGGGTATTAAATGAAGTTGCTCCAATAACCGCATCCGCTGAGATTAGTGCTTTTCGCAAAACTTTAGGGTAGAATACCGAAGTAAAAATACGTCGGCCAAGTTTCTCTTCCAGTTTGCTGAGTTCGTATACCGAAGTATCAAAAACCTTTACGAAAATACCCAATCCGAGTGCTGCGCGTGCAGCATATTCGGCTGCTGTGCTGGTTCCGATAATAACCAACTCGGCAGGTGTAACACCGGTAACTTCGCCAAACAAAACACCTTTTCCGTTGCGCGAGTTACTGAGGTATTCGCTGGCTATGGTAATGGAGGTAACTCCTGCAATCTGGCTCATTTGATGAACGAAGGGAAGAAAACCCTCTTCGTTTTCGAGGTATTCAAAGGCGATGGTTGTTACCTTTTTTTGCATCATTTTCTGAATCGATTCGTTGCAATGAGCCTGAATCTGCATGTTAGAAATGATGACCTGATTGCCACGCAAAGCATCAATTTCGTCGCAATCAAAAGGTGAAATACGCAAAATGATGTCGCACTGAAAAGTTTCTTCTTTGGTTTCAACAATGGTGGCGCCGGCTTTTTGGTAATCTTCGTTGGTGTAGCTGGCCGATTTTCCGGCATCGCGTTCAATCAGAATTTCGTGCCCGTACGAAACCAGCAAATCAACAGCTTGCGGCGATAAAGGCACCCGGTATTCAACTTTCGAAAGATCGGAAGGAACGCCAATCTTTATTTTCTGGCCCTTCTTTTTTACCTCCAACATCTCCTCTTTGGGCAGAAGCATGGTTTTTGGTATCGATACCTTTTCTTTTGCTTTTTCCATGAAATTAGTCTGATGAATTCAACAGCACCAATTTACAAGCAAAAGGGGAGTTTTCAAAGAAAATTAATTGGGAAGTAGAAAGCAGCACTAAGAAACTAAATTTCTTGCGCCGTAATCAGGCGGTTATTATCTTCCTGAACCTCGATTTTTACCTCAACCATTTTTTCGGGCAGAAGCGATTCAATCATTTCCGGCCATTCAATCAGGCAATAGCTTCCGCTGTAAATGTAGTCTTCGTAACCCAGGTCGTAAGCTTCTTCAATATCTTTTATCCGGTAAAAATCGAAGTGAAAAATAGAATCAAGGTCGGCAGTGTTGTATTCGTTTATTAACGCAAAAGTAGGACTTGTAACGTTATCGTCCGATCCCAGCGCACGGCAAATAGACTGGATGAAAGTAGTTTTTCCTGCACCCATTTTGCCATAAAATGCAAAAACGCGGTCGTCACTAAAAGCTGTAATTAACTCCTTTGCAGCAACTTTAAGCTCGTCGAGCGAATTGATCTTTTTTGAATACATTTCTTCCAACAATTTTTGCAATTATACAAAAAGAGCCACATATTTTGCACCTCTTGAAATAAAATGCGATAAAAATCAGGGAAATGCATGGGTATAAGGGGGTTGTTTTTCATTAAAATGTTTTAATTTTGGCAAATATCTTGAAGCGAAACGCACCCGGCGAAATTTAAAAAGCGATAGATTTTAGGGGCGGCTTTCAACAAATTCGAAATAAATAATTTAAAACTAAAAATATGAATATTCCAGCTGATTTGAAATATACGCAAGACCACGAATGGGTACGCGTTGAGGGAGATGTAGCTGTTGTAGGTGTTACCGATTTTGCTCAGGGAGAACTGGGCGACGTTGTGTTTGTTGAAATTGAAACTGAAGGTGAAACATTGGACAAAGGTGAAACTTTTGGAACAGTTGAAGCAGTGAAAACCGTTTCTGACCTGTTTATGCCAGTTGGAGGCGAAGTTACCGAGTTCAACGAAGATTTAGCCGACGATCCGGAATTGGTAAACAAAGATCCATACGGAAAAGGATGGATGATTAAAGTGAATATTGCCGATGCATCGGAGTTAGATGACCTAATGGACGCTGACGCTTACAAAGCCATGATTGAAGCTTAAGAGATTTTACAGCATAAGTAAATGCCTCATCGTTTTCGGTGGGGCATTTTTTTGGGCATAAAAAAGCCGGAATCGAAAAAAACGATCCCGGTTTTTAGTATAGTTTATCGAATTAATTTATCCGCATTTTGAGCATCCGCAAGAGAGGCAGGTTAAACAGCCTTCCTGGTATACTACATCGTCCGATCCACATTCGCCGCATTTTGCATCATCGGCAATTGTTCCGTCCGGAATGTATTTCTTCAGTGCGCGTGCAACACCCGCTTTCCACGAGTTAATGGTTTCGTTATCCAATTGCAGACTGGTTACCAGCTCAACAATTTTATGAATTGGCATACCATGGCGCAAGGTTCCCGAAATTAATTTGGCGTAGTTCCAGAATACCGGATTGAATTTGTGCGACAATCCCTCAATAGTAGTTTTGTAGCCACGTTTGTTAGCGTATTGGAAATCGTAACGCGAATCTTCGCCTTCCCAGTTTTTAATAATGTAACCTTTTGTTACCGAACGAGGTAGCAGAATTCCGTCTTCATCGTCGTGCAAACCAGTGAAAATTTCGTAAGGTTTACCGTCCATTAAACCGATAAAAGCAATCCACTTTTCTTTGTTGTTTTGGAAACGTACAACGTCGGCTTCTACTTTTTCAGGGCGTTTTAGCGGGAATGCGCCGTCGTCGGTCTTTTTCTTGTTATCGTCGTTCGAAATAAGCACACCCGAGCGTGATCCGTCGCGATAAACGGTAACTCCTTTACACCCGCTTTTCCATGCTTCGAAATACAAGTCGCCAACCAGCTCTTCTTTTACATCGGCAGGCAAGTTAATGGTTACCGAAATCGAGTGGTCTACCCATTTCTGAATTCTTCCCTGCATGCGCACTTTATTCAGCCAGTCAACATCGTTTGATGTAGCTTTGAAATAAGGCGACTCTTTTACCATTTTGTCCAGATCTTCCTGCGAATATTCAATATTGGTGTCGTAACCATTCGCTTTCATCCAGGTTTTAAAATGATGATGGAAAACAGTGTATTCTTCCCAGTGATCGCCAACTTCATCGATAAAATCAACACGAACATCTTTGTCGTTTGGATTTACTTTGCGGCGGCGTTTGTATACCGGAAGAAAAACCGGTTCGATACCTGATGTTGTTTGTGTCATCAAGCTGGTAGTTCCGGTTGGAGCAATGGTTAACAGCGCAATATTTCTACGGCCGTATTTTACCATTTTTTCATAAAGACCATTATCGGCATCTTTAATACGGTTGATAAGTGGATTGTTTTTTTCGCGCTCGGCATCGTAAATAGTAAATGCACCACGGTCTTTTGCAAGGTGTACCGAGGAACGGTAGGCCTCAACGGCAATTGTTTTATGAATTTCTTCCGAGAAATCAGTTGCATTATCGCTTCCATAGCGTAATCCTAATGCAGCCAGCATATCGCCTTCGGCAGTAATACCAATACCGGTACGGCGGCCTTCTTTTGCTTTCCTACGAATGCTTTCCCAAAGGTTTCTTTCTGTGAATTTAATTTCTTCAGCTTCCGGATCTTCCTCAACTTTTTCTAAAATGGCATCAATTTTTTCCAGCTCAAGATCGATAATGTCGTCCATAATGCGCTGTGCGTAATGGATGTGTTCTTTAAACAATTCGAAATTGAACTTTGCGTCTTTGGTATATGGGTTTTCTACGTATGAATACAAGTTGATGGCTAACAGGCGGCAGCTATCGTAAGGACACAAAGGAATTTCTCCGCAAGGGTTGGTAGAAACCGTGCGGTAACCAAGGTCGGCATAACAATCAGGTACCGATTCTTTAATAATGGTATCCCAAAAAAGAATTCCCGGCTCGGCTGATTTCCAGGCATTTTTTACAATTTTCTTCCAAATTTTACCGGCATCGGTGTTTTTGGTGTATTGTGCTTTACCGTTGATCGGGTATTGCTGCGTGTAAGGAGTTTCCGATTCAACAGCCTGCATAAAATCATCCTGGATTTTTACCGATACGTTGGCTCCGGTTACTTTGCCTTGTTCCATTTTGGCATCGATAAAACTTTCCGAGTCGGGGTGTTTAATCGATACTGAAAGCATCAATGCACCGCGGCGTCCGTCCTGTGCAACTTCGCGTGTTGAATTGGAATAGCGCTCCATAAACGGAACAATACCGGTTGATGTTAATGCCGAGTTCTTTACCGGAGAACCTTTTGGGCGAATGTGCGACAGATCGTGTCCCACACCTCCACGGCGTTTCATCAATTGCACCTGTTCCTGATCAATTTTCATAATTCCACCATACGAATCCGAGTCACCATCATTTCCAACTACAAAACAGTTGGATAGTGACGCGATTTGATAGTCGTTTCCAATACCGGTCATCGGTCCTCCCTGCGGAACAATGTGCTTGAAATCTTTTAAAACGCTGTAGATTTCTTCTTCGGTCAACGGATTAGGGTAACGTTCTTCAATGCGTGCGATTTCTTTTGCAAGTCGTTTATGCATGTCGTCCGGTGTTAGCTCAAAAATATTTCCAAACGAATCTTTAAGGGCGTATTTGTTCACCCAAACTCTTGCTGCCAAATCGTCTCCTCTGAAGTACTCTAGCGAGGCATTTACTGCTTCTTCCTGAGAGTAAATTTTTTTGCCCGCCGGGGCTTTTACAGATACTTCGTTTACTGCCATTTTTTTCCTGTAAGTGTATTAAAAGTTATAAGAATGTATTTTCGATTTTCTTAGATGTCAATCACAACAAATTGTGTAATGCAAGATAGAACAGAAAACAAATATTTGGAATTTTTTTGAGAGTTAATTAAGTAAAAGTTATCAACTTTAATTTGTTATGTCTCAGGTTTGCAAATGGTTATATATTTGATAGTTAAAAAAAGTTTACCAAAACTGAAAATTATTATTAGCTGATAAAGATTTTTGTTAACAGAATATTACTTGTAAAAATTCAATTTTTCGAAGAATAATTTGCTAACAAAAAGCGTGCAATTTTTCACTTTTTGTTAAAAACTTTATTTATGATAAGTTTTGTTGAGCCCACGTTTTTTTCTATATATTTTTTGCAAATTTCGGAGGTTTTTTTCAGGTTGTTATTGTTATTCAAAAGCTTACTCAGTGTGGTCTCCAATTCTGTAAAATTTTGGATGGGGAAGGCTCCTTTTTGATCCACAAGATCTACTGCTTCCTTAAATTTTAAATAGTTTGGGCCAAACAAAATTGGCAATTTAAAAGTAGCTGCCTCCAGAATATTGTGGATACCCACACCAAAGCCACCGCCTATATACGCTATGTTTCCGTATTGGTACAGCGACGATAATATTCCGATAGAATCAATTATTAACACATCGTAACTGTCGATGTCGGAAATATCGGCTTTGCTGAAACAAATGGACGGTTTTTTCAACAATTCCTGAATTCTGTTGATATTTGCGGGTGCAACCTCGTGTGGCGCAATTACAAACTTCACATCGCTGCTGTTGTTAATAAACGCTGCAAGCAGCTCCTCATCGGGTTTCCAGGTACTTCCGGCAATCAGGGTTACATCATTTCCCCTGAACTTTTCCACAATGCTGAACTTTTTTGCACCGCGGGCAATTTCTGCCACCCGGTCGAAGCGTGTATCGCCCGAAATAGTGTAATGTTTTATGCCGGCCTGTTCCAAAAGCTGGGCCGAAGTGTCGTTCTGTATAAAAATGTGCTCGAAGCTGTGTAGCATTTTTCGGTACCACTTTCCCCAGGGCGTTGACTTAAAAAACTGCTGGTTTTCTCTAAAAATGGCCGAGATGATATAAAGCGGAATTTGCTGTTTTTTGAGTTCGGTAATGTAGTTGTACCAGAATTCGTATTTCACAAAGAATACTTTTTCGGGGCGGACCAGGTGAATAAACTCCTGCGCATTCTTTTTGGTATCCATTGGTAAGTATGCAACAATATCGGCGCCTTCATAATTCTTCCGGATCTCGTAACCCGATGGCGAAAAGAAAGTGAGTACGATCTTGTACTGCGGATGTTGCTCTTTTATTTTCTCAAGCACCGGCCGGCCTTGTTCAAACTCGCCCAGCGATGCACAATGAAACCAAATGTACGAGGCATTCTTATCCACCGCCGAATCAAGCTTTTTCTTCCAGTTTTTACGTCCGGCAACAAAAAGTTTTGCCTTCTCGTTAAACAAGGCCGCCACACGGATAAAAAATCCGTAAAACAAAATTCCAAGGTTGTAAAGTAAGCTCATCTTATTCTGAATTAGTATTGCTTCCGGTTGCTCAAATATTCGTAGATCGTTACGTTAATGAGTAACAGTAAAAACAGGTAGCCGATCTTTTCAACAGGAACGCCAAAAATTGCTAATCCCATGGTGTGGGCCGAATCGTAAACGATTGCCGGAAGCGAATTTAAAATTGCCGAGACAATTAAAAAGGGTATTAATGAGATGGCCAGTGCCAGGTAAAATTTGGTGTAATATTTTTTGAAACGGTTACGAAAAACGGTGTAACCCAGGTAAATTGCCGACAGGAAGAAGGTAAAGAAACTAAACATCCGGGTTCGGAAAATGTAGGCCAAAACTCCGGTTATCAGCAAAAGTACAAGGCTGACAATGACAAAAACATTGGGCTTTTCAAAGTCCTCGAAACGAACTTTTAGCCACTCGTAAATATAAATAGATGACAGAGGAATGATTAAAAATGCCAGCCACTCTTCAACCGGTAATCGAAGCAGCTCAATGCCGGAAAGATAATCAGGATTAAAAGTCCAGATATTCATTTGTGTAAAGCGGATATCCCACATTACAAAAATGGCTTCGGCAAAAATTGCGGCAGGCAAAATATATCTTAGCCTGAAAACAAACCGTACCTTTTTCTGAAAGCTGAGTGCCACCGGAATTACCAGAAATATTAGCAGTAACAATAGGTACGACAGGTTTTGAATTTCCATTTTTCTGAATTTTGAGCAAAGGTATTGGATTTGTTTAAAAAAGGTATTTTGGAAATGATTTTTTATAGCATCCGGGGTTTTAAAAAGAAAGGCGCAACGACCATTTTGTCGCTGCGCCTTGTATAAGAACTTTAAGGTTCCTCTTTAATATTTTGCCTTTGCTTTTTTAGCAGGATCTTCTTCAGGTGAGATAAAACTTATTTTAAACGCATAGCTGTATTCTTTGTCGGTTAGGCGGTACTCGTCGTGCGTCCATGCACCCCAGCTGTCGTCGCCACCAACACCCATTTGTTTGTAATCGATGTTAACAGAAGTCAGGTCTCGTGGTTTTACATCGTTAATATGGCGGTTGATCACCTCAACACCCGGAACCTGGCGTCCATCGGTGCGTTCAACACTTTCGAAATCTTCCATAATGTTGTGATGTGCACTAACTTCCAGTAATGGCATTCCTGCGAATAACAGACCGTTTCCGGCTTCGTCGGTGATAGTCACCCAGCGAACATCAGTTTTGTTTCCGTTTTCCTGCGGACGAAGATATGCCCAGTACTGATCGGCAACGCTGCCACTGTACAAGCCAACAAAAGCTCCGGTTTTTCTATCCCAGTACGATTCCTGCGGACCACGTCCAAACCAGCTCATTTGGTCGAATTTGCGGGGCATTACCAGGTTCATACCCATACGTACGATTTCCGGCAGTTCATCGGCTGTCATTTTAAAGTTATTTTCAACCACAATATCTCCTGTGCCGTATACCGTGTAAATTGATTTGTAGGTGGCAATTTTTTCTTTTTCCTCGTTTACAAGATCAAAGTTGAAAACTACCTCTGCTGTATTTTTGCTTAACGCTTTTACTGCGACATCAGCCACCTGGCGGTTTTCGCCAGCTTTGCGCCAAACGCGGCTTCTGAGATACAGTTCGTTGCCATAGTCGTTATCGATTGGTGCACGCCAAAAATTCGGAATCGGGCCGCTGATCAACATCTCCGATTCACCTTTTTTGAGGCTTGAAATAATACCGGCTTTCTTATCGAAAGTTACCGAGAATCCTTCGCCCGAAACAGTTGCTGCGTCGACTGTTTCTTCCATAGTTACATCCGGCATTTGAGGAATTTTGTATTCCAGTGTCATAGGCACAACGAATGGAATTTCAAATTGCTCTTCAGCTAAAATCCAACCGGCTTTAACAAGGCTCCAGTCTTCTTTCAGTTTTGCATGAACATTCAGGAAATATTCAATACCGGCCTCAGGTTTTACATCAAAACCGATAGTAACTTTTTTGTTTTCACCCGGTGCCAAATCAATGCTTCCGAGGTCGCCGCTGTCAACTACTTTTCCGTCGGCGGTTACTTCCCAAACAAAGTCGAAAGCCGACAGATTCATAAATACATATTTGTTCTCGATCGAGATAATTCCTTTTTTCAAATCAACCGCATCAAAGCCAATGTGCTGGTAAACTTTCTTCACCTCTAAAAGGTGTGGTTTCACAGCGCGGTCAGGATCAACCAAGCCATTGTTGCAGAAGTTGCCATCTGAAGGAACGGTGTCAGGACCGAAGTCGCCGCCGTATGCCCAGAATCCTTCACCGGCTTCGTTGGTGCTCCACAAGCCCTGGTCTACCCAGTCCCAGATAAATCCACCTTGCAGCACATCGTATTTTTCAATCAGGTCCCAATAATCTTGTAAGTTACCAACACTGTTACCCATGGCGTGCGCATATTCGCACTGGATTAAAGGTTTGTCGGCTTTTTCTTTCGCGAAGCGTTCCATTCCTTCCATTCGCATGTACATCGGGCAGAAAATATCTGTGTTTTCTCCACCGTGTGCCTGCTCGTATTGTACCGGACGTGTGCCGTCTACCGATTTCAGGAATTCGTAAGTAGCCATAAAGTTCTGTCCGTTTCCGGCTTCGTTACCCAAACTCCAGATTACCACACACGGTTGGTTTTTATCGCGTTCAAACATATTTTTTGTGCGATACAAATGAGCTGCTTTCCAATCTTCGTTCTTGGCCAGTGATTCGTCTCCGTAACCCATTCCGTGCGATTCAATGTTTGCCTCGTCAACAATGTACAAACCATATTTATTGCACAGTTCGTACCACAATTCCGGTTGCGGATAGTGCGATGTACGAACGGCATTCAGGTTGTTCTCCTTCATGGTTTTAATATCCAGCAGCATCGTTTCTTTGTCTTGAACGTGGCCGGTTTTGTCGTTGTGCTCGTGCAGGTTGGCACCCTTAATGTAAACGTATTTGCCATTCACACGAAGTGTTGCATCAATGATTTCAATGCGGCGGAAACCAACATCCTGACGAATAACTTCAACAATGTTTTCTCCGTTTTTCAGCGTAATTACCAGTTCGTAAAGATTTGGAATTTCGGCCGACCATTGTTTTACGTTGGGAATTTCAGCGTCAAAACTCACTGATGTTCCGTCGGTAGTTGTAGAGAATTCTTTTACAACATTTCCATTGTCGGAAAGAACCGCTTCAACTGTTAAGTTCCCGTTGTTTGCTAGTTTCACGTCAAGCGAAAATAAACCGTTTGTGTAGGTATCGTCAAGCGATGAACCAACACGAAAATCTTTTAAAGCTTGTTGGCCGCGAGCAACAAGATACACGTCGCGGGTGATACCACTTAAACGCCAGAAATCCTGATCTTCCAGGTAAGAAGCATCGCTCCAGCGGAAAATCTCAACGGCCATGGTGTTCTCTCCGGGAACCAAATATTTGGTAATGTTGAACTCAGCAGGTGTTTTACTGTCTTCGCTGTAACCCACGTATTGTTCGTTCACCCATAGATTCATATTCGATGAAACCGCGCCAAAATGTGCGATAATATCGCTACCGTCCCATTCAGCTGGAACTTCGAAAGTACGTTTGTACGATCCAACCGGGTTATAATCTTTCTGGATTAACGGAGGAGTTTTGGCGTGCGGATATTTTACGTTGGTGTAAATCGGGTAATCAAAACCAACCACTTCCCAGTTGGCAGGCACCTGAATTTTATCCCACTCGCGGGTGTCAAAATCATTCTTGAAAAACCAGAACGGGCGTTCCGACGGATTTTGTGCCAGATGAAACTGCCATGTTCCATTCAATGATTTTAGTAGTGGCGATTGCCATTTGTCTTCGGTGCGGGATTGTTCGGCCGATGCAAAAGGAATAAAGTGCGCATGTGGAGCTTCTTTATTCACCTGGTAAATTTCAGGGTCTTCCCAGGGTTTTGGGCTGGGTTCATTGTACGGCACATTGGAGTAGTCGGTGTAATTGTTACACGAGACCAATGTAAGCATTACGATTACAAATAATGTGAGTGTTGAAAATGATTCTTTAATCATGGTAGTGGTATTAATTGGTTTTACTTTACGAGACAACAAATATAGTTTTTGTACCTACTTTTCTGTATAACAAAACGGGTAAAATGTATAATAAAATGGGCAAAAACCAGAATGAGGCCACTGTTGATATGTGCAAGTATATCTTCGGGGATGATATTTGTCTATTAAATTCGAATGGATAAAAGATCAGAAGCAGAAGCTGGCACCTTGTTTTACAGCTTCCTCGTATTTGTTTTTGTTGAAACGATACAGAAACGGACGCTTATGCGAAACGCCTTTTTTTCGTTCCTCCAGCCTTTCGTAAATTCCCCAGTTCAACATTTTTCGCTGAAAATTACTTCTAGTCAGTGGTCGGTCTAAAATGATCTCATAAATGTGCTGAAGTTCCGGCATTGTAAATTTTTCAGGCAGAAGATTGTAACCGATAGGTTTAAAGAAAAGCTCTTTGCGCAGGGCATTTAGCGCTTCAGTAACAATTAGATTGTGGTCGTATAAAAGTTCGGGAATATCGTTAATGTTGGTCCAAATGTTCTCTTCTTCGAGTGTGCCTCCAGTTGTGTGAATCTCGTTGAAATTAACCAGTGAAAAATACCCGATTGTAATTACCCGCTCGGGAAAATTGATCGTTGATGGAAGAGAAATATTTTCGTGTTTTAACTCTTCGATTACCGAATAATAGGAAAAACGCTTTGGCGCGGTGAATGTTTTAAACTGTTTTAAGAAGATGTTTTTTACACCTGTTCTTTCGAATAGGACTCGGTTGGCGGCAACGTCAGCGGTTTCATCATTAAAAATTACACCGCCGGGCAACATATAGCTTAAGCCCGGTTGAAAAGCATTGATTAGTACTTTTAGATCTCCTGAGATAACGGAGAATATAACACAGTCAATACCAATGCTTAAGCTTGCATTTTTTAAATTATTAAAGATGGTCTGGTATTTGTTAAGACTCATAAACAAATATTAAATCTTCATTGTATCATTAGGATACAATGATAAATATTTTTTACTTTGTAACACAAAAGAAAGCAATCTTTATTGAAATCTCTAAAGTTTGTTGTGTGATGTAAAGTATTCTTCGGGTTATATTTTGATATATCCCATTTCCATACAAGAATAGAAAAACCCGTGTACTGATCATATACGGGTTTGTTTTTATATCGTATTTATGATTACCGGCTATTAAGAAAAAAGCTTTTCTACTTTTTCTTTTACCTCTTCTTCGTTCGGATTAATATCGAAAATAATTTCAGGTTTTAAGTAGAACAGATCATTTTCAGCTTTGAATTTCTCTTCGCCACCGCCTGTAATATTCAGCATAATCAGGTCATCTTTTTTAACTGTACCGTCTTTAACCGCTTCAATAAGTGTTGCAGTGGCAATAGCCGATGCCGGGTGTATATCATTTCCTTCGGTTTGTAAGAACAATTCTCCGGCATGGGCAGCTTGTTCGTTCGAGGCCAGTAATACTTCGCCGCCCGCATCTTTCATGGCGTCGTACAATCCGCCGGCAATTGGATACGGAGGTTTGCGGTTCGACAGAACTTTTGCCACAATGGCTTCCACCTGCTCGCGGGCCAGATTATCATCTAACGACAACATTGCGCGCGAATCAGCTTTCCATGCATCGTGGATTGGCGTAAACGGCGAATTCTGCGAAACCATCAGTTTCATTTTTTTGTTGCCAAATCGGCCATCTTCTATTAAACGCAAATTGGCTTCCCAGGCGGCAATTGCTCCGGTTCCGCTACCAATTGCCTGAAAATAGTAATCAGGAATTTCACCAATAGTAGTAGTTGCCGAAAGCATTGTTGTTGCCATTCCATCGCGGCGGGCAACGTTTTTTGCACCTCCTTCAGCAACAAAACCTTCCATTCCTGCTACAATATTCGAGAGGTGAATGGCATCGAAATAGTCGCTGCCCGATTTGCTGCAGATCAGTTTTACGCAATCGTTAATCGGGGCGTCAAACCAAAGTGCGCCGATGTTATCTTCCGGAACACAAATCAGCAGAGGTATATTATTTTCAGAGCAAACTCTTGCAAAAGCACGCGAAGTATTCCCGGCTGAAGCAACCACCAAAACCTGATGCATATCTTCTGTCATACGACCACAAACCGAGTAAGCTTCGGTTTCTTTAAACGAGGCCGTTTTCATGGTTGTACCTTTTTCGGGCCAGTAGCCGCTAAAGGTGATCCAAAGATTTTCAAGCCCCAATTCTTTTGCCAGGCCTTCGCTTTTGTAGGTCACCGGTGCCGACGATCCTTCAAGCATTCTGCCAATTGGTAGCCAGTCGGCAAATTTGTACAAGCCCCACGAATCGTCTTTTACGTCAATCTGTTTTTTATCGTAAATAGCACGAATTAATGTTGGTTCGGCTTCACCCGGAGCATCCAGCATCCAGCCTGCATCTTTAAACTCCTTGCCTGTTTTAAACGATTTCAGGATGTATTTTGTGGGCGAAAAATCTTTGCTCATTCTATGTCTGTTTTATTTTAAGAATGACAAATGTAGAAAATGCAGACATAAAACAAGCGAAAAATTTTAATTCTTAAAGTCTGAATAATAAACTTATTGGTAACTTTAAGCGATTCAACAAAACCTAATACTATGAAAAAACTATTGCTGTTTCTTTGCTTTTTAGCAATTGGCAATTTCTTATCGAATGCTAAAATCAAACCAACACAACTTACTTGCGAATACCTGCAAAATCCTTCAGTAGTTGATGTACTTCAGCCTCGTTTGGCGTGGATAGATGTGGCCGGCGACGACGAAAGAGGTCAAGTTCAAACGGCCTACCAAATCCGGGTGGCTACAACTAAAGATAAGCTTTCAGCTCCCGATTTATGGGATAGTAAAAAGGTTGAAAGTAACGCGTCGACCCGTGTAGAGTACGATGGTGATAAACTGGTATCGTGTCAGGATTGCTGGTGGCAGGTTCGTGTTTGGGATAAGAACGGTGAAGCTTCGGAATGGAGTGAGCCAGCATTCTGGCACATGGGATTGCTTAACGAAAGTGACTGGCAGGCAAAATGGATTGGTGCACCGTGGCAGGGCGAGGAATGTTTACCAAAACCCGCGCGTAATCTTGGTGGAGACGGTAATCGTTTGCAGGAACTTCCACCACCGGCTCCCTTATTCCGTAAAGAATTTAACGTCACAAAACAGGTTAAAAAAGCCGTGGCATATGTAACCGGATTGGGTTATTTCGAAATGTATCTGAACGGAAAGAAAGTCGGAGACGATGTCTTGGTTCCCAACCAAACCAACTATGGCAAGCGTCCCGGACTTCCGGAACAATTTATTCCTGTTGATGACAATTTCAGGGAATATAAAGTGATGTACCTGGCTTATGATATTTCGGATCAGATGGTTGCTGGCGCGAACACTTTTGGTGCGATACTTGGAAATGGGTTTTATAATCCGGCCAAACATTGGGACTTGGGTTATGGTTCGCCCCGCTTGTTAATGGAGGTTCATGTAACCTACACCGACGGTACCGAGGATGTAATTGTAAGCGATGAGAGCTGGAAGGTTTCAAAAAGTCCGATTTTGATGGACATGGTATTTTACGGCGAACATTATGATGCACGTTTGGAACAAGATGGTTGGTGCACTGCCGGTTTTGACGACTCGTTATGGGAAAATGCAGTTTTAAGAAAAGCGCCCGAAGGAAAGTTGATGGCGCACACTGCTCATCCCGACAAAGTTTATGAAACGCTTGAACCGGTGAGGATAGAGAAAATGTACAACGGGAATTATAAAGTTGATTTTGGGATTGAAATTTCGGGTTGGGTGCGGCTGAAAAATGTGGAAGGCCCTGAAGGACACAAAATAGAAATCAATTATATGTCGAATACGTTCTCGGGCGATAATTCATACATTTTTAATGGCAAAGGCAAAGAAAATTATGCGGCCCGTTTTAACTGGTTTGTTTTCCGCGAAGTGGAAATAGTAAATTGGCCGGGCGTGCTGGAACCCGAAAATATTTGTGCCGAGGCGATCAATACTTATATCGAAGAATCGGCCAAATTCGAAACTTCAAATCCGCTTTTTAACGAGGTAAATGAGATCTGGAAACGCAGCCAGACCGATAACATGCACGGAGGCATTGCCAGCGATTGCCCTCACCGCGAACGTTCGCCATACACCGGTGATGGGCAGGTGGCTTGTATTACTGTGATGCATAATTTTGATGCACAAAACTTCTACTACAAGTGGATTCAGGACATTATCGGAGCACAAAATGTTGAAACCGGATATGTGCCAAATGGTGCACCATGGCAACCCGGTTGCGGCGGTGGTGTTGCCTGGGGAGCGGCAGTGAATATTATGCCCTGGGAGTTTTATGTGCACTACGGCGCTGTGGACATGTTGGAAGAAGCTTACGAGCCGATGAAAGAATATGTGCGCTACATGCAAACCTGGGTGGATAATGAGGGAATAATGTACTCGCAACGTGTTGGCCTAAATGGTGAAGTTTTGCGCTGGTTTAATTTGGGTGACTGGGTTACACCGGGCGATCTTCCTCCTGATGAGCTGGTGCACACTTTCTATTTCTGGCGCTGTGCCGATATTACAGCAAAAGCTGCTGAGGTTTTGGGAAAAAGAAGAGAAGCGAAAAGGTATGTTAAGTTGGCAGAAGCTACAAAAAAGGCATTTCACAAGCGATTTTTCGACTCGGAAAAAGGAACTTACGGAAACTCGGGAGCCAATATTTTTGCATTGAAAATGGGTGTTCCCGAAGCTGAATATGCACGAGTAATAAAAGCGCTGAAAGAAAATATTAAAAAGAACAAAGGCCATTTGGATACCGGGATATTTGGTACGCAGTTTTTCTTTGAAGTGCTAACCGAAAACGGAATGCACGACCTCGCTTACGATGCCATGAACAAAAAAGAAGAGCCCGGTTATGGCCGTTGGTTAACGCTGGGAGCAACAACCAGCTGGGAGCACTGGGATACCGGAGGTTCGCACAATCACCCAATGTTTGGCGGAGGTTTGGTATGGTTGTATCGTCAGTTGGCAGGTATGCAGGCCGATGAGGAAATTCCGGGATACCGTCATATTATTTTTCATCCGCAGCCGGTTGACGAAATGGAATTTGCCAACTATTACAACAAAACACCTTATGGAAAGGCCGGAATAAAATGGCAGCAAGACGAAGGGAAATTGAATGTTGACATTATTGTTCCTGTTGGTTGTACCGCAACAGTGATCTTGCCGGGAGAGGATTTTATAGCCGACGGAAAAACGTTGAGTTCAAATGCTGATGTGAAGGTTGTTTCACAAGCCCAAAACGAACTGGTGCTGGAAGTTGGATCGGGCACTTATAATTTTAGCAACTAATAGCAGTCAAAATTAAAGCAGTCTTATGAACTGGAAAAAACTAATCATCACCATTTTTAGAACTGCGATTGGCTGGCACTTTTTATACGAAGGAGTTGCAAAATTAGCTGACGGAAACTGGAGTGCTGCCGGATATTTATCGAGCTCAACAGGGCCTTTATCCAATTTTTACCAGTGGTTGGGCGGTTCTGAAAGTATTATGAATGTGGTAGATCCGTTGAATATGGCTGCTTTAATCCTAATCGGACTGGGACTCACATTTGGTTTGGCCATTCGTGTTTCGGCAGCTTCGGGTGTTGTTTTGCTTTTGCTATACTACTTTGCACATCCGCCATTTGGAGGTTCGTTGCTGGCCAATATCGAAGGCAGTCTGTACATCGTAAATAAAAATGTGATTGAAGCGCTGGCCTTACTCGTATTGCTTGTGTTAAAAGAAAAAGGCTGGGGATTGTATGCGCTTCTTGTTTTCTCGAAGAAGAAAGAAATGGAAGAAGAATCGTCTTCTGTAAAATCACGAAGAGAAGCTTTGAAAAACCTGGCAACAATTCCGGCATTAGGAGTATTGGGTTTGGGAGCTTTTAACGAGACACAGAAATTTGGTGTCGACACACTTTCGGGGGCAACTATAAAAGTTGGTGGAGCTGATATAAAAGAGCTGAAAGGAGAACTTCCAAAAGGAAAGATCGGACCGCACGAAATAAGTCGTTTAGTGGCCGGTGGAAACCTTATTGGTGGTTGGGCACACTCGCGAGATCTGCATTATGTGCCGTCGTTGTTCCGGGCTTACAATACCGAAAAGAAGATTTTTGAAACACTGATGCTGGCCGAAGAAGCCGGAATTAATACCATCAATATCGGGTTTCCTACAAATGCCACCATGCAGAAGTATAAAAAGCTAACCGGAAGTAAAATTAAGGTGATAACGCAGGTGCACCCTGATGCGGATAACAACGATTGGGTGGTGAATATTAATAAAGCCATTGATTTTGGTGTGGATATTATTCAGATTCAGGGAAACTGGTGCGACTGGCTGGTGCGCGACAATAAACTGGATAAAATTGATTTAATGCTGAATCATATCCGCGAGCAGGGCTATACTGCCGGGCTGGCTTCGCATACGGTTGATTCGTTGATTGCCTGCGAGGAGCAGGGAATTATCCCGGATTATTACATGAAAACCATGCACCACGATAATTACTGGTCGGCACACCCGCGCGAGAACCGTTTCCCGTTTGAAGTGGATGGTAAAAAGTATGCGGATCATAACCGCTTTCACGATAACCTGTTTTGTTTGTATCCTGATAAAACGGTTGACTTTGTTAATCGCGCCACTGTTCCGGTTATGGGATTTATACCGATTTAGTTATTAAATGCCGCATTAAATGCATTTAAGAAGTGATGATTTCCTGTAATCGATTTAATTGTTTCTGTTCCCATATTGTTTGATATACGCCACAGCCATTGCCTTAGTTTTTCCATGTCCTCAAATAGTTGGTTTTTGAACCTTGTTTTAATGTATTGCCAAACTTGTTCGCAAGGATTTAACTCAGGGGTGTAAGGTGGAATATTTAGCAAATATATATTGTCCGGTACCTCTATGTTCTTTGTAGAATGAAACCCCGCATTGTCAACAACTACAATCTTATATTCTTCTGGCTTGTGTTTGGAAAAGGCATTTAAGTAAGCCTCGAATATATTCACATTGACACCATCGATCTCCCAAACAAACGAATCACCATTAACAGGAGAATAACTGCCATACAAATAGGTAGATGCAAATTTGTGCTGGTAGCTAATAACCGGCCTCACCCCACGAGCTGTCACACATTTTCCAATATGGCTCATCAGCCCAAAGCGGCTTTCATCTTGAAAATACAAGTTAACACTGTTGTAGTTATTTTTATCCAGACTCTTTCTAAGTGCGTGGAATGTGTTTGGTAGTTTTTAAAAAAGCTTCTTCGGCCTGTTTGTCTTTCTTAATATGTGATTTCCGCGGGCTTTTTACCTTGGTTTTGAAATGTTTTATCAGGTATTCCCTGATACGTTGATATTTTATTTCTACCCCATATTCCTGATATACCCAGTTCCGGGCATCCCAATACCCCTGGAACGGATTATGCGGGTCATTGACTCTTTGCTCAAGACCTTGATGAATTGCAGGCGTAATAATTTTTGATCGTTTGACTTTTGGCTTGTCGGATAGCAACTCTGAAATACCTCCGGATTTGTAATTATTGAGCCATCTTTCAAGAGTCCTTTTGTGCACACATAAATAGTCTGCAAGTTCTTGACGGGTACTAAACCTGCCGGATTTTATTTCAATTAAACTCCTGAGCCGTTTTCCTGCCTGAAATGATTTTTGTTTTACCAACAGTTTTTGTAGCTCAGCTACCGATTCTTTTATCTCCAAATAGGCTTTCTTTCCCATGATCGAAGATAATAAATTTATGCGGCATTACATAACGATATTAGTATTAAAGTGCTGGCTGCAGGTGCCATTCAGCCCGAAGATGGATTTAACTGGGCCTTTAAAAATGGCGCCGATTTTATCTGTGTGGGTATGTTCGATTTCCAGGTGGTAAACGATGTAAATATCACCATCGATACGCTGAATAATCTACAGGGGCGTACACGAAAATGGTATGGCTAAACTCCTTTTACTGGCTGCTTACAACCTGTGCAATTTCCTCCGTCTCAATTTGATTTGGCGTCAAATCACTAAGATCAACTTCAACACGCAGTGCCCGTAAACCCGATGCGCCAACTAAATCTTCCAGTTCTACATCCTCAATATTACTGGTTAGATAACCTTTTGCAATCATGTAATCGATGTACTTTTTGTAATCTCTGATTTCATCGGCATGTGAGTATATGATTGCAATTTTTCCCGGCTGCGTTACACGTTCGCTGGTTCCGTTAATCAGCGCTTTATCAATACGTTTTTTGGTAATCTCGTAGCGAATATTGTAGGCGCCGGCCACATCAAACTTTTTCTCATCTTGCCGGAAAGCAATGCTTAGCGGATTTGAATGAACCAGAATGAGTTGCGTAATATCAAGTTTTGTTGCCAGTTGTGGTTGAAGCAATTTTATCCTGCGGGCAATTTTAACTTTTACCAGCAGTTGCCATAGCCTGATATTTTTTAAATAGATGTCGCAGTACTTTAATCCTTTAACCAGCGACTGACCAATGTAAGCATTGTATTCAATTCCATCGGTACGGTATTTTTCAAAATAATGCGGGAATACCTCCTGCGCTTTTACCTGCTCGGTCTCAATTATTTCACTAACCTCTTCGTTAATCACTGTCAGGCTTTCCTCAAAGTTCTTTCGCTTTTTGTACACTACATTCAGGTGCGGATCAAGCGAATTAAAATAGTCTTTTACCGGTTCTTCAAGCTCTGAAAAACGTTCTTTTAGCAAGCGCAAAAACGGATCAACTTCCTTTGTCAGAAATTCAATAATTACAACTTCATCTCCTGCTTTTAGTCCGTTTTGTACCGTATCGATATTTTGCTGAATGTTAAAACAGATATCATCAAGCAATGGCATTTCTCTTATTTGGCGGGTATAGTCCAGTATTTCACGTGCATGTTTTAATTGCTCGGAGAGGTCGGCCTGGATAGCCAGGTTACGTTCTATAGATGAGCCACGTACATCCGAAGCACCGTAGATAGGAACTACATCGTTGAAAACAATCGATTCAACAGTAGTTTTTCCACCATTCTTATTTTCCGAAAGAAAGTGACCAACGGCTTCGCGAAAACGCCACTCAACAGTGGGATGAATGGCTGTAAACTGATCCTGGATTACCGCTCTGATTCTGTCGTTCCATTCTTCTTTCGATCGTTTCAGGGCCAGTGCAAAGGTTGGAAAAACATCATGTAGCCTTTTAACCTGAAGTAAACTGATACTATTTGGTTTTTCGCACCCAAATTCGAGCATGCCTATAGCTTTGCTATCTACATAAAGCGGCACAACAGCCAGGCTTCTTATTCCTGCATCCAAGAGGTTTTGTACAACGATATCCTTTGGTATTTTTTGAAGATCGGGAATGTTTACAATCCGATTCTCAGTGAATGCCTGTTCGTACATCGATCCAACATATTCGTCACATTTTAGCTCCGACCTTGGAACAATGGTATTCCAAATCAGGTTCAGATTCAACATTGCATCCTCATCCGGGGCAACCGCCATTCCGAATTTTAGCTTCGGATTGTTAAACAAGGCACGTATTCGTTTTTGCAGCACTTCAAAACCTTCGTTTGTATCAACTGTTTTTTTGTCGAGCAAATCGGTTTTTAGTTGAGAGATCACAAAGTCCTGGGTGATATCTACCAGGTTGAAATGGATAAATCCTGAAAGTTCAAAATTCTCCAAGGGAATTATTTCATTCCACACCTCCAGATCATCCGTATTATCCAGCAGTTTGGTAATATCTTCCGGCGTAAGTTTTGTGTGCTTTTTTAATTCACGAACCTGCACATAGTCGGTTGTTACATGTTTTCGTATGTATTTGATGTAGCCTTCTTTTGTGTCGGTAAGGCGATAGGTGAAGGGAAGATCAACGTCGATTTTATAGTTGTAAAATTTCTCAAGTATCAACAGGTAAGCCTGATATACCTTAGAAATCAGCGAAAGATCCTGCTCGTTACTTAGGGCAATTTCAAATAATTTATGCTCGCAACTAAGGCTGTTTTTCAGCAATTTGGTGGCAAAAAACGGATCTTGCCCGATTGGAGCGTTGCAGGCTTCCATACTGTTTTTGTGACGCAAGGGATTTATTACAAACGCCATAAGCTGATTCACCAGATCCTGATTTTCGTCGAGTAGGGCAGTGTTGTGTATTGGTTTTTTTAGCGCAGGAACCTTGTTCAAAGCATTCAGCGTACTTTTTGCCATATCTTTCATCGGGTGATTAGCCGTCGATTCAATCCGCTCAATATCTTTTATAAGCAGCTCAAAACTAAGTACTGAGCTGAAAGGGAGTTGGGCGAATGGGCAATTAATTTGTTTATCTGTTTTCATTTTTCTTCGGCTGTAATTAGAACTGTACAACAAGTGTATCGTCAGAATTGTAACAATTTATTTGTTCTAAGGTTCTGGCTTTCATTGCTTCGGATGAACTTTTGCTGCTACAAAGTTAGTAAGCCTGTTTGATATTTTTAGAAAGTTATGGTTAAACTGCCGGAATATCAACACGAAATGGCAATTGAAAGTGTTTGCCTGAAGTCTTTTGCCATTAAAAACAGCCTTTTTAGATTACATCCACTGCATCATATCAAGCCAGAAATGTTGTCCTAAACCAACTGTAAAAATCAGAAAGCCCATTATGCCATGTAAAATGCTAACGAAAAGTACGCTCCCGGTTTTGTGATAAATCCAGGCGAGGTAGATACCTGCAAAAAAAGTAAGTACCAACGATAAAATACTGAAGTATACAATGTGTACAAAACTAAAAGTAATAGCGCTGGCAAAGATCAATTGCCACTTGTTTTGAAAAAGATTCCCATAGCGCATAAGCAGAAATTTCCGGTAAACAATTTCCTGTCCGTAGGCTGAAAACACGGGGTAGAAAAACAACATCATCATCCAGATGGCGGGATTTCTTTTGGGTAGGTTAAACAGGTTTTCTGGTTCGAAAGTGAAAACATAGGTGAGTAGAAAAACACCGACAAGAAGCATGGCAAGAGCTTGTTGTAGCCACATCTTTTTTGAAATTCCCAGTTTGAACAGATCGCGGCTTTTGAATTCCTTTTGCTTGCGGAAATATAAGATAAGTGCAACGAGAATAGGTAAAAGAACAGAACTGGGGTGTATGAGGTTCTTATCGAAAAACAAAAACAGTGGTACTCCAAAAAACAAGAGGGTGAATTCGGTGAAATACATTACTTTTTTTGTGGTGGTTCTCATTTTTCAGCCAGTTGAATAATGTCCTTTGGTTTAATAATTAAGGAATCATAGCCATAGATTGCTGCGTTGATCATTGCTTTTCCTACCTGCGTGGTATTCACCACCGCATTCGGCGCCAATGCTTTAAATAAACGTACCAGCCACATAAAATAATCGTAGATAAACTGGTAGGCTTTTGTCCGCGATTTTATTCCGCGCAAGGGAATGATAAATCCCGGGCGAAACATAAACGCTTGTTTAAATCCAAGTTTGACCAGGTCGTTTTCAGTCTTTCCTTTTACCCGTGCCCACATCACTCTGCCTTTTTCTGATGAGTCAGTTCCTTCTCCCGAAACGTAAGTGATTGTCATTTCCGGGTTGAGCGGAAATAATTCGCGGGCAAGCGAAAGTGTATAATCGTAGGTGATCTTTTTATAATCATCTTCTTTCATCCCAACCGAACTGATTCCCATGCAAAGAAAACAGGCGTCGTAACCAGCGAGTTGTTCTTTTGCATTCGAAAAATCGGAAAAATCGTTTTGAATGAGTTCTTCCAGTTTTGGGTGTTTAATATCAATTGGATTTCTCCCGATTACCAAAACCTTTTCCGCCGACTCATGATCGAGACATTCCAGCAAAACTCCTTTACCTACCATTCCGGTGGCACCTGTTACAATTACATTCATATCATTCGGGCTTAAGTTTTAAAATCACAATTTCGCTTTTTGTACCAACGCGCATTGGCGGGCCAAATGTTCCCACTCCCTGCGAGGTGTAGATGCGTGTTCCTTTATAATCGCCCAACCCTTTGTTGTATTTGTAGATCATACTTACTACAAAATTGAATGGAAATAACTGACCGTTGTGCGTGTGACCGGCTAGGTATAGATCAACTCCATGTTGATTGGCGAATTCAATCCCGTCGGGACTGTGATGCAACAAAACCGTTGGTTTTCCTGGGAAGAGGTTTAACTCATCGAGAACGGAACGGACGCTTGGTCTGTTTCTTCTTTCGGGAATTTCCTGTTGGCTGTTATCGGCCCGCATGTGATCAAGGCCGATAATTTGTATCTGGTTAAAATGCGTTACCTCGTTTTCCAAAACAGTAACGCCAATTTCGCGCAGGTTATCTTTCACTTCTTTTGCGCCCGAGTAACCGTCGTGGTTTCCTTCCACAAAATATACCGGGGCATTCAGTTGTTTCAGCGGCTCAAGGCTTTCGCTATTTAAACGGATCTTGCCATCAAAAAGATCGCCGGTTATAAATACCACATCCGGATTTTGGGCATTGGTTTTATCTATTATTTTCTGCAGCGTTTTTGGTCCCCAAAAGTGCCCGATGTGAATATCCGAAAGGTGGGCAGCCGTAATTTCATTGGTAAGGCCTTTCATCGGAATTTCTACTTTGCTAATTCTTCGGTACTGTGCGTTTATAATTCCGGCTGCAGTAATAAAAACAGCCAGCGAAAGTGCAGAGATTCCCAGCAATCGGGGGACTGATTTTGTAAATAGATTAATCAAGTCGACAGCCGCAACCGAAAGTAAAAGGTAAAGTAAAAATCCCATTACAATTGATGCCGCAATGTAGATCATATTGCCAAAAGCTACCTGTGCATTGGTGGTTGTGGCTATGCCGGCAATCATAAACACGGTTAACGCTCCAAAAGTTATATAAAGGTAGCGGGCTTTTCGTATGTCGAAATAAAATGTGAATCGTTTGGCGAGGTACATATTTGCCCCCACCAGAAAGGCGATAAATGCGATGAAAAATAACCAGGGAATAATTTGTCTCATGGCCTATTTGGTTTGCTGCATGCTTTTTACGGTTTTCAGCAGGAGTTTTTTGGGCATAAACGGAATTCCTGAAATCATAATTGATTGCATTGTTGTTAGCCCCGAAACCACATCAATTTTTCCTTTTAACATGGCCTGGTATCCTGCTTCGGCAACTTTGCGAGCACTTGCTGTTTTTTTGAACATCGCCGTTTTGTCCATTCCCGATGAAGCGCCAAATTCGGTTTCGGTGGCACCGGGCATTAGGTTGGTAACGGTAACATTGGTGTTTGCAAGTTCTTCAGAAAGCGCATTGCTAAATGAGCGCACATAAGCTTTTGTGGCAAAATATACCGCCTGTAAAGGTCCCGGCATTAAACTGGCTGTTGATGAGGTGTTTAGTATTTTACCCGAGTTGCGTTCAACAAAATCGGGCAGGAACAAGCGGGTCATAGCGGTTAACGAAGTGACATTCAGATTGATCATGGCCATGTGTTGTTCGTAATCCAGTTCGTGAAATACACCCACACCTCCAAAACCGGCGTTGTTAATCAGAATATCAATTTCGATACCTGCCTGTTTAATTACATTGTAAACTTCTTTTGGAGATTCGGATAACCCTAAATCTTTCGCGATTACAAAAACCGTTATATCGTATTTCTTCTCCAATTCAGTTTTTAAAACTTCCAGCTTATCTCTGCTTCGGGCAACAATTACCAGGTCGCCTCCATTTTCGGCGTGAATATGGGCCAACTCCCGGCCAATTCCGGTTGATGCGCCGCTTATTAATGCAACATTCTTCATTTGTTTTATTTTATATGGCGTTATTCAGAACTCTAATATTAAACAAAATTATACAGGGAAGGATGAATTGCGAATACTTTTTTCGGGGCTAATTTAGGTGGTAGAAATGCCGCAAGTTGGCTTAATGTGCAATTTCTTCAAGTTTTATCTGCTCATTCATCAACTCCTCAATTGTGGTCGATTTCAGCACTTGTACAAATTGACGGTTCAATTCTCCCCAAAAACCATACAATGCACAGATTTCTTTTCGTTCGCAATTGTAATTTTCAGATACGCAGTCGACAACGCAAATTCCGGGTTCGAAGGCATTGTGAATGTCAAAAACCGTAATTTCAGAAGGCTTGCGGGTAAGGACATAACCACTGCGTCTTCCGGCGGCTTTGGTAACTAAGCCGGCAACTTTTAGTGAATTGATAATGTGGTCGAGGTATTTATAGGAGATATTTTGGTTAGCAGAAATGTCTTTCTGATAGATTCCGGTTCCAGAATCGCTTAATGCTATTTCAAGAATAGCCCTTAATCCATATCGTGTTTTTGTGCTGAATTTCAAAGCCTTTGGTTTTATCTTGCGAACTCATGTTTAAAGGCAAAGATAATAAAACTTCAGTACGGTAATCCTGCTCTTAACAGTTAATCATTAAACTGATATATTCTTTAGGTTCTTTTAACTTATTGCATATTAGGTTCTTAAAATATGTTCTTTATAAGAGGTTTGGTAACCTTATCAGCACTCGCATCGTTATAAAACTGGATTTTCGTGAGTCGTTGATATGATTAGATTTTTGATCGCGATATTTTTAGTGCTTGCACCAATGGTAAGTAGTTCGCAACACGATGCTTTTTTTTACGATCGGCAGCAAATGGTGGAACAGCAGCTGAAAAAAAGAGGGATTGGCGATAAAATGGTTTTGGCTGCATTTCTGAAGGTTCCCCGTCACGAATTTGTTCTGTCCGAATATATAAAGTGGGCTTACGCCGATGCTCCTTTGCCAATAAACGAAGGGCAAACTATTTCGCAACCTTACGTTGTTGCATACATGACCGAGGTTTTGGAACTTAAAAGAACCGACCGCGTTTTGGAAGTTGGAACCGGATCGGGATATCAGGCAGCTATTTTAGCACAATTATGCGATTCGGTTTTTACCATTGAGCTTTTTGAGGCGTTAAGTAACTCAGCAGAAAACGTTTTCCAACAGCTGAATTACAATAATATATATAGTAAGGTTGGCGATGGATATTTGGGGTGGCCCGAAAAGGCACCTTTCGATGCAATAATTGTTACCTGCTCACCCTCGCATGTGCCTGAACCTTTGAAAGAGCAATTGGCTGAAAATGGCAGAATGATTATTCCCGTTGGCGAAGGTTACGTTCAGCAATTGGTGCTTTTGCAAAAGAAAAAGGGGAAGATTCGGGAAAAGAAAATTCTGCCCGTTCGATTTGTGCCGATGGTAAATGATGATAGAGAGAAGTATTGATTTTGAAATATCAAACCTGTTGACTCTTCTAATTTATTTTCTACTTAATGGTTAAAACCCTGCAATTTGATTGCAGCTACTTTAGTTTCTATAAACTTTTATTTTATAGGATTTTGATTTGAGTATTGAGAATCTTATTCGTGTCTATTTTCTTCTCTCACTACTCATTACTTTCTACTCATATCCTATGCTTTGTTCATTTTGAATTTCATCCAATCTTAAACCTATGTACTTTCAGTGCATAGTGGTTTAGTCTCAATCCTTCTTAATCCCAAAATCGCCGTCGATTCGAATAAGTGAAGCCATAATAAAACCGGGAATCGTACACAACATTACCCAAATGAAAAAATGCTGGTAGCCCAAAACAGTCTGAAGCCATCCGGAGACCATCCCCGGAACCATCATTCCAAAAGCCATTATTCCGGTACTAAATGCAAAATGTGCCGTTTTGTATTTTCCGGCAGAAATGTACAGCATGTAAAGCGTGTATGCCGTAAATCCAAAACCGTATCCAAGCTGCTCGACTGCAATAGAAGTTACGATAATCCAGTACTGTGTTGGTTGTGCATAGGCAAGATAAACGTAAACCAGGTTGGGCAGATTCATGGTAAAGACAAACAACCACAGCAACTTTTTCAGTCCTGTTCGTGAGGCCAGCCATCCGCCCGAAATACCTCCAACGGTAAGTGCAATTATACCTATAGTTCCATACGCCAATCCCACTTCCGATGTGCTTAGGCCAAGACCTCCGGCATCGGAAGTGTCGAGAAGAAACGGAGAGGCCAGTTTTACCAACTGCGACTCGCCCAAACGGTACAACAATAAAAATCCCAGTATCGTCCAGATTTCCTTTTTATTGAAATATGCAACAATGGTTTCTCCGAATCCGGTAACAATTTCATTAAAAGTTGCCGTAGTTCGTTCGCGGTCTTCTTTTGGGTTAGGAAGATATATTTTGTGGTACAAGGCAAATAATACGAATAAAACGGCAAGCACACCAAAAGTGATGGCCCAGGCAAGCGGAATTGTTTTACCTGATTCCGGATCGCTGAGCAGCGTCGATTTTTCCAGGTATCCGGCCAGAATTACCAAAATGCCCTGTCCGGTAACCATGGCAATTCTGTAGAATGTGTTTCTGATACCAACAAAAAATGCCTGCTGACTTTCGCTGAGGCCCATCATATAAAATCCGTCGATGGCAATGTCCTGTGTTGCCGAACTAAAAGCCAGTAACCAGAAAAAAGCCAGCGAACTTTGAAAGAAAAAAGTTGTTGGCAATGTGAAAGCCACTCCGGCAAGTCCGGCTCCAATAAGTAACTGCATGGTAACTATCCACCAACGTTTGCTTTTTAGTAGCTCAACGATGGGGCTCCAAAAGGGTTTAATAACCCACGGCAGATAAAGCCAGCTGGTGTAAAATGCAATTGCGGTATTCGAAATTTCCAAACGTTTGTACATGATAACCGAAACGGTCATCACAACAATGTAGGGCATTCCTTCGGCAAAATATACGGTTGGGATCCAGGCCCACGGATTTCGTTTTTCTTTCAATTGGGTTTTCATAAATCGTTGCTGCCTTCAATTATTCGTTCGAGATAGGGATAAAAAGGTTCTGAAAAATTGTTTTGGCGATAGAGTTTTTCGCCGTCTTTCGAGGTGTGCAGTGCCACTTTTCTGATTCCGGATTGATGGGCTTCCTTTAAAAGTTGTTTCAGGATAAGTGACGAAAGTCCTTTTCTGCGGTACTCAGGGATCGTATACATATTTAATATTTCTCCTTCAAAATAGCTCGTCTGGTAAGCGTCGCCCGGTATTTCTTTAATAACCATTCCTCCAAAACTAACTGCTTCGCCGTCGATTTCGGCCAGCAATGCCATAAAATGGCCCTGCGAAATGTTGCGCTCAAAATAGTTGTGTAGTTGTTTTTCGAGTTGTATACGGTAGCTTTCTTCCATTTTGCCCTGTAATTCGCTCAAATACATCAAACGGTATTTTACCAAAACCGGTATTTCCAAATGGCTTATTCTGCGGATGTGTACTCCGGATTCTTTCACTTTCAAGGTTTATTGTTTATCAGTTTTATGGCGAATAAAAGTAGTATTCATTTTTTAAAAACTGATCAGATTTGAGGTGTTCTGTAATTTTTATGAATGGTCTTTTCTGGCAGATTGAAGTCCTGCAATATAAATCCCGATTTAAATAAAGGTTGTGCGGGATGTGCAACGAATGAAAAATACCAAATTACAGCGCCCCAAATTTTATAATCCAGCCATCACTTCGGGTGTTTGTTTCGTCCTGCAGGCCGGGGCCAATAACTACAAAACCACCATCGGAACTGTTGATTATTCGCGATGCATTATCGTTATTAAAATGCAGGTTTAGTAGTTTTTCATTTAATTCGTTACCATCCGGATCGATATTTAATAACCATGGCCCAACTTTTCCGAGGAAGGATGTGGCTTTTATTCCGGCAATTATAAATGTCCCATCGGGGCGTATAGTAAGTGCATTTCCTCCTTCCGATCCTTCGCGGTCTACACTTTTTGTCCACAAAATTTCTCCGGTTGTGTTAATCTTGTTTAAAACCAGGTCGTAATCAAAAATCGGATCGTCCGAATTAATATCGCTTAAACATTTTCCGTTCCAGCCAACAATCATAAAAGTGCTGTCGGGGGAACAACAAATGCATTCGGGCCATACTTTTTGGTCGGGTGTTTTAATCCACGAATACCATTTTGCCTTTCCTACATAACTGATGCGTATGGCAACGATATCGCAATTGTTTTTGCCGGTTTCGCTAACCTGAGCTGCTAGGGCATAATCACCGTCCGGAAGTCTTTTTATCGAACGTGCACATCCCGACATGTTGGTCATAAATAACCGTTCCATGGTTGTCTCGCCATTTTCGTTAAAGGTTGCCATTAGTATTTTGGGGTCCTCCGGGTTTTCGCCTTTCGACCCGGCAATGGCAAAATGGTTTTCGGGTAGCGAAATAATATCTTCAACCGACAGGTACTCACTTTCTAATGTTTTCCTCCATAGTTCATTGCCGTCAGCATCGAGGCGAAGCAAAAGACAGCTTTCTTTATCATTTTCAACTGAAGTACCTATAACCACATAACTTTTATCGTTTAATTGGGTAATTCTTTTAGGGATTTCTTTAGCTGTGGTACCAATTATCTTTTGCCAAAGAATTTCTCCGTTCTCATCAAAACGTAATATTTGTATATCGAAAGAGTTGCCTTCTTGTTTTAGTGCGCCGGTAATGGTATAACCACTGTTGGTATCTTCAATAACATCGGTGTAGAAATCGCAACCGCTCACACCCGATTGTTTTGTCCATTTGGGTTCCGTAATCTGAGCCTGGGTTTGCATTCTCAGCAAAATCAGGAAAGTGCATATGAAAAGCAGAATTCGTTCCATGGTATCATTAATTGTATGTAGTAATTAAGTACTGTGGTTTGATTGCTTATTTTATTCAGATTATGTGTATAGATTTCTTTATCTTCGAATTTTACGAAAGCATGCTCAATTTCGTTTCACGAACATTCATGTTGTTGCCGAAAGTTAATTACCAGCAACGTAGGGTAAGCTTGTTCTATTCGCCCAAAATCGAATTATTATTAGGTGTAAATGGGGTGACGCTAATTTTTAGTAATTTGCATTGAAACAATTATTGAACTATGCGACATAAAATCTCATTTCTTACCGTATTCACCTTCTTGTTTAGTTTTTTAGCCTCTTCGCAGGAAGTTGATCAAAAGCGACAGTGGTCAATGTTTCGCGGAAATCTAGCATCGGGAGTAATGGATAATGCCAATCTTCCTGTTAACTGGTTTACATCATCGGGAAAAAATGTTGCCTGGAAAACAGCAATCCCCGGTTTGGGTCATGCCAGTCCGGTTGTTTGGGGGAACCAGGTTTTTGTTACTACCGCAGTGAGTAGGCAGCAGGAGGACGATATTAAGACCGGAATCTACGGTTCGATTGGATCAGTACCTGATTCTTCGGTTTACGAATGGAAAGTTTATTGTTTGAACCTGAAGTTGGGAGAAATAGAGTGGGAGGCTACTGCGCACAAAGGAATACCCGAACAAAAGCGTCATCCAATGTCGTCGCATGCCAACTGCACACCGGCAACCAATGGTAAATTTGTGGTGGCATTATTTGGCTCGGAAGGTTTGTTTTGTTACGATATGAAAGGCAACCTGCAGTGGTCGAAAGATTTTGGTGTGTTAAAATCAAACTTCTTTTTGGCAGAAGATGCAGAATGGGAGTTTGCAAGCTCGCCACTCATTTTCAACGATATGGTCATTATTCAGTGCGATGTGGCAACAAATTCGTTTGTAGCGGCTTACGACCTGGAAACCGGAGAAGAACGGTGGAAGCAAGACCGGGATGATTATCCGGGTTGGGGCACACCAAATGTATATTCTGATGGTGAAAAATACATCGTTGCGGTTAACGGGTACAAACATCGGGGTGGATACGATTTGGAAACCGGTGAAGAGATTTGGCGCATGTCGGGGGGTGGCGATATTCCGATTCCTACACCTGTTATTGGAAGTGACTTTATTTATTTTAACAGTGCCCACGGAAAAATGTCGCCAATTTATGCCATAAGTAAAAATGCAAAAGGCGATATTACTTTAGCGGAAGGCGAAACAAAAAACGCGTATGTGAAATGGGCAAAACTCAGAGGTGGTGCCTACATGGGAACCATGTTGTTGTATGGCGATTATTTGTATAATGCCCGGTGGAATGGCCGTTTAACCTGTTACAATGCGCTTACCGGCGAAGAAATGTACTCCGAAAAAGTTGGTAAAGGAAATAGTTACACCTCGTCGCCGGTTGCAGCCGATGGAATTGTTTATATTACCGATAACGAAGGGCATGTATATTCGGTAAAAGCAGGCCCTGAATATGATCTTTTAACAACCAATCATTTAAATGAAGTTGTGATGTCTACCCCGGCAATTGTGAACCAGTATCTTTTGTTTCGGACAGCTCAACATGTTGTTGCCGTTTCTGCTCAGGATAAAATAACCAAGGCAGGGTATTAAGTCTTAAATTCAGTTAACGTACGATGATTGCATTTTTCTAAACTCAGGAATTTGTACTACTTTCGTCGATTATTTTAGAAAAAAAAGCATGTGGATTAAACTATCCAGACTAATCCTAAGAAATAGAATCCTCTTTCTTACAGTTCTCGGTGTTATCACGGTGTTTCTGGGCTATTATGCCCGGAAAGTAGAAATGTCGTACGAGTATGCGTCGTTGCTGCCAAAGAAGGATCAGGCCTATAAAGATTATCAGAATTTTGTAAAAGTATTCGGTCAGGAGGGGAACCTGATCATTGTTGGTGTGCAGGACACGAATTTTTTTCGTCTCGATCATTTTAATGCATGGAAATCGCTGTGCAATGATTTGAAAAAAGTGGATGGCGTGGAAAATTTACTTTCGGTATCAAACACTTATAACCTCGAAAAAAACAAGGACGAGAAAAAGTTTGAAGTTGTAAATACCTTCCCGGATACGATTACAAGTCAGGAACAGTTGGATGCTTACGTGGCCGAATTTAAGCGGCTGCCTTTTTACCGCAAGCTGGTTTATAACGACGAAACCGACACGTATTTGCTAGCCATTACGGTAAACAAAGATAAAATGGCAAGCAAGGAGCGCGAAGACCTGGTTGCCGGAATTCAGGAGGTTTGCCATAATTTTGAGGAGAAAGAAGATGTGACGCTCCATTATTCAGGAGTGCCTTACATACGGGTTGTAAACTCGGTAAAAATTAAGCGTGAATTATACATGTTCAGTGTATTGGCACTTGTAATTTGTATCGTGGTTTTATTTCTGTTCTTCCGGTCGTTTAAAGCTGTTTTTGTTCCGGTACTAATTGTAATTGTTGGTGTTATCTGGGCCATGGGAATGTTGTCGCTTTTTGGCTACAAAATCACCTTGTTATCCGGAATGATCCCGCCGTTATTGATCGTTATCGGAATTCCGAACAGTATTTATATGCTGAATAAATTCCACCACGAATACGTTAGTCACGGAAATAAAATAAAGGCACTACAGCGTGTGATCATTAAAATTGGTAATGCTACCTTTTTAACCAACCTTACTACTGCTTCGGGGTTTGCCACATTTATTATTGTAAAGAGTGATATTTTAAGACAGTTTGGTATAATCGCCTCGTTGAATATTCTGGGCTTGTTTATCCTTTCGCTGCTGCTAATTCCAATAATATTCAGTTTTATCGGCGCGCCTTCATCGCGCCACGTTGGCCACCTCGATAATAAGATCGTGACCACGATAATCCGTAAACTGATGCACATTACCCAAAATTACCGTCAGGTGGTTTATTTTGCTACTATTGGTATAATACTGGTAAGTATTTACGGCATTACCCTGATGAAAAGTTCGGGTTACATGCTCGACGATATTCCGGAAGATGATCCGGTTTATGTCGATTTGAAATTCTTTGAAAGCAACTTTAACGGCCTGATGCCTCTGGAAATAATGGTTGATACCAAAAAACCACAGGGTGTTATGCAGTTAACCACCTTCCAAAAAATAGAGAAGTTGGAAGAACGCCTGGCCGAATATCCTGAACTGTCGGCATCAACTTCGTTACTTAATTTGCTGAAGTTTGCCAAGCAGGCATTTTATAATGGCCACGAGCGCTATTACAGTGTGCCCAATAACCGCGAAAAGAACTTTATTCTGCAGTATGCGTCAACCGGAGAAGAGAATGTTGGTTTGTTGCATTCGTTTATGGACAGCACCCGTCAAATAACAAGAATTAGCATACGGGTAAAAGATGTGGGTACCAAACGAATGGAAGAATTGTATACGCAGTTTAATAACGATATCGATTCGATATTTACTTCCGATAAATACAATGTAACGGTTACCGGATCGAGTATTATCTCGTTTAAAGGAAACCAGTATTTATTGAAGAACCTGTTTACGAGTTTGGGTTTGGCTATTTTGCTGATCTCGACGTTTATGGCCATCATGTTCTCGTCGTGGAGAATGGTGATTTTATCACTTACTCCAAATATTATCCCGCTGATTTTTACCGCGGCTGTAATGGGATTTACAGGAATTCCGATAAAGGCATCTACCATTTTGGTCTTTAGTATTGCCTTTGGTATTTCGGTTGATAATACCATTCACTTTTTGGCCAAATACCGGCAGGAGTTGAACATGACCAACTGGGATATCCGAAAATCTGTTGTAATTGCATTAAAAGAAACCGGTGTTAGTATGTTGTACACCTCTGTGGTGTTGTTCTTCGGTTTCGGAATTTTTACCATTTCCAATTTTGGAGGAACACAGGCGATGGGAATTCTGGTTTCGCTAACGCTGTTGGTTGCCGTAACATCAAACCTCGTGCTGCTTCCATCGTTATTGTCAGGACTTGAGCGCATTACTACAACCGAAGCCTTTAAAGAACCACTGCTTCATATTTACGATGAAGAAGAAGATATTGAACTCGATGACCTGGAAATTGTTCGCGACGACGAATTAAAATTGGGAAACTGATGTACACCGTAGAAGAAATTCAAAACAGAGTGAGTGCCGAAATCGAAAAGCGCTCGAAAGAACTGCTCAGTAATCAACCGGTTGAATTGTATGCACCCATAAAATATTCGCTCGATATGGGCGGAAAACGTTTACGCCCGGTGTTGGTTTTGCTGGCATGCAATATGTTTTCTGAAGCTATTGAAAAGGCAATTCCGGCGGCAGTTGGAATCGAAGTCTTCCACAATTTTACGTTGCTTCACGATGATATTATGGACAAGGCGGATGTGCGTAGAAGCCGACCGACAGTGCATAAACAGTTCAGCGAAAATGCAGCTATTTTATCGGGCGATGCTATGGCTTTTCAGTCGTATCGTTATTTTCTCGAAGAACGCTCGGAAGCGCTGGCCGAAGTGCTTGAAGTGTTTAGCAAAACGGCGTTGGAAGTTTGCGAGGGTCAGCAATTCGACATGGATTTTGAACAGCGAATGGATGTTACCGAAAAGGAATATCTGGAAATGATTCGTCTGAAAACCGCTGTCCTGTTGGCTTGTAGTTTAAAGGTGGGTGCACTTTTAGCCAACGCTCCCGAAATGTTGGCAAATCAACTTTACGATTTTGGCATAAACCTGGGATTGGCTTTCCAGTTGCAGGATGATCTGTTGGATACTTTTGGCGATCAAGCCGTTTTTGGAAAACAAATTGGTGGCGATATTCTGGCCAACAAAAAAACATTTTTACTGATTAATGCCCTGGCAAAAGCATCGGAAAATGAAAAGACATCGTTAATAAGCTGGATCAAAAGAAAGGACTTCGATCCGAAAGAAAAAATTGCGGCTGTTACCGAATTGTATCAATCGATTGGCGTAAAAGACATTGCCGAAGAAAAAGTGAATGACTTTTTTAACAGAGCTATCAGCATTTTAGATGAATTAAATGTGCAGGATGTTGTAAAACAACCGCTTCGCAGCCTTGCCCACAAAATGCTTACCCGTAAGCATTAGAGCGCATTAGCTAAGTTAAATTATCTTACAAAAGCCAAATGCAAACTTGCATAAAAACAAAACAATGCTAAATTTGTTGGGTCTATAAATTTTTAACAGAAAACGGGTTACACCGGACTTAAATCTAATCCAATATGGCTCAAAGCATAGGAAAAATATTACAGGTTATCGGACCTGTGGTAGATGTTAGTTTCGATAGTGAAGGAAGCGAACTTCCTTCAATTTACGATGCACTTGAAATTCCCCGCGAAGGCAAAGAAAGTTTAATAATAGAGTGTCAGCAACACATTGGTGAAAATACAATTCGTTGTGTGGCAATGGATTCAACCGATGGGTTACAGCGTGGATCTGCGGTAAATGCTTTGGGGAGTCCTATTACCATGCCAAAGGGTGAAATTGCACTTGGTCGCTTGCTGAATGTGGTAGGTGATTCGGTTGACGGGTTGGAGCAACTGCCAAAAGAAGGGTTGAATATCCATAACGAACCTCCGAAATACGAAGATCTTACAACCGAAACCGAAGTTTTATACACAGGTATTAAGGTAATCGACCTGATTGAGCCTTATGCAAAAGGTGGTAAAATTGGTTTGTTTGGTGGTGCCGGTGTGGGTAAAACCGTATTGATCCAGGAGCTGATCAACAACATTGCACTGGCTCACTCGGGATTATCGGTATTTGCGGGTGTTGGAGAACGTACCCGTGAAGGAAACGACCTCCTTCGTGAGATGATTGAAGCAAACATCGTAGATTACGGTGAAGAATTCAAAAAATCGATGGAAGAAGGTAGCTGGGATCTTTCGAAAGTAGATACTGAAAAATTAAAAAAATCAAAACTGGCCATGGTATTTGGCCAGATGAATGAACCACCGGGTGCACGTGCTCGTGTTGCGCTTTCAGGATTAACAATTGCTGAAAGTTTGCGCGATGGCGACGGTACTGCCGGAAGTGGCCGTGACATTCTTTTCTTCGTTGACAATATTTTCCGTTTTACACAAGCGGGGGCTGAAACTTCGGCACTGCTGGGCCGTATGCCATCTGCCGTAGGTTACCAGCCAACGCTGGCTACCGAAATGGGTGTGATGCAGGAACGGATTACTTCTACTAAAAATGGTTCAATTACATCGGTACAGGCGGTTTATGTGCCTGCGGATGACTTGACCGACCCTGCGCCGGCAACAACGTTTGCGCACTTGGATGCAACTACTGTATTGAGTCGTAAAATTTCTGAGCTGGGGATTTATCCTGCGGTTGACCCGCTTGATTCTTCTTCACGGATTCTTACTCCTGAAATTGTAGGCGATGAGCATTATAGCTGCGCTCAAGACGTGATTATGTTGCTACAGCGCTACACCGAATTGCAGGATATTATCGCGATTTTGGGTATGGACGAACTTTCGGAAGAAGATAAGCTGGTAGTTCACCGTGCGCGTCGTGTTCAGCGTTTCCTTTCGCAGCCATTCTTTGTTGCTTCGGCATTTACCGGACTGGAAGGAAAACTGGTTTCGATTGAGGATACCATAAAAGGTTTCAGAATGATTATGAACGGTGAGGTAGACAAATATCCTGAAGCTGCTTTTAACCTTGTTGGTACTATTGAAGAAGCCATCGAGAAAGGTGAGAAATTGTTAGCTGATAACTAAAATCGGAAAGGAAAATCATGCATTTAGAAATAATTACACCGGATAAAAAAGTTTTTGAAGGCGATGTTAGTCTGATTCAATTGCCCGGAAGCAAAGGTGGTTTTGAAATACTAAAAAACCATGCTCCTATTATTTCAACACTTGAAAAAGGGGTGCTGAAAATTAAGGAAAAGAATGGAGGAGAGCAGCATTTTGAAATTGACGGTGGTGTAATTGAGAATAAGGCAAATAAAATTATCGTACTTGTTGAATCGACATAGTACTTTAGTTATAAGATAGTTGAAGAGTCCCCGTAGAAGATTTCTGCGGGGATTTTTTTTGTCTTCAAACTGAGTTCTCCAAATTTTCAATATCTTCGATACTTTGGAAAAAATGAAGGTCAAATTTTTGGTAATACGTTTTAGCTCCATTGGCGATATTGTTCTTACAACGCCGGTTATTCGTGGATTGAAACAGCAGGTAGAGAATGCCGAGGTGCATTTCGTTACCAAAAAGAAGTTTGCCTGCCTGGTTTATTCCAATCCGCATATCGATAAGGTTCATTTTCTGGAGGATAATATGGGAACGCTAATTCACGAACTGGCGAAAGAAGACTACGACTATATTATCGATCTCCATAATAATTTCAGAAGCAACAAAATAAAGCGACGGCTAAAAATGCAGTCGTTTGCGGTGAATAAAATCAACTGGGAGAAGTTTTTGATGATTCGTTTTAAAATGAATCGCCTGCCCGATGTGCATGTCGTTGATCGTTATCTGGAAACGGTTTCGGTTTTTGATGTGAAAAAGGATAATGAGGGGCTTGATTATTTTATCGATGAAACGACTTCGTTCAAGCAGGACGATTTACCCGAACCTTTTCAAAACGGGTATGTAGCTTTTGTAATTTCCGGAACCTATTTCACCAAAAAACTGCCTGTTCACAAGGTCAGTGAGATATGTCAACAAATTCCGTATCCGGTAATCTTGCTGGGAGGTAAAAATGAATATGATGAAGGCGAGCAAGTACTGTCGCAGTCGAAAGGAAATGTGCTGAATTTTGCCGGAAAGATATCGCTTAATCAGTCGGCTTCGCTGGTGCGCGATTCGCGTTTGGTATTGGCTAACGACACCGGATTAATGCATATTGCAGCGGCTTTTAAAAAGAAGATTTATTCGTTTTGGGGAAATACCATTCCGGAGTTTGGAATGACACCCTACCAACCCGCCGAATCGTCGGAGATTATGCAGGTAAGCGATCTGAAATGCCGTCCCTGTTCCAAACTTGGTCATCATAAATGCCCTAAAAAGCATTTTAAATGTATGGAAGATGTTGATGTTGAAAAGGTTGTTGAATGGATTAACAAAAATTATTAAAACTCAATCTTATAACTTATATTCGGAATAATTATAGCTTCCATTTCCGGCTCAACTTCACCTGTTTTTAAGTTTCTTCTGAACCCGTAAAACTCTTTTACTCCGGTGGCATTAATTACATTCAACGACCAGGTTGATGCAGTTTTTTCTTTGTTTCGTTTAAAGTTTATCGTAAAATGAACAAATAAAGTAGGGTCGAGCGATTCTGAAAATGAACGATTGTAATCATAAACAACAGGTCCTGAATCTCCTGAAACTTCGTAATCTACAGGGATGAAACGGTCGCCACCCTGGTATGAAATGCGCCCGTTTATATTTAGCAGGTTTTGTTTCAAAGATCCTAAATGCCATTCTTTTCCGGCCAATAAATTTATTAGGTAATTTCTGTTATACCGGGTATTTCTCCAAATATCATCTCCTCCCTTATATTTCGATTGAAACAGCGAGGTGGTTACTAAATAGTAATATCCGCGGTTAAGAAATCGCTCCAATGTAAAATCAACTCCGTAGTTTTTGCCTTCTCCATTGTTTTCCAATTTTGAGTTCATAAACCACTCGTCGTGCAAATTAATAGTAGAGAAATAAGTGCCCGGTTCTACAGGAACATCTGTTAATATTTGATAATAGGGCTCAACTTTTAAACGGGCATTTTCGCCGATTTTTAAATCGTAGTTTAAAATAAAATGGTGAGCATGAATAAAATCGAGATTTTTATTGATCTGGTTTCCATTTTCGGTTAAGGTAAAATAAGTATTCAATCGTTCCATGCGGCTGTGTTTTCCGTATGCAATCCCTATCGACTGATTGTTTGAAACCTGCCAGTTAAAACCAAGTCTTGGTTCAATTGTGTAATTATTGTTCAGGGTAAAAAGCTGGCTATGTACACCAAGGGTTGCACTTAGGTTTTGCGAGAAACGCAGTTTTGAATTGCTATATGCTGAAAGCAAAAGGCTGTGTCCTGAGTTGTCGGCAATAGTTTGAACAGGATTGCCTGGCATTTCGGCATTCTGTAACAACATATCGTAATTTAGCCTGGTAAAAATAATACCGGTTCGGTTGGTATGCATTTTTCCGAATTTGTGGTTTAGGTAGCTTGAAAAAACCAGGTTCCAATCGAAGAATTTAATCCTCTCTCGTTCGTACAAAACCTGATTATTATCCATTTCGTCAACAAAAAAGTCAAGTCCGCGGCTGGTGAAGGCAAGTGATGAGCGAACATAAGTGTTGTTTGTTAAAAGGTACCGGTGAGTTAATCCGGTAGTTCCCATAAACTGTTTGGCATCACTTTCTTCACGGTCTTGCCTGTATTTCCACTCTTCGGGTTCCTTCACCTGTGTTCCCGAGCCATCAATTAAACCCAGGCCCCAAAGCGAGAAAACTCCGGCTTTTTGTGTGGGGAAATTAAGTTTAAATGCCAGGTCCTGGAAAGTAGTTCCTTCAGCATCAGCAGGTAAAAGCGGTTTTAATAATGCGAGTGTTGAATAGCGGTAGTTAAAAAGGTAGGATGATTGGCTCCCTTTTTTTAGTGGGCCTTCTGAACTGATATCGATGCCAATACCTCCAACCTGGAAAGTGTGCTCATGTTCAGTATTGTTTCCTGTTCGCATAAAAATATCGAATACCCCTGATGTTGCATTACCATATTCCGCAGGAAAAGCGCCTGTATAAAAGTCGGAATTAGCAAGCATCTGACTACTTAACGCGGTTAATCCACCTGCGCCAAATGTGGTCATATCAGCAAAATGGTTTGGATTGGGGATTTCTACTCCTTCCATTCGCCACGACAGCATTTGCGGAGCGTTGCCCCGTATAACAATTCCATTGTTTCCCAGGTTGCTGGCAACGCCGGCAAACGATGAGGCCAGGCGTGCTGGATCGTCAAATCCGCCAGCATAACGCTGGGCTTCCTCAACGCTAAGCATACGTGCACTAACCATTGCCATGCTGTTTAAAGGGGCTTCTTTGTTGGTTCTGGGTTTTATCTTTATTTCATCCAGAGCAACCACTGATTCGCGCATCTTTATTTTCAGGTTCACCTCTTTTGCCGACCCCACAACAATCTCGCGAAGCAAAACGGGCTCATAGCCCATAAACGAAAATTCAATGTCGTAACGCCCAACAGCAACCATCATACTAAAATTTCCTTCGTTATCTGAGATTGTGCCAACCGCAGGCGATGAATTTTTTATATAAACATTGGCAAAAGCAACCGGAGCTCCGGTTGCTTCATCTGTAATCTGCCCTTTTATCGTTTGCGTTAAATCCTGAGCCGGACAAAATAAAATTCCAGCCAAATAGAATAGAATAAGTAGCTTAACCGTTTTCATGATAGTATAAATTGTTCGATGCAAAGATTCTGTATCTTTGATACCCTGACAATACTGATTAATAAGTATTTTTTGAATGGAAGAGATAAAAAGATTGTACAAAGAGTATTCTGATTTGCTGGAAAAACAGGTGTTTAACATCAGTGATCTGGATTATGATTTGCTCGGCAAACACATCTCATTTTTAAAGCAGATGGATGCAATCGATAATAGTTCTATTTCTGTTTTCGATATGAATAGAAAGGAGCATATTTTTGTCTCGGATAATTATTCAAGAATGTTAGGATATGATTTATCGGAAATTGCCAAACAGGGAAATGCTTTTTTCGATTCAAAAGTTCATCCGGATGACTTTTTGGTTAATCTGAGAAGCGGAATAGCTCTTTTAAGGTTTATATATACTGTGCCTGTTAATGAACGAAAAGACTATAAACTGGTGACCGAATACAGAGTGAAAAACGGTAGAGGGAAGTACATTCGGATAATAGAACAACAACAGGTACTCGAATTAGATAAACAGGGAAATATATGGGTGGCTTTATCTACGGTTGATATTTCGCCTGATCAGGACTTAAATTTGGGAGTGAAGGCCCAGATCTTTAATTTTCGAACCGGTGAAATTGTACCTTTTCCTGTCTCTCGTGATAAGAATGAAAAAGTTCTTACAAAAAGGGAAAAACAGGTGTTGGAATTAATAAAATCAGGTATGCTAAGTAAAGAAATTGCAGAAGAGCTTTACATTAGTGTCCATACTGTTAATACACATCGCCAAAGGATTTTGGAGAAGTTAAACGTTTCCAGTTCAATTGAGGCGATTCAATATTTGTCATCTTTGGGAATTACAGGTTAATCAGGTATAAATGTTATTGAAATATTTCTAATAATTGTACTTAAATCTGTTGGTCTAAAAATCTATTAATAGGAAACGTCATTCCTTTTTTAAAACAACAGCTCTTGGAGGTTCTGTGGTAGCTTTCAGTGGTGTAACTGCATGTGTTCAGGAAACAAATGCGCCTGTAGAAGTTAATCTGGCTGCATTCGATTTGAATGAAACATCGGCATTGGAGTTGCAGCAGAAAATGGAGTCAGGAGAACTGACAGCCGAAACTATTTGTAAAAAATACCTCGATCGTATTGCGCTGGTAGATCCACATTTAAAGTCGGTGATTGAGCTTAAACCGGATGCTTTGGATATTGCCAAAAAGCTGGATGAGGAACGACAAAACGGAAAAGTTCGCGGGCCTTTGCACGGTATTCCGGTGATGATTAAAGATAATATTGACCCCGGTGATAAAATGCAAACTACGGCCGGATCGCTGGGATTGGAAGGAAATGTAGTTGAAAAGGATGCGTTTATAGTAAAAAAATTGCGAGAGGCCGGAGCCGTGTTGCTAGGAAAAACCAACCTGAGTGAGTGGGCGAATTTCCGTTCTACAAACTTTTCGAGCGGATGGAGTGGAGGAGGTGGACAGGTACGAAATCCGTTCTGTCTCGATCGGAGTCCATGTGGTTCGAGTTCAGGAACAGGGGCAGCAGTTTCGGGTAATCTTTGCACTATTGGTATCGGTACCGAAACCAACGGATCCATTGTTTGTCCGTCGGGAATAACGGGATAGTGGGGATTAAGCCAACACTCGGAATATGGAGCCGTCAGGGGATTATCCCGATCCTTTTCGGGTAACGGTTCATCGGAGGAAGCAGCGAGTATGTGACATTCTTATTCAACAACTTTCGGTTCACGATCATACTGCCAGTCTGGGCGAATTGACGATTTCTGTTCCGCGAAATTATACCAATTTGATTATAAAATGCCGTATTGGATATGCCGTTATTTTCTGTTTATACAAGGCGAAAAATTTTAGCATAGCCGAGCTACGTTATAATTTTTAAACGCAGTAGAAACGGAAAAGAACAAATTTATATGCGGCATTTTGTGGTCAATTTGGTATTATATTCTGTGCCTTAGTATTTTCTTTCAATATACTCTTTCGGTGTTTTCCTGGTAAACTCTTTAAACACCCTGAAAAAAGTTGTTCTTGAATTGAAGCCTGCTTCAGAAGCGATGGATTCAGGAAGTTGATTATCTGGTAATTCATCAATTAATTCGCAGGCTTTGTTTACACGATGGGTATTCACAAACGTATAAAAACTGGAATAACCGGCATCGCTTATTAACGTCCGCAGGCGGTAAACAGGAATGGACAGCTTTTCTGACAGTCTGTGTATGGTTAAATTGGGAATGCAATAAAGTTCTTTCTTTACAAAATATTTTAAAGCTTGTTCCCCGTTGTCCATGTGTTTTTTTACCGCTATCCCGGTCCTTGCTCCTAACACGGTCGGTACGATGTCTTCCTTTTTTTCCCCTGCGTACCGTTCTTTCGAAAAATAAATTTCGAACAAGTAAAAATAAAAGACGTAAAAATAGACGATGAGATAGACGACACTATATAGCCACACGTTTTTATATATCCCAAAGCAGCCTGCTCCTATCCCAAACACACGAATTAAGAAGATGATAATAGCTCCTTTGACAAGAAACAGGTAGCGCCGTTCGATAACAGAAAAAGACTTTTTATGTTCCGTCAGCCCTTTTTTAAAAAGAGGAAAGGAAGCTAAAGTATAAAAGATAAATTGGAGGAAACAAATAAAGCGGGCAGTAGCCAACACCAAAGTCCAGTAAAAATTTTCTTCCCAGTAAACACCTCGGGCGGCAATAACATCTATTTTGCCATGGTTAACGACATCGGCAGAATGCCCCGAAGATATCACATAAAAGGTTAAAACAAGGTGAAATGCTACCGGTAAAAAATGCCACAGGTCCTGACGCAGCAGGTACTTTTCCTTCCCCAGTACCTTGAGCAGGTATAAATAATTCAAAGGAGCGATAGACACATACAACATACAAGCCAACGAAACAAGCCAACCCGAAAGAAAGTAATCCGAAAATCCGAAAACGGAGTATATAATAGCCTGTACTCCAAATACAAGTAAAAGATAATACGCATTTTTCCTCCCCTCTATTTTTGCGCCAACAAGTAAGGTTACACCCAAAAAAAGAAAAAGTAATGCTGCCATCAGGTTGGCCAAAATCGTAAAACTCATAGTTTCCTGTATAAAATAGAGGTTGTAAAAATACAAAACTTCACCTATAGTCACAGTGATTTCGCAATTTGCCTACTTATTTAATATCAAATGTCTTAATGCTTTTATTTCACAATCTGGTACTAACTATTTCACAATCTGGTACTGATTTACATGTCCTAAGATACCGTTGTATTAAATCGTCCATCTACTTTTATCCATTGATTTTTTTTGAAGAAAGAATAGTACAGAAAAACAGCAATTATGTAATTAAAATGCAAAATGACGACCGGACAACCTTCAATTATTTACCGGAGACAGGAAAGGACGGACGGATAAGCCTCAATCATTTAATTGAAGCGGGAAGAGATGGGGAGGAAACTTTCTATTATTTAGTGGAAATAAAAGACAGAATAAATTCATCGTTCAATTATTTAATGGCAATAGTTCGTCACGAATAATCACAAACATTACGAATATGATATTAGAAAAACTAATGACCAACAGCCGTACCGCCGAAGTAGATGCCGCAAGTATGCGCATCATTGACGTGTACGAAGAGAACGATTGGAGTAGTGATACCCATCTGGTACAAGAATTTGCCGCGCTGAAAACCCTCTTAGCGCAACTGACCACCGCCATTAACCGCGATAAGGTAGAATCTGACTTGGCAAACAAAGATGAGTTGCGCGACGAAAAATTACGCGCGCTTTACCACCTGCTAAACGGACTGCTTTACCACCCCGACGAAGCTACAAAAAAGGCGGCGCAAACAGTCGACAAAGTGTTTGAAAAATATGGCGTAGCCATTGCCGAAGAAAATTACAGTACGGAAAGCGCAATGATAGAGTCACTACTCAATGACTTGGCAGCGGAGGATTTGCAAACCTCTATTGCGGCATTGAGCGGCTGTGCCGAACTGATTGCCGCACTGAAAACGGCGCAGAGCGATTTTGAAACCGAACGTGTAGGCTATGAACAATCGAAAGCACAAGAGAGTACGCAACAATCCGCTTACAAGCTGAAAAGCGAAGTGCTGAAACAACTCAATGACCGAATTATCGTTTATCTGCGTGCTATGGTACAGGTGGATGAACCCAAATACGGCGAACTCTCCCGAACCCTTGCTGTTATTATTAATGAAAACAACGAGGTAGTGAAGAGAAGGGCAAAAAAAGCTGCCGAAAAACCTGACAGCGTCTGAAAGACCTGTCAGTGTTGAATAATAGAACAGCAACCTTCGACTCTTTCAGGTTCTCCGAACTCTGAAAGGTCTATAAACAATAAAAAAACAGTAATTAACAAAAACCATGATGACAACAAAACATACAGACAAGGCACGGTTCCTGAACGAAGTTGAAGGATGCCTTGTCTCAACAGCAGCAGTTAAACACCTAACAGCTTTTGGAAACCTGTTAGGTCTGTGTGCCCGAGGGCTGAGCGATGCACTGAACTTGTTGAAGTGTGCGAAGCGTATCGAAGCCCGCAGGCTAAACATTTTCGCCATTTTTATCCTCTTTTTCGCGATGGCATTTAACGCGCAGGCACAAACGATGGAGCAAGTCGCTCAACTGCTCGCTTCGGACGGTGCCGGGTATGATGAATTCGGCATTTCGGTGTCCATCTCGTCGGATGGCGCCACGGCGCTGGTCGGGGCGTATAGAGATGACGATGCCGCTTCCGGTTCCGGGTCCGCCTATATCTACGAAAAGGGAGCGGACGGGAGCTGGACACAGAAAGCCAAACTGACCGCTTCGGACGGTGCCGATTTTGATTATTTCGGAAGGTCGGTGTCCATCTCCTCGGACGGTGCCACGGCGCTGATCGGGGCGTATGGAAAAAGCTCATCTCAAGGGGCTGCCTATCTCTATGAAAAACCGGACAACGGCTGGGCAACGACCGACGCATTTACCGCCAAACTGACCGCTTCGGACGGTGCCGCTTCTGATTATTTCGGCTGGTCGGTATCCATCTCCTCGGATGGCGTCACGGCGCTGGTCGGGGCGCGAGGAAAAAGCTCATCTCAAGGGGCTGCCTATCTCTATGAAAAACCGGACAACGGCTGGGCAACTACAGGCGCATTTACCGCCAAACTGACCGCTTCGGACGCTGCCGATAATGATTATTTCGGCTATTCGGTATCCATCTCCTCGGATGGCGCCACGGCGCTGATCGGGGCGTGTATGGATGCCGATGCCGGTTACAGTTCCGGGGCTGCCTATCTCTATGAAAAGGGAGACACGTGGGGTGACAGAACGCAGGAAACCGCCAAACTGACCGCTTCGGACGGTGCCGATTATGATTATTTCGGCATTTCGGTATCCATCTCGTCGGATGGCGCTACGGCGCTGGTCGGGGCGTATGGAAAAAGCACAAATCAAGGGGCTGCCTATCTCTATGAAAAGGGAGTTGGTTGGGTAACGACCGACGCGTTTGCCGCCAAACTGACCGCTTCGGACGCTGCCGATTCTGATTATTTCGGCGTTTCGGTGTCCATCTCGTCAGATGGCGCCACGGTGCTGATCGGGGCGTATCAGGATGACGATGCCGCTTCCAATTCCGGTTCCGCCTATCTCTATGAAAAGGGAGCTGGTTGGGCAACGACCGACGCGTTTACCGCCAAACTGACCGCTTCGAACGGTGCCAGCAATGATTATTTCGGCTATTCGGTATCCATCTCCTCGGATGGCGCCACGGCGCTGATCGGGGCGTATGGAAAAAGCTCATCTCAAGGGACTGCCTATGTTTTTGAAGAAGAGCCCGAACCCCAAACCTACACTGTTACCCAAACCACCGATGACGGTACGGGCAACACAGAAGGCACGCTCAGTTGGGCAATCACTCAGGCAAATGCCAATGGCGCGGCAGACAATATCGTCTTCAATATCTCCGGCAGCGACGTGGTAACCTTCTCCGCTGTTCTGCCCAACATTACAGACGGTGTAACCATTAACGGAACGAACACGGCTACCGGCAACCCCGTAACCGTGAAAGTAGCGACTACCTACGCCGAAGATAACAATAATGCTTCCGATTTCCGTGTATTCAATATCAACGCTGCCGACAAAACCGTGACTATCTCCGATATGACGATTCAGGGCGGGGATCTTTCGGTGCATGGCTCGTCCGCCACGTCCACCAGCTGCAACGGCGGCGGGGTCTATGTCGCCGCCGGAACGGTTCATCTTGATTTCGTAACAGTATCCGGTTCCAAAGCCTATATGGGCGGCGGGGTGATGAATCACTACGGCACGCTGATAATCACCTCATCCACCCTTAGCGGCAATACGGCCGATTATGGCGGCGGGGTGTATAACTACAACAGCACGCTGACGATCATCTCATCCACCCTCAGCGGCAATGCGGCTTTCAGCGGCGGCGGGGTGTATAACGAAGGTGGCACGCTGACAATTGCCTCATCCACCCTCAGCGGCAACACGGCCACTTATGGCGGCGGGGTGTATAACTACAACAGCACGCTGACGATCGCCTCATCCACCCTTAGCGGCAACACGGCTTCCAACAGCGGCGGCGGGGTGCGTAATAGTGACGGTAATACATACATCCTGAACTCCATCATCATCAACAATTCAACGGATATTTCTACCTATAATGACGATGCCACGGACACCTATGTGTACAACTCGTGGTATAATAGCATTGATGACGGTGGCAAAGAGGTCGAAGTTCAGGCTCTTGCCCCGAACGTAACCACCTCCTACACCGAAAACGAACTCGGCGCATTGGCAAACAACGGCGGCAGCACCTACACGATGGCACTGAGCGAGGATGCCCCGGCCTACCAAACAGGAACGTACGCTTATTACAACGCGACAGACGGTTATTATTTTGAAGATGAAAACGGTACAGCTCACCGACTGACCGATTGGGCAACAAGCCCCACCGTGGCGGAAGGCGAAAAAATCACCACCGACCAGCGCGGCGAAACCATTGGCGACCTGCCAAGCATAGGGGCGTATTTTGCAGAAGAACTTACAACGAAATACCGGACCAAAGCTGCCGGCGAGTGGAGTTCTGCCGCTGTGTGGGAAGTAGCCGAAGACGGTGAAAATTATACCAATGCCTCCGCACCTCCCGTTGCCGGAGAATGTGCGGCAATAGACGTACTTCATAACCTCACGGTAACAGGTGAGGTAAGTACGGACAAAACCTCCATAGCACAGGGTGTTACACTGACTATAACAGACGGCGCCACCCTTACCGTAGTCAATGGCAGCGGCACCGACCTCACGGTAACAGGCACACTTGTCAATAACGGCATGTTTACACCTGCAGAAGGCTCTACCGTCCTTTACAACGGCGGCGACCAAACCATTGTAGGAGCAAACTACCACGAACTCCAATTAGCAAATACTACAGAAGGCACGGCAACTACCAAAACCTTTTCTGACGGCACTACAAGTGTGGCGCAGGAAATTTCCATTACCGATGCCATGACCCTGACCGGCAGCAGTGCAAAAGATGTTACTGTGCAGGTAACTACACCCGGAGAAGACGGCACGGCGTCCCGCGTATTCAGTATTACCGCTGCCGATAAAGAGGTAACGATCTCTGGTATGCTTATAAAAGGCGGGGATATAGCCGATAACGGAAACAACAGTACCGGTAATGGCGGCGGCGTATATGCTGCAAATGGTACGCATCTCATCCTGCAAGAGGTACAGGTGTCCGGTTCCCGTGCTTATAACGGTGGCGGGGTATATATTACCGAACAAGCAACCACAGCAGCTATCATTGCCTCCACCATATCGGACAACGCAACTGACAATTACGGCGCAGGAGTATATAATGATTATGGTACGATGCGTATCGAACGTTCCACCATTGCCAATAATGTGGGCGAGGGAGGTGGCGGAATCTGCAATTACCGGAGTTCGGCAGTACTCTATCTCGTATCTTCCACCGTCAAAAATAATAGTGCAGTGCTTGACAATTACACAGGTGGCGGATTATATAACAGTGCTTATGCCAAAGTCTATATCCTGAACAGCATTATTGTTAACAATACCACTCCCTATGATGACGACGGCGGCAATATATATTGCAATTCGGGCTCGGTATATGCCTATTACTCGTGGCATGGCAGTGTTCACGGGACTATTACCACGCAAACTACCGCCCCTAATTTACCGAATAATTACCTCGATTATTATATCGAAACCGTTGTTGGCACCCTAACAGACAACGGCGGCAATACGCCCACAATGGCATTAAGCGAAGAGGTGCTTCGCATTGGTGAGGGAACGGATGTGTACTATAATGAAACAGACGGATATTATTTCTATGATAGTGAAGGGACAGCCCGTAAACTATCGGTATGGGCTACTAACCCCACCGTTACGGAAAGCGAAAAAATCACCACCGACCAGCGCGGATATACCATAAGCGGCACGCCGAGTGTAGGGGCGTATCAGTACGGCGCAACCGCAGCGGCGCCAGTGTTGTTTGAGGTTTCTTATATTGAGAATGCGACCGGCGTTACGGGTATCATTACCGGAACCTCCCCATATACGACTACAACGCACTCACAATCAGGAACTTCGTCGGCCTATACTGATGTAGGCCCTGGGACTTTTGGTGTTGGCGGGGATCTAAAGACGCAAAAAGAGACCTATAGAGTGGCTGGTACGTATTCTCCTGCTCTCACAACGCTCGTCAATCCTACCGGATATATCGACCCAAGCTCTGTTGCCGGAACATTGCTCTATTTCGATGGGGACGTCGGGGACTTCCGTCTGGACTATGAGTTGACTGAGGGGGAGTCTGTCAGCGGAACCATCTTTTTCGAAGGTGCAACGCTGGCAAGTCTTGGCATCACGGAGACTTCCGGTTCGGAATTCACATTTACACCGAATGATGCCACTCTGGGTTCATTCACTGTTTCATTCAGCGCACAGGTTGTTGTCGCCAAAATAGGTACAGACTGGGAAACCGGCACAGGCGCATACTACACTGTATCAGAGGCCATTGAAGCCGCAAGTGACGGGCAAACCATTGTCCTTGCACCCGGCACGATTACCTTATCGGCAAGCGAAATAGATGACAACGGCGTACTGATAGACAAAAGTCTTACCATTAAAGGCGCGGGCGATGCCGATAATCCTACCATTGTAAAAGTACCGGTAACGTATGAGGAAGATGCTAACAACGCCACCCAATCCCGCGTGTTCCACATCAATGCCGATGGCGAAGAAGTTTCTATTTCCAATATGACCATACGAGGCGGGGATATTTCAGGTTTAAGCGGTACTGCCTGCAACGGCGGCGGGGTCTATGTTGCCGCCGGAACGGTAACAACGCTTGAGCGGGTTGCAGTGTCCGGTTCCAAAGCCTATATGGGCGGCGGGGTGGTTAATAGTGGTACGTTGACGATTGCCTCGTCCACCCTCAGCGGCAATACGGCCCGTTTTGGCGGAGGGGTGTATAACCATGGCACGCTGACGATAACCTCGTCCACCCTCAGCGGCAATACAGCCGAAACTTCCGGTGGAGGGGCGTATAATTATAGCGGGACATTAACACTTATATCAACTACCATTGCCGGCAATACCGCTGTTACCAACGGTGCAGGGATATATACTGCAGATTTTTATCGGCTCTATGCTGTCAACAACATTATTGCCTACAACTACAAGGCAGATGGAAGCGCTTACGAAGGTATTTACGGTTCAGACCCTTCTGTTTTTTATGGCAACCATAATATAGAAATTCGGGGAAACAACCAATGGAAAATCGGTTCGGATTTAACAGACCCTGTTGGCAATATTGCCTATAACTACGGCACAGACGGAAAAGGTACGGGAGGTAGCGGTGCGCTCTTTGCAGCCTATACCATTGTGGATGAAACCAACAAAATCTACTCCCCAGTCCTTTCCGATAACGGAACCGTAGCTTTGGCAGACGCGTCCATAGCCATCGGCGCGGGAGTATATATTGGCAGCGATGACAGTGGTAATTATGGCTTTTCTACCACTTCCGGCGGCAGTTATGTGAGCGTTAAAGACGGTTTATCATCGGTAACACCTACAAGCGTTATCACCACCGATCAGCGGGGCGAACCCATTAGTGGCACACCAAGTATAGGAGCATACTTTGTGGAAGTTGTTCCCGTAGCCCAAATAGGCGACACATGGGATGATAACATTACCGGATATGCTACCATAACCAAAGCCATTGAAGCCGCAAGTGACGGACAAACCATCGTCCTTGCTCCCGGCACCATTACCCTTTCGGATGCCGAAGTAACTGCCAACGGTGTACGGATAGACAAAAGTCTTACCATTAAAGGCGCGGGCGATGCCGATAATCCTACCATTGTAAAAGTACCGATAACCTATGCCGAAAGTCAAAATGGCGGGGAAACCGCTTCCGCTTCCCGTGTTTTCAATATTACCGCCGGCACGGTCTCTATCTCCGATATGACCATTCAGGGCGGAGATATATCAGGACAGGCAAGTTTGCAGAATTCCGGCGGCGGCATCCGCATAAATGCCGGCACGGTAACACTTACTAACGTAACAGTATCCGATTCCAAAGCTGCTTACGGCGGCGGGGTATATAACTTAGACGGCATCCTCATGATAAACGCCTCCATTATAAGCGGTAATACGGCTTCTGGAAGCGGTAATACGGCTTCTGGAAGCGGCTACGGCGGCGGGGTGTTGAACTCACGCGGCACATTCACGATAAACGCCTCTACCATAAGCGGTAATACAGCCGAGACTTACGGTGGCGGGGTGTATAACAGTGGCTCCCTTACGATAAACACCTCCACTATAAGCGGTAATACAGCCGAGACTTACGGTGGCGGGGCGTATAATTATAGTGGGACATTAACACTTATATCAACTACCATTGCCGGCAATACCGCTCCCTACGGTGCAGGGATATATACTACAGATTATTATCGGCTCTATGCTGTCAACAACATTATTGCCTACAACTACAAGGCAGATGGAAGCGCTTACGAAGGTATTTACAGTTCAGGCCCTTTTGCTTTTTATGGCAACCATAATATAGAAATTCGGGGAAACGACCAATGGGAAATAGGTTCGGATTTAACAGATCCTGTTGGCAATATTGCCTATAACTACGGCACAGACGGACAAGGTGGTGGCGAAGAGGGCAGTGGTGTACTGTTTGCAAGCTATACAACAATTGATGAGACCAATAAAATTTACGCCCCTGTACTTGCCGATAACGGCGGCGCAACCCAAACCGTGAAACTGGCGGACGAGTCCATAGCCATCGGCGCAGGAGTATATATTGGCAGCGATGACAGTGGTAATTATGGCTTTTCTACCACTTCCGGCGGCAGTTATGTGAGCGTTAAAGACGGTTCATCATCGGTAACACCTACAAGCGTTATCACCACCGACCAGCGGGGCGAGCCCATTAGTGGTACACCAACGATTGGTTCGTATTTTATAGAGGTTCTTACAGATCCCACAAAGCAGGCAGCAAATGTTGGTTTTTCCTCTACATCTACAACAGGAACTACCATTGGCTGGACACGCGGAGATGGTGATAACTGTGCTGTATTTATGGCTGCGGCAACATCAGGCAATGCAGCCCCGGCTGACAATACAACTTATACAGCTAATACAACTTTAGGATCGGGAACTCAAATTGGTTCATCCGGCTGGTATTGTGTTTCCAATGGAACCGGTACTTCTGTTACTGTAAGTGGTTTAACTGCCGGAACTACCTATCGCGTTCATGTTTGTGAATACAATGGAGAGGCTGGATCCGAACTTTATTTAACGGATGCAGGTACCGATAACCCGAATAATGTGCTAACTAAAACACCAGGGCTTTGGACCGGGGCAAGCAGCACAGACTGGGCAACTGCTACGAACTGGGATGATGGGAATGTTCCGGGCTCGACAACCAATGTAACCATCCCGGATGTTACCAACGATCCTGTTATTGCATCTACCACTGCAGCAGCGGTAAACAACCTGGAAGTTCAAAGCGGGGCAACCCTGAATATCATGTCAGATGCATCGAACAACGGATCGTTAATCGTGAATGGTACGGCTACAGGAGATGTTACATACAATCGTTATGTTACATCTGCCGACTGGCACCTGGTGGCATCGCCGGTAAGCGGGCAGGCGGTTCAGGATTTGGTAACCGGAAATTCAATTGCCACAAACGGCGAGCTTTGCGGGATTGCGCCCTACAATAATACAACTGCCGACTGGGAACATTATTCAGCTTCATACACTGGCAGCGATGGGTTTGTTGTGGGCAAAGGATATGAAATACTGCGAACCGCCGACGGTACTTTACCGTTCACCGGTACCATAAGTACTGACGAGGTTACCATCGGTTTAACAACTCCCGATGCAGGCAAAAAATGGAATCTGATTGGCAATCCGTTTACAGCTGCCATAAATGCCAATCCTTCGGCTGATGCAACAAGCAACTTTATTACAGTTAATACCTCGGTTTTAGAAGCAGGTTTATACCAGGCGGTTTATATCTGGGATGCCGCAACTCAGAATTATATAACAGTCAACGAATCATCAGTGGCAACCTATATTGCACCGGGACAGGCATTTTTTGTTTATGCTGATGAAAGCGATGGCGATGCCAGTTTTACAGAAGCGATGCAAAACAACGAGACCGGAAATAACTTTAAAAGCGGGGAAATCGGTTTGCCGACAATTACTCTTATTGCGGAAAATACTTCAGGTCTGGGCTCAACCAGGGTAAAATACGTAGAAGGGATGAGTGCCGGAATCGATCCAGGTTACGATGCTGGACGTTTCGATGCCGGAGACAATCGTTTTGCAGTTTATACAAAACTTGTTGGTGAGCCTGATATTCAAACGGGTTTGGATATTCAGTGCCTTCCTTCTGATGGATTTGATTATGTTGTTCCGGTAGGATTGAATGCCCCGGCCGGGAGTACAATTCAGTTTAGTGTTGAGGCAGCCAATTTGCCGGCCGAAACCCCGGTTTATATTGAAGACACGGAAAATGGGATGTTTACCTCTTTGCGTGAAGCCGGCTCGGTTTACCAGGCAAGTATAAGTGATGAGAGCGAAGGCTACGGGCGATTTTATTTGCATACCAAAAATGTAACAACCGGGCTGGAATCCTTTGGTCATGAAGATATTAATGTTCTTGTTCAGTCCAAATACTCTCGTTTGAGAATTACCGGTATTCATACTGATAAAGCTATACTTGAACTCTACGATTTGTTGGGAAGGAAATTACTGGTTCAGCCTTTACAGAATTCAGCTACGAATGATGTTTCGATGGTGGGAATTAAAACCGGGATCTATTTGGTAAAAGTGAAAGCAGCCGGAGTGGTAAACAGCCAGAAGATTAGCTGGTTAAAAAACTAATTCTGTTGTTTATTATGTATAATTATAGTAATCATGAAAAAACATGTCAGGTATGAAAAACAGGGATAATGCCAATAAGTGCAAAACAGAAAAAGAAGGGAATGAGATTACGCGAAAGGAAGCGATAAAAAAAGCCGGTAAATATGCAGCGGTAACGGCAGCATCAATGTTAACCATTCTGAGTCCTAAGGAGTCGCAGGCTCAGAGTTCGACACCAAGTCCGGGGTGGTAATAATCGAAATATAAACGGATTGACAACTTTTATAGATTTAGCAATTAGTACTACTGTTAACAGCAGTAGTATTTTTATTGGTTTGAAATGAATGATTCATATCCTGGATATGAGGCGAAACCAACTGATTTAGTGGTTTACCCGCTCGAAGATAAAAAAATTGTATGGCTACCAGATGTAAACAAATACATACTGGCAGAAGCTGTTATTGCCGAAGTAATAAGCGCAATTGTAAATGAGGAACCTGATCATTTGATTCTATCGCTATGTGGCAATCAACTTAAAATTGATGAAGATCAGGCATTGGTTTTAATCGATGATGTACGAAAAACGTTACGAGATCTTAGAGGATCGGCAGCAAAGGCTGAACCCCGGGATTTGCACATTTTGTCGGATTTCATTGACTTCCAAAAGACTATAAAAAAGTATTACAGGATAAACAACATCATTTTTTTTGTTGAATATGAAACCCTGAGGGCTGTAGAAATCAATCATCCAAAGTTTTCTCATTTTGAAATAGAGGCTGTAGGAACCATTCATCACCATTTTAAGTTACTTCATCATCAGAATGCCTTTTGTTTAATAGCTGATGGCGAAAATATAGGTTGCTGGCAAGAAAAAGACGATCATTTCTTAGGCGGTAAATTTTCTATGCAGATTTTGCAGCGTTTATACAAAAAGGATGAAAGCGAGTGGCTGGGAGTTTTTCATGCAGCAGGGATTTCAAACGGAAAGAAGGGAATACTTTTTTTAGGTGATTCCGGAAACGGGAAAAGTACTTTGTCGGCACTTTTAATGGCAAATGGTTTTGATGTTTTATCAGACGATTTTCTTCCTGTTGAAAAAAGGAAGAGGCATATTTGTCGCTTTCCGGCGGCTATATCGGTAAAGAAAAAAGCGTTCAGTATTTTGAGTGCCTGGTTTCCGGAGTTGGATCATTCTTCTGAATATTCTAATCCGGAAGCCAATAAAGTTTTTCGTTTTCTGCAACTTTCCAACACCGATCTTCATTCTGTACCTTGTGTTGCACTGGTATTTGTAAAATATGAACCCGGTTCCGGAATGGAGTTCACAGCATTGTCTAAAGAGCTTGCTTTTCAGAAGCTTATTCCCGATTCGTGGATTTCACCTTTAGCGGATAATGTTAACGACTTTTTACAATGGTTTGATAGTCTACCTTGCTGGCAATTAGGCTATTCTGATAATGATGCGATGCTTGAAAAAGTAAAAGAATTGTTTAACGATGGATGCTAAAAAGATGCTTTTTTTTATCGGTAGGTGTTTGAGCCTTTCGGTGCATTCCGAACGGGAAGCTGAGATCCGTAAGCTTTTGCACAGCGGAGATGTTAATTGGGAAGCAATGGTTTGGATTGGCAGTAACCAATATGTTCTTCCTGCACTATTCGTACAGTTTCGGAATTATAACCTGCTAAGTGAATTACCAGCTGATTTGGTTGACTATCTCGAAGAGATCTATCAGTTAAACTTAGCCCGGAATACTTCTGTTCTGGAGGAAACCTGGCAAATAATTGCTTTATTAAATTCAATAGGAATTGCCCCGGTTTTTTTAAAGGGAACTGCTCATTTACTGGAAGGCCTTTATACTGATATTGGCGAACGAATGATTGGAGATATCGATTTTTTGGTAGCAGAACAAGAGGTATTGCCGGCAGTAGCAGAACTCAAAAAGCGGGGGTATTATAACTTAAATGAACGCCGGGGTGGTCAGTTGCTCATAAATAAACATTATCCCCGCTTGCAAAATGAAAAAACAGTGGCTGCTGTTGAAATTCACCATCAACTGGTTTCAAAACCCTATAGTAAAAAGTTCGATGCGCAATTTCTCGATTCAGAAAAAAAGAGATTGAATGTGGCAGGTGAAGCCTATGTGCTGTCCGATTATCATCAGATTATTCACAATATGATGAATGCCCAGATGAACGACAAAGCCTTCAAATTGAGAAAGATATTAATGCGAAATGCTTATGATTTGCAGTTGCTGGCTGGCAGAAAAAATCCACTAGATTGCATATTGGATTTCAAATATTATCAGAAAGAATTAAATGTCTTTTTATGTGTTGTCGCGAGGGTATTTGATACCGAGATAGCCTATATAAACAATGCCGCAGCAAAAAGATATTTCAATCAGCTATTGTTTTATAATAACCATCCTCGTTTTTATAAAATGAATGAGATTGTTCACTTCCTGTTGTATCGTTTAGGGCGCTATATAAAACTGCCAATAATTGCAATATACAATAGGGGCGAACGGGAGGCGCTTGTCGGAAAATTATCTGACTGGAAATGGTATTTTGAGCACCTTAAGTCATGGCGAAGTATCAGTTATTAATTTCAGGGTGGCACAACTCTCATTTTGTAAACGACTTATCCTGCAAAATCATTAAAACAGAAAGCATATCTTTGCAACAAATTAGATATGTACGATGAAGGAAAGGTTATTCGGAAAAACATTAGGAGAACTACAGGAGTTGGTTGTAGAGCTGGGGCTGCCAAAATTTACGGCAAAACAAATCACCGATTGGCTGTATAAAAAAGAGATCAGCTCGATTGAGGAGATGACAAACCTCTCGAAAAAAGCCCGTGAATTGCTGAACGAGCGCTTTGAATTTGGCTTAACACCATATACAAAAGTAAGTGCCAGCATTGATGGTACACGAAAATACCTGTTCCCTACGATTCAGAATAAATTTATCGAAACCGCGATGATCCCTGAACGCGACCGGAAAACCGTTTGTGTGAGTTCGCAGGTGGGGTGTAAAATGGGTTGCCTGTTTTGTTTTACCGCCAAACAGGGATTCCAGGGACAGCTTTCTGCCGGCGAGATCATCAACCAGATAAAAAGTATCGACGAAGTAGAAGAAGTGAGCAACATTGTTTACATGGGCATGGGAGAACCTTTTGACAATCTCGAAGAAGTATTAAAAAGTTTGGAAATTTTGACTTCAGAATGGGGATTTGCCATGAGCCCACGTCGGATAACTGTTTCAACTATTGGCATTATTCCGGGCATGCTAACTTTCCTTGAGAAAAGCGAGGCGCACCTGGCAGTGAGTCTGCACACACCATTTCACGAAGAGCGCCAGAAAATTATGCCGGTTCAGGTGGCTTACCCAATTGAAGAAGTGGTTGAAGAAATTAAAAGCTGGGATTTTGGTCGTCAGCGCCGTGTGTCGTTTGAGTACATTTTGTTTGAAGACCTGAATGATACAAGTGCACATGTTGATGAGTTGGCACGCCTGCTCAGTGGTTTAAAATGCCGTATTAATCTGATTCGTTTTCACCCCGTGCCGGGAACACCGCTTAAAAGTCCGGGAGAAGAAACCATTCAGCGTTTTAAAGATGGCCTCAATAAAAAAGGAATTCTTACCACTGTTCGTGCGTCGCGTGGCGAAGATATTTATGCTGCTTGCGGTTTGCTGTCTACAAAGGAGCTGGTGAAGTAAAATATTTTAAAGTTGAACTCAGATTAGAAAATCGAGAAAATTTTCTTTCGAAATAACTTCAAATTTTGCATCCGGATAATTCTTTGCCCATGCTTTTGGAATTTTTACTTTTCTCGGAGAAAACTTGAACTCAAAAGCAAACAGCTTCCCATCCCGCTCTTCAATTAAATCAATTTCCTGTTGGTCATAAGTCCTCCAGAAATAATCGTTTGAGAAGATACGTTTGTAGTGTTTGGTTTTGGTCCTTTCCATAAAAAGAAAATTTTCCCATAACATCCCGATATCGTTTCTTTGACTTATGGGATTGAAGTTGTTGATCAGTGCATTACGAACACCATTGTCCCAAAAATAATAGCGGGATGATTTTACGATTTCTTTTCGCAGGTTTCGCGAAAAACCACTAACCTTTTTAATGATAAACGATTTTTCCAGGAGGTCTAAATATCGCTCAACGCTTTGTTTGGCAATTCCAAGATTATTACCGAGTTCAGTTAACGAAACTTCTTGCCCAATCTGGAAAGCCAGTAACTTTAGCAGATCAGATAGTTTAGAAGGATTCCTGATATTTTCAAGTTCGAGTATATCTCTATATAGATAAGAATCGCGGAGAGAGTGGAGGTATTCACGTTTTTCTTCAATGTTTTCAGCAGTTAAAATTTCGGGGTAGCTACCAAAAATTATCAGGTTTTCCAGTTGCTCCAGAACTTTCATCCCCCCGTTTTGATTATAAAGTTCGTAAACAGAAACCGGAAACAAAAGTCGTGTAATATTACGACCAGTTAACGGCTCTCCCAATTTGTTTGAAAGGTCGAACGACGATGATCCCGTTACGGCAATTATTTTTTCAGGAAAATGGTCAACCAGTAGTTTTAATCCAAATCCGATTTCCGGAATCCGCTGTGCTTCATCAATGTATATTAAATCGTATTTATTAAAATATGTGCTTAGCTGACTGAGTTTTTGTGAAGAAAGGATATCTCGTAATTCCAAATTATCGCCTGTCCCTGAATAAACAGATCCTTCAAACTTAGTGATCATTTTTTTTAATAACTCAGTTTTTCCTACTCTTCGCGGACCATACAAAACAAATACTTTCCCTTTTTGCAGTATAGGTTTATCCCTTTTTTCCAGATATCGTTGGAGCCAAATCATCAAAAAAATTAAAGTTTATTGCAATAACAAAAATATAATATTTTATATAAAAATGAAAATTAGGGAAGTTTAATTACTTAATTTAGCTAAATTAGGGAAGTCAAATTACTCAATTAAGCTAAATTAGGGAAGATTTGTTTGGGTTTCTACTTAATTCTCAGGAATAAAAGAGATTCTGATATAAAATTTATTTGTTAGTAAAAGCAACTTTTTGCCCAGCTTATTTATCTTCATTAAAATTGGTTTTAAAAATGAGAACGTATTCCTTTTTGTCAGCGATATTTATCGTACTTTTATTTAGCGCCTGCAACGAAGATAAGTGTGATTGCAACGGGCAAATTGTTGGACGGTGGGAAGTCGACGATTTTATGTCTCTTGAGTCGGTAGCTTACCCGAAAGATGATAATTACAGTCCGCTTATTGAGTTTAAAAGTGATGGAAGTTACGATGTTGAGTTGGATGTAAATATTTGTGGAGGTGAATATGCTTTGGCGCTAAATGATAGCATTAGTATTTCCGGGGTGGGTTGTACAGAGATTTGTTGCGATAGTGAATTTTCAAAGAAATTTAGGACTATGCTACCTCAGGTTTCTACCTATAAAGTTGATGGAGGAGAACTTCGCTTAACTGTTGAGGGGTGGGGATGGATTAATTTGAATTGGATTTCAAAGTAATTCGGCTAAGCTGAATTTCTCTTTCAGTAGCACACCTTTTTCAGTTTCCTGCACCGAGACGCATTCCGTATAATAATCATGCTCGAAGAATAATATGTAGTTATTTTCGGCAGCTTCTTTCAGAAATTTTCCTTTTTCTTCCATCACTTTTACCGGATCGAGATCGTAAGCCGAAATCCACAGCAAAGGAATGTTGGCGGCTGTTGTAAACAGATCGGAAGTGTATACAAAAGAGTGTTTTTTGGTGTGAAGAATTGGGAGCATTTGCCCCGGCGTGTGACCGTTGAACATCATTATATCAAAGTCTGGAAGGAATTCTCCTTCTTTATCAATTAGCTTTAATTTCCCTGATTCCATCATAAAATCCAACACTGGGCGATGATAAGCAGCTCGTTCTCGGGGATTCGAAATTTTGGCGTGTTCCCATTGCGTTTTGCTGCTCCATAAAGTTGCATTTGGAAATACTAACTCCAGTTTCCCGTTAACATTTTTAACGGCTCCGGTGCAGTGGTCCCAATGAAGGTGCGTAAAAAATACATCGGTAATATCAGTGGCTGGATAACCTTTTTTCGCCAATGATTTTTTCAGTTCGTTAACAGATGTCACTCCATTGTTCCTGAGGTGTTTATCGGGATAGTGATTTCCAATGCCGGCTTCAATAAGTATTTTTCTATCACCGATCTCAACCAACAGGCAACGCAATGTTAGTTGGGTGAAATTGTCGTCGTTACACGGGTAAACTTTTTTCCACAATACTTTTGGAATGGCGCCAAACAAGGCTCCTCCATCGCAATGAAAATGACCGGCAGACACTGGAATAAGCTTCATATAAAAAAGTTTGAAGTCAGAGGCGGGAAGCATGGCGATTTTGCAACAGCCTTTTCCAACTTTTATTAAACCTTGTAAAAGTAAATGAATTTAATGGGGTACAAGACCGTAGCGTTGCTGAAATGCTGAATCTAACGAAAAGTTCATAACGTGGTCAACCACGCCGGTGTAATCTTTTATCCCCGATTTTATATTGTTGTGCTTTAAGTACGCATCATTTATTTGCGAGGCTGTTTTGTCCATGGTTGCGTTGCGTAGTTTGTTCCAGTGTTCGCTTATTCTATTGATGTCCGCCTGTACTTCCGGCGAGATTTCAGCAACAAGTTTTTTGTAGGCTTCCAAACCTCGTGCCTGCCTAAAAAAATGAAATGAAATAAACAACTTAGCTGAATATTGAATTCGTTGAGATGAACTGTGTGTGCAAACCAGCCACGAGTAAAAATTGGCTTCGCCCTCGCTGGTAACGCCCAATTGGTGAGCTTTTTCGTGTGCCAAAACAAATGGGTATTCGATGGGCAAAACCATTTTATTTACATGAACTTCGTTAAAAAATGGTCCGAAATAGCCTGTAATCCCTGATTTTGAATAGAATCCGCTAAACGTAATTTTTTTGTCGCGGCGTTTTCCCATGGGATAGTCGAATTGTAAAACCGGTGCCAGTTGCTGGTACGATTCTTCAATTATTCGGCTGGTTTTAACTTTGTCAATCGTATCAAAATCGCAATGCAATTGGTTTAATTCTGCAATGTATTGGTGCATAAATTGTACAAATTCTTCGGTATCGGGTTTCCGGTCTTTTATTCCAAGCCGGCCGGGTAAGGACGATCGGAAATAGTTGAATCCCCAAAGCACGTAGAACAGGATATAGACTGTAGCCAGAATATTTAGCAATAATTTTCCGGCAGCTTTCCATTTTAGTTGTTTTGTAAAAATCTGAACAAGCAAAACTAAAGGCAATAAAATCAACACTGCGTAAAAGACATCATCAAGCGAAAAGGGAAAAACGAAAGAAATTGTTGATAGTATTGACGCCAGTTGAGGGTAAAATTTCTCTGAATACCAGTTTTCAACAAAGCCGGGGTGTTGGCGTAGGAAAAGTGTAAGCACAAAAATGATTCCTGCCAAAGCCGGAAGAATAAGCCATTTGTATTTTGTGTTTATTTTCAATTTTTCGGGTAAAGATACAAGACAAAATTTGAAGATTTTCCAGCTGTCCATCTCTTTTAGTGTTGTGCCTGGTAGTTAGAGTTGAAAAATAGGTAAATGTATTTTGGCATCTGAAGAGAAGAAGTCTGAACCAAAGTTTATTTTTACCTGCAATATAAATTCTTTTTGATAGAATATTGTTTATTATAAAATGCATTTGTTATAATTGTTTTCAATTTAAAATCAAAAAAACTTTATAATGATTAAGGCATATTCTTTTTTGTTAATGGTTGGGGGACTGTTGGCGGGTTTAAATGGATTTTGTGAAGGTAAAGATGGAAAAGCAATGGAAATTCATAAGCGTGCAATAACAATTGATACACATTGTGATACGCCAATGGCGCTGTTAGAAGGCGATCTTGATGTAGGTAAATCAAACGAAGCGCCGGGTAGCCGCGTTGATTTTCCCAGAATGGAAGAAGGCGGATTGGATGCCATCTTTTTTGCAGCATTTACCAGCCAGCGCCCACGAACCGAAGAGAATACGCAGAATGCCTACGAAATGGCCAATAAAATGATTGAGCTTACCTACGAGGTATGTAAAAAATATAATAACATGGCAGAAGTTGCCACTGCTCCCGAGGATGTTGTTCGCCTTGAGAAAGAAGGGAAACGTGCCATTTACATTGGTATGGAAAATGGTTTCCCAATTGGGCAGGAGCTTGATCGGGTAGAGGAGTTTTATAATAAGGGAGTTCGTTACATTACGCTTTGTCATTCGTCGAACAACGATATTTGCGACTCTTCAACCGACAAAAACGGGCCGGAATTCGATGGTTTAAGCCCATTTGGTAAAAAGGTTGTGAAAGAAATGAATCGATTGGGGATGTTGATTGATGTTTCTCATATTTCGGATAAGTCGTTTTACGATGTAATAGAACTCAGCAAGGTGCCTGTTTTTGCTTCACACTCAAGTGTACGTGCCATTGCGCATCATAACCGCAACATGACTGACGATATGATAAAAGCGCTGGCTAAAAAGGGCGGTGTAATTCAGATTTGTTTACTCGATGATTACATCAAAGACCCTGATACTACCACTGTTCGCTACCAAAAAGAACAGGAAATCAGGAAGATTTTTAATACAAAGTTTTCGAAAATGACCGAAGCAGAGCAAGCAGAAGTAAGAAAGCAATGGCGCGAACTGGATGAGAAATATCCAAAACAATTGCCAACTGTTGCCGATTGTGTAGATCATATCGACCATGTAAAAAATCTGGTAGGTATTGATTACGTAGGAATTGGATCGGACTTTGACGGCGGTGGCGGACTGGCCGATTGTGCAGATGTAAGCCAAATGCCAAACATTACTGCCGAGATGTTGAAGCGCGGTTATACAGAAGAAGAAATTGCCAAAGTTTGGGGTGGAAATTTTCTGCGGGTGTTTGCCCAGGTAATTAAGGATAAACAATAGCAAGGAATGCTATTTTTGAGTAGGTAGATATTGCAATTTTGCCGAATTGATAAAGTTCTGGAGAAATCCGGTTTGTAACGTTTTTCGATTACAGGCCGGATTTTTTGATATGGATATATGTTAGTAATTGGCAAGGCTTCTTTTGAGGTGGTTGGGAATCGTTAATATTAATTTTCATTGTTAAGTAGATTTTTTACGGTACATTTGAGAATGTGTTAAAAGGATAGTTGTTTGTTCCAATTTTGAATTGTGCCCTAACTCCTTTATGTTATTAAAAAAGCTTTAAGGAGAAATTGAGCCTTGAAAGTATAGGTGAATAAATGTTATTATAACCAAGCAAGGAAAATATTTTTGTTGTTTTTGGCAGGTATTTTCCTTAACAATATGGAGATAAATTCGGAAGAATATGTCAATGCTATTGTAGTGCCCCAACCCATAAGTAACAATTTATTTGCTTATGAGGCTCTTGTTTTTCCCGGCAAACAATCAAACAATTTTCTACTTGCATCTCTGAGCAACACTTTCCCGGAAATGTTGAAAACAGCGAATGATAAAACTGTTAACGTCAATACCAATCAAACAAATATTTTTGCACCACTTGCTATGGCCGATGAGGATACTGCAGCATTTGTTTATCCTGAAGATGTTTTTGTGGCCACCGATCTCAACGCTTGCCGTGCGCTTATTACATCCGGGTTAAGTTTACGGGATCCGGAAAATATTATTTCTACCTTACGTTGGCAAATGGAGGGTGCTACCAATGCGCAGTCGCCCGGCAGTGGAATTAATCAGCTTACTTCTTACGTTTTTAATGAAGGAACAACCGTAGTTACCTATCAGGGCAAAACCCGAAATAACAAACTCATCAACTATACATTTACGGTTACTGTTCGCGATAACCAGGTGCCTCGCCTGATTTATTCCCCGGGAAATATTACGGTTTCGAATAGTGCCGGAAAATGTTATGCCCGCGTAAACTGGACCGAGCCCATTGTGTCAGATAACTGCGTGGCTGGCAATAATCTGATTATTCAGTCGAGTCATGCTTCAGGAGATGATTTTCTTGTGGGGGAAACCGAAGTGGAATATCGTATCAGTGATGGGGAAAATGAAGCAATCCATCGTTTTACAGTTTCGGTAGTTGACCGCGAAGCCCCGGAATTAAAGGCACCAGAACCCATTGTTATTGTATGTGGCGAAGAAGTAGAGGATGCTTTTACTTCCTGGAAACAGTTTGAGCAGGCCGGTGGAAAAGTAAGTGATAACTGCGCTGTTGATTTTGAAAGCTTCCGTTATGTCAGGCAAATAGCCAGTGATATTCGGTGCCCGTATAATATCACCCGTACATATAGCATTGCGGATGTTAATGGAAATGTTAGCGAAGTAAAAAGGTATATTCAGATTACAGGGGAAGAACCCCAGGAAATACAAAAGGAGCAGGCAAAAACAGATGTTACTTTAAAATCGGGAATGGCCACTATTATTTCCACTGCTACGGGAGGCGACTGGAATAGTCCGGCCACGTGGCAGGGTGGAGTGGTTCCCGGAATTGGAGATAACGTTGAAATTCAATCAGGAGCCACAGTAACCATAAATAATAATCAAGCTTGTGATAATTTATTGATAAATGGGAATCTCAATGTTTCGGGAACTGAAACATTGCAAATTAATGGAAATTGGACCAACAACGGTTCATTTGATCCTGATAATGGGACGGTTGAGTTTACAGGATCAGGTTCTGCGACCATAGGTGGATCAGCGGTCTCAACGCCGTTTAAAAATTTTATCCTCAATAAGGGATCGCTAAATGATGTTTTACAGGTTAATTGTGATATTGTTTTAGATGGGGATATTACGTTTACTTCCGGAAAACTTCAGATTAATACTGATGCAAATGTGACATGTACGGGAAACTCGGGATTTTTGGTCGATACATCGGCAGGGCTTTATATCAATGGGGGTAGTTTTACTGGTGGACCGTTTTCTGTCACTTTTAAGGGTTTATTCCGGATAGATAATGGAATTGCTACATTTGGTGGCGTATCTGGGAATTGTGTATTAACCCAAAACTCAGGCATTTTTGATGTTAACGGAGGAACAGTTAATGTTGCCGGACGATTGGAAGTTTCAGGAGGTGATCTCAATATTTCAGGAGCAGGTACGGTGGTTAATCTTAATACTGTTGGACAGAACAGTTCTTCCATGGCCACACTTGATTTGAGCGTTACTTCTGATTTCAATATGACCGGAGGCACTATTAATTTCTTAAATCCCAACGGATCGGGATATTTTGATGTACTGATAGAAAATACAAGTGGTACAAAAGCTGTTTCGGGAGGAACTTTCAGTTTTGGTGATGGTACATCAGATACTTATAAGGTTTCAACGGCCATCGCTATTCCTAATATTACCACAGACAGCCAAACCGAACTTGAAATTACCCGAATCATAGATGCAAATGGTACTTATACCTTTAATCTAAGCGACGGTAACGGCAATGAAATCCCAGTAGAGATATCCATTACTGCAGACTCTTATGCCTCAAATGCTTCTATAAAAGTTACTACAACAGATGGAAAGTTTGCAAACAACCAGAGTAGTGCAAATTACCTTTTACGTTACTGGACAGTGGAACTAACTGGGATCACAAACCCGGATTATAGCATTACTGCGGATTATCGTCCAACTGATATTGTTGGAACAGAATCCGAAATTGCTGCCGGTGCATGGGACGGCAGTGCCTGGACAAAAGGAAATGTAGCCGGGGGAAATACAATTACGTTTAACGGTCTGACCGGTGATGTTAATATTACGGGAATTACAGCTGATGCTCCAACAGTTATTGCAGGTGTTAATAGTCCCGTGTGCGAAGGAGATGATATTAATTTAAGTGCAAATCCAAGTGGCGATGCGCCTTTTACCTATTCGTGGACGGGGCCTAATTTTTTTACTTCTGGCCAACCAAACCCAATTCGAACCAATTTATCCGCGGCAGATGCCGGAACCTATTCTGTTGCAATTACTGATGCGAATGGGTTTCCTGCAAATGATGATGTGAGTGTTACAGTAAATATATTGCCAACATTTACTACTTGTTCTTCAAGTTCAATTCCATTAAACACTTCTGTAGGAACTTGTGCTGCCGTTGCAAATTACACCGTTGAAGCGACTGGCACACCCGAACCTGTTTTAACCTATTCCTTCTCAGGAGAAACCACAGGAAGTGGAAATGGAACGGGTTCCGGTTCTTCTTTTAATTTAGGAACGACTAATGTTACTGTAACTGCTACTAATGTTTGTGGTAGTGTAGATTGTGTTTTTGACGTAATTGTAAGCGATAATGAAGACCCGACGATCAGCTGTGTAGCCGACCAGCCGAAAGATTCAGATGCAGGGACATGTACTTATACAGTGGTGGGTACCGAGTTTGATCCAACGTCAATGGACGATAACTGTGGCATCGCCAGTGTGACCAATGACTTTAATGGCGGAGCTACCCTGGGCGGAGCAGTTTTCCCACTTGGAACAACCACGGTAGTTTGGACAATAACAGATAATGCATCAAATACCGCCACCTGCAGTTTCGATGTTGTGGTAAGCGATAATGAAGACCCGACGATCAGCTGTGTAGCCGACCAGCCGAAAGATTCAGATGCAGGGACATGTACTTATACAGTGGTGGGTACCGAGTTTGATCCAACGTCAATGGACGATAACTGTGGCATCGCCAGTGTGACCAATGACTTTAATGGCGGAGCTACCCTGGGCGGAGCAGTTTTCCCACTTGGAACAACCACGGTAGTTTGGACAATAACAGATAATGCATCAAATACCGCCACCTGCAGTTTCGATGTTGTGGTAAGCGATAATGAAGACCCGACGATCAGCTGTGTAGCCGACCAGCCGAAAGATTCAGATGCAGGGACATGTACTTATACAGTGGTGGGTACCGAGTTTGATCCAACGTCAACGGACGATAACTGTGGGATCGCCAGTGTGACCAATGACTTTAATGGCGGAGCTACCCTGGGCGGAGCAGTCTTCCCACTTGGAACAACCACGGTAGTTTGGACAATAACAGATAATGCATCCAACACCGCCACCTGCAGTTTCGATGTTGTGGTAAGCGATAATGAAGACCCGACGATCAGCTGTGTAGCCGACCAGCCAAAAGATTCAGATGCAGGAACATGTACATACACTGCTGTGGGTACCGAGTTTGACCCAACGTCAACGGACGATAACTGTGGCATCGCCAGTGTGACCAATGACTTTAATGGCGGAGCTACCCTGGGCGGAGCAGTTTTCCCACTTGGAACAACCACGGTAGTTTGGACAATAACGGATAATGCATCCAACACCGCCACCTGCAGTTTCGATGTCGTTGTAAGCGATAATGAAGACCCGACGATCAGCTGTGTAGGCAACCAGCCAAAAGATTCAGATGCAGGAACATGTATATACACTGCTGTGGGTACCGAGTTTGATCCAACGTCAACGGACGATAACTGTGGCATCGCCAGTGTGACCAATGACTTTAATGGCGGAGCTACCCTGGGCGGAGCAGTTTTCCCACTTGGAACAACCACGGTAGTTTGGACAATAACGGATAATGCCTCGAACACCGCCACCTGCAGTTTCGATGTCGTTGTAAGCGATAACGAAGATCCGACGGCACTCTGCCTGCCAATAACAATTCAGTTAGATGCAACAGGTAATGCTTCAATTACGACAGCCGATATTGACAACGGAAGCAACGATAACTGTACGGCCATTGGAGATTTGGTATTTGCACTTGATATAACCGACTTTGATTGTACCGATGTAGGAGATAATACAGTTACATTAGCCGTAACAGATGAAGCAGGAAATACTTCTACATGTACAGCTACTGTAACCGTAGAAGACAATGTTGATCCGGTAGCAATATGCCAGGACATCACCGTTCAGTTGAATGCAGCTGGTAATGCCACGATAACCGCAGCCGATATTGATAACGGCAGTTCCGACAATTGTGCTATTACATCACGAACGCTTAGCCAAAATAATTTCGATTGTGATGATGTTGGTGAGAATACCGTTACTTTGACGATTACCGATGTAAATGGTAATTCATCGACATGCGATGCCAAAGTTTCCGTAGAACAAATTATCTTACCTACTGCACTTTGTAAGGATATTACTGTTGAACTCGATGCAAGCGGAAATGCTACTATTACTGCCGGTGATATTGACAATGGTAGCAGTGTAGTTTGCGGAACACCAACGCTTAGCATCGACCAGTCAACTTTCAACTGCAACGATGTTGGCACACAAACAGTAACATTAACCGTTTCAGACCAGAATGGAAATTCGAGTCAATGTACTGCAACAGTCACTGTTCAGGATAATATCCTACCAACTGTTGTTTGTAAGGATATTATCGTAGCCCTTGATGCCAGCGGAGCAGCTACAATTACAGCTGCTGATATTGACAATGGAAGCTCAGATAACTGTAGTATAGCTTCATTGGTTCTCGATAAAACTTCATTCGACTGTAGTGAGGTTGGAGATCATACAGTTACATTAACGGTAACCGATGAGCATGGCAACTCAAATCTTTGTACTGCAAATGTTGAGATCATTGATGATATTAACCCAACGGCTATATGCAGGGATCTTACCATACAGCTTAACTCAAGTGGAACAGCGGTTATCGCTGCTTCTGACATTAACAAAGGAAGTACGGATAATTGTTCTATTGCCTCGGTGACTATTAACCAAACAATTTTTGACTGTACCGATGTAGGAACGAATACAGTTACCTTAACTGTTACCGATGCTTCAGGAAATTCTTCGACATGCGAAGGAACGGTTACCGTTGAAGATAACACAAATCCTATAGCAATTTGTAAAAATTATACCGTTCAGCTGGATGCAACAGGAAATGCAAGTATTACTGCTGCTGATATTGATAATGGTTCGAATGATGCCTGTGGTATTGCAAGCCTGGATTTAAACAGATATGACTTTACCTGTGCCGATTTAGGTACAAATGCCGTAACGCTTACCGTAACGGATAATAATGGAAATCAGTCAAGCTGTCCGGCGGTTGTAACTGTAACCGATAATCTGCCTCCTACAGCGTCGGCTAGTGGAAGTGCAACAATTTGTATCGACGAAACGCATACAGTTAGCGGTGCGAATGCAAATAACGGAACAATTGAATGGACACACGATGGAAATGGTGCCTTAACTGATATTAATTCATTAACCCCAGGCTATACTTCGGTGCTTGCCGATGCCGGAAATCCAGTTACTTTAATCTTAACGGTTACCGGAAATAACGCATGTGGAAATAATACGGCAACGGCCAGCTATTTAATAAATGTAAACTCAATTGCAACAGTTAACCCCATAGCGCCAATGGAATACTGTGAAGGCGAAACTACTCCGGCTGTTGCGCTAAGCAGTAATCTGGGAGCGGCGGTTACTTTTAATATAGCAGGAGGGCAGGATATTGGCTTGTTTAATAGAAATAATGTTACTGAAATTCCATCGTTTACAGCAGTTGCAGGTACCCGGACCATTACCATAACCCCGGTTTACGATGGCTGCCCAGGCGAACCTTTAGATGTTGAGATAACAGTAAATCCTACACCTGGTGTTTCGGCTGCTCCGCTTTCTCAAACCATTTGTTCAGGTGAAGAAACAGATATTCTTTTGGGAAGTAATCTGGCCGGTTCTACCTTTTACTGGACAACAACAGTAAGCCCTGCCGGAAGTGTAAGTGGGATGACCGACGGAGTGGATGAAAGCACAACTACCATTGCGCAAACACTTACAAACAATACTGCCAGTGAGGCAACGGTTACCTACCGTATTTATGCTAAAAATGGCGAGTGTACCGGTGCTGCAATGGATGTTATTGTAAAAGTTAAATCGGGCATTACGGCAACTATTGCAAGTACTACTACGGTTTGCCAGGAAGACCCGGAGCCAAATATTACTTTTACCGTTAATGGCGGAACTGCACCTTATATTTTTACTTACACCATTAACGGTGGCGCCAACCAGGATATACAACTTAATTCGGGCAATACCATTGATGTGCCCGTACCCACTGATACTGATGGAGACTTTACTTATAATCTTGTAAGTGTTTACGAATCGGGCGGATGTACCCACCCGTTTAACGAAACCGCGACAGTTACCGTAAGCCCCAAACCTTATTTAAGTAGTACCTTAACACCTACAGGTGTTTGCAGCAACAATGCATTTGCATATACTCCAACAAGTGTAACTTCCGGAACAACATTTAGCTGGAGCAGGGCAGCCATTGCCGGTATTGATAATCCTGCAGAAACAGGAACGGATGCAATCGACGAGTTTCTGATAAACACTACAAACGCCCCAATTCCGGTTGTATATACTTATACATTGGAAGCTGTAGGTTGTACCAACACTCAAGATGTTGTGGTAATGGTAACCCCAACGCCATCATTAACCAGTACCTTAAGTCCTGATGGCGTTTGTAGCGAAAGCCCGTTTTCCTACACACCAACCAGCGATGTTTCGGAAACTACTTTCCCATGGACCCGGGCAGCGGTGGCAGGAATAAGTAACCCGGCTGCATCGGGAACCGGTGATATTAACGAGGTGCTTGTTAATACTACGGATAATCCTGTTGCAGTTACTTATGAATATACTTTAACCTCAAACGATTGTGTAAATCAAGCTACCTATTCGGTAGTTGTTGTAGTAACTCCTGCACCTGAGGTTATTGCAAGTGCCGATGTTAGTTGTGTATGCCCGGGAGGAACTGTTAACCTGACTTCATCTTCTCCTGATATTTCTGGTGGCACTCCGTTGCCGGGAACACTATTGTCTGAAGATTTTAATGGCAGTACCAGCGGTTGGACAACAACCAATACATCAACCGGGGGAGATCCATCCGATGCCGCATGGACATTAAGGCCGGAGGGTTATACATATGACGCGGGTTACTGGTTTTGGGTTTGGTGGATTTCTCAGAACTATACTTTTAGCTCAAATGATAACTCGCAGTTTTATCTTTCCAATAGTCACGATCAGGATGGCGGTACTACGAGAACTACACTTGAAAGCCCGGCATTTAGTACAGTTGGATATAATTCTTTGGAGTTGGATTTTTATCATTATTATAATGATAATGGTGGGGACAATGCAAACATTGAGGTTTCTACCGATGGGGCAAATTGGACACAAATACAACGCTATGATTCGGATAGGGGAAGTTCAACAAATTTTAGACATGAAACTATAGACTTAACCGCATACATTGGACAACCGACTTTGTATATCCGTTTCAGGTATTATGCTACCGAAGATTATTTCTGGGCCATAGACAATGTAACTGTAACCGGAACAAGTTCTGGTACAACAGCCGATGTAAGTTGGGAATCATTTAGCGAAGACTTTTCTTCATCATTTGGCGAATTTTCAACTATTGCCAACCCAACAAATGTTACCATAAGCGAACCTACTCAATTTGTAGTTACTTATGTTGATCCGGAGACCAATTGTCCGGGGCGCTATACCGTATTTGTTGATATTTGCGAAACACCCGAACCAATAATTGCTCCTGATTATTGTGCCTACGAGGGCAGGGTGCTCTTAACAGCCTATGGCGGCGCTGCCGGCGCAAGCTATTCATGGGTAGATTCTAATGGCGATGTAGTGGGAACCAATCAGGAATTAATTGTTGATATTGTTGATGTGTATAGTGTAACCATTACAAACCCGAATGGGTGTTTTGCATCAACAGAACTATCAGTTTCAAATGAGATGGTTGTTAATGGCGATTTTGAGGCAGGAAATACCGGGTTTACCACCGACTATATTCTGTCCAATGATTTGTCATCGGGAGGGCAAGGAGGCTCAACCGGGGGAGAAGGAAATTATGCTGTTGGTACGGATGGACAAGATTACCACAGTAACTTTTGGGGGCATGATCATACCTCTGGATCGGGTAACTTTATGATTGTTAATGGAAAGGGATCGGATTACGTAGTTTGGGAACATGCGACTCCAATTACCTTAGATCCCGGAATAAACTACTACTTTTCGGCCTGGCAGATTAGTCTAAATGAAGTTGGAAATGATGCACGGTTGAGTTTCGAAATTGAATATGATGGAAACACAGATATTATTGGAAATATCACAAGTATTGATCCTGGAATTGAGGATGATGCCAATCCCTGGTTAATTTCAGGTCGTTTTTATGGAAACTGGCAATATACAGGAACAACGCAAACAACAGCTATTCTGCGCATTGTAAATCATCGAATCGACGATTCTGGTAACGATTTCGGCCTTGACGATATCTCCTTTGGTACCTTCGATCCGTTCCCACTTGAAATTGATGTGGATTTTGATGAAGTTTGTGAAGGAGATACACTCTTTTTGTATTCCAATTCGCAATACGGGAAAGAACCTATCACCTATTCGTGGACCGGTCCCGATGGTTTTTCCTCAACCGAACAAAATCCGTTTATTCCGAATTTTAGTTTAGCAAATGCCGGAAAATATAAATTGGAAGCCCTCGATGGTTATGGTTGTGAAATCCTTCCTGATTCTACCGATGTACCTTTCAACGAGGCACCTGTTGCCAACGCCGGCCCCGACGATTTTGTATGTACCGCCAATCCGGTAGTAAATTTAAATGGTACAATTGATGGTTCGGCAACGTCGGGTTATTGGACAGGCAGTGGAGGAACATTTAATCCCGATGCCAATGCCCTTAATGCTACTTACACTTTAAGTCAGGCCGAAATTGACGCAGGTATTGCTGAACTGATTTTGAGCACCGATGACCCTACTGGTGTCTGCGAAGCCCATAAAGATACACTTTATATAACTGTACATAACTCGCTTGAGATTACCACCTCGTCGACCATGCCCGACTGTCATGGATGGGCAACTGGTACGGCAACAGCAACGGTTTCGGTACCAACTGTTGAACCATACACCTATTTATGGAGCGATGGACAAACCACTGCCATTGCCCGCAATTTAACAGCAGGCACTTATTCGGTTACCGTAACCGATGCCAATGGATGTACGACACAAGCATCGGTTATAGTCGACGAACCCGATCTTTTTGTGATTTCAGCTATTTCTCCAATAATTGTAGCCCCATCGTGCTACGGTGCTACTGATGGCTCTGCAACCATGGAAGTTACCGGCGGTACTCCCCCTTATTCTTTTATTTGGGATGCAGCCACAG